>NZ_JADIJK010000015.1 GCF_017355205.1 Bacillus sp. SD088
TATAGAGGAAGGCTACCACTCAAAAGCCATAACAGTTTTTTTCCAACCTTTATGTTCTGCGGTTTCATCCATCATTTTTTTCATATCCTCTGCATGCCGAATAAGATAGTCTTGATCCGGTAATAGCTTCCTCAAAGCTTGTTGGTACTCATGACTTCGAAAGGCCTCCATCAGTTGCAGAAAATCTTTTGCTGTACTTCTAGAGCTCCCATACAAGGTCAATCCCTTTTCTAAAAGATCTCTCGTATTGATCGGAACTTTTTCTTCTGTTACACCCAGCAGGACCATTTTTCCTTGCGGTTCAATTAAATCGATCGCTTGGTTGATCGCCTGTTCACTGAACCGACCTCCTGTACATTCAATAACAGTTGTCACATTTGGATATTGTTTAAAATCGAAATTATGAACGAGATACGTACTGGCAAACTTAAATTGTTCTAGCTTCTCCGCTACAGCTCCGAAAACGATTAGTTTTTCCTTTGGAATTTTAAAAATATAATGAAGCATAGCCGCGGTTAAATACCCTACTGGTCCATCCCCAAATACAGCTACTCTTCCCTCGTGCAACACGTCTTGAACATAACGAAGTGCATGCAGGGATACAGAGTTTAATTCAGCAAGCAAGGCAATGCGATCCGGTACCTCTTTAGGAATCGGAATAGCATTTTCCGCTGGTAAGATCAATTGGCTTTGCCCAATACCATCGTAACCGCTTCCAAGAAAAACACCATTTTTGGAATAATTATCATCTATAGATCTTCCTGTTTCCTCTGATTCTCGCTCATGTAAGAGCCGACCTGGAATGGTAGGGACAATAACAACCTTTTGACCGACTTGCAAAGAATCATCTCTTGAGAGCACAACTTCCCCAATCCCTTCATGGAATAAAGCCATTGGCAGTTTTTCCTTCAAGGCATTTTTTCTCCTTTGTCCCGTATAATAACGAAGATCTGCATGACATACACTAGCTAAGAATGGTTTAATTACCACATAGCCATTGGAAAGTTCATGTTGAAGCATCACCTCCGTAATCTCACCTGGCTCTGTTAATCTATAAGCCTTTGAATCAATTAAATTCAAATGTATCCCTCCCATATGTTTATTTATGCCTGTTTCTGTACATTATATTCATTAAATGAAAAAATATCAACATAATAACGCAAATAAAATCGTTGTAAACGATATAATTCTTCTTTTTTTAATAAGTGATGCCATGTAAGAAGCTATCTCTTGCCCTTTTATCCCGCAGGACAGGCAGTACTCCCTACTAATTGAAGTTTCACTTTTATGTTCATTCTTTTTTGTTTATGATAGAAGAAAGAATCCTGAGATTGGGAGGAAAGGTAATGCTTCCTTTAGAAAGACATCAACATATTTTGCAATATCTTAAAGAACACAGTGTAGCCACTGTCTCTGCTTTAGCAGAGCATTTCCAAGTTCATGAAGCCACAATTCGAAGAGATTTAAACATACTTGTGAAAGAGGGTCATTTAAAAAGAACGCATGGAGGCGTCATAATGGAGGAAGAGGTTCACTCAGAACCTCCTTTTCAAGAACGAGAATCCGCTCAGCTTGAAGAAAAGATACGAATCGGACAATCGGCCGCACAAATGGTTGAAGATGGAGAAAATATTATCCTTGATTCTGGAACAACTACTATTCATATCGCGAAATCAATTACGAACAAAAGAAATCTAACTGTGATCACAAATGATATTAATATTGCCGCAACCCTTCGATCGACTCCCTCTATTAAGGTGATTGTGACAGGGGGGATTTTATTTCCGGAGAGTTATATGCTAAATGGGATGATCACCGATGAGGTATTACAAACAGTACACGTCCATAAAGCATTTATCGGAACCCCAGCTCTGCACCATCAGAAGGGGCTTACTCATTTTGATGAATCCCTTGTATCAGCAAAACGAGGGATGATTCGAGCAGCGAGGCAAGTCATTGTTGTAGCAGATCATACAAAAATTGGCAATGTCTCCTTACATAAGGTGGCAAGTTCTAACCAAATCCATGATATCATTACTGGAAAGAAAGCGGAAAAGCTAGATATGCGGGCATTGGAGGAATTAGGGGTACAAGTTCAATTTGTTTAACGAACGCTGGACAAGCTTGGAGCCTGATAAGGATGGGGAAGGATGAACAGCTAAGTTCGCGCCGTCCTGTCACTTCGTCTACTACTCGTCGTCTATACGACGCAGCACTGTTCTAACTCACATCCTGTAAGCCAAAACAGCGGATTACCCACTATGGGAAATCCGCTGTTTGCTGACGATTTGCTGAATCTTTTCTTTTGCCTCTTCAATATTCTCCACATGGATCGTGATCTTTTGTGCTTCCGGGTATTGTTCAGCTGCATGTTGATAACGAGGATCATAATAGTATTCTAGTAACCGACGGACGACCAAGGAATAGTTCTCATTTTGTAAAGCTTGTTCCACTTCCTCCGCTATAGGTGTATGAATCCTCATTTTTATACGCTGAAATGCTTCCATGCACTCTTGCTGGTGCTCCCATGGCTGATAATCATCTAAAATCGTTTGAATTCTTTCTTCCATCGGCAGATTAATGAAAATATGGGTACCTTTGTCTTTTAATGCTTCTATAACAGGAGGTAAAAGGGCCTTCCCAACCCTTCTACTCTCTCCCTCAAGCAAAACAGAGGAGGAGTCTTTTAATTGGTCCATCCTCTGTACTAACAAAGAATCGAACACCTTTTGATTATGCGGTTCAAGACCAATTCCACCAAAGATTGACCCGCGGTGATTAGCTAACTTTTCTAGATCAATCACCGGAAATCCCTCTTGTTGAAGTTCCCGCAGAATGACTGTTTTCCCTGTACCTGTATTTCCATCTAAAATATAAGCATGTGGAGTAAAATCGATTGTCTCTAATCGATCTACAACCCATTTACGGTAGGACCTGAATCCTTCCTCTAAGCGCAATACATGGATCTTCATCAATTCAAGTACAGTCGCCGTCGTTTTGCTGCGCATGCCTCCACGCCAGCAAAATACAGCCTTTTCACCCTCAATCTCTTTAAAGCTTTGGACAAATGCAGGGAGCTTTGCGGAGATTATTTCTAACCCCCGCTCTTGCGCAGCCTCTGGACTCACTTGTTTATATAATGTGCCTATCTCAGCCCTTTCCTGGTCTGTAAAGAAAGGGATGTTAATGCTCCCTGGAATCGTAGCATTTTGGAATTCTGACGGTGAGCGGACATCAATCATCGTCACTTTATTCTGATTTGCTAACTTCAGCAATTCCTCAATCGTTATGTTTCGATGCATGATTTTTACCTCTCTCCCTCACATATAACCTACTCTTAGTGAACTAGTCCCGATTCCTTTGATTTCTCTAAGAATTTTTTAGTCTTCTTATTAATGGGCTCTTTTAAGAATGCTCCAAAGATAATCGCAAGCACTCCGCAAAGGATAAGTACACCAATATCTCTTAACGCTCTTCCCCAAACAATTCCACCTACAGCTTCACGCATTAAATCAACAGCATAAGTGAAAGGCAGATAGGGATTAATAACTTGGAAAAACTTAGGCAACAACTCAACAGGGTATGTCCCGCCTGATCCCGAAATTTGTAAAACAAGCAACACAATGGCTAATGCCTTTCCAACATTTCCAAATACCGAGACAAGAGAATACACGATTAAAATAAAGACAGAACTAACGAGGAGACCGAATAAGACAAGCCAAACAGGATGCTTGGCATTCACGCCAATCAAAAATAAGTCTCCCAATGTTACCACTATCGTTTGCACAATACCAATCGTCCAGAATGTGAAAAAGCGTCCAAAGTAAATTTGTCTCCCAGTGTATAAACCCTCATTATGCACATCCACTGCTAGCAAGGAAATAAGTAATAACGCTCCTACCCACCCCGCTAATACAGTATAGAACGGCGTCATGCCTGTTCCATAATTTTCGATTGGAAACAATTCATTTTGGTTCAACAATACTGGTTCTTCAAAAAAGCTTTGTTCCGCAGAAGGATCATTGCGCAATAACTGGATAATTTCATTAATATCTGTATCCTTTTGCACCTCTCGAATCTTATTCGCTAATTGTTTTACCTTATCATTGACATACGGAAATTCGCCGGAGGCATATTCAAGCATGCCTTTTCCTTCTTTTAAGTTCTTTTGAGTACTATTCAACACCTTTTCCACTTCTGGCAAGGTCGATTGAATTTCTTCCAAAATTCCCTTGGCTCCGGTTAATGTGCTCTTGGCTTTTCCTACTTCTTCTAAAATTGTCGGCTCAATATTATTTTGATATTCTTTCACAAATTCGTCCAGCTTGATGTTTGTATCTGCTGCAGTTTGATGAATTTGATCGACTACTTTACTAGCGGCTTCTGTATTATTTAAGAATTGATCCATTTGATTAACATCAGAACGTAATTGTTCCAATGATTGCCGCAGTTCGGCTGTTTGGGAAATCGCTTGATCTATTTGTTCCTGCGAAAGTTGATCGGATGGCTGCCCTTCCCCTGCCTCTGCCTCTTCATCAGATGGTGGAGATAATTGAGCATTGGTATCCTGTAACTGCTGTAAAGCCTTCTCAACTGTATTCAACGTGGCAATCGCATTATCAAGCTGTTGTTCTATATTTTCCTGTACTTTTTTTCCTTCATTGATATCAATCTTGCTTTCTTTGGCTTTATCTAAAAGCTGATTGATTTGATCAGTGATCGATTGGACCTTTGCGACATCCTCTTTCACTTTCGGTGCGATCGAATTTAAACGCTCTTCCGCTTCATTCATATAGCCCAAGGTCTGATTAATCGTCGTTAAACCAGTATTTGTATATTCCTTTGCTTCAGGAAGCGCTCCTTGCGCCTTATTCAGAATGTCCCCAGCAGAATTCGCATCACCTAACGACTCGTTCAACATTCTATGAATTTCCGGAAGATTTTCCTCCAGGGTAAAAATATAATCCTCAAACTTCTCAATATCCGGTAAATTACCCTCTAATTCAATACCTAAATTATTAAATAGGTCAAAAATAATTCCATTAACTGTTGAAACAAATTTACTACTCACTTCATCCGCTATAACAGATGCGCCTTTTTCGGTTATTTTCGGTGAAACAGCATTTAACTTTTCATTGACATAATACTCCATCTGGGCCTTCTTTGGCTCATCTGATAGTACGGTTCCTAACTTTTCCGAGAAGTCTTCAGGAATAATGACAATCGCAAAATAATCTCCATATTCCACTTTATCCATGGCATCTTTTCCATTGGTAAAATGCCATTGCATACTTTTATTATCCTTAAGATTGTCAACGACTTCTTTCCCTGCATCAATCTCTTGATCGCGAACGGTTGCCCCTTTATCTTCGTTGACAATGCCGATGGGAAGATTCCCCGTATTAGAATACGGGTCCCACATGGCGGCAATATTGAACCATGCATATAATGAAGGCAAAATGGCAAGCCCACCAATAAGGATCATGGCAGCCCAATTGGTGGCAATATTTTTCAAATCTTTCCTATAAATATTTAAACTGTTTTTCATATCGGTGTCCTTTTTTGGGATCGAAATTTTAATAGCATTTTGCCTATTATCCCCATTTCCATAAAATGTAACCAAACTGATCACATTTCGCGCGGACAGCTCACCCTTTCTGTCTTTGTTCCATCATTTAAAAGTCTATGATCACGTGCCCTGTATGGTCCTCCACAACCTCACCAATGAGGGAAGCCTCTACCCCATGTTGTTGTAAGTCTGCTAATAATGCCTCTGAATCATCATGCGCTACACTAATAAGTAGCCCACCAGAAGTGACTGCATCACACAAAATCCATTGATCTACCTGATCTATCGACTCTGGAAAAGTAACTGATCCTTCTAAGTGGGAAAAGTTGTTTTTCGTACCACCAGGTATCACACCCTGTTCAGCCAATTCTCTCACTCGTTTCAACACAGGTACTTGGCTCTTTTTAATATGCAAGCCTACTGCACTTCCTTTTGCCATCTCAGAAGCATGGCCGAGTAATCCAAAACCTGTAACGTCTGTACAAGCACGAATATCATAATGAGCCATTGTCTCTGCCGCTGTCTTATTCAAAGTCGTCATTACGTTTGTTAGATTAGTGATTTCTTCCTCTTTCAATAAGCCCTTTTTCAAAGAAGACGATAAAATCCCTACCCCAATTGGTTTGGTTAGAATTAATCGGTCTCCTGCTTGAGCGCCAGCATTCGTTCTAACCTTATCCGGGTGAACGGTTCCTGTCACAGCAAGGCCAAACTTCGGCTCTTGATCATCGATTGAATGACCTCCAACTAAAGTGACGCCTGCTTCCTGAAGCTTATCTGCCGCTCCCTTTAAAATATCAGCCAAAATCTCTTTTTCTAATGTCGCGATGGGGAATGCAACAATATTTAACGCAGTGATAGGTGTCCCTCCCATCGCGTATATGTCACTAATCGCATTGGTAGCTGCGACTTGACCAAAGGCATAAGGATCATCGACAATAGGTGTAAAAAAGTCTAACGTTTGAACGATCGCTAAGTCATCCGTGAGTCGGTAAACCCCTGCATCATCACTCGTATCAAGGCCAACCAACAAATTCGGATCATGCTTGGCAGGTGGCAGCATTCGAATCACCTCTGACAAATCCGCAGGACCAATCTTACAGCCACATCCTCCTTTTGAAGATAAAGACGTTAATTTTACCGAACTAGACTGTGTCATAAGACATCAACCTTTCCTTTTTAAATATGTGTTTAAAGAAGCCAAAATTCAACCAGACTTCTTTAAGCATCCTCTTAAAAATATATATACAGTATAAATGATATTGTAGGATAATATCTATCTTTTACTTCCTTATCTTCATTTATTTCATAACTAATAGCCTATGTCACACTGTCCTCACTTGATGATCTTCTATTTCGAAAGTTCAGCTTACATATTTACCCTTTCACTGCACATACTGACAATAGACTTAATAATCACAAGGAGATAGAAGGAATGTCTATGTCGCTTTGGAAACGAAAAAGAAAAAAAAAGAAAAAAACGCATGTAAATATTCCTCATTCTCGCATTGAGCAGTATAAGGATGATGAGATAAATGGAAACTTAGATGATACGATTGCTTTTATCAAATCATTATTAGGAGATAATGATGACCTTATTATTCGCAAGTTTTCTATTTACGGGACACATTCAGCTGCTTTATTTTATATTTCCAACCTCGTTGAACAGCAAACCATCAACCATGAATTGTTAAAGCCATTAATGGAATTGCCTAACCAGATCGAGATCAAGGAACTTGAACCAGATGAAATACTTTCCACTCTATCGGAACAAGTTATCTATCATGGACAGCTTGGAAAGGAATCATATCTAGTAAAGCTAGTGGATGCCATTCTAGCAGGAGAAACGGTCCTTGCAATAGACAGTGCTTATGAAGCCATTCATATTGACACACGTTATATTGAAAAAAGAGCTGTCTCTCAGCCTGAAACAGAACAAGTCATTATTGGCCCACGGGAAGGCTTTATTGAGCGCTTAGGAACGAATATTGGTCTGTTACGCTACCGATTACCGACAGCAGACTTTTGTGTAAAGTCGCTAAAAGTTGGAAGGCTAACGAAATCTAAAGTCGCGATTTGTTATTTAAAAGGAATAAGTGATCAAGCTCTAGTTGATGAAGTAGAAAAACGCCTTAAGAAGATCGATATTGATGCCGTCTTAGATGTTGGCTATATCGAGCAATATATTGAAGATAATCATTATACTCCCTTTACTCAAACTTTATTAACAGAACGGCCAGACAGTGCGGTTGGAAACTTAATCGAGGGAAGAGTAGCCATCCTCGTCGACGGCTCTCCCTTCGCTATGTTAATGCCTGCTGTATTTAACCAGTTCTATCAGGCAACAGAAGATTATTCTACCCGTTTTGCAATGGGCAGTTTTCAACGATTCATTCGCATGTTTGCCCTTGTCTTTTCCCTAATTGTTCCAGGTTTATATGTCTCTTTTATTTCCTTTAATCCGGAATTATTACCGACTGATTTTGCGGTAGCTGTCGCAGGTGGGAGGTCGGGGGTCCCTTACCCCGCCGTCATTGAGGTGCTGATCTTAGAAGTAGCAATGGAAATATTGCGGGAAGCCACTGTCCGGTTACCAAAACAAATCGGGAATGCTTTATCGATTGTTGGTGTTTTAATTGTTGGTGATGCCGCGGTGCAAGCAGGCCTATCAAGTCCGATCACAGTCGTAGTCATAGCGGTTACAACAATTGCCTCGTTTGCAACTCCGGTCTATAGTGCCGCATTTGCCTTGCGAGTACTCCGTTTTCCATTAGCGATTCTCGCTGGACTATTCGGATTATATGGACTAATGGTTGGATTGATTATGGTCTTAAATCACATGCTTTCGCTAAAATCATTCGGTGTTCCTTATCTTAGTCCAACCTCTCCTTGGAATACGCAAGGTATGAAGGACAGTGTGATTCGATTCCCTTTTTGGTGGATGCCGAAAAGACCGAAAATGTTCCAATCGAAAAATAACATCCGTGTAAAAGTGAGCGAAGAAGAGATTAAATCAAAGCCCAGCCAGCCTCTTGATCCATTGAATAAGCAAAACAAATAATGGGGGGAAGAAACAATGGAACCAACTCGAAATATAACTGTTGGCCAAACAACTGCGATACTAGTTAGTACCATCATCGGGGTTGGGGTTTTACGACTTCCCCTTATTTCCGTACAATCAGCTGATACGGGAGCTCCACTTTTAACTCTTTTATCCACCATTTTCGTTTTTGCTGGGATGTGGGGTATTGCAAAGCTTGGGAATCTGTTTCCAGATGAAACGTTCGTGGAGTACAGTGAACACATCATTGGAAAATGGTTGGGGTGGCTATATATCTTTTTGATTATCGCCTTTTTTATCCTGTTAACTGGTTTTGCAGCGAGGGAATTCGGAGCAGTAGTCGTAACGTCTGTCTTACCAAGAACGCCCCTTGAAGTGACCGTGATTGTCATGCTAGTAATGGCCATGATTTTTACTCGGGGAGATATGAACACCTTTACTTATATTCATAGCTTCTACTTACCTGTTATATTAGTCCCTCTATTAATTATTACATTGGTCTCTCTAAAGGATGCCAATACCCTTTTTCTCCAACCAATTTTGGGAAGTGGCTTCAAAATGATGACAGGTATTCCAGAAATAGCAGCATTATTTCAAGGCTCTTTTGTTTTGGCAATCCTAATCCCGCTTATGCAGAAGCCGAAAAAGGCACTAAAAGCTAGCTTTTGGGGAGTAACCATTTCTGGTGGCTTTTTCATCATGATTATTGTCGCTTCCATCGCCCTCTTTGGAGTAGAAGAAATAAAAACGATCATGTGGCCGACACTAGGGCTCGCGCGGGCCACCTCCCTTCCCGGCAATACATTGCAACGTCTTGATGTCGTCTTTTTGGCCATTTGGGTAACGGCAGTGTTTACAACGATCTTTTCGAATTATATGTTGACGACCCAAGCGCTGAAGCAATTTTTGCGCTTACAAGACCATAAAGCGCTAGCACTTTTTCTATTGCCGATTATTTTCCTCGTTGCAATGTTTCCCGTTGAAACGATCGAAATGTATCGATATATTAAAGTATTTGGCATATTGGGACTTATCCTCACTTTCATTTTTCCATTTATTCTACTAATTGTCGCCAAAATCCGCAAAGTACCAAAGAGGAAGAGGAAAGGAGCAGGGAAATGAGCTATAAATCAATTCTTGTCTTTTTCATGATTTCCCTGTTGATTCCACTCCTCGGAGGATGCTGGGATAGTATAGATATTGAAAAAAGGGCCACTGTACTGGCGATTGCGATCGATAAAGCCGATCCGGGTGAAGAAAAAGAAGAGGGATATATTACCCACATGCCTGGTTCCCAGCCCGCAACCGAAAAGTTGCTGAAGATCACAGCTCAGGTTTCTGTTCCGGGACGAATTCCCTTAGGTCCTGAAACAACAGGTGGGGAGGAACAAGAGCCAGTGTGGGTGATTAGCACTGTAGGTCATACAGTCGATGATGCTTTATTAAATTTACAGCAAGAGCTAGCCGACCAGCTATTTTTAGGTCATCTGCGCATTCTCGTTATCAACAAAGAAATTGCCCAAGAGGGAGTGAAGGAACTCAATGACTTTTTCCGGCGAAATGCGCAAGTGAGAAGAACGACGTGGATGGTCATTTCGGAGGAAAAGGCAGAAAAGTATATGGAAATCGCACCGAAATTAGAACGGGTGCCTGCTTTATATTTAACAGATATGGTGGGCAATGCTGAAAAATTAGGGAAAATTCCCTCCTCCGATATGGGAATATTTTGGAGAACACTCTCAAGTAAAGGACAAGATGGAGCTTTGCCCTATTTAAAAATACACAGAGCAGAGAATATAGCGATCAAAGGATTTGCTTATTTTCATGAAGATAAAATGAAAGGAACGATTGAGCCGATTGAAATTGGCCAACTCATGGGCATCCTTGGGGAAAAGCAAGGAGGTTATGGAGTCTTCATCAACGTTCCAGGCACTGACGACAAGGTACTAGTACGCGCTATTCGCCGTTATTCCAGAATGAAAGTAAGCATTAAAGACGGGAAACCTAAAATCCGTATTAAAATTCGCTACGAAAATGAAATTGATGAAGATGCAAAAAGTGATGTGAATCTTGCCAGTATTGACTTAATCAAAAAAATTGAAAAACAAACAAATAAGGCTACAACAGCCTCCTTGAAAAAATTAATCCGAAAAATGCAAAGAGAGGAATCTGATATCTTTGGTTTCGGTGAACACGTACGAGCAAAACAACCTGCCTATTGGAAGAAACATATAAAAACAAAAGAAAATTGGCGGCAGGTTTTTAAAGAGGTTGACATTGACATCGAGGTGGACACCCAAATTCAGCAATCTGGTATTAAATCTAATTAAACAATGCTATAGTTCGCTCAAGAAAGGAGTTCATGGACATGTTGGATATCAGCTATGGCTACTACCTGATTAGCCTCTTCATTCTAACGGGAATAATCATCCTCCTATTAGATGTAAAAACCCATTCAACAAACAACCAGAAAAAGGAAAAAAGAGTCATCCTTTTTTTGGGATGGGGAAATATTGTCCTTGGTTCAGGTTTCTATATCATAAGTTGGATTTACCAGAAATGGTTCTGGTGACCAAGTTAGGTTTTTTAACGTTTTTCTCGAATTCTTGAAGTTGGGATAAAGTTGAAATTATACGTAAAATGCGTTAAGTTGTTTTGGTATACTATTTTGACAGCATTGGTGTGATGACTTTGGCAGTAAAAACACATAAAACATGGTTGTTTGTCCTTACTATTGGTCTAGGTACGTTACTTAATCCGCTTAATTCATCGATGATTTCTGTGGCACTAACTCGGATGCAGCATGAGTTTGCTTTGACGTTCGCAGACGCTTCTTGGCTGATTTCCATTTTTTACATTGCAAGTGCTGCAGGCCAGCCAGTGATGGGAAAATTAAGTGATATGTTTGGACCGAAAAAATTATTTTTGTCCGGATTATTGCTTGTCGCTTGCTCTGCCATACTCGCTCCCTTTTCACCTAATTTCCCCTTTTTGCTCGGTTGTCGTGCTTTAATGGCGATCGGCAGTTCAACCTTGTTTCCAAGTGGAATGAGTATGGTGCGCACACATATTACAAAGGGACAGGCTAAAGCATTAGCCACCTTGTCTATTTTCGCTTCCACCTCTGCCGCCTTTGGCCCTTCAATTGGTGGATTTTTAATTGAAAGCTGGGATTGGCCATCGATTTTTATTATCAATTTCCCCTTTATTCTTACTGCTTTTATATTGGCTATTTTTATTTTACCGAACACTGGCCAGGGAAAAGTTGAACTACGACGAATTGATTTTATTGGCATTTTCCTATTTATTTTAACGATCATTGGATTGATTTTATTCCTTCTATCGCTCGAAAATAAAATTCATTGGTGGGCACTAGGCATTTTCATATTGGGTGCGATCAGCTTTTATCAGTATGAAAAGCGACAAGAAGAACCTTTTATTGACCTACCGTCATTAAAAAGAAATCCAACGGTTTCCTTAATCTACTTACAATTTATTAGTATTAACTTAGTGTATTATTGTTATTTCTTTGGTTTTCCGACCTTTTTGCAACAGGTTCATCATTATAGCGAAAGAAATACCGGCTTGATTATGTTGGCTCTTGCCGGAGCAGGCGTCATCATTGCCCCCTTCGCTGGAAAAATGATCGATCAACATGGTTCCAAAAGGCCACTTGTTATCGGAGCGATCATCTTATTGATCGGAACAGCTTTATTGCTAACCTTGCAAGAAAACTCTCCCTTGTTATGGTTGCTCGTGATTATGGTTGTATTAGGAACTAGTAATGGATTTAATAATATTTCTATGCAAACGGCATTATATGAACATGTAAAACCAGAAGATACGGGTTCTGCCTCAGGGCTGTTTCAAACGAGTCGTTATCTCGGATCAATTCTTTCCTCGAGCTTGCTTGGCCTTGCCTTTAATCGCCATCTCGATACGCAGCATTTACATAATGTCGCGCTAGTTTGTCTGATCTTTTGCTCATTGGTTGTTATTCTCGCAATTCGATTGCCAAGTCACCGGCATCGTGTTGAGCATTGATTCCACTCCCCCCTTCCCTTTTCTGAAAGCATTCACTACAATAAGTGTAAGCTTAAAAAAGGGAAAGGGGCATGAGGATGCAAGAAAAATTAAATGTAAAGGCTTATTTGGAGCGGATTGGGTATAAAGGGATATTGGATACCAGTGCTCAAACACTAGCCAAGCTGCAAGAAAATCATCTACATACAGTCCCATATGAAAATTTGGATATTTTACAAAAGATCCCGTTATCATTAGACATCGCCGATTTGTATAAAAAAATCGTGATCCAACGAAGGGGTGGCTATTGTTTCGAGCTTAATGCTTTATTTAGCTGGCTATTGAGTGAACTTGGATTTTCTGTGACCGATTACTTCGCTCGTTTTTGGCGAGATGAGCCAAATCTACCTCCAAAGCGTCGTCATCATGTTTTAAGAGTAGAGGCAGAGGGGAAATTCTATTTATGTGATGTCGGTGTTGGTGGCATTGTCCCAATAAGGCCAATCGAAATGGTGGAAGGGTTGATACAGACTCAGGGAAATGAAGTATATAAACTTGAAAAAGTTCCGGAGTTTGGCTGGATGCTGTATGAGAAAAAGAAAGAGCAGTGGCGAGAGATTTTTTCTTTCACGGAAGAGCCGCAGCTGGCAAAGGATTATATTATGGCCTCCTTTTGGTGTGAACATGCACCTGATTCCATTTTCACGAAAGAAGCCATGCTAGCCATCCGTACAAAAGCAGGCCGAAATTCTGTATCTGGTAAGGAGTTTCGCATTTTTACAGATGATCAAGTGCATGCTTTTACGCCAGCCTCCAATGACGAATACAAACAAGCATTGCAAACGTATTTTGGGATTGTTTTGGCAGATGATGTCGATTATCATTTTTAAACACGGATTTTTTTAGTCCTTTAGAACTGTTTTTCAAAAACTTTCATAAAAGTCGTAACCTTTCCTCTACTTATTCGTTAGTTATAATGAATATATAGGAGAGGATGAGTACAATGAGGAAAAGTAAGTTCTTAGTATCACTGTTGTCCGCTGTTCTCATGGTAGTCTTTATGTCCAGTCCCACTTTTGCCGCTGAAAATGAAGATACTTCTATGATTCCAACAACAGGGGAGCCTTCGAGCGATCCAAACTATGGGGAAGGAAGCATCGAAAACTCTTCCATTCAGCTCTTTGCTAATCAATATTTAAGTAGTGGCAAAAGTACCATTAGTCGATCAGGTGCGACTGTCACTGTCGGCGGCAATACAATAGCACGTACATCTGTTGATGTCATCGGCGTAAGACTTACTTTACAAAAATGGGACGCGCAAAAAGGCGCTTGGATTAACCTATCCAATTTAGGTGAGTACAAGTCTAATGGGTCCACTGTTGCCGCAGGGAGCCAAAAATTAACCGTAGCAAAAGGAAGGTATCGAACCTCAAGCTTCCATTGGGTACAAAAAGGTAGTAAAACGGAAAGTGCCACTAGTGTTTCAACCTATATTGAAGTGAAATAATCAGCTAGACTCACGATAAATGACAAAAAAAGAACTAATGATAGAGAATTCTCTCACACTAGTTCTTTTTCTTTTCGGATAATTAGAGCTGTGCCCAGCAAAAACTCCCTGCTGATCTCAGATAATTCTCCAAGATTAGAAAGGGAGTCATTTCATCTCTTTTCTTATTCCATCGATTCCGCAATTTCTATAATTTCCTGTTTTGACAAATCTCCGCTTATGGAATAATACATTTGGTCGTCTTTTACCCAAAATAACTCACTGAAATCATCTTGGATAGTTACGAGCTGGGCTTGTTGCCCATTCACAATTATATTCTCCATTTTGGCGTCTTCATTGTCAAATACCGCTCCCATCCCAAAGGCCTCAGCAACTACTTTCTGATTGATCACAAAGCCCTTCTCGTCCGTGCCTTCATAATGCAAAAGAATGTCTGTACTTAATTCATCTTCCTCCTTCATAACAGTCACATTTTCCAAATGATAGGCTTTCGGTATATAGATGGGCACTGCAATTGGAAATGCGGTTTCCTGCTGTGCATCTTGCAAACTCATTTGCAAAGATTCAAACTCAGATTCCACTACGACTGGACCATCTTCTGATTCACCTGTTTGAGGGGGATTGCCAAATCCTGTATCCTCTCCCACTTTCAAAAATAAATGAGCCATTTTTCCTTGAGCCTCTTGGAAAAATTGGGTTAGCGTTGGGGAGGCTAAACCTTGAGAGGTAGAGAATAGTGTAACGGAGGCAAGAATAACCAGAATAGATGCTGCATACATCCACACCTTCTTGAAGCTTTTCGGCTGACGAACAGGATGTTTCTTCCGAGCCTCTTCTAGCTTCTCCCATGCCTCTCCCGAAGAATACGTGGGAGTTGGCGTCTGTTCCATCTCTTCATTAATCACTTCTTTGATCAGTTGGTCCAGAGAATCACCTTTTTCTTTACTCAAAATGACCACCATCCCTAAACTCATCATGATTTTGCAATTCTTTTTTCAACTTCTTCTTCGCACGATGAAGGCGAGATTTCACCGCGCTTTGGCTAATATTCAACAATGCTGCGATTTCCTCCTCCTTTAAGTCGTACTCAAACTTCAGCAGCAGCACTTCTTTATAAGCTGGGGGCCTTAGAACAGAAATGCATCTTTTAATCAATTGTTTGAGCATCCGTCTTTCCACTTTTCCCTCTACAGGGGACCCAGAATGATTTTCATTGGAATTTCTATCTAATATATAGACGTCATCTGTGAGATAATCGTTTCGCTTTTTTTCTTTTCTTATATGATCAATCGCCGTTCGTGTAGCAATCGTCACAAGCCACGCTTTTATTTTCGTATCTCTTTTTAAGCTATGGAAATTTCGAAATGCCTTTATAAAAGCCTCTTGAGTAATATCCTCAGCGAGGTACTGATCATGGATTATAAAATAAACAGCCTTATACACATCGTGGTAATATGTTTCAAAAATATGTTTTTCATAATCTACATGTGTGATCGACTGTTGATTGTTCCCTTCAGGCAATACTGTCCCTCCCAACAAAGCGCATTTCGACATCTTTATATTTTTACGATCCTATTATTTATGTATCAATGTAAATATTATCATAATTAGAGTAAGAGAGGTTGATCAGTTCTGACATTTTCTGCCGACCTAGTATAATTCCTCGCTATTACGAAGTCATAAAAAAGATTGGTGCAGCATCATGCTGACCAATCTTTTTCCATCCCCTATTTTAAATTCCGAATCCACACCCCTGCCATGTCAATCCAATTTTGGCATTCTTCTTGGATACCAAAATTATTCTGAACACTCATACTCTCTTCATTCGCCAAGGAAAGTCCGTGTCCCCCATTAGGATAAATATGTAACTCAAAGGGAATGCTATGCTTTCTTAAAGCAACAGCAAAGAGCATCGAGTTTTCCACCGGGACACCAGCATCCTCAAATGTATGCCATAGGAATGTAGGTGGTGTTTCAGCATTTACCTGCTTTTCCAAGGAAAGCTTCTCTCGTAATTCTTCATGCTGATCTCCTAGTAAAGCGTCGAATGAGCCCTGATGAGCATGAGTACCCGATGTGATGACAGGATAACTCAAAATAAGTCCGTTTGGTTTGTAGAGTTGCTTGTCGACTTGTGCGCTTTTAGCTAAAAATTCTTTCTCCCAGAAAACGCCGAGACTTGCGGCTAAATGCCCACCGGCTGAAAAGCCAGAAACAATTACTTTTTGAGGGTCAATATTCCACTCCTGCGCTCTTGTTCTCACATGAGCTACTGCTGTAGCCAGTTCAGTTAAGGCTGTTGGGAAGATAGCTGGTTGAACACTATATCTTAAAATAAAGACATGAAACCCCATCGCATTCAGCCGAATCGCAACTGGCTCTGCCTCACGGTCAGAAGTCTTAACATACCCGCCACCTGGACAAATGATGACAGCCGGCCTTTTTCGGTTTTGGTCAATTTCTGGTGAGTTGTCCAACACATACGTATAAAGCTTTGCCTCTGATTGCTCAGTCTGTATTCGAATCACTTCATGGATCAATGCACAACACCCCTACTCTTTTCATAAAAGTACGTGTTCAAAAAGGAGGATAAAGCGCTGACGTCAATCGTAAACGCTTGAGAGACTTAGTACATCCCGTACGTCGACAATTCGAGGAGGCGCAATTTCGAGTGCAAGGAAAGCCTCCCCGAATCCACTTCGTTCCTCGGAAAAGTGGTTTTCTTTTCCGAGGAACGGACTTGCACAGAGCGTGTCGGTGCTTAGTCGAAGTTCATTTATCTCGCAGTGTCATTTTTATCGGACTTTTTGAACATCTTCTAAAAGTATACCTCGACCGGGAATTTTTTTAAAGTTGAATAAACAACATCAGCTTGAGGGAGATCCTGTCCTTGGCCCACTCCGAGCGCAAGCATTCCAACCGCTTTGGCTGCTTCTAACCCAGCCTGTGAGTCCTCAAACACAACACATTGTTTGTAAGGCACATTTAGTTGATCTGCCCCTAATGTAAATACTTCTGGATCTGGCTTTGCCTTGGAGACAGCATTTCCATCGACAATCACATCGAAGAAAGAGGTAATCCCGACATTCTCTAAAATCATGTTTGCATTCTTACTTGCGGAACCTAAAGCAATTTTTACCCCTTTTGCTTTTAATGTCTCCAATAAAGCGAGAGAACCTTCCAGCAGTTCTGATTCATCTAGCTTAGAAATAAACTCCACATAACGATTATTTTTCCCCTCTGCTAAACTTTCTTTCTCCGCTTGCGTGAAACGCTCTGTCATTTGACCAACCTCTAATAAAATATCGAGCGAGGCCATTCTCGACACACCTTTGAGCCGTTCATTATCCTGAAGGGTGAAGGAAAAACCAAGTCGGTCAGCAAGTTCCTTCCACGCTAAATAATGATATTTTGCAGTATCGACTAAGACACCATCCAAATCAAAAATCGCACATCTATGCTTCATTTATTTCCCCTCCAGCGACAGGCTCAATTGCTCTTTTAGTTGATAAGCTTGTCCATATACGTGAATCGTTTTTTCACTTCCGCTTACAAGACTGAACTGACAGGACTCCGCGTCGATCTTTACCTTGATTACACTGTCTTCATAATGAACTTTAAATTCATAACCTGTCCATTTCTCAGGCAAAAACGGAGAAAAATGATAGCCTGTTTCCTTAATGCGTAAGCCTGCAAATCCATAGACAATCGCCATATAGTTTCCGCCCATATTCGCCGTATGAATACCGTCCTTGGTATTTTTATGCGTATTAAACAGATCAAGCTTCGCCGATTCTCCGAAGTAATCATATGCCTTCTCATATTCCTTTAATTTAGCCGCCATAATACTAAAAATACACGTCGATAAAGAGGAATCATGGGTAGTAATCTTTTCATAATAATGGAAGGAGTTTTCAATCGTACGTAAGCTTTGCGCATCCTCGACAATAAAATGAGCCAATACCGTATCCGCTTGTTTACATACCTGATGACGATAGAGATGCAAAGGATGATAATGGAGTAATAATGGGAAATGATCTTTTGGCGTTTGTTCCAAATCCCAAACTCGCTTGCTTAAAAAAGAATCATCTTGCGGATTAATATCCAACTCTGAATCATATGGCAGATACATCTGCTCTGCTGCTTTGGAGAATTCATCCACTTCCCCAGATAATAATTGAATTTTTTCTAGTACAGCTGTCTGATCATTTGCTTGCAAGAGCTTGTAAAACTTCACGGCCCATTGTAAATGGTATTGTGCTAAAGCATTGGTATAGTAATTATTATTAACAACACAAGTATATTCATCAGGACCTGTCACATCATGAATCATAAATCGGCCTTGATAAAAGTGACCAGCATCAAGCCATAATCGAGCTGTTTCAAAGATCATTTCTGCTCCATATTTTGCAATAAAGTCGAGATCCTTGGTTACTAGATAGTAATTGATTACTGAATAGGCGATATCCCCATTAATATGGTATTGCGCAGATCCTGAAGGATAATATCCTGAGCATTCCTTCCCAGAGATTGTTCTCCAAGGATATAAAGCACCTTTGGTATGCCCCATAATCTGAGCATGCTCCCGAGCAGAATCTAAAATATTATAGCGATACTGAATTAAACTTTTCGCCATTTCCGGTTGAGTCAGCAAAAAGAACGGTTGAATATACATTTCCGTATCCCAGAAGTAATGGCCTTCATAACCCTCGCCGCTCAGACCCTTAGCAGCAATATTGCTATACTGATCTTTTCCAGCTGATTGTAGCAACTGATAGAGATTATAATACATAGCCATGCTTAATTCTTCATCACCGTCAATATCCACACTTGCATATTCCCAGTAGTTCGCTAGGAACTGTTCTTGCTTCTGGTACCACGTTTCAATGGCTTCAGCAGTTGCCTCTTCCATTACTTGTAAAGCATGGGCATATGGATTTTCTTCACGAATCGAATCGGAAAAAACTGTATATTTGCTTAAAGAAACTGTCTCCCCCGCTTCAATCGATGTTTTCAACTCACAGTCAATCGATTCACCATGATTGAGATAGTCGATTTCCCCTTCCTTTGACAAGCGATGCTGAACCGCTGTGACAACTTGTAAGGCAGATGCCGATGTTCGAGATTGAATCAGGGAAACACCATCCCTCTCTTCCACTTTCTCTACATGAATATGGCGAAAGCTCTCTCCCGCTACCCGTGGATCATCTGGATTGAAATAGTTTTGGACATTTCCAATATGCGAAGAAAGAAATTGGAGATCCCCTGAGAAATTCTTAGCTGTGACATCATATTGGATCGTAAATAGAGGTAGTAAAACAAAGGATGCCATTCTTGTTACAACGATTTCGACTTCATGACCTTTAGGAGAACGCCAAAGAATAGTTCTTCTTGTTATCCCCTTTCCCATATCCAATGTTCGCGAACTCTTGAGTACCTCCCCTTCGAACATACTAAAAAGCTCTTGGTCAATCCCTAGCTTTATCCCCTGAGTATCAACCACATTCACCATTGTCTGCTTTTCCTCGACAAACCCATAAAGTTTTTCTGCCTGCTTCATCGCAGCCAAATCATAAAAGCCATTAATATAACTTCCCCGGATTGACTGAAATGATTCGGGATAACCTTCTTCAAAATTAGAACGGACACCTAAGTATCCGTTCGCATTGTGAAATAAAGTTTCATTCACTAATAATCCATCGTTTTCTAGACTAAAATCTGAGATTTCATACACTAGCTTCCTGTTATTCATGTCATACATACCCTTCAAAAATTATTTACTCTCTGTCTCTTCTCCTAGATACTTCTGCATAAGTTGCTTATGAAAAGTTGGATTGCCTGCACAAATAGATGTTTTCTCAAATAGATTAATTGGTTTATTCTCAATCGTAGTAGCTGTAACGCCCAGCTCTCCCAATAAAACTAAGCCTGCGGCAAAATCCCATGGAGATAACCGTAAACTTATAAAACCATTTAGCTTTCCACTCGCAACTGCAGCCATTTCCAAAGCAGCTGATCCGATCACCCTTGTTCCTCTAAGATCTCTAATTAAGGAATGAAACTTCCGATAATCATATTGGTCATTTGGTACAAGCCAACCGCTATCAATCCCTAAAAGAGAATGCTTTACTGTAGTCTCTCCTACCTTCTTGAGTCTTTCCTCATTTTTGAATGCACCATGCTCATGTAAGGCGTGGTAGCACTCTTCCCTAATGGGATCATAGATAACGCCTACTCGCGGGTGACCATTTTCGTATACGGCCACTGAAATAGCAAAGTTCTCCCTTTGATGGACAAAGCTTGTTGTCCCATCAATCGGATCAATTAACCAAACAATCTCTTCCATTGGATTGAAGAAAGTATCTTCTCCCATCCCTTCCTCTCCAATTATATGGTGACTTGGATATCGTTCTTTAATTTTATGAATGAAAAACTCTTCAATTTCGCGATCCTTCTCAGTTACTAAATCGGCTTCAGAAGTCTTATACTCCACATGTAACTGCTCGCCCAGACTTTCTTTAATATTTTTGCCAGCTTCCTTTGTCCAAGATATCGCTGTCTTATAGATTTCAGTAAACTTTTCCATATACCCCACTTCTTTCTTATTTAATTGCTCCTTCACCAATCCCTTTGATAATGTGTTTTTGTGAAAATGCATAGAAGATAACAACTGGAATAATCGTCATGGTTAAGCCTGCCATCGCTAAATTCCATTGGATCGTAAATTCTCCAAAGAAATAGAAGGTTGTTAACGGAATAGTTCGCAACGCCTTATCAGAGAGTGCCAAGGATGGTAAGAGGTAATCATTCCAAATGCTAATGACATTCAAAATCATAACAGTTACAGTAATTGGTTTAAGCATCGGAAAGACAATTCTCCAAAACACACCAAATTTTGAACAACCATCAATCGTTGCCGCCTCTTCTAAGGAAACCGGAATCGATTTAATAAAACCGTGGTAAAGGAAAACAGACAAGCTGGCATGGAAACCAATATTCATGTAAATTAACCCACCGTGGGTATTCAACATTGGAATATGAAGTGTATCGCGAATGATCCCCATGAATTCCATTAAAGGCATCATTAATGTTTGGAAAGGAATAAGCATGGTTGCCACGAAAGTCATAAAAATAACCTTACTCAATTTATTGTCTGTTCTCACTAACATCCAAGCTGTCATGGACGCCAAAATAACAATGATAATAATAGAAACAATCGTTACAAACAAAGAATTTTTCAACGCAAGAAGAAAATTCATTTTTTCCATTGCTGTTTGGTAGTATTGAAAGCTAAATTGGGAAGGAAAGGCAAGTGCATTACTATAAAGCTCTTCCCGATTTTTAAATGAATTGACAAGCATGATATAAACAGGTGACAAAAAAGCAAGTGCAACTAAAACAAGCAAGATTTCCGATACTATTTTCCCTGTTCTCTTCATTTTACATTTGCACCTCTTTCTTCTTCGTCATATAAACCTGTGTTAATGTAATGGCCGCTACAACAACAAAGAATACAATTGCCTTTGCTTGTCCATATCCATAATGACTGTATCCGAAGATTTCATTGAATATATTCATCGCAAATAATTCCGTGGAGTTTACCGGTCCTCCATTCGTTAAAGATAAATTTACATCATAAATCTTGAACGCATTAGCGAGAGTGAGAAACAATGCAATTGTAAAAGATGGCATTAACAATGGAAAAATGATCTTCGTTAGTCTTTGCCAAAAATTAGCACCATCAACGCGGGCCGCTTCTATTAACTCATTCGGAATTCCCTGAATACCTGCAAGATAAATAATCATTGTGTAACCAGCCATTTGCCATGTAAAAACAGCCACCAGTGCATAAAGAGCATAATTTGAATCTAAGAGCCAATTGAAGAAAACACCTGTCATTCCAGTTGATTCTCCCATTGTTCTAAAAACATCTGTGAAAATAAATTGCCAAATATAACCGAGAATTAAGCCACCAATCAAATTAGGCATAAATAGCAATGTCCTTGCTGCTTTCGATGTCCGCAGCTTCGTAGTCACCAATAACGCAAAAGTAACCCCTATGACATTGACAGAAATAAGTGCTAATACCGTAAATTTAATTGTTTTCCAGGCAGAACTAAGGAAACGGGGATCATCAAATAATTGCACAAAGTTTCCGAATCCCACAAAGGTCTTCGGATTAGAAGGGATACCATCCCAATCAAAAAACGAATAATAAATCCCAATCAAAAATGGAATAATGACAACCGTAGCAAAAATTAATAGTAGTGGAACAGTGAATAGTGCAAACCAAACTCTGTCCATCTTTTTCTTATTCAAGTCAATCCCTTCTTTCCTAAAAAAGTGAAAGGCCCGTCGCCTTAATGTATTTTCACGAGCGATAACATACATTTCACGAAGGGCCTTTTTTGTTCACGAATTATTCAATTTGCCTTTAACAAGCTCCTATTTCACACCGTTTGCCCATGCAGCATCTAGTTTTTCAAGGAATTGCTGACCTGTCATATCCTTTGATAAGAAAAATTCCTGTGTTACCGGTGTAAGATCATTGACCACCACATTTGCTGGAAAATAACTATGTGCCCAAGTAATGGTTTCTCCACTATTGGAAGCTTCAAGCACAATTTGGGATAATGGATCAAGATCTTTTGCTTCAATATTTGTCATTGCTGGAATAAAGCCAAATTCTTCGACAATATATCGTTGTCCTGTCTCACTTGTAAACATCCAATTCAAGAAATCACTGGCTGCTTTAATTTCTTCTTCATCTTTTTGATTATTAATTGCCCAGTTATTTCCTACCCCAACAGCAATTTTGTCATTTCCTTCAAGCGGAAAAGGCATCATTCCCAGTTCAAAATCTAAATCATAATCCTCGAACATTCCATATGCCCAGTTTCCTTGATGAATCATCGCTGATTTACCAGTAGCAAAATCACCAATCTCACCATCATAAGTCACTTCGACAGGGTTCTTTGCATTCGCTTTTATGGCCTCCATAAATTTGGCAAAATCCTGAAATTCCTTTGTATCCGCCATTTTCACCTCACCCTTATTTAATTCTTCAATATAGGCAAGTGGATCATCTTGTAAAGCAAATGGCGTATTTAAAATATGGCCAATAAGGAAATAAGCTTCTTGAGAAAGCCCAAAACCATTGATGTCCTGATCCTTAAACTTTTCCAATGCGCTTACAAAGGAATCATAATCTGTCACATCTTTAGGGTCAACCATATCTTTGTTATATATAATTCCGTATCCCTCTACCCCATATGGAATACCAACAATTTTGTCATCTATTTTCAATTCCATATCTGGGGCAATATATTTCACATAATCTTCATTGCTCAGGTCATAAAGATAAGATTTAAGCTTTTCAGCTTTATCTGGACTTACACTGAAAATGGACGGACCTTGATTACTCGTTAGTTTCGTTTGCAATTGCTGCATATATTGGTCACCAGCAGCACCTAATACTTCCACCTTCACACCTGTTTCCTCTGTATATTCCTTTGCGAGTGCTTCCAATTGATCGACGATTTCAACCTTACTATTAAAGATTGTAATAGTTGGGCCAGAAGATTTCCCTTTTCCACCTCCACCATCTGTTGAGCCACATCCTGCCAAAGCAACTGCAGCAACGATCAATATAGCCATTAAAAAAGTAAATGTTTTGTTTACCTTTCTCACATCTTCATCCCCTTATAAGATAATAGGTAAAACGTTATACTAATATTGTAGCGTTTTCACTCCGAAAGTCAATAAATTTATCCACGTTTTATTAAAATTTTTATCTT
Organism: Bacillus sp. SD088; assembly: GCF_017355205.1. Classification (GTDB taxonomy): domain Bacteria; phylum Bacillota; class Bacilli; order Bacillales; family Bacillaceae_C; genus Lederbergia. Next base: position 23,958 of record NZ_JADIJK010000015.1, read on the forward strand.
TTTTATTTACCCTCCCTTATATATTAAATAAATTTTACCTTTTTATTCATAAAAAAGAACGAATAATCATATTCGCTCTACTATCTCTCTATTTATCCCTAATGAATGAGCAGTAAACCTCCATTTAAGAATTTGAGGGAAACAAGTGGGGAGATGAAAAAAATATTGAATAGGAGTTCCACTTTATTTAACGCTCCCTCGCCAATGTATTTTTGCAGTAATTTTAAAGTCCTCTTTATTGGCTGTCCCGTGAATCATTTCTACTAATTCCTTGGCAGCAATATACCCACTTTCATAACGCGGAATCGTGACTGTGGTCAAATCAAAATTCTCCGCATTGCTGCTATCATCAAAGCCAGTAATCGATATATCTTTAGGAATATCATAATGATTCTCCCTGAGTGCCTTTATCGCCCCAATTGCCATATTATCGTTTGCGCACATGAGAATTTCCGGCAATTGATTACTAAGAATTAAAATATTGGTTGCACGGTAGCCACTTTGTTCTGAGAAATCTCCGTGGTAATAGTTTGTTCTTTGAAAGGTAATGTTATTCTTAGCTAACGTATCCGTAAATGCTTGATATCTTTCCTGATGATCCAGAGAGGTTTCCATCCCACCAAGATATCCGAAATGGCGGAATCCCTTATCGATCAGAACTTGAGTCAATTCGGACATCACACTATAATTCTCTGTAATCACGCTCTTAATGTTTTCGCTTTCAAGCATTCTATCCATGACGACGATGGGAAATTGGCTATTTGCTGTTGATGTAAGAAAGGAATCAGCCATCTTTTTATCCAACACAATGGCTCCTCTTGTGAAGTTACCACGCATAAAGTTTTTACTTGAATTAGTCGTACAAACGATTAAATCAAAGTCATTTTCACTTAAATAATCATGGATTCCTTTAATGATCTTCAAATAAAAACTTCGTTCAAAATCGCTAAAGTTAAACACAATCGTATTCGTTTGACCAGTTTTTAGGCTTTTTCCCATAATATTCGGCTGATATCCCATTTCCTCACAAAGCCTTAGAATACGCCCCTTCGTTTCCTTGCCAACATTCTTTCTCCCGTTCAACACATTCGACACAGTGGAAACAGACACATTTGCCGCTCTTGCTATATCTTTTAAGCCAACCAATTTCGTCCCCCCATAACCCCAAATCTAAAAGGTCTTTTACTAAGTAAACCATATTTCTCTGAGTTTGTAAATTTTACTCCCATTCAGTAAAATTTTTACCAAAACAATAATGCTTAAACATAAAAGGGATTGGAAATTGACACAAAAAACAGTTAGAATAGAATATTGGGAGGAACATATAATGAAATCACTTCGAATCTTATTATCTATCACTTTTATTTCCTTTTTAACCGGGGGCATTTTGGCAGGATGTGATGGATTTTTAATGGAAGGAAATCCTGCGCCTAGTTCAAATCAAGACAAACAAAACAACAACTCTGAGAAGGAAGACAATCCGCCTCCAGCAGAAAAGGAACAAACTCCCGATCAGGATAAAAAGGATCAACGCAAAGATAAAGAAAAGGATAATCCTTATGCAAATGCACCCAAGGTGGATCCAACCAAGTATCATGATGAAGCTATCCAAGTTGTGGCTGAGCCTAAGGAAACCTCCATTCTCGTTAACAAACAATACAAATTACCTGATAATTATGAGCCCGACGATTTAGTCTATCCAGATGTCCCTTTTGTTTTTTCGGAGAAAATTGAAAAGCGAAAAATGCGAAAGGTGGCTGCCAAGGCATTAGAGAAAATGTTCGCGGGCGCTGAAAAAGATGATATTTACTTAGCGGGTGCTTCAGGGTACCGCTCGCAAGAAACACAAATGACGGTTTACAATAATTATGTAAACGCAGATGGGAAAGAGGAAGCAGATCGTTACAGTGCTAGACCAGGGCATAGTGAGCACCAAACAGGCTTAGCAATTGATATCTCTGGTATATCTGCAGAATGTGTGATTGAGGATTGCTTTGCAGATACGGCGGAAGCTAAATGGTTAGCGGATCATGCTCATGAATATGGATTTATCATTCGCTATCCAGAGGGGAAAGAAGACTTAACTGGCTATATGTATGAATCATGGCATATTCGCTATGTTGGAAAGGAAATGGCGAAGGAAATCTTTGAGCAAGACATTACATTAGAAGAGTATTATAATGTCGCCATCCCGGTCAATGAAGGGAAGTAAATGCCTAGCAGGATTTTCAACACTAAAGTAAACACATATAACCCTTCTGTGCAGCAGATAGATCTATGAGCGACTTTTTCTATCATTCTTCTTAAAGGCTAGGACAAAACTAAAATGTTAAGTGCTGAAGACGAACAATTTATTACCTTAACGGAGGAAATATACATAGACCCCCGCGGAAATGAGAGGCCGGCAAGACCCCGGAAGGCGAAGTATATTTCCGGAGTGGGTTATAGTCAAGTTAGTGGTTCGGCTTTTTCTATGATGAAGACACTTTCGTCCCGTCCTCTATGACTTTTTATACCTGAAAAGGCCCTTCTCTTCTGAGGGCCTTTTCCATCAAGATGAAATCGGGTGAATTCCATTTAAGATTTCGTTAATGGCTGCTTCCCCTACTTCTTCCCATTTCTGTGGGCGCTGAATATCTCCATCTCGATCAAGTGGTTCTTGAAACTGATTTACCCCCGTTGTCGTAAGTAAAGAGCTCTCATCTCGATCTAAGCCAATATTCACAACATGTTTGATTACATAGGGTTTATCAAATTGAATACGAGCGCGATACTCATCGAGCATCCCCTCTACAACATGGAAAGGAATCCGCATATAGATGGTTTCTCCACCTTCTCGCCATAATATTGAATCAAAATGCCCCTTATCATAATCCCAATTTCCCCCAAGACAATAGCCTAAAGGGCAAAGATGCTCCATCATCTCACCAAATTTTGCTGTTTTCCCTTCAATTTCTGTGTCCAGTACAATCATCCATCCTCACTCCAGGCTCCATTTTTGTATATTTTTAACTACACTTGAAAAAAATATACTTGCCCCTCCAGAGGAAAATGGTTACGCGAAATCCAATAACTCATGCTCTTGCAAAACATACACAGGTAGATGAAAGGTAAAACAAGTTCCTACGTTTACTTCACTCGCTACTTCCATTTCACCTTTATGGTAACGAATGATTTCTTTGCATATCGCAAGACCTAAACCATTCCCATTAGCTGATCTGGTATAAAAGCGATCAAATATATACGGGAGTTCATCCTCAGGAATACCACGCCCTGTATCCTTCAACATGAAGGATATTCTGCGCAGATCCCTATCATAAACTAGCTCAAAGGATATCTTACCAGCTTTCGTAAATGCGATGGCATTTGCAACAAGGTTTTGGAGAACCTGCTCCAACTTCCTCTCATTTACTTCAACTAAAGGGTATTCTTCTTGGACTGGGTCTTGAATTTTTGCTTCAAATTGCAGTCCTGCTCCTCGGATTTCTCCCTCTATTTGCTTTTTAAGGTAAACAAATAGTTGATCTACTGGAATATATTCCATTTCAAATGAAATCTCCCCTGACTCCATTTTGGCCAATTCAAATAAGTCCTGAATCATCTGATTTAACGTTACAATGTGATGATGACTTCTTTTCAGTACCTCTTCATGATCAATCGGGGCAATAGTTCTATCTAATATTCCTTCTATATATCCTTGAATAGAAGTGATAGGAGATCTTAAATCATGAGAAATATCAGAGAGAAAACGGCGACGTATCTGCCCTGCTTTTTCTAATTTTTCATTTGCCTTCTCAAGATGATTGTGTGCTGTTTCTAGAAGAGCTGTCCTTTCTCGTACCTTTTTCTCTAAACTTCCATATAGAGCAGCATTTTCAAGCGAAACAGCTGCTTGTGAAGCAAGAACGTTCAAAATTTCGATTCTATCTTTTGAAAAGGCTCCGGCTAATGTATTATTTTCTAGATATAAAATTCCCGTCAGATTCCCTAAATGTAAAATCGGGAAGCATAGAACAGATATAGGGGTATATGTTTCTATATAAGGATCCTTTAGAAATCTCATCTCTTTTCTCGCATCATATAAAACAATGGGTTCAAGGCTTTTCTCCACGTAATTAAAAATCGCCCGTGGGTAATCTTCTTGCAAATTGCCATCTACAATAATAACCTCTCCATCAGCTTTCCCTTTGGCAACAAGCTGCAAATGATCATCCCTTTTCAAAAACAGTAATCCTTGTTGTGCTCCACTGTTTATAAAGACAATCTTTATTAGCTTTGCCAATAATTTTTCCATCACCATTTCTCCCGATAGTGTTCTTGCCGCCTGCAAAATCGTTGTCATGTCAAGATATGAAGCGGTTGACTGATTGATGTCGAATAGCTCTTCATGATGTTCACTGAACCTTTCATAATAGGTTTCCCTTAGTTTCCCGGCCTTTCTAGACGCTCCCCACTTTTCAAATGCTTTGATGGCAGCCGATAAATACAGTTTGGAAAAACGCAGGAAACCACATTCCCAGTAATGGTTCTCTGCACATTCACAGGCAACCGCCTCATCCTGATTAAATCCATTTTTTTGTGCCAAGTTGACCGCTTGTTCAAAATAATGTCCTGCTTGACTCACTTTTCTTTTCAACTGCAATTCCCTTGCTTTTATCAGCAAATATTTATGCTCATAATTCTCTGGTGCGTGCTTTTTCCAGCGATAAAACAAATCAAGGATGAGCTTTATACGCCTTCTTATCTGAAACTTCCTTTGCTGATTGTGATTAGGGTACATTCTAACTAACCATAAAGCTTCATAAAAATAATATTCCGGGGCAATCACTAAAGTGAGCGAACGATCCACTAATTTATTCAATTTATCCATTAAACGCTCAGCAACAGGCTGATCACCCAGCAAATAGGACATTTGCAAACGCATTGTATAATGAACAACTTCTGCCGATTCATCCTCAATAAGTTGATTTTGATACCAATCAGGCCGATATGTATGACCATTTAAGTACGCAATCCAATCATTCATTTCATTTAAATATCCTTTTGACAAATCAAAGTGAATTTGGTTAGAGAATTGTAATTGCTGTTCAATGATTTCAGCTGTTTCGAGAAGGTAATGTCCTTTTAGAAAACTAGCCATACAAATAAATGAGCTATTGGCACCAGCCAAATGAAAATTCCCTGATTCAATACAATATTGCTGCGATTTTGCTAATGATTGTTCACTATGAATAAGCGGGTGTTTCCAATGATTAATAAAACTACCAAATACAAAATATACTCTCCCTAATAAATGAGGGTCCCCACTTTCCTTTGCATGATGTAAGGCAAGCCTGCCAAATTCATAACTTGCTTGAAAGTCCTGAAAGCCCGCACTGAGTATTAATGCGTAATTATTATAGACAAGCGTAGCTAAATCGGTTGTTCCGTGCCTAAGGATGAAATTAAATGCCTTTAACATTAACAATGTCGCTAAATTTTGGTTGATATGATAAGCAGGAGCGTTCATGTTGATAAGTGTTTGGACAATCAACCGATGTTCTTCATTCGTCATTTTCGGTAATTGCTTTAAATCCTCCGCTTTTCTATTTCTCAGCATCAGTTTAGACTGAACAAGTTCCTTTGCAACCGCCAGTTTACCTGGCTTATCATTTAAATGCCATCCAAATAACCTTAGAGCCGTTAATCCTGAGGCAACCGCTTCCTCCACACGATGCTGGTGAGTATATAGAGTGATTTTTAAGTTATAAATTTTAAGTTTTTCTTCCCTTGTTTGTACGAGATTGATCGCTTGGTTAAACCTGGCCTCCGCTTCTTCAAATTGGTTATTGGCGTAAGCTAGTTCTCCAAGACCCAAGATGACGTTTGAAAATATAACTTGCGTGGGTTCCCTCTCAGCTATATTTAATAATTCATAAGCCTGTTGGTAAAAAGAATGAGCAGCTTTAAATGCCGCACCCTTTTTGGCTTTTTCTCCTGCCAGCGTATTCCATTCAGCCAATCGGACGATTTCCTCTTTTTCAAGGAGGTGATGACAAGCATTTAAATGATTAACGATATCAAAAATATGCGCCTCAAGTATATTTTCTCGTTGATAATAGGCAACAAGCAATCTCCCAATCGTCATATGGCTTTTCTCTCGATCCTCAGAGGACATAGTTGAATAAATTGCCTGTTGAACCTTATCGTGTAAAAATTTATACAAAAGCGGAAGTTGCTCCTCCCCCTCTTTCACTTGTACTGGATAAGTCCATTTATACCTTGGATCTAACGGCAAAATTAGGCCTTCATTGATGGCACGCATAAGTTGTTCGGCAATATTGGCTTTTTCCTCATGAAAAATTGTACTTAAAATATGAAGATCAAATTGATTGCCAATACAGGAAGCCAGAGCTAAAAGTTTTTGCGTTTCTAAAGGAAGGCGGTAAAATCGCTCCATAATATAATTGGCCATATCATCTTGAATAGGCAGTTTAGTTAATTGATCGAAATCAATGATCCACCTCATTTTGTCCTCAGCAAAAACTAATAAATGATGATCATAAAAGGACTGAAACAATTGTTGAGCAAAAAAGGGATTCCCTTTTGTTATTCTTTGTGTAAACATCGCCAATTGATTAGCTTGCTCATCCGTACAAAGGAAAAGATATTGGATCCATTCACACATAGCGACCACTTCTAATGGTTCTAACTCAATCGTAAGCAGTGGCACATCCTTTGCTGCCAGCTGATCTGTTGTAATCTTAAAAGGATGCATAGCGTCTATTTCATTAGGGCGGTAAGCGCCAATCACCAAAAAACATTGTTCTTTATTATGAAGTAAAATATAATGTAGTAAATCCAATGTCGCTTGATCTGCCCATTGCAGGTCATCCATAAATAAAACAAGTGGATGCTCTTTCGTTGCAAAGACTCGAATCAATTGATAAAAAGCAAACAGAATTTGATTGTGAACTTCAATAGCTGATCTTGATTCTGGTTTTGGCTGCTGCCCAACCAGCCATTGAATCTCAGGTAATAAGGACGCGATAATAGGTAAATGTGAGCGAAGTTGCTCTAAAATTCGTTCCTTCCATGTAGCTGTTTTCTCTTCCCCCTCGGATAAAACTTGTTTCATTAAATCCTTAAACGCAGCTATAAGTGGAGCATATGGCGTTTGTCGGTTTAATAAATCAAATTTTCCAGAAATAAAATAACCCTTATTGCGCACAAGTGGTTCCCGCACTTCATTCACTAATGCTGTTTTGCCCACACCCGAAATTCCCGCAATTAGCACAAAGGCACTTTTCCCTTGGCAACAATCTTGAAAACTGTCCATAAGTGCCCTTTTTTCTGATTCTCTTCCAAATAATCTTTCTCCTAAATCAAATTGTTGAGGAGAGTCCTTTTGAGCTAAAGTAAAGTAGTTTTTAGAATCCATCGTTTTTGAATAGAGCCGACTCAATTCCAATAGGTCTTCTCTTAGTCCATACGCACTTTGATAACGGGATTCAGGTAACTTTTCTAATAATTTCATCACCATATCGGAGAGGAATTCAGGGATTTCCACGTTGACTTCATTTGGCGGGATGGGCTTTTTAGCAATATGTGCATAAATAAGCTCAAGTGAGTCCTGTCCAACAAACGGTACACGCCCTGTTAACATCTCATAAAAAACAATGCCCAACGAATATAAATCAGAACGATGATCAAGAAAGCGATTAATTCTCCCCGTTTGCTCAGGTGAAATATAAGCAATTTCTTTTCCTAATAAGCTAGGGTTGATATGCGCACGATAACTTTCACGTTTTATAGCAACTGCATGCTGAAAACCTGTTAACTTCACATCTCCTTGCTTCGAACCAATTAAGATATTTCCAGGCTGAATCGTCTTATGAATAATCTGGCCATTATGCAATTCATTTATAACCGTGACTAATTTAATCGCTATCTTAAAGAAACGATCGATGCTTATATCTTTGTTTTGCAGAAGCTTTTCTAACGAGGTAAATGGAAAAAGCTCTGTAATGAGCAAGGGCTGTCTGCCATGTCTCTGAAGGGAAATCGGTCTTAAAATCCCCTTTAGAGGAAGACTTGTCTTGATATGATATTCATGAACAGCCATCTGAAAATCTTGAGGATGTATTTGCTTTTGGACCATTTTTTTTATCATAAATGTCCTTTTCGAATGATGTTCAATCGCCTTAACAAAATGCCAAGATTCATTGATCTCCATGGTTTCGATCATATCATAGCCTGGTAAGTAAAAAGCATCGTTTTGATTCAACCTAGCACACCCCGCTTTCTTAATACTAAGAAACCTAGATTGTTAGCCCAATTTAAATTCCTAGTCTTGATGGAAAAACTTTAGCAAATCTTTAAACAATTTTAAATACAGTTTAGAAAAGCTCGTGTATTGTATACATATAATACGAGGGAGTGATTGTATGAGCACGAGCGCGAACAAAGTACCCTGTCATTCTTATCCTTCCAAAAAACCATTAGATAAAGAATGGGTGGAATTAATGATGATGGCCAAAAAATCAGGGATCACGATCGAACAAATTAGAGCCTATATGGCTCATAAAGAAGAACATACGAATTAGGCATTTTAACTTTCTTGTTTAAAATCATTTAGGAAACTGGTCTACAAGCCTACATCTTTCTTTTATAAGATTAAGGTCCATTAAATCTATAGCCAATTCCTCTTACAGTTAGAACGTACACTGGATTTACAGGATCAGCTTCAATTTTCTTGCGGATATTACTAATATGGACCATAACGGTTCTATGATCGCCAAAGCTATTCTTCTCCCAAACTAGTTCAAAGATTTCCTCAGGTGTATATACTCTGTTAGGATTCATGGCTAAAAGACTTAAAATCTTGTATTCCTTTGCTGATAAATGAACAACCAGGTTGTTTCTTTTCACCGTATAGCGTTCTGGATCAATCAACAAGCCAGGATAATAAAGTTTTTGCTTTCTCAAATCCGTTTTCGAATCATTTATCTGCTGACTACGGCGCAAATGGGCCTTAATTTTGGCAATGAAAACAGGGGGACTAATCGGTTTCGTAACAAAATCGTCTCCTCCAATACTAAGGCCTACTATTTTATCAACATCATCCTCCCTTGCACTTAAAAATAAAATGGGAACATCACTCTTCTGCCTAATTATTCTGCATACTTCAAATCCATCCATTCCCGGCATCGTAACATCCAGTATTATAATGTCGGGCTCCTCCTCTTTCGTAAGGGCTATGGCGATTTCACCATTTTTAGCTTCTAAAACATCATAGCCATTCTTCACCAAATACATATGAAGCATCCTGCGAATATCATCGTCATCATCAACAATAAGCACCTTTGGTTGAAGCAACTATTCCACCCCCTTAAACTTATCGCTTAAAACACCATTTAGTTTTTCATTGAATCTTTAGATGTAAATATTTGTAAGCCCTTCCGGTAAATCCCACTTTATATCAAAACACATGGGCTAGAAATACTGTGCTTTCTTCTTGAATGAAACTTGTTTAGCATTCAATTACATGTATGGGTCACTTGTACTATATTTATATGAGACTAACAACATAAGTATATCATACTAGGTCTCTTAACTTAATGTTTGAGGAGGTTTTATATTGTTGTCTTTGTTATACTCTTGTTCTGACTTTCTTTTTTTAGCTTGCCAAGTATTCTAAGAGTTCTGCCTGCATATAGAATGTGAAACAAAGAGAAAACGGGAGACCCTGAATTAAGAGGGTATCCCGTTTTTTTATGATTGTTGTTGATATTCCCATATATTCCAAGGGAAATGATGGGGCGGTGCTTGTGATACTTTTACCCAGTCCTTTGTTGTAGGGTGTTCAAATCCAAGCTCAGATGCCCAAAGAGCAATTTGCTGACCAGGCTTGTTCGCGGTTTGCCCATACTTCTGATCTCCGTATAAAGGACAGCCAATAGTAGAGAGTTGAACCCTAATTTGGTGAGGGCGACCAGTGTGAAGTTTGATTTCTAAAAGGCTCATACCTTTTGCCTCTCCTATTACTTTATAGTCCAGTATCGCCTTTTTCCCTCGTGAGTCATTTTCTGGAACGACATACACTTGATTTTTCTTCTGGTCCTTCCATAAATAATGTAGCAATTTGGCTTGTTTGTCCTGTGGGGTTCCCCTAACTATTGCTAGATACGTTTTATCAAAAGCTCGCCTACGAATGGCGTCTGATAATCTTGAAGCGGCCTTCGATGTTTTTGCAAATACCATTACACCTCCGACTGGGCGATCCAGTCGATGCACAAGCCCCAAATATACATTCCCGGGCTTCTGGTATCGAATTTTTATATCTGCTTTTAACATGGTCAATAAATCCGGATCTCCGGTTTGGTCTGCCTGTACAGGGATATTGACTGGCTTTTCAACGACAAGTAGGTGATTATCTTCATATAAAACAGGGATATCCAATCTTATTCAAAACTCCTTCTTTAAGATCTTAGAATTATTCACCATTTTCCATAGAATAGTTTATCATTCTATCTGATTTTAGATACCTTTGTATATATTCAGGGTGATTTACATAGATAAATCCAGATTCATCCTCTAAATACTCTAAAATTGGATCGTCACGAATAATTCGCAAACAATCGCGATCATTGATATGGAGGTCCTCATGGGTTTGAATTTCCGATAAGTGGACCGTTTTAACCGTATTAAACTCTTCATTCTCATGACTATCCAATGAAATATAATAAACCACAATAGGACTATCTTCTAAAGCCCTTAAAATATATTCATATAGGAGAACAGAAATTTTCTTACAAAATGGATGATTGGGGCGATAGTTTCCTTCTATCGGTAAATGATTTGAAGTGCATCTTGTTTGATAGCGAAGACGCACAAGTTTCGAAAATGGATATCTTTTTTGAGTAGTTTTATCCATATTTTCCTCAAACCATAACCCCGTAAAATCAAGCTCAGAAGCATAAACATTTTCACGGATTGGCTGATATCCAATTGCTTCCGTTGATAACGGTGCATGCGATGCAAAATAAGCATAATAAGTCATCTGCCCACCTCCAAATTCACTATCCTCTCTTCTCTTAAGCCATTCACCTGATTTTTCACCTATTCAGAAATTAAAAATGAGGCAATCAAGGACCGCCTCATCTCATTGTTCCTTTTTCTTCTCTTCAAATTCTTCATCAAAGGTTTCCTTAACCTGTTTCATTGATTTTCCATCAATAAAATAAGCTATGGCTGCCTCACATAAAGCGTAGGTTCCAGCTGTTGCAATAGCCCCAGAGATCACACTTCCCGCAACGGGAATAAATTTCACCAATTGTCTGGCTATCTGACGTAAAACAATCCCAGTCGCAACGTTAAGGCCTAAGGCGCCCATAAATTCTATAACCGATTTTTTTCCGAGTTTTTGACCAGAAATTAAAGCTATCGAAGCGATCATCGTTGTTTGTAGGCCAGTAATAATCGGCAGATCAGGTCCTGGAATTGGACTAGCCCCGATCGCCCCCGTTATACCGGCTATACTCTTTCCCAACCGCCGGGCAACCTTTTTTTGCACAGACTTTATCTTGGATAATTTCGCTAATACCATTTGTGCCTCATTTGGTAGCTGTTCAATTAAATAGTCCAATAAGCGATCAATATTCCAACGAATATCATAAGCAATTTCGTCATTATCAAATTCCATATAGGCAGAGACAGGGATAACCTGCACAGGATTCGAAACCGCTTCGCGCAATTTCTCCTCTAGTACTTGAATCGCTTCTTGAATATTTTCCTGTTTGACCGGATGATCAAATGGTGGCTTGTCCGCTGATTTTGGACTTAGCTCATCGACTTGTGTTACAACCCCAATAATCGGTACATCAAATTCATGTACCTCTTGAATCGTCTTCTTCAATTCTAATAACTGCAGTAGATCTTCATCAATCCGTGAGCTCACTTCTTTTGCCTTACTCAAAAACAAAATCGCGTCCGGGCATTTTTCCTTGATAGAGGCTTGCACTTCCTCAAATGCAGTGTCTTTCGAGAACGCTTCTTCTGGGTCATCCGCCTCTCCTAAGCCTCGTGTGTCCAGTATTTCAAGCGCCCCGGCATCTGATTGGTAGCGATGCCACTTCCCAGCCCCTGTTCGCGCCTTAACATCACCGATTTCCGCTCTTTTTTCACTAAAAATCGCATTAATGAGACTAGACTTGCCAGCTCCCCTTCGCCCGACAATCGCAAAGCGAGCAGGTCGTGCATCCAATGTAAAAGATTTTAAATGATCCAACTCCACACGAATTTTATCTTTTACTTTTCCGGGAATTTTTGCTTTTGCTAAAGCTTCATATATAGATTTAATCAGATCTTCCATTTGATTTTTATTTTCCTGTTCGTTTTTCATCTTTGTAGCACCTCCATAATCGGGAAGTCGAACTTCTATATAAAAATTATCGCTTACAAAATCGTATTTGTCTAATGATACCGAAATTTGGCGAGATATTCACGTTATTAAGATGTATTTTTCGCAATTGTGAAAGCTGAGGGATTTATCCGTCATGGAAGGGAGTTTATTCGTCGTACTCTGTCTTTATTCTTCATTGCATGCTTTTATTCGCTGTTACTTTATTGTCTACTTAAATAGGATATTCCAGTGAAACAAAAAAGCTGTTCAAAAAGAGGATCTCCGAACCTTTTGAACAGCTTTTCAGACTAATCATCCAATGCTACATTATGATGCACTTGCTGAACATCTTCCAAGTCTTCTAACACATCAATCAATTTTTCAAATTGCTCTTGGTCCTCTTCTGTCAAGGACACTTCATTTTGAGCAAGCATCGTTAATTCAGCAACAGAAAACTCTGTAATGCCCGCTTGTTCTAAAGTCTCTTGCACAGCATGAAACTGATCTGGCTCTGCATACACGATCACTGTGTCCTCTTCCTCGATAATATCGCGAACATCGATTTCAGCTTCCATTAGAAGTTCTAATACATCATCGGCGGTTTTCCCATCAAAGCCAAATACAGCAGTGGGTTCAAACATGTATGCAACAGAACCACTTACCCCCATATTACCGCCATTTTTTCCAAATGCTGATCGAACCTCGGACGCTGTGCGGTTCACATTATTGGTGAGAGCATCAGCAATAATCATTGATCCATTTGGACCGAAGCCTTCATAACGAAGCTCCGAATAGTTTTCCTCTGAACCGCCTTTTGCCTTTTCGATGGCACGATCAATAATTGCTTTTGGCACATTGTATGTTTTAGCTCGTTCCAAAACGACTTTTAAAGCTTGATTTGCCTCTGGATCTGGTTCACCCTGTTTCGCCGCTACGTAAATTTCCCGCCCAAATTTCGCATAGATCCGGCTTGTATTTTTATCCTTAAGCGCCTTTTTCTCTTTAATATTATTCCATTTACGTCCCATACGTAACACTCTCTTTCAAGTTTGAGTATTTAACTATAGTATTATAACGCTAGATCCTCTATTTTTCGAGTACTAATATTTTGCAGGTAATTCATGATTTATACCGAATATTAAGAAGAAACCCTTTAAAAGCTGATTATGCAATTATACTTTATTTTGCTAAAGGAGGATTTATTGCGTGTATAAAAAGATCGTTTGGTCCGCAATTGGACTTATCGTTGTTATGGTGGGAATTTTCGTTATCCTTGTATACACAGATTCATCTCAATCAGCCGATAAAACAAACAAGGAAAGGAGAGGAACAGAGGTCCGTGCTGCTTCAACTTCTGAAGTAGAGGAAGTAGTGAAAGTGGACACAGAGGCTCCCAATCCTTTCGGGAAAAATAGTACACAAGAGGAGTTAACAGACGAAGATTATCGAAATTACCTTCATAAAATGTCCCATCAAAAGGTCATTGCTGATGAGAAGTGGGGTTTTTATGAAATTACTTCTGAGCGTATTGACTGGTTATGGCAAGGTTTAGATAAAGCAGATTTAAAGAATAAGAATGTTTATAGGGAAATTTTAGAACGATGGCGAGAAGATGACTTTTCTAAAGTGGACCAAGACCATAATGCGATTTGGCAATTACAGGGAGGCACAATTGGAGAAGCAACAGGTATTTTGAGCTCGGAAGAGGAAGAAGCCTTTTTACAGGAAACCAAAGAACAGTAAATATTTCTATAGGAGCAATATGCTCATAATTGCTCCTTTCCTTATTTTGCGAGGAAATACTCTACTTGTTCTTCGAATTTACCAAAATTTGTAGAGATCTCTAATCTTTTTTCATCCTATTAGTCACTTATGAGTTTTCCATCTGTATCAAATATCTTTAAATAAGGCCAAGTCCCCGCCCAATTCTTTGCAGCGATACGCTGGGCATAGATGGCTTCCCTACCACTATTTTTTGTATAATATTTTGTGGGTCTGACTTCCATTTTCAGCACATCGTCTAAACCCCATGGCGCCATTAACACAACTTCCCCTTTTTCATCGAGTTTGACTCCTAAAGCTGTTACCGTTTCTGGGAATTTTGCCATTCCGTCAACACTCGAAGCATATGGTGACATCTTGCTTACCTGATGCATCCTTGCTTGATTTTTAACAGACCAAGGGATATGGGGAGATAATCCTGCTAGCCTTTTTTCATACTCTTTTTCGATGCGCTCATCTGTAGCAGCTGAATCAAAATAAATCACATCGATATCCGCAAGTGGGGTACGGACAGAGAAATTATGCAATTGATCCCATATTTTTGAGCGGACAAATCCAGCACAAATCCACCAATCAGGCAGTTCGAGAGTTTGAGCATTTTTTAAAATCTTCATCATCCAAGAGTCTTGTCGAATACATTGGAGCACAGCTTCTCGCGTTTCTAGCATTCTACTCCCCAATCCCTAATAGAAGTGGAATTTCCGCTAAATCCTCTATTATATAATCGGCTTCTACCTCTCCAAAATAGGGGTCCTTCTTCCAAATCGCTTTCATTCCAACAGCTTGCGCCCCCTTGACATCATTGCTGGGATGATCTCCTACATAGATACAATTACTTATAGGTAGCTCCAATTCATTGGCAGACTTTTGAAAGATTCTTGGATCTGGTTTACTGATCCCTTCACATTCAGATATCAAAATCGAGCTAAAATAAGCTTCAATGTTTAATGCTCGAATATTTTTTAGCTGAAATGTCGCTTTTCCATTCGTGATCATACCAAGCGAAAGGCTACCTTGCAATTGTTCAAGCATGGGAATTAGGTTGGGAAAAGCGACACAATACTTATGAAAATTACTAACATAATCAGCTAACAACTCTTCCCAAGTTACTTTTTTGATAGAAAATGTCTCGACCATTTGTTGATAGACCTTGTCCTTCCATACGTATCCGCGATCATCTAGCTCTATGAACCTGGATATATATTGTTTCTCTGGTATATGACAGAGAGACTCATATAACCGTTCATATTGATGATGAATAAACCTTTCGACAGATGCTTGTCGATTCAATAATGTCCCGTCTAAATCGAATATAATTGCTTTTGTCACTTTAAAACCACCTTTCGAAATGATGCCACACGTTATAGCCTGGACACCATCGCTTTTAAAAACCGAGAAAATAATTGGGCTTCCTCTGTGTCCACCTTCGAGATCAAATAAGTTTTAGAAGTCGGCGGTTGGATATAAATAGATGGAATCTCCTTCAGCCCTCCTAGCTCTAATTCATCCTTAACCATGGAATAAGGTAAATAGGAAACACCAAGCCCTTCCTTAATAAATCGCTTCGTTCCTTCTATTTGATGGACTGGCATTGTTTGTACATGTGGATAAAAACCTTTAATGAGCGGTAATAGATCATCCCAATAGTCTGGGTGATTATCTGTAATTAGCCGATAAGTCTGGAGAGCATTCGTCTCATTCTCACTATCCTTTTGTGGCATAAATGGACTCCCTACTAAAAGCACTCGCTCTTCATGAATCATTTCATAACGTATGTTTGGCTGGATCGGTTGAATTCTTGTTAATCCGATATCTGCTCTTCCCGCGCTTACTTCTTCGCCAATATCATATGATTTCAAAACATGAATCATAACTTCTATCTCTGGATGTCGCTCCATAAATAAACGCAATAATGTGGGCAAAAAGGATGAAGCAATTTGCGGTGCCGCTACCATTGTCAGTTTGCGAGTATATCCTTGTTTCCAGGATTCAAAGTCATCCATTCCTTGGTCAAACGTCTCCGAGATTTTCTTTGCGATCGGGAGAAATATAAATCCTGCCGCGGTAAGAGTGACTCCTTTCCCTTCCCTTTTAAATAAAGCTGTATGGAGCGTTTTCTCCAATTGCCTAATATGTTTAGACACGGCAGGTTGTGTCAAATACAACTGCTCTGATGCCTTTCTGAAGTTTTCATATTCGGCAGCTGCTAAAAAGGTTTTTATCCATTTTATCTCCACGATCCATCCACTCCGATAACAAACTGTTATGTATTACAACTAAAATTGTTTATTTTCATTATAGAGCTTAATCGATATAATATCATTACAAAATGGGAAGAGGAGGAGAATAGAGATGAAAAACGCTCATGATGCGTGGAATTCAAAACTATATGATCAAAGTCATTCGTTTGTATCAAAGTTTAGGGAAAGTATTATAACATTATTAGCCCCGAAAAATGGAGAGAGAATTTTGGATCTAGGCTGTGGCACTGGGGATTTAGCCCAGCAAATTACTGATTTAGGGACTCGAGTCTTTGGGGTCGATCAATCCAGCAACATGATTGCAGAAGCAAAAGAGAAATATCCCCATATTCCTTTTAAAGTAGAGGATGCGCGCTCCCTCCCGTACCAGGACGAGTTTGATGCAGTGTTCTCTAATGCTACTTTGCATTGGATTCAACCTCCCGAAGAAGTTCTTTCCTCTATATATAAAGCCTTAGTCCCCGGCGGACGATTGATCGCAGAGTTTGGAGGGAAAGGCAATGTACAAAAAATTGTCGATGCTCTACTTCTTCAGTTTCAAAAGAATGAAATTAAAGAGGGGGAAAGACGAATTCCTTGGTATTTCCCTAGCATTGGAGAATATACAACTTTAATGGAAAAAGCGGGGTTCCACGTAACTTTTGCTCAGCATTTTGATCGTCCAACTCCTTTGGAGGGGAAAGACGGATTAAAAAAATGGCTTAATATGTTTGGCGATTCCATTTTCAAGGGATTAACCACAGACGAAAAGGACGAGCTTATCCAAGGTACGGAAAACCATCTACAGGCAACGATGTTCCGAAATGGGCAATGGCTAGCTGATTATAAAAGAATACGAGTCATTGGCGAAAAGAGGACTTGCTAAGAAAGAGATTGCCTGCCCCAAAAGTTCCCGAGCTGTGGGGCTCTCCTCGCAGCTCCTTACATGCCACAAACTTCATTCCCCCTCACTAAAATCTTATAGGCAGATGTTAAAAATTCATTAAATGGGTATTATATCTATATGATAGAAATTCTGAAGGTATTTATACTACAACATTTGCCCTAAGGAAAGTTACTTTCCCTATCGCATATTTTATGAGGTGGTAACTTGAACGAACATGATCCATCATCAAACTCACGTCGTGGTTGGTTGCAGCATAGTTCTAATCGTAGCTTAGAAGAGGTGAATAACTCTGTCCGCATCCCGGAAAATGCCGGTTTTTGGAGAAAGTTTTTTGCTTTTGCCGGCCCTGGTTCACTTGTGGCTGTTGGATACGTAGATCCTGGTAATTGGGCCACTTCTATTGCAGGTGGAGCACGATTTGGTTACACATTACTGTCCATTATCCTCATTGCTAATTTAATGGCGATTCTTTTACAAACATTGTCCGCTAAACTCGGGATTGTGACAGGACGAGATTTGGCTCAAGCAACACGAGATGCAACAGGTAAAAAGCTCTCTTTTGTGCTGTGGATTCTAACCGAGCTTGCTATTATTGCGACAGATTTAGCTGAAGTCATTGGGTCAGCCATTGCCTTGAACTTGCTTTTTGGTATCCCATTGCTCGCTGGTATTTTGATTACAACATTGGATGTCTTATTACTATTATTATTACAAAAAAGAGGATTTCGCATTATTGAATCGATTGTAATTGTGTTAATGGTCACGATATTTGCTGTCTTCGTATTTGAAGTGATTGCTTCTAAACCAGAGATCTCCGCCCTTTTAAAAGGATATATCCCTGATCCGGAGATTGTTGTGAACCCAGAAATGCTATTTATTTCACTCGGAATTTTAGGAGCAACGGTGATGCCGCATAATCTGTACTTACATTCAGCAATAGTCCAAACACGACAATATAAACGAACAACACCTGGAAAAAAAGAAGCGATCAAGTTCTCTGTCATCGACTCTAGCTTTTCCTTGACAGTAGCCTTTCTTATCAATTCAGCGATCTTAATCCTTGGAGCCGCTGCTTTTCATGGAAAAGGAATTCAAGTCTCAGAAATTGAAGAAGCCTATCGACTTTTAAGTCCGACGGTTGGAGTTGGGATAGCCAGTACCTTATTCGCTGTTGCTCTTCTAGCATCAGGACAGAACTCAACCATAACCGGAACGCTATCGGGGCAAATTGTGATGGAAGGCTTTATTCAGTTAAAAATCTCCCCCTGGCTTCGTCGAATTATCACACGCCTGATCGCCGTAGTACCTGCATTTGTCGTTACTTGGATTGCGGGTTCACGTGGAACAGCTGATCTTTTACTTTGGAGCCAAGTAGTCCTAAGCCTGCAACTTCCCTTTGCCGTTGTCCCGCTTGTTGTTTTTACAAACAGCAGGGAAAAAATGGGGGAATTCGCTAATCGTACGTGGATCAAAGTTCTTGCTTGGATTTGCACAGCCATCATCATTGTGTTAAACATATTTTTGATTGTTTATATCGTCATTACAGGACAAGAATTAGGATAGCCATTCAGGCTATCCCTCACTTAGTCTATCTTCAATTCCATTTTAGCTCAGCTTGTGTACAGCATCCCGATATTGCTCGTACCATTTCTCCCATTCCTGTTTTCTTGTCTCGATCTCCCGTCCGTCTAATAAGGCTTGAATTACATCAAGGCATACATGCCAACCGGCAAGATCTCGCGGGGTATGCTCTGTGATCGTTTGAAGCTCTTCCTTCATAATACAAAAACAGCCTGCAGACTCTTCGTATAGCTCAAAGCGAACCAAATCATCCGCCCATGTGAATGCTAAAATAGACTGCGGAGAATAAGAGGTAATGGTCATTTCTTCATATGTCCCATCTTGCATATCAAACTGAATGCTTCCTCCCTCACGTAGTTCTACAATTGATAATTCCGGAAACCAAAGCTTCAACTTTTGATTGTCTGTCAGCATCGCCCAAACCCTGTCCACAGAATGTTGAAAGTGACGCTCAAATTGAGCCATATATCCATCGTCCACTTGCTTTATTGTCGCTAGCATTGTCTTAACCTCCTTTTTATTCTCTTATTGTTGCTTCATTGTGATAGGTTGGATCGGTTTAACCAGTACAAAATTTATACCAGTTTAAGTATACCCAAGGTGTATTAAACATTATCGCACTTACTGTACGATGTGTTGCATCAGAAAAAAATATATATCGTCATCTATATAATAATCAAACTTCGGTAGACCATCTCTTAAAAATGCTTCAGGATCTGCGTCTTATAAAAATTATGTTGATATTGAATACCGTTTTTTATAAGACTGTCTATGTTTTCCTGAGTTCGTCCGGCATGGAGCAGTCCAGCTCTCATTGAAAGTTCACCTGTTACAGAAAAAAACAAATCATAGATTGATTTTTCTTCTGTTTCCCACCCTGTATCAATACCTTGAATTTTATTAACTTCAATAAGGATAGGTATTTTATTTTCATCTATTTTATCATAATACAATCTATATTCATGAGAGCTTACTAGTTTTCTGCTTTTCACTACTTCTATATGCTTATTCATTTCTGAAATCCATTTATTGATTATGTTACGTACAATGATAAATGGGTACTGATCAAAAAATCACCAGGAACTAAAACCAATATTTTAAATATAAAAGGCTTAGATGAAGATGATATTGAAACGTTGAGTCAATTTTTAAATTAATTTTGTTATCTATCTCCTCCTTTTTTAGTAGGTAGACTATCCTAATTATAAAGGCGAATTATTTTTGAAATAGTTTCACTTCAAAGAAAACTTTTAATTGAAGTATGGAATTCGATAGATTCGGGAGAGTCAAGTTGGCCAACTTGAGAAAGATTTCTACCAAACATCAAAGTGTGAATTTACAACGCTAAAAAAGTTTTCACCACCTATAAAAAAGTCAATTTTTAATTCAAGAAATCGACTTTTTTTATTTGCTTGTTTCACTAAAGCACCCTTATAAAAAAAGTGTTGGTGCTTCATAGGGACCATGTCCTGTATTAGTGCCTTATCAATACCTTCTCATAAAAAGTTTAGTATTAATTTAGAAGTGTTTCATTATGGACATGTGTTTAAAGAATAGTGCACTTGTTGTCCTTCAAGAACAAGTGTTACTTTGAATTAAAGTTTGATTAAAAACACCTCACAAACCTATGCTTTAAGATAAATAGGAAAACCCAGTTTTAAATAAAGATTGGGCAAAATGGTTTCTTTTTCAACAGGCCTCTATTTGTCTTTTATAAAAAAGTTTGATTATTTTCCACCTAAGTTACTCAACAGTCGCGCCCGATTGTTCAACACTCATCTCCCATATTTCCAAATTTAAAATGCTTTTTTATAATCTTTTATTGCCTTAAAGTTTACTTGAATGACTACCATGATGATAACCTAAAGAAGGAGGTTATCAGATGACTAATCTATCCGATGAATTGCTTTTTGAATCCTATAATCTACGAAAAGGTTAAATTTAAATCTGGATTTCATCGAAATCCTAAAACGGGAAATCAAACACCGCGGTTTAGTTATTTACTGATATCTATTTTTAGAGTTTTTTCTATTGCCTTCAAGTGAACTTGAAGGATTATCATAAAGATAACTAAATGAAAGGGGTAATAGAAGTGGCTAAATTTGATACACTGAAGAATAAAGTTGTGGTTATTGCAGGAGGAGGTAAAAACCTTGGTGCATTAGTAAGTAAAAATTATGCAAGCGAAGGAGCAAAGGTTATTATCCACTACCATAGGCCTTCCTCAAAAAAACAGGCTGAACAAACCGTAAAAGTCATTAAAAGTAAGGATGGCGAAGCGACACTGTTCAGTGGTGATTTGACCTATGCAGATAAAGTGGAAGAACTGTTTGATTATGCAGTGAGCCAATATGGAAACATCGATATTGCTACGAATACAGCTGGAAAGGTCATTCGAAAGCCGATTGCAGAAACCTCTGAAGAAGAATATGAAAGTATGCAAAGTATTAATGCGAAGACTGCCTACTTTTTATTAAAGAAGCAGTCAAGCATATGAATGACAATGGAAAAACTATCACGATTGTCACATCGTTACTAGCTGCTTATACAGATGGGTATTCGACCTATGCTGGCCTAAAGGCACCTGTTGAACATTTTACACGAGTTGCTGCGGCAAAATTAATGCCCCGGGCCAATGGATACACCTTTCTTTTATCCTCAGGAAACAGATGAAAGAGTGGCATTTCATAAATCACAGGTCCTTCACAATCAGTTAACGCAAATCGAGGATATCGCACCGATTATTAAATTTTTAACAACAGATGGTTGATGTGGATCAATGGCCAAACAATCTTTGCCAACGGCGGATATACTACACGCTAATGAAAAGGAGGTGATGACTTCATGCATAGTTTTTTTGCAGTAGCTTCCTCATCATCAACTACGATTTCAATTTTAGACCAAAACGGTACTGTTGAAGCTGAACGTAAAATAAATATAGAAAGGCAAGCTTTTGTTAGTGGCCTTACTAAGAATTGATAGAACTGTCCCACGAACAGGGCCTCTATCATAACGATATTTCTGCCATAGGAGTCATTGCAAAGCCAACTAGAGATCTTGTATGGGATTCAGAACAGAAATTTAAATAAGACCTGTAAACATCTTTTGGTTTCCCAGCTGTTATTAGTGTGAATGAAGATGAAATCAAAAATAAACTGTTATCATTGGCTTCGAAAACAAAATAATAAATATCTAAGAGGGTGACCGAAATCTATGGTTTCGGTCACCCTTTGGTTTGAACAACAGGTTCTTTCAGCATTTTCATTTTGATTTTCAATTTTTCCAAGGCTTCATCAATATCCTTTTTTTGTTCTGTGACTTCTCTTGATGTTCCTCAAAAATACTTACTCTTTCCTTGAGCGTGTCTTCTCCTTTCATATTCAGACGGACGACATGGCGTAAAATTTCTATAGACATCCCAGTTTCTCGCATGCATCCAATAAGTTCAATCCAAAATAGATCTTCCTCTTTAAAAAGATGGTAACCATTTGAATCACGCTCAACAAACGGAAGTAATCCCTCGGCATCATAATAACGAATCGTTGACGGAGGCAACGATTCACGTTCTGCGGTATTTTTAATGGTAATCATCCTTTTACACCCCTTCTTAACCTGCAAATGGATTAAGGCTTGATACTATAAACCTTGTTAAAAATTCAAAAAATTTATATGGATTAGAATATCCCTCGCAACCGAACGATTTGGATGAATAGGCCGTTACACAGATTCCAGTAATCGATGCATTTCTTTAGTCGATATGAAATCACTGTGTTTTAGGTCCGAGGCGGGGTATTTTTCAACATGATCTGGTGGAAGAACTGCAAGGATATCATAGTATGCGAATAATTGATTCATAACAGACAGGTGGCGCTTGATGGTCGTATTGCTAAGTTTCTTTTTCTTTAGATATTCGATATAAGAGGTGACATGAGTAGCGTCCATACTTAAAAAGTCTTTCTCTGATACCTCCAGCCATGAAATGAATTGATTAAGGTCCGATGCGTATGAGAAAAGGGCTTCCTTTTTTCGTGCTTCTATTCATTTACACAAAATATTTTACGCTCTCGCATCTTAACTAAAACCTAAAAGATTAATACAGTTACGATACCATTAATTAAGCTCTG
This sequence comes from Bacillus sp. SD088, assembly GCF_017355205.1. GTDB lineage: Bacteria > Bacillota > Bacilli > Bacillales > Bacillaceae_C > Lederbergia. The sequence goes on from NZ_JADIJK010000015.1 coordinate 46,974, forward strand.
TTTTATTTCTAATAATGCCGATTTTAATTTTTTTAAAAAAAATACAAAAAAGTGCACCTATATTTCACTTTATGACGTCTTTAATTATAGAAGTCTTCCAAAAATGGAAAGGAGGCCGCAGAAGAAAAACTCGACAGATTAAGGAGATTATCTAATTAATATGGAAGTATAAAAGGATTGATTAATATAATTGGCCACATGCTCTACGCAATGGAGATTTTATACTAGTCCCAAAATGACAATTTTTGCAGGACTTCTTCATGTAGCCGTTTCACCTTATGTTTAAGTTCAGACCTGTAATGGTACTGAAAAGTTCCTTAGTGTATCTAGCGCTCAACCAGGATATGCTTTTAGTGGGGCTATGGCTGGCCAAGCTAACATCGGCTGGTGCTGTTAAGTCTCGATCATGTATAAACGTACACGCATCAGGATCTTTTTGGGATGTTACTACTCGCTACTTCAATGTAAGTGGTAAAATTACACCAAAAGTAAGTGGTGGTAGTCTTGGATGTTTCTAAAATAACAAACAACTAAAAAGTGAAATGAATGCTAAGAAAACAATTGCCTTTCAAAAGACCCCTTTCTCCATCCTTTTAGGGAGGAAGGGATAAACATACAATTTAAACATCACTGTATATGTTTTAAAAAAATGAATTCAAGGAGGAATAATATTTATGAAGAAGAAAACCGCACATTTATGTTTTGCCGTGACTCTATTTACTTCGACCTTTTTAGTAGGGGGTAATGTTTTTGCTCAGACAGGTGAACAATTAACAGATGAATACGAAATAAATTGGGAAGAAGTCTGGGAAAATACAGAAAATCTAAATGCTTCTATTGACTTCGGATCTGTTAGTGATCCTAATGGGATCACTACATTCGCTAAATGGGGTGAGCTTGCGGAAGGCAAGACAGCAGTATCCACTCGCAGCGGTGGTGTTTTTAGTAAAGGAACAACAAAAGGGAAAATTATATCTACTGTTGTATCTGCTACTACAAGTATTAAAAATAGACGTTTAGCAACAGGGAATAATGGTCCGAAAAAAACTGCTATTGGAAAATTCACAGCTACATCTGAGGCCTCTGTTAACCTAGCTGGAGGAGGAGTAAGCCCTTACCAGGGTGTTACGATTCATACTGCAACAGACTCGGGCGTTTTATATGAATCACGAACCGCAGCAATGAATGTTTATTAAGAAATGAACTTAGGTAGTGCTGTGATATATATTACAGCACTACCTGTTTAAGAGGAGAATTCTAAATGAAAGTTTATAAATTTTTTATTCTACTTCTGCTATTATTTCTTATAGGTTGTTCTACAACAAACACCGATGAAACATATAGTGAAATAGATTTACTTCAGCCAACAGCCGATAATGAAAGTGTCTTAATTTCTGATAAACTCACTTTGTTAGAACAATCTAGCGAAGTTGTTACAGCCACTGTTCCTTTTACACAAGTAAAAGCTTTTGTTCCAAATGAAGAATATAAGCAATTTGAAAAAGTACAAGGTGAAGACTTTCTTTATTTGAAGTTGCCTAAAAATAAATCTTTTATTTCTGGACGGTTAATCTATGAGAATAATACAGAAGAAGAAATGATTATACAATCGTTATTTCTACAAGGAGATAAGTCTGTTAACATCAAACTATCGAAATCTAAAAATTGGGGTCAATCAATTAAGTATAATGTTCCACCACATTCATCTGTTTCCATTGATATTGATATTAAATGGGATATTAATGGTATGCAAGAACTTACCTTTTTCCCTATTGACCAGACTAGCGACAGTGACCGATATAATGGGGGAAATTTAAGCACTTATCGTTATTTTGTTCAAAGCAAAAATATTTCAGTGGATAATGATTTACTAAAGCGTCAATCCTTTACTATAAAGGAATTATCTGATGAACAAAACTTTGTACCTATCCTCTCGTGGATAGACAAAAATAAACAGGAACCTAGATTAAGTGTTGAGAATGATACTTTAGTGACAGAAGAGGAAATTAAAGGCATAAAGTTAGAAAAAGTTCCATACGATACTAAGGTCGATCTATTATTAGTTGATGAACTTGGAAATAGTTCTTTATTAGTTAAAAATTTAACTATTCTTAAAAATGAAGAAACCTTTTTTGATATAGAACCAAATCAGATAAAAGAGATAAATAAAAGTAAAAATAAGCAATTCGTTCTTGTATTTAATAATCGGGAAGAAGAAATGCTTGCCGATTTAAAAGCTCTAGATTTAAATAAGAAGCCTTTTTTTACGAGCTATCAAGGGGTTCTTGAATTTTATAGAACCGCGGATTAACTTTTAATTGGAGTTGTGTATATGACGTTTTCTCGGTGGTCATTTTTCCAAGTTGTTACTTTACTGTTTTTAATTGCATCAATGTTTTGGGCGGACATATTTAAAAGATATATATCAGTCCCTATATCATCAAATCAAGTATTGATTTTTAAACCTGTATATATGACAATTTTATTTATTATATTTACCATTGGTTGTTTTTATTTAATCACTGTATTTCAATATAAAAAAAATCAAGATATTTTAACACACCCTATTTGGAATAGAATGCATATAATTTCTTTTTTTGTTTTTGTTATTTCCAGTTTTATAATTATTACTTTAATTGTTATTAGTCCTTTAGAAGAATGGATACAAAAATGGCGCTGGACTTTATATGTAATTATTGATTATTTCTTATTTTTAATATATTGGTTTGTTCTTTCAATAATTAATAAGTTTGCTTCAGATATTACAACTATAAAGAAGCTTCATGTGACTTTTTTATCGACAATTCTTGTACTTCTGCTTATTATCTTTTTCCTTCCTTCAATTTAGAGTTACAAAACGATTAATCCACCCCATCTCTTTGGTAAGGCCATGGTCTTCAAAACCTTTATCCTCGGTTCGAATCCGAGTATCACCTTTTAAGTATTTTCTTAAAGGAGTGAAAAAGTGGAGCATCTACTTCCCTGTTTTTGTAAAGTCAGAGAATTACAATCAGTTTGTGAAAAAATATTGGTAAATGAAGAATTAGCAAAGGCAGATAAAGAATTTATATTAGAACTTATCCAATGTGCTGCAAGCTCATCGGAGAAAATAAAGAGATATTGCGAGCAACGGACTAGAAATTGAAGGTGAAGATCTATTATGGACAAGTAAGCAACAATAATGATCCGAGTGAAATGCTTGTTTACGAATTTAATGAGAAGGACAAAATTATAACCAGTCAGGTTGATGTAGATCAAATTGATACAATGTTTAACCAATCTGATATGGATTTACCTAATAATCAAAATTTCAAAACAGAAACAGATATCAGCAATTTAAGTGGGCCTGAAGATAGTATAACGCCTAGCTGTTGGTGGCTTGGTGATGGTTGCTTACCGGGTGGGTCTCAACATTGCGGTGGAAAATGCAGATACGGAAAACAACATGGCTGTAATCAGGAGCACCAATTAATTCAACAGATACTTGTTGTGTAGCTCATGACAGATGCTGGGATAATTTTGGCGCTAAAGATCCTTGCTGGGATAAAATTTTAGTGGACTGCGTTAAGAATCATTCAATTGTGGATGCTATAGGAATTAGAACATATTTTGGTCCGAATGCTAAAAAATGTTAGAAATTATGTGTAAATAATCAAATGTAAAAAGTAAAACCTAAGAATGTTGCTACATTAATATTCTTAGGTTTTACTTTTTGAATATCTTGTGCGACTATTTTTCTGGAATATTATCCCCAATCACTTTCAATCGAACCATTCTGTATATTTTTCCAACTGTTTCTTTGAGTGTATCATTAATATCAAGATAAATATCTTTATAGGCAAACAACATGCAGATACTCATATATTGTAAACGGATGCTACATTTTTTAAGTAAACGGAAGATAATTCGCAGAACTCCAAATTTTTTTGAAGATAATACAAGTAATTTATTTATATCCTGTAATTTTCGATTATATCTTATACCTTCTCTTCATCAAAGTTTTTTATGTAGTAGGTTTTCTTCATTTACGGTAAAAAGTAGATTTATAAAATTTAAGAAGATCACTTTTGGGTAATCTTTCAATTGAACTCGACATTCATTGTCATAAGATGTATGGGATTTTATTGTAATAAATTCTAATAATGAATTCAGAAAGGTCCTCCATCTATTTACAGATTTCTTGTGAGTTAAATAATTGTTGTATTTATCAATGTTTTTCTGGTATCTACTTTGTCAAAGTATCACTTCCCATGACCTTACCCCTATTCTATTTTTCTGATGGAAGTGTGCTGCTCACGGTAAGTGGCGGGGGACATTCCATACTTTTTCTTGAACAGGGTGGAAAAGTACGTAATATTATGCATTCCAACCGATTCACTAATCTTGGAGGCTGTCTCATTTGTAGTAAGCAAGAGTTCCCGGGCAACCTCAAGCCGAGTATGGTTAAGATACTCACTAAAAGACTGCTGTGTGGCTTCTTTGAATAGCTTGCCAAGATATCTTGGTGAGAGATCTGCAATGTTGGAAACAAACTTTAGAGACAGATTCGGCTCTGCATAATGTTCTTGGATATAGCTTTTTACTTTCTCAATGACGCTATTATGTTTTTGCACATTGATCCAATGGTTTCTCTCTTCTATCAGGGAACATATATTTGAACAGTAGTCACTGACAATTAATTCAATGTCCTCCATCCTCTCCGCAGCTTCAATATCCATAATTGCATCAAGATAATCATTAAAGTTCGTATCCGGCAAAGATTGCAGATAATCAAAATGCTTTAGCAGCGAGAGTAACAGTTGGATGCTATACGTAATCACCTGGTTGTAGGAACCTGAAGAGAGCACCACAGTAAATTGCTCAATTCTTTCCCGTATCACTTCAGGTTTCCCAGATTGAATCGCCTCAATTAACTTTTTCTCACAATCAGTCGGATAGCTCAAGGATGTCATGAGATGGGGACGTGTTGTCGAGACATCTAGGATTGATTCATTTCCATATATGAGTCGATATTTCACAAACTGTTGAGCGGAACTATAAGAATGTTGGATGTTTTTCTTACCACACACTATTTCTCCAACTCCGATTGAGGTTGTCAACTTAAAATAGTGCCTCAGGAAACTTTGTACGTCTCGCAGAGCGGTTTTTAATTCCTCTGGGTGTTCATTTCTTTCATATTGGCTGACCACCACCACCTCATTTTCGCCTGTAATTAAGAGATCACAGGTTCCAAATTTCCCCAATAACTCGTTCGCAATGTTTCCGAGAGCAAAGCGCAAAAGGGACTGTTGGTCCGTGCTAACCCATTCTTTTACTTTTTCCAAATCATCAAGCTTGAACAACATGACGCAAAAATACGGACCAGATATCTGTTTATCTATATCTCGAATCATTTCTTCCGGGGCGGCTATATCTTGAGTATACCCCTTCAGAATCGTTTGAAGATAATGCTTCCGAATCGTCCTTGAAGATCGATTAATGACAAATTTCATTGTTTTTTCATTCTCCTCTAGTGTTGTAAAAACCTCCGATAAAATCTGGTATTCATCAATGACAGAGGATTTCAGTGAAGAAGGAGAACTTAATTTAATTTTTTCAAAAAGAGATGATAAAGGCTTATACATGTTTTGGGTTAAAAAGACAGAGAACAATAGGCCGACAAGCACAATAGCTGCAGTCACCATTAGAGTAAAGATTCGTAGTTCATGAATATTAGAAATTAGATTTTCATAGGGGATAACGCTTACAAAATACCAATCCATTTCCACTGACTTCACGTATGTAACAAGGTGCTTCTCCTCATTAATCGGCATAGTAAAGCTATGTTTAGGTTTCTCATCATTGAGGATTCGCTGAACATAGTCCTCTTGGGACAAATCCTTTAGAAAAAGGTTTGAATCTGTATGGGACAGAACTTTTCCTTCCTTGTTCATCACGAACACATTGTTGGCCGAATCCGCTTTACTAATTTTTCGAATCGTGTTCAGAATAGACTGCTCCTCCACATTGATGTAAATAAGTGGATTATCGGATAAAAGTGGCGAATAGTTCGGATAGAGTAAAAACGTCAAAAATTGAAACGGACGATTGTTATTAATATTTTTGATAGACAGTGTACGCGGATAAAACTCCATATATTGTTCGGCGCTGATCGTATACAAGGATGGATCAAACGGTAATCCAGAAGTATCTACATTTGTATCAGTAGAAGGACGGTATATCCCTATGCTATGAATATTCGGATATGCGCTCTTGATCTGTGATAGTTGCCGAAAGACATGATAATTCCTCGTCTTATCCTCCCTATTGTCATTTAGGAAGGAGATCACTTTCGGTTCGTTGATTAGGGCATTACCGATCGTCATGACTTGATTATAGACATCGTCCGATGCGTAACTAATTTGTGACAACATCGCCTTAGAATTGCGATCAATCTCTTTGATGGCGCTGTTGGAAAATAAATAGAAGAGAATCCCCGATAGCATGCTGACAGTGATGAAAATAAGTAAAAAATATGAAATTGTGAGTTTTTGGAACGCTTTGTAGCGGGGAAATCGTCCTAGAGTAACTCGCATGAAGATTCCTCCATTGCCCTTGGGATAACAATTTAAACTATATAGCAAAAATGATAAAAAAAGTACCGCTTTATTCAAAATTGAAAGTCATGTACCTTTTTTGAAAGGTTTTCGTCACATTGTGAAAGCCTTTCTGCATTTTTGAAATTGACTAAGAAAGGGCCTCCACCCTACGATGGAAGAAGTAAGAACGCTGTGAAAGAGAGTGAAAGAATCACAGACTTCAAAATATGAAAGGGGTTGAACAATAATGAAACTCACAACACAAACTGAAGAAACAATATCAACTAAGGAGAGATTTGAAAAGGAAAAAAAGAAGCCGCGCAGGCGAAAAGGACTTATATTTGATATTCAAAAAAACGGTACTTCTTACCTATTAGTCCTACCGGCCATGATATACACTTTTATTTTTGGATATATGACATATCCGTATATGTTGATCGCCTTTCAACGATTTGATTATACAAAAGGAATCTTCCATAGCGAATGGGTCGGCTTTAAAAATTTCGAGTTTTTCTTTCGTTCCAATAAAGCCTTCACGGTTACCTTTAATACGATCTTCCTGAACATCTTGTTCATTACCTTTGGTACCCTGATGGCAATCATCATCGCATTAGTGTTGAACGAACTGCGAAAGAAACTGTTCGTCAAAATCAGCCAATCCGTTATGCTGTTCCCTAATTTTATCTCTTGGATCATTATTAGCTATGTGGTCTACGCGTTCTTTTCTATGGATATGGGCATTGTGAACCAACTGTTAAATATGTTGGGGATACCCTCCATCAACTGGTTTACTGAACCGAATGTCTGGCCATGGATCCTGACCCTTATGCATGTCTGGAAAGGAGCAGGAATGAGTGCCGTCATTTACCTAGCTACCATTACCGGAATTGATGAAACCTTGTACGAGGCAGCCCAGATTGATGGGGCAAATCGATGGCAGATGTGCAAGAAAATTACCATTCCCTTGATGATGCCGACGGTTGTGATTTTAACTCTCCTTTCCATCGGTAAGATCATGTACGGTGATTTTGGAATGATCTACGCTTTGATTGGGGATAACGGAACCCTCTATCAGACGACGGACATCATCGACACCTACGTGTTCCGTTCCTTGCGCCAGATCGGTAATCCTTCCGAGGCCATGGCAGTCGGTCTATTTCAATCCGTGGTCGGCTTTATTCTTGTCTTTGGCACCAACACCATTACGAGAAAATATTTCAAGGATGGGGCTCTCTATTAACACCATTTGCTTTTGGCAGCATGCCACATATGGAAGCATAGTTATGTGCTTAAAAATGTATATAAGGAGGCGTAGAAATGAGAAGAGGTTCTATCAGTAAAGCAATCATGTATATTGGCATTACCTTTTATTCGGCGATGTGTCTATTTCCGATGATACTGGTGCTGATGATCTCCATTACAGATGAAGACTCGATTCTGAAGAACGGCTATAGCCTGTTTCCTAAAAAGTTATCTCTGTATGCATACGAGGTCATTTTTACCGGCGGGTCCCAAGTTATACAAAGTTACATGGTTTCGATCTTCATTACCGTTGTTGGCACCCTTCTTGCCGTCCTAATCACAGGCATGGCGGGTTATACTTTGGCTAATAAAAACGTGAAATTCCGCAATACACTAGCACTCTATTTTTTTATTACAATGATTTTCTCAGCTGGGATTGTTCCTTGGTATCTAATGAACCGATCCCTTGGGCTTACAGACAATCTTCTGGCGCTGATTAGTCCCTCGCTTCTGTTCAGTCCGTTTAATCTCTTTCTTGTACGCAACTTCATGAATGGGGTACCGGATTCATTAAGAGAATCAGCAACCATCGACGGGGCAAATGACATAACAATTGCTTTTCGCATCTATCTTCCGCTTTGCAAGCCCGTCCTAGCCACAATTGCGCTTTTTTACGGACTAGAGTACTGGAACAACTGGTGGAATGCTATCATGCTAATCGATAACAAGGATTTGTATCCGCTTCAATTTATGCTATTACAATTGAAATCCGAGATTAGTATGATCAATGAGATGACTATGCTAGGTGGAGCAGATGATGTCACATTGCCATCTGAATCAGTCAAGATGGCCACTGCCATCGTCACAATCGGACCCATTATTTTCCTTTACCCATTTTTACAGAAATATTTTGTAAAGGGACTTGTCATTGGATCGGTTAAAAGCTGATATAATCCTTCGGGATTTATATACAAAAAGTTTAGGGAGGTCAATTTTATATGAAAAAGAATATTACATGAATGTTTATGATTTTGCTTATCATTACATCCCTCATTGGTTGTAGTAGCAACAACTCCAATAGCTCAACAAACGCTACGACTGATAAGGGAGTAGAGGCAGATGGGGAAATCGTAAAAATTAAATACGTCGTACCTGGTACCGAACAAAAGGATTATGCAGAAGTTTTCCAAAAAGTTAATGAAAAGCTAGCTGCAGACGGCGTGGGCGTCGAGGTGGAAAAAGTCTATATCCCGAGTGATGCCTGGGACCAGAAACTAAATCTAATGCTATCAACCGGCGAAGAATTCGATCTGTTCCATATCATGCAGGATCGCACACCATTCTCTAGCTACTACAACCGTGGCGCTCTGGCTGATATCAGTGATGCGATTGAGAAATACGGAGAAAATTTAAAAAAACATATTCCAGATGACATTTTTGATGGGGCCAAAATCGATGATAAATACTATGCTGTTCCCTCCTACTGGGTGGAAATGGCAAGTGAGGGTGAATTTAACATTCGTCGGGACATTCTTCGGCAGAACAATCTTAAGGAACCAACTACTCCTGATGAATTGATTAGTGCTTGGGAGACGGTGATGGATAATTGGAAAGGCGCCAATAAACCATATTTTGGAACAAGTGCAGATTTCGACCCAGTCAGCATCCATACGACAATTCTGCATCGCACATACGATTCATTTCCGTTTACTGTTAGGGATAAATTTTTCTACGTAAATCAAAATGGAGAAGTTAAATCCTGGATTGAGACAGAGGAATTTAAAAAGGATGCCGAATTCATGCGAAAGTTATACACAAAAGGTCTCACAAATCCTGATATACTGGTTATGAAGAAAGAACAGGTTTCAGCACAACTTGACAATGGGGACTGGTTTGTCAATCTAGGTACGGGTGGCAGCCTCAAGTCGCTCAAAAAGAATAATCCTGATGCAACAGTGGACGACATTGGAGTTGTTTGGTTCAATCCTGATAAAGAATATCTGCGACCACTTACATTTAAAAACGGCAATGCCGTTCCAACAAACAGTAAGCATCCAGAGGAAGCAGTTAAATTTATGGATTGGATGCTTGCGAGTCAAGAAAACTACGATCTTGTTCAGTATGGCATCGAAGGCAAGCATTACAACAAAGACGGGGACAAAGGCATACAAGCCATCAATGACCCTGACAATAATGATAGTCCAGGTTATAAAGGCTCCGAATCCCAGAATGGCAACGTGAACTTTATGCGTTTCGATTTGGAAAACAGCATTCCTGAAAATAACCAAGTGTTGTTTGAAGCAAATCCGGATGCCGTCAACAGCGTCGCCGCAAACTTTGCCTTTGATCCTACTGATGTTAGAACCGAATACACAAACATTATCTCAGAGGCATCTGCCAGCATCACACCTATCTATATGGGTGTACAGGAATACGACAAAGCGTTCCCAGCAGCTCTTGATAAAATGAAGAAGGCTGGTCTCGACAAGGTTGTCGCTGAATATCAACGCCAATTCGAAGAATACCAAGCTAAAAATTGAATCGAAAAAAAAGAGAGTTGGAGGGAATAAAATGTCCTTACTTGAAAAAAGAATCCACTTTGAAGAAGTGAAAAAAGTTTATGATAGTGCCACCCTGACCTTTCGCGGGGTAGAGGGGTTTGACGTCTACAACATCTCCATCCCATTTTCAAGAAATGGTAAGCGCTATCTGTTCGGACGAGTCGAGCGGCGCGAGGAATGGGCGCGTTCTTGGGTCCGCCTCTTTGAAGAAAGCGGACAGGATGAATGGACTCTAGTGCCGGATAGTATGATTTATACACTTGAGGACCCTTATATCAGTTTGATTGGTGACGAACTTGTTATGGGCGGCACCCATGTTCAATATGAAGCTGGACGTGTGAATACCTACTTCGGATATTTCCACCGCGGGACCGACCTTAATAATTTGTATTATTTTACAACCGGTCCAAATAAAATGAAGGATATTCGCTTAGTTGAATTGACAGATGGAAAAATTGGCGTGTTTTCTCGACCACGCGGAGAGAAAACGCGCGGGAAATATGGTAGTGAATCCATGATTGGCTTTACGGTAATCGACAACTTGGATCAGCTTACAGCTGATGTCATTGAACATGCCCCATACATCGATGGAATCTTCGGAGAAGGTGAATGGGGCGGGGTCAACCAGGCTTACCTGCTAGATAGTGGAAAAATCGGCATCATTGGACATATTTGTTACCGAGATACAGATGCTCAAGGTGAAGAAGTGAAGGTCTATCTTAATATGTCTTTCATCTTCGACCCTGAGACACGCGAAGCCACTGATGTTCATCTAATTGGCAGCCGTCCATGCTACCCTCCAGGGCCTGCAAAAATGCCATCTCTAATAGATTGTGTATTTACTTCGGGTATTGTAATGCGGCCGGATGGCAAAGCAGATCTATACAGTGGTGTGGGCGACTGCCAAGCGGGACGTATCACAATCGATTATCCGTTTGAAGGTCATGGACAAATTGTATAGACTGATAATTAATATGGGGATAAAGTGAAACTTCAATCAGTGGGTTTTCCACTGATTGTTAGTTGAATCAATCGGGCTGTTACTTCAAAAAGGCGGAAGCGCCTGTCCAACGACTTACGCATTAAAAAAATAAGGCTGGCGCTACATCCAGCAAGCCTGAAATACAAGAAGCACGATGTGAATCAATGTTGACTTACCCAAGCAGAAATCGTAAATTTGTTAGGCGCTGGAGCTAGTTTAAGGCAGTTTATCCCCCATCCATATTCTCTAACGCTTTTAAGATAGAGATACTACTGTCATTAGTATGGGATAAACATTAACATGAAAGGAGAAGTGGATATTGGCAAAGTATAAGTTACTCGCTCTAGATATGGATGGAACAGTTTTAAATCGCAACCATGAAATATCTGAGGAGACTTTTAAATGGATACATCGAGCAATACAGAGTGGAATTGTAGTTATGTTCGCAACAGGACGGGAAGTCCAGAGTATCAATCCTTATGTAGAACAGCTTGGTCTGGAATCTCCTCTTGTCTCCGTCAATGGAAGTGAGGTGTGGTCAGCTCCCGGATCACTTTTGGTTCGTCATACCCTTAAGGATGACTGGATTAAGGAATTACAAGTGCTCGCAGAGGAGAAGGAATGTAGATATTGGGCATATACTGTGAATCATGTATATACTTCAATGGATTGGACGGATCAGCTGGAACGACCCGAGGGAGATCCATGGCTCAAATTCGGAATTCATTGCGATGATCCCATCTGTCTGCAGGAAATGCACGAAATACTGGACGCAACGGGCCGATATGAATTGACCAATTCTAGCCCGCGTAATATCGAAATCAATCCGCACGGAATCAACAAGGCCAGTGGGATTCGGGAGATCTGTCAGCTCCTTGACATTCAAATGGACGAGGTGGTCGCCTGTGGAGACAGCTTGAATGATCTGGAAATGATTCGTGCCGCCGGTCTAGGTATCGCGATGGGCAATGCCCAAAAAGCAGTTAAAATAGCTGCTAATGCCGTTACAGCATCAAATGAGGAAAACGGAGTTGCACAGCTCATTCAAACGTATCTCGTAAAAGAATTGCCCAATTCTAAAAAATAGACGAGGCTTTCCAGAAAGTCAGGGAAATCTGAGCTTTTCTGTGACAGCCCTTCTTCTAGGCATGTAAAAGTTGGTGTGCGGTTTTCGGTTGCTTTCCGTTCCGGGGTACCATGTCGCCCCGGAACGGAACCGGTAGATCCATCGGAATCCTGTATATGAAGAAGTGAAAAAGAAGGCAAGAAAAGCCCTTGAAGATAAAACCTTGAAACAGGTCTACTCCAAGAGGAAGATCGAGGTGGAGACAGTTTTTGGAAATCTCAAGGGCAATTTGACGTTCCATCGATTCCTACTCCGGGGCCTCAAGAAGGTTCACGTGGAGTTCGGCCCACAACTTCCTGAAAGTGGCGGGCCTTCTGCGAAGGCTGCCACAAGACAGCCCGAAAAAAGGAGAAGGAGGAGAAAGACGTGCCGTTTTTCTTCTCCTCCTTCATTTTAGGGACTTATTGTACAGGCCCAGCTATTGCACTAACATAAGACCCATGTTCTTATTTTTCTAACTAGATATGGTAAGATTCATATCTCATCAATCCTTTATACGAATCCTGCTAACTGCTTTTCTTTTAAATCGGTGCCGGTTTCTCTGTCACCTCTGGTTCTACAAGAGAATGTCGTTCCCAGGCTCGGCTGCGCCAACGGAAGAAGAAGATGAAAGCTCGTGTCCATTCATCTGCTGCAATGGCTAACCAAATGCCCGCAATACCCATATTTAAATGAAATACAAGGAAGTAACCGAGTGGCAAGCTCATCAGGACCATCGAAAAAGAGCCAATAAAGAGTGGATATTTCGCATCCCCTGAAGCACGTAAAGAGTTCACGAGTACGATATTCATCGAACGTCCTGTTTCCAGAATGATACTTAGCAATAATACAGATGCGCCTATCTCAATAATCTCGGGATTATCGGTAAATACACCCATTAAAGATTTCCGGAAGATCATCACCACTAACACCATTCCAAACGTAATGCCTGCCGACCACTTTACACTATTCAACACTCGTGTGTAAGCCAGACCCTTTTCATTAGCTCCGACTAGTCGACCGACAATAATAGAGGTACCCATCCCGATCGCAATCGCAAATAAATAGGTGAACATCGAAATATTCATCGCATACTGTCGGGCTGCTAATGACTCCGCGCCAAGAAATGTCGCATAGTAAAGAAACATGAGCTGACATCCCTGGTACATCACTTGTTCGAAGGCAGATGGGACACCAATTTTTAAAATTTTCATAACGTATTCTTTTGACAGTGTCATGTAATAGCGTATTTTAATCCGCACATCCAAAGCTTGGTATAAAAGCCAAAAGAAAACAAGGAGCGCAAGAAAACGACTGACAACTGAGGAGATGGCCGCTCCTTGTACACCCAATTCAGGAAAGCCAAATTTCCCGAAAATCAGTACATAGTTACCGGCAATATGAATAATATTCATCCCTAATGATACAAGCATCGCTTGCTTCGTCCAGCCATGGACACGAACAATCGCTGCTAACGAATTAATGATTGCTTGTAGGAAAATGGCTCCTCCTACAATACCTAAATAATGGGTGGCATAATAAAGCACATCCCCCTGCAAATTCATCGCTGTCATCATATGATTAGAAAATATGAGAAAACCGATGCTAATCGCAATTCCTACTAACAAATTAAGCGTAACTGCCAATGCAGAAATTTTTGCTGCTTCTTTATATCTTTTCGAACCGAGATATTGAGATACGACAATAGCCGCTCCATTCCCGACGACTTCTAAGATTAAAATGGCGATTTGCAAATACTGATTCGCTGCCCCTACACCAGAGACGGCATCATCTGATAATGAACTCAGCATTAATGTATCTGCGATCCCCATAAACATAAATAAAAAGACCTCTAAAAAAATGGGCCAAGTAAGATGCAATAAATGAAGTTGTTTCTCGTTCGTATGTGTTCTCTCCATTGTCATCAGCCCTCCTTCTTCATAATCAAACCAAGAGGTATCTTACCACCAAAAGAGGTTGTTGACTAGAGGGAAATTTATTCTTTTTTTCGTAGTGCTTTGCGGTTCTCCATTTTTGTCGAGATTTCTTATGAGAAACTTCACTGTTTTTTGAAAATAGGCCTTTACATAGGGGCATTATTAAGGTGTAATGATGTATACATTATTGTAGGAGGGGAATTTCTATTGTCTCCATATTTATTTGCAATTGCTTCGATTATTGCAGTACTTAGCATCATAATCACGTTCAAATTGCACTTGGATAAGCTAAAGGAGAAACCTGAAAAACAAACAGAAGTACAGTCGAAATTTTTTATTGGAGTTGCAATCAGCGAGGTTATCCCGTTTATATTAGTGGTCAGTGGGTTTGCCACGATGCAGCCTGTTCAAGCTATAAGCGATTTATTCATTCCTTTCATCATTATTCTCTTTTGCATTTTGATTGGACCTAGCTTTGTTTTTCTTCAAACAAAGGTAGATGTTGTCAAGGAAACGAAAAATGTAGTGATGACATTTGCAATGATTGGTTTTGCTTTAGTTGTAAGTATCCCCATTGTTTCCTTAATCGGGCTATTTGTGCAAATGCCTCATTAAGAAAAGCGCAAGCGCCTTGATCAGCCCCGACAAGCAAATAACCTGAGACAATGAAAGTCCGGTTTTGACTTTCATTGTCTCAGGTTATTAAGCGGAACATCGGCTAAGTTCGCGACGTGCTGGAGCTAGATCAAGCATTAGCCAAAATTTTACTTTCTTACCTTATAAAAAAAGCAGGTGAAAAACCTGCTTTTTTTCCGTATTTAAACACACTTTGTGGGCATCGATTATATGAGTGTCTCCAGAGATTAATAAATACACACTTGTCTTACACAGTCGTGATTTTTTCTTTTCTACCTTGAAAATCCACATCTTGATAATAGGTATTTTTCACAAGTAGATTAGGGCCCAAACATTTTACTGCAGGGCAATGACAATTCAATGATGTTGCTGTTTTTGTTTTCATCCATGTTTCATAAGCTTCGGGTAAGGAAGTGGTTTGTACATTCCCTAATGATGGCTCATCTCCGAAGTCCGTTACAATGATCTCCCCATTAAATATGTTTACATTAAGCCGTGAGCGCCCATCCGGGTCATTTCGGATTGTCACATTGGGCGATTTATATAAGCGTTTTAATAACGTGAGATCCTCCTCAGAAGCACTACATGGATAGAAAGGAAGAGTCCCAAACATCAACCAAGTCGATTGATCATGATGATCTAATAGACGCTCAATTGCTGTCCTCATTTCAGCTAAAGTTAATGTTTCTAGTTTACTAGCAAAATCAACTGGGTACATTGGATGGATTTCATGTCGGGCACACCCCATCCCCACTACCTCATTATGGATTTTTTCGAGATAAGGAAAGGTCCGTTTGTTTAACATCGTTTCTGCAGAAACTAACACTCCCGCTTCAGACAATGTCTTTGCGTTCTCAAACATTTGCTTTAAAAATCTACCACGATTTTCTCTCGATGGCTTTCGATCCATATTCGCAAAGCCCACATCGACAAATTCATCTTCCGTTCCCCAGTTATGTGAAATATGCATGACATCCAAATAGGGGATAATTGATTCATAGCGGCTAAATGGGAGAGTTAAATTTGAATTGACTTGTGTCCTCACTCCTCGAGTATGCGCATATTCCAAAAGAGGTTGCACATATTCCCGCACCGACTTCTTAGACATCATTGGTTCCCCACCCGTAATACTCAGGGTTCGAAGATAAGGAATTTCATCAAGCCGTTTTAACAGCAATTCGATCGGTAAGGCATCGGGATCACGATCTTGCAATGTGTAGCCAACTGCACAGTGAGCACAGCGCATATTACATAGCGTTGTCGTCGTAAATTCAATATTGGATAACACCATCTCCCCGAATTCGTTCACATCCATATACGCTTCCCATGGATCATAGGCTGTCGTAATCGGCTGCAGTGTTTCCTTTATATTCATTTGTTCCATCCTTTCCATACACAAGCGGCTATTCCAGATAGCCGCTCAAAAAGTAGATCATTCTCTTCACACTATCTTTATTCATCACAAACTAGAATTTATTCTTCTCTACTTTATCAGAACTCCTTTTTCGAAAAATACTTTGGACAACATGCGCCACACCTGTATGTCCCTGTCCCTCAATCCTTTCTACCTCACCAATATAAAAATGTTGGATAAAGTAATCTGAAAGTCGAGTCAATAATGTAGCTGGGTCGCAAAGATTTCCAATTTCCTTAGGACCGCCTGTTCCATATTCAATCTGTTCCTTTGTGTATAATTCACTTACGTAATAGCCCCCAGGCTTTAAGGCCTTACGAATACCCTCTACTGTCCTTTCAAAAATAGGAGTTGGGAAATGCCCAAATATATGTATAATCGCATCCCATTCTTCCTCTTCCCATGCTACATTAGCTAAATCATGCCATTCAGTGTTGACAATCACGCCGCGGTCTTCAGCCAATCTTTTCGTCTTTTCAATCCCAGATTGGGCAAAGTCCCACGCGGTTACATCATACCCCTTGGAGGCGAGATAGACTGAATTCCGCCCCTCTCCCTCGGCAATACAAAGAATTTTCCCCTTAGGTAATTGCTTTGCCGCCTGTACTAAAAACAAATTAGGCTCTCTGCCATAGAAATACTCATCCATTGAAAAACGTTCATGCCATTTTGAATTCAATCTAGAGCCCTCCTTTTTCACTTCCTTTATTTTAACATAAGCGAAAGCGGACCTTCATGCTTTGCCTGTTAAATTCCTTTTGGTTAATGAATAGAAAAAAATCCTTGCCTTTTTCGGAAATATGTACTAAAGTATAAATCATTAAACCTTTCAAAAAATAATATAGTGTTTTTCTTATCCAGAGAGACGGAGGGATTGGCCCTTTGATGTCTCAGCAACCGGCCTATAAGGCAATGGTGCTAATTCCAATAGGTTTTTCAAACCTAGAAGATAAGAAGTTCGTTTTCAATTATGAAGACCTTCTTATCACAAGAAGGTCTTTAATTTTTTTAGAAGAGGATGAAGATTATGCCAGTCAATAATATTGAAACAAAACTTGCACAACTAGGAAACCGCACAGATGAAAAAACTGGTGCTATCAATCTACCTATTTATTTATCAACCGCCTATGAACACCAAGGACTTGGTCTCTCCACAGGCTATGATTACTCGAGGACGAAGAATCCTACTCGCTCTGTACTAGAAGAAGGGATGGCGAATCTCGAATCCGGTGATGCTGGATTTGCCTGTAGTTCGGGGATGGCAGCCATTCAACTAGCCCTCTCCCTATTCCGATCAGGCGACGAAATTATTGCGTGTACTGATTTATACGGTGGTACATATCGTTTGCTCAAACAATACGAGGAATCCTATCAGATTCAAACCACTTACTCTGATTTTGATGATCTGCAAGCAACGGAAAAGCTCATTACATCTAAAACGAAAGCATTGCTTATCGAAACTCCCACAAACCCACTAATGCAGGAAATCGATATTGAACAATGTGGGAAACTAGCGAAAAAACATAACCTATTATTGATTGTCGACAATACTTTCTTAACACCGTACTATCAACGTCCACTTGAATTAGGCGCTGACATTGTAGTTCATAGTGCGACTAAGTATATCGGTGGACATAATGATGTTGTGGCTGGGATTCTAGTCGCAAAAGGTGGAGAGATTTGCGAGCAGCTTGCGAACAACCATAATGCCGCAGGAGCAATTTTATCACCACTTGATTCTTGGTTGCTCGTGAGAGGATTAAAAACACTTCATCTCAGAATGGAAAAGCATACAGAAAATGCGAGAGAAATCGTCAAATATCTAGAAAACGAAGACTTTATTACAGATGTTCTTTACGCCGGGAAAGGCGGAATGATCTCTTTCCGGATTCAAGACAGT
Organism: Bacillus sp. SD088; assembly: GCF_017355205.1. Taxonomy (GTDB): domain Bacteria; phylum Bacillota; class Bacilli; order Bacillales; family Bacillaceae_C; genus Lederbergia. The sequence continues at coordinate 65,329 of NZ_JADIJK010000015.1, forward strand.
GAATGGGTAGACCCTTTTCTACAAAATTTACAGCTCATTGCCTTTGCTGAAAGTCTAGGAGGGGTTGAAAGTTTTATCACGTATCCAACGACTCAGACCCATGCAGATATCCCACGAGAAGAACGAATCAAAAGGGGCGTATGTGAACGATTATTACGTTTCTCAGTTGGTGTAGAAAAGGCTGATGACCTAATTGCTGATGTAAAACAAGCCTTTCAAGCCGCAAGTCAAACTTTTGCCAAGAGCTGAAGTAACGATCCAAACTAATTAAAGGGAGAGAACAAACCATGACAACTATTACAAAAACAAAAGCTCCATTCAGAGCGGACCATGTAGGAAGTCTATTACGACCAGATAGCATTCATCAAGCGAGAAAGGATTTTAAAGACGGAAGCATTACAGCGGAACAATTACACGAAATTGAAACCAAAGAAATTAAACGTATTGTTGATAAGCAAATTGAAGCAGGCCTTGAACTTGTAACAGACGGTGAGTTTAGACGCCGTTTCTGGCACACGGATTTTCAAGAGCATCTTACTGGCATTGAGGGCTATGTACCTGAAGTTGGTTATATTTTTAATGGAGAAGAAGAAACAGAAAGATATAATGTACGAAACACTGGGAAGGTCTCTTTTAATCCTGATCATCCTCATGTGAAGGATTTTATTGAATTTAATAAAATTGTCCGCGGACGTGCAGTGGCTAAACAAACCATTCCAAGTCCTAACCAATTATTTAATGAGGGCATTCGGGATGTGACGATCTACCCAGATATCGAAGACTATGCCAATGATGTGATCCAAACTTATCGTGATGCGTTAAAAGCCTTCTATGATGCAGGCTGCCGCTATCTACAATTTGATGATGTCTATATCGCTGGTTTATCTTCACCAGATATCCCATTCAATGATGGAGAGTTTTCTCGTGAATACTTAATTGACTTAGCTTTACGAGTAGTCAATGGAGTGTTAGAGGGAAAACCGGAAGACCTCGTGGTAACGACTCATTTATGCCGTGGAAATTACCGTTCTAACTGGGCTTTTGAAGGAAGCTATGCATTAATTGCGCCAACTTTATTTGCCAAGGAAAAAGTGAATGGCTTCTTCTTAGAATATGATGATGATCGTTCGGGTGATTTCAAGCCACTTGATCATATTCCAAATGGAGGAGCGCGTGTTGTTCTTGGGCTAGTCACCTCTAAAAATGGCGAGTTGGAAGATCGTGATGCGATTATTGCACGTATAAAAGAAGCTTCCCAATATGTTCCATTAGAGCAACTATGCCTAAGCCCACAATGTGGATTCGCCTCCACTCATCATGGGAACAAATTGACAGAAGAACAGCAATGGGAAAAGCTTAAATTTATTGTAGACATTGCTAAAGAAGTTTGGGGATAAAAACATTTGACTAGAGCATAGAGAATCCAGCCGATTCTCTATGCTTTTTCTTTAACGCTGATTCCGGGCCGATGTCTATATATATGATTAATGTCAAGCTCTTATATTCTGCCTTCCTTTATCCATTTTCGTATTCGATAACTTCCAAATATAAAAACTGCAAAAAGGAATAAGGGTGGACACTTATCTTGCCGTCCCCCTTTTTACTCTTTCCCGCTATTTCGGGCACGGCCTGCCTGCTCGCCGTCCCCCTTTTTACGCTTTCTCGCTATTTCGGGCACGGCCTGCCTGCTTGCCGTCACCCTTTTTATGCTTTCCCACTATTTCGGGCACGGTCTCTCTGTTCGCTGTTCCCCTTTTTACTCTTTCCGTCTATTTCGGGCGGTCTCTCTCCTCGCTTATCGTTAATTCAGGGAAAGCCCTATTTCAACGATTCCCTCTTTTAAACCTTCTTCCATATAATAAAGTTAGATGGATCACTTTTGCAGCAAAATTCCGCCTGTTCTCTATGCCTTTACTTTAAAATTCAATTTCTATGCCGATATTAAATACAATAGACCATGTATAAGGGGGGAGTCATTTGTTGGGAAAATGGTATAGTACAGGGGTATCGCTCGTCCATCAAATGAATCGTCATTTAACGGTATCCCAACGGGCACTAGAACGTATTTCTACAGGAATGCGGATCAATCGGGCTGCAGATGATCCCGCTGGCCTCGCAATATCTGAAAAAATGCGCGCTCAAATTCGCGGCTTACAAGTGGCTGGAAGAAATATTCAAGATGGCATTTCAATGCTACAAACAGCTGAAGGCGCTTTAAACGAAACCCATTCTATCCTGCAAAGAATGCGCGAACTGAGTATCGAAGCAGCCAATGACACATTAACAAACGCAGATCGGGAAGCACTTGCTACTGAATTTGACCAATTAAAGGAGGAGATTAGTCGGATTGCAAAAGATACTCAATTTAATACCATGCCGCTATTAGACGGTTCTAGGACCAGCGTACACATTCAAGCAGGAGCCAATGCCGGGCAAACGATTGAGTTATCTTTTGGAAATATGAATGCGGAAGCCCTCAAGTTGGACGATATCTCTATCAACAATCGAGAAGACGCGAATAATGCTATTGATGTTCTCGACAAAGCGATCCAAACAGTCTCCTCTGAACGCTCTAAAATGGGGGCCTATACGAATCGATTAGAGCATGCTTATAATAATGTGTCCACAATGGAAGAAAACCTGGTTGCAGCAGAATCAAGAATTCGTGATGCCGATTTAGCAAAGGAAATGATGGATTACACGAAGGCGATGATTTTATTACAAGCCAATCAATACGTTATGCGTCTTCATATGCAACAAGCTTACTCAATCCTAAAATTGCTTGATCCTCCGCCAACTCGCTATCGATAGCAATAAAAAAGCTGCGAAAAATGCTAACCCTCAGCTTTTTCGCAACCTTTTCATCTATTCTTCTGCTGGAAGGCCCATTTCCTCCTGGACAACGGCGACAATCCGATTTGAGAATGCCTCACTATCTTCTTCTGTTGCAGCCTCTACCATGACCCGTACCAACGGTTCAGTACCAGATGGACGGACAAGGATACGACCATTTCCATTCATTTCTGTCTCTGTTTCTTCTATAATTGCTTTGACCTTCTCATTAGCAGTTACATGGTATTTATCCTTTACACGCACATTGATCAATGTTTGTGGAAACTTCTGCATGCCCTTTGCTAACTCTGACAATGGCTTCCCTGTCAGCTTCATAATATTCACAAGCTGAAGACCGGTTAGAAGTCCATCACCTGTTGTATTATAGTCCAAGAAAATAATGTGGCCTGATTGTTCTCCACCCAAATTATAGCCATTCTTTTTCATTTCTTCTACTACATAACGGTCACCCACAGCTGTTTGAACACTCTGGATCCCCAGCTCTTCTAGCCCCTTATAGAATCCTAGGTTGCTCATAACCGTTGACACAACAGTTGACTGTTGCAAACGTGCTTCTGCTTGCATATGTTTCGCGCAAATATAGAGAATATAATCTCCATCTACAACTTGTCCATTTTCATCAATCGCAATAACTCGGTCGCCATCTCCATCAAAGGCTAGACCGATATCAGCCCCTTTTTCCTTCACAAAGGCACCAAGAGCTTCCGGATGTGTTGAACCTACTCCATCATTGATGTTAAGGCCATTCGGAGATGAACCCATTGTCGAGATATCTGCATCCAAGTCCGCAAACAGATGAGTTGCCAAAGATGACGTAGACCCGTTGGCACAATCTAATGCGATATGTATATCTGTAAAGTCTTCATCAACTGACTGCTTTAAAAATTGCAAATACTTTTGTCCACCTTCAAAATAGTCATTGACCACTCCCAATGAAGCTCCTGTTGGACGAGGTAGCTCATCGTCAGCATCTAATAATTGTTCAATTTCATTTTCTTGTTCATCTGATAATTTAAAACCATCCGGCCCAAAAAATTTAATACCGTTATCTGCAACAGGATTATGAGAAGCAGAAATCATGATTCCTGCCTGTGCCCCTAACACCTTTGTCAAATAGGCGACTCCAGGAGTCGAAATGACCCCTAGACGCATAACCTCTGCACCAATTGATAATAATCCAGATACAAGGGCACCTTCTAGCATATGGCCTGAAACCCGGGTATCTCGGCCGATAAGAATTTTAGGGCGTTCCGTTTGGTTAGCCAGTACATAGCCTCCGAATCTTCCCAGCTTAAATGCTAATTCTGGCGTAAGTTCACTATTTGCAACCCCTCTTACTCCATCAGTTCCAAAATATTTACCCATTCTGATTCTCGCTCCTTCTGAAGAAAATGATTTACTCATTTTCTTTATCTCTTATTCGCACTTCTACCTTTTTTTGTGATAGTTCCCATTCTACGTTTTTAGGTGCTTCAACTGCAAGATCAACCTCATGAGTTCCCACGCTCAGGCCAGCTAAATCCATCGTGACATGAAACTGCCCTTTTTTTACCTTCTCTACATCTTCTTCCTCACCGAACACTTTTAAATTCACAGAATCTTTTGCTGGGGATACTAGTTCAAAATCCATTCCCGATTTTAAGCCCTTTTCCTCAATCGGAATATCATTTAAAGTCTTTTCATGCTTCTGCTGATCCGCTGTTACTTTAACCAAAATAGTCTCCGGTGTTATTTTATTTACGCCTTCAGGTCTTTCAATCGGCACTTCAATCTCGGTATCTTCTTGGATATTACTAATATCCACTGTTACCTCTAGCTCGTCTATCTCTTTTAAAACATCAGTTGTCCCAAAAATCACCACTTCAGGAGTAACCGTGCTTACAGCTTTAATATCGATTCCCTCAGGAGCTTTTCCTTCTTTATTAATTTTTATCGGGACATTTTTCCGCGGGTTCGTAATAGGAATTGTCAAAGAAACCGTTTCGGGTTCTACAGTCACACTTAGTTTATTCAAATCTCGATCAAGTACAGTCACGCGCGCTTCCCTTTTAATGGTATCATTAATGAGGCCGCTCGCATCGATTGTCGCTTTCACATACATGATTCTCTCAATAACATCCTTTGCCCCCGTGATTTTTACGGTTTTGGGCTCTACTTGCGGTTGTTCTGCCTCAAAGCCTTCAGCCAAAATACTCCGGTTAAATTCGGCCTCCACTCTAAAATCTTCTGTGATCTTTTCTTGTAAATTCACTTCTGTATAAGATGGGTCAACTGTCACCTTTAATTTATCCGAAATATCACTATATAATATAGGAACGCGATGTTTCCCAATTTCTAAATCTGAGAGATCCACATAGATTGTAAAGTCACGCTGTCTTTTTGCAGCTTCAACAAATCTCCTTTGCCCTTCCAATTTTACTTCAACTGTTTCTGGAACACCAGAAACAACTAGATTTTCGGAGTCATAATATACCTCAACAGGAACATCGACAATCGTATCGACATCACTGTTCTCCATACTATTGGGGGTAGAATTTTTATTTTTCCCTCCAATACCATTAGCTGTTACAAAAAGGAAAACAGCTAGCAACAAAGCGATAATACGAACAAACCAAGGGTTTTCCATAAAATTATCCATTCTTTGTCTTCTCCCTTCTCTTCCAGATTGATTGGGAGGTTGTTTTCGTTTTAGGATCATCAATAAGCTCTTTCATTAAAATTTCCTTGAATTTTTCATTCGACAAATCACGAAGAAGCTCAGCGTTTTTTGTCACAGATATACCACCTGTTTCTTCTGAAACAACAATGGTTAAACAATCTGTCACCTCACTAATTCCCAATGCTGCCCGGTGTCTCGTTCCTAACTCCTTCGAGATAAACGGACTTTCGGATAGAGGTAGATAGCAAGCGGCTGCTGCAATCTTTGTCCTTTGGATAATCACAGCTCCATCATGCAAAGGAGTATTCGGAATAAAGATATTAATTAATAATTCATGGGTTAAGGTAGAATTCATTGGAATTCCCGTCTCGATATAATCCCCCATGCCAGTTTCCTTTTCAATCGAAATAAGAGCACCAATCCGCCTTTTCGCCATATAATTTGTTGCATTTATAATGGCATCCACTCGATGCTTTTGCTCCTCTTCCTCTTGAATTCCACTCCTAGCAAAAAACTTCCCACGCCCTAATTGCTCTAAGGCACGTCTTAATTCAGGCTGAAAAATAATAATGATGGCTAAAAAGCCCCAGGTAATGACCGTATCCATCATTAGACTCAATGCATTCAAATGGAAAAAGTCACTAAATAATTTAACAATAATAATCACAAAAATACCTTTAAGCAACTGAACAGCTTTTGTTCCACGTATAACCATGATCAATTTATAGACAACATACCAAACAAGAACTATATCAACGATTTGCGCTAAATATTTTAGGATGGGAAGGTCGGCAAACGGCATTATCTTTCCTCCATCTGTTTATTCAAAATGGTGTTTATTCTCCATTATACTATGTATTATAGCTTATACATTATAACATAGATTATTTGCTAATCTCCATTATAGAGGATGGTTCAAAAAAATAGGACTGTTGATCCACCAACAGTCCCATTTAATCACTTTCAAACAGATGAACGATGTACTTTCCTCCGCTTTTCATTTTGTACCAAATCCATTCAAATAATTCATTGATCTCTTCTACATCTCCTGTAATACTCCCAGCAGATGCCATATATTTCTCACCATTAATAATGGTTACATTCCCCTTTACTTCCCCTTCAATCCGGATATCGCCATTCTTAACCGTAATATCGCCATCCACCACTTTTCCTTCTGGCACGACGACGGTATTATTTTCAACGACAAGATTGGTTTGCTTTGTTACTGAAAATCTTTGGTCATCACTCCACATGCTAAAAACACTTCCAGCCATCAAAACAAGGAATAGTGAGGCTGCGACAAGAAGCGGATGATGACGGAACCAGCGTTTAACACCCGCACTACTTTTCTCCTTAGGGAGATTAGCCATCACATTTTTAGCAAAATCACTTGAAGGTTGTAAATTTGACGGACTTTGTATATAAGCAATAGTCCTTTTTAGCTCTTGAAAATGAGCTTGACAGCTAGAACATTGCTGTAAATGTTGTTTTAAAATTTGCTCCTTCTCGTAAGGCAGGTCACCATCTAAGTAATCATGCATATAGAGAACGATTTCTTTAGGACACGCCTTCAATTTCCTTCTCACCTTTCCTACAAATTGTTCAGCTGTTTACGAAGCGCTTCCCGCGCCCGATGTATCCGCGTCTTCACTGTTCCCAGTGGCATTTCTAAAACTTCACTTATCTCATTCAGAGACAGTTCATCAATATATCTTAAAATGACGACGACTCTGTATTTGTCCGGTAATTCCATTATTTCCCGTTGAACAAGTTCTTGAAGCTCCAGCGTCTCCACTTCGGAATCAGGGGATTTTCCTTCAGCCGCAATTTGCGAGTACATAGTCAGGCCTTCCGTTCCCGCCACTTCTGCATCAAGAAAATAATCGGGTTTCTTTTTACGAATCCGGTCAATACAAAGATTTGTGGCAATCCGATATAACCATGTCGAAAATTTCCTCTTTTGGTCAAAACTATGAATGTTGACATATGCTCGGACAAAAGCTTCCTGTGCAATATCTTCTGCCTCATGCCGATTTCCCAACATTCGATAACATAGCTGGAATACCTTATCTTTAAATAATTCTACGATTTCGCCAAACGCTTCCCGATCACCTTTTAAAACCTCTTTGATCCGTTGGTTGATAATCAAATCCATCCCTAATTTACCCCCCGCTCATGCGGTTATCCTTGTATACGTATCTCACAAAAAAAGGTTTCAAACTAAAATAAAAAAAACACCTTTTTTCATATTTATTAAAATATAGGCACACACTACCCTTATAGTACCAAATTTATCGCCACTTGTTTAATTTTAACTAAAATTGGGAATACAAAAAATAACGAAAGATGAGTGGGAAGGTGATACATATGGGAAGGAGAGCAGAGTTGCTAAACAAAATTGAAAAACAAAGACAACAAATGATTGAACTTGGTTTAACCTTTTCTTTTGCGGACGAACGTGTTGTCCATACAAGTGATCAATTGGACAAGCTTCTAAATAAATATCACGCTCTTACAACAAAAATAGACGAGTAACAATCCTTGGAAGATTGCTACTCGTCTATTTTTTATATAAGGTCTTCTTTTTTTAAAAAATAAAAAAGCCTTGAATTTCTCAAGACAACTTTAACTGGTGAGCCATGCAGGATTCGAACCTGCGACCCTCTGATTAAAAGTCAGATGCTCTACCAACTGAGCTAATGGCTCATGGCTGGGCTAGCTGGATTCGAACCAACGAGTGACGGAGTCAAAGTCCGTTGCCTTACCGCTTGGCTATAGCCCAACGATGATATATGTATCTTCTCCATACGGATAGAAAATATTCATAAAAATAAAAAATGGTGGTGGGGGACGGATTCGAACCGCCGAACCCTGAGGGAGCGGATTTACAGTCCGCCGCGTTTAGCCACTTCGCTACCCCACCATTTGAAAAGCGCAAGCGCCTTGGTCAGCCCCGACAAGCAAATGTTCTGAGACAAGAAAAGTACGATTTTGACTTTTATTGTCTCAGATTATTAATCAGAACATCGGCTAAGGTCGCCACGTCCGCATGTCTTCGCCGATGAACTCACATCCTGTGAGCTTCTCGGGGCTAGGCGCTGGAGCTAGATCGCTACATTAAAAGTGTATTTACAAGCGCTCATTTAAATGTAACACATATTGAGTGGAGGATGACGGGTTCGAACCGCCGACCCTCTGCTTGTAAGGCAGATGCTCTCCCAGCTGAGCTAATCCTCCATGGAAAATTGCGATGAGCGGCGCATTACTGCGTCAACTCCTTCGATCAGTTGGTCACGTACTGATGTACGCGCTCTCCTTCTCTCTTCGTTTCCTTGTGTTACTTATTTAGATGGTGACCCCTACGGGATTCGAACCCGTGTTACCGCCGTGAAAGGGCGGTGTCTTAACCGCTTGACCAAGGGGCCTAACTCTATTTAGTTTTGTCGGACAGGCTTTTAACGACCCAAAAAAGAGTATAGTGGAAAGTGAGAATTTAGTCAAGCAAAAAAGGGAAATTTTTATTTTTAAAAAATATATCCTAGTAAATTAGCAAAGATATATCCATCCTCTCCATTAGCCTCCCCCCTATTCTTTGCGTAGAAAGTGACGTATACTCCTACAATCAAATTACTCTAAATCATAAGTCAGCTCAATACCTACCATAGTACGCATTATTTTTTCCAAAATCATTAAAAATAGTTTACTTATTTCTGCAACCAAAACTAAGTTTAACCGTCTTAACAATAAAGATATAAAAAACAAGGAACATGTGGAGATTTTCTAGAAGGGAGGCAGACACAGTTGCGGGATAATGCTAGACATCAAGAGCAAATCATCGAGTGGTATGACAAATATAGCATGGCGCTATTCAAATACATTTTAAAAATGATTCAAGATACCCAGCAAGCAGAGGATTTGACACAAGACACTTTTATAAAAGCTTACACATATGTCAAAAAGGGGAACGAAATAACTTATCCAAAGACCTTCTTATATCGTATCGCACATAATTTGACTGTAGATCATATCCGCAAAAATAAGCCCATCCAGATGATAAAGGATTTTTTTACTACTAGGGAAGATCCTGGGCCATCCGTGGAAGCGATGGTCGAAATCAAGGAGTCTTCCAAAGAATTATATCATGCACTTTCTCTATTGAAAGTAAATTATCGACAGGTCATTATTTTGCGGAAAGTGGAGGAATTTTCTGTCCGGGAGACAGCCGAGATTTTGAACTGGTCGGAAACTAAGGTTAAGACAACATTGTCCCGTGGGCTTCAGGCACTTGCGAACGAAATCCATAAAGGTGGTGCGACGAATGAAATATAATAGCAATCTGGATGAGAAGTTAAAGGAACTGGATCGTGATATCACATGGGGGTCCCGCCGACAACAGCGAGTCCGGCAACGCCTCATCAACCAAATGAATGAGGATCAAGACAAATCCGCTTCATGGTTTAAGCGAGGATTTATACCGGCCTTATCTGCATTGATGTTTGTAGCAATCGTCACGACGCTTGCACTGAATATGTTCACTAGACAAGATAGCATGGATAATACACCAAATGGCAATGGCGGCATTCAACCGCATATAGTGGAAGATAAGAAGGAGCCAGCTAACAATCCTGATGACTCAACTGCTCAAGACAACCAAAATTCTGAAGCAGAGAAGGATAAAGACAATTCACAGGATAATGAAAATGCCCAAAATCAGCCAGATGCTTCAGATGAACAAAAAGAGCCTGAGAGCAGTGATTCAAATGACACAGACCATTCAGATGGATCTCAGGAACGCTTTTTGACACAGGAAGAGATCATGAATGTGGTGAAAGGACAGATGGAAACGGACTTGGACATCAAATTACCAACGGAAGTACCGCTGAAGGATGGTTACCGTTTAACTGCCACCACCAATTCAAATGCAACAAATGCTGAGATTGTATTTTACCAACATACGCAACCAATCCCGATTAACAACGAGCAACTATATCGTAACGATAACCCAGCAGAGGTAGTCGGGCGTGTAACGATCAAGGAATACAACACCCAGGAAGAGGCTGATGAAGCGATTGCCTATGAAAATTTCAGTGAACTCGGCGGTGAAAGTATTGACCTTGGGTATGGGATGACTGGTTATCAAGAAGGAGCCGCAGGTAGCCTGCATACAAGTTGGAACGTCGGGCGTTGGGCCCTTTCTGTCAAGAGTAGCACAGAGCATTCCGAACATAATGTATTGCTTGCAAAAGAAGTAGTAAAGTATCTCACAGAAGAAGCATTGCCAATCCCGCAAGCAAACGGCTATGCCCATCTGGATGCCGATCAGAACGGCACTCACATCATGTGGCAAAGGAATAAGACAGTTTATACGATCGATCAAACAGATGATGTGATGACTGCACTCAATATGGCGGTACATTTTGAGTAAAGGACCAGAGCTAGAATGCTTCGGATTTTGTATGGGATGGTTAGAGATAAAAGACAAATAACATTGATATGTTGTGGAGTGGCCCCAATTTAATTGGGAGTCACTCCCATGTGGTATTGACTTTTTCTGTTTTTTTTTTTGGAAAAGTCGCCTCACTATAACTAAATTTTGTCGAATAACGTTGAATTTAAGAATAAAAAAGAGAGATTGATAGATACATAATGGGGGCGTCAAAATGTTAAGAAGAATTAAACCGTTGGGTTGGCTAGTTATTCTTGCTATTATGGGGTTGTTTTTAACTGGAATAAGCCATTTGGCAAGTGGCCAAACGCAAACTATTGCAAAACTACCCGATCGGCAAACAGATATACAATTAAAAGATAAGTTACCCAGTAAGTATCCCGACATCAGCTTGGGACTCGAAATGGAGATAAATGATGATTATCACATACGGATTCAGCGACCATCTACAAAAAGCACGGATATTAACGACATTTTACAGGATTGGATTGATAGCCAAAAAGATAGTTTTATAGACAAATTCGCAGACACATCAGATGATAACAAAAAAGAAGCTCCTTCCCTCAAGATCAGTGTAAAGACTGAACAAATAGCCAGCGATTCGTACAACTTCATCTTCACCCGGGAGGAGTCTGATCAGCGTACCGAAACAAAGGTGTTTAACATTGATGTCAAGCAGGAGCGAGAGCTGAAGTTAGATGATATTCTAAAAATGGATGATGCGACAATGAAAACACTTCGTGAACAGATGAAAGCTTCTCTACAGGACTCCCCTGTAAGTGACGAAGCGCTGGATCGTTTTTTCAATGATTCGTCTGCTTGGAACTGGACCATTAACAAGAAGGCATTCACGTTATATATCGATGATGATAATGATTCTTCAGCTTTGAAAGCACCTATCCCAAACGAAAAATTATACCTGAATTTCACCGACGATATTTCCAAGATTGTCAATATGTCGGCTGAACAAAAACAAGAAATGAATGACGCCATTGAAGCGGAAAAAGAACGAGTACGTAAAGAGGAAGAGCAGCGCAAAGAGCAGGAGAAACGGAAAGCGGAAGAAAGAGCAAAACAACAAAAAAATTCGCCCGCTCATAATAGTGACGGCAAGTATGTGGCCCTAACATTCGATGATGGACCAAGCGCTGAGGTAACACCAAGGGTTCTAGAAACGCTGGCACAGCATGATGCCAAGGCAACCTTTTTCATGATTGGCAACCAGGTCGAAGCTCATCCCGAAACAGCTCAGCAAGTTGCGGCAGCTGGTCATGAAATAGGCAATCACACCGTGGATCATGCCGACTTATCAAAGCTTGATCCAGAAAGCATCCGTAACGAAATCGGCCAATCCGCTGACAGTATTGAACAGGCAACAGGTATTCGTCCCTATTTCGTCCGTCCACCTTACGGGGCATACAACAATGCAGTGATCAATGATGTCGCCAATCAAGGTGACACACTCATTCAATGGTCGGTCGATTCACTCGATTGGCAGAGCAAGAATGCCAACGCAGTGATCAGCGAAATTCAAAAAGCAATCACATCTGGTGCCATTGTGCTTATGCATGACATCCATCCATCAACCGCTGACGCCCTCCCTCAGCTATTGGACTGGTTGGAATCCCAAGGATACCAATTCGTGACCGTTTCCCAACTGCTAGAAATGAGGGGACAGAATGGTGTTGGTCCGTATTATGGAAATGTGAAATAAAGTAAGCGACTGATTATATCCGGGATTGCTTCCCTACTTCATCAGTCTTTAACTGAAATATTTTTCACTTTCCCTCTTGCATTTTTTATTTCTTATGTTTATAATCAATTTCAATCAAACATACTTAACTTTTTTTAAAAAGACGATGAAGAGAAGAAGTAGGATTACGGGTTTTACACAGAGAGCTTCGGTAGCTGAAAAGAAGCAAAAATCACGATCTGAACAATGGCCTCTGAGTTGCGAGCTGAACGTCCTTATGGATTAATAGGTGCCGACGAGATTTGGTACTCGTTATCAATACCACAGTATTTCGAGCCATGATTGTATTTGGGCTCCAGTACTTGCAGAGACTGTTTTGTGTGAGCAAACAGTGAATTAAGGTGGTACCACGTGAAATTTAACCACGTCCTTATCTTTTCATAAAGATACGGGCGTGGTTTTTTGCTTTTCTAAAACATTTTTATTCAGATGGAGGAATTTACAATGACAAACAGTTTAGTGATTCAAACAGATTTTGGTTTAAGTGATGGTGCCGTCAGTGCTATGTACGGTGTGGCGACTTCAGTCGATTCGACACTTAGAATCTTTGACCTAACTCATGACATTCCGCAATATAATATATGGGAGGCATCATACCGTCTCTACCAAACCATCACATATTGGCCGGAAGGAACGGTCTTCGTATCGGTTGTCGATCCAGGAGTTGGCTCAGACCGCCGCAGCGTTGTTGCAAAAACCACTGAAGGTCAATACATCGTCACTCCTGATAACGGAACCTTAACCCATATAAAAGATACAACTGGGATTGTTGAAGTAAGAATAATTGATGAGACCATCAATCGCCTACCAAAATCTGGGGAATCGTATACATTTCACGGAAGGGATGTCTATGCCTATACAGGAGCGAGACTTGCCTCTGGTGTTATTTCCCTTGAGGAAGTTGGTCCAGAAGTTCCAGTGGATTCAATCATTGGACTCCGAAAATATGAGCCATCTATTGATGAAACCTCAGTCACTGGAAATATTGATATTCTTGATATTCGTTTTGGCAATCTATGGACCAATATTAGCCGGAAACTCTTCCTGCAATTAGGCATCGAATATGGAGATAATTTCGAAGTGACGATTCAAAACGATACTCGTCAAGTGTACAAAAACATCATGACATATGGGCGTTCTTTTGCGGATAGCCATTTAGGTGAACCATTAATATATGTAAATTCACTCGATAATCTTGGAATAGCCATCAACCAAGGGTCATTCGCCAAAGCATATCATATCGAAACAGGAGCAAATTGGAAAATTTCACTACGCAAGGTGTCAAAAGTCATATATAATCAGGGATAATAGGAGCAAGAAAGTGGAGGAGGAGAAGGAAAAATGGGGAAACAATTAGCGATTAAAACAATCGTAGCGATTGGGATAGGAGCGGCCGTTTTTGCTATTTTAGGACGCTTTGCTTCCATCCCAACAGGAATCCCGAATACATCGATCAATACAGCGTATGCATTTTTAGCTTTAATGGCGGTTGTTTTCGGTCCTATTGCGGGAAGCCTAATTGGATTGATCGGGCACGCCTTACAGGATTCACTCACGTATGGTAATATTTGGTGGAGTTGGGTCATTGTTTCTGCTTTTGTTGGCTTAACAATTGGATTAGCTGCAAAACGAATCAATATTGAATCAGGAGAATTTGGCAAAAAGAAAATCATTTCTTTTAATATTATTCAAGCCATTGCCCAAATTGTTGGATGGGGTCTTATTGCCCCTACGCTCGATATACTGATTTATGCAGAACCAGCCAACAAAGTATGGACACAAGGAATTGTCGCTGGTCTTGCGAATATAGTAACGGTTGCTGTTCTTGGTACGATCCTACTAGCAGCTTATGCTAAAACAAGGGTGAAGAGCGGTAGCCTGAAAGTGGAATCTTAAAAAAGAATGTATAAAGAGAGAGGAAATCGCAACTCGATTTCCTCATTTTGGATGTATTTAAGGAGATCAAAATGAAAAAGCCCGTTATTCAATTCGAACAGTTTAATTTTAAATATCGCACTCAAGTTGATCCCACCCTCCATGATATCAATTTAACGATTTATGAAGGGGAAAAAGTATTGATTGTTGGTCCTTCAGGTTCAGGAAAAAGTACGATTGGTCATTGTCTCAATGGGTTAGTTCCCTTTTCCTATAAAGGGGACATGAGCGGAAATTTGAAAATAATGGGGCAAGAAACGAATAACCTCGATATTTTTACATTATCCAAAATGGTCGGAACTGTTTTACAAGACCCTGATGGGCAATTCATCGGGCTGACAGTTGGCGAGGATATTGCATTCGCTCTTGAAAATGATGTCCGTGAGCAAAATGAAATGGTCTCTATTGTAAAAGATGTTTCCAAAATGGTCGATATGGATCGTTATTTACAGTCTTCGCTCCATCAATTGTCAGGGGGTCAGAAACAACGTGTATCCCTTGCTGGAATTATGGTAGATGATGTTGATATTTTGCTATTTGACGAACCACTCGCCAATCTGGATCCGGCTACCGGAAAACATGCGATTCAACTCATCGACAGGATACAAAAGGAAACAGATACTACCGTCATCATCATTGAACATCGTCTTGAAGATGTCCTTGATTGTCATGTCGATCGAATTATCGTCGTCAACGAAGGGAAAATTGTAGCTGATTCAACTCCTGATGAACTACTCGCTTCTTCCATTCTAGAAGAATGCAATATTCGCGAACCACTTTATGTAAAAGCGGCCAAATATGCTGGGTCTGAAGTAACCGCAGAAACCAGGCCATCCCATATCAATACATTCACCGTTGACAAGGACAAGCTGCTCACATGGTTCAAGGCAACCCATCCTCCTAAAGAAAAAACGAAGACGGAGACCATTTTAGAACTAGATGATATCTGTTTCCGTTATTCACCCATCCGGGAAACGATTCGTCATGTAGCCTTTTCCATTGATGAAGGTGAAATGATCAGTATTGCGGGGAAAAACGGGGCGGGAAAATCAACCCTGGCCAGCCTTATTTGTGGATTTATAAAACCGAATTCCGGCCAAATTCTTTTTCAAGGTAAAGATATTACGAATGATACGATTAAAGAACGTGCCGAGCGAATAGGACTTGTCATGCAAAATCCAAACCAAATGATTTCAAAGCATCTGATTTTTGAAGAGGTCTCATTAGGATTAGTTTTACGTGGTGTACCTGAAGATGAAATCAAGGAACGTGTTGAAAAAACTTTGCGAATATGTGGACTCTATCCCTTTCGCAACTGGCCGATTTCTGCTCTCAGCTTTGGGCAAAAGAAGCGTGTCACGATCGCTTCTATATTGGTGTTGGAACCCGAACTCCTAATCTTAGATGAGCCAACCGCAGGTCAGGACTTCAAACACTATACAGAAATCATGGAGTTTTTAATGGAACTAAATGAACAAGGTGTCACCATTTTAATCATCACACATGATATGCATTTAATGCTTGAGTACACACCTCGTGCGATTGTCATTGCGGATGGAGAAAAGATCGCAGATGACACTTCGACGAATATTCTTACAGACCGAGAAATAATCAAAAAGGCAAATCTGAAGGAAACTTCATTATTCGATCTCGCTGTTAAAGCGGGAATTCATGAACCAAGAGAATTCGTTGGAAGATTTATTACCTTCGATAAGGAGGTTCGAAAAACATGGCAGTAGAAATGCTTGGATATATCGATCGTCCCTCTCCTATTCACCGGCTGACGGGTGTCACAAAACTCATCTGTTTCATTCTCTGGTCGACCGCAGCCATGCTGACGTACGATACACGAGTATTGTTATTTTTATTGATAGCAAGTATCGCGATTTTTATTGCGTCACAGGTGAAAATTCGCGAAATCTCTTTTATATTGATTTTTATCTTGGCTTTTTTACTACTGAATAATATTGCCATCTATATTTTTTCACCACAAGAAGGGGTTAAAATTTACGGGACAAGCCATGTATGGTTTGAACTAGTTGGACGATATAACGTAACGTGGGAGCAGCTATTTTATCAATTCAATATTACAATTAAATATTTTACAATTATTCCTGTGGCCATCTTGTTTATCGTCACAACAAATCCAAGTGAATTCGCAGCTTCATTGAATAAAATCGGCGTCAGTTATCGGATTTCATATGCCGTGGCGTTAGCCTTACGCTATATCCCTGACATCCAGCGTGACTTTCACAACATTTCCATCAACCAACAAGCCCGTGGAATCGACATGTCGCGCAAAGAAAAATTAGGAAAACGTGTCAAAAACATCGCATCCATTGTCATACCGTTAATTCTATCCAGTCTGGATCGCATCGAAACCATCAGCAATGCAATGGAGCTTCGTGGTTTTGGAAAAAACAAAAAGCGCTCTTGGTACAGCGCTCGCCCCTTTAAACGGATTGATTATATCACTCTTATATTGGTAGGAATTGCGTTTGTTCTTTCACTAGTGATTACTTTTCATGACGGGAGTCGATTTTATAATCCATTCGGGGCGTAAGTGTGATCGCCCCGATTCTATATAATAATCTGCCAGCAATTTGTCGGCTAAAGGCAAAATTCCAAACAAAAAAAGCAATCCCTAGCACCCCAAGAATCGCTTCAAATCAATGTTTATATAATAAGCTTCCAACCGGGCTTGAACCGGTGACCTCATCCTTACCATGGATGCACTCTACCAACTGAGCTATGGAAGCATGGCTCCGCAGGTAGGATTCGAACCTACGACCGATCGGTTAACAGCCGATAGCTCTACCACTGAGCTACTGCGGAATATAGCTTATTCAATAGACAACTTCTATTATAACCAATTTTTCACTTTTTTCAACCCTTTTTATTTTTTCCATTCATCACTTTTTATAATCATATCTACCGACTTCTCATGCATAGATTAGATAATGGACGGGCATGAGGGAGGAAAGAAGATGAATTTCTTTTTAGCAGTCAATGGTCGAAAAGTAAAGCAAGGAATGTTTATTGTCTTAATCTCATTTTTTACAGCTGTATTATTTTTCTCCCAATCCTCTTTATATATTCCTGTATTTAGCACAAAGGACGGGCCAAAGGCGA
Organism: Bacillus sp. SD088; assembly: GCF_017355205.1. Classification (GTDB taxonomy): domain Bacteria; phylum Bacillota; class Bacilli; order Bacillales; family Bacillaceae_C; genus Lederbergia. The sequence continues at coordinate 83,107 of NZ_JADIJK010000015.1, forward strand.
TATACAAGGGCGATAAAGGGATTGGTTTAACCTTTAATATTGGTTGGGGAGATGTACAAGCTGAGCCAATACTGGACGTATTAGAAAAGAAAGAGATACGTTCTGCCACCTTCTTTTTATCAGGGGCATGGGCAGAGAAACACCCCGACACGGTTAAGCGAATTGTTGAATTAGGCTACGAAATCGGAAGCCTTGGTTACGCGTATGAGGATTACACCGAACTAGATGACGAAGATGTGAGAAGAGATATGTTAAAGTCCATCGAAATTTTAAAAAAACAGGAGATTAAAGAAGTAACACTTCTCCGTTCCCCAACAGGTCATTTTGATGAGCGCACACTGAAAATAGCTGAGCAACTGGAATTAACAGTCGTACACTGGAGCGTAAATTCACAAGACTGGAAAAACCCCGGTACAAAGGAAATCATTGAGAATGTAAAAAAGGCAAAAAAAGGAGATATCGTCCTGATGCACGCTTCAGATGCAGCAACACAAACTGCCGATGCCTTACCTGAAATCTTATCGATCTTAAAAGAAAAAGACGATTTAGTTAATCTCTCCGTCCTAATTACCAATGGCAATGTCAAAACAAAGCTCGTTCCATAAGAAAAGCGCAAAGCGCCTTGCTGTAAGACGAAAGGCTAAGTGCGCGACGTCCTGGCGCAACACCATTCTGACCAACATCCTGTTGCCTTCCGACAAGCAAATGTTCTGAGACAAGAAAAGTCCGGCTTTGACTTTTATTGGCTCAGGGGTATTAAGCGGAACATCGGCTAAGTTCGCAACGTCCTGTCGCTTCGTCTGCACCAGTACATCCTGTACGTCGCAACGCCGATGGCTCCTGGAGTTAGACAACACCTATACCCAGCTATGCTTTCTTATCTCATAACCAGAACCGCAAGACGCCTATTAAACACAAAAAGCGAGTCGATTAGCGACTCGCTTTTTGTGTTTGTTTCTTATGTTCAGTTTTTACACTGTTTTTCTGAGATGACTTTCTTTCCCGTTCTTCAGCTGATAATTTATTGTATTTAGGCAACATTAGAATGAGATAAGCATTACAGGCAATCAACGGAAAAATCATTAAATATACCCAACTGACTTCATTCACTCGTAATACTGGGAGCCATTCTAAAATCGTAACAACGACCATAAAGAAGAGCGCTGACACAAAAGTTGCACGGTTGGTCGTTTTTGCTTTAAAGTACGCAACAATTAATGCGGCTATTAGGAGAAAGATGGCCAATCCCACATAGGGCAGAATACTCTCCCCTGCTCCAGCAAAAGCCTGAAAGCGAAAATAAATAAGATCAAATAAAACAAATACAATCAGTACAAGTTGGACAGCATTCCATAATGAAATAGACCGAAAAATACCTAATCCAAATTGATGAATAAATAAATAAGCAAAAAAGCCGACTTGGCTTACAACAGCAAAGATTAAGCCAACACCAACTAGCCAAATAAATGTAGATAAAATGGCACCGATTTTCACCTCAGTGAAATATGGCTGAAATTCATTCCAGCGAATTAAAAACCCTAAAATTCCTGTTATAATACCTCCCAGTAAAAGGGAGTTAAATAAAAATTTAATCAGGTTGCGTATCGTCACTGTTTAATCCTCCATAACATATCCTTATCACACCGATTTTATCAGTCTTCGCGCAAAAAAGCTATGTTTGAACAGATTGTGCATAAAATCTTCACAAACCACCATATTAAAGGTAAGGGAAAATGGGGATCCATTTACCGTTTTACATTCACGAAAGGAGCGTTCCTCACTCATGAAAACAAGAGTCTTTCTGCTCCTCATACTATCTGTTTTTTTATTAGCATCCTGTGGTGGAGCCGATGGAGGGAATGAAAAACTGGACTACGATCAAACGAAAAAAATGATTGTAGACATATTAAAAACAGATGACGGAAAAAAAGCCATCCAAGAAATTATTAGTGATGAAGATATAAAGCAACAATTGATTATGAATGAAGATATTGTCAAGAGTTCTATTGAACAGGCATTGACTTCCAAGAAAGCGGAGGACTTTTGGAAAAAAGCCTTTCAAGACCCCAAATTTGCTGAGGCAATGGCCAAAAGTTTGAAGACAGAGCATGAAAAGTTACTTACAGACTTAATGAAGGATCCACAGTATCAACAACTATTTATTGATGTTCTTAAAGATCCTGAGTTACAAAAGGAATATGCCACAGTCGTTAAAAGTAAGGAGTTTCGTGAACATTTACAACAGGTCATTTCAGAAACATTAGAAAGTCCTTTATATAAAGCCAAAATTGAAGATATTTTACAGAAGGAAGCGAAAAAAGCGGGAGAAGAAGGGAACGACAGTAAAAAGGAAGACACCTAACTAAACTGGCATCCTTTTTCCAAGCTCAAACATGAAGCCCCTAATCATCCTTTTATGAAGGACGTCAGGGGCTCGATTTAAAAATAGGCAATTCAACGTTCCTCTAAAAGGTCCGCCACTTTTTCAGCTACTTCATGATAAATCTTACCAATTCGGTGATCTTGAGCATAGACCGATGGAGCAAACTCTTCCTCATTCCAATCAGGCTGCTGTAAAGGAAGTCTGCCAATAAGCTCGGTTTGCAATTCCTCAGCCAGCTTATCCCCTCCACCTTTACCAAAGACATATTCCTTTTCTCCAGTCACCTTACTTTCGAAATAGGCCATGTTTTCAATCACGCCAAGAATTTCATGGTTTGTCTTTAAAGCCATAGCACCAGCTCTAGCGGCAACAAAAGCAGCAGTAGGATGTGGAGTTGTCACAATGATCTCCTTACAGCTTGGTAAAATTGTGTGCACATCCAAAGCCATATCGCCGGTTCCAGGTGGTAAATCTAATAGTAGATAATCAAGGTCTCCCCATTCCACCTCGGTAAAAAAGTTATTTAACATCTTTCCTAACATAGGTCCACGCCAGATGACAGGCGCATTGTCTTCTACGAAGAAGGCCATCGAAATGACTTTGACCCCAAAGCGATCAACAGGTAATATTCGATCTCCCTGTAATTTCGGACGGTCTTCGATTCCCATCATATCTGGGACACTAAAGCCATAAATATCCGCATCAATTAAACCGACTTTTTTCCCGAGACGTGCTAAAGCAACCGCTAAATTAACGGAAACAGTTGACTTCCCAACTCCGCCTTTCCCGCTCGCGATTGCAATAAAGGTTGTAGAACTATTGGGAGCTAATAACCCTCCAGGTTCTTCTCCTGGAATCGCCCCAGCAGCCCGATGCTTGTCCAATTCTTCTTCGGTTAGTTGGTCAAAACGAATGCCAACACTTTCTGCACCTGCTTCTTTCAAAGCCTCCACAATTTTCATTTGGAATTGTAATTGTTCAGGCGTTCCTGTCTTGGCAAGCGCAACTTTTACACTAATATGAGATTTTTCTTCTTTGATTTTCACCTCAAGAATCCCATTTGTCTCTTTAAGCGTTTTATGTAGTAATGGATCTTCCATTTTATTCAGTATCTCAATAGCTTGCTCTTTCGTAACCAAAATTGGCACCTTCCTTTTTGTGGATTCGCTTTCTACTCTCAGTATAACATACTTCACTTTGATCAGATTGTTATACGCTTGAGAGGAAAATAACGGAAAGAAAGGTGCATATGAACTTCGATAATTACATGTCTGATTCAAGGGATGGCTCCTCTGTAAAATAGCGGGTGATACCTTTGTAGATTGAAAAAGCAACTTTATCCTGATAGGTATCTAAAAGTAAATTTTCTCGTTCTGTTGGATTGGACAAAAAACCAATTTCCACTAATGCACTTGGCTTTTTAGATTTTTTTAATAAATATACATTCTCAATGATCTTTGCTTTCCTGTCTGTATTTTCTAAAGTCTCAACTAATTCAGCTTGGATAAAAGTCGCAGCTCGTTTATTTGCCGCGTAATGCGGCGTATAAAATGTCTGGGCACCACTCCAGCGTGGTGACGGAATAGCATTCAGATGAATGCTAATGACGAGATCTGCCTTTGACTCATTCACCAGCTTCACTCTTTGATGCAGATCTTCTGTTTTTCTCCTGCTATACCCCTTTACCCCACTACCAGCTAAGTCATTGTCTGTTTCCCTTGTCATTAATACTAAAGCACCCTGTTCTTGAAGATAATCACGCAGTTTCAGCGAAACATCTAATGCAATATCCTTTTCTAATGCTTCAGAATCTCCTGCTCCCCCATCTGGACCCCCATGGCCTGGATCTAAATAAATAATCTTCCCTGATAAAGGTAAGCTCCAAGCATTAAAGGAATCCTTTGGTATAAACTTATATTGCAATAAGAGAAACAATACAGCAGCTCCGATAAAAAAAAAGGCCACTTTTACACTTTTTCTCATCCCCAAAACCCCTTTATACTTTCTCCTAATGTAAGTTCAAAAAGGAGGATAAAAAAGACCAAGTCGGCTAAAGACGCTGACGTCCTGTCAGCAACGCTGACACTAGTACATCCTGTACGCCGAAAGTTCGAGGCGGCGTAGTTTCGAGCAGCCGACTTGTACAGGAAGTACTGACTTCCGTGTTGTCCACAGGACGTGTCGGTACTTAGTCGAAGATCTTTTATCTCGAAGTGTCATTTTTTACCGGACTTTTTGAACATCCTCTTTTTTAATTTATGGGACAAGAATCTCTTTTAGAACCTCAATGTAGGCGAAGTTTGTAGCGCTGTTCCCCTTGCTGAAAGCCTCTCCTCCACCACTCATTAATAAACTGTTCACAAGCAGCATAGGTAGACTTTTCTTCGATAAGCTTTTGTCCATAATCCCAATAAAGCCAGAAGTTGTATAAGGTGTTCATAAAATGTACTCGGTCTTCTCCACATCGACCGCTAATCATCTCCAGTGTTTCTCCATAAAGAACAAAACGACTGTATTCGCCGCCGTTTAAGTATGCCTCAATAGCAATGTCAAAACATGCGTCTTCAACCCCATCGTCACCAAACATCCCTACTCCAACTGTTTTTATATGGTGAAGAACACTTTTCTTTAATTCATCTATTGAAAGATTGCGTAATAACTTCCTTTCATACGTTAACTGCTTTTCTCGCTTTTTCTCTGAAAAAGATGCGACATTATTCATGTTGTATTCATCCTCCTATCTATAGTCTCAACGTTCAAATAAAAGTCATACATAACTGGTCATAAAAAAAAGTGCAGTTTTTTTCCATTTATCTGAAACATTTATTTAAAATAAACGTCTATATAATAGGAGGAGAATTGCCTATGAAGAAGAAATGGTTTATATTCACAATCCTCATCTTATTAGCGGGATGCTCTGAGACAAATATTGAGTGGACAGACTTTCTAGAATTTCAAGGTAATCAATATCTAGCAACTCAGTATGTTGAAATTTCAGATCCCAATTTTATTGGGGAGCCAATTGGGGAAATTAAGAAAAAGTTAAAAGACCATGTTAAAAACACAAAATACACTCCTAAAAATGGTGATGCAGCCTATTTAAAAGCAGGAACGAAATTATACTCCGTTATTAATCATTCTCATCTGATCGCGGTTAAGGATTCGAATAACATTAATGGATTTAAGATCTATGTGAAGGAAGGGTACGTGCCAGATAAACGTATACTGGAACAAGGGGATCCGCCATCGTTTAGAAAAATAGAGGTTTATGAAGAGGTTGATTACAATCAGTTTCTTTTTAAAAAGTTAATTGAGCAAAGTGAGGAATTACAAACATTAATCGCTATCTTACAATCAAATCAAACAGATAATACCCTTGTTTATCAGGAAGAAGACCCGCAATCACAAGCATTCACTTTTATCTTGTATTCAACTTCCCCCATTGCAGAGAAACACGCGATTTATTTTAATGGCGAAGATTATTTTGATAAGAACCATCATATTTTATCAAAAGAGATTGAAAAATTTCTTTTGGGGACAGAAGAAGTGGAAAATATGAAAAGTGTGAACCACTCTAAATAAGTTGAATTACATAGATTTACTGTTACGCAATAGATGACCATTCAATGGTCATCTAGAATTGCTATTATAAAACGGCGGGAACATCATATAATTCCCAATACGCGCCCTATCGGCGACAAGCAAATAACCTGAACTAATGAAAGGCGCTCTTTACCTTCATTAGTTCAGGTTATTTCGTATAGAATATCGGCTAAGATCGCCACGTCCACATGGCTTCTAGCTAGATAACACCTGAATTCAGTTCCAATTTAATTCTAAGATGAATTTTATACTTTCTTACAAGAAAAAGTCGAACTAATAACTTTTTGATCCAGTCTCTTTCGTTATCAAGGACTTATGGACATTCCTTTTTATTCAATTATTTTAGAGCATCAAGATCTACTCGATATTATAATTAATTCGTAATATTTTCACCCTTGCGGTGATAGTTATCTTGTTAAGCCATCAGTCAAGATTTGAATATTATAATCCAGATATTTCATATACGTATCCACTTCTTCACCAGGCTCTCCGATCTCATCCGAATAAATAGGCTTTTCATAAATTGGGACACCGGTCTCAGAAGAAACAGTTTCCATTGGCCGTGTATCTACATTAGATTCTACAAACAAAGTAGGCACTTCGTGTTCTTTTATATAGGAAACTAAATTCTTAATTTGTTCTGGTGACCCATTCTCCTCCGTATCAATTTCCCAAATAAAGGCTTCTTTTAATCCAAAATGATCCGCCATATATTGAAATGCTCGTTCACTGGTCACAAGTGTCTTGTCTTCTTCAGGCAGACCACCAAGCTTCTCTTCATACTCTTGATTGATCTCCTTCAGTCTTTCTACATAATTGTCTCCTCTCTCCTTATAATCATCTTTACGATCGGGATCTGCCTCCATAAGCGCATCTCGCATATCTTCAGCCATTAAAATACCAACAGCTGGATCAATAAATGCGTGTGGATTGATTTCTTCATCTTTTCCGTCCTCCCCAGCAAGATACATTGGTTCCACTCGTTCTGTTAAACTGTAAATATTTTCCTCCTTCTGTCCAACGGAATCAACCATCTTAAAGAACCAACCATCTTTACCACCTTCCAAATTTAATCCATTATAGAAGAGAACATTTGCATCAGTCGCTTTTTTAATATCCTCTGGTAAAGGTTCATATTCATGTGGATCGGTGCCAGTTGGGACAAGGTTATGAATATCAATATCATCGCCGCCAATTTCTCTTGCCATATCAGCAATGATTGTAAAGGACGTGACCACTTGAAGCTTATCCTCCTTTTTGCTGGCATTCTTCTCCTGACCTCCACAAGCACTAAGTAAAAAGATTGCCATACTCAACAGGATTGTTCCTAAAAAAACCTTTTTCATTTTAAACATTTCTCCTTTATCTCTGTCATCTTGTCTTTTTCGAATTTTATGATTTATACATAAAACAACTGCTACATCAATCCCACGTCATTATTCGTTCATGGCTGTACGCCGCTTATATTTCCGAAACGTGTTCCACAGTATTCCTTGTTTTGGCGAAAAAATAAATACTAATAGAAAGATGATCGTCGCTACTAGAGCAATAACTGGTCCAGAAGGGAGATTATGCTCAAAACTGATGTAAAGACCTAACACCGCAGAAATCGCTCCAAAGAGTGATGCTAGCCAAATCATAGTCGACATCCGATTTGTTAACAGATAGGCACTTGATGCCGGTGTGATCAACATCGAAACAACTAAAATAACACCAACCGTCTGTAATGATGCAACCGTAACAAGTGTTAACAAAACCATGATGCCATAATGAATCATTCGCGTTTTCAAGCCATATGCTGCTGCCATCGTCTCATCAAAACTTGTAACAAGTAATTCCTTATAAAAAACAATCACCGTTAAAACGACAATGGCCCCAATAATAATTGTAAGCCACATATCGGAGGATCTTACAGCAAGAATATTTCCAAACAAGATTTGTGTTAAATCTGTTGCACTTTTTGCTAAAGTAATCATAATAATTCCCAAAGCAAATGCAGCAGAAAAGACAATCCCTATTGCCGAATCATTTTTAATCCGACTATTTTGGCTAATCGCCCCAATTCCAAGTGATGTCAATATTCCAATAACGACCGCACCATAGAAATAGTTAATACCTAAAATGTAAGAAATGGCTACACCTGGCAACACCGCATGAGAAATGGCATCTCCCATTAAAGCCATCCCCCTTAGTACAATAAAGCTACCGATCACTCCACAAATAATGCCAACGATAATTGAAGTAACAAAAGCCTTTTGTAGAAACGCATAATTCATTAAATCAGATATAAATTCCATTAAACCCCTACCTCCAAACCTGTAAAAAGCATATGCGGAGTTTGATATGCCTGTTGAATTTTCTCGTTACAAAACACTTCTTTAACAGGTCCGGCGCCAACTAGTTCCCCATTAAGCAAAATTAAGTCATCAAAGTAATCTTCCACCTTTCCTAAATCATGATGGACAACAAAGATGGTTTTCCCTGCCTTCTTCAATTCTTTTAAAATATCAATGATTACTTTTTCACTAGAAACGTCAATTCCTACAAATGGTTCATCTAAAAAGAAGTATTCTGCTTCTTGAGCAAGTGCTCGGGCAAGAAATACACGCTGCTGTTGTCCACCGGATAACTCACCAATTTGGCGTTTGGCAAAATCCTCCATTCCCACCTTCTCAAGGCATTTCTTTGCCCACTGCTTTTCCCTTTTGGATGGCCGATGAAATATACCCAGCTTTGGATATGTGCCAAGAAGGACTGTATCTTGAACAATTATGGGAAAGTCCCAATCAATATTTGAACGTTGTGGTACGTATGCAATTTTTTTCCTTACAGCCTCTAATGATTTTCCCTCAAAGGTAATAGTACCGGAATCCTTTGAAATAAGTCCTAATGCGGCCTTCATTAAGGTTGATTTTCCAGCTCCATTTGGGCCAATAATTCCAATTAATTTCCCTGTATGAAAAGAAAAACTTACATTTTTAATCACTTCTTTATCTGCATAGGAGACATTTAGATTATTCACAGATATTTCTCTACTCACAATTTCCCACTCCTAACTATATTGTATATATCTATATTAATTTACTAGGGTAATTTAAGTTTCCTCTATGCAACTTTTAAAACATTATAGTACTTATTTAAGAATTAGTAAACAGTTTTTAGCCATTTTATTATTATTTTTTATTGTTGCTACTCCACTCTTAATATTTCATATGTGTATAAATTTCAAAAAATTTATAGCATATGATACTTTTTCCAAATAAAGTTGATAATTCCCTCCCTTTTAACGCCAAAATATGTTATATTTAAATTGAACATTGATCAGTTTTTCACAAACAACTTATTTATTGCTCAATGTTTCACAAAATCCTTATTATACATTGCTCAACTATTCACAATTAATTTTATTGGGGGGGCTTTTTATGAACCAGTGGAAAAATTTTATAGAAGGATCTTGGCAATCAGAAGTAGATGTTCGGAATTTTATTATGCTTAATTTTAATTTATATGAGGGCGGTGGTGATTTTTTAGAGGGACCGACAAAGGAAACAGAAACGCTGTGGGACCAAGTTATGGACCTAAGCAAACAAGAAAGAGACAATGGCGGCGTTCTGGATATGGATACCGAAATTGTTTCAACCATCACCTCTCATGGAGCTGGTTATTTAAACAAAGACTTAGAAAAGGTAGTAGGTGTTCAAACAGATCAGCCCTTTAAACGTTCTCTCCAGCCTTATGGCGGCATTCGCATGGCGGAAGCAGCTGCTGAAGCATACGGCTACAAGGTGGCAGACGAAGTCCATGATACTTTTACAATGTATAGAAAGACCCATAATCAAGGTGTCTTTGATGTTTATACGCCTGAAATGAGAATGGCTAGAAAAGCGGGCATTATCACAGGGCTTCCAGATGCATATGGACGTGGGAGGATTATTGGGGATTATCGAAGGGTTGCCCTTTATGGTGTCGATTTCCTCATCCAGGAGAAACAAAAGGATTTAATGCTTAATGACGGCACAATGACAGAAGAAATCATTCGTGAGCGAGAGGAAATGGCCGAACAAATTAGAGCTCTGCATGAATTAAAAGAACTTGCCCAAAGCTATGGCTTTGATATTTCCAAACCGGCTCAAGATGCACGTGAGGCTTTCCAATGGTTATATTTTGCCTATTTGGCTGCAATTAAGGAACAAAATGGTGCTGCCATGAGTTTAGGACGTGTCTCTACATTTCTTGATATTTATATTGAAAGAGATTTACGGAATGGAACAATGAGTGAAAGAGAAGCCCAGGAGCTTGTTGATCACTTTGTGATGAAACTACGACTTGTAAAATTTGCAAGAACACCTGATTATAATGAGTTATTTAGCGGGGACCCAACATGGGTAACAGAATCAATTGGCGGAATTAACCTTGATGGCGTACCATTGGTAACAAAAAATTCATTTCGCTTCTTGCATACTTTAGAAAATCTTGGCCCAGCTCCTGAACCGAACTTAACGGTTTTATGGTCACCAAAACTTCCTGAGGCATTTAAAGATTACTGTGCCCAGATGTCCATTAAAACAAGTTCTATTCAATATGAAAACGACGATATTATGAGGGAACATTACGGTGACGATTACGGGATTGCTTGTTGTGTATCAGCGATGCGAATTGGAAAACAAATGCAATTTTTCGGAGCACGTGCAAACTTAGCTAAAGCATTGCTCTACGCTATCAATGGCGGAAGAGATGAACTGAAAAATCTTCAGGTTGGTCCTGAATTCGCTCCGATTACAACGGAATATCTGGAATTTGACGAAGTCATGGAGAAGTTTGATCAAATGATGGATTGGCTCGCAAAGCTGTATATGAACGCATTGAATGTAATTCATTACATGCATGATAAATATAGCTATGAACGGATTGAAATGGCCTTGCATGATCGACATATCTTAAGAACAATGGCCGGAGGGATTGCGGGATTATCGGTTGTAGCCGACTCTTTAAGTGCCATCAAATTTGCCAAGGTAAAAACGATTCGTGATGAAAATGGCCTTGTCGTTGATTTTGATATTGAAGGTGATTTCCCTAAATATGGAAATAATGATGATCGTGTCGATGAAATTGCCGTTGAAGTTGTTAAGGCATTTATGAACAAGTTCCAAAAGCATCAAGCGTACCGTGGAGCGACTCCAACTTTATCCGTACTAACGATTACGTCTAATGTTGTATACGGCAAGAAAACTGGAAATACGCCAGATGGTAGACGTAAAGGGGAACCATTTGCGCCAGGGGCAAATCCACTACATGGAAGAGACAAGAAAGGCGCTCTTGCTTCTCTTAGCTCTGTTGCTAAAATACCTTATGACTATGCCCTTGATGGCATTTCTAATACTTTCTCCATCGTTCCAAAAGCTCTGGGAAAGGAAGAGAAAGTAAGAAATACAAACCTTGCCGCCATTCTGGATGGGTACATGGTGAAGAAAGGTCATCACTTAAATATTAATGTCTTCAACAGAGATACATTACTAGACGCAATGGAGCATCCTGAAGAATATCCGCAATTAACGATTCGGGTATCTGGATATGCGGTGAACTTCATAAAATTAACACGAGAACAGCAAATCGACGTCATTAACCGCACCTTCCATGAAACGATGTAAGAACAAAAGCGCAAGCGCCTTGATCAGCCCCGACAAGCAAATGTTCCTGAACCTAGGAAGGGGCTTTTTCCCTTCATAGGTTCAGGGTTATTTGACCTCGAGGGGCTAGGCGCTGGAGCTGGATGAAACAAAAGCGCAAGCGCCCGTTTAGCGACGTACAAACTTTTTAGGGTTCTGACGAGATAAAGGATACACCATGAGCTTGGAAAGCGAATGGATGTTGACTTATCGTAGGAAGAAACCGAAAGTTTGCTAGTCGCTGGGCGCTGGAGCTGGATGTCAAGCCGCAACGTAAACAGTTATCCACAAGCCAAGAATTTTATAGTTTCCTTAACAACAAGAAAAGCGCAAGGCGCCCGCCTATCGGCTACAAGCAAATGTTCTGAGACAAAGAAAGGCGTTCTTTGCCTTTCATTGGCTCAGGTTATTTCGTGGAACATCGGCTAAGGTCGCCACGTCCTGGCGGCAGACTCAAACTGCGACGTCCTGTCGCTTCGTCTGCACTAGTACATCCTGTACGTCGCAACGCCGATGGACTCGCTCCTGCGAGCCTCGAGCCGAGGGCGCCTGGAGCTAGACACCAACTGCAAGATAAGCTACTTATCGACAAACCAAAAATTTTATAGTTCCAAACCAGAACAAAAGTGTGGGCATTAGATTAGGAAGACAATGTCTGTCACGCCTATGCATCCAAGAAGTGACAGATCTATTTTCGATTTTACTGAAGAGGGGGTTAGAAGGATGAAAATGCAATCAAGGATTCACTCTGTAGAGTCTTGCGGGACAGTCGATGGTCCTGGTTTACGATATGTCATTTTTACACAAGGCTGTTTATTACGATGCTTATACTGTCATAACCCAGATACATGGGCCTTTGGCAGAGGAGAAGGGAAAGAAATCTCCATAGACGAGTTAATGAAGGACATACGTAGCTATCTCCCCTTTCTACAAGCCTCCAATGGCGGGGTGACAGTAAGTGGGGGCGAACCGCTGTTGCACACAGAGTTCATCACAGAGTTATTTACCGAATGTAAAAAGCTCGGGATCCATACATGTATCGATAGTTCAGGAGGCTGCTTTACGAGAAAAGAAAGATTTATACGATCACTAGATGCTCTAATGGAAGTAACAGATCTTGTATTACTAGATTTAAAGCAAATCGACCCACAAAAACATAAAACATTAACCAGTGTATCCAATCAACATATTCTTGATTTTGCTCATTATTTGGAGGAAAAGCATAAACCAATTTGGGTTCGCCACGTTCTTGTACCCGGCTGGACAGATAATGAAGATGATTTGCGACGGTTGTCCACTTTCATTCATAGCTTAAACAATGTTGAGAAAATTGAAATCCTCCCTTACCATCAATTAGGCGTTTATAAATATGAGGCAATGGGCATCGAATATAAACTAAAGGGTGTAGAAACACCATCGGATGAAAAAGTAAACTGGGCCTATAACATACTACTCAATGAAGATCAGGTTAAACAAACTAAGTGATTGAAGACTGAAATTTTGATTTTCCTTGAAATAAACTACCATTCAAATGTCCCAGACAGCTGAAAAGAGAGGACTTTCCCTCCCTTTTCAGTTGATCATTGCATCTTGATGGGTTTTGACGTAACTTATCATTACCTTTCCACATCAACCACCCCATGACTCATTGCCTGCATAATCTCTCGTTCCGTAGATAAAGGGGTATCCCCCACAATAGTATGGGCTAACTTAGCAGCGGTAACAGCATAGTCAACGATCCACTGATGGGACTCATTTTGGAGCATACCGTGGATCACTCCGCTTGTAAAAGCATCCCCTGCCCCAATTCGATCTAATACTGCGAATTGAAGGAATTTTGAATAGGTAAACTGTTCATTCTTGTATAGAAAGCCTTTCAGAGTATGAAGCTGATGATCATGAATATGCCGATGGGTTCCAGCAATCATTGAGATATCATACTTCTGCGCCACCTTTGGGATCAACTCCTCTAATTGAGTTTGACGGTCCTGCTGATTGGTCTCCATACCAAGTGTCAGCATGGCATCTTTTTCATTCATCATCACCATATCTGCTAGTTCCAACATTTCTTCATAATGAGGCTTTGCTATTTCATACCCATTATCGCCCCATAGTGACGGACGATAATTACAGTCAAATACAACCGTTCCTCCCATTGCTTTTACCTCTCTAGCTAACCTCTTCATCTGGGTGCGCACTTCATCGTTCATAGCTAAAGTAATACCACAAAAATGGACAAGATCAATCGAGCCAGCTATTTCCTTAAATGAATAAAGGGATTCTGGAGCTGTGTTAAAACTGCTTTCCTGTCGATTTGAATAGGTCACACGACTCGAACGACTTCCAAAACCATCTTCTAAAAAATACATGCCGATATAAGGACCATGCTGCTGGACAAAATCAGTCTCAATACCTAATTTCCTAATATAACTAAATGCGGCATCTCCTAATGCATTTTCTGGTAAGGTAGAAATAAGATATCCTTTATGACCCATACGCGCCAGTGCTGCTGCAATATTTACACCTGTACCTGAAAAGGAATACTGTAGGGTGTTTGCTTGGGTTAATAATTCGTAGTTTGGTACTTGTAATCGCATCATGGCTTCTCCAAAAGCTGCTACTCTCTTACTCATTATCTCTCAAACCCTTCTATATATAATTGAAATTCGTGTCTAACAAATTTATAGGATAGACAGCGTATCTAATCATCTTTAGATCTTCTTCCCAGCAAACTCTCCATAGTTTTTTGGCAAGAGAAACAGACCTCCCTGATCTAACTGGAAACGATTACGGAAATGAACACTTTCGAGTCCTTTTCCTCTCTAGTGTACCACTTCTTTTCTTGATTCACATTGAAACGATAAACATGTATAATATACATAACTACCTATCATTCTGGCAAGCCGTACTTACTTTTTTTACCATTTCAAATGTAAAGGAAGATTGTTAGATGAAAAAAATCCTTCCTCTCTTGCTTATTGTAGGAGGCGGCGTTTTAATTTTCTTTAGCGTTTGGCAAATTTGGCAAGCAGATCGATTACAAGCCAATGCAATTCAAGAAGCAAAAGAGCGAATTACCTCATCCAGTCAAAAGCAACCAGCTTCACAGGCAGATGAAATAGAGACTGTTGACTTCCAAGCAGACCAAGGGGATGTCATTGGCATTCTAAAAATCCCTTCTCTAGACAAGGAACTACCCATTATAGCGGGAGTTGATGAGGAAGATCTTGATCGCGGGGTTGGTCATTATCCAGGAACCTCTTACCCTGGACAGGAAAGCCAAATCGTGTTATCCGGGCATCGCGATACCGTATTCCGCCAATTTGGCGAATTAGAAATTGGCGATCGCTTTATTGTTGAAATGCCCTATGGTTCATTTGAATATATAATTCAAGATTCAGAAATTGTTCCAGAAGATGATCTTTCTGTGATCAGACCCGATGAATACGAAGAAGAAATGCTCACAGTGACAACCTGTTATCCCTTTCATTATATTGGAAATGCTCCTGATCGGTATATCCTTTATGCCATACCATTTCAGGATTAAAAATAAGCTTCGGCAAAAGATTTGGTAATACACCACTCTGCCCTAGCTTTTTAATTTCATTGGTTTACATCAAGGAGTACATGTGGCATGCTCACATAACTCCTTTTCACTATTATTTAACTAAATGAGTTTGTCCAAAAAGAAAGAAGCGATCGAAAAATAAATGAATAACGAGAAGATGTCATTGATCGTAGTAATAAGTGGGCCAGAGGCAACCGCTGGATCGATGCCAAACTTGTATAATACCAAGGGAATGAGCGTACCAGCTAAAGTTCCAATGATTAAGGTTAGTAATAAGGAGCCTCCCACAACAATGCCAAGATACAAATTTCCTTGCCATATAAAGGCGATTAGGGCAATGGATAATCCGCAGATAATTCCTATCATCACACCAACCCAAGCTTCTCGTAATAGAAGCCTTGCTGCTTTTTTCAATCCAACCTCTTGGTCAGCTAATCCTCTTACCACAACAGCAAGTGACTGCGTGCCAGTGTTACCAGTCATACCAGCAATGAGAGGCATAAAAAAGGCCAGTGCCACAACTTGTTCTAAAGTTCCTTCAAATTTCGAAATAATACTTCCTGAAACAAGCCCAATAAATAAAAGAGCAACCAACCAGGGCAAACGACGAAGCGTTGCTGTCAAGGGCTTGGTCTGAAAATCAATTTCCTTACTAGCCGTCGAAAACTTACCATAATCCTCACGTGCCTCATGAATGAGTACATTGATAATATCTTCAAACTTAATAATCCCAATAAGGCACCCTTCTTCATCCAAAACTGGTAAAGCACTCAGGTCATATCGCTGTAAATACCGAGCAAGTTCTGCTCGTTTCATTAAAGCTGATATACAAATCACTTGTCTATTCATAATGTCTTCTAGCTTTTCACCTTGGGCAGCGATAATTAAATCCCGGTATGCGATAATGCCTGTTAATTGATTATATTTATTGAGTAAATAAATATATTGTAAAGACTCAGAGTAAAAGGCTAGTTCGCGCACCTGAAGAATAGCCTCTTCTACGTTGATAGACTCCTGTAAAGCAATATATTGATTACTCATTAAACGACCTGCAGTTCCATCCGGAAATCCTAATTTCTTCTGGATAAAGTCAGCTTGTCCTGTCCCTAATCCTGACAAATAACGTTTTAAGCGGGCATCTGGATATACTTTTAACAGATGAGCTAGAATATCCCCATCGAGTAGAGCTAACACCTTATTCGCCTTATTGGGGCCAATCTTCCCCAATGCTTCCATTTGTTGCATTGTGCCGAGTTTTTTCATCATACTGGCGATCATTGAAACATCCAAATTATCTAAGAATGGTGCTCTATATTTTTCCGGTAAGCTTTGAAAGATCACACTCAAATTATAGGGATGCTTCTCCTCCAAGAGATCATTCACTTCCCAAAACTTTTCATTGTTAATACATTCCACGACTTCAAGCGCTAATTTTTCGCAGTCCCTATCACTTAACATTTGGATCCTCCTCTGATTCTCATTACCCACCTATATCCGCTTTTTCATTCTCTCAAACTATTATCTATAGCTGATAAGGCATGAAAGTTAAAACAACAAGTTTGATGAGACGCTGAATTTCAAACAACGACAAATTTTAGTAAAGTACATTCTAGATGCCCTATTCTAATTTGGTTAAAACTGCCGATAATTCCATTTACTTTCTAATAGGTTAACAGTAAAATAGAACTAGGACTTAATACACATTTATTGGAAAGGGATGGCGTTTTTTATGTCTAATTGTTATTTACATAACGAGAATCCGTCTGTCGGCGTTTGTATTGGCTGTGGAAAGTTTATCTGTGAGTCATGTAATACCGAGATTAAAGGCAAAAATTATTGTAAGACTTGCCTCGAAGAATTATTTGATGAGAATAAAAAAAAGGTTGAAAAGCTTGAAGATTCCAGTCGAAATCAACAGCAACCAATGGTATTTATGAATGCTGGAGGAGCAAGTTCAAGTGCTTCAAGCAGTTCATCCAGTGCTACTGGTGGACATCATGGTGTACCTGTATACACAAAAAGTAAAGTAGCTGCTGGACTTCTTGGGATTTTCCTCGGCTCTCTTGGTGTTCACAAATTTTATATAGGAAAATGGGTTCAGGGGCTGATTTACCTAGTTTTCTTTTGGACTTATATCCCCGCTGTCGTAGGGTTTATCGAGGGAATTATTTATCTTGTATCCAGCGATGAAAGCTTTGCGAAAAAACACGATAAAGGTTATCGAGTGGTCTAACGTAAGGAATAAGGCTAAGAAAAACCCTTGTTCCTCTTTTAAAAGCTATTCCTCCTAGATCATCATTAACTGACATTTGACATTCATATTTTGTGTGATAATATTAATATGAATTTTTAAAAAATTAAATCATTTGTTTCTGCTAGGGGAGCCATTACGGCTGAGATTAAAGTATTCTTTAGGACCCTTAGAACCTGAACTGGTTAATACCAGCGGAGGGAAGTGGAATTTTCTCATTCTTAGAGGATTTGTGTATTAGCTATGAAAAAGCATTCTCTTTGGATAAGAAAGCAACCACCCTTCTCCCATCAGTCGGAAACGATGCATTAGAGGAGGAATTTTTTATGTTATTTACAGAGGAATTAAGACAAGCCACTGAACACAGTTGGGAACTTAGCTTAAAGCATCCCTTTGTCCTAGGGATTGTCCAAGGAGATTTACCTTTAGAAAAATTTAAATATTATATTCTGCAGGACATTTACTACCTGAAACATTACGGAAAAATTCACGCGATGGCGGCTGCACAAGCAGACGATTTTAGCCATACTGCACTTTTAGCTAAAAAGGCTCAATTAACCGCTCAGGCTGAGCTTACAGTTCACGAGGAACACGCCAAAGTCCTGAATATTACGAAAGAAGAACTGGAGCATTTTCGTCCAGCTCCAACTGCCTATGCCTATACATCGCATTTATACCGAGCCGCTCTTTCTGGAAGCTTTGCTCAAACGATTGCCGCCATGCTACCTTGCTATTGGCTTTATGCTGATATTGGGAAAACATATGAGCATGCAACATCGATAGAACCGATCTACAAAAAGTGGATTGAAACTTATGCAAGTGAATGGTTCCAAAGCTCCACACAAGAGCAAATTGACTTGCTAAACCACGTTGTTGCCACTGCTAGCGTGGTAGAAAAGGAGAAAATCAAGGAACAATTTGTTATCGCTAAAGAGTATGAGCTAGCTTTTTGGGAAATGGCTTATCAGGAGGAAAAATGGCTATCTGAACAAACACCGTCAGTTCCATTTTGACCTATGTATGAACTCTTATAATCTTACAAAAATGTAATTTATGTGTAAGCAATCTAGATCGCTCTTTTGTGACACTCCTTGCTAAACTTAGCTTAAACAAGGAGAGAAAGGAATGGAGCGAATGAAAAGCTGGCTCATTGGTTTACTTAGTATTTTCATAATAGTCGGGGGATTGGTAGCCGCCTCTCTCATCTTTCATAATGAGGTTACAGATCGATTTAATCCTCTTGTTCCGAAGAAAGATGTTTACGTTCAAATAACGGAAAAGGGCACCCCTCGTTCTCCAGGTGGTTATGATTATACACTTTCCGGATTTGATGAATCGGGAAAAGAACGAACGGTCACCTTCTATGCTGGAGGAGAATTGCGGGATTTAGCCTATCTGCGAGTTGATGCGAAGGGAAAATATATTAAAACGTGGGAAGAAGTATTATGGGAGGATCTCCCAAGTAAGGTAAGGGAAAAGCTAGAAAACCAGGTATCATCTAGTTGAAGAACCTGGTTTTCTAGCTCAATGGTTGATGAGATTTCCTCTCTCACTTCATAAAATGCCACCCTTTTTATTCAGTAATTATTGCTGAAAAATATCCTTTTGACCCTTGGCACGATTCATTTTTGAAAAATCAACTTTAGAAAAAGCAAGGGTTGACAGGAATAAAAATAATAAACCAAATAAGAGAATAATAATCATACTGATTTGTGGTGTAATGACGAATGTACTCACTTTAAAAGCAAGTTGTTCCTCTAGTAGCTCATTCACAGATAAAGACATTTTTTCTAAGCTCAGTGTTCGAAAGAAAGCAGCTGCATACGTCATGGGATTGAATAAAGCAAGAAATTGTAAGCCATTTGGCAAAAGGCTCAATGGTACATAGACACCACATAAAAAAGTAATGGGAGTCGTGACTGCCATCGAAGCAATTTGGAATGTCTGAGAATTCTTTACAGCTGTCGCTAAAAATAACCCAAATGCAGAAAAAACAAGCCCGACAAAAACCATGAAAGCAATCCCAAAAACCGGTGTCATCATATGGGTATATTTTAAACCGATGAAATAGCCAATAAATAAGATAATGATCCCTTGTAACGTGGCAATCGTTGTTGACGATAATATCTGTCCAGCAGCAATTTGGATTCGTTTAACCGGACTCACAAGGACTTCCTTCATATAGCCCGACACAATGTCATCGATTGTTGAAGTGGCGATATTGAGTGAGGTCTGAAACACAACAATGATCACAATACCTGATAGAACATAATTTTCTGGATTACTAATAAAGGCACTTTCAAATATTGTACTGATTAGATATAAATAAAAGAATGGCATAATAAAGATTAAAATCAGTTGGGTTCGATTTCTCATAAATAATTTTACATTTCTCCACCATATTGCAGCAATCACCCTCATCTAATTACCCCCTTATATTCCTTCCTGTCAATTCAAGAAACACATCGTTTAAAGTACCCCTTTTTATTTCTAGCCCTTGAATGGCTGAGCGATGCTCACCAAGTATCGCAATCAAAGCCGATAACTCCGTCAATTGTACAGAATAGGTATTTCCCCTTTTGGTAAATTTCATTTCATGTTCTTGGAGAAGGGTTTCTAAACCTTCTGTATCTGCGCTTGTTATTTGTGCCATGTCCTTTGTGTACTTTTGTTTTAAAACAGAAGGAGAATCAAAAGCAATCATTTTGCCATAATCCATGACAGCAACCTGATCACAAATTTCAGCCTCATCCATATAATGTGTCGTCAAGAAGATCGTCATTTCCTTTTGCAGCTTAATAAGATAATCCCAAATATTAGCCCTCGTCTGTGGATCAAGACCTGTTGTCGGCTCATCTAAAAACAATACTTTCGGAAAATGCAAAAGACTTCTTGCTATTTCTACTCTCCTTTTCATTCCTCCAGATAAACGACTAACCATTTCCTTTCTCCAATCTGTCAAATCAACCAGCTCCAAAACAAATTGGATTCGCTCACCGATTACCGATTTTGGTACACCATAAAAATGTCCATGCATTTTTTAATTTTCTTCCACTGTCATTTTGTTATCGAGGGTAGAATCCTGAAAAACAACACCGATTGTCCCCCTTACTTTATCCTTATCTCTGTCAACATCTTTACCGTCGATCAGCATCGTACCTGAAGTTTTCTCTAGAATCGTACAAAGGGTTTGAATTGTCGTACTTTTCCCCGCTCCATTCGGCCCCAGAAAGGCAAAGATACTTCCTTTTTCAACCTCAAAAGAAACATGATCAACCGCTGTAAAGTCGCCATACTTTTTCACAAAGTCTTGAACAACAATGATATTTTCCAAGAGCATCGCCCCTTTCCTTAAATAGACTGACTGTCGGTCTTTTTAAGAATTTACCATTCACTTATGGATAAATTCAAGCGGATTTTCAGAAAAAGGCCTCATCTCATTGAAGAAGTCACTTGTTTTATAGCATTTGCTTTTCTTTTATATAGATATGTGTTATATTAAAACAAATATAATATTGTAATGTTTTTAAATAAAGCTTGCTGTCGCTATTTAGCGGCAGCTTTCGGCATTTTTAAGGTTAATGAATTTGAATTTCATTCTCAATTAGGAGGGAACAAATGATTATGGGAATCACAGAACAACAATTCATGAAAATTACCCCTAACCCTAAGAACACTCATTGGAAAGAACAGCTTCAAAACCATGGTGAAATGATTGCAGCGCTTGTCGCGGGTGCTTTGATTTTACTAGGCTGGGGCCTTTCAATGATGATGTCAGGCCTTGTAATTAATAGCCTGTTTATTGCGGCTTTCGTGATTGGTGGTTTCGCAAAAGCGAAAGAAGGCATTGTAGAAACCATCAATAATAAAACGCTGAACGTCGAATTACTTATGTTTCTCGCTGCAATCGGGGCGGCGATTATTGGCTATTGGCTAGAAGGTGCTGTGTTGATCTTTATTTTCGCGCTGAGCGGGGCACTAGAAACATACACAATGAACAAAAGTAAAAATGAGCTTTCTGCCTTGATGTCGCTTCAACCCGAAACAGCACATGTTCTTCGTAATGGCAGAGAAATAAGCATGCTTGCTAGAGATTTGGCAGTTGGTGATATCATTCTTGTCAAACCGGGCGAACTCATGCCAGCTGACGGGATCGTGGTAAAAGGGAAAACCTCTATCAATGAGTCAGCTATCACAGGGGAATCGATGCCAGTGGCGAAAAAGGAAAATGAAGAGGTCCTTGCTAGTACGGTCAATCTCGATGGAGTTATACACGTCAAAGTCAGCAAAACAAACGAGAATACACTGTTTCAAAAAATTATCAAGCTTGTTCAAAACGCCCAGGAGGAAAAGCCGCCAGCACATCTTTTAATTGAAAGACTTGAAAATACCTATGTTATGGTTGTGCTGATTGGTTCTGGTTTAATGATGTTTTTGCCGCACTACCTGTTTGGATGGTCTTGGAATGAGACGATCTATCGAGCGCTCGTTCTTCTTGTTGTCGCATCGCCCTGCGCGCTTGTCGCTTCGACAATGCCTGCGGTCCTTTCGGCTATATCCAACGGTTCCCGCCAAGGTGTGCTGTTTAAAGGCGGCGTACATTTAGAAGGATTAGCGAAGCTCTCAGCAATTGCCTTTGATAAAACCGGCACACTAACCGCCGGTAAACCCGAAGTTACAAAAATTGTCGCCAGTGATGGATGGGACCAAGACAAAATTCTGCAGGTCGCTGTATCCATAGAACATTACTCCAATCATCCGCTCGCTTCAGCCATTATAAGCAGGGCAAAAAAAGCAGAGATCCCACTTCTTGAAGCTGAAGATATTAAGGATGTTCCCGGTTGGGGCATAGAAGGAATGATAAACGGAGCCCGCTATTATATCGGAAAAGCTGATTTTGTCGGAAAGGAAGACGCTAAAAAATTTCTAACCACAACTCGCTTGGAGGCAATTGGAAAAACGATTGTGTTTGTAAAACAAGATAAGGAAATTATCGGAGCGCTTGCCTTAAGGGATATAGTACGTTCAGATGTGAAAGAAGCCATATCAGCTATCAATGCTGCAGGCATCGATACATTTATGCTTACAGGTGATAGCGAGGAAACCGCTCGTGATATCGCACACGAAATAGGCTTAAAGCAGTATAAAGCTGAATGCCTACCTGATGAAAAGCTGGAAGTGATCAAGGAACTGACAAAGAGATATCGTTGGGTGGCAATGGTGGGTGATGGAACAAATGACACACCTGCTCTGGCGGTGGCAAACGTCGGGATTGCCATGGGGGCAGGAACCGATGCCGCTCTCGAAACGGCAGATGTTGTAATCATGAAGAATGACTTACGCCAAATTCCCAACACAATCCGTCTATCAAAAAAGATGAACCGGATTGTCAAACAAAATATGGTGTTTTCCGTTGCTGTCATCGTGATGCTCATTGCCGCGAACTTCATGCAGGATCTATCATTGCCGCTCGGAGTAGTCGGCCATGAAGGCAGTACGATTCTGGTCATCCTGAATAGCTTAAGATTGTTGCGGGGCTGAAATTCAGCCCCGTAGTTTTTTGTTGAATCATAATAGTTGTCTTCTGTGATAAATATAGGCTTTTCTGCGAATTACAGCTTTCTTCTCAATAAATAAATTCAATATCTTTCGCGGTTTCCAGTTTATCAAAGTTCGTCATTTCGACCGTTCTTTTTGCGAAGTATACAAATCCATCTCGTACCTTTAGCTCTTCTTCTGGATAAAACTGATCGTCCGGATTTTCCGGCGTGTATACAGAGGCTACTCGGATCTTTTTAATAGGCAGTTCTACTTTATTGATTTCTTCGATCGCTTGAAATAGATGCTTTCGATCATTTTCATCATCATAGCGAAAAAAATCATGATCCTCTTCAGCACTTTCATATGAATGTAGGGTTAATTCATAAGCATGACATTGTTGATATTCTATCATCTCATAGCATTCCAGCCTTGAGTGATCGTTATCTTTATTAAAGCCATAGCTTTGCAGCTGAGACAAAATTCTCTGAACTTGTTCCCTATCATCCTCTATAAACTGATACTCGAAATGGGAAATATTATCCGCAGCCAATTGATTTCCCAAATCTTCTGGAGACTGGTAAGGAGCATCTATTTCTAAATGGGCTCCATGAACTGACACTTCATCGAATTCATACCCTTCTTTTGATACTTCATCCTGCAATTTCTTCACTAGTCGAATGGCATCAAAAAGCATCTGTAATGTTTCCTGATCGGCCATATCCCTGTTTTCTGGTAAAGCGATATAGAATTTTGGATCATCCGCTTCCTTTCCAAAAGAAGGATTGATAAATCCCAATTGCTGCAGGTCTCGAAACAACTCGGAATTTTGATAAGCTTGATTGAAATCAAATCTTTGCTTTATTTCCTTATAGTTATCACCCTCGATTTTGCCAAATGTACTAATCTGAATATCAAATTCTAATCGATCCTCATCCACTTGACGAACCCGCGCATCCTGAACAAACAATCCCTTGCCGCTTGGATCACGTCCTTCATTGCTTAACACCTCTACCACAAAATCATGTTCCTTCTCTACATATTCGATAATTTCTTCATTTGAATACCCATATTCATCTTTTATTTTCTGAACCTCATGCGAAACCATATACCCTATGACCAAAAAAGGAAGAACAAAAATTAAGAAGGCCCCTCCAAGAATAATCGCAATAGCAATGATTGTTTTTTTCAATTTGCACCCCCACCAAACATAAAATATGAAATTACTTAAATCGTAACATACTTGAGGCCTCTTAAATAAGAAAAGCGCAAGCGCCTTGCTCAGCCCCGACAAGCAAATGTTCTGAGACAAGAAAAGTCCGGTTTTGACTTTTATTGGCTCAGGTCATTTGACCTCGAGGGGCTAGGCGCTGGAGCTAGATCAAAACACTAGCCAAGATTTTATACTTTCTTATCTTTGAACAAAAGCACAAGCGCCCGTTTAGCGACGTACAAACTTTCATAGTAAGGATGAACAGCTAAAAACGCGCCGTCCTGGCGCAACGCTGTTCTGACCTACATCCTGTAGCCCTGAGATAAAGGATACACGGCGAAATATGAGCCGATGTTGACTTACGCAAGCAGAAGCTGAAAGTTTGCTGGGCGCTGAAGCTAGACGACGAAACCCAAAATTACAACTTATCCACAAGCGACAATTTTATAGTTTTCTAAGCAGGAAAAAAAGCATACTGTCTAAGGTGAGAATGAATATTCATAAATTTAAAGGAATTAATGATTTTAGAACGAATCTTTACAAAAGAGTTTCTTTTTGAAAGGGGTTTTTTTATGTCTTATTTATCTGTTAGTACTTGGAGTTTACATCGACTGCTTGGACCACTACGCTGGACCGCTTGGGACAACACACAAAAAAAACATATAACTAAACTAGAACAGCAAGATAACGTCATTGATCTATTGGATTTACCGACTATTTTAAAGGAAAAGGGATTTGCAGCTTTTGAGCTCTGTCATTTCCATTTTCCCTTTACAGATTCCCTCTATTTACAAAGATTAAAAAAGGCTTGTACGGATGCCAACATGCGACTTTATACGCTTTTATTAGATTATGGAGATCTATCATCTGCTGATACACAACGAGTGGATGCGGATATGGAGCTTATTAAAGAATGGATTGATATAGCGGCTGAAGTAGGAGCAGAGCGTGTAAGAGTGGTAGCGGGAGATGCCCCCGCTGACGATCAAGATGCGTTGTCTCGCGTTTCTCAATATTTACATGAACTGGCTGCCTATGCGGGACAGAAAGGTGTCAAGATCATAACAGAGAATTTCCGTACTCTCTCAAGCACAAGTGGAAATTGCCTTTATATTGTCAACCAGTCTAATGAACAGATTAAATTGATTACGGATTTTGGAAATATGAGTGGAGCAGAAAAATACAATGAATTAGCGAAAATAATTCCTTATAGCGACTCCATTCACGCCAAACCCCAATATGATAAGGATGGAATACCAGATCAAGATGAATTTAGGCGTTGTTTGGATCTTTTAAAACAGACTCACTACGATGGCCCTATCGTCATCATTTATGACGGACCTGGTGATATGTGGGAAGGGATTGAGCGGGCAAAGAAAATCGTAGAGGACTACCTATAATAATCTTTAAAAACGAGGTCGGGGCAAAAGTGTTTTTACCAAAGAAAAGCCGAACTAACAGGGCGCATATAACCGCTCCCGAAATATACTTCGCTAAGGTAATGCATTGTCGTCTTTGAAGCCTAGTATTTTAGTTATGTCCCAGCCCCGTTCTTTCGTATTTAAGTCGTCGCTATCATTCCCCCCTTAAAATAAGTCTTCCTGCTCAGAGAATCTGTTTATTTTTTAATTTTGACGCCGGTCTTACTTGTATTTTCTCCCCTTTAAGTAGATACTAAATATATTGACAAATTTTAAAAAATTAGGGTATAAGGGGAAGCATTTCATATGGAAGCGATGACGGATTTCTTTCAAAAAAAAGGCGTAAAGAGGTTTATTATTTTTGCCTTAATCGTATTTATTCTTTTTAGTGTGCGAAGCATGATGAATCTGATTCTACTAACATTTATCTTTTCGTTTTTAATGAATGGACTTGTAGAATTTACGATTGCTCGGATACGTTTAAACCGCACTCTGCTTGTATTATTGCTGTACACTTTGATCGTTGGTTTGCTGACAGTTGGAATTGTAAAGTATTTGCCAATCATCTCTATTGAGATTAGCCAACTAATTAGACAAATCACAAATTTCTCTATTCAACCGCATGATAATATGATCGTTAATTATATTGAATCAATTATTTCAAGTGAGCAAATTACAACTTATATAGAAAATGGCTTTTCATTTTTATTAAAATCATTTTCCGATATTAGCAAAACGAGCGTCCAAGTATTAATTGCATTATTATTAAGCTTATTTTTCCTAATTGAGAAACCACGATTAATCGAATTCACGAACAAATTTAAAAACAGTAAAATTGCTCCATTTTATAATGAAATTGAGTTCTTTGGTAAGAAGTTTTCCCAAACGTTTGGAAAAGTCATTGAAGCACAATTCATCATTGCCCTCATCAATACTTTTTTAACAGTCATTGTCTTAATGATTCTTGGGTTTCCACAGATCATAGGGCTAGCCTTTATGACTTTCTTCTTAGGACTGATTCCTGTCGCTGGTGTGATCATCTCACTAGTTCCTTTAACAATCATTGCTTTTACAATCGGGGGATTCCTAAAAGTCGTATACTTATTTATCTCCGTTATGGTCATCCACGCTATAGAAGCCTATATATTAAATCCCAAGCTTATGTCTTCAAAAACAGATTTACCTGTTTTTTATACGTTTATCGTCCTGCTTTTCTCACAAAACTTCTTCGGGGTGTGGGGACTGATCATCGGGATTCCAGTGTTTGTTTTCCTGCTGGATGTTTTGGGTGTAACGAATAAAGTAGTAAAGGGAACGGCCAATGTGTAAAAGTCCCTTTAGTTTAGGGAGTTTTAAAATCTCATCCGAAGCAACAATATAAAACTCCTTCATATAACTTTGGTTCCAAATTGAATTCTCCTTTATTTCCATCAGAAAAAAAGTAAGTCTCTCCATTTTTTCTGATGGATCTTTGTAGTGTTTGCAAGGCACATCCTAATCCGTACACATATTTACAATGTAGTGATAATCGGTCCTTGCTTCGTAAGAATAATCGTATGTTCGTATTGAGCCACAAAGCTTTCATCGGTTAGGAAGGTCCAGTCGTCATCTTCGGATTGATAAACCTCCTCTTCAAATGTAGAGATAAACGGTTCAAAAGCAATGACCATACCATCTTTTAGAATTTCATCATCCCAGTGAGAGTAGTAATTGAAAATATGATCTGGTGCTTCATGAATGGAGCGCCCAATACCGTGTCCAGTAAGATTTTTTATGACTGTTAAGCCATGCTGTTTTGCTACATTGTGTGCAGCTTTTCCGAGCACGCTTTTTTTTGAACCTGGTTTAGCCTCCTTAAGTCCAGCGTCGAATGCCTCTTTAGCAACATCACATATTTTCTGTAAAATTTCCTCTCCCTTCCCAACTACAATCGAAATTCCTGTATCTGCGAAATAACCGTTTTTTGAACCTGACACATCAATATTAACAAGGTCCCCTTCTTGAATAATTCGTTCCCCTGGAATCCCGTGGGCTACTTCTTCATTTATGCTAATACATGTATATCCGGGGAAATCGTATTCTCCTTTTGGTGCAGATTGCGCTCCTGCTTTTTCAAACATCTCTCCCGCCATTTCATCAAGTTCTTTTGTCGTCATTCCAGGTTTGGTACAATGAACTAATTCATCGCGAATCATTCCACAAATTTTACCAATTTCTTTTAATCCATTAAAATCTTCTTCCGTTTTTGCAATCATCGTATTCCCCCACTTTTTAAGTATTTTGTAATCAGTATTCCATTCAGATTCTAGTATAAACGGAATGGCTTTTTTGTATCTACAATTTCTCAATAAAAAAGCCATGTATCAACTTAAGGAAATACATGGCTTTCATCAGCTTCATTTATATAAATTTTGAAGCTTCTTCACTATTTTTTCCCGCTTGTTTCTTTTTCTCCTTCTTTATTTCTTTTCCAAGTTTCAGTTCCTTTGCTTCCTGATTTAAAGCTTTCATGAGACTAGTCAACATTACGATCAAAATCACCGAGAACGGCAGAGCTGCAAGAATCATTGTGTTTTGCAGTGCCTGTAGACCGCCTGAATAAAGTAGCGCAGCAGATGTCATTGAAAGCAATACGCCCCAAATCACTTTTATTTTATTATCTGGATTTAATACTCCATTAGCTGTCATCATACCTAACACAAACGTACCTGAGTCCGCTGATGTTATGAAGAACGTGCCTACTAATATCATTGCTAGAATCGACAACGTGATACTAAATGGAAATCCTTCAAAAACGCCAAAAAGAGTCTCTTCAGGTAACAAGGAAGATAGCGACATCGCCCCAGACATTTCTGTTGTAATGGCTGCACTTCCAAAATTCGCAAACCATACAAATCCAATAAGTGATGGAATTAATAGAACACACAAAATAAATTCACGGATGGTTCTACCCTTTGATACCCTAGCAATAAATACACCTACAAATGGTGACCATGCAATCCACCATGACCAGTAAAAAATTGTCCAATCATTAATCCAGCTACGAATTTCTCCGTCGAACGGAGCCATTCGTAGCCCCATATTAATGAAATTTTGGAAATATTCCCCCACCGAATCGACAAAAAGATTTAAAGTGAAAACAGTTGACCCTAAAATAAATACTGCCAAAAAAAGGACAGCGGCAAGACCCATATTCACGTTACTTAAAATTTTAATCCCTTTGCTCAAACCAGTTAACGCTGATATCATAAATAAAATAGTCACAACAAAAATAATCACCGCTTGAACTGTAAAGTTGCTGGGTACATCAAATAAATAAGAAAGCCCCCCATTTATTTGCATCGCACCAAACCCAAGTGATGTCGCAACCCCTAAAACGGTTGAAACCACCGCGATGACATCAATGATTTGACCAACTAATCCATCTGCATGCTTGCCAATAATCGGTCTCAATGTTCTACTAATTAAACTTAATTCACCTTTTCTAAACGTAAAGTAAGCAAGTACTAACGCGATCACTCCATAAATTGCCCAACCATGTATACCATAATGAAAGAAGGTAAACCTTAGAGCATCCTTCGCACCTTGATTGGTACCCAGCTCTCCAGTAGGTGAACTTATCGCATAGTGACTAAGTGGTTCATATGCTCCATAAAAGATTAAACCAATTCCCATGCCTGCACTAAAAAGCATTGATATCCAAGTCGATCTGGAAAACTCAGGCTCGTCATCTTGTTTACCAAGTTTAATTCGACCAATTGGACTTACAAATAGATAGACACAGGCAATAACAAATACCATTATTAACACCAAATAATACCAACCAAAGGTATCTGTAATAAAGCTTTGTGCAACACTAGTAATCCTTTCAAACGATGTAGGCATAATAATCCCCAAGAGGACTAAACCTCCCACAATCGCTAATGAAACGTAAAAAACAAGTGAAGCTTTTTTCATATTAAATTGACAACTCCCATGTTAGATTTGTTCAGAGTGGACTTTACTTCAATTGGAGAGTATATATACACGTAAAACCAATAAAATAATACGAGGTTTTTTGAAGCAATAGTAGATAACCCAATAAAAGTTTTTACTGAACTTAATTTGTTAAAGTAAACCTTTTTAGCAAAATTCCAGCCATCTTTATAAGCTAGGAAAAGATGATGGGGTGCATAGAGGTAATTTGCCAGGTCTTTTTTGGCACTTGTTCAGTCTAACGTAAAAATTGTGATGAAGCACATATGATATTCCTGCATTATTTGTGTTATAGACGTCCTATCCCTCTTGAGACGAATATATATTATGTATCCTTAATAATCTCCGGGATTCCGCCGCATACTCTATAAATAGAACAAAAGCGCAAGGCGTCCGCCTAGCCTAATACAAATGTTCTGAGACAAAGGAAGACGTTCTTTGCTTTTCATTAGACTAGATTAAGCTAGAATTTTACATGAACGGACTCAGCGACCTCCTGTTTGTAACAATCTCCAATTTAGATCACTTCCTTATTCTTTATATTTTCCGTATAGTATGATATTTATCCAGCTCATTTTTTACTGCATCCTTAATCCACTTAATCTTTGCAGTTACCATCATCAGGGAATTGGTTACCCAATTTATCCCTATTGATACCCCTACCTCAAGGCTTTAAAAAATATGGGGAAGCATATGCAGAGGATATATTGCCCGTAAAAAGAGAACACCTTCAAATCGAGAACAAAGGTGGCTTTTCTCATGTTATATGCGACAGTTGAGAGACTTGAGTGGGAGAAGTAGCTGATAAAATTTGCTTATAATCAAACTTTCTATTGAACCCTCATAAGGGGTTCGGTCAAACTATAGAAGTGAGATTGTATTCTATTTTTTTGCTATGCCGTAAACGGTAATCTTTCGTGAATACTGCTGTTAGCAGGATACAAATGAAGAACGTATCCCTTTTTAACTATAAAGCCGACTTTTGGCTTTTCGAGCGCAACAGTAGCATTTTAATAGGCTATTTGTTCGCGGTTTATATCCAAAAACAACGTTAATTTTTAGGAGAGGATCGGTTTAATGATTGATTTGAAACAATACGGCTATATCGAAGACGAAACGCCTCCACTAGGTTTAATCCCCGGAAGGGTTACCGAACTACAGCGAGAGCAATATACCGTCATCACCGAACAAGGAGAAGTCACGGCTGTATTGAAGGGCAGTTTTTATCATACTGCAGTGACTCGGGAAGATTTTCCGTGCGTTGGCGATTTTGTACTTCTACAATACAACGAAAACGGTGCTTCGCTCATTGCTAAATTGTTGCCTCGCCGCTCAAAATTTTCCCGCGCTGACTATTCGGGACACGCAGCAGGGTATGTTAAAACCATACTGGAGCAAGTCGTAGCAACAAATTTTGATTACGTATTTATCGTATCGTCCCTAAACTGGGATTTCAACGTCAGCCGCATCATGCGCTACCTAACACAGACACGACAGAGCAGCGGCCAGCCTGTTGTAATCTTAACAAAGGCCGACTTGGCCCCGAATTACAATGCACCGTTAGCTGAGGTTCAGAAAACCGCTCCTGATGTACCAGTACACGCAGTTTCCAGTCACACGGGAATTGGTCTAGATGAGTTAAGTGAATATCTGCAACCAGGAAAAACCGTGGTATTCCTTGGCATGTCAGGCGTAGGGAAATCTTCGCTGCTAAACGCCTTGATGAATCAGGAAGTGATGACTGTCAAGGATATCCGTGAGGCTGACAGCCGCGGGCGACACACCACAACGCATCGCCAGCTTTTCATGCTCCCTTCAGGGGCGATGGTTATTGATACGCCGGGTATGCGTGAGCTTGGACTATTCGGTGCGGATGACGGCATCAGTGCGGGATTTAATGATGTGGAAGAATTATTCACACAGTGTCGTTTCAATGACTGCCGCCATCAGACGGAGCCGGGTTGCGCAGTTCTTGCCGCCCTTGCAGATGGATCATTGGCACCAGATCATTGGGAGCATTATCTGGCACAGAAGCGGGAAAACAAGTTTGTGGATGATAAATCAGGTTATCTCATGGATAAGCGAGCACGACAAAAGGCCATTGCCATACGACATAAGGGGAAAAAGGGAGGTTACAAGAAATGAACAACCATGATGAGAAGTTTGTTAATCCCGAAACACTGGAGCTTGCTTTGAGTAAAATGTTTAATAAGACGATAATCCGCGCAGATTATCGTCGCAAAGAGTTGCAAGGCGGAACACTAGGAGATGTTCGGCTTGTAACAGGCATGGTTGAAACTTCCGATGGCGAAAATCTGCCATATAAGATAGTTTGGAAAACACAGAAAAAATTTGAGCGTTATGGTGATCCGGATTCATGGCGAAGGGAATACGACCTCTATACATCGGGTTTCAAAAAGGTCTTCTTCGATTCGTTCCGTTGCCCAGAGTGTTATCACGCCGAAATAAATGGTGATGAGATTCAACTGTGGATAGAGTATATTGATGGTGAATCCGGCCTAAATCTAACCCCGGAAATGTATGAACATATAAGCGAGGAATTAGGGCGATTTCAAGGCAGGGTGTACACCGAACAACCAAGCATATTGGAGAATTTGGCCAACTTAAGCAAGGTTGAGTATATTAAAAACTACTATCTGCGATATCGGTCATGGAATGTTCTGTATGATTACATACGCTCTGATGACTGCGAAATTCCAAATCACCTCTGTAAAATGCTCATAGACTTAGATAACAATGCGGACGAGATATTTGGTCAAATTGAAAAACTCCCCATCGTGCTTTGTCACAGAGATTTTTGGGTAGAAAATATATTCTATTCAGACGGGAAAATCGTACCTATCGATTGGGATACCACCGGTTGGGGGTACATGGGCGAGGATATCGCGAGTTTAATAACGGATGAAGCGGACTTCAATTATATGATTGAGTACTATCAAAAATGCATTCCGGCGTATTACAGAGGTTTCTCGGAATATGCGGATGTGGCCCATATCTCCGATCATTGTATCTATGAACTAATCATTGCTATGTTCGGATACAGGCTTGTAGAATGGTATAAATTCGCTGAGTCACCCGAGGATAAATCACTGCACCTAAGTACCTTGCAAAAAATTCATGAGTTGAGAAGCATGTAGATATTGTATATGTTTTAACTTAAACTGTATTTTTTATATGCAAAAGACCTTCACATACTGCTCATGTGTATTTAAGGTCTTTTGATCACAAAGCAATACCTAGTTAATATCTCAAATAAAATTGGCCTTTATTATTATTATTTTACCTAGTTTATTTTTTCTTTCTATGGTTTCTCTTATAACCTATTTGTACGTTTTTTTAATTCCTTGTTATGAACCGGGGAAGGTAACAGGCTCTAGTTTGTCACCAAATGATAACTCCTTCTTCAAAGCAGCCTATTGAACCTACGCTGATACCCGCCAAGACTTTGTTTTCATTCCAAGCTTTTAAGATTAATCGTTGTATGGGTTAAGTTTCAATGAAATAGTTTTAAAACAAAAGGCGGTATATTCAATTTGCCGTTCAAGGAGTTCGTTTAGAGAAAGCCACCTGCCACTTACACCGGTTCCTTGTTTTATCTAATCCTTTGCTGAAACGACAGAGTTGCCATAAAAAGAATTACTCCCCACAAGAACAGTCCTCCGTACGTTATCAAATACACCCAAATGGCTAGCCCTTCAGCGTGCCCTTTTGGAAGTACTCCTAACAATTGAAGGACTGTCAAAAAACTAATTAGCACAGTCAATACCCCAACTGACCATTCAGCTATGATCAGTAACCATTTTGGCAGTTTCTCTCCCCAGGAAGCCACGAAAGTTAAAGCAAATAAAAATGCCAATATCGCCAAGATAGCTGTAAAGTCTATTCCGAAGATATATAACGTATTTAGGAAAGCAGGCCCTTCCTGTAATGTATCACCAAACCCCGCTAGATCTTGGACAGCTTGTTTTGTTGTAAGTCCTATTGTTGAGGCCCAAAGTGACTTCAAAATCGCATATGGCAACAGTACAACGGCTGCAACATAGCCCCATCTTTTAGTCAAATAAGTTTTATCAGCTTTTTCTTTCCTTACATATTTTTCATGTATTAAGCTCAAAAGACATTCTCCTCACTTTTTAGATATGAAGCCTATTGTTTTAAAAGCTACTTTCCATCTACCTAAAGCAACATAGCCATTCCCGTATGCCAGACTAACCAAGATTGCCTTTATTCGGTGTAAAATACAACCCTTTCTGCCCTTTTGCCCCCATGTTTCGTGAATTCTCCCGAGTCTTGTTTCTTTTGGGGCTTTCACCACAGTACTATATACTGCTTCCTTCACATCAATCCAAAGGATTAAAAGCTGATTTTATCAACGAAGTCGAAAATGATGGAAAGCACAAATAGGGCTGTTAAAAGAAAGACGCTAATTAAATAAAGTATTGTTCCTCGCCTAAATATAGCCTGCTGTATCTGGGAGGCGTGGGCGTAATGGGCAGAGGTTAATCCTGCCATTATACCCATAAAGACAAACCAGGGCTCGTAAAAAAATAGCTCCCATAACGCCAATTCATGTACATCTACTTTTATAAAGCCGGGGAGATCAAATTCAATGAAACCAACTAATAGTAGAATTCTTGTAATCATACTAATTACCGAAAGTTAAATAAAAGTGAGGTCATTGTTAAATTCTGTTTAAATTTGGAATTCAACATCCGCTAATCGAAGTTAAGTGATAAGGGGGAACTCCAGGGCGCTATGAAACCCGCGGCAAGATGCAAGGTCCTATACAATTTGACTTCTCAACTGGCCATCACGCAGATGAAAAGTGTAATTCATTGGGAAAAAGGATACGGCACGGTATTTTCTTAGGCTTTTAGGGAATATGCCTTAACGCTACTGTTTACTGGTATTAGAAAGGGGAAATTAGGGGCACTTCTTGAAGGTGATATTATCACGGAAAAATGAGGATTATGATCAATAAAGTACTTTTTTAGGAAAATCAAAAATATTCATTACTTACTCCTAAAACCCCAAATTCTAGAAGGGGCATTTTTCTCGACAAAAGACATATCAAACCCTATTACACTTAAAAGAATTAATTCAAGAGTTACGCAACGATTTTTTGCAACTCGGAGAAAGAGCATTTTAATCTCCAAATGCTTCTACCTTAAAACCAACGCGTCATCTTGATCCAAATGAATTATTAGAATCAGCATGTAAAAGGTTTGAGGTAGATAAAGGAGTGACAAGCGTTTAAATCAACCGCTAATTGAATATCTTAAATCGACGAATAGCCATCACCGAAAGATATGGTAGTGAATGTAATTAAAATAATTTCAGTCCCTATCCATCTTCTTTACCTTTTTTCAAAGAAAAAAGCCTGCTTGGAATCGACTTCCAAACAGGCTTCAACCCAATAGTACCAAGGGTTTTAACGCTTCGAGAACTGTGGAGCTCTACGTGCGCCTTTAAGACCGTATTTCTTACGTTCTTTCATACGTGGGTCACGAGTTAGGAGACCCGCACGCTTAAGTGGGCTACGGAATTCAGGATCTACTTGTAGTAGTGCACGAGCGATTCCGTGACGGATTGCTCCTGCTTGTCCTGTGTAACCTCCACCATTCACATTGACTAGGATATTATAGCTTCCAAGTGTTTCAGTTGCTGCAAGTGGTTGTTTGATCACTTCGCGCAATGTTTCAAATGGAATGTAGTCTTCTACTTCACGATTGTTGATTACGATGTGGCCATCACCAGGTACTAAACGTACGCGAGCTACAGAACTCTTACGGCGACCTGTGCCATAGTATTGAACTTGTGCCAATCTATTTCCCTCCCTTTATTAACCGCGAAGCTCGTAAGT
Organism: Bacillus sp. SD088; assembly: GCF_017355205.1. Lineage (GTDB taxonomy): Bacteria > Bacillota > Bacilli > Bacillales > Bacillaceae_C > Lederbergia. Next base: position 118,609 of record NZ_JADIJK010000015.1, read on the forward strand.
TTGCGGTTGTTGTGCTTGGTGTGGATGCTCAGCTCCAGCATACACGTGTAATTTTTTGAACATTTGACGTCCAAGTGATCCTTTTGGAAGCATACCTTTGATAGCAAGCTCCAACATTTTCTCTGGATATTTTGTACGCATTTCTAATGCAGTTCTTGTTTTTAATCCACCAGCATATCCTGTATGACGGTAGTACATTTTATCATTTAGTTTATTACCTGTTAGTTCGATCTTTTCAACGTTAATTAAAATAACGTGATCACCTGTATCTATATGCGGTGTAAAAGTTGGTTTATGCTTACCGCGCAAGATGGACGCAACTTCAGTCGAAAGACGACCTAGAGTTTTACCTTCGGCGTCAATCACGTACCATTTACGTTCAATCTCGCTGGCTTTAGCCATATACGTAGTACGCATTCATTACCCTCCTAAATTAAATATTCCAAGTTCGTATTTATATTCAGCATAATAAGTTTCCGGGGCTTATCATGGAATTAAAACAATACCATAGGATATCTTATCGTTTTTCAGACATAAAGTCAAGAAAAAAATAAATACACCTGGATAAGTTGTCAAGATATTACTTAAGTTTACTGAAAACTAGCTTATCTATCCATTATACTCCACTTTCCATAAGTATAATCCTTGAGGCGGCGCTGTTTTTCCAGCAAGTCTCCTATCACGGCCTTCTAGGATTTGCGGTATCGCGGAAGCCTTTTTCCTTCCAGCTCCAACCTCCAATAACGTACCAACGATAATCCTCACCATATTACGCAAAAAGCTATTTCCTGTAACCGTAAAGATCAGCTCATCATCGGCCTTCTCTAAGGTAATCTCGGTAATCGTACGCACCTTATTGATCCTATCTGTTTTCGCTGAGCAGAAACTAGTAAAATCATAGGTGCCTATCAAATGATGTGTTGCCAATTGGATACTTTGCAAGTCCAGAGGATATGGATAATGAGTTGCAAATTGCTGACGAAAGGGATCTTTAGATTTTTGAGTATATACTCTATATCTGTATGTTTTCCCTTTTGCATCAAAGCGAGCATGAAAATCTAAATGAGCCTTTTCTATATCCACTATCACTAAATCATCAGATAGTAGCGTATTTAACCCAATCTGCAAACGTTCTGGAGGAATCTCTAAAGGAGAATCAAAGTGAATCACCTGTCCTCTAGCATGAACACCTGCATCTGTCCGGCCAGAACCAAATATCTTTATAACCTGACCTTTATGCATTTTGACTAAGGCTTTTTCCAATTCAGCTTGAATCGTACGTCCATTTGGTTGAATCTGAAACCCGGAGTAAGCAGAACCATTATATGAAATTATCGCCTTATAGCGTTGTAGCTTTCCCATCCTAAATCACGACCTTAATAAGATCAGTATCACTGTCAGTAGCACTAAAAGCAGTTCGGCCAATGTGTCCCTTAATTGCCACTGTAAGACTCGATATTTCGTCCGGCCTTCGCCGCCACGATACCCTCTTGCTTCCATTGCTGTGGCTAATTCCTCGGCACGTTTAAAAGCACTAACAAACAAAGGAACAAGCAAAGGAATAAAGGCTTGTACTCTTTGTTTCAAGGAACCACTCGAAAAGTCGACTCCTCTCGCCATTTGCGCCTTCATAATTTTGTCTGTTTCATCCATCAAAGTAGGAATGAAACGCAACGAAATCGACATCATCAACGCAAGTTCATGGACTGGGAAGCGCAGCTTTTTTAAAGGATGTAACAAGCTTTCAAGCCCATCAGTCAAGCTAATTGGTGTTGTTGTTAAAGTTAATAATGATGTCATCAGCACAAGCAGGAAGAAGCGCAAAGAAATGAAAATACCTTGTCTCAAGCCTTCCTCATGGATCTTAATAAAGCCCATTGAAAACAGAACATCGCCTTCATGATTAAAAAAGAGCTGTAAAAAGAAAGTAAAGACGATTAGAAATAAAATCATTTTTAAACCATTAAATAAAAACCTAAGATTAATCTGTGATATAAGAAGAATCGTTAAGACTAATAAGAGCACTAACCCATATGTCACAATGTTATTTGCAAAAAAGATAATACATATAAAGCCAAAAACAAATAGTAACTTTGCTCGTGGATCAAGACGATGGAGTAGAGAGTTTCCCGGAATGAATCGTCCAAATATCATTTTTTCCATCATGAGGAAGCACCACGTTTCTGATATTCCTTTAGGCTTTCCGCTAGCTCCTCAATGGTTAAGCATGTTCGATCTAGTTTTTCTCCAGATTTCTGTTCAAATAAATACTGAAACTTTACGACCTCCGGCACATCTAATCCTAATTTTAATAAAGATTGAGGGTCCGAAAAGGTTGTTCTTGGATCAGCCACTTGCTCGACTTTTCCTTGGTTCATAATGACAATTTCATCCGCAAATTTAGAGGCATCCTCCATGCTGTGTGTAACAAGGATGGTTGATAAATCCTTTTCTTTATGCAAGTGATAGAACATATCCATAATTTCCGTTCTGCCCCTCGGGTCCAACCCGGCTGTTGGTTCATCCAAAACAAGAACGTCTGGCTCCATCGCAAGTACACCTGCAATGGCAACCCGTCTCATCTGACCTCCAGATAAATCAAAGGGAGATTTCCCTAACGTTTCTTCTGATAGGCCCACCTCTTTTATTAACGTTCTAGCACGTTTCTGCGCCTCTTCCTCAGATACTCCAAAATTCAGTGGTCCGAAGCAAATATCTTTTTCTACTGTTTCCTCAAATAATTGATGTTCAGGAAATTGAAAAACGATCCCTACTTTTTGTCTAATCGATTTCAGATTCTTTTCCTTCTTTTCAGCATCAATCACACGATCTCCAATTATTACTTGTCCCTTTGTTGGTTGGATGAGTGCATTGAGGTGTTGTAGAATAGTAGACTTTCCCGAACCTGTGTGACCGATAATCGCAACAAAGATCCCCTGGGGAATGGACAGGTTAACCTCCTGAATAGCAAGCCGTTCGAATGGAGTATTGATTTGATATCTATATTCTACCTCTCGAAGTGTAATGTCCATAATTCCTCCACCAATTCCGCATCTGGCAAATATTTATCTGGCAAAGTAAAACCTCTTTGACGTAACGCCTGAGCCATTTTAATCGAAAAGGGCAAGTCCAAACCTAAATCAATTAAATCCCTATCTAATCTAAAGATCTCGTCAGGAGTGCCCTCCTTGTATACCTCTCCCTTATTCATCACAATCATTCGATCCGCCTTAGCCGCTTCCTCTAAATCATGTGTAATGGAAATAACAGTTAAATCCTGTTCTTCTTTTAAAAGGCGAATTGTCTTGAGGACTTCTTCCCGCCCAAGTGGGTCTAACATAGAAGTCGCTTCATCAAGTATAATGACTTGCGGTTGCAGGGCAATTACTCCAGCAATCGCCACTCTTTGCTTCTGTCCTCCTGAAAGATGATGTGGCTCTTGGTCAAGAAATTCCCCCATGGAAACACGTTCCAATCCATTTTGGACCCGTTCTTTCATCTCCATAAATGGCACTCCATTGTTCTCTAGGCCAAAAGCCACATCATCTTGAACGGTTGAACCAACAAATTGATTATCAGGGTTTTGGAATACCATACCGATTTGTCTCCGGATATCCCAAATGGTGTCATCACTCAATTGGTAGTCACCGACAAGAACCTTACCAGCCTCAGGAAATTGTAAGCCGTTAAGAATTTTCGCAAGTGTTGATTTGCCTGACCCATTGTGTCCAACAATCGCAAGCCATTCCCCTTTGTCTACTGAAAAGGAAACATCTTTTAATGCATACCTTTCTTGACCTTCATATTTAAAAGAAATATTTTGAATCGAGATCACTGGTCCTTTTTCTGTCCCCATTCCATTACTCCTCTCAACTCAACTAATAAAACAAAAAAATTTTGGTCTATACGCTACACTCTGATAAAATTCAAAAAATCTGGAAATAGAAAAAAAGCCTGCACCTCACTCCAGGAAACAGGATTCTTAGGTCCCATTCCAATTCTTGAAGCACGAGGAGGAGGCGCATGAGCTAGACAGGACAGCCAATTGCTCTGCCTATCGTAACGCTCCTTTTTAGCTTTATCAAATGTCCATCGCTATCATACTTATAATACCCAAAAAATTACATTATCTTAAAAAAGGGAGAGGCGATACGTCTCTCCGCTTTTCAAATGTGTATTAAACTAACTCAATAATTACCATTGGAGCCCCATCCCCACGACGTGGTCCAAGTTTCATGATGCGTGTATAACCGCCTTGTCGATCTGCGTAACGAGGTGCAATATCAGCAAATAGCTTTTGTACAGCATCTTGTTTTGTTTCCTGATCCGCAATTTCATGACGGACATATGCAGCAGCTTGCCTACGTGCATGTAAATCCCCACGCTTGCCAAGTGTAATCATCTTTTCGGCAACAGAGCGAAGTTCTTTTGCACGTGCTTCAGTTGTTTCTACACGTTCACTTATAATTAAGTCAGTCGTTAAATCACGAAGCATCGCCTTACGTTGTGAGCTAGTGCGACCTAATTTTCTATAAGACATCTCCTTTTCCCTCCCTTGTTGAATTCATCCTGTTAGTATAGATTGAGCTATAAAATTGGTGTAAAACGATCAATCGTCTTTACGTAGGCCGAGACCTAAATCATCCAATTTTACTTTTACTTCCTCTAAGGATTTTCTTCCTAAATTCCGAACTTTCATCATATCTTCTTCAGACTTATTGGATAATTCCTGAACAGTGTTAATCCCAGCACGTTTTAGGCAGTTATAGGAACGAACAGAAAGATCAAGTTCTTCAATTGTCATTTCTAAGACTTTCTCTTTTTGGTCCTCTTCCTTTTCAACCATAATTTCTGCGTTTTGAGCTTCATCTGTCAGATTAACAAAGATATTTAAATGCTCCATTAAAATCTTTGCACCTAAAGAAATAGATTCTTTCGGTCCAATACTACCATCTGTCCAAACATCCAAAGTTAATTTATCAAAGTTTGTCATTTGACCCACGCGAGTGTTTTCAACTTGATAATTCACTCTGGAAACCGGAGTAAAGATTGAATCTATTGGAATTACGCCAATTGGTAAATCTTCGCGCTTATTTTGATCAGCCGGTGTATAACCGCGTCCACGTTTTGCAGACATACGCAAACGGAAATTAGCATTTTTTCCAAGTGTAGCAATGTGTAAATCTGGATTCAGAATTTCTACATCACTATCATGTAAAATATCTGAAGCTTTGACAACACCCTCACCTTGAGCATCAATTTCTAATGTTTTCTCTTCATCAGAATAGACTTTCATTGCGAGTTTCTTAATATTCAGGATGATAGAGGTGACATCCTCGACTACCCCTTCAATTGTAGAGAATTCGTGTTGTACACCTTCCACTTGGATCGATGTTACGGCAGCACCTGGGAGAGAAGATAGCAGGATACGACGCAAGGAGTTACCCAAAGTTGTTCCATATCCACGCTCTAGGGGTTCTACAACAAATTTTCCATATTTGGCATCATCGCTGATCTCAATTGTTTCAATTTTCGGCTTTTCCATTTCGATCATTCAAATATACCCTCCTTCAAAACGTCGAAATTTCGAAAGGTATTTTCGAAATTCCCCATGTTACATTCCCGTTTGTGCAACAACTGGATGAAGAATTGATTCTACTAGTCTAAATTCATATAGTACCCCAGTATACCCAAGGAATACATTATTTATACAGAATCAAACACGACGACGTTTTGGTGGACGGCATCCGTTATGTGGAACAGGTGTTACATCTCTAATCGCTGTTACTTCAAGTCCTGCAGCTTGTAATGCACGAATCGCAGCTTCACGTCCAGCTCCAGGTCCTTTAACTGTTACTTCAAGAGATCTCATACCATGCTCCATTGAAACCTTAGCTGCAGTTTCTGCTGCCATTTGTGCTGCAAATGGAGTAGATTTACGAGAACCTCTGAAACCAAGCGCACCAGCTGAAGACCAAGAAATCGCGTTCCCTTGCGCATCTGTAATCGTAACAATTGTATTGTTAAAAGTAGAACGGATGTGAGCAATACCTGATTCTATATGCTTTTTCACACGACGCTTGCGAGTGTTAGTTTTTGTTTTACGAGCCATGTTAATCTGTTACCTCCTTTACGATCAATTATTTTTTCTTACCTGCAACTGTTTTACGTGGACCTTTACGCGTACGAGCGTTGTTCTTAGTATTTTGTCCACGAACAGGAAGACCACGACGATGACGAAGACCACGATATGAACCAATTTCCATTAGTCGTTTTACGTTCAAGGACACTTCACGACGAAGGTCTCCTTCTACTTTCAAACGATCGACAACATCACGAATTTTACCTAGTTCATCATCAGTTAAGTCACGAACACGTGTATCTTCAGAAACACCTGCTTCAGCTAAGACTTTAGAAGCTGTGCTTTTACCAATTCCAAAAATGTAAGTTAATGCGATGACTACACGCTTTTCACGCGGAATATCTACACCAGCAATACGTGCCATAATAATGCGCACCTCCTTGTTATCCTTGTTTTTGTTTATGCTTTGGATTTTCACAAATCACCATGACCTTGCCTTTTCTGCGAATAACTTTACATTTCTCACAGATTGGTTTGACTGATGGTCTAACTTTCATTGTTTAAAACCTCCTTATGGTCGGAGTACATGATTTATTTAAAACGGTATGTGATTCTTCCGCGTGTCAAATCATATGGGGAAAGCTCTACAGTTACTTTATCACCAGGCAATATGCGAATATAATTCATGCGGATCTTGCCTGAAACATGTGCAAGTACCGTATGGCCATTTTCCAACTCTACCTTAAACATAGCATTTGGCAGAGTATCCACGACAGTCCCTTCCACTTCAATTACATCTTCCTTCGCCATTAAATCCGTCTCCCTTCTCTACAACATCCAGAATCTCTTCTACAAAATTGGTAAGTGCCCATCGCAATTTCCCGTTTGTAACTCTACCCGCCTCTGCTAAGCTGTCTCGAACTTCTGAAGAAACATAGTCGTAAAGTGTTAGATGTTGGATATTCTTCTTCTTAGGACGATCAAATTTCCTTCGATCGCCATCAGCAATAAGAACAAATTTCTCATCAGCCTTATTTATGATAATCGCGAATTGTCCTGCATCTCGACCCTTATTGATAAGCACAATTTGACCTATTCGGGGTGTCGAATCAGAGTCATTCAACCAAATCACCTGCACTCAAATTTTAGTTAAAATCTCGTAACCTGTTTCTGTAATGGCCACTGTATGTTCAAAATGCGTACATACTTTTCCATCGACTGTGATGACAGTCCGGTTATCCGCCAACGTTTTTACGTAACGGGTTCCTGCGTTTACCATTGGTTCAACACAAAGTACCATTCCGGGTTTCAAACGAGGGCCTTTATTGGGTGGCCCATAGTGAGGGATATCTGGGTCCTCATGTAAATCTTGGCCAATTCCATGACCAACATATTCACGAACAATCGAATAACCTTCAGATTCTACGTATTCTTGAATGGCATGGGATATATTAGAAAGACGAACCTCTGGCTTAGCCTCATTTAAGCCCAGGTTTAAGGACTTTTCTGTAACATCAAGAAGTTTCTGGGTATCATCATCAATTTCGCCAACTGCATAGGTCCAGGCTGAATCGCCATGATAGCCATTGTATCGTACCCCAATATCAAGACTGATTATATCGCCCTTTTCTAACACCCGTTTCCCTGGTATGCCATGTACTAGCTCTTCATTAACAGAAGTGCAAATACTACCTGGAAATCCGTTATATCCTTTAAAAGAAGGATAGGCATCATGTTCCTTAATAAACTTCTCAGCTATCGTATCCAATTCCTTCGTCGTAACTCCTGGCTGAATAGATTTCTTAAGTTCTTGGAACGTAAGTGCAACAATCTTTCCAGCATCTCGCATAATATCAATTTCGCGAGGTGTTTTGCAAATAATCATTATACCAAACCTTTTAGCAAAGAATCAATATCTGCGAAAACTTGATCAATATGCTGCTGACCATTGATATTTTTCAAATACCCTTTTGCTTGATAGAAATCAAGCAGTGGTTGTGTTTGTTGAAGATTTACTTCAAGACGATTTTGAACAGTTTCAGCATTATCATCTGCTCTTTGGTACAATTTACCACCACAACGGTCACAAACACCTTCTGCCGCTGGCGGATTGAATACAAGATGATAAGTAGCCCCACAATTCTCACAAATTCGGCGGCCAGTAAGACGCTCTATTAAGATCTCTTTGTCAACTTGTATATTTATGACAAAGTCAATTTTTTTTCCGATTTTCTCGAGAATTGTCTCAAGCGCGTCAGCTTGAGCAACAGTTCGTGGAAAACCATCTAAGAGAAAACCGTCCTCACAGTCAGGCTTATTCAATCGTTCTTGAACAATACCAATCGTCACTTCATCTGGTACAAGTGCGCCTTGATCCATAAAGGATTTGGCTTTTAGTCCAAGCTCTGTACCTTCACTCATCGCTGCACGAAACATATCCCCAGTAGAAATATGTGGTGTTCCATATTTTTCTACAATTTTATCGGCCTGAGTACCTTTTCCGGCACCTGGAAGACCCATTAAAACTAAATTCATCCGTTATGCCCCCAAGCATCTAAATGGAGACAGGAACAAAAGACGTCTTGTTCCTAAAACCATTTCGATTATTTAATGAAGCCTTTATAGTGACGCTTCACCAGCTGGGCTTCCAATTGTTTCATTGTATCAAGTGCAACTCCCACCACAATCAATAGACTCGTTCCACCTATTTGTACAGATTGCGGCAACCCAGCAAATTTTATAAAGAAGACTGGCAATATAGAAACCGCTGCAAGGAAAAGTGAACCTACAAAAGTCATTCGATATAAGACATTTGTTAAATAGGTTTGTGTGTTTTTCCCTGGACGTATCCCTGGTATATAACCACCTTGCTTTTTCAAATTTTCAGCTACCTTTTCGGGATTCACTTGAACAAATGCATAAAAGTAAGTAAACGCAATGATAAGAGCAAAAAAGATGACCATTCCGATTGGCTTTGTATGATCAAAGATGTTCTGAATGGCACCAGCTGTGTTTCCGGATGAGAAAAAAGTAGCAATGGTTTGCGGTGTAACCATAAACGCACTTGCAAAAATAACAGGAATTACACCCGCAGCATTCACTTTTAACGGCAAATGTGTATTTTGCCCTCCCGCCGGATTGCGTCCATCTACTCTTTTGGCATATTGAATAGGAATCTTACGTAATGCTTGTTGAACGAAGACAACTCCTACTACAATCGCAATGATCACTAATACAAGCAGTAACAAAACGACAATGCGCAAGAAAAGTTGATTGCCAGGATTCTCAAACTGCTGTACATAAATTTGGTTTACAGAAGTGGGAATAGCCGCAACAATCCCAGCAAAAATAATGATGGAAATTCCATTTCCAGCCCCTTTTGCCGTGATTTCCTCACCAAGCCACATCAAAAATGCAGTTCCAGCTGTAAGGACGATTGCAATAGTGGCATAAGTCATAATACTAGGATTCTTAATCAACTGCAGACCTGTCATTTGATTAAAACCAAACGATAACCCAACAGCTTGAATAAGGGCAAGCACAATTGTGAAATAGCGCGTAAATTGTGCGAGCTTACGCCGTCCCATTTCACCTTGTTTTGACCACTCTGTAAACTTAGGTACTACATCCATTTGCAATAATTGAACAATGATTGAAGCAGTAATATAAGGCATAATTCCCATCGCAAAGATAGAGAAGTTTTGAAGTGCTCCACCACCAAAAATGTTCATGAATCCAAATAGACTTGCCTGATCCTGCAGCTTTAACACTTCAGGGTCTACACCAGGAACTACAATAAAAGCTCCTAAACGAAATACAACTAACATTAGTAAGGTGAATAAAATCTTTTTGCGAATATCACCTACACGCATAAAGTTGGAGATTGTCTGAAACATGAATTAGATCACCTCAGTTTTACCGCCTGCAGCTTCAATTGCGTCTTTGGCAGCAGAGGAAAATTTATTCGCTTTTACTGTGAGCTTTCTCTCGATGTTGCCATTAGCAAGAATTTTAATACCTGACTTTTCATTTCGAACAATTCCCGACTCAATAAGAAGTTCCGGAGTTACTTCCGTACCATCTTCAAAACGGTTAAGTGTATCTAAGTTTACAATAGCAAACTCTTTACGGTTAATATTCGTAAAACCACGCTTTGGTAAACGTTGGAATAATGGAGTTTGACCACCTTCAAATCCCAAGCGAACACCACCGCCTGACCGAGAATTTTGACCTTTATGTCCTCTGCCGGAAGTTTTTCCGTTTCCAGAACCAATACCTCGACCAACACGATTACGTGTTTTACGGGAACCTTCAGCAGATTTCAGTTCATGAAGTTTCATCGTTGGCACCTCCTTATCTTTAAAAAGTAAGATTATTGTTCTTTAACAGAAACTAGATGAGAAACCTTATGGACCATACCACGAATAGTTTCATTATCATCATGTTCAACTGTTTGGTTAACCTTCTTTAGCCCCAATGCTTTAACCGTTTCACGTTGGCCCTCTGTACGACCAATAAGACTGCGAGTAAGGGTAATTGCCAATTTATTTGCCATTATAATTCCCCCCTTAACCTAACAGCTCTTCTACTGTTTTATTACGTAATTTCGCAACATCTTCAGCACGTTTTAAATTTTTGATTCCTTCAATAGTAGCACGAACCATATTAATTGGTGTGCTTGAACCAAGTGATTTAGATGTAATATCTGCAACTCCTGCAAGCTCAAGTACCGCACGAACAGGACCGCCAGCAATAACTCCTGTACCTTCGCTACCTGGTTTAAGTAAGATTTGCCCGCCACCAAAACGGCCAATGATCTGATGTGGAATAGTCGAACCGACAAGAGGTACTTCTACCATGCTCTTCTTAGCATCTTCAATGGCTTTACGAATTGCATCAGGAACTTCCTGTGCCTTTCCAGTACCAAAGCCAACATGTCCGTTTCTGTCTCCTACAACAACAAGTGCAGTAAAACGGAAGCGACGACCACCTTTAACCACTTTTGCTACACGGTTAACTGTTACAACACGTTCTTCTAGTTCAAGTTTGTTCGCATCGAATTGACGCATCTATGATTTCCCTCCTTCTTAATTAAAATTCCAAGCCGTTTTCACGAGCAGCTTCGGCTAATGCTTTAATTCTTCCGTGATATAAATATCCGCCTCGATCAAATACTACTGATGTGTAGCCTTTATCAGAAGCGCGTTTCGCAATGAGTGCTCCTACTTCCTTAGCACCCTCTACATCCCCTGCAGACTTGAGATTAAGCTCTTTATCAAGAGTAGAGGCACTTGCTAATGTTACGCCTTTTTCATCGTCAATCAATTGTGCATAGATGTTCTGATTAGAACGATATACGTTCAAACGCGGACGCATTTCAGTACCACTCAATTTTGATCTTACGCGAGCATGTCTCTTTTTACGCACCTTGTTTTTATCTTGTTTGGTGATCAATACGAGTCACTCCTTTCAGTACCTAAGCGGCATTATTTACCGGTTTTACCCTCTTTACGACGAACCATTTCGCCTTCATAACGAATTCCCTTACCCTTATATGGCTCAGGTGGACGAACGGCACGAATATTTGAAGCTAATGCACCAACATTTTCTTTATTGTAGCCTTTAATAATAATTTTAGTGTTGCTTGGAACTTCAATTTCAGTTCCCTCTTCAGGTTCGAACTCAACTGGATGTGAGTACCCTACATTCAAAACAAGTTTATTTCCTTGTTTTTGTGCACGGTAACCAACACCCACAAGCTCTAGACCTTTTTCAAAGCCTTTAGAAACACCATCAACCATGTTCGCTACTAGAGAACGGGTTGTTCCATGCATAGAGCGGTGTTGTTTAGACTCAGATGGACGAGTTACGTTAATAATACTGCCCTCGATATTAATGCTAATATCTGAATTAAATGTATTTGTTAATTCACCTTTTGGCCCTTTCACAATCAGGGTGTCCCCATTTTGTTCAATTGTTACGCCAGAAGGAATTTCAATTGGTTTTTTCCCTATACGAGACATATTGCTGTCGCACCTCCGTTCTTCAGAAGATTATTACCATACATACGCAAGTACTTCTCCGCCTACTTGCTTAGCTCTTGCTTCTTTATCTGTTAACACGCCCTGAGAAGTAGAGACTATTGCAATACCAAGACCATTAAGTACTTTCGGTACTTCATTAGCTTTTGCATAAACCCGTAATCCAGGCTTGCTAATACGCTTTAGACCTGTAATTACTCGCTCATTATCTGGACCGTATTTTAGAAAAATACGAATAATACCTTGCTTACTATCTTCGATGTATTCTACATCACGAACGAATCCTTCTTGTTTAAGGATTTCAGCGACACCTTTTTTAATATTTGAAGCTGGAATTTCCAATTTCTCATGTCGTACCATATTCGCATTGCGGATACGTGTAAGCAAATCTGCAATTGGATCAGTCATAACCATTTAGAATTACCTCCTTCCCAGTATCGGTCTTACCAGCTGGCTTTTTTAACGCCAGGAATTTGACCTTTGTATGCTAGTTCACGGAAACAAATACGACAAAGTTTAAATTTACGAATGACAGAATGTGGACGACCACATCTTTCACAGCGTGTATACTCTTGAACTTTAAACTTTGGTGCACGTTTCTGTTTTACGACCATTGATTTCTTAGCCACGTTTTCGCCTCCCTTATTTAGCGATTACTTTTGGAATGGCATTCCAAATGCAGTCAATAATTCACGCGCTTCTTCATCGGTTTTCGCCGTAGTGACGATTACAATGTCCATACCGCGGACTTTGCTCACTTTATCATAATCAATTTCAGGGAAGATCAACTGTTCTCTAATTCCAAGTGTGTAATTTCCGCGACCGTCAAATGCTTTCTTGGAAATTCCACGGAAGTCACGTACACGTGGGAGAGATACTGAAATTAATTTATCAAAGAAATCATACATACGCTCTCCACGAAGTGTTACCTTAGCACCAATTGGCATTCCTTCACGTAGACGGAAGCCTGCAATAGAGTTTTTAGCTTTTGTCACAACTGGTTTTTGACCAGTGATGAATCCAAGTTCCTCTACAGCATTGTCAAGTACTTTTGCATTTTGAACAGCATCCCCAACACCCATGTTGATGACGATTTTTTCAATCTTAGGAACTTCCATTACTGATTTATAATTAAACTTGCTCACTAGAGCTTGAGTAATATCTTTATCAAATTTTTCCTTTAGGCGGTTCATGTCGTGTACCTCCCTTCATCTGCTTACTTTATAATCTTTTTCTCAACATCTTTATCAAGGATGTCACCGGATTTCTTAGAAACACGGACATTTACTTGCTTTTCAACACCATCCTTGCCTTTAATGGTCACACGTTTATAACCAATTCTTGTTGGTTCATTTGATTTTGGATCGATTACCATAACATTCGAAGCATGGATCGTAGCTTCACGAGAATCAATTCCACCTTGTGGGTTTTCTTGTGATGGCTTAGAGTGCTTTTTCACAATATTTACCCCTTCAACAAGCACGCGGCCTTTTTGAGGGTAAGCAGCAAGCACTGTACCAGTTTTTCCTTTGTCTTTACCTGAGATAACCATTACTTTATCGCCAGACTTAATTTGCATTGCATCGCACCTCCTTGAGTAACCGTATCATGGTTTTATTAAAGAACCTCTGGAGCCAGAGAGATGATTTTCATGAAATTTCTTTCGCGCAGTTCACGTGCAACGGGTCCGAAGATACGCGTTCCGCGAGGTGCTTTGTCATCACGAATAATGACACAGGCATTTTCATCAAACTTAATATAAGATCCATCAGGACGACGTGCACCGCTTTTTGTACGAACAATAACAGCTTTTACAACTTCACCTTTTTTGACAACGCCACCTGGTGTTGCATTTTTGACTGTACATACAATCACATCACCAATATTAGCTGTTTTACGGCCTGACCCACCTAGGACCTTGATGGTAAGTACTTCACGTGCACCAGAATTGTCAGCAACTTTCAATCTAGATTCTTGTTGAATCATCTAGTTTACCTCCCTTCGGAAAGCATGTATCCGAATCATGTCATTAAATAATGATTGCTTTCTCAACAACCTCTTCTAAACGAAAACGTTTTGTAGCTGATAGTGGACGAGTTTCCATAATACGAACTACATCACCAATTTTCGCTTCGTTCTGTTCATCATGAGCTTTGAATTTCTTAGAATACTTAACGCGCTTGCCGTACAAAGAATGCTTTTTGTAAGTTTCAACCATAACAGTGATGGTTTTATCCATTTTGTCAGAAACCACACGTCCTGTATAAACTTTACGCTGATTGCGTTCACTCATTTTGCGCTTACCTCCTCTCCGTTATCAATTGTTAACTTCAGCTTCTAATTCTCTTTCACGAACGATAGTTTTCAATCGAGCAATTGATTTGCGAACTTCGCGAAGGCGGGCAGTGTTTTCAAGTTGCCCAGTAGCTAGTTGGAAGCGAAGGTTAAATAATTCTTCCTTCAAGGATTTTACGTTTTGTTCAATTTCGGCAGTGGTTAGATCACGGATTTCTTTAGCCTTCATTTGGTTCACCACCAATTTCTTCTCGTTTTACAAATTTCGTTTTAATAGGTAGTTTATGTGCAGCTAGACGAAGAGCTTCTCTTGCTACCTCTTCAGGAACTCCAGCAATTTCAAACATAATCTTTCCAGGTTTTACAACCGCTACCCATCCTTCAGGTGCCCCTTTACCAGAACCCATCCGAACTTCTAGAGGTTTAGCTGTATATGGCTTGTGAGGGAAAATTTTAATCCACACGTTACCGCCACGTTTCATATAACGAGTCATCGCAATTCTCGCTGCTTCAATTTGACGGCTTGTAATCCAAGATGCTTCTGCAGCTTGCAGACCGTAATCTCCAAATGAAACTTCCGTTCCACCTTTTGCACGGCCACGCATTCTACCGCGATGTTCACGACGATATTTAACACGTTTAGGCATTAACATGGTTATTTTCCTCCTTCCACAGATTTTTTCTTTTCTGGAAGGATCTCTCCACGATAAATCCATACTTTCACACCAAGTTTACCATAGGTAGTGTCTGCTTCAGCATGAGCATAATCAATATCAGCACGAAGTGTATGAAGTGGAACAGTTCCTTCGCTATAATGTTCAGCACGAGCTATATCAGCTCCGCCAAGGCGGCCTGATACCATTGTTCTAATTCCATCTGCACCTGCACGCATTGTACGTTGGATAGCTTGCTTTTGCGCACGACGGAAAGATACGCGATTTTCTAATTGGCGTGCAATGTTTTCTGCTACCAATTTCGCATCAAGGTCAGCCATTTTAATTTCAATAATGTTAATATGAACTCTTTTGTTCGTAAGTTTATTTAGAGCTTTACGTAAAGCTTCAACTTCACTACCACCTTTACCGATAACCATGCCAGGCTTGGCAGTGTGGACCGTGATGTTTACGCGGTTTGCAGCACGTTCAATTTCAACACGTGATACAGATGCATCAGCTAAACGCTTTGCAATGTATTCGCGAATTTTAATATCCTCATGCAATAACGTTGCATATTCTTTGTCGGCATACCACTTAGATTCCCAGTCACGAATGACACCGATACGCATACCGATTGGATTAACTTTTTGACCCACGTATTACCCCTCCTTCTTTTCAGATAGCACAATTGTAATATGGCTTGTGCGTTTGTTAATTTGACTTGCACGACCTTGCGCGCGTGGACGAAATCTTTTCATTGTTGGTCCTTCATCAACATAAACCTGAGAAACCAATAGATTATTAATGTCCATATCATAGTTGTGCTCTGCATTTGCGATCGCAGAATTCAACAGCTTTTCAACGATTGGGGAGGCAGCTCTTGGAGTTAGTTTCAAAATAGAAACTGCATCGCCCACTTGCTTTCCTCGAATAAGATCAACGACGAGACGTGCTTTACGAGGAGCAATTCGTACTGTTTTAGCAACGGCTTTAGCTTGCATCATGTTGCCCTCCTCTCATTAGCGTTTAGTTTTTCTATCGTCTCCGGCATGACCTCTGTAACTGCGGCTTGGTGCGAATTCACCAAGTTTATGGCCTACCATATCTTCACTAATATATACCGGTACATGTTTACGACCATCGTAGACTGCAATAGTGTGTCCAACAAAGCTAGGGAAAACTGTTGAACGACGAGACCAAGTTTTTACAACCTGTTTCTTGTCACTTTCATTCAATTTTTCCACCTTTGCGAGCAAATGCTCATCTGCGAATGGGCCTTTCTTTAGGCTACGTCCCATACTAGAACCTCCCTTCGCGATTGTGCTACGGTCCTATCTTGGAACCGTAGATCAATCCCGTTATTTTTTACGACGACGCACAATAAACTTATCTGATTTATTGTTCTTCTTACGTGTTTTATATCCAAGTGTTGGTTTACCCCAAGGTGTAACTGGTGATTTACGGCCAATTGGTGTACGTCCTTCCCCACCACCGTGTGGATGATCATTCGGGTTCATAACAGATCCGCGAACGTGTGGACGCTTGCCTTGCCAACGAGAGCGACCGGCTTTCCCTACATTCACAAGCTCATGTTGTTCGTTACCAACTTGACCAATGGAAGCACGACATGTCGCAAGGATCATACGAACTTCACCAGAATTCAAACGAACTAAAACGTATTTCGTTCCTTCTTTACCAAGTACTTGAGCAGAAGTCCCTGCAGAACGAACCAATTGTCCGCCTCCACCTGGCTTCAATTCAATGTTGTGTACAACGGTACCCACTGGAATGTTAGCTAATGGAAGAGTATTTCCGACCTTAATATCTGCGTCTGGACCAGACATTACTTCCATACCAACTTTAAGATTTTTCGGGGCAAGTATATAGCGCTTCTCCCCATCATGATAATGAATTAGTGCAATGTTCGCGGAACGGTTTGGATCATATTCAATTGTAGCAACGCGTCCTGGTATACCGTCTTTGATTCGTTTAAAATCAATCACACGATATTGACGCTTATGTCCACCACCACGATGACGAACTGTCATTCTACCTTGGTTGTTACGGCCGCCTTTTCTGTTAAGAGGCTCAAGTAGGCTTTTCTCTGGTTTGTTTGTCGTAATTTCAGAGAAATCCAAACTTGTCATATTACGACGTCCGTTTGTGGTAGGTTTGTATTTCTTGATCGCCATTTTGTTCCCTCCTCTTTTTATAATTTATGCCAATTTACACTTCGAAAAATTCAATTTCGTTGCTATCTTCAGTTAGCGTGACAACAGCTTTGCGGCGCTTGTTTGTATAGCCAACAAAACGGCCCATGCGCTTGAATTTCCCTTTATAGTTAAGGACATTTACTTTTTCAACTTTCACTTCAAAAATTTGCTCTACAGCCGTTTTGATCAGTGTTTTATTCGCCTTAACGTCTACTTCAAAAGTATACTTTTTAACAGCCGTTTGTTCCATAGAACGTTCTGTAATGATGGGGCGCTTAATAACATCACGTACATCCATTACCCAAGCACCTCCTCTACTTTTTCAACTGCAGCTTTCGTTAAGATCAATGTCTGATGATTGCTGACATCTAAAACATTTAAGTTAGATGCATCAATGATGGTTACTCCAGGAATATTTCTTCCTGACAACTCAACATTCTCATTCACAGTATCTGTCACTACTAAAGCTTTTTTACCAACAGGAAGATTTGCTAATACTTTAACAAATTCCTTTGTTTTTGGTGTATCAAAGTTAAGTGATTCTAGTACAAGAAGACTTTCCTCACTAACCTTTGTGGATAATGCCGATTTAATCGCTAAACGGCGGACTTTCTTCGGAAGTTTGTAGCTGTAGCTACGTGGAACAGGGCCAAATACAGTACCACCGCCACGCCATTGTGGAGAACGGATAGAACCTTGACGAGCACGACCAGTTCCTTTTTGACGCCACGGCTTCGCGCCGCCGCCACGTACTTCTGAACGATTTTTTACTTTTGCAGTTCCTTGTCTTAAGGAAGCTCTTTGCATAACAATTGCTTCAAACAAGACATCCTTGTTTGGTTCAATTCCAAAAACAGATTCATTAAGGTCAATATCGCCAACCTTAGAGCCTGCTTGACTGTATAATGCTACTTTCGGCATTCTTATTTCCTCCTTTCTATGAATGTATTACTTCACTTTTATTCCTGTTTTAACTTCCAATAAAGCTTTCTTAGGTCCAGGTACGTTCCCTTTTACTAAGATAAGATTACGCTCAGCGTCAACCTTAACTATTGGCAAGTTTTGAATGGTAATTCTTTCGCCACCCATGCGACCAGGTAACGCCTTTTGCTTAAATACACGCGCAGGGTCAACAGCTCCCATTGAACCAGGTCTTCTATGATAACGAGAACCGTGAGACATAGGTCCACGAGATTGACCATGACGTTTAATAGCGCCTTGGAATCCTTTCCCTTTAGAAATTCCTGAAACATCTACTAAATCGCCTTCTGCGAAAATATCTACTTTGACTTCTTGACCAACTTCATACTCATTTATGTTTACTCCGTTAAATTCACGGACGAAGCGCTTAGGTGCAGTGTTTGCTTTCGCAACATGTCCCTTTTCTGGTTTATTTGAAAGAATATCACGTTTTTCGTCAAAACCAAGTTGCACAGCTTCATATCCATCTGTTTCAATCGTCTTCTTTTGAAGCACTACGTTTGGGGCAGCTTCAATGACTGTAACAGGGATCAATTCACCATTTTCAGCAAAAACCTGTGTCATACCAATTTTTCTACCCAAGATTCCTTTGGTCATAAGTCACACCTCCTGATTTTCATTTAAATATATTTATTATAATTTGATTTCAATGTCAACGCCTGACGGCAAGTCTAGTCTCATTAGAGAATCTACTGTTTGTGGAGTAGGATTATTAATATCGATTAGACGTTTATGCGTACGCATTTCGAATTGTTCACGAGAATCCTTATATTTGTGCACCGCACGAAGAACTGTGTAAATAGTTTTCTCAGTTGGCAATGGAATCGGCCCTGAGACACTTGCTCCTGAACGTTTTGCAGTTTCAACAATTTTTTCAGCTGATTGATCCAAAATTCTATGATCATAAGCCTTCAATCTGATACGAATCTTTTGTTTTGCCATTACTTTCCCTCCTTTTCGTCTATTTTTGAAATAGACTTACTCCGTGGAAATTTCCCACACACTCGCCATGGCAAAGCGGCCGGGTGTGTCAGCAACCTTCCACATCATTGCAGTCAAAAACCAACATTATTCATTATACAGAAATTCAAACCCAGATGCAATAGCAATCTATATAATTTCAACAATGAATTACCTAGATGATTATACAAAGTTTTTTACTAAGAAACAAGTTCGTAAATATTGGAAGA
>NZ_JADIJK010000016.1 GCF_017355205.1 Bacillus sp. SD088
AAAGCGAGCGAGGAGGCTCACCGCACGCCCCCCGGAAAGCGTCCGCCTGCAACGGAAATCAACGGTGTATAGGCTCTCACGTTGTGTTTTACAGACTGTATTACAATTTATATTGAATAGAATGTTTTTTACAAAAAGGAATTATGAAATTGATTCATTAATGTAATAATTAGAAAAACAATCCAAATACTTTGGTAATTAATTGACAAAAACCCTTGCTGGGGAATATCGTTTTATGGTATAAATGAAAGCGTTGTTATAAAGGTGTTCCTTTTTCAAATAGCTTCTGAGAGTCTATTATTATAGGAGGGATCCAGGTAAAATCATTCACTTGGTCAGAGGACCACTGAAATTTTCTCTTTGAACATCAAAAATTATTAAACCGTAAAAGAAATCAATACTCAATTTTCAGAGACTGAAATAGACATGTAAACCTTGATATAATTAGGTAAACCTGCCATCCATTGGCGTACTTGACTTTTGATTTCCTTTATTTGTGTTTGATGGCATCATTAAGTAAAAAGGGGGGGAAGGGATGGAGGAGATTCCAAGGTTAACGAAAGAAAGTATTGTGAAAGAGGAAATAGGAAAACTATACCAACAGGGCTTTATCACTGAAAAAGAGTTTCATCGCTTTATGCAGACCTATCAGCAGTACCATATGCAGCGGCTAAAAGAACTTGCTCAATTGCAGGATCAAGAGGAACCGAGTGTTATCCAGGAACCACAGGCAGCTGATTCATCCAATGAATTAATAGAGTCAGCTACTATAAAAACAGAACAGGCCATTCCAGCAACACAAAAGTCTGTTGAAGAGACGAAAGAACAGCAGCCAAAACCAAAACCGAAGAAGTCGAGTGAACAAATTCGGGAGCGAAATATTACTTGGCTATTGAGTATTGGTGTTGTGTTCCTATTGATCAGTGGTTTAGTGGTAGCGACGACATCATGGGAACAAATGGGGGCCCTGCTGAAAGTTCTTACATTACTAGGCGTTTCTTTATTCTTCCTTGGATTAAGTATTATTTCTGGGAAATTCTTAAAAATCGATAAAACAGCTTTTGCGTTTCTTACGTTAGGAAGCTTATTGCTCCCTATCGGGATATTAGCGATTGGTTATTTCGGTTTATTAGGTTCCTATTTAACAATTGATGGCGAGGGCAGGTATATCTTGGGGATTATGTGTACATTGATCCCGCTCCCATTATATATGAGAAATGCAATGGCCAATCAATCTAGATTATTTGTGTGGATTTTCTTTCTATTCTTATCCTTCTTAGTTGGCTTTCTATTTGCGGCCATTCAAATGCCGAGAGATCTTTTTTATTTATTCATTATGATCTATAATGCCGGTTTATTATATGTCTATCACCATCACCGGCAACAGCAATCAAAAATCTTATTGTTTTTAAAAGAATTACCAGCTTATGCGCAATTGAATTTGATTATTTCTACACTACTAATGCTGGTGATCTTTGAACAGGAACTATTTTATAGCTTTAATGTCTTATTGACAGCAGTTCTCTATATGGCCATGGTATTTGTCTATAATACAAAGGCCTACCAGTTTGTTTTTATTGCCTTGTTTGCATATGGCGTGTTTCAATTCACGGAATCTTCTTGGCTTCAGTCTATTGATCTTTTTGTTTATGCTTTATTAGGTGCTGGATATTTAGCCTTTGCCTATATAATGAGAAAGAATATATTTGTCGAGAAGGTATTCCACTATACAGCCGGTGTTATTTCTTTTTTTGCTTTTATCTATATCAGTCTTCAAGGTCTAATGATAAGGGCAGGATCAGACTCATGGACAATGCTGCTGGCTTATTTCGTCATAGCCGGAACCTATATTTATCTATCCAATATCACAAATAGGCAGGTATTCCGCTGGCTGGCTCCGGTCTTTCTTGTTAGTGTTGGTATACAGCTATGGAATGTAGCAATTGAGCCTTATTCTATTATAAGTTGGTCTTTTTTTCTGTTTATCTATGCAGCGCTGCTGTTTTTTATGATTGGTTTCAGGAGACAATGGAAATATATTCAAGCAATTGGAACAAGTACGTATTATGTTAGTGCAGGAGTTATGTTAATCACCTTGTTATATGGATTACTGTCAAAGGAATTTATCGAATTAGCAATAATGCTGGTTTTATTAGGAGTCCTTAGCCTGCTTGTATCGACTTCTGCAAAGGTAGTAGAGAAGCAAATGGCAGAATGGCTGCATGCGATTAGTTGGATTCTAGCTCTTGTTGTGATTTATCCTGAGTTAGTGGAGTGGATTCCAGCTTATCAAGAGCGATTGGATATTCCCTTTCATATTGCTGTATCTTCTATTCTTTTATTAGTGGTATGCAAGGTTTGGGATCGTACAAAGAAGCCTGGTTTAGCGCAGGCGGCCTTCTACGTTGGCCAAGTCGGTTATTATATCGCCGTTTTGCAAGCGATAGTTTATTACTATAACGATGGACATTTGGTTCGATCGTTGATCTTTTTAATGGGGATCGGGTTGGCGTTTTGGTTCGTACAACGCTCTAAGGTGCAGCTGCTATGGAGCCTAGTCTCTGTTATCACTTTCTGTTTCTATCTGTCCTTGTTTAGCTTTTTGCCAATCGATTCGATGGAAGGCTATGCTTGGTATATTATGTTTGCCCCTGTTCTCTTGTTAGTAGTCGACTGGTATGGAGGAAAGTATATTAAGGAGCTAAAGCCATATTTCTTTTGGCTAGCCCATATTACGTTGATGGGAGTAATGTTGTTCATTTGTATCGATTCGCTCGTTCAACATTCGATCCATCCAGCTATTATGTTTATTACCCTTACTATTTATCTATACAGTACTTTCGTGAAGAAAAAAGAATGGCAGATTAAGCTGTTTTTATATGCGGCCATGTCAATGATCCCGTGGTTGATCATGATGCATATTTTCTATTACAATCTAACCTCTCAGTTACCCATCGAGTATGCAGCGATTATAGCAAGTATCCTGTTCTTTGGTGTATGGTGGTTTGTCCCATCTGTTTGGAAAAAAAGAATGGAATGGTATATGATTCCATTCATTCATGTAAATCTACTTATAGCCGTCACTACCCTATCAATTGAAACGGTAGTTGAAATCATCATTCTTCTTGGTTGGATGGTGTTAAGTTTATATTTACTACATGTTCGGAAATGGTTAGTTTTCAGCTTAGTCCCAGTGATTGCTTCCATTATAATGTGGATTCAGCAAGAATGGATCACAGAAACAGATCATCTGATGGTTGTGAGTGCGCTTTTCTTCATCCTATTAATAGGGGTTGGGAGATACTTGTTTACAAGCCTCTATACGGAATTGGAGAATAAGGTGACAGAAGTAGATTGGTATACGATTGGTGCCCTCTTCTACGTAGTCTTTGAGTTTAGTCTTTCATTGACAGTAGATAATGTTTGGCTGCGGGTCATTCCGTTTCTAATGATCGCATGTTGGTTATTTTTACAAATCAATCGTCTCCAAAAAGGTATAGAGAAAAAGATTTATATTACCTTATCTGGTATTTCAATTTTACCTGCTTACTATCTAGTATTATCAGAATATCTGGATCTTGTTACGCCGCTGCTACATGCCGAGTTACGGGCATTGCCAATTCTAATTTTGTCTATTTTACTGGCCACACGAACATGGAAAGATAAAAAACAAGTTATGCATCATGTCCAAACTGTTATTCTTGTAGTCATTACGGTTTATCTCATTTATGATGCGATTCAGAGCGGTACGATTTGGGATGCACTTATTATTGGTACACTTTCGTTAGCAGCTTTCTTATTAGGTATGAAGTTTCAAATCAAATCTTATTTCTTCGTGGGGCTAGGGACATTGTTGTTTAATGTTATTTATCAAACAAGACCTTATTGGGGTAATATGCCATGGTGGGGTTATCTATTAATTGTTGGTTTGTTACTGATTACGATTGCCAGTTATAATGAGTGGCAGAAACAGCGAGAATCAGAAGGAAAACTTATGCAGTTCATGAAAAAAATAATGGCTCGATTGAAAGAATGGAATTAGTAAAAGACTTCTTGAATGATCTCAATAGAAAGCTATGGCTATCTCTGTCGATAGTCATAGCTTTCTATCATGTACAGATCATTAATTCATCCGCAATCATCCCCGTTAATGTAGCAATTAACAAAAACGCTCCAAATACTTGACTAATTAATTAACAAAAATCCTTGCTGGGGAAGATTGTTTTATGGTATAAATGAAAGCGTTGTTATTTCAGGGCTATACATTATATTAGGGGGGATCGATAGATTGATAATGGAAGATTGGTAAGTTAATTAAAGATAGATAGACGGGTGTCAGTGATTTTGCTTCCTTAGATCAGATCCTGAGAAGTTGTTTTATTTCTTTAAACGAATTGGGAAGTGGATGGCTAATCATAGGAGGAGGATACTACGTTTTGGCTAACTTTATCTATGCTGTAAGGCTATTTTACTCAAGTAACAAGAAAAATTTAATGATCTATTTATTAACAAGTCTATTGTCTATTCCTATTTTATTTGCGGAGTTGTTCGTGACAAAATATGTTGTGGACGTGATCCAAGGTACGACTCAGAATACTTTTAATTTTACTGATGCTCTATACTTAATCGCTTTACTGAATTTCATTTTATATGCTGGTGGTGTGACGCATTCATTAAAGGCAATATCTACAACGAATCTAAGGGTAACCGATTTATATGAAATAGAAAATAAAATTCTTAATAAGACGTCTGCGTTATCTTTGAAGGATATTGAAAACCCCTTCGTTAAAACCATGAGAGAAAAGGCAAAAAGGTTCTCTTTGACAGGAACTTTGGATCAATGGGTTGGTTTAATAACTAATTTAATCTCACTGATCGGAATTTTCGTGGTATTAATGATTTGGGGATTTTATTATTTAGCGATTATTATCGCGGTTGTGCTCCTTTTACAGATGAGAATAAGTAAATGGGTCTCTAAAAAGGCAGAGGATACTGAGCGTGGACAAACATCATCCATTAGGGTTTTTGATTATATCGTTGAGCTGCTGGTGGATCGAAAATCGGTTCAGGAAATTAGAGTATATAAGATGTATAAATACTTAAGCGAGAAAATGAGAGTTATATTCCTTAATAATTTTAAACAAACACAAAAAAAGCTGATTTTATCTGAAACGATTAATTTTTCCCAAGATGTTGTAACCGCCTTACTAAGGGGGATTTCTATCTTGTTGTTAGTAGTGGTGCTAGGTGGTAATGGACAGACTGCGGGAGCTTTTGTGATGTTGTTTCAAGTTGTTAATCAGTTGTATGTCATCTTTCCTTCATTCATAGGTTCATATTCAGGTCTGCAAGCTAGTCATATGCGTTTTACTGATTATTCCTCCTATTTGAAAATGGAAGAAGAAGCAATTCCGGATGAAGCTTCAGTCCTTCAGTCTAAAGGACTGGGGATTGTCGCAAATCAATTGATATTTAAATATCCGACCAATCAGCATGATACGTTAAAAAATATTAATTTTACGATTAAGCCGGGAAGCAGTGTGGCTTTTGTTGGGGAAAATGGGTCAGGGAAAACGACACTTGTCAAAATGATCCTAGGTTTGTACAGGCCTACTTCTGGCACAATCAAGTGGTCCAATGAAAATGGCCAAGTGCAAATACACAATGTTGCGAATGAAAGCAGAGTCATATTCCAGGATTTTATAAAATTGCTTAGACCAGTTCGTGAAAATGTAGCGATAGGCAATATTTCGATGATAAATAATGACTCGGCTTTAGTACAGGCTTTAAAAAAGGCTGATGCAGACAGCTTTTCTGAAGGACTGGATACTTTCTTAGGTCCTCAATTTGGCGGTTTGGATTTATCTGGAGGGCAATGGCAGAGACTGGCGATAGGACGAGCCTATCTTAAAGAAAGTTCCCTCACAATTTTTGACGAACCGACGGCATCCTTAGATCCTAATTCAGAAAAAAAGGCCTTTGATATATTTGTAAATTTAGGTGACCAGCAAACTTCGATTATTGTTACTCATCGGCTTTATATTACAAAATTCGTAGACGAAATATTTATGTTTGAAAATGGTGAGATTGTGGAGAGAGGGTCCCATAAGGAGCTCATGAATGCTAAAGGAAAGTATGAAAAAATGTTTAGACAGCAATCCACATTATACTCATCAAAAAATGAGGAGGTATAAATATTGAATTCCAAGCTAGCCAATATTTTCCAACTCCTATTGAAAATTTTTAAGGAAACACCTGTTATTTCCTTCTTAACCTTTATTATTCCATTACTAAGTGGGTTATTAACCTTTTATACCTTTTCAGCACAGAAAAATTTGATTAATTTAATTCCAGATCATTCAGGAACTACAGATTGGAAAGACTTACTTCACCTAGCGATGTTTCCAATATTAGTATATGTCTCGATCTATGCTCTTCAATCATTCTCCAGTAGTGTAACGAACATCTTGAAGTCTAAAATGAATGCCAATATCACCTATTCGTTCCAATCAGAGATTGCGAACGTGGCGAGTAAAATTGATTTCAAGAAATTTGATGATAAAGAATTTGGAAATACCTTACAACGCGCGAAGAGTGTAGTTGGTGAAGACATGGACGGAATAACAGGCTTTTTAGTTGCTACAGTGGGGACGGTATCTTCCTTAATCAGTGTAATATGGCTTGCCGCAACGAATGGATACTTTCTTATAACACTTATTGTTTCACTGTTGATCATAAGTAATTTAGTTATTCGAATGATGGTAGAAGTAAAAGTTAGAAAGGTTGGAAAGGAGGTCACCTTTGATGGAAGAATGAGTGAATATTTTTCCGACTCACTTTTGGATGCAAATGTTCTTAGGGAATTAAAAGTGTATAACGCCTTTCATTTTTTCCTTGACTTATGGGGGAAGGTTACACTAAGGCAATATAATCAAAGTTATGGAGCCAGAAAATATGAAATAAAAATAGGTATGTTTCTTGCGATCATCCAGACTACCGCCATTTTTATTGTATTAGTCTATTTACTTAACAAAATGAATGGATCTGATAGTGTAACGATCGGAGGAATATCTGTTCTATTCTTAGCATTGTTATCAGTTGGGGGACAAGTCATGAGTTTATCCATACCACTCAGCCGATTATATATGAGTAGTTACAAATTGTCTGATCTGCATGAAGTTTTAAAATGGGGAGAGGGATTAAAGAAAACACATGATAACAGATCAAAAACCGAAATTTCTGATCCAGTGGCCCCAATAGTAATCTCAAAATTATACTTCAAGTATTCGAATTCCGAAAGATATATACTTTCGGATATTAATATGAGGATTACAAAGGGAGAGAAGATTGCATTAGTTGGAGAGAATGGTGCTGGAAAATCTACCCTTATAAAATTAATTTTAGACCAATATAAACCTACATCGGGTGAAATCCAGTGGAATGGTCAATCAGAATTATCTGGTGATATATCTATCGTCTTCCAAAGTTTTATAAGATTTGAATTAACATTAAGGGAAAATATCACTTTGGGAAATATGAGTGAACACCATAACGATCAGAAAATCATAGAAACATTAAAAATATGTGAATTAATGGATTTGTATTACGAACTAGGCGGATTAGATGTCGTTGTCGGGCAAGTAATAGAGGGAGGAAGGCAATTATCGGGAGGACAATGGCAAAAACTAGCAATTGCCAGAGCACTCTATCATGATGCGGAGCTGATTATCTTTGATGAAATGACTTCGGCCATTGACCCAAGCTCCGAAGTGAAGATATTTAATAAATTAATCGAGGTTTGTCAAAATAAAACAGCGATATTCATTTCACACAGATTAGGCTGGACGAAGAACGTTGATTGTATATATGTATTAGAGAATGGAAGAATTGTTGAGCACGGGAAACATAATGAATTAATGAACTATACTGGAGTGTACTCACAAATGTATAATCAGCAAGCTTTTTGGTATAGCTAATAAAATCTTTTCTTAAGAGAGCCTGCTTGAAAGGTATACTTCACACAGGCTCTTTCAATTTTTAAGATAAATACTCCATCAGAATATGTCATTGCTTTTTTAATGCATTTTATATTTTATAATTAAATTTAATAATTCCAGCTTCTCTTGCTGATTTGAATATGATTAAGCTAGCTGGACCTATAATAAATCCCCATATTCCAAATAACTTCAATCCCAGATACATGGATATTAATGTAGCAAGTGGCGACAGGCCAAGATGTTGTCCCATAACTTTTGGTTCAACAGTTCTCCGTATGACAAGTAATATTACTCCCAAAATGGCCAATTTTGTACCCAGCACTGTATCCCCAACCAATAGATGGTACAAGGCCCATGGTGCCATCACAATGATTGAACCAATGATAGGGATTAAGTCAATAATCCAAATAATGATCGCCATCATCAGCGCTATCTTAGGTTGGATGATTAAAAGTCCTAAGAAGGTTGCTGCAAAGATAATGAGTGAAACGAGAAATTGTGCTTTAAAAAAGCCAATAATGACAGAAGAAAGGCGTGTTGTCATAAATTTAAACTTCTCAGCGGTTTTATCCGTCATATACTTATAAACACCTGTTTTTAAACGCGGTAAATCAATCATAAATAAAAACAAAGCGATAAGATATACAATAAAACTAACCAAATAGTTTGGGATATAGGATAAAAAAGCACTGATTTTCTCAATGTTCACATATTGCTTAAGGCCAACAATTAACGTCTCAAAAACATTATTAATTTCTTCTGTAAATGCTTTAACGACTTCATCGGGAAAATCCTGTGCAGCATGCTTTAAATTTTCTTCATAATCTTGCCAAATAGTGGTTATATTATTGATATAACCCGGTGCATCCTCTATAAATTTAATCCCTTGGGCTACAACTTTTGTAGAAATAAAAAAGATTGTTAAAGCGAGGACTAAGGTAAAAAGAGCAAAAACAATAATAATAGAAAATTGACGATTTACCTTCACTTTCGTCTGTAGAAAAGCAACGATCGGCTCTAAGAGAAGGGCCGTAAACAAAGCTAGGATCAGTGGAACAGATATAGGCAAAATAAAGTAAAATAATACTGCAATGACGATCAAAAGTATAAAAGCAATAATATACGTTTTTTTCGAAAGTTTAGACAAAATAGCTCCCCTTCCATACTCTTATCTGTTTACTATTATATATGGAAGTGATCGTAATAAACAAACCATAACTGTATGAAAGCGGAGATTTATTATAAAAATTGAAAATTAATAAAACGCCTCCCGTGGCAGTGGGGAATTCTCACACTTATTAACTGTGCTTATAAAGAATCTAAGGGACAATGACGATCCTTTTGCCTTGAAAATCTGAACGTTCCCAAACGTTCTCGATATCTTGAAGTGGGATGATCTCCATGTCCATAAAAAGCTTATCTTCTTTTATCCATTTCCACACCAAATTAGAGCCCTCGCTTAAAGATTCTGGTGTTATACCTGAAGCTCCACCGGATATTATAAGCCCTGAGGTTCTTAAAGCATCTGCGGAAAGTGTAAGTTCTGATCCAGCTTTTTCTCCTATTTGAACAAGTTGAGTTCGTTGTCCGCTTAGACTTATTTCTTGAGGAACTAATGCTTTTATGAGTGCTTCAGTCGGATCGCCCCATAAAAAATCCAAAATGATGTCTATACCCTCATTTATCACCTTCTTGAAGGATGCATTTAAATCCTCTTTAGACTGTTTAAGATCTACTACAGTATCTGCTCCAAGCTCCTTTATTCGTTTTAATGATACTTCGTTGCGACCAGTGCCAATAACACGTCCTGCACCAAGTAACTTGGCAATCTGGACAGCAAGCTTACCTGAAACGCCGGTTGCACCATTGATAAGTACAGTCTTTCCAGGCTCCATATTTACGCCCCATTTAAGTGGTAAAAGAGATGTCAATGCCGAAGACGGAAGTGCGGCTGCTGTCTCAGCATTTATCCCATCAGGAATCAAAATCGTAGATTCTTTTGGGACAACTGTTTTTTCAGCCATGGCGCCATACGGAGCCTTTGCGCTTGAGAACCCAACCAGTTTACCATCTGAACGTTCTCCTACACCTCTTAACCCTGCAATTGCTGGTAATTCAGAAAGAAATTGACGACTCGCAAAATGTTCCCCTTTTACGATCATCCGATCGACATTTTCAAGTGGGACTGCTTTCACATGAATCAAAACATCATTCTTACCTGGAGATGGATCTGTAAAATCCTCGTATTGTGGAATGTCTCCAATTTTGTGTAATACGGCTGCTTTCATGATAAAACCTCCTAAAACGATTTACTTAACACTGTTAAATTTAACGGTGTTAAGTAAATATATACGCCACTTATGATATAATGTCAAGAGTAAATATAGTGGAATGAAAGGGACGTGCCATGGCACTAAAAAAACAACAAATTATAAAAGAGGCATTGGAGCTTCTCAATGAAAGTGGGCTTGAAGGGGTCACGCTAAGAAAATTAGCAAAAAGACTGGATGTACAGGCACCAGCTTTATACTGGCATTTTAAAAATAAAAATGCCCTGGTTAACGAAATGGCTGAGGCTATTTTACAAATCGAGTTTTCCAATATACATATACGGAATATGGATGAGCCCTGGCAAGATTGGTTAATCCTTCTATTTAACCGTTTACGGAGTGCCCTGCTCTCATATACTGATGGTGGGCGTGTAGTGGCAGGGGCGCATCTCTCGTTGACGATGGCGAATCTATCTGAGCAAGCGATGAAAACTCTTGTGGAGGCGGGTCTAGGTCTTCGTCAGTCCCGCTTGATTGTTTTGACCGCGACTCGCTATACTTTTGGTCATGTGATCGAAGAACAAACGGCCACTACCCAAAAGGAGATGCATGATTTTCATTTCGAACAATTTCAGAAGGCATATCCTCTGCTGGCGGCAAGCATAAATGAATATTTTTCCGCTGGACAGACAGTTGAGGACCTTTTTAATGATGGGTTGAGGATTATTATTGACTAATTGAGAGCTCGACAAATAAAAAAGAACATGAGGGCATCGGCCTCATGTTCTTTTTAAACAAATTAATCAGCAAACACGGATAGGTCTTTATAGATCTTTTCAAGCATTTGTTGGCATTGTTTCACAAGATGTTCTGGGAAGTATTCATCTTCACCATATTCAACACCATGTGGATAATAATGCTTACCAAGAATCGGGGTCATAAGTTGAATGAAAGCATCGTGTGCTCCAACATCTCCCTGAGTTGCATAGCCCTGAACACGTAAATAGTATGTACCTTCACGAATTTGAAATTTGTGGTCATACGTGACACGTTCATAATCCCATTGTCCAGCTCGTACCATAGAGTTTTCTTCCATTACTTCATCTAAACGATCTAAGTCCATATGTAATGTTTCAATACTAGTATTTTCAAATTTCAAGATATGTCCCTCCTTTTTGTTCCAACTGCCTTATCAAATTACTTTTAGCATCATAAAAATCAATTATTCCTCTTATATAATAGTCGAAATAACATGAACTTGCAATCTTATCCGTTTAACCGTAGGAAAAGATTAGGGAAAAGGTGACAATTTTTAGACGGTTTCATTTTCTATTTTAAAGAAAAAAATAAAGTGTGGAAATGCCTTCAATCTATCTATATTCATTTTCATTGAGAAGAAAACAATGTTAGAATGGAATCATTATATCTATAACAATAAAGTAAAACTTCATTTAGTGGGATTTTTCCTTTCTGCTAAATTCGGGATAGAATAAAGAGAAACTGTTTTTCGAGAAAGGAGGGTCAAGGCTGCGTACTTTTGTTCGTGTTTGTATTATGACGACAATTATTTTTTTGTTCATGATTTTTTCACATTCTACTCACGAGGATGATCATGAACCATTGAAAGATCAGAATTCTGCTACTCCTCCTAAGATCGACTATTTTATGGATGATGGAAATACAGTGGAGGATACGACCCGTCCTCAGGAAGGGTTATCTGTCTATATCGGTAAAGACAGCAAAGCCATTGTAGAGGATTATGGCAAGCCAGAAAGAATTGAACCATCTGCCTATGGATATGATTGGTGGATATATAAAGGATTTAGCGGGACCTATATGCAGGTTGGTGTTGCAAAGAAGAAGGTTGTGACGATATATGCGATGGGGAACCAATTAAATGTTTCACCATATACGATTGGTCAGCCTATTGAGGATATTTTTCGAACAACTATTTTAGAAACGGAAATTACGGCGTCTACAGAGGAAGGGACGTATCGATTTGAATTATCGGAAGAGGACTTATATATTCGGCCACTTGTTCCTCTAGGAGATATATTTGCTCAATTAGCCATTGATAAATTTACCGGGACTTTATTTAGTGTCCGTTTTTTAGATACCAAAACGCTTATTACTCAAAATCCCTATGAATTGGTTTACAATGGTGACCTAATAGAGCCAGAAGAATTAGAAAGAGATGATTGGCAAGCGATTGAAGAGGGGAGCAAG
Organism: Bacillus sp. SD088; assembly: GCF_017355205.1. Taxonomy (GTDB): domain Bacteria; phylum Bacillota; class Bacilli; order Bacillales; family Bacillaceae_C; genus Lederbergia. Next base: position 12,494 of record NZ_JADIJK010000016.1, read on the forward strand.
AAGCAAGTATTTGATTTGACCAATATTATTAGGGAACGATTTGATTTATATCCTCTGGAATGGGATGAAGATGTAGCGGCTGTCGCCTATGATCATAGCAAGGATATGGTCATGGAGGACTATTTTTCCCATAATTCACCTGAATATGGTTCTCTTGCTGAACGACTTGGTGTACAGGGAATTGAAGCGAACGAAGCTGCTGAGAATATTGCTAAAGATTATATAGATGGCCCGGCTGTAGTGGAAGGCTGGCTCAATTCTGATGCTCATAGACAGACGTTACTGGATAAATCATATACAAACTTAGGTATAGGGGTTTATCGAAGATATTATACGCAAAATTTCATTGAGGTGGAATAAGAGATAGCGTGGTTTCCTAGACTTATTCATTTTTTAACCAGCGAATTCCTAAGATTTTCGCTATCAGCTTTTTACTCACTTTTTTCACAAGCCAACATAACCTATACATAGGACGATTGTATAGATGAGGTGAATGATAATGGATAAGGATCTCCATCCTTCCGTAAAGGAATTTAAAGATTTTATTCAGCAAAACCCCCATTTAATTAAAGCGGTTCGTCGGGAAGAGTATACCTGGCAAGAGTTATTCGAGGATTGGTATCTACTTGGAGAAGATGACCCTAAGTGGAAAACTGAAAGTACAGGTAAAACGGAAAACAGTGAAAAAAAGGACGAAGATAGTAAATTGTCATTAAGTCAGATCACAAAGATTATAAAGAATATGGATGGAAATCAATTGCAACATCATATTCAACAACTAAGTCAGGCAATTGGTACTGTTCAAGGTGTTTTAACTCAATTTAACCAATCAGGTGGTCAGACAGGTACGCCATCAGCTGGTGCTCAACAAGCAAAACCGAATAATCCTTTTTCTTTTAGAAAAGATTAGAGGGGGTTAAAGCATGCGTCAGGAAGTGATTCAATATATCCATAATAAGAAAGAATTAACACAGTTTTTAAGAGAACAACCACAATGGTATCGGAAGTTATCACGAGAACCAGAACTGCTTGAACAATTTGAGGTTGCCTCATTACACTACTTTAAAAAGACGATCCCTCATCGTGTAGAGAAATTTTCAAATAATATGCATATGGCATCGATGATGATGAATATGTTTCAGGCATTGAACGCCTCAAAGTAATATTTCTTGTATGAAGCTCTCCCTTTTGTGAAAACTACAAAAGAGGAGTGATAATGATGTGGAGATTGATCTTTCTATCAATTGTATTCATTTTAATGACTGGTTGTGGTCAAAAAATACCTGAACCTGAATCTTTTAAAGCGAAGGCAGCAGAACTGGAGAAGAAAGAAGCTGGCATTCAACATTTTGTTGACGGAAATCATGTCAAAGTTGAATGTTTTGTTCCAATGGTATCTTTTAACAAAGCGGAGAAAAATTCTGCGAAAATTAATGTCTATATTGATGGTGAATTTTACGACGAATACGATACAGCAGCATTCATTATAAAAAACTTACGGGCTGGATCACATAAAATGAAAGTAGACGTTGTGGGACTGAATGACCAAACCTCTCATGTATCCAAGAGCTTTGAGGTGAATATTTTTTAAATATAGAGTGTCAAGAGCTGCAGAAATGATAAATTATGGTCAAACTGTGAAGAATGGTCGCAACCTTATTCGAAACATGGTAAAATAGCGATTGGAGGTGAGCGTATGCTTGCTACAATCGAAACTGTTCAATTATTAGAAAAAGCCGAAAGCATTGGTAACCAAATTATCCATTCAGAGGTCGCCGATCAATATAGATTAACTTATAGTAAATTGCAAGAAGATCCGGAGACGCAACGGAAGATCAAGTCGTTTCTTGAGATAAAAGATTTATACGAAGACGTTCAAAGATTCGGACGATACCATCCTGATTATAAAGACATCATGGTGAAGACTAGGGAGCGGAAAAGGGAAATGGATTTGGATGAAAACATTGCTAATTTCCGCAGGGCAGAAAACGAACTACAATCACTATTAGATGAAGTAAGTGTATTGATTGCTCGTTCTGTTTCAGAACAAATAAAAGTTCCAACTGGAAATCCATTTTTCGAGACAGGTTCATCTTGTGGTGGAAATTGTGGTACTGGCGGGGGCTGTGGTTGTTCGGCTTAAGTCAATTAAAGTGTTCAAACAGTTTGGTGAAAATGATACTTTGCATTTCTTGTGCCTGATTGAACACGAACTAAAGGGGAAGATATATGTTTAATGACAGACAAGGATTGATCATTTGGCTATATAATTTAAAGAATGTGAAAACCTTAAGAAGATACGGCTCTATTCATTATGTATCCAAACGGATGAAATATGTAGTCATGTACACCGCACAAGCAGAGGCCGAGGAAAAAGCCGAAAAACTAGCTTCTATGCCTTTTGTCAAAAAAGCTGAATTATCCTATAAACCTTTCTTAAAAACGGTGTATGAGAATTCTAAGCCAGATAAGGCAAAAGAATATGACTATCGAATTGGTTTGTAAATATGAATTAAGCTGTTACAGCAGAAAAAGAAATCCTGTTTTTTATTAGGACAAGATCTTTTCTCCTGTGACAGCTTTTTATCGTGTCGATATCTTTAGTAGAACGACTAAGGAGAATAGCAGTGAAGAGACAGGTGATTTTGATCGTTATGCTGCTTCTTTTAATTGGGAGCACATTATTTTATCAATGGAAAGTTTATTCTTTGGATGATGACAATGTAGCAATACCAGCCAATCAAGTGATCAATATTCAACATACTAAAGGGCAATTTCAAATTAAGCAGGAGATCGAAGACTTGCCCAATCAGCTATTTAAGTTGAAAATCCCGGATAAGCTAAACGATGATATCCAATGTGATTATGGAAACAATGAAATTTGTTCATTAGAAGATCCTTATATAGAGGTAAAAGCCGAAAAAATTATTTTTACTTATACTATTCCAGCCCCTGAACAGAAACCTAAAAGTTTTTTATTGCAAGATTGGCTTATTCAATTGGAGGGTGTTGATGTTCATTCGCATATAATCCAACTAAGTGAATCTAATTGGAGAGCAGGAAGCTGGGTTGGGAATACAAGAAAAGCAATGAGGAAAGAAATGGATCTTTTAGATTATTATTATTTAGAGGGAATAGAAAGCGATGTTACTTTGTTTTGGCAACAGAAACCATTAGATAGTGTTGAAGTTCATGAAAATATAGTCCTGTATGCGACAAATGCAAGCAAAATCATGGAAAAAATCAACTATGAACCATTTAGTGGAGAGTCCTTATATCTTATCCTGACTGATCAGCATAAAGAAATAAGCAAAGATCAACTATGGATTAGGCAACCAAAAGATAATATGAAAGATCTTCATCAACAAGTAGTCATAAACGATTTGATACATACTTTTTCATTCAAACAAGAAGAGGAATGGCTATCTGAGGTATTAGCCGCAATGATCATTGATGAGACACCAAGGAATCCTAAGGCAAAGAAAATGTATACAGAGCTTAACCAGTATCTATCCAAACAACAAGTTGAGAAATGGACACAGATTCTTCGTTCCTTTAAGCAAAAACAATTGAAGAGTGAAGATCTTGACTTGATGTTGAGTGATATTTTGAATGGGGAGATTCGTTTTTTCACTCGTAATACGGCGAAAGACAAGCCTTTTCTAACATTAATACGAGATGATTCTAGAAAATTGCTTTTCAATGGAGAGGATAGGGGAGAAATAAATGTTTTACAGCAAAGCGATCAATGGCTGATCGATGCTATCCCTCTATTAAAGACTTTAAATTTTCAGGTACAGATAACGGATCAGCATACTATTCAAGCAGATAAAGGAAAGATACATTATCAATTCTATCCCGAAAAGCGATTTTTTGATTTAAATGAACAACGATATGGCATCGACAAAGCGCCTGTTCAATTTTATCAGGAAATGATCATGATGGAGATTCCCTTTATCCCTACATTGTTTAATGTAGAAATTGAAACAGATGCAAATACTATTCGAATAAAAGAAAAATAACCCTGCATTTCTGCAGGGTCCTTCCATTTCCGTCTAAACGGTTTAGAAGGCAAAAGGGAGAGGAGAAACCGGAGGAAGAACTTAAGGGGAATGTAAGTCTTCTCCGCGGTTGGCAACAGCATCATTTTGATGCCATTAAGGTTATTATTACCTATAGTTAATGGAAATATACGAATGTAGCTAAGAAACTTCAGTAAAGATAAACAGTTTGAAGGAGAACTGCATATTTCATTTGTATAGATAATTTAGAATGTGGTAGGATAAAGCGAGACTGTCATCTACGGGTGGCACCGGGATAGAATGTTTTAATAAGAAGACTTTGATTAGGGGGATGAATGTTGGCTAGTATTCTAGCCATAGAAATTATAAGAAATCTATAAAATTTGGTGACGAGATGAGAGTTATTTCTGGAACATTAAAAGGAAGAACGTTAAAAGCAGTACCTGGAAATGGAACAAGACCTACAACCGATAAGGTAAAGGAAACACTATTTAATATCATTGGGCCTTACTTTACCGGTGGTATCACCCTCGATTTATTCGCAGGGAGTGGAGCGTTAGGCATCGAAGGACTAAGTCGCGGAATGGAAAAAGTGATCTTTATTGATAGAGATCGTCAAGCTATTCAAACAATCAGAAATAATGTTCAATATTGCAAAATGAACAGCCAAGTAGAAATCTATCGGAATGATGCAGAACGCGCCTTAAAAGCTTTATTGAAAAGGGATATCCAATTTGATTATATTTTCCTGGATCCTCCTTATCATCGACAAAAATTAGAAGCCATCTTACATACCATTGAAAAAAATAATCTGCTTAAACAGCAAGGAATGATTATAGTGGAACATGATTCTGAACTGCCGCTGCCTACGAGCGTGGGGGAGTTACATTGTGATAAGAAGGGTCAGTTTGGTATCACTGCTCTATCCATTTATAAAGAAGTAGCAAGGGGGACATCATGAAAAATATTGCAGTTTGTCCAGGGAGTTTTGATCCCGTTACAATGGGGCATATGGATATTATTCAAAGAGGAGCAAAAGTATTTGAGGAAGTTCGCGTTGTGGTTTTGAATAATTCTTCAAAAAAGTCTTTGTTTTCTGTCGAAGAGCGATTAGAACTCTTAAAAGCAGTAACAAAGGACTTTGATAATGTTATTGTCGATACATTCGACGGTTTACTTGTTGATTATGCGCAAAAAGTAAAAGCGAAAGCGATTATTCGCGGATTGAGAGCAGTTTCGGACTTCGAATATGAAATGCAAATCACCTCTATGAATCGCGTGTTAAATGAACAGATTGAAACATTCTTTATTATGACAAATAACCAATATTCATTTTTGAGTTCAAGTATTGTAAAAGAAGTAGCGAAATATAAAGGGAATATTTCTGAACTAGTGCCAAAAGAAGTAGAAAAAGCGCTGGAGAAGAAATTTAATAAATAAGCTTTTGAATCGACAGCTGTATTGATCCGTGATTTTTAGTCACTGGATTAATACAGCTTTTTTAAAAAAGATATGAAAGCTCCAAATGTAAAATGCCAACAGAAGAAATCGTCCCTGAACCGGCTTACCTAAATTTGCTGTAAAAGTAGTTCAGAGAAGGTAGCTACGCACACAAATCAGCTGCGAAATTGCGAAAAAGAGTTCATAGGACCGTGAATGCACACAAATCCGTTATGAAATAGTCGAAATTCACCTTCAGCAGATTGACTTTTTATAGTCTACTACTGTTCATCTTTCTTAGGTAGAAGAAAATATAAAATACAAGGGAGAGGATCGTAAATAGTGGTCCAATCTTGCTAAACGCTAGCAATATCGCCTCCCACCAGCGGTCATGCTCTTGAAGAAAGGCAGGTACAGCTGTGTCCATTGCCTGAATATGAAAATAATTAGAAAAAGGCTTCCAAAGTAAGACCGTAAATATACTTGCAAGGAATCCATGTAACACGCGAGCAAAGAAAAACGGTTTATAATCAATATCCGTGGTTGCTAGTATACTAGCAACTTGTGCATGAACACTAAAACCACTAAAACCAAGAATGAAACTCACAATAATCGCTTGTTGCAAGAGTAATGATCCCTGTACTTCACTAGCCATTTGGCTCCCTAATGTGATTTCAAAAATTCCTGCTACTAACGAGTTACCAAATTCTTTTGGCAATTGTAAAATTGGCAAAATGTAATCCAGTATTGACGCGATGGCAGGCGTAAAATGAAGATGGAACAGTAATTTATTGAGCACAGAGAAAAGAATAATAAAGCCGCCAACAACCAGTAAGGTATGAATAGAGGACATGACGGCATCACCTAGAAGTTTTCCAATCGGTTGTTGATTGTGAATTCTCGTTTGGTGCAAAGCTGAAAGAGCTTGAGAAATATTTAGTACTGGCTTTTTTTCTCTTTCCCGCTTTTGTTTTTTTACACCATAGAAGCGCATAATAAAACCTACAAAAAAGTTTCCTAAATAGTGTGCGGCGGCTAGTAAAAGGCCTAAACGAGGATTATTGAAAAAACCTACTGAAACGGCCGCAAAAATAAACAATGGGCTAGATGAATTTGTGAAAGAGACCAATCTTTGTGCCTCGATTTTGGTTAATTGTTTTTCTTCCCTTAATCGAACCGTTAGTTTAGCACCAGCTGGAAAACCAGTGGCCATGCCCATGGCCCAAGCAAACCCTCCAACTCCAGGAACACGAAAAAAAGGTCTCATAAAAGGTTCGAGAAGTACGCCCAAGAATTTAACAACGCCAAATCCAATTAATAATTCGGATATGACAAAAAATGGGAAGAGCGATGGAAAGACAATCTCCCACCACATTTTTAATCCACGTATGGATGCTTTCAATGATTCGTCTGGCATAGCGATCATGGATATGGCCATTAAAGAGACCGATGTTGCTAATAGTAATGTTTTCATTTTTGACAAAGTGAACCTACTCAATACTGTATACCCCCTGTCCAACATCCACATAATCAATATACTCATAAAAACAGCATTTAGACCATAAGATGTTCCAGGAGGCGATGGGGCATGCCGAAGATAGGCTTAGCACTGGGGTCTGGAGGAGCCAGAGGTTTTGCTCATTTAGGAGTATTAAAAATCTTACAGGAGCATTCAATTCCGATTGATATGATCGCAGGAAGTAGCATGGGCGCCCTAGTCGGTTGTTTTTATGCATTTGGCCATGATCTTGAGCAATTAACTAAGCTTTCAATTGCGTTTAAAAGAAACCATTATCTTGATTTCACCATTCCTAAAATGGGATTTATAGAAGGGAAAAGAATAGAGAATCTGATTCATTTATTTATGCATGGAAAAAACCTTGAAGAATTAAATATTCCCGTCAAGGTAATAACAACGGACTTACAGACGGGAAAAAAGGTAGAATTTAGTAAGGGGAATATTGCTCGGATTGTTCGCGCGAGCATTGCGATCCCTGGAATTTTTACACCTGTAAAAATCAACGGTAGACTACTCGTAGATGGCGGCGTCGTAGATAAAATTCCGATTTCCGCAGTTAGGAAAATGGGTGCCGATATTGTTTTAGCTTCAGATGTCGCTATCGTCAACAAAAAGGCGGAAATTACGACAGTGTATGATGTCATTATGCAAAGCCTTGATATTATGCAAACCGAAATCGGAACAGTAAGAGAAAGTGAATCAGATTTAATGCTCCGACCCAATGTGGAAGAATTCAGTGCAAGATCATTCAAAAACATTGAAGAGATTATCAAAAGAGGGGAAGAGGAAACACTAAGACAACTCCCTAAGATTAAACAAATAATACAAGAGTATAAGTAGAAAAGCGGAATCGCCTTGAAAAGCCTCGACAAGCAAATGTTTTGAGCCAAAGAAAGGCGTTCTTTGCCTTACATTGTCTCAGGTTATAGGTGGAACATCGGCTAAGGGCGCCACATCCTGTGGCAACGCCGATGAACTCACCTCCAGTGAGCTTCTCGGGGCTAGGCGCTGGAACTGCATCAAGAAAAGCGGGAGCGGATTGATTTTATCCCGGTGCAACCGTCCGTAAGCCCCCACTTCAAGACTAGGAAATTTCAAAGAAGTCTAAGTGGGGGATAACGGACGCTAACACCCCAATAAGTCTCGCTAACCATCAGTGGGGGAGGAAGAAAACTCCTACTGATGGCAGTCTCGCTTTATGGATGGCCGGCTAAGACTAGAGGCGTGGCAATAATCGCCACGCCATTCTTACTCATATTAGCTTTACACGATCTAGTAGTAATCCGAGTTCATATCATAATAGGCGGTTGCCTATAATCAAGATCGCGCATTTTTGTTCGGTATGGTTCTGGTAATCCTTGTGCATACATATGAGTAGCTTTTATATCCAGCGCTAACATTTGGTTCTGTTGTGCGGAGACCTTAGAAATCAAAGGGATTTGTAAATCCTTTTTTATCGACCTTAAATATTTTTGACCAACATCACTCATGCCAAGGAGACGAATATATTGGGGTTTCCTTCCCAAATCGTGGATTTGCTCTTTCTGGATATTTAGAAGAATTTGAGTTGAGATTCGTTGTAACCTTGTCCATGTATATCTTTTTGTTTTCATTATCTCCATGAAACCTTGGTAGTCTTTAGCTGTTTGAGCGGCTCGGATAAATCGATTTTCAAGCCCTTCCTCCATATCGTAAATGGCTTCTAATTCTTTACTACTCTTAGATAAAATCTGATATTGCAAATAGTCCCAATAATTTTCCCAAGAATGGAGCTGACCAAATTCAACAAGGTAGTGTTGTAATTCGGACAAGCTGGTCTTGGGGATATAGTTTTTAATTGAATCGGTTTGTTCCGTTCGTTGTAATCTATTTCTTATGGAGGTAGCACTTGCTATATTTGTTTCATTCACAGAGGGATCATGATACCCAGCGTTTTTTCTTTTGATCGTAAGAAACCGTAGCTGAGAGTTTATCTCGGAAGCAGCCTCCATATAGTGAAACCCAAGAATATTATTTGGTTTAGATAAATCAATTAAATCTTTCCCTGGATCCAGTGCTTGATAGGCTTTTGATAAAGCAGAGGGATAACTCATTCCCTCTTTTATAAATTCATGAATATATTTTTCGTATTGTAAACGGTGATGATGTACAAAATTGATTGTATTGTGAAAATCAGAAATCTGACCTGATTCACTCCCGAAGCAAATATGACTACAGTTCAATGCATCAAGCAAATAAACGGCTCCATAAGCAAAAATTTCAGCTTTTTGTACTGAAAAAGCGAAGGGTAACTCAATGACAAGGTCAATTCCTGCTGATAATGCCATTTTTGTTCTAGACCATTTTGAAACGAGAGCAGGTTCTCCTCGTTGTAAAAAATTGCCACTCATGATGCATATGGCGATATCAGCATGTGTATCTTCTTTGGCTTTTTGCAATTGGTACAAATGTCCATTATGAAACGGATTATATTCCACGACAATTCCGACTGTTCTCATGATTGCTCCCCCTGCAATTTAACTTTCTATTTATGATACTAAAGGTTGAAGAAAAATAAAAATAATCCTCTTTCATAGAAATGATACATAATATTATTATGGTTAACTAATGAGACTATTTTTCAATTAAGTGGACAAAATAATATGAGAAAGAAAATGTAAAGTACATATATTGACAAACGAAAACCCGGAGGCTATAATTATTCTTGTTGCCAAGAGGTGATAAACATGAAATGGACAGTTTCTCAATTGCGAAATTTACGAGATACTGAAGAGGAAATTAATCAAAAAGTTGATATTACAAACGAGCTTATGAACCGAAATCCTGACATTAGAGAAGCTTCTCTAATCGAGGTTAAGGGGAATATCCAGGTGGATTCTGAGAGCGCCACTTTTCACCTACAATTGAATGGTCATTTAGTTTTACCTTGTTCTCGTACACTAGTGGATACTGATTATCCGATCGATATTTTTTCAACGGAGGTTTTTTCACTTCAAAGATCGGAAGTTCACAGTGAAGATATCGATGAATTTGTTCATGAACCAGAAAATGGAGTAGTGGATTTGCTCCCTGTCATAGAGGAATTGATTCTTGTAGATATTCCTATACAAGTTTTCTCGGAAGAAGCGTTGGCAAGTGCCAAACAATCGGGAAAAGATTGGAATGTTATGACAGAAGACGAATATGAAGCGGAAAAACAGAAGAATAAAAAAGTTGATCCTCGTTTAGCCGGGCTCGCTGCTTTGCTAGAAAACGAAGAGAAATAATACTGTACTTGATTTTAAGGAGGTGGGAATTTATGGCAGTACCAAAAAGAAGAACTTCAAAAACGGCAAAGAGACAACGCCGAACTCATTATAAATTACTAGTCCCAGGCATGGTTGATTGCCCAAATTGCGGAGAAAAGAAACTTAGTCATCGCGTTTGTAAAGCATGCGGAACTTATAAAGGTAATGAAGTTGTGAATAACTAAATGTAAATAAAAAGTGTGTAGAGACCATGGCTCTACACACTTTTTTTAAAGATAAGAAAGTATAAAATTTTGGCTAGTGTTTTGATCTAGCTCCAGCGTCTAGCCCCTCGAGGTCAAATAACCTGAGCCAATAAAAGTCAAAACCGGACTTTTCTTGTCTCAGAACATTTGCTTGTCGGGGCTGAGCAAGGCGCTTGCGCTTTTCTTAATGCCTAGATTATTAATATCGGGGGCGATCCAGCTCCAGTGTCTAGAATGTATCCTTTAATTCCGGTGCAACCGTCCGTAAGACCACACTTCAAGACTAGGAAATTTCAAAGAAGTTTAAGTGGGGATAACGGACGCTAACATCCCGATAAGTCTTGCTAACCATCAGTTGAGGATGAAGAAACCCCTACTGATGGCAGTCTCGCTTTATAAACGGAAGATTCTTTCCAGCTTTTTATTCATTTATGTTGTCTTTCTATCGCTTTTCTCAAAGGCTGATTCTATCTTTCAGTCTAAGAGCATATACTTACAAAAAAGTAGAGGTGATAAAATGACAACTTCACGGCAAGATGCGTGGTCTTCGGATGAGGATCTTCTATTAGCTGAATTAGTGTTATCTCACATACGTAAGGCAAGTACCCAGCTTAAAGCGTTTGAAGAGGCTGGAAAGCAATTGAAAAGAACCGCTGCAGCATGTGGGTTCCGATGGAATTCTAATATTAGGAAGCAATATAAAGGGGAAATTAATCAGGCTAAAAAGGAAAGGAAACAATTAAAAGCGGGAGAGGCTCAAGCAATTACAGTGGATTCACAAAAGTCAGAGAACGCCTCGTTTGAGCAACAGTCATCATCCAGCATATTGGCAAATGCTACTTCACTTCTTAGCGAAATAGAGAAGGAGCTGGCAGGATTAGATTATTATAAATCAAATAATAAACGCTTAAAGGAGGAAGTTCGAAATCTTGAGCTCTTAAACATCGCAGCAAATGAAGAAGTGAAAGAAATGGCTGGAAAGTATCAGCAATTAAAAAAAGATTATCATTCTTTAATGTATCTTTTAGATAAGGCAAGGAAAATAGCAGATGAATTTACGGAAGAAGCGGAGACACAGGATGTAAAATAAGAAGAGGAGCCGAGTATATCCATCGGCTCCTCTTCTGTTGGTCCTATGTTTAACCCGCACTAACGGGCGGTAGTCCCCAACTGTTAAAGTTTCACTTTATCCCGGTGCAACCGTCCGTAAGACCCCCACTTCAAGACTAGGAAGTTTCAAAGAAGTCTAAGTGAGGGATAACCGACGCTAACACCCCGATAAGTCTCGCTAACCATCAGTGGGGGATAAAGAAACCTCCTACTGATGGCAATCTCGCTTTATAAAGTTTGTGATTGGATTGGATCTTCAAGCGGTGGTTTGCGAACAAAACACATAATCCCGGCGATAAGTAGAAGCAAAGCAGGAAGAAAAGCGATACCGATAGAAACGATACCAGTAAGCACAGCGCCAATAATAAACGCCCAGCCGGCTACTTTTGGTTTTTTATCCCCTACAATATTAAAGACCGCAATGATTCCAAGGACAAGCCCGATAATAGATGCGATAATAATTGCCCATCCAGCTCCAGAGAAAATGCTTAAGAAGCTATTCATATCTTCCAATGTTAATGTTGGATCATTCGCAATTGTTGGATCATTAGCCATCTCATTTTTCACGGCATCTGATCCCATAAATACGAAGAACATCCCAATCAAACTGGTTAATGCACTTAATACAACTCCAATAATTCCTAATGTAACCTCACCTGTTCTTTTCAAAAAAATACCTCCTAGATATAAATGTTTACATACTACTATACGACCATCATTTAAAATAGTTTCATATCTTGTTAAAATGATTGGAACGTTACCCCTTTTGGATACCATACAAATGGTTCTTCGCCACGATCACGTTCTATTTCATAATGGATTGGTTCAAAACCCATCCTTTCAAAAAAAGCTCGGGAGTTCATGCGCGGATTTGTTTTAAGCGGCATTTGATAGCTTTTTGCATATTCTATAAGCGCTTTGCCAAATCCCATTTTCTGATATCCAGGTAGGACCTCCAGTTTCCATATTTCTAGATAGTCCTGGGGAGGTTTAAAATATTGATCATATTTAGCAGAATGTTGATACAAACTCATCCTGGCAACTAGTTTATCACCAAAATAGATCCCGTAGAATGGGGAATAAGAATTATCTTCAATCATATTTGATTGCAGGTCTTCAATCATCGATAGCTCTTGTATACCGAACTCTTTAAATTGCTTAAATTCTTCTAGCGTTTTAAAATTAATCTTGAGCTTCTTTACACTTTGTGGCATTTGCACACCTCCTAATCCAAGTATTATATATCTGATATATGCATTTCAATTAGGAATATTATAATATAAAGTTAATAAAAAATCAGTTTATTTGAATGGATGCTATTTTAGAATGAAGGAAAATAAAAATGTAGGTGATGAGATGAAGATAGGTATTCTTGGTGGAGGTGCAGTCGGTCTGTTATTTAGCACCTACCTTAGTTTAAATCATCAAGTTGTATTGCTTACGAGAACGGAGGCGCAGGCTAGGGATATTAATGAAAAGGGGATCATATTGTCAAATTCTCACAAACATATAAAGCAAGAGGTAACGGCTAACGCTAATTTTAAGGAATTGGAAAAGCTGGATCTAACCGTGATTGCTGTGAAGCAATATAATCTTGTATCTTTAATGAAGGATCTCCTTACTGTGCCCGTTGAAACCCCACTTTTATTTATTCAAAATGGGATTGGGCATATTAAATTGTTAGAGACATTGCCACAAGAAACAATTTATGTCGGAACGGTTGAGCATGGGGTGAAGAAATTAGCGGGGAACCATATTCAACATACAGGCGAAGGGGTCACGAATATTGCACTTTTTCGAGGAAATCAAGAAGAAATAAGCTGTTTTCCTAAAAGTGAGGCGAAAGCATTTCCCTTTTGCTTTCATAAAAATTATAAGGAAATAATTCTTGCGAAATTAGTCGCCAACAGCGTAATTAACCCTTTAACGTCCATACTTAAAGTGAAAAACGGTAGCTTGATTGAGAATCCTTATTATTATGAGATATTCAAAAGTCTGCATGCCGAAATATCCTCGGTATTCCCAGAAATAGATCCCAACCATTCATTAGAGAAAGTAATTTATATTTGTCGTAGTACAAAGGAAAACCGTTCTTCTATGCTTAGTGATATGCTGGAAGGAAGAAAGACGGAAATTGATGCGATCCTTGGATCTGTTCTAGAGTATGCTGAAAAAATGGATATGATTTTACCCCTTACTACAATGATCTTTGAAATGATTAAAGGTATGGAGGAGGAAGCCGCCTCTAAAAAGAAGGAAATTTTGTAGAGCCAGTAGGACAATTTAATATCAATTTTTTCTTCATTTTGCTATACTTTTATCTACCTTTACCAATGCATGAAAGGAAGTCATTTATGGAAATTGAAAGCATCGTCATTCCAGCAACGAACGACTTTGCTTCTCTTTATATGGAACAAAAAGAACCCGTGAAAGGTTTTTTTCATTATGATATAACAGAGAACGAGGTTTATAAAAATCGCTATAACGATTTAATGAAGCAGAATTTTAATCGCAAAGCTCTTGCTGCCTGTATCGAAAACTATATGGAGCGTTTCCCAACGTCTGAAGAAACAAGGAAGTCACTTGAAAAATTACAAAATGAGCAATCCACAGTTGTGATAGGAGGGCAACAAGCAGGGTTATTAACTGGCCCGCTTTACACTATACATAAGGTTATCTCCATACTTAAATTAGCCGAACAACAAGAAAGAAATTTAGGAACTCCTGTCATTCCTGTGTTTTGGATCGCCGGGGAAGACCATGATTTTTTAGAAATTAATCATGTGTATACTGAAGTTGGAAATAAGATGAAGAAGGTCAATTTCCCAGAACAAAAGGGCCTGAAACAAATGGCATCTGATATCGTATATGACAAAGAAGAAATGCAAAAATGGCTGGAAACTATTTTTATGCATCTAGGAGAACGTAAATATACGAAAGAAGTGTTCGCTTCTGTACTGGAGGCGAGTAATCGGAGTGAAACAATAACTGATTTTTTTACAACATTGATCATGACGTTATTTAAAGACTATGGATTGTTAGTCATTGACGCAGCGGATCCACATTTAAGAGAGTTGGAAAAGCCAGTTTTTGCAAAAGTGATGGAGCAAGCATCACTGATTACAGAGAAGGTATTAAACCAGCAAGAGCTTCTTGCTGATAATGGATTTAATCGAATGATTGAGATTCATCAACAATCAGCCAATTTATTTCTGTATGAGGGAAAGGAACGTCTCTTATTGGATTATGATTCCCAACTAGATCGATTTAAAGTTGAAAAATCAGATTGGCAAATGGATCGCCAAGATTTGTGTAAAAAGCTTCAAGAGACCCCGGAGCTTTTTAGCAATAATGTCGTCACCAGACCGCTGATGCAAGAGTTTTTATTCCCTTCTCTTGCATTTATTGCTGGACCCGGGGAAATTGCCTATTGGGGTGAGTTAAAACAAGCATTTGAATTATGGGATATGAAAATGCCGCCCCTAATACCGCGGATAAACATTACTTTTATTGAATCAAATATTGAGCGAGACGTACATGATTTACAATTAACGATCGAGAATGTTTTAAAAAATGGAGTAGAGAAACCAAAAAAAGTCTATCTTGATTCTGTGACAGACCAACATTTAGAAACGATGCTGGACGATATCAATCAGTACATGGAAGAACGATATCAATCCATTTTCGAACGGCTTGATGATACAGAACGCGGGCTTTTACCTCTTGCACAAAAAAATCTTACCTTTCATACAAAACAAATTGAGTTTCTAAAAAAGAAAGCAGATTGGTTTGTGCAAGAAAGGTATAAAAGTGAAGTGGCAAAATATGAGCGTGTTGAAAGGTCACTACGCCCGAATGGCAGTCCTCAGGAAAGGATATGGAATATCTTTTATTATCTAAACGAAAGAGGAGACCAATTTATCCACCAATTAATGTCCTTGCCATTTGAATTTGATGGAAAGCACAAAATTATTAAAATATAGATTTTTAGGGCTTCTAATCAGTCGACTATTCGGCGATTAGAAGTCTTTTTTATTTGTGAAGAAAAAAAGGTGGTGAAAAGTGGTAGGTTGTGGTAAATTAGAGATAGAAAGTGGGGGCATGTCTCATGTTCATGGGAGAATACCAACATAACATTGATACGAAAGGGCGATTAATCGTCCCATCAAAATT
Organism: Bacillus sp. SD088; assembly: GCF_017355205.1. Lineage (GTDB taxonomy): Bacteria > Bacillota > Bacilli > Bacillales > Bacillaceae_C > Lederbergia. Next base: position 28,251 of record NZ_JADIJK010000016.1, read on the forward strand.
CCGAGACTCTCTTGGAGAATCCTTTGTTATTACAAGGGGTCTTGACCAATGCTTATTTGGATATCCTCTTAATGAATGGCGCCAATTAGAGGAAAAGTTAAAAACCTTACCGATGACCAAAAAAGATGCACGAGCTTTTACGCGGTTTTTCTTCTCTGGAGCAATTGAATGTGAGATCGATAAACAAGGTAGAATCAACCTCCCCACCACACTGATTGGTTATGCAAAATTAGAGAAAGAATGTGTAGTTTTAGGCGTTTCCAATCGAATAGAGATTTGGAATAAAGGAATTTGGGAAGAATACTTTACAGAATCAGAAGAATCATTTGCAGAAATTGCTGAGAATATGATTGATTTTGATATTTAATTTACTAATAGTGCGTGTTCAAAAAGAAGGATAAAAGACCAAGTCGGCGACTACGCTGATGTCCGGAAGTTTTGAACATCCTATAATACAACTAGGGGTTAGGGGAAGAATAGGGGGCATCATGTTTAAACATACGACAGTCTTATTAAATGAAGCATCGGAAGGACTGAACATTCACCCTGAAGGGGTATATGTTGATTGTACTTTAGGTGGTGGCGGCCATTCCCAAAAAATCCTTTCACAGTTATCGAACCAGGGAAAATTAATTGCGTTTGATCAAGACGAAACAGCGATTTCCCATGTAAGAGAAACACTCTCTCATGAGCAGGACAAGCTCATATTGATCCAAAGTAATTTTGTTCATCTCCAGGATCGACTTGCTGAGCTTGGAATACAAAAGGTAGACGGGATATTATATGATTTGGGGGTTTCTTCCCCACAGTTAGATGATCCTGAGCGAGGCTTTAGTTACCATCACGATGCACCACTTGATATGAGAATGGACCGCAGTAGTGCTGTTTCAGCTTATGAAGTTGTAAATGAGTGGTCATATGGTGATATGGTACGAATTTTTTTCAAGTATGGTGAAGAAAAATTTTCAAAGCAAATTGCGAGGAAAATTGAAGCTGCTAGAGAAAAGGCACCAATTGAAACAACAAGTCAATTAGTTGAACTTATAAAAGAAGGAATACCAGCACCTGCCCGCAGAAAAGGTGGACATCCTGCTAAAAGAATCTTTCAGGCGATTAGAATAGCGGTGAATGATGAGTTGCATGCATTTGAAACTTCGCTACAACAGGCGATTGAATTGCTTCGGCCAGGTGGCAGAATCTGTGTGATTACATTCCACTCTTTGGAAGATCGAATTTGTAAAACGGTCTTTAAGGCAGCAAGTGAAGGGCCGCCATTACCACCGGGGATGCCAGTCATACCCGAAGGCTATGAGCCGATACTACAATTGGTTAACAGAAAACCCATTAGCCCAAGTGAAACAGAATTAGAGGCTAATAATCGTGCTAGATCAGCAAAATTAAGGATTGCTGAAAAAAAATAGTACATATAGTACGTGTTCAAAGAGAGCGGTAAAGGGCCGAGGCGTTCTCGTAATCGAGTAAAGTGTCTTTTACCGGACTTTTTGAACATCATCATAATATAAAAGATAATTATGGAGATGGAGGGGACTTTTATTTGAGTAATTTAGCGCGGAAACAATATCAGTATCAACCAGCACAACAGCCTGAAAAAGAAATAAAAAAGGTTAAACGACATGCCAAGATCACTCCTGGTGAGAAAGTCCTTGCTTTTTTATTAGTCGCTTTTCTGGCAATTATGTCCATTCACATTATTTCAGCGAATGCACAAGTATATGAAGTGAATCGAGATGTGGAAGATGTGAAGACGGCTATTCAGGAACAAGAAAAGGTTAATAGTGAACTTGAAGCACAAGTGAAGGAAATGAGCAGATACGAAAATATTAAGAAAATAGCAGAGAAAAAAGGACTTAATTTAGACGGAAATAATGTCAAGGTTGGAGAAAAATGAGTAACCATAAAAAGAATAGAAATATAGGAGCAGCAGTATTTTTTATTATATTTAGCCTGCTCTTTTTTGTATTAATTGTTAGGTTTGTGACCATTCAGACAACAGGAAAAGTGGAGGGCAAGGTATTAGCCACAGAAGCGAAGGAATTATATTCACGTGAAGGCGTTCTTCCAGCGCAGCGTGGTTCAATTTTTGATCGCAACGAAGAGATTATCGCAGAAGACTCAGAGTCTTATACATTAGTCGCGGTATTAGATGAATCATTAACGGAAGATAAAAAGAACCCGAGACATGTCGTTGATCCTTCGGAAACAGCGAAGCAATTAGCCGAATATATCGATATGGAAGAGGCCGATATTTATGCGGCTTTAACGAAAAAAGCCAAACAAGTGGAGTTTGGGAAAGCTGGGAAAGATCTATCCCATAGTGTAAAAAACAAGATCGAATCCCTGAATTTGCCAGGTATTGGATTTTTAAAGGATACGAAAAGATTCTATCCAAACGGCGTTTTTGCTTCTCATCTTATTGGTTATACACAAGAGATCGAAGAAAAGGGAGAAAAAAAGCTGACTGGAACGGGATTAGAAATGAGCTATAATGATCTTTTGAGTGGGAAAGATGGTTCCATTCAATATGAAGGCGATGTTTGGAACTATATATTACCAAACTCAGAGAAACATATTAAAGAACCTGAAAATGGCCAGGATATATACTTAACATTAGACAAAAAAATCCAGACCTTTTTAGAAGATGCGATCAGTCAAGTAGATGAAAAGTATTCTCCTGAAAGAATAATGGCGGTTGTAGCAGAGCCAAAAACTGGGAAAATCTTAGCTATGGGACAGACCCCCACTTTTCATCCAGAGACAAGGGATGGAATTGAGAAATCTTGGCATAACGAAGTGATTGAAACAAGCTATGAACCTGGCTCTACGATGAAGGTCTTTTCATTAGCTACAGCGATTGAAGAAGGAGTTTTTAAACCAGATGATACATTTTCTTCTGGTAAATACAAAGTAGATCGCCAAAGTACAATAAAAGATCATAATAGTGGTGAAGGATGGGGAACCATTTCTTATTTAGAAGGTGTACAACGCTCATCCAATGTAGGTTTTGCCTATTTACTCGAAGAAATGGGCACAAAAACTTGGCGTGAAGCGATGGATGATTTCAAATTTGGACAAAGGACCAATATTGGCTTACCCAATGAGGCAGCCGGCAAGATTCTCTATCGGTATCCTATTGAAAAGGTCACGAGCGTATTCGGACAAGGTACAACGGTCACTGCCATTCAAATGGTTCAAGCCATGACCGCTATTGCCAATGAAGGCGTGATGATGAAGCCGTATGTCGTTGATAAGGTTGTAAATCCCAATGATGGGACTATTCAAGAAACAAAGCCTGAGGTAGCAGGCAAGCCGATTAGCAAAGAAACCGCCAAAGAAGTAATAGATGTGTTAGAAACGGTGGTCACTGCTAAAAATGGAACAGGAAAAATGTATAATATTGAAGGCTATCAAGTAGCAGGAAAAACAGGAACAGCGCAAATAGCAGGACCGACCGGATATCTGACAGGGGATGATAATTTTATTTATTCGTTTCTTGGCGCTGCACCTGCTGATGATCCACAGCTAGTGATGTATGTAATGGTTGATCGCCCGAAATTAGATGGTGAAAATGGAAGTAAACCTGTTTCGATGATTTTTAATACCGTTATGAAAAGTAGTTTACAATATTTAAATATCAAACCAGAAGAATTTGGTAAGGCAAAAACGGTAAAACTGTCTGATTTCTCCGAAATGAGCTTGGATGAAGCCAAGAAATGGGTGAAAGACAAAGGTCTGAAGCCGATTGTATTAGGCGAAGGAAAAAAGATCGTGCAACAATCACCACTTCCTGAAGAGACATTAATTGTTGGTGAAAAGGTCTATCTTAAAACAGAAGGTCCGACAACCATCCCTAATATGGAAGGATGGTCTAAGCGCGAAGTGATCAACCTTTCTGAAATGGCCGATATAACCATCAATATTAAAGGAGAAGGCTATGTAGTAAAACAAAGTGTTGAGCCAGGAACAGAGCTGAAATCTGAGGAAACAGTGGAGATTGAGTTTCAATCTCCCAGAGAGGCATTGAATAAGAAAAAAGCAGATGAATAATGTAAGGTTATTTGGAGGGTGCCTATGCATCCTCTTTTTTTTGCCGAATCGTTCTAGGGTAGTGGAATTTCGCATATAGTGGAACGAGCCCTGGAAAGAGGAGGTCCTTTTTTTGAAGCGAGTATCCGCAGTAACTGTAAGGAAAAGACTGTCGTTTATATTAATAGCTGGACTGTTTGTCTTTTTTATTATTGATATTCGATTAGGCTATGTTCAGTTTGGCATGGGAAACGATTTAACAAATCTTGCGAGAGATTCATGGAGTAGAAATATACCATTTGAACCTGAACGAGGAAAAATAGTGGACAGGAATGGTGTTTCTATTGCTGAAAATAAATCTGCGCCAACAGTGTATGTTATTCCGAGACAAATAGAAGATCCGGCCGGAACAGCTGAGAAGCTCGCAACAGTATTGGATGGTTCTAAAGAAGAGATTTATCAACGAGTTTCTAAGAATTCTTCTATTGAAAGATTACCTGAAGGAAGAAAAATAACCTTTGAGAAAGCAAAAGAAGTTCAAGCCTTGGATTTAAAAGGGGTTTATGTTGCGGAAGATTCGAAGCGTCATTACCCATTTGGAAAATATTTATCCCATGTGTTGGGGTTTACGGGTATAGATAATCAAGGTCTTGCCGGATTAGAATTATATTATGATAAAGAACTACAAGGAGAGAAGGGGTCCGTGCAATTCTTTTCAGATGCGAAAGGAAAGAGAATGCCAGAAATGTCAGATGAATTCGAACCTCCCCAAGATGGTTATAATTTAAAATTGACGATTGATACCAAAATTGAATCGATCATTGAAAGGGAACTCGATAATGCCGAGGCATTATATAATCCTGATGGGATTATTTCCATCGCCATGGATCCGAATACAGGAGAGATTTTAGGAATGTCTAGTAGGCCTTCCTTTGATCCTGATGATTTTCAAAATGTTCCACAGGAAGTATATAATCGAAATCTACCAATTTGGAGTACGTACGAGCCTGGGTCAACCTTTAAAATTATTACATTGGCAGCTGCGTTGGAAGAAGGAAAAGTGAACTTAGAGGAAGAGCATTTTCATGATCATGGTTCGGTTAAAGTAGGAGGTTCCAAGCTCCGATGCTGGAAAAGTGGCGGGCATGGAGATCAAACATTTCTTGAAGTGGTGGAAAACTCCTGTAATCCAGGTTTTGTCGAGTTGGGACAAAGACTAGGAAAAGAAAAATTATTTGATTATATTCGTGGTTTTGGTTTTGGCGAGAAGACAGGGATTGATTTGGCAGGAGAAGGAACAGGGATTTTATTTGCTTTGGATCAGGTGGGTCCTGTTGAATTAGCGACAACATCGTTTGGGCAAGGAGTTTCCGTCACACCTATTCAACAAGTAGCGGCTGTTGCAGCTGCAGTAAATGGTGGAACCTTGTACCAGCCTTATATTGCTAAAGAGCTTGTAGATCCGCGAACAGGAGAAGTTGTGATGCGCAAAACCCCTGTTGCTAAAAGAAAGGTGATCTCGGAGTCTACTTCAAAAGAAGTAAGACATGCACTCGAGAGCGTTGTTGCACAAGGGACAGGTGGGAATGCATTTGTAGAGTCTTATCGTGTTGGTGGGAAAACGGGTACGGCCCAAAAGGCAAAAGATGGCCGTTATTTAGAAAACAATTATGTTCTCTCGTTTATTGGATTCGCTCCTGCAGATGATCCACAAATCGTTGTCTACACAGCTGTCGATAACCCCAAAGGGACTGTTCAATTCGGTGGAACGGTAGCAGCACCGATCGTAGGTAAAATTCTCGAAGATTCATTGCATGCTATGGGTGTCGAGCCTCGTGAAAATCAAATAGAAAAAAAGAAAAAATGGAATGACCCTGTTATGCTCACAGTACCAGATTTACAGGGGATGACAATTAAAGAAATTCAACAACAACAGTATAACTTAATACTTCAAACAAGTGGTGAGGGCACAAAGGTCGTTCAACAAAGCCCGAAACCAGGTGCAAAGGTGGAAGAAGGCTCCGCCATTAGAGTCTATCTTGAGTGATCTCGTTTCAACGTCTAGTAACGAGCGGCATGATTCATTCATGACCGCTTCTTCAAGTGGTTAAAAAATTTATTTTAAAAATCATGCTTCAAGGATAGCTTCAAATTCAATTATTATGTAAAATAGATAAGAATGTTTTTTTTACAACAGGATATATGGCATTCTAGCTTATATAATGGGAAGAATTTGTTCGCTGTTATGAAAGGATTGAAGAACATTGAATTTGCGTACGCTATTACAATCACTTCCATTTATTGGGGTACCGGAAGAAAATAACGAAATAACCGGAATATCGAATAATCATCAAAAAATAGAAAAAGGGCATTTGTTTATTTGTATAAAAGGTCATGCTTTCGATGGTCATAATTTTGCTGAAGAGGCCGTAAATAATGGAGCCGTAGCAGTTGTTGCTGAAAAACCTTTACAGGTAGGAGTGCCTGTTATTTTGGTTAAAGATACAAAAAAAGCGATGGCCATACTCGGAGATGCCTTTTATCACCATCCAAGTCAAAAAATTCATTTGATTGGGATTACCGGAACAAATGGAAAAACCACAACAAGCCATATGATTGACTCGATCTTTCATGATGCTGAACAGGAAACAGGCTTAATCGGAACCATTAATATCAAGATAGGCAGTAAAGTGTTAGAAACGAAAAACACCACGCCGGATAGCTTGGAACTACAAAAAGTTTTTCATGAAATGGTCGAGGAAAAAATAGACACTGCCATTATGGAGGTGTCATCTCATGCCTTAGTGCAAGGGCGAGTCAATGGCTGCGATTATGATGTAGCTGTATTTACAAATCTTTCTCAGGATCACCTTGATTATCATCATACGATGGAAGAGTACAGAAGGGCAAAAAGTTTATTGTTTTCTAAACTAGGAAATACCTATTCAACTAAACACCCTAAATTTGCTGTACTGAATGCTGATGATGAGATTTCGAAATCCTTTGCTTCAGAAACATCCGCACATGTAATCACATATGGGGTTAAAAAATCAGCTGATTTTCAAGCTGATTCCATTACGTATCATAGTAACGGGGTTACATTTACTCTTCTTTCTCCGGAAGGGAAAAGGGAGGTACACTTACCATTAGCAGGGGAATTTAATGTGTATAATGCCTTGGCAGCTATTGCAACAGCTTATGTATCCAATATCCCTTTCCAAGACATTGTCAAATCGATTGAACAGATAAAGGGTGTCCCAGGACGCTTTGAATTAGTGGATGGTGGACAAAAATTTTCCGTCATTGTTGATTACGCTCATACTCCAGATGGATTGGAAAATGTTTTAAGAACGATTCAACAGTTTGCTAAAAAACGTGTATTTTGTGTTGTTGGCTGTGGTGGGGATCGAGACCCTTCCAAGCGTCCATTAATGGCCAAAATTGCTTGCAAATGGGCGACAGATCCTATCTTCACGTCAGATAATCCTCGGACTGAAGATCCAAATGTCATCATTGAAGACATGAAAAAAGGAGTAGAAGGGGAGCAATTTATCATTGAGCCTGATCGAAAAAAGGCGATTGAGTGTGCCATCGGATTAGCCAAAGCAGGCGATGTCGTTCTTGTGGCAGGAAAAGGGCATGAAACGTATCAAATCATTGGTGATCAAGTGCATGACTTTGATGATCGCTTAGTTTCTTTGGAGGCTATTAGGAAGAGCTAGAGGATACTTGCGAGTATAAGTAAAATTTCTATAAATATAAAAATAAAAAGCTGATTCACAATATGATGATGACGATTTATCATGTATAATCATTCATTAAAAGAAAAACAGCGTTTGGAATTGGAGAGCGAAGAAATGATGATGGAAAGAGTTATTTTATTTTCCTTACTTATTAGTTTTCTTATTACTGTCTTACTTTCTCCGATCTTTATCCCGTTTTTAAGAAGACTTAAATTCGGGCAAAGTATTCGGGAAGAAGGACCGAAATCACACCAAAAGAAGAGTGGAACCCCAACAATGGGAGGGATATTGATTGTCCTATCCACTTTGATTACTACATTGATCATGCTTTGGAAATTTTCACAGCCAAGCTGGGAAATTTATTTATTATTGTTTGTAACTTTAGGTTATGGATTACTCGGTTTCTTAGACGATTTTATAAAAATTGCCTTTAAAAGAAATTTAGGATTAACATCACTGCAAAAATTGATTGGTCAAATTGTGATTGCTATTATTTTTTATATTGTCTTGAGAACAAATGAAATTTCAACTGCTATTGCCATTCCCATGACTGATTTCAGTATAGACCTTGGCTGGTTTTATGCAGTATTTATTGTTTTTTGGCTAGTAGGATTTTCCAATGCAGTAAATTTAACAGATGGCTTAGATGGATTGCTTTCTGGAACAGCTGCTATTGCTTTTGGTGCATTTGCCATTGTGGCATGGAGCCAATCGCAATTTGATGTTTCCATTTTTTCCGTTACCATTGTTGGAGCAGTTCTAGGTTTTCTTGTATTCAATGCCCATCCTGCAAAGGTGTTTATGGGAGATACGGGTTCACTAGCTTTAGGTGGAGCAATTGCCGCTATTTCCATTTTATTAAAGGCGGAGATTATTTTACTTGTTATTGGAGCTATCTTCGTAATTGAAACTCTATCTGTTATATTGCAGGTCGCATCCTTTAAAACAACAGGAAAAAGAATTTTCAAAATGAGTCCTTTACATCACCATTATGAATTATCTGGTTGGTCAGAGTGGCGCGTTGTTGTAACTTTTTGGGTTGTTGGACTTCTTTGTGCCGTTTTAGGAATTTATGTAGAGGTGTGGTTGTAGAGTGAAAAATATCAAAGAATATCATTACAAAAAAGTATTAGTGCTAGGACTCGCAAAAAGTGGTGTCGTAGCAGCCTCTCTATTACATCAGTTAGGTGCTTTCGTCACAGTGAATGATTTTAAGCCATTTGAAGAAAATCCAGATGCGCAAGGATTACTTGAGCAGGGGATAAAAGTGATTTGTGGGAGTCATCCAGTTGAACTATTGGATGAGGGGTTTGAATTGATCGTGAAAAATCCGGGAATCCCATATTCTAATCCCATTATTCAAGGAGCTTTGGAAATGGGCCTGCCAATTATAACGGAGGTCGAACTTGCATCGCAAATTGCTGAAGCTGATATCATCGGTATTACTGGTACAAATGGTAAAACCACGACTACCACTTTAATTTTCGAGATACTTAAAGAAGCGAATAAACAACCGCTTATTGCCGGAAATATTGGAACTGTGGCATCTGAAGTAGCACAAATAGCAACCGCAAATAATACAATGGTCGTGGAATTATCTTCCTTTCAATTAATGGGAATTGAAAGTTTCAGACCTCATATTGCTATTTTGACAAATTTATATGAGGCACACTTAGATTATCACAGTTCTTGGAATGAATATGCACAAGCAAAAATGAATATTACTAAAAACCAAACTTCAGATGATTATTTAATAGTGAATGCAGACCAAGAGGTATTAGTAAACTTGGCGCAAACAAGTCATGCGCAAATCATTCCATTTTCCACAAAAAGCTATCTTGAACACGGCGCATCTGTCTATGAAGGGAAGCTAATGTATGACCAAGAAGAGATCATGAATATATCAGAAATTGCTTTACCTGGTGCTCATAATCTAGAAAATATTTTAGCGGCGACGATCGCTTCTAAATTAAAGGGTGTTGGAAATAAAGTTATTGTGACGATTTTATCTACTTTTACAGGTGTGAAGCATCGTACGCAATTTGTGGCAGAATTCAATCAAAGGCGATTCTATAATGATTCAAAAGCGACCAATATATTGGCGGCTTCAAGCGCTTTAAGTGCTTTTACCGACCCTATCATCCTTCTAGCAGGTGGTTTAGATCGAGGGAATGAATTTGATGAGCTTATTCCTTCTTTAACAAATGTAAAAGCTCTTGTTCTATTTGGTCAAACTGCAAAAAAAATAGAAGAGATGGGAAAAAAGGCAGGGATACAAACGATTATACATGTCGATAATGTAGAAGAAGCTGTTCCTGCAGCCTATGAAATATCTAACCGCGGAGATGTTATTTTACTTTCACCAGCATGTGCTAGTTGGGACCAATATAAAACTTTTGAAGTTCGCGGTGATATTTTCATTGAGGCTGTGCATAAACTGGAAGAGAGCAATAATTTTTAGGGGTCATCAGTAGAGAGGCATATACATCCCTTAAAATGTATGTTCAAAAAGGAGAATAAAAAGGACCAAGTCGGCGACTATGCTGACGTCCTGTCAGCAACACCGACACTAGTACATCCTGTACGTCGAAAGTTCGAGGCGGCGCAGTTTCGAGCAGCGGAATGTATCCATTTAGATACATGAGCATAAGGAAAGCATCCCTGAATCCGCATCGCACGAAGGAAAAGTGGTTTTCTTTTCCAAGGAGCGGAGAAACAAGCCAACGAGCTTCCACAGGAGGTGGTGACTTCTATATTGCCCGCAGACGTGTCGGTACTTAGTCGAAGATCCTTATATCCCGCAGTGTCATTTTTACCGGACATTTTGAACATCCTCCTAAAAAGCTCTAAATTGCTAGTTACGAGGTGTGTATAGCCATTGAAAAAAACCGCCCCTGATTTTATTTTAATTCTGTCGACCATGTTATTACTTGCAATCGGATTAATCATGGTTTATAGTGCGAGTGCCGTATGGGCTGACTATAAATTTTCCGATTCATTTTTCTTTGCTAAGCGTCAGTTTTTGTTTGCTGCTCTTGGTATTGTAGCCATGCTTGTCATTATGAATGTTGATTATTGGGTATTAAAAAAGTGGTCCAAGCCTTTACTCATTATCTGTTTTGTCTTATTGATTTTAGTTATTATCCCGGGTGTCGGAATGGTGAGAAATGGTTCAAGAAGCTGGTTAGGTGTTGGTGCTTTCTCCATTCAGCCGTCTGAATTTATGAAATTAGCGATGATTGCTTTTTTAGCTAAATTCCTTTCAGATAAGCAAAGATATATTACAACGTTGAAAAAAGGATTGCTTCCATCTTTAGGACTCGTTTTTATAGCATTTGGCGTTATTATGCTTCAACCTGATCTTGGGACAGGGACCGTTATGGTTGCCACTTGCATGATTATGATATTTATTGCTGGGGCACGTGTATCACACTTTGCTGTACTAGGCTTGATTGGACTAGCTGGTTTTGCTGGACTTGTCATTTCCGCTTCCTATCGAATTGCGCGAATTACCTCATTTCTCGATCCATGGCAGGATCCGCTAAAAAGTGGATTTCAAATTATACAATCTTTATATGCTATTGGTCCAGGGGGATTATTTGGATTAGGGTTAGGAGAGAGTAGACAAAAATTCTTCTATCTACCGGAACCACAAACAGATTTTATATTTGCCATTCTGGCAGAAGAGCTAGGCTTTATCGGAGGCAGTCTCATTCTATTATTATTTGCCTTATTATTATGGCGGGGAATAAGAGTCGCTTTAGGTGCTCCAGATTTATTTGGTAGCTTCCTGGCAGTGGGAATTATATCCATGATTGCCATCCAGGTGATGATCAATATCGGAGTGGTAACAGGCTTAATGCCGGTTACAGGGATTACACTGCCATTCCTCAGCTATGGGGGCTCATCTCTCACATTAATGCTAATGGCCGTCGGAATCCTCCTAAACATCAGCCGCCACTCTCGAATATAAAAAGAAAAGCGGAAGCGCCTGATCAGCGACGTACAAACTTTTTAGGGTTCTGACGAGATAAAGGAAACACCATGAGCTTAAGAAGCGAAGGGATGTTGACTTATCGTAGGAAGAAACCGAAAGTTAGCTAGTCGCTAGGCGCTGTAGCTGGACAAAAGAAAAGCGAAAGCGCCTGATCAGCGACGTACAAACTTTTTAGGGTTCTGACGAGATAAAGGAAACACCATGAGCTTAAGAAGCGAATGGATGTTGACTTATCGTAGGAAGAAACCGAAAGTTAGCTAGTCGCTAGGCGCTGTAGCTAGACAAAAGAAAAGCGAAAGCGCCAGGAAAAACTGTTAAAAGCATGAGGCCTTGTTGACCACAAATAGAACTCTGTAGGGGTTCTTTTTTTTGTCGTAAATATTGAAAATAAAGCTATTTTAATATTTTTTATTACATTTAAACAACATTCGATGACGAACACTTTATTATTGAGTAAAATATAGTAAGATAATGATTAAGATAAATTTATTTAGCTATATAAAAGAGGTTGTTCAAAAAGCCCAACCTTTTTGAACACTCACTAAAAAGAGAATGATTAAGACTGAGGTGGGAATATGAAAATAGTGGTTACGGGTGGAGGTACAGGTGGACATATCTATCCGGCGCTCGCTTTAATTAGGACGATTAAGCAGCAATATCCAGAAACGGAATTTACATATATCGGTACAGAAAAAGGCTTGGAAGCTGAAATCGTTCCGCGTGAGAATATTCCTTTTGAATCGATCCATATAACGGGATTTAGAAGATCGTTATCCTTTGAAAATGTTAAAACTATTTTTCGCTTTTTAAAGGGTGTAAAGGATAGTAAGCATATCTTTAAAAAAGTGAAGCCAGATGTCGTGATCGGAACAGGTGGTTATGTTTGTGGACCAGTTGTCTACGCTGCAGCGAAGAAAAAAATTCCCACGATTATTCACGAACAAAATAGTGTACCTGGATTAACGAATAAGTTTCTCAGTCGATATGTTGATAAGGTTGCAGTATGCTTTGAAGAAGTAAAAGAATTTTTCCCTGAGGATAAGGCGATCTTAACAGGGAATCCACGTGCTTCGGAAGTTATTGGAAAAAGAAAACCTGGGGTGTTAGCAGCTCTTGGGTTGAAAGAGGGTATTCCCACGGTCTTGATTACAGGAGGAAGCAGAGGGGCAAGACCGATTAATGATGCTGTGGTGAAATCATTAAGCTCCTTATCAAGAAGGCCCTATCAAGTCATATATGTGACGGGACAAGTGCATTATGACCATGTAATGGAAGAAGCAAAATTGGTAGGAAAACTTTCTAATATCGCAATTGTTCCGTTTATTCATGAGATGCAAACGGTCCTATCATCCGTTGATGGAGTTGTTGGAAGGGCGGGAGCTACGTCTTTAGCTGAAATTACAGCTATCGGTCTTCCTTCCATACTAATTCCTAGTCCATATGTGACGAATAATCACCAAGAGAAAAATGCTCAAACATTGGTTGAACATGGAGCTGCTATTATGCTACTTGAGAGGGAATTATCAAGCAAACAGTTTTTAGACTCATTAGATTCAATCATGCTAAACGATGAAAAGAGAAAGATCATGGGGGAAGAATCTAGAAAACTCGGCATACGGGATGCATCTAAACATTTATCTGATCTGATGTTTCAATTAGTTAAACAACCTCAGTAAATAAGAGAGTCGAGTGCCTCATTATGAAGTAGATAAGGATGGAAGGGGGCATGCCTATGCCAAAAGGGAAGGTTTTATCATTAGAGGATAGGATACCGAAGATAAAAGTACATCGAAGAAAAAAAGCCAACAGAAGATTAATCATCTTGTTATCCGTATTTTTTTTATTGATTGTTGTCGTTGTATACTTCCAATCCCCTCTTAGTCATATTAAAGAAATTGATATCAAAGGGAATAAAATCGCATCTAAAGAGGACATTTTATCCGTATCTGGGCTAGAGCCTGGCGGGAAATTATGGAATATAAATCGAAAAAATGTGAAGAATAATCTAAAGAAGCTCCCAGAAGTGAAGGATGTAGATGTTAAAATTACATTTCCAAATACAATTAAGCTACATATAAAAGAACACGCAAGTCTTGCTTTACTAATGAATGATGATCAGCACGTTCAACCTGTTTTAGAGAATGGACAGGTATTAAAGGAGAAAAATCGTCTTTTAATGAATGCACCTATTTTGATTAAATTTAAAGAGGATGAGATATTAAAAGACTTAATCGCCCAATTAAAAGACATTCCGACGGAAATATACTATTCCATTTCTGAAATTCAACATGACCCTAAAAAAACCGATCCGTACCATATTTATTTATATATGAATGATGGAAATGAAGTAAATGCAACTATTCCGACTTTAGCGGAAAAAATGGCGCATTACCCCTCTGTTGTTGGACAATTAGATCCAGATACTAAAGGTGTGATTGATTTTGAGGTAGGATCATTTTTTAGAGCATATGAGAAAGAGGGGGAAGATATGAATGAGGAGGAGGAAAGGTAAATATATCATATTTTCCTTTGTATTTCTGATATTTGGCTTTATCTTAGCTTTTTCATATAGTCAAACAGAAAAAGACAAGCATGCAAATGTGAAAATTACAGATAGGCAATATAGGATGGAAAAAGATTTACAAAATCAATTGATCTCCATTCAAGATCGGAACCAAGAATTACAAAAAGACTTGTATGGTAAGCAAGATCGAGTAAGGCAAATAGAGAGGGAATTATTTCAAGAAGAAGAAAATTATCAAACATTAGCTGCCAACGCGGAAAAATACCGGATGTATCTAGGGAAAGTAAAAGTGAAAGGGCCAGGAGTCGAGATTTTACTGGAGGACGGAGAATATAAAAAAGATGAAGATGCTAACAATTATCTTGTTCATGAGCATCATGTCTTTAAGGTAGTAAATGAATTATTTGTATCAGGAGCTTCTGCGATTGCCATAAATGGGCAAAGATTAAAATCTGATTCTTATATTGTATGTAACGGTCCAGTTATTACGGTTGATGGGAATCCTTTCCCGGCACCTTTTAAAATTACTGCAATAGGAGACACAGACACCCTTACAGCGGCTGTAACATTAAAGGGTGGGGTGCGAGACCAATTAGTAAACGATGATATAATGTTTACAATTGAAAAGAAAAAACAGCTTGTTTTAGATCCAATTTTAGGAGAAACATCATAATGGCGGGTAAAACGAGAATATATTTTACACTTATCACGTTCATTGTTGGTTTTATGGTCGCTGTGCAATTTAATACAGTAAAAAAACCAGATAATCGAGATACGCGGGATACATGGGAGTTACGAGAAGCAATTAATAATGAAATGGATTTGCAAACAAGGCTTTTACAAGAGATTCGTCTTCAAGATAAAAAAATCCATGATTATTCTTCCGAACTGCAAGATAATAAGGAAGATGTCTTGAAACAGACCATTTCAGAGCTAAAGAAGGAAGCAGGATTAACGAAGATAGATGGCCCAGGTTTGATTCTCAGCGTAAAGGCTATAGATGAAAGCATGTTGCTTGGACAGCCTCCACCCCAAACGTCTCCTACTGTATTACAAAGATTGATTAATGAGTTAAATATGTATGGAGCAAAAGCTATAGCTATTGATGGGGAGAGATACATAAACACAACGGTGATTCGAGATATTAATGGAGAAACGAAGGTTGGGACCCATTCAGTCAACGATCTTCCATTTCAAATCCTTGTGTTAACGGAGAGTATGGAAGTAGCGGAGAAGCTATATAATCATATGCAGATATCTCCTGTTTTAGATGATTTTTTTATAGATAATTTACAGGTCGATGTATCTGATCCGAAAGGGTCTATCGAATTGCCAGCCTATGTTAATCCAATTACAACGAGGGATATGGAGCCTGTGGAAGAAAAAGGAGATGTATAATGTGGTGCTTCCCATCATCGGACTCCTTATAGGGATACTTCTAGGTTTTTTAACGGATATACAAATCCCGGATGAATATGCAAATTACTTGTCCATCGCTGTATTGGCGGCATTAGACACTTTATTTGGTGGGATTCGCGCGTATTTACAAAATTTATACGATAATCGGGTATTTGTTTCCGGCTTTTTCTTTAATATTTTACTCGCAGCAAGTTTAGCTTTTCTAGGAGTGCACCTTGGTGTAGACTTATACTTAGCTGCAGTATTTGCATTTGGAATTCGTTTATTCCAAAATATAGCAGTAATTCGAAGAATCTTGCTTAATAAGTGGGGTAATACTAGAGAAAATTCGAAATAAATAGTATGATGAAACAGGAAAATTCTTTTAGGTGACGAATTAGTTAATTAAGCATACTCAAGGATTGATTATTCATGAACAGAATAGAAGAGAATAATAGAGGAAAAACGAAACAAGGGGGTGCCAGGAAATGAACAACAGCGAAATATATGTCAGTCTAGATATTGGTACATCCTCAGTCAAGGTGATTATTGGGGAAATGACCAATCATTCCCTTAATATTATCGGAGTAGGCACCGCCAATTCCGAGGGGATTAGGAAAGGTTCCATTGTGGATATCGACAAGACGGTTCACTCGATCAGACGGGCTGTAGAACAAGCTGAGAGAATGATTGGAATGCAAATTAACCAGGTGATTGTTGGTATTGCTGGTAACCAAGTAGGTCTACAGCACTGTCATGGAGTAGTAGCTGTTTCAAGTGAAAACAGAGAGATTACAGATGAAGATGTTGCGAGAGTCATTGATGCAGCAGAAGTAGTTTCTATTCCACCCGAAAGGGAAATTATTAATATCATTCCACATCAATTTATTGTTGATGGACTGGATGAAATTACAGATCCAAGAGGAATGATTGGTGTTAGACTTGAAATGGAAGGCATTATTGTGACTGGTTCCAAGACAAATCTACATAATACCCTTCGCTGTGTTGAAAGAGCTGGATTAGAAATTGTTGATATTGTCCTTAAACCACTTGCTGTGGCTTCAGCTGCGCTATCTAAGGATGAACAAAATTTAGGTACAGCATTAATCGACATGGGCGGTGGATCTACGACCATTGCGTTGTTTGAACATGGTTACATAAAAGGAACCACGGTGATTCCAATTGGTGGAGATAATATTACCAAGGATCTATCGATTGGACTAAGAACAACTACAGAAGATGCTGAAAAGATTAAGAAAAAGCATGGACATGCATACTATGATGAGGCATCTGAAGATGAGGTCTTTAGTGTACCGATTATTGGAAGTGATCAACATCAGCAATTTAATCAATTAGAGTTGTCTGATATAATTGAAGCAAGGGTACAAGAGATATTTGAACTCGTTCAAAGTGAATTAATAAGAATGGGTGCCTCAGATCTGCCTGGAGGCATTGTTCTAACAGGCGGTGCTGTCAATGTTCCGGGGATTATGGAATTGGCACAAGGAATCTTTCAAAACAGGATTCGAATTGCGATCCCAGATTATATCGGTGTTCGCGAACCACAGTATATTACGGCTGTTGGACTAATTAAACACGCTTATAAGACTGCTAGATTAGAAGGGAGAAATATTAGTTCCACTTCCGAATCATATGAGCAAACAGAGCCTGCAAAAGTGACACATACGAAAAAACCTGAAAAAAATTCGGATGAAAAAATTACTGCAAAAGTAAAGAAATTTTTCGGAAACTTTTTCGAGTAGGCATCCCAGTAAATGAGTGTTCAAAAAGGAGGATAAAAAGGACCAAGAAGTTCGAGGCGGCGATGCCTTTGAGCAGCGGAGAAGGAAGCCAACGAGCTACCGCAGGACGTGGTGACTTCGACGTTCGACACAGGACGTGTCGGTACTTAGTCGAAGATCCTTTATCTCGCAGTGTCATTTTTACCGGACTTTTGGAACTTCCTCAGCTAGTAAACAAAATAGGAGGACTTGCCAATGTTAGATTTCGATACGAATTTAGATTCTTTAGCAACCATTAAAGTAGTTGGAGTTGGTGGAGGTGGAAACAATGCGGTAAATAGAATGATTGAACACGATGTTCAAGGTGTTGAATTTATCGCAGTTAACACGGACGCTCAAGCTCTTAACCTATCAAAAGCTGAAACAAAAATGCAAATTGGCGCCAAGCTTACAAGAGGACTAGGTGCTGGAGCAAATCCAGAGGTCGGTAAAAAAGCTGCCGAGGAAAGCAAAGAACAAATTGAGGAAGCTATTAAAGGCGCCGATATGGTCTTTGTCACTGCTGGTATGGGCGGAGGAACTGGAACGGGGGCTGCACCTGTTATTGCGAAAATCGCTAAAGATATGGGTGCATTGACTGTTGGAGTTGTTACAAGACCATTTACATTTGAGGGTAGAAAACGTTCAAACCAAGCGAGTGGCGGAATCGGCACAATGAAAGAGGCAGTTGACACTTTAATTGTCATTCCTAACGATCGCTTGTTGGAAATTGTGGATAAAAGTACACCGATGCTTGAAGCATTCCGAGAAGCAGATAATGTACTGCGTCAAGGGGTTCAAGGGATCTCTGATTTGATCGCTGTTCCTGGATTAATTAATTTGGACTTTGCAGATGTTAAAACTATTATGACAAACAAAGGCTCAGCGCTTATGGGAATTGGTGTTGCTTCTGGTGAAAACCGTGCGACTGAAGCAGCGAAGAAAGCTATTTCATCTCCATTACTTGAAACATCCATTGATGGTGCGCAAGGTGTCTTGATGAACATCTCTGGAGGAAGTAACTTAAGTTTATATGAGGTTCAAGAAGCTGCTGATATTGTCGCTTCCGCCTCAGATCAAGAGGTGAATATGATCTTCGGTTCTGTTATCAATGAGGAACTCAAAGATGAGATTGTTGTCACAGTTATTGCTACAGGTTTTGATGAAGTATCTGCGCAACAGCCTAAAAAGACGAGACCATCTTTTGGACAATCAAAACCAAATGCGAGTCACCAGGAAAAGCCACCTGCTCAAGAAGTGAAAAAAGAAGAACAACGTGAACCAGTCCAATCAGGCCAATCTGTTGAAGATACATTAGATATCCCAACATTTTTAAGAAATAGGAATAGAAGACGTTAAAAGATTTTAAGTGAAAACCAACCTCAGGGTTGGTTTTTTTGTTGCTAAGGAAACTATAAAATTCTTGGCTTGTGGAAAGCTTGCTTACGTTGCGGTTGACATCCAGAGCTCCAACGCCTAGCCCTGAGAGGCTCGCAGGATGCGAGTCCATCGGCGTTGCGACGTACAGGATGTACTAACTAGTGCAGATGAAGCGACAGGACGTCGCGAATTTAGCCTTTCTTCCTAGATCAAGGCGCTTGCGCTTTTGTTAAAAGGTAAGAAAGTATAAATTTTGGTAATGCGGATCTAGCTCCAGGCGCCATCGGCTCGAGGCTCGCAGGAGCGAGTCCATTGGCGTTGCCACAGGACGTGGCGACCTTAGCCGATGTTCCACGAAATAACCTGAGCCAATGAAAGGCAAAGAACGCCTTTCTTTGTCTCAGAACATTTGCTTGTCGCCGATAGGCGGGCGCCTTGCGCTTTTGTTGTTGTTAAGGAAACTATAAAATTCTTGGCCTGTGGATAACTGTTTACGTTGCGGCTTGACATCCAGCTCCAGCGCCCAGCGACTAGCAAACTTTCGGTTTCTTCCTACGATAAGTCAACATCCATTCGCTTTCCAAGCTCATGGTGTTTCCTTTATCTCGTCAGAACCCTAAAAAGTTTGTACGTCGCTAAACGGACGCTTGCGCTTTTGTTCTGACAAACTTCGGCTAAACAAGCGAAAACTTCCGACTTTTTCATTACAGAATGTGACACAATCTAGAATATTTGTGTTTTATACTCAATATATATGTAAGACAAGGAAAGATATATTTAAGTGGAATATGGAAGAGGGAGGAGGGCAATTTGGTTGTTTATCTTGATATTATATGGCTGTTAAACTTTATTATTGACAGTTTTCTTTTATGGGCTACATCTATTTATTTAAAAAGAAAAATCCACCCTTTTAAAATAATAATAGGAGGTTTAATAGGATCTCTCATTATTTTGATGGCGGCTACGCCAATCTCTACATGGGCCATGCATCCTTTTATAAAGTGGAGTTTGTCTATAGTAATGATTGGAGTAACATTTGGCTATAAAAGATTATCAACGTTTGTGGCTTCCTTATTTACTTTTTATTTCGCAACTTTTTTAATGGGTGGTATTTTAATCGGCACCCACTACTTTTTATCCTTTCATTTGGATTTAAGAAATTCAGTAGCAATAGAAAGTGTAAGAGGATATGGTGACCCGATTAGCTGGCTTTTTGTAGTAGTCGCTTTTCCAATTGCATGGTTTTTTTCGAAAAAAAGAATTGGTCATTTAACAAAGACAAGCATTCAATATGATGTCTTGTATGATGTTTTTATTTTAATGAATGGGATTGAATTAAAGCTTAAAGGACTTATTGATAGTGGCAATCAATTATATGATCCTATCTCCAAAAAACCTGTTATGATCGTTTCCATTGAATCTGTCAAAGACAAATTGCCAGAAGAACTGCAAAATATTGCAGATGCTCATGATGACCTTTACACTGCTTCTACTTTATTGCCGACAGACTGGGCACATATTATGAGACTCATCCCTGCTAAAACTTTAGGGAAAAATAATCAACTATTATGTGCTTTTAAGCCGGAAAAAGTAGTGATCCAGGAAGAGAGTGGGAGGGAGATAGAAAAAGAAGTGCTACTTGTGTTTACGACTCAACTGTTATCAGGTGATGGAACATTTCAATGTATTCTCCATCCACAAATGGCCCCTAGCTTGGCAATGGATTCTGCATCTTAATGTATAAAAGGAGGAAAAGGAATGAAGCGGTTACGGTTACGTATTCAGTATTATTGGTATCGACTTTTAATGAAATTAGGAATGAAAACAGATGAGATTTTTTATATTGGCGGAAGTGAAGCACTACCACCTCCTTTAACAAAAGATGAAGAAGAAGTATTACTCGAAAAACTTCCTCATGGTGACAAAACAGCAAGATCGATGTTAATTGAAAGAAACCTTCGTTTAGTTGTTTATATTGCTCGGAAATTCGAAAACACAGGGATTAATATTGAAGATCTAATCAGTATCGGTACGATTGGTTTAATTAAAGCTGTCAATACATTTAACCCAGAGAAAAAAATTAAATTGGCTACATATGCTTCACGCTGTATTGAAAATGAAATTCTGATGTATTTGCGCAGAAATAATAAAACAAGATCAGAAGTTTCATTTGACGAGCCTTTAAATATAGACTGGGATGGAAATGAACTATTATTATCTGATGTAATGGGAACGGAAGAGGATATCATTACAAAAGATTTGGAAGCGAATGTTGATAAGAAGCTTTTGTTAACCGCTTTACAAAAGCTTTCGGCTCGTGAAAAGCAAATTATGGAGCTGCGATTTGGCTTAAATGGAGGAATGGAAAAAACTCAAAAGGATGTAGCTGACCAATTAGGAATATCGCAATCCTATATCTCAAGACTTGAAAAAAGAATTATTAAAAGACTGCGAAGAGAATTTAATAAAATGGTTTAAGCTGTAAAAGAAAAATAAATTTTTTTTAAAAAAAGAACGCATAACGATAGAGTAGACAAGAATTTAAGTTGGATTAAAGCTTTTTTGAAAAAATAGGGATGCATATATTTCCCTTCCGAGGAGATACTGAATTTTGTAATCAGCTCCTGCAAGGAGGGAAAAAAGTTGAAGCGAAATAAAGTAGTAATATGCGGTGTGGATACTTCGAAGCTCCCTGTCCTAAAAAATGAAGAAATGCGGGAACTTTTAAAGCAAATGCAGCAGGGTGATAGGTCAGCTCGAGAAAAATTAGTGAATGGCAATTTGCGTCTTGTATTAAGTGTGATTCAACGTTTTAATAACAGGGGGGAATATGTGGATGATCTGTTTCAAGTTGGCTGTATAGGACTCATGAAGTCAATCGACAATTTTGATTTAGGTCAAAATGTTCGATTTTCTACATATGCAGTGCCGATGATTATTGGAGAAATACGCAGATATTTAAGGGATAATAATCCTATCAGAGTTTCGCGATCTCTCCGAGACATTGCATACAAGGCTTTACATGTACGTGAAAAATTAATGGCCAAAACCTCTCGTGAACCGACAGCTGCAGAAATTGCCAAAGAATTGGACATCCCACATGAAGAAGTAGTTTTTGCAATGGATGCCATTCAAGATCCTGTGTCCTTATTTGAACCTATTTATAATGATGGGGGCGATCCCATATTCGTAATGGATCAGCTAAGTGATGAAAAAAATAAAGACAGTACCTGGATTGAAGAAATAGCTCTTCATGATGGACTACAAAGACTGAATGATCGTGAAAAAATGATTATTCGCAAGCGCTTTTTTCAAGGGAAAACACAAATGGAAGTGGCCGAAGAAATCGGTATCTCTCAAGCTCAAGTATCTCGGTTAGAAAAAGCCGCTATCAAACAAATGAATAAAAATATTTTGTGAAAAAGAAGTCTAATTCCTTAGGTGTATCATCCAAGGAATTAGACTCTTTTTATCGTCCCGCTAGAACAGGCGCTTGTGCTTTTCTATTGTCTAGCTGTAGACGGCAGGAGCTCGAGGTCAAATAACCCTGAACCGCCGAAGGGGAATTTCGCCCTTCTTCGATTCAGGAACATTTGCTTGTCGCTCCTAATCAGCCGTCTTCCGCATTTCTTACAATAAATTAATTACCTCAAGCATACATATATAGAAATAGCTTTTAATAAAAGGGTGGGGAGCCAGATGGTAAGGATTTCCGAATTTCAGGTGAAAGATGTGGTCAATATTGCGGATGGACGTAGGCTTGGACATGTAGGAGATATAGAGATTAACTTAGATACGGGGAAAATTGAGACAATCATCATTGGTCATTCTACACGATTTTTAGGTTTTCTAGGGAGAGACGAAGAAGTAATCATTCCTTGGAGCCAAATTGTGAAAATTGGCGAAGACGTGATTCTCGTAAGACATCAAGGACACCAATATGTTCAACAACAATTAGATAAACCAAAGTAAGATTGATCATATGGCTAACAATTATAAAATAGTACCTTAGAACAGTTGCTTACGGTTTTGGTTCTCTACTGCGGGCTTTTATGGTACACTATATAAAAATATCCCTTTTTAAGCTTGAAGAGGATGTTAATAAAGAAAAACATGAATATCAATAGGAGTTTTGATTTGTGAAGGTTAAAGATCAATTATCAATCATAGAAGAGAAAATTGCGCAAACGTGCTCTAGAGTAGAGAGAGATCCTAAAAATGTGAACATCATTGCTGTCACAAAATATGTTTCAAATGAAAGGGCTGCTGAAGCATTAGCGGCAGGCATTGAGCATTTAGGAGAAAATCGGGATGAAGGCCTGCTTTCTAAATGGGAGACATTAGGAAACAGGCCAGTGTGGCATTTTATCGGAAGTTTACAGACACGAAAAGTAAAGAATATTTTAGATAAAGTGTCCTATATTCATTCTTTGGACAGGCTTTCCTTAGCAAAGGAAATAAATAAACGTGCCGTTTCACCCATTAATTGCTTTATTCAAGTTAATATGTCTAAAGAGGAATCGAAACATGGTATTCAACCAGAAGCAACGATTGATTTTGTTAAAGAATTAGAGAAATATCCTACTATTCGAACAATTGGCCTAATGACAATGGCACCTTTGACACAGGATGAAACGGTTATACGCAATTGTTTTCGGAACTTAAAGGCATTGCGAGAGGAAATTCATCAGCTTGATCTTCCCTACGCACCATGTACAGAGCTGTCAATGGGAATGTCGAATGACTTTGAAATTGCGATTGAGGAAGGTGCCACCTATATTAGGATTGGTACGGCTCTGGTTGGTGAATAACGAGAAGGAGGATGTCAATAGATGGGAATAAAATCGAAATTCAAGAATTTCTTTATGCTTGAAGATGAATACGAATATGTGGAAGAGGAAGACACAAAAGACATCTCACCTGAAGAAGAGCAACAGGCACCAGCAAATCGGAAGCAAAACGTTGTGAGCTTACAAAGCGCAAAAAAATCTTCTAAAGTTATTTTAATTGAGCCAAGAGTATACGCAGAAGCACAAGAGGTAGCGGATCATCTGGTGAATCGAAAAGCGGTGATCGTAAATCTACAACGTATCCACCGGGACCAAGCTTTACGTATTGTAGATTTCCTTAGTGGAACAGTGTATGCTTTAGGTGGTGACATCCAAAGAGTCGGGCACGACATCTTTTTATGTACACCAGATAATGTAGAAGTTTCAGGAAATATTTCAGAACTAATAAATGAACATGATTTTGACGACTCGAGGTGGAATTAAAGCATGAACTTTGTTTTCGGGATTTTATCACAAATTATTTCGATTTATTCATGGGCGCTTATTATTTATATATTGATGAGCTGGTTTCCCAATGCTCGGGAAACCTCAATTGGACAATTTCTAGCCCGGATCTGCGAACCATATCTAGAACCGTTTCGGCGATTTATCCCGCCTATCGGCATGATTGATATCTCTCCTTTAGTTGCCTTTTTTGTTTTAAATCTTGCAGCAAGAGGGGTTATGTCATTATCCGTGTGGTTCTAGGGGAGGTGGGAAAGTATGTCTGATGTATATCAACATTTCCGCCCTGAAGAGAAAGAATTTATTGATCAAGTCATCGCATGGCAAGAAGATGTTGATCGTACTTACGCACCGAAATTAACCGATTTTCTGGATCCACGTGAGCAATATATTTTACGATCAATGGCCGGTGTGCAAAATGA
This sequence comes from Bacillus sp. SD088, assembly GCF_017355205.1. Taxonomy (GTDB): domain Bacteria; phylum Bacillota; class Bacilli; order Bacillales; family Bacillaceae_C; genus Lederbergia. Next base: position 52,834 of record NZ_JADIJK010000016.1, read on the forward strand.
AATAAAGTACCAATTGTTTGGCGGTACAGATCGATCTGAAAGAAAAAGGGCCCTGCTTTTTCCTGAATATTATCAGCCGACAATAGAAGATTTTCAAATTGGTTTATATGAAATGAACTACCCGAAGAAATTTGTTCAATTAGATCATAGAATGATTCTAGGCTCTATTATGTCATTGGGCATAAAACGTGAAAAATTTGGAGATATTATCATTCACGAGGATCGAATCCAACTTTTAAGCGATCTTGCAATGGAGGATTATATTCTTGTTCATTTGCAGCAAATCGGAAAAGCAAAAGTATCAATCATCAAACAAGACCTGGCAGCAATCCTATCACCAAAAGAACAATGGAAAGAAAAAGAAACATCAATGAGTTCCCTTCGTTTGGATACTATGACCGCAGCTGCCTTTCAAATTTCTAGAAACAAGGCACAGCTTGTAATTCAGCAAGGGAGAACGAAGGTGAATTGGGGAATTATTGATCAAACTTCTTTCGAGTGTGCCTTAGGAGATGTGATTTCGGTAAGAGGATTAGGAAGATGCACTCTATTAGAAATCCTTGGTACGACAAAAAAGGATAAGTTACGGGTTAAATTAGGGGTCTTAAAATAATCTTTTAAAAAAATAAAAGGATTGTAGCTAAATTACGTCGAACTTTGTATAATATAAATAGTGATTCAGGAGATATAGTGGAGGTGGCGTCACAATGGCTTTAACGCCCGTGGATATACATAATAAAGAATTTAGTCGAAAAATGCGTGGATATGACGAAGATGAAGTGAATTCATTTCTTAATCAAATTATTAAAGAGTTTGAGATTATCCTACGCGATAAGAAAGAATTGGAAGACAAATTAGCAGGTACGAACGAACGTCTGGGACATTTTAGTACTATTGAAGATACTTTACACAAATCCATTGTCGTTGCCCAGGAAGCGGCAGAGGAAGTGAAAGGAAATGCCCAAAAAGAAGCAAAATTGATTATACGTGAAGCAGAAAAAAATGCGGATCGAATTGTGAATGAATCTTTGACGAAAGCCCGTAAGATTGCTTTAGAGATCGAAGAATTAAAAAAGCAGTCTAAAGTATTCCGAACAAGATTTAAAATGTTAATTGAGGCTCAGCTAGATTTAATTGACAATGATGATTGGGATAAATTAATGGAATATGACGTCGATACAACGGAATTAAAAGGATTAGAAGAAGTTGAAAGTGAATATTGACGAATTGCAAAGAGATCCTCTATAATGATGGGATCATTAAAATATTGTGATGAATAATAAAACAATGACAGGGAGAGTACATTTCTATCTCTTTACTTAGCGAACTAGGGATGGTGGAAGCCTAGAAAAAGTAGAAATGGAAAATCACCCTAGAGTTCTTGCGTTGAAAGTCTTTGACGAGTAAATGGAAGCGGCCCTCCACGATACGGAAAGAGCGAGCAATTGTTGATTGCTAATTCGGGTGGTACCGCGGGAAATAGTTTTCTCGTCCCTTTCAAGGGATGAGAAGACTATTTTTTTATATATGAGAACTGTACTTACGTTTAAGAATAGGAGGAAATTTATCAATGGAATATAAAGAAACGTTATTAATGCCCAAAACAGAGTTTCCGATGAGAGGAAACCTCCCTAAGAAAGAGCCAGCAATGCAAGCTGATTGGCAAGAACAAGATATTTATAAAAAGGTCCAAGAACGGACGAAAGATCGGCCATTATATATTTTGCATGATGGTCCTCCTTATGCAAATGGGAGTCTCCATATGGGGCATGCCTTGAATAAAATTTTGAAGGATTTTGTTGTTCGCTATAAATCAATGAGTGGATATTGCGCTCCTTATGTGCCAGGTTGGGATACACATGGCTTACCTATTGAACAGGCTCTTACGAATAAAGGTGTTAAGCGGAAAGAAATGTCACTAAAAGAATTTCGGGAGCTTTGTGCCAAATATGCATTAGAACAAATCGATAACCAAAGAACTGAATTTAAGCGTCTTGGTGTACGAGGAGATTGGGATAATCCCTATATTACCTTGAAGCCTGAATACGAAGCACAGCAAATTTTAGTATTCGGTGATATGGCGAAAAAGGGCTATATTTATAAAGGAAAAAAACCTGTTTATTGGTCACCATCCAGTGAATCAGCATTAGCTGAAGCGGAGATTGAATACCAGGATAAACGTTCACCTTCCATTTATGTGAGCTTTGAAGTGACCGATGGAAAGGACGTCCTTGAAGCAGGAACGAAATTTATCATCTGGACGACAACACCTTGGACGATCCCGGCCAATTTAGCTGTCGCTGTTCATCCTGATTTGGATTATGCGGTTGTCAAAGTAGGAGATCAGAGCTATGTGATTGCACAAGCCCTATTAGAATCTGTCCAAACGACTCTAGAATGGGAAAATGTCGAGGTGTTACAAACATTTAAAGGGTCCCAGCTAGAGAATATTGTGACGAAGCATCCTTTCTATGATCGCGAATCACCAATCATTTTGGGAGAGCATGTTACTATTGAGTCTGGAACTGGCTGTGTCCATACAGCTCCTGGTCATGGGGAAGATGACTTCTATGTTGGACAGAAATATGGTCTTGATGTGCTTTGCCCTGTTGATGATAAAGGCTGCATGACTGCAGAAGCACCTGGGTTTGGAGGTTTATTTTACGATAAAGCGAATAAAGCCATTACAGATAAATTAAATGAAGTCGGTGCCTTGTTGCATTTAAACTTTATTACTCACTCTTATCCACATGATTGGCGGACGAAAAAACCAATTATTTTCCGTGCAACTTCTCAGTGGTTCGCCTCGATTAAAGATTTCAAAGAGGAATTATTGGAAGCTGTAAAGAATGTACAATGGGTACCAAAATGGGGTGAAACACGTCTCTTTAATATGATTCGTGATCGTGGTGATTGGTGCATTTCTAGACAACGTGTATGGGGGGTTCCAATTCCTGTCTTTTATGCAGAAGATGGTGAACCTGTTATGACAGATGAAACAATTCAGCATATTGCCAAGCTATTTAGAGAACACGGTTCTAATATTTGGTTTGAAAAAGAAGCGAAGGACTTACTTCCAGAAGGTTTTACACATCCGGGGAGTCCAAATGGGCAATTTACAAAAGAAACAGATATTATGGATGTTTGGTTTGATTCAGGATCATCCCATCAAGGTGTGCTAGAAGAGCGTAGTGACCTACAGCGTCCAGCTGATTTATATTTGGAAGGTTCGGATCAATATCGTGGATGGTTCAATTCCTCTTTAACAACTGCTGTTGCAGTGACAGGGCAAGCGCCTTATAAAGGAGTCCTTAGCCATGGTTTTGTTAATGATGGAGAAGGCCGTAAAATGAGTAAATCAATCGGGAATGTCATTGTTCCCTCTAAACTAATGAATCAATATGGAGCTGAAATTGTTAGACTTTGGGTTGCTTCTGTTGATTATCAAGCAGATGTACGGATTTCAGATCCAATTATTAAGCAAGTAAGCGAAGTGTATCGAAAAATCAGAAATACTTTCCGTTTCTTGTTAGGGAATTTGGCTGATTTTGATCCAGCTACAGATATGATTCCATATGAGAACTTAAGAGAAGTAGATCAATTTTTAATGGTGCGTTTAAATAATTTGATCAAAAAAGTACGTGATTCCTATGATAACTTCGAGTATATGAATATTTACCATGAAGTGAATAATTTCTGTACGCTAGACTTGAGCTCGTTTTATTTAGATTTTGCGAAAGATATACTTTATATTGAGGCAAAAGATCATTATGAACGACGTGCAATGCAAAGCGTAATGTATCAAGCACTTGTAACATTAGTGAAGCTTCTATCTCCGATCTTGCCACATACAGCAGATGAAGCGTGGTCGTTTGTACCAGGAGTTGATGAAGAAAGTGTGCAGCTAACAGATATGCCTGAGTGTAAAGAAATCGAGGATAGTGAGCAAATTGAAGCACGTTGGAGCGAGTTCCTAAAATTACGTGATGATGTATTGAAAGCTTTGGAAGAAGCGCGTAATCAAAAAGTGATCGGAAAATCATTGACAGCAAAAGTAACCCTGTATGTCAACGAGGACACAAAAGCTTTATTGGAACAGCTACATGGCAATATGAAACAATTGTTCATTGTCTCTAATTTTGCAATTGGTGGCAGCATCGAAGAAGCACCTGAGACAGCATTGAAATTAGAACATGGTGCGATTGTCGTTGAGAAGGCAGAGGGACAAACCTGTGAAAGATGCTGGGTTGTGACTCCAGAAGTTGGCCAAGACAAGGATCATCCAACGCTTTGTCTGCGCTGTGCTTCTGTTGTAAAGGAACATTACGTATAAATTTTAAATAGTCCTCCGAACGGAGGGCTATTTTTAATAATAGGATTCGTTCTAAGCATATATTTATGCTAAAATACAAAAGAATAGATTTCATTTTGAAGCGGAGGTTAGCCGGTGATCTTTTATATTATTGCATTCTTTATCGTTGTTCTTGATCAGTTGACAAAATGGCTGATTGTAAAAAATATGGAGTTTGGGGAAAGCATTCCCATTATTCAAAATTTCTTTTACATAACCTCCCACAGGAACCGTGGTGCAGCATGGGGAATATTAGAAAATCAAATGTGGCTCTTTTATATTATTACTGTGATTGTGGTTGTGGGAATTATTTATTATCTTGAAAAGCATGCAAAAGGGAAATATCTTTTTCAATTAAGCTTAAGTTTTATACTAGGAGGAGCAATTGGAAACTTTATTGACCGTGTTTTTCGTCAAGAAGTCGTAGATTTTGTTGATACTTACATTTTCACATATGATTTTCCAATATTTAATATTGCAGACGCTGCCCTCACGATAGGGGTCGTTCTCATGTTTATCCAGCTCATCAAAGAAGCGCGGGAAGAGAAGGAGAAAAAAAATGAACAACATTGAACACTTTACAGTTGAAGACGGGAATGGTGAACGCATTGATAAAGTGGTTGCAGGCTTCCATACAGAATGGTCCCGTACACAAGTACAACAATGGATTCGTGATGGACGTGTTCAAGTAAATGGTAAAATAGAAAAGGCAAATTATAAATGTCGGATTGGTGATAATATTGAGATTTCTATACCAGAACCGGAACCACTAGATGTCCAACCGGAACCGCTGGAGCTTGACGTTTATTTTGAGGATGAAGATGTCATTGTCGTAAATAAACCGAAAGGGATGGTCGTGCATCCTGCTCCAGGACATTACTCAGGGACTCTCGTAAATGCTTTGCTGAACCATTGCCAAGATTTATCGGGAATCAATGGCATATTGCGTCCAGGTATCGTCCACCGGATAGATAAAGATACTTCAGGTTTGTTGATGGTGGCGAAAAATGATTATGCCCATGAACAATTAGTCAATCAATTAGTTGAAAAATCAGTTACGAGAAAATATTACGCTCTTGTACATGGCGTCATCCCTCATGATCATGGAACCATCGATGCGCCAATTGGCCGTGATCAAGACGATCGCCAAAAAATGACCATCGTGGATAAGGGAAAACATGCGGTTACGCATTTCCAAGTGATCGAGCGCTTGGATCCATACACATTAGTAGAATGTGTTTTAGAAACAGGAAGGACCCATCAAATTCGTGTCCATATGAAATATATTGGTTACCCACTTGTTGGAGACCCTAAATATGGCACCAAAAAAACATTAGAAATGGATGGACAAGTTTTACATGCGGGCGTACTAGGATTCATACACCCAAGAAAAAAGGAATATATGGAATACTCAAGCCCCTTGCCTGAGTATTTCCAGGATTTATTAGCGAGCTTAAGATAAGTGTGTTTTTTACCCTTTGAATGAAGAGGATCAAAGTCATTCTGTTGGCCAGGGCAAATCGCGATGTCCTGTAGCTCTTTCCTTGCACTTTCTGTACGTCACAACTCCTTTGCAGAAAAGCTGAACAAATCGGGGATTTAACTTTCAGTTGATCCCTGTTTATCCTTCTTGTCTACCTCGAATTCTTAAACTTTAAAATCCATTTTACCGGATTCTTCATGAGTTCGTATTCGTAGTAGGATTCTACGCACCATTTTTACCAGATTTCAAGTGAATTTAGGTACGTAGGGTCCGTCTACGGACACTTTTTATCAGGATTTAAAAGATTTTGTGTACGTAGGAGTCTCTATGCGCATTTTTTACTAGGATTCAAGTGCTTTTGAGTTCATAGAATCCCCCAACGTACTATTTGCCAGATTTCTAACGAGTTCACTTTACCAAGCGCATGAAGAACCTAGCTGCTTTTCCGAAATTCAAATTTTTTAAGCGTTTCATTTTTAACATTTTAATAGGTTACCATTTATGTTACGCTTGAACTACGAAGCTTTGAAAGGAGAAAGAGAATAATTATCTTTTTGCGAAAGCGCATACATATTTAAGGGTTAAGATACTGAAACGTAGCGGTGTTTTTAGAGTACCGTGATAGTAAATAATACGAGGTGAAGCATATGGAATTTCAAGGGAAAAGCGCGTTTATTACTGGTGGAAGTGGGGGAATTGGAAGAACGGCTGCTATTGAACTAGCAAAGCGAGGCGCCCGCGTTTTTATAGCGGATATCAACGAGGAGGGCGGACGGGAAACTGTTGCAATGATTGAGGAAAATGGTGGGGAGAGCCATTTTCAACGAACCGATATCACCATTGAACAGAATGTTATTGATTCTATTTCTTTGTGTAATCAAATGTATGACAAAATTGACTTTGCTGTAAATAATGCAGGTATTGTAATTGGGGCAATGTTGGCTGATCTTAACGAAGAAGATTGGGATAAGGTCATCAATGTTAATTTGAAGGGAACATGGTTGTGTATGAAGCATGAAATACAATTGATGAAAAAAAAGCAATACGGATCAATTGTAAACACAGCATCTATAGCCGGAAAAATAGGATTAAAGCATCATGGGGCATATGTGCCTAGCAAGCATGGGATCATTGGCTTGACGAAGAGCGCAGCAGTAGAATACGGAGAATATGGGATTCGGGTGAATGCCGTTTGCCCTGGAACAGTTCATACTTCTTGGGTACACCGGGTAACGAAAAAGCTGAGTAACTTGCATCCGTTGGACAGGATCGGCGAAACGGAAGAGATTGCAGAGGCGATCATCTGGTTATGTTCGGATAAATCGTCTTATGTAACCGGCCATTCCATGGTAATTGATGGAGGAAGAATTGCTGGCGAATGATTGTTGCAGGTAAAGTGGGCTGAAATGCATATCCGTTTTTTAAAAAGGGAGGATGGCTGGTTTGACAAATAAAAATGAAAAAAATGGAACTTGATGTAGATCGGAAATAATCTATTTGGAGGCTAACGAATGACAAAAGTTAATATCAAAGGTTCCGCCTTCGTTATGCTAGTTAAAAACTTGGAACAAACGGTTCAGTTTTATTCTGAGTTAGGTTTCAAACATGAAGTGATTGGAGAGAAAGTGCCACATCATCATGTTTCAAGGGGGTCACTGACCCTTATTCTTGTTGAAGCTAGACAAGAAAACGAGGTGAAGACAATCAGTTCCAGTTACGAGGAGCAATACTTTGATGTGTATTGTTATACGAATGCGGTAGATTTGTTAACTCGTGAATTCACAGATAAAAAGGTATTGATCGTTAGAGGACCTAATTATGATAATTTTTGGAGCGAGGTTACTATCCGGGATATAAATGGGTATCAAATATCATTCGGTGGAGGAATTGTAAACAAATCCCTAGTTTCGGATAGATGATAGAAAGCGATCTAATAAAGACAACGTTCGTATGTAAATATTTCGAAGAAGGCGCTGACCAACTTCGCTTCGATCCTTGGTTGCCGAAAAGAACAAATCAAGAAGAAAAGCTTAAGATAAGAACTATCTATGACCAGCCCAGGTCATGAATGCGGAACATTGTATGATTAAAACATGGAGATGAAATCTTTTGAGTAAATTAATAGAGAATGTGGATCATGTTCAATTACCTGTCACTGATATGGATGGGGCAGTTAGTTGGTGCAAAGAAGTACTAGGATTGAAATCGCTTACAGTCTATCCTCATGCTGCATGGCTTAAATTTAACTTGGGGCCAGTATTAATGCTGCACTACAGTACAAAAAATGATAAAACACAATGGTTATCGGAAGACAATTTTCCAATGCCGTCATTTATGTTTTTGACAAAACACATTGATTTGCTACATTCCACACTGCAAACTCATGAAGTAAGGATAAGACAGTATGAAGATCATGGTTTTGGATGGGTTATCAAATTTATTGATCCATTCGGAAATGAACTAGGAGCTTATCAACCCAAGAAAGAAACGGAATAAAGAGGCTGGGGACAAAACTAAAATGTTAAGCTCTCAAGACGAACAATGCATTACCTTAGCGAAGTATATTTCCGGAGCGGAGGTATATGCACCCAAGTAGTTCGGTTTTTCCCGGCCCCTAAAGGTTGGAGCCACTTATGAAGGGTTTGAAGAACGATGAAATATCAAAGTATTTTATTTGACCATAGCGTTGAGGCGAAAATTCGATCAAGATGTGGAAACGCTAAGTTTTTTCATGATGTTCATATGGATACAATTATCAAAAGTATTTTAGCTGGAAAAGAAGAATACGACCTTGAATGGTTATTTTATTATAAGCTGCCGAATATTGCTGCAATCAAGTATCGACTCGATATCATGAAAGACATCGATGGTTGTGATTTACTCGAACATTTTTCCGAGTTTTCTCGAGCTATGAAAAAGGTGCGGAAATACGTAAGCAATAGTGAACTTTCCAAGGACCAGCATCAGTCGCAAAAATGGGTGCTTGATGCTGCATTTTCCTATTGTAATGGAATTATCAACTTACATCGTATCCTGAATGCTGCTGATTTAAAATCAATAGGCATGCAGAATTTTTTAAAGTGGATCAGCTATTTTGTTAATAGTCCCTACTTTATTACCTTGTGGAAAGAAACTTCTGAGCTACAAAAGGCCTTTGCTGCTATCCATTATAGTATAATCCTATCTGAAGATAATATTGCAATTTACCCACAGGATGATGAAATGGATTACTGTCAATCATTAAGTAAGACCTTTCAGCAAGAGCACGATGAAACGGAGAATTATAGTATTCGCCTGTTTGCTGGACTACAATTTTCAGAGATAGAAAGAGATATTTTAACAATTATTAGAAAGCAACATCCAACCTCTTTCCTTAAGCTTAAAGCATACTATGAAAACTATCTAACATTTATCAATAGTTCTATTATGACATTTGAGCACGAAATTCAATTTTACATTGCTTGTTTGGAGTACTTTCAGACCTTCAAAGATTTAGGACTAGACTATTGTTACCCCGTAATCTCTAAGCGTAAAGACGTGCAAATTGTTTCGGGATACGATCTTTCTCTGGCTACCTCTCATTTACCTTTAGGAACAAGCATTATTTGCAATGATTTTTCTGTTAATGAAAATGAGAAAATTTGTGTATTAACCGGGCCAAACCAAGGAGGGAAAACGACCTTTGCCAGATCACTTGGACAAATTTTTTACTTGAGTGCAATTGGTTGCCCAGTACCATGTAAAGATGCAAACCTTTATTTTTTCGACCAGCTGTTTACTCATTTTAGTTCAGAAGAACAATTTGGTACGAATACGGGGCAATTACAGGATGAACTTCTTAGGCTGAAAACAATATTAAAGCAGGCTACTGGTGAGAGTGTCATACTATTTAACGAGATTTTTTCCACAACAGCTACTCGCGATGGGTATGATATGGGAAAGAAGGTATTACGAAAATTAATGCACCAAGGAACTCTATGTTTATATGTTACCCATCTTTTTGAATTAGCTAATGCACTTGATAATACGGTGAGCTTAGTATCAACGGTTGACCCAAAAGATTCCTCAAAAAGAACTTATAGAATCAGGAGAAGACCTACGGATGGTTTGGTGTATGCCGCAAGTATTGTCGAGAAATATGACCTTACACCATCAAGAATAAAGGAGAGAATCCTAAGATGAGACCGATGTTGCTCTATGAATCTCAAGAATTTATTCCAAGCCTTGAATTGGATGACCAAGAATTAATGCAAGATTTGCACATAGATCCACTTTTACAAACCATGTCCCAGGGCGATCCATTTCTTTATCAAACGACAAAGAAAATTATCTTACATAGTGAAACCAATCGTGATGTTCTCCTATATAGGCAGCATATCTTAAAGGATAGTATAAACAATCCTGTGCTCATCAAAAAGATATATAGCATAGCTTCAGAAATTGTAGAAGAATCCAAGGATTATCGTTATGTTATGAAACCAAATATTTCCCCTGGTATAGCTTTTTGGGAAAAGATGACAACAGTAGTGACTTTATTAGCGTTTATTTTACCTAAATTGCGAGAACTGCGGAATTTGAATAAAAGCACTAAACATGAATATCACTCAAAAGCACTTATTACTTTATTTAAGCAAATGGATAAAGCATATCCTGATTCGTTTCTAACAGAGGCTAACACACATCTTATTCTGCTTCAAAAGACTCTTAAAACGAGCCAACTCAGAATTGGTGCAAGAATTGGAGAGGGACTTAAGGGAACGGATTATTTGCTTAGAGAGTTGGATGCGAGAACTCCAACTTTTATAACCAAAAAAAAGATAAGATCATCCAATTTGCCTAGTTTTGCATATAACTTAAATGAAATGAAAGAAAAAATCTTTAATAATATCTTAGTTATTATCAAACGTTTTCTTGATCACACTTTAAAATTCATTGATGTATTACGTTTTGAGAGCAGTTTCTATGTGAGCTGCGTATATTTACACGAGGAACTTACTAAGAAGGGATGCCAACTATCTTTTCCAGTACCACTTAACACTAACGTGAGATCCTTAACTTTTAGGGGATTATATGACCCTAGCTTGGCCATTAGTTTGGGACAACAACCGATTACCAATGACCTACAGGCAGACGAGATGACTTTATTTATGATTACAGGAGCGAATCAAGGTGGAAAATCGACTTTTTTACGAAGCATTGGCTTAGCACAGCTAATGATGCAATGCGGTCTATTTGTCCCTGCCACCTTTTTTCAAGCTAACTTATGTGATCGAATATTTACTTATTTTACTCGGGAAGAGGATGACAATCTAAATAGCGGTAAGTTGGATGAGGAGCTATCAAAACTAGATCACATCGTGGACGAACTTACTCCTAGCTCTCTCCTTCTAATGAATGAACCCTTTGCCTCTACTGCAGAAAGAGAGGGATCTGTCATAGCTAGGGACATGCTTGCTGTTTTTTATGAACTAAAACTTAAGGTTTTTATTGTTACTCACTTTTATGAATTATCAAGAGGATTGTACGAGAGAAGTCTCGAAGACGCTCTCTTTTTAATGGCTGAGCGGCTTCCTTTTGGAAAGCGATCTTTTAAGCTTACTTTAGGAGAACCTCTTCCAACAAGTTATGGTCATGATTTATTTAGTGAGATTATTCGGGAGGGAAGAAATTAAAACATACATGTAGAAATACAGATACCGTTTTGGCCGTAATTCTTGTAAAAGGAGTATACAGAATGAAAAATACGAAAGATAAGATCTCACATGGATTTTTTGATAATATGAAATTTATGTTTCGGGAACAATGGAGTTTCGAAAAGAAAGCGTTATTATTTCCGATTGTTTATATTATTTTCGATTTGATTGTTTCATTAATCGCAATATGGTTGCCAAAGGTTGTACTGGATTCGATCAATCGCTCTGTTTCACCACCTGTTTTTATAGCTACTATTGGCACAATAACCATTGGACTCATGGTTTTAAGGTATTTTAGTCACTATTCAGAACAAGGAGTTTTGAAAAGTACTGTAAAAATATTAAACATGCACTTTTACATTGAAAAGGATTGGAAAATTCTTGATATGGACTATGCTCTCTCGTCTTCACCAGAAGGCAAAATAAAAATTGAAAAGGGACATGATGCAACAAGTAGAAATATTTTGGTGAACATGGCCTCTTTTTATCCAAATAGTACGTATTTAGTAAAAAGTCTCTTTGGCTTGATTTCTTTCAGCGCTATTATCCTGCTCTTACATCCAATTGTAATCGTGATCTTGCTCATTAGTTATCTGGCAGATGCTTATATTTCTTTTCTTATCCAGAGAATGGAACATCGAATTAAAGATAAGCGAGCGACCATTGATAATAAAATTTACTATATGCTTCAAGAAATAAATAGTCTTGCTTTCGCCAAAGATATTCGTGTTTATCATATGAAAAATTGGATTAATCGGACAGTTCATTCGTATATGGGCGAGAAGGAACATTTAGAAAACCAGGTACAAACAAAGCACTTGATGCAAGGATTATTTGAAGTGCTTCTGTTTTTGATTAGAAATGGTGGAGGGTATATCTTCTTAATTTGGAAAATGCTCACGACTGATATGACAATCGGTGATTTTATTCTCTTCTTTGGTGCTATTACTGGATTTGCGCAATGGTTGGAGGAAATTGTTGAGCGCTTTAAAAATCTAACTAATGCAAATTTTTCGGTTGATGATTATCGTTATTTGCTCGACACAAAAGATAAATTCAATAGAGAGAACGGGGCAAGCTTACCTGCATATGACCAGCCAGTTGAACTTGTTCTTGAAAATGTCAGTTTTAGTTATGAGGGAAGCGATCAAGTCATTATCGATAAAATGAATCTAAAGATTCATGCAGGGGAAAAGCTTGCTATTGTTGGGGCGAACGGGGCAGGGAAGACAACCCTGATTAAACTTATGTGCGGCCTTTTGCAACCAGTAAGTGGTCGTATTCTTATGAATGGAACAGATATTACGGAGTATAACCGAGATGAATATTATTCGCTGATTACGGCCGTGTTTCAAAATGTGAGTTTGTTACCAATGAGCATTGCACAAAATATTACATTTTGCCAGGAACCAGAGTTTGACGAAGAGAAGTTGAGCAACGTAATTCGTCAGGCGGGATTAAGTGAAAAAATCGAGCAATTACCTAATGACTATCATACCAACCTTCTTCCGAATATAACCGAAAATGGCGTTCATTTGTCTGGGGGCGAAATACAAAAATTAATGCTGGCGCGAGCCCTTTATAAAGACGCATCGCTCATTATTCTGGATGAGCCAACCGCCGCTCTGGATCCGATTGCCGAGGACTTGATGTATCAAAAATATAATGAACTGACACAAAACAAAACATCAATATTTATTTCGCATCGGCTTTCATCCACACGTTTTTGTGACAGAATCATTTATATCGAAAATGGAAACATATGTGAAACAGGATCACACGATGAACTCATGGCACGTGAAGGAAAATATAAAGAGATTTTTGATGTTCAAAGCTATTACTATAAAGAAAACAGTGGGGGAAGCTTAATATGACCATAAAAACCCATATCAAAAAGGTTGTTGATGAATTCCGTGTCATGAACCGAGCCTGCCGTATCGTGAAGGAATTATCTCCAAAGAATTTAGAATTCAGTGTGATAAAATCTGTCCTGGAGGCTACAGTTCCTTTCATTGCCATTTATATGTCCGCTCTTATTATCGATGAATTGGTTGGAGAGAAAGATCTTAATGTATTGCTTTTATATGTATTAATCTCTGTGGGCGGGACCGCTCTTTTTACTGTGATCAATTTACTTTTAACGAAAAAAATAAACGTGCTCAATACAATGTTTGTACCAAACGTTAAAAACTATCTAAATAACAAAAGATATTCAATGGATTATGCGATGCAAGAAAATCCAAAATACACGGAATTGCATGCAAAGATCGTTGAAATTATGTTTTTAACAAACGGGGGCATGGCTGCAGTTATAAGATTAGTATGTGACATTGTAAAAAATCTTCTCTCTCTCATCATTGCTTTAGTAATATTATTTGTCTCATCTCTAGATACGATGAATGCTGGTTTTAGTGGAACTTCTATTTTATTTCTCGTATTGACATTAGCGGTGATCGTAAGCAGTGTGGTTTTTTCTGCCATAAATTCAAAAAAAGTAAGTGAGAAAGAATATAACTTGGCACAAAACAGCTCAACAAATAAATATCTGGATTACTATCATTATCATTATATGGAGGATGATCAGGCGGGGAAAGACATCCACATATTTAATCAGAGAAAATTAATCATTGGCGAAGTGCTTTCAAAGGGGCGCTTACCATGGATGAACGTTTTAAATGGAAGATACAGCCTTTACCAAAAGTATTTTGGGATTAATGTACTCATTTCAACACTTGTTGGGGGATACGCTTATATCTATGTTGGTCTCCGGGCTCTTGCTGGGTATATTACCTTAGGTGATGTAACAAAAAGTTATGCTTCTATCACAATCATTATATCTACTATCAATAAATTATTTATTGCACTCTCTCAGGTCAAAAGTAACAACAACTATTTAAGATCGTTTTTTGAATTTATTGATGCCCCTTCCAAGCAACATACAGGGAAACAATTACCTGAAAACAATAATGAAAATTGGGTGGTAGCCTTTCACAATGTCAGCTTTCGGTATCCAAATAGTGGGGAATACGCCGTTAAGAATGTCTCGATGAAATTATCTTCGAATAGTCGTATTGCAGTTGTCGGAATGAATGGTTCAGGGAAAACCACCATGATCAAGTTACTTTGTGGGTTGTATCAACCAGATGAAGGCTATATCACTTTAAATGGAAAGGATATTAGAGAGTATGACCATGAGGAATATTTGAAATTATTCTCTTTAGTGTTTCAAGATTTCAAACTACTTTCCTTACCAATCGGAGAAAATATTGCAACCTCTCAAGAGTATGATGATGAAAAAGCTTGGCAATCGATAAAAGTTGCCGGGATTGATGCGTCTGTACGAAAGCTACCATTAAAATTAAAACAATATATTTATAAATATGTCGATGGGGATGGTGTCGATCTTTCAGGCGGAGAGGAACAAAAATTGGCCATAGCTCGTGCGCATTATAAAGATTCTCCATTTATTATACTTGATGAACCGACGGCATCCTTGGATCCGGTTGCTGAGTTTGATATTTATACTCGATTTAATGAGCTAATTGGTAAAAAGGCAGCGATCTACATTTCTCACAGACTTTCTTCATGTAAATTCTGTGACACGATTAATGTGTTTGATAGCGGTAAAATCATTCAAACTGGGAGTCACGAAATGTTACTACAGGATACAGGCGGAAAATATTATCAATTATGGAATGCGCAGGCGCAGTATTATGCTTGAAAATTAGTGCGGATGGGTTTCAAGATATAATTAATGTTTCTCCATGGAATTTCTATCTTAGTTAAGAAAGGAAGTGATAGTTTGTGAAAAGGCTATCCACCTTTGACACATTTATTAGATTACTAAAAATGGGAAAACGTTATTGGCTGTGGTACACCTTTCTTTGTCTACTAACCTTTTTACTGTCTCTTATCGGTGTGGCGACAGCAGAAATGCTAAGGAGATTAGCAAATGCGGCTGTCGATCAAAATATGGCATTACTAATGAATACACTAATAATGGCGGTCGGCATATTAATTGTTCAGTTCATGGGTGGATTGTCAAAGAAAATATTGTCCGAAAGGTTAACGTATCGCTCTACTCTTGATATGCAGTCAATTGTGTTAAAAAAAGTTTTAAGGGCAAAAACGGTTGAACTGGATGAATATCATTCTGGTGATGTGCTGAACAGAATCGATGATTCAATCCGGCATGCGCAAAACGGTGTAAATGAGAAAGCGCAGCAAGTGATTGAAAACGTCTTGCAGATTGTTTTTCTATTAACTTATCTTTCTTTTATTAACTTATCCTTAACCCTAGGCGCCTTGCTGATCGCTATTATCCTGCCGATCATTATTAATTTCACATCCAAGCCATTGAGAAAACTTTATAAAACAAGGCAAATTGCTCAAGCGGAAAAAGAGTCCTTCGTTCAAGAGGTGATTCAGGGTGGGGAAGTTGTGAGGAGCTATTCGCTTGTGGGAAAAATGAAACATATTTTAGAACAGAAATACAATCGCTATTTACACGATCATTTTAAAGTCCAACGTTATGAAGTCATTTTATTTCGCAGTCACACCTTCATCTGGTTGTTCGGAGTTTTATTTGTTTTTGGTTTTGGTGGTTATTTAGTCACACAAAATCAATTGGAAGTGGGGGCAGTCGTAGCTTTTGCTGTTTCTTTTGAAAGGTTTGCTTTTCCACTTTCAGGCTTATCAGGTATATGGGCACAATTCCAACATGCCTTGGCGCATGGTAGCCGCATTTTTGAGTTATTAGATCTCTCGGAAGAGGATAAAGAAGAAAAAGACTATGAACCAATAACTATAGGGGATATAACCTTTAAGACGGTTTCTTTTTCTTATCGCACACATAAGAATGCACTTAAACAGGTAACGCTAACTTTACAAAAGGGGACAACTACTGCACTGATTGGTCCAAGTGGAAGTGGAAAAAGTACCGTTGCCAATTTATTGTTAGGCTTATATGAACCGAGCAGTGGCAAAATTTTGATCGGAGGTAGGCCCCTTCATAAAATCCATGTTTCTGAGTGGAGAAGCAAAATTGCTTATATTCCGCAGGACCCTGTATTGTTTACAGGAACTATTTTCGAGAATATAGCAATGGGGAAAGAGAAAGCGACGCTTGATGAGGTAGTTGCTGCCGCTAAATCAGCACAGATTCATGATTTTATTCAAAACAATGAGCAACAATATAATAGTGTGATCGGCGAGAATGGTGTGCAACTTTCAGGTGGAGAAAAGCAGAGAATTGCTATAGCTCGAGCATTTCTAGCCACTCCGGAAATAGTCATTCTTGATGAACCAACCTCTGCATTGGATACGGAAAATGAATCATTGATCGTAAAAGCATTTGAAAATTTGTTTTATGGAAGAACAGTTCTCATTATTACACATCGCTTGGCAACCATTCAAAATGTTGATCAAATCATCCTAATAGAAAAGGGAGAGATTGTCGAGTCAGGTAGCCGGATAGAATTGATTCAAAGGAAAGGGAAATTCTCTGAAATGTATGATAGTAGTCAAGGGGAGATTGTATTATGATTCAAAAATTAAGTCTATGGACACTAACGAGACATATGATGACATATACTAAATCGTATCTTTTTATATTTGTGCTAGCGATTTTATTAATGGGGATTGATATTCTATTTAGTGTTGGGAGTACTTGGATTCAGGAAATTTTTATTGATACCATTGATCAAGGTTCTCTTGAAAAACTATTATTTTTTGTCCGATTCGGTTTAGCAGTCGGAATCGGTTGTTTGTTGATGATGGTTATTCAATTTATTTTAAAAAACATGTCAATTGCGTACATTTCTCGAGACTTTTCTTTAGACTTTTTTGAAGAGTGTAATAAGATTCCACTGTTAAAAGCAAATCGATTTTCATCAGGTGATTTAGTGAATCGGATTAATAAGGATGCCCCTGCGGCAAGTGATATCATCCATTATCTTATCTTTAATATCGTGTTTCATATACTAACAACTGCTGTCGTATTTATTTATTTGGTAAGAATTGATTGGCTCGTAGCGTTGCTAGCCTTAATAGGAGGGCCTATCTCATTTTTTATTGGCAAATTTTTTGATAAGAAAATAAGAGCGATTACAGTTGATGTTCAAAGAAAGGACGCTGATGTTCGCAATCTACTACAAGAAATTGTTCAGGAACTAAAAGTTGTGAAATCCTTACGTGTTGAGAAATCAATGGAAGATAAATATCATTTGCAAAGAGAACAACAAAATAAATTATTTTTAAAGCGAGCGCTGCTTACTGCAGGCAGGGAGCAAAGTAGTGAGTTGTCCTTTCATACCATAGCCTATGCCTCTGCATTTTTAATTGCTGCAACAGCTATTCGGGGAGAGCTTACCCCTGGAGAAGTATTGGCCTTCTTGTTTTTAACGATGCGATTAATGGGTCCCTTTCTCGGAATTTCACAGATGTGGGGAGAGCTTCAAAAGTCGTTAGGAGCGGGGGATCGAGTTTTTAAGATTGGTCATTTACTTCATCGGCATGAGGAGAAGGATACGGAATCGCAGCCTATGAGACAGACACCCGCTGCTTCCGCACAAGCTTTGCAAATTGCCAATGGGATATTCTCCTATCAGGAAAATAAACCACTTTTTCAGCAGTTGAACCTGACGATCGATGCGGGCAGCTCAGTAGCCGTTGTGGGACCTAGTGGATCCGGGAAATCGACTTTGGCCAAATTATGCTCTGGTCTATATGAGTTGGACAGTGGTTCTATAAACATTTTTGGCCAATCATTCGATGAAAACAGTGAAAAGATAAAAGAAAAAATTGCCTATGTTTCTCAATCATCATATCTCTTCTCAGGAACGATTCGAGAAAATATTGAATTAGGAAATAAAGATCAAGTAACGATGGAGGAAGTAATGGAGGCAGCTCAACTTGCCAACGCTCACCAATTTATTGAAGGATTTCATCAACAATATGAGACTGCTATAAAGGAAAGAGGGTCTTCCCTGTCTGGTGGACAAAGGCAAAGAATTGCTTTAGCAAGGGCTTTTATCCGCCATGCTCCGCTTGTTATTTTGGATGAGGTCACTTCAGCTTTGGATCAGGAATCTGAAAGACTTGTTTCCAAATCGATTGCGGAATTGATAGAAAGTGGGACCACCGTTCTATTTGTTACACATAATTTGTCGTTAGCACAGCAAGCAGACCGAATACTGGTGGTAGACAACGGAAAAATTGTTGAAGATGGAAAACATGAGAGTCTGCTTGATTTAAAAAGGCTTTATAATAAGCTGTATCATCAAAACTAGAGCTTATGAATTTATTTTCAAATTGAATTGTCAAAAGATAAACTAGTTGATGATAGTGGAAGGCGACGACTCCTGGGGGATTAGCGTGACAAGTGAGATCTCCTAGGAGCGTATGAGCTGCCCCCCGGAATGCGTCCGCCTGAACGGTTATAGGCTCTTGCATTGTGTTTTATAGACTGTATTACATTTATTTTGACGGTATGTTTTTTACAAAAAGGAATTATGAAAGTGATTCAATTGATGATAATTGTCATCATCACAGTTTTGCTTCGAGGAGAAAATAAATAATTGGAGTGTTACACCTGATGTATTGGGATTCATTCATCCATGATAAAAGAAATAGATGGGACTCTCAAGCTTATTTCCGATGTATTACGAGAATTTTCTTAATGAAAAATCATTGACAATCGTCAATGGAATGTATATAGTATGGATAGTTACATATAAACCTTTAATGTAGTCCTGTGAGGCTATGAAGGATACAAACCACTGCTTGTGTCAACATGACATAAGTCATTCATTTTGGGATTCGTATACCCTCATACCTTAAGGTGTGAGGGTTTTTCATTTCTTCAAAGAGGGGTGAGTCATAATGGGAAAAACATTGGTTTTGGATGATAAATCGATTCAGAGGGCTTTAACAAGAATTGCTCATGAAATTCTAGAAAGAAATAAAGGAATTGAAGAATGCATTTTGATTGGCATTAAAACAAGAGGAATTCATCTAGCTGAACGGTTAGCGAAGCGCATCGAACAAATTGAAGGGCAGAAAATCCCTGTTGGAGAATTAGATATAACCCTTTACCGAGATGACTTGACTTATAAAACAGTTGATGCTGAGCCTGAAGTAAGAGGGTCTGAACTACCAGTCGAAACAAGAAATAGAAAAGTCATTTTAGTTGATGATGTTTTATATACTGGCCGAACCGTGAGAGCGGCAATGGATGCATTGGTTGATTTTGGACGCCCTTCATCCATTCAGTTGGCCGTTTTGGTGGATCGCGGACATCGAGAATTACCTATCCGGGCCGATTTCATTGGAAAAAACATCCCTACATCAAGTCAAGAGAAAGTTGTTGTTGAACTTTTAGAGTCTGATGGGGTGGATCAAGTAAACATTCATAAATAAATAGGAATCCCTTTTAAAAGACAGTCCAGAGAGACTGACAAAGGGAGGTTAAAACAGGAGCGATTTCTGCCTGCTTCTTTTTGTACCCTCTTTGTCTGGATTTGGACAGAGAGATTTTTTATGGGGAAAATGAGGAGGCAACGGGAATGAAGCATTTGCTTACTATGAATGATTTAACGACGAGCGAGATATTGGAAATTTTACATATTGCCGATTCATTTGCAAAGGGCGACAGTTGGTCTCCAGCACAAAAGACATATGCGGCCAATTTATTTTTTGAACCAAGTACGAGAACGAAAACAAGCTTTGAAATGGCAGAACGAAAGATTGGGCTCGATGTGATCCCTTTTGATGGAGGATACTGCAGTACAACGAAAGGCGAGAGTTTATATGACACAGTTCGCACTATAGAATCGATAGGGATCTCCATTGCTGTGATCCGCCATGAACAAGAAGCCTATTATAATGATTTAAAAGACAGAGTGGGTCTTCATCTTGTGAATGGAGGAGATGGTTGTGGACAGCATCCTACACAATGTTTACTAGATCTGCTAACCATTCAACAAGAATTTGGTTCCTTTCAAGGTTTAAAGGTGGCAATCATTGGGGATTTAAACCATAGTCGTGTAGCCAAATCAAATGTAAAAGCCTTATCTGAACTGGGAGCAGAAGTTGTTTTCTCTGGGCCTGATGAATGGTTTTTGGATAAGGGAACACCTAACTACAATATAGACGAAATTATTGAATCAGTTGATGTGGTCATGCTCCTTCGAATTCAACATGAGCGCCATTTAAGCTTATCAGCGATCACAGCTGAACAATATCACACGCAACATGGCTTGACAGTGGAACGTGAAAAAAGAATGAAAAATGGGAGCATTATTATGCACCCTGCACCAGTGAATCGTCAGGTAGAGATAGCTGATG
This sequence comes from Bacillus sp. SD088, assembly GCF_017355205.1. Lineage (GTDB taxonomy): Bacteria > Bacillota > Bacilli > Bacillales > Bacillaceae_C > Lederbergia. The sequence goes on from NZ_JADIJK010000016.1 coordinate 73,706, forward strand.
CTTTAGTAGAGTGTGAGCGTTCAAGAATTTTCAAACAAATGGAAAATGGTGTTTATGTCAGAATGGCTGTTTTAAGAAAATTACTAGAATCCTAGGAGGAGATTTTTTATGAATTGGTTAATTAAGAACACGAGTTTACCAACTAATACTCTAGAAAAAGTAGATGTAAGAGTCACTGATGGAAAAATAAAAGAAATTGGAAAAGATCTTTCGAATCATGGTGAAAAGGAATGGAATGCAAACGGATTGTTGCTTAGCCCTGGATTGGTTGATGTACATATTCATTTACGCGAACCAGGTGGTGAGGCGAAAGAGACAATAGAAACGGGTACACTTGCTGCAGCAAAGGGTGGTTTTACAACTGTTGCCGCTATGCCAAATACGAATCCGGTCCCTGACTCGGCTGAACAAATGAATTGGCTTGTAAACGAGTGTAAAGAACGCGGGCATGTTCAAGTTTTACCATATGCTGCGATCACGGTGGGACAAAAGGGAGAAGAGCTTGTAGACTTTGAAGCACTAAAGCAAGCTGGTGCGTTTGCTTTCACTGATGACGGTGTCGGCGTGCAAGAGGCAGCTATGATGTATGAAGCGATGAAACAGGCCGCACAGCTTGATATGGCTATCGTGGCTCATTGTGAAGACAACTCACTTATTTATGGTGGAGCTGTTCATGAAGGGAAATTTTCCCAGCAAGCAGGTATCCCAGGTATCCCATCGATTTGTGAATCTGTACAAATTGCTAGAGATGTATTGTTAGCGGAAGCAGCGAATTGCCATTATCATGTTTGTCATATCAGTACAAAAGAATCGGTTAGGACTGTCAGAGATGCTAAACGAGCGGGCATTCATGTAACAGCAGAAGTGTCGCCACATCATTTATTGCTTTGTGAAGAGGATATTCCTGGAGAAGATACAAATTTCAAAATGAATCCACCTTTAAGAAGTAAAGAAGATCGAGAGGCACTGATTGAAGGTTTACTGGATGGGACGATTGATTTTATTGCGACCGACCACGCCCCACATACAGCTGAGGATAAGGCGAAAGGGATGCGCCAATCCCCATTTGGAATCGTGGGCTTAGAAACAGCTTTCCCGCTTCTTTACACACATTTTGTCAAAAAAGGGATTTTCCAATTGGAACAACTTTTGGATTGGTTAACGATTAAGCCAGCTCAAACGTTTCACCTTGATAAGGGAAACATCAATCTTGGAGTATCCGCAGATTTTACATTGATTGACTTAGATCAAGAAAAAACAATCGACCCTCATGAGTTTGTTTCTAAAGGGAAAAATACACCATTCGCGGGATGGAAATGTCAAGGATGGCCTGTCGCTACCTTTGTTAATGGAGAATTGAAATGGTCTGAAGGAGAGGAAGCTTAATGAAAAGGAAACTTGTATTAGAAGATGGTACTGTATTTGTAGGAGACGCCATTGGAAGTGAAAAAGAAGTCACTGGGGAAGTTGTGTTTAATAGTAGTATGAGCGGCTATCAGGAAATCATTTCTGATCCTTCTAATTACGGTCAAATCTTGACCTTTAGCTATCCACTCATTGGAAACTATGGAATTAACCGTGACGATTTTGAAAGTATTCAACCAATGATCAAAGGAATGGTTGTGAAAGAGGCATGTGATTTCCCATCGAATTGGCGTTCCAACATGTCAATTGGAGAATTTCTAAAGCTCAAGGAAATTCCAGGTATTACGGGTGTAGACACAAGAAAGCTAACACGATTAATTAGAGAAAAAGGAACGATGAAAGGCATTTTTTGTCATATCGATGAAAAAACAGAAGATGTACTGATTCGAATACGGGCCACAACCTATCCTTCAAATGAAGTGAAGCATGTTTCTAGAACGAAACCTTTTCCAAGTCCAGGTCGCGGGAAAAATGTCGTTGTAGTGGATTTTGGATTAAAGCATAGTATTTTACGAGAATTAACAGAACGTGGATGTGATATTACCGTCGTTCCTTATGACACATCAGCCGAAGAGATCCTTGCTTACAGACCAGATGGAATTCTCCTTTCAAATGGACCAGGCAATCCGGAGAATATCCTCCAAGTTTGTGAAATGATCCAGATTGTGCAAAAACAGATTCCTCTATTCGGAATTGGGTTAGGCCATCAATTATTTGCACTAGCCAATGGCTGTCAAATCGAGAAAATGACATTTGGCCATAGAGGATCAAGTTATCCAGTAAAAGACCTCACTACTGGAAAGGTAATTTTTACCTCTCAGAATCATGGATACGAAGTAGTAGGAGCATCCGTTGATTCAAGTAAGCTTAGCGTAACCCATCAAGCTCTCAATGGGCATTCAATCGAAGGATTGAAACATACAAAATGGCCAGCCTTTTCTATTCAATTCCAGCCGGAAGCAGCCCCAGGTTCCGAAGATGGAAAAGTAGTATTGGATCAATTTACGAAGCTGATGAATGTAAAGGATCATCAAGAAAAAGGAGCGACACAACATGCCTAAAAGAACGGATATTAAAAGTATACTTGTAATTGGATCTGGTCCTATCGTCATTGGCCAAGCAGCAGAATTTGATTATGCGGGTACCCAAGCCTGTCTAGCTTTAAAAGAAGAGGGGTATCGAGTAATATTAATTAACTCTAATCCTGCTACGATTATGACAGATACAGAAATCGCGGATGCTGTCTATATTGAACCATTGACATTAGAATTTGTAGCAAGAATCATTCGCAAAGAAAGACCTGATGCGATTTTACCAACTTTGGGTGGTCAAACTGGTTTGAATATGGCCATGCAGCTGTCACAAGCCGGGATTTTAGAAGAATGCAAGGTTGAAATTCTCGGAACAAAGCTATCAGCGATTGAGCAGGCAGAAGATCGTGACCAATTTCGTACTTTGATGAATCAGCTGAATGAGCCTGTACCAGATAGTGATATTATTCATACAATTGATGAAGCCATTTCTTTTGCTGAAAATATTGGCTATCCAATTATCGTAAGACCTGCTTATACATTAGGAGGAACAGGTGGAGGAATTTGTGAGAATCTAGAGCAATTAAAGGAAATTGTAGCAAGTGGATTGAAACATAGTCCAGTTCATCAGTGTCTTGTGGAAAAAAGTATTGCCGGATTCAAAGAAATTGAATTTGAAGTAATGAGAGATGCGAATGATAATGCGATCGTGATCTGTCATATGGAAAATTTCGATCCTGTTGGAATCCATACAGGTGACTCCATTGTCGTCGCACCATGTCAAACACTGAGTGATCGTGAACTGCAAATCATGCGCAATGCCTCACTAAAACTGATACGTGCTCTAGGCATTGAAGGCGGATGTAATGTCCAACTTGCTCTTGATCCGGAGAGTTTTCAGTACTACTGTATTGAGGTCAATCCAAGGGTGAGTCGCTCATCTGCGCTTGCATCCAAAGCGACTGGCTTCCCAATCGCTAAACTAGCTGCCAAGATTGCGGCAGGCTACACATTGGATGAAATCATGAATCCTGTTACTGGTAAAACATATGCTTGCTTTGAACCAACAATCGATTATATTGTCACAAAAATACCGAGATGGCCATTTGATAAGTTTGAATCTGCGAATAGACGTCTGGGAACACAGATGAAAGCAACAGGTGAAGTGATGGCTATTGGCAGAACCTTTGAGGAATCCCTCTTAAAAGCGGTACGTTCATTGGAAAGCGGGATTTCCCATCTTGAACTTCCCGGAAGTTCACAGATTGAATATGCGGTGCTCCAAAAACAGATTGAAAGAGCAACAGATGAACGATTATTCTTCATTGGAGAGGCTTTAAGACAGGGGATCTCGATTGAGAAAATTCATGAATGGAGTCAAATCGACCTTTACTTTTTGTATAAGCTAGAAAAAATCATCAAGCTTGAACAACAATTACGAGATTATCCCAAGGATACCGAATGGGGAAGAAAAGCAAAGGAATTGGGTTTTAGTGATCAGACGATCGCCAAGCTGTGGAACATCACAGAGAAGGATATATATGCATGGAGAAAAGAAGAAGGCATTATGCCTGTTTATAAAAAGGTCGATACTTGTGCAGGTGAATTTGAAGCCGAAACACCTTATTTTTACGGAACTTACGAGCTAGAGAATGAATCAACTCAGAGCGATAAGAAGAGCGTTGTCGTACTAGGATCAGGACCAATTAGGATTGGCCAAGGGGTTGAGTTTGATTATGCAACCGTCCATAGTGTTTGGGCGATTCAGGAAGCAGGCTACGAAGCGATTATCATTAATAATAACCCTGAAACGGTCTCAACAGATTTCAGTATTTCGGATAAGCTTTATTTTGAACCATTGACAATCGAAGATGTGATGCATGTCATTGACCTTGAGCAGCCAGAGGGAGTTGTGGTCCAATTTGGAGGACAAACAGCGATTAATTTGGCTGATGAGTTAGAAAGTCGGGGCGTGCAAATTTTGGGGACTTCTCTAGAAAGTCTAGATCGGGCTGAAAATCGTGATAAATTTGAGCAAGCATTAGAAAATTTACGAATTCCACAACCAAAAGGGAAAACTGCATTCTCTGTGGAAGAAGCGGTGAAGATTGCCACGGAAATTGGCTATCCAGTTCTTGTTCGTCCATCCTATGTTTTAGGTGGAAGAGCGATGGAGATTGTCTATGAAGAAAAAGAATTGTTGCACTATATGGAAAATGCGGTGAAGATTAATCCAGAGCATCCTGTTTTAGTGGATCGTTATTTAATAGGAAAGGAAATTGAAGTCGATGCGATTTCCGATGGAGAGAATGTCCTAATCCCAGGTATCATGGAGCATATTGAGCGAGCGGGTGTTCACTCTGGTGATTCGATTGCTGTTTATCCACCGCAAAACATTAGCGCTGAAATGAAGGAGAAAATTGTCGATTATACTAAGCGTTTAGCACAAGGCCTTGAAATTGTCGGTCTGTTAAACATCCAATATGTTATTTCGCAAAATGAATTGTATGTGATCGAAGTTAATCCGCGTTCAAGCCGGACCGTTCCTTTCCTGAGCAAAATCACCGGCGTACCAATGGCTAATGTAGCAACGAAGGTGATCTTAGGAAAATCGTTACCTGAATTAGGCTATGCCACTGGTATCATTCCAGAACAAGAAGGGGTATATGTGAAAGTGCCTGTCTTCTCGTTTGCAAAACTAAGAAGAGTGGACATTACATTAGGACCTGAAATGAAATCAACTGGGGAAGTAATGGGGAAAGATAGAACGATGGAAAAAGCCTTGTACAAAGGACTAGTTGCATCTGGAATGGAAATTAAAACGTATGGGACAGTCTTAATTACAGTGGCTGATAAAGATAAAGAAGAAGCTCGTCGATTGGCACAAAGATTCTCAGCCATTGGCTATCGTATTCTTGCTACAAGTGGGACAGCAAAGGTAATTGCCAACGAAGGCATTCCTGTTGAAGTAGTTGGGAAAATTGGCTCCGAGGGACTTACTTTGATTGATGTGATCCGCCAAGGGAAGGCACAAATTGTTATCAATACGTTAACAAAAGGAAAGCAACCTGAACGAGATGGATTTAGAATTAGAAGAGAGTCTGTAGAAAATGAGATTGCTTGCTTAACATCACTTGATACGGCTGAAGCGATTTTGGGGGTATTGGAATCGATGGTTTTCTCCTCTGAGCCAATGGTAGGAGGAGTGGCTAAAAGAAAAGAGGCGATGCAACTTTGATTCAACAAGAAATGATGCGTGTTGTTTCGCAACAGGAGATTGCCAGCAATATATTTGAATTATCGTTGGAAGGCGCCATGGTAAAACAAATGAGTCAGCCCGGTCAATTTGTCCATATTCGGACAAATCCGGGGCTGGATCCTCTCCTTAGAAGACCTATCAGTATTGCTCATATTGATAAACCTAATCAGCAATTTACGGTTATTTATCGAGCGGAAGGGAAGGGAACGAGTTTACTTTCCCTTCAAACTGAGAATAATCAACTTGATGTTTTAGGGCCTTTAGGAAATGGTTTTCCTTTGAATGCGACTGATCCAGGAGAAACGGCTCTGCTTGTTGGAGGCGGGATTGGGGTTCCTCCGTTATATGAGCTGGCCAAGCAACTTTCAAAACAAGGGGTAAAAACGAAACATATACTTGGTTTTCAATCAGAAGATGTCGTTTTTTATGAGCAAGAATTTGCACAATATGGTGAGACGTATATTGCAACTGTGGATGGTTCAAGGGGAACGCAAGGGTTTGTCACAAATGCCATAACAGAAAGGCAAATCGATTTTGATGTGCTTTTTGCCTGTGGCCCGTCGCCTATGTTGAATGCTTTGCAGCAACAATATAAAGAGCGAAGAGGATTTTTATCAATGGAACAAAGAATGGGATGCGGGATTGGCGCTTGTTTTGCGTGTGTATGCCATGTCAATGAACCAATAGATGGAAAAGACTATGTAAAAGTTTGTAGTGATGGTCCTGTTTTTCCAATCGGAAGGGTGGTATTAACATGAATCACTTACATGTAGAATTACCAGGATTATCTTTGAGAAATCCAGTGATGCCTGCATCTGGCTGTTTTGGATTTGGTCGAGAATTTAGCCAATTATATGATTTGAGTACATTAGGCGCCATTATGATCAAAGCAACGACACTTGAGCCACGATTTGGAAATTCTACCCCTCGAGTGGCAGAAACAGCAGCTGGAATGTTGAATGCGATTGGTTTGCAAAATCCTGGCCTAAAGGGAGTTCTAGCGAATGAATTGCCATGGTTAGAACAATTTGATGTGCCAATTATCGCAAACGTAGCTGGCTCCGAAATGGAGGACTATGTGGAGGTGGCCAAAGAAATTTCGAAGGCACCGAATGTCCATGCCCTTGAATTAAATATTTCTTGTCCAAATGTGAAAAAAGGTGGGATCGCTTTTGGGACCATCCCTGATGTTGCAGCTGAATTAACGAAAAGAGTGAAGGATGCTTCAGCCGTTCCTGTTTATGTCAAACTCTCTCCAAATGTCGCCGATATTGTTGGAATGGCACAAGCTGTAGAAGAAGCTGGTGCAGATGGATTAACAATGATTAACACCTTGCTTGGTATGAGATTGGATTTAAAAACTGGTAAACCAATCTTGGCCAATCAGAGTGGAGGATTATCGGGACCTGCAATCAAACCAGTGGCAATTCGAATGATATATGAAGTCAGTCAAAGAGTATCCATTCCCATAATTGGTATGGGCGGCATCGAATCTGTTGATGATATTATTGAATATTATTATGCTGGAGCGAGTGCAGTAGCGGTTGGAACGATCAATTTTTCTGATCCTTTTATTTGCCCGCGCTTGATAGAGGAACTTCCGCAAAAATTGGCTGAATTAAATGTATCCCATATATCTGAATTGGTTGGAAGGAGCTGGAAAACATATGCGGGCTAAACCTATTATCGCGCTTGATTTTTCAGAGAAGAAAGATGCAATACAATTTTTACAGCATTTTGAAGGTGAATCCTTATATGTAAAAGTTGGGATGGAATTATTTTATAAAGAAGGTCCTAGTTTATTAGCTTTGCTAAAAGAGCATGGGCACGAAATTTTTCTAGATCTGAAATTACATGATATCCCGAATACTGTTTATAGCGCAATGAAGGTGCTCGCTCAATTTGAAGTCGATATGGTTAATGTTCATGCTGCAGGAGGATTAGAGATGATGCAGGCAGCTGTCCGGGGATTAAATGATGGATTGATTGGTAAGCAAAAGAGACCTAAAATGATTGCTGTAACACAATTGACGAGTACGAGCGAGAAACAAATGCAGCAAGAACAATTGATTCCCCATCCCTTGGAAGAGTCTGTTCTTCATTATGCAGGATTAGCACAGCAAGCTGGCGCAGATGGCGTTGTTTGTTCTGCACTAGAAGCAAGAGGGATAAAGGATAAAACGGATGAGCAATTTTTGCGTGTAACGCCAGGCATTCGATTAATAGGTGATGCTGCAGATGATCAAACTAGAATCGTAACCCCTCTACAAGCTGCTGAAATTGGCTCGACCCATATTGTTGTCGGCCGCTCGATTACGAAAGCAAAAGATCCATATAGCGCCTATGTGCAAGTGAAATCAGATTGGGAGATGAATGAAAAATGACAATAGCAGAAAATATTGCGAAACAATTATTAGAGATTCAGGCGGTATCATTGAAGCCGCAAGATCCTTTTACATGGTCCTCTGGACTGAAATCACCTATATACTGTGATAACCGTTTAACCCTCTCTTATCCTTCATTACGAAGAGAAATTGCAGGAGGGCTATCGCAATTAATTCAGCAGCATTTTCCCGAAGCAGAACTGATTGCCGGTACAGCTACGGCCGGCATTCCTCATGCAGCCTGGGTAAGTGAGCAACTCAATTTGCCAATGTGTTATGTCCGTTCTTCTGCTAAAAGCCATGGAAAAACCAATCAAATTGAAGGACAAATTACAAAAGGACAGAAGGTAGTCGTTGTGGAAGATTTAATTTCTACAGGGGGCAGCGCGATATCTGCAGCCCAGGCTCTTCAGGCAGAAGGTGTCGAGGTACTAGGGATTGTTTCAATCTTTACATATGAATTAGAAAAAGGGCAAAAAAGACTGGAAGAGGCTCAGTTAAAAGCTTACTCATTAACAGGCTATTCCACCTTAATACAAGTCGCCCTACACCAAGGTGTGATTGAAGAAAATGATCAAGTAACCCTTGAAAATTGGCGTAAACATCCTGAACAATGGCAGGAAAAATAATAAAAATCCTTTATAGGAATGCTCATCTCTGCAGCAACTCCTATAAAGGATTTTTTAATACCATTCGACATAATTCGGGTGATGCCAATCACCTACTTATGCATCTTTCTGACTTGATCTTCATTGGGTGTTACGTAGACGGTTTGTTGGTTGTCGTAAATGACAAATCCGGGCTTGGCACCATTCGGCTTTTTGACGTGTCTGACTTTTGTAAAGTCGACGGGGACGGAGGCTGAGTTTTTTGCTTTACTAAAATAGGCAGCAAGCATAGCCGCTTCCAAAATGATCGTTTCCTTAGGATTTTTATGTCGAATCACGACATGGGACCCAGGAATATCCTTCGTGTGTAACCAAATCTCATCTCTAGCTGCCATCTTACTCGTTAAATAGTCATTTTGTTTATTATTTTTTCCTACAAAGATATCTGTTCCATCACTGGCTTGATAACGCTCAATGACAGGTTTGGCATTCGCCTTTTTTTTATTTTTCTTTTGCGAACGTATATAGCCTTCTTCTCCCAGTTCTTCTCGAATCTCTTCCAAATCATGAGGAGAAGCAGAGTCAAGCTGCTGGATTAAGCCATCAAAATACGCCATTTCTCGTTTTGTTTTTTCAATTTGCTCTTTTACAACTCGGACTGCGTTTTTCGCTTTTTGATATTTCGTAAAATACATTTGCGCATTTTCCGAAGGTGTTTTTCGCGGATCTAACGGAATTGTGACCTCTTGATAATCTTCATCATAATAGTTCGGGACAGAAATCTTCTTCATTCCTTTTTGTACCTGATGAAGATTGGCTGTTAATAACTCTCCAAGCAATTGATGTTGATCCGCATTTTCTGCATCTGCTAATGTTTTAGCTAATTTACCTAACTTTCCTTCGTTTTTTTCCCTTTCATTTTTCATCAATCTCTCTAAGTCATGAGCCTGCTGCTTTACGCGATCACGATCCGCTTTCCCGAAATAATAACGATCTAGCATTTCACTCAGAGTGAAGAATTGTTTGGCTTCTCCATCCAGCACTGTGAGAGGAAATAAATAAAACTCTTCTTTTTTATTTGATATTGTAATACTAGGCTCGTATTGATGAGCGTTAAGCTTACTCATCATCGTTAAGAAAGCTTTCGGTACTGTTTCCCTATTCGCTAGTCCAGCTTGATGAATGATTTCTTTTGCGAGTATAGGAGAAACACCAGAGAAAGCTCCAACCATCTGTTTGTCTAATTTACCTGCATTAAAATCAATCGTTCTCAATAGATCTTCCTGCGCAACTTCTAATGGATTTTGTTTGTTTTGTGCAGGTGGGAAAATATACTGAGCTCCAGGTAAAATCGTCCGATAGCTATTTAAAGCGGCAGGAATATGTTTGACACTATCCAGAATCATTTCTGTCTCTTCATCGACTAAAATTATATTACTATGCCTACCCATAATTTCGATGATCAACTTTTTATAACGAACATCTCCTAGTTCGTCACGTCCTTTGATCTTTAACATAATGATTCGATCCATTTCAACCTGGCTTATCTCCTCAATAATCGCCCCTTCTAAATGTTTTCGCAAAATCATACAAAACATTGGTGGTTCTTGCGGATTTTCAAAGGTATCAGCGGTTACTTGAATCCTAGCATAGCTAGGATGGGAGGAAATAAGCAACTTATGATTTTTTCTTGCTGCTCTCACAATCATGACAATTTCATTTTTAAAAGGTTGGTGTATTTTACTTATCCTACCACCAACAAGTAGGGACGTTAATTCGGATACTATTGCACGTGTAAAAAAACCATCAAAAGGCATTGCATAACAACCTCTTCCATTTTATATTCGAAACTTTTGTGCTTGTACAAAATTATATCATGAAATTCACTTCTACTGAATAAGCATGCTAGTACATGGACAACTTCTGTATGTTATGAGAAAGAGAGTGATGAGGTGAAGGGCATGCAGTTTTATGGGATGCAGGAAAAAGAAGTAGAAGAAGCTCTAAACACAAGTATTGAACAGGGACTAACGAATAAAGCGGTTGAAACAAAAAGAAAAAAGTTCGGATGGAATGAATTATCTGAAGGGGAAAAACAATCAGCGATTTTATTATTTTTTAGTCAGTTCAAAGATTTTATGGTACTTGTTTTACTTGGGGCGACCCTTATTTCCGGGATTCTCGGTGAGTATATCGATGCGATTACCATTATGGCGATTGTTTTTTTAAACGGTATTTTAGGGTTTGTTCAAGAAAGAAAGGCAGAGAAATCGTTAGAAGCTTTAAAGAATCTTTCTGCTCCACAAGTTTCTGTATTGCGAGAGGGACAATGGGAGAAAATTAACTCTAGAGAAGTAGTACCTGGAGATATAATCCGATTTTCGAGTGGTGATCGAATAGGCGCCGATTTGCGGCTTCTGCAAGCGAATAATTTACAAATTGAGGAATCAGCTTTAACAGGAGAATCGATCCCTTCCACCAAACACACGGGGATCGTTCAAGATACGAATCCCAATCTTGGTGATCTCAATAATATGGCCTTTAAAGGTACATTGGTTACAAGTGGGAACGGGATGGGGATGGTGACAGCAACAGGTATGAAAACGGCAATGGGGGAAATTGCCGATATGATTCAAACTGCTACTGTGATGACCACTCCGTTGCAAAGACGTTTACAGCAATTAGGAAAATTTTTAATTATGGTTGCTTTAGCTTTAACCTTGCTTGTAGTTGTTGTTGGAATTATACATGGACATGATGTATTTACCATGTTCCTAGCTGGAGTCTCGCTTGCTGTAGCCGCTATTCCAGAAGGATTGCCTGCTATTGTGACAGTAGCCTTATCATTGGGTGTCCAGAGGATGATTCGAAAGAAAGCCATTGTACGTAAACTACCCGCTGTTGAGACATTAGGTTGCGCTTCCGTGATTTGTTCTGATAAAACAGGAACAATGACACAAAACAAAATGACCGTAACACGTATTTGGAGTGGGGGGAAAACGTACCAACTAGCTGGAGATGAGCATGATCAATTTTACTATGATGACGAAAAGGTTAATTTAAGGAATGAAAAGTCGCTTAAACAATTATTAACATTTGGCGTTTTATGTAACCATGCGGAAGTGATGATGAAGGATAAAGAGATCATTGTCGATGGCGATCCAACAGAGGGAGCGCTGCTAATGTCTGCCTTAAAAGCAGATATCCATCGTGAAACGTTATTAAAGCAATTTACGATTCAAAAAGAATATCCATTCGATTCCGCAAGAAAAATGATGAGCGTAATTGTCAAGGATGAAAACGGAAAGCAATTTGTGATCACAAAAGGAGCTCCGGATGTTTTAGCTGGAAAATGTGAATCTATTTTATGGGAACAAAAAAAGAAATTGCTTAGTAGAGAGCTAGAAGAAGGGATTCATGCCAGCGTACAGCACCTTTCTGAGCAAGCTTTACGCACAATCGCAATTGCTTTTAAACCATTTCATGGGAATGTTTTTCCTCAAGATGAAAAGGAAATTGAAAAAGATTTAACCTTTATTGGCTTACAAGGCATGATTGATCCTCCGCGACCTGAAGTGAAAGCAGCAGTAGCGGAATGTAAGCAAGCGGGAATTAAGACGGTCATGATCACAGGAGATCATCGAGCAACAGCTTGTGCAATAGCGGAACAATTAGGGATTCTTGGAAAGAATGATTTAGTCATGGACGGGCAACAGCTAAATCAATTAGAGGTTGAGGAATTAGAAAAAGTGGTGGAAAATGTGGCCGTTTTTGCACGTGTCACACCAGAACATAAATTGAAAATTGTCAAAGCTTTCCAGAGTAATGGACATATTGTGGCAATGACCGGTGATGGGATCAACGATGCGCCTGCGATTAAGTCAGCTGACATAGGCATCGCGATGGGCATTACCGGAACAGATGTGGCGAAAGAAGCCTCTTCGTTAATATTAATGGACGATAATTTCACAACAATCAAGTCAGCCATTCATGAAGGAAGAAATATTTACGAAAATATTCGGAAGTTTATTCGCTACTTGTTAGCATCGAATGTGGGAGAAATCCTTGTTATGCTTTTTGCGATGTTGATGTCCATGCCTCTCCCTCTTCTGCCTATTCAAATATTATGGGTAAATTTAGTGACAGACGGGTTACCGGCGATGGCATTAGGTTTAGACCAGCCAGAAGAGAACGTCATGAAAAGGAAGCCACGGCCCGTTAATGAAGGGGTATTTGCAAGAAAATTAGGCTGGAAAATTGTTTCACGAGGATTTTTGATCGGAATCTCGACTCTTATTGCATTTTTGATCATTTATCAGCGCGACCCAGCAAATCTTGCTTATGCACAAACTGTTGCATTCGCCACTTTAATTATGGCACAACTTATCCATGTATTTGATTGTCGAAGTGAGGTATCAGTTTTTTCAAGAAATCCTTTTGAAAATAAATATTTAGTATTATCTGTGCTTTCTTCCTTTGTTCTGACTGTCTGTGTCATTTATATTCCTGCTTTACAGCCGATTTTCCATACTGTTCCGATTGCAGGAATAGACTGGCTTCTCATCACAGTCATGAGTGCTTTACCAACTTTTTTACTCGCGGGAAGTTTTATTATAAGAAAAAAGAAATAAATTGTGTTATATCCTGACTTTTTCAGTTAGAAAAAACAGCCGTGAGCCCGTATGTAAACTGGGTTTACGGCTGTCTTAATTTGTCAAAAAGTTGTAGTGTAAATCAGTCTCGTCGCACCTAAAATTTTTAAATCTCTTTTAATGACATGACATACATTTCCCCCAAATTCGCCTCCAATTCTTTCGTGATATCCATAAGCACTTCATCATAAAAATCAAACAGATTATAGTTTTCTTGTATATGATTGTTGCAAGATTATGAATATATCTTGCAACAACTCAATCCAAATATATGAAAAGTTTGCGCAAATTCCTATTGACTAATAAATTCCAGTGCTATATACTAACAAGCAAATATGAATAACGAAAGTGCCCTTTCTCATATCACTATTATGAAAGCGCATAGAAATATTAGTTTCAGAGTTTGCGCAAACTTTCCTGTAGGGAAATTACTATCTCGATTCTATATCATCGTATGGGATGTTACATTTTAGGAGGGAGGGATTATTCAGGTATTGCAAAAATTACAGGAGGGTTGTTTGATGGTGAAAAATATTGTATCCCTTTGCTTAGTTACTTTAATTGCCTTTTTTTCAGGTCCTTTCCCAATTGAAAGAGCACATGGTGAAATAATTAGTAAGGAAAAGAAACCGAATTTAACGTTTAATGTATTGAGTGACATACATATTAGGGAGTCTTCCTTTTCATCGAACAAATTTTTAGCAGCACTTCAAGATATTCATGAAATGAATCCATCATCGGACGCGCTAATTATTAATGGTGATCTCACAAACACGGGTTATTCAGAAGAGTATGAAAAGGTACGTAATCTATTAGAACAAACCCCTACGCCGGAAAATATTCATTTCTCCATAGGAAACCATGAGTTTCATAATGGAGAAGGAAATGAAATAAACATGGAACGCTTTAAAGAGTTTGTTAATCAGAAAGAGGTGTATTTTGAAAGAACTCTAAATGACTATTCTTTTATTTTCTTAGGTTCAGAGAGTTGGGGTCCTGTAGATGCTCCCACAAAGGATGCTGCGGTTCTTAGCGATAAGCAACTTAATTGGTTAAAAGACACGCTAAACAAACGAAGCAAAAAGAAAAAGCCGATTTTTGTCTATCTTCATCAGCCCCTAGAGGAATCAATGGTGATTCAATATAAAGAATTGGAAAAAATACTTTCAAAATATCCGCAAGTCATTTTATTTTCGGGGCATACCCATCGAGACATGAGGAAACCCAATACCAATATGAATGCAAAAAGGGGTTTTCCGGTTGTCAATACAGCATCGACCTATTTTACGACTTTCTGGCCTGATCAAAATTGGGATGAAAGCCAAGGTTTATATGTAGAAGTTTACGATAATAAGGTAAAAATCAAGGGGCGTGACTTTCACAGAAAGCAATGGATACCGGAAACAGACTATACGATTGATCTCTCTTCATCATCCACTTTATCATTCGATCAACAATACCTGTTTCCTGGTGAAACAAACATCGTCACATCTACTTTTGAAAACTATGGAAAAAAGCTCATTAAAAACTTAGATATTAAATTACAAGTTCCGGAAGGATGGATAGCCAAGGCGGTTTCCGACCCGTATGTATCAAAGCTTGCTCGGGGGGAAACATTTGATATTGAGTGGGAGTTAACAATTCCAAGTGATGTTGACCCAGGGTTCGTAAATTTAGAAGCTAATGCCTCCTATAAATTTGAGGGAAAGCAGCATGAATTAAGTACCGATTCATTAGTGAGAGTCGTGCCGTCATCACCAACCGCAAACAGCTATTTAAGCGACATAGAATGGACGGATGCTACCAACCACTGGGGACCCGTGGAAAGGGATCAAAGCGTTGGAGACAAGGATTTGAACGATGGCAATCCGCTAACAATTGATGGTATCACATATGATAAGGGTCTTGGTGTGCATGCACTTGCGGAAGTGACTTACTATATTGGTGGTAAATTCTCAACATTTACAGCAGATGTAGGTATTGATGACGAAGTCGGGGATAAAGGGGCAGTAGTATTTCAGGTTTGGACAGATGGTGAAAAAGTTTATGACAGTGGCAAAGTAACAGGGGCTGATTCGGCAAAAAAAGTGCAAGTTGATATTTCGGGAGTAAATCAGTTAAGGCTTTATGTAACAGATGCCAACGATGGAAGGTCATACGATCACGCTAATTGGGCAGATGCCTATATTAGTAAGGATTAAAAGTTATGTATAAATACATTAATTCTGCTACTTATCTTAGTAGCGTAAAGGTGACTGTAAATAAAATATGATGTAAATTAGGTGCTTAGAATGAAAGTAACGTTAAAAGACATAGCGAATCGTGCGGAGGTGTCAATATCTACTGTATCAAGAGTATTGAGTGATACACCCGTTTCAATCCATGATGGAACTCGCCTACGGATTATTCAAGCTGCTAAAGAATTAGGATACTTTAAAATAAACAATTCATTACAAAATAAAAACAATCAGGAAAAAAGAGTCGGTGTTGTATTAAGTAAAGCAGAAAGTAAATACAGGGATCCGTTTTTTTCTGAAATTATATACGGTATTGAAAGAGAATTGATTGAACAAGGTTGTGTTTTAGAATTTACGTACGATATGCAGGAGATTGTTCAATCCAACTTATTATCCCAAATTAATAAGAATGATCTTGGAATAGTATGTGTCGGCCCGTTTAAAGAAGAGATCCTTAGGAAACTTACCCAACAAATTCCTGCAGTCCTTTTCGTGGGCGGAACAACAAACTTAGAGATAGATCATGTTACAGTGGATTTTCATCAAGCTGCAATGAACGCCACAAATTATTTAATTCACAAAGGTCATACAGATATAGCTTATATTGGTGGCAGTCCATTAGAAGGATTGCCCCATGATCAAGAAGATCGTTTTTTAGGCTTTAAAAAAGCCCTTCAATCCAATAATCTATCCATCAATCAAGAATGGGTTCAGGATGGTGGCTTCGATTTAACAAGAGGTTATGAAGCTATGAAGAGAATTTTAAATACAGGTAGAATTCCCACTGCGCTATTTTCAGCGAGTGATAGAATGGCGTTTGGAGCATATAAAGCAATTCAGGAATATGGATTATCTATTCCGGAAGATATTTCAATTATTTCATTTGACGATATTGAGATGTCCGAATTTATAACACCTCCTTTAACGACTGTTCGTGTTTTCAAGGAAGAAATGGGAAGGATTGCTGTGAAATTACTAATTCAAAAAATGGAAGGGAGTATCACATTACCTCTAACTAGTTTCTTGCCGACAAAATTAATTGTTCGCAACAGTTGTATGAATATTCATTAGTTAGAAAAGGTAGATCCAACAGTATTATTAGTGGAATTAGACTACGGGAGGACATGCCATATGAGGTGTAAGGTCAACAATTATCTCAGTGGCAAGTCTCTTAAAACCTCTCGTTGGTAACGGTTACATATTGGGGTGCAAATAGTCCTTTATAATGAGATCTACTTGTAATCCCTATCGACTGAACGATGTTTAAAAGTAGAGGGAACCTTAGGAGAGGCTCCTTATTTTGAGGGGGTGATTTTAATAAATGATAAGTTAATTGAATATTTGCAATGAATTTACAGGATTTTAATAGAAGTTTGATAAGATGGGCATGTTCGAAGGAGGTTTGAATATAAGCATAGTTAAATAAGTAGCTTTATTAAATTTACAATAACACAATATTGGATTGAGAAGGTAGGTGAATGTGTTGAATCGTACAGTGGCTGGAAATGTTGTTACCAAAACTCCAAAAGGAGAGATGCGGCCGAAGAAAAATGTGGCAAAAAAAATTAAGAGAAATTGGGATTTATATTTATTGGTTTTACCAATATTGATTTATTTTATCGTTTTTAAATACATCCCAATGTACGGTGTGCAGATTGCTTTTAAGGATTTTATTGTGGTAGAAGGGATAACTGGAAGTCCATGGGTGGGCTTGGAACATTTAAAGAGATTTTTTGAAAGTTTTTATTTTGAGAGACTTATCTCTAACACACTTCTAATTGGTGTATATGAGCTGGTGGTTGGATTTCCCATTCCGATCATACTGGCCATTATGATTAATGAAGTGAGAATGAGATATTACAAGTCTTTTGTTCAAACAGTCACCTATGCACCACACTTTTTATCAACAGTGGTAGTCGTTGGAATGCTCTTTTTATTCTTATCTCCCTCCACTGGAATCATTAATCATATAATTGCATTTTTTGGTGGCGACCCAGTTGCTTTTATGACAAAACCAGAGTGGTTTAAAACCCTATATGTTTTTTCGGGTGTTTGGCAACACATGGGATGGAGCTCCATTATTTACTTGGCGGCATTGGCAGGTGTCGATCCGCAATTGCATGAAGCTGCTCAAATGGACGGAGCTTCGAAGCTTCGACGGATATGGCACATCAATTTGCCAAGTATCAAACCGACGATCATCATTATGCTAATTCTTCAATGCGGAAGCATCCTTGGTGTCGGTTTTGAAAAAGTCTTTTTAATGCAAAACGATTTGAATATGAATGCATCTGATGTTATTTCCACTCATGTTTATAGAAAAGGGATCATTGGTTCCCAGTATAGTTATTCGGCAGCCATTGGTTTATTTGAATCCGTAGTTAACCTAATTGTTTTATTGTCTGTCAATTATATTGCCAGGAAAGTTAATAAGGTGAGCTTATGGTGAGTGTTAGTTGGGAGGGCCATCTTCAATGTTGAAAAAAATGAGCGTGGGCGACAGAATCTTTACGATGATTAATTCTACCATTTTACTGTTGATCACTTTTCTTATGATCTACCCATTAATCTATGTGTTAAGTGCATCTTTAAGCGCTCCAATCCATATTGCACAAGGCAACATTTGGCTGTTACCAATCGATTTTACATTCGATTCGTATAAGACGGTTTTTGAAAATAAAAACATATTAATCGGATATCGCAATACGGTCCTTTATACGGTACTCGGAACCGTGATCAATATTATTGCATCTGTCATGATTGCTTATCCTTTATCTCGAAAAGATTTTTATGGAAGAGGAGTCATAACGACAATCATTCTTTTTACAATGTTTTTTAGTGGGGGAATGATTCCTACTTACCTATTAATTAGAGACTTGGGGATGTTAGATACAATTTGGGCTATGATCATTCCAGGAGCTGTTTCCGTTTACAACGTAATCATCATGAGGACCTTTTTTCAAGGTATACCTGATGAATTACGAGAAGCCGCTTTTATGGATGGATGCAGTAATATAAAATTTTTAGTGAAAATCGTAGTACCCTTATCCTTGCCTATTCTAGCGGTGATGGGATTGTTTTACAGTGTTGGTCATTGGAATGCTTATTTTGATGCCTTGATTTATTTGACAAACACTGACAAATTTCCTTTGCAGCTCTTCTTAAGACAAATGTTAATACAAGAGGATTTATCCGGAATGGCTGATATGGGGGGAGAAGCATTATCGGAAAGTATTTTAAAAGTGGAGGGTTTGAAATATGCAGTAGTAGTGATCGCAAGTTTACCAATGTTAATTTTATATCCTTTTTTACAAAAGTACTTTATTAAAGGTGTAATGATTGGTTCATTAAAAGGTTAATTAAGGGAGGTTTCATCAATGAACAGAAAAAAGTGGTTTGGTTTTATTGTTTGGGCAGTGGTTATGGTTGTGCTTGTTGCATGTAATGACTCGAAGACATCATCCAGTAAGGATCCCAAGAATACCGACGATTCAACATCTAACACAGATAATCTGAATAAAGAAGGTTTTCCAATCGTAAAAGAACCTATTGATCTAACATTTTTTACAGGTAGGTATGAACAGAATTTAGATCAGTATGAGGAGACATTAGTTTTTAAAACTTATGCAGAAAAAACCGGTGTCAATGTAAATTTTGAAGAAGTGGCATTTGGAACTTTGACGGAAAAGCGTAATTTGGCATTAACTAGCCAAGATTATCCAGATGTGTTTTATTCATCTCGAATACCGGCGGCTGATTTATTTAAATATGGACAACAAGGTATTTTTATGCCACTAAACGATTTAATTGATAAATATGCGCCAAATATTAAAGCGGCGATGGAAAAACACCCCGATATTAAAAAAGGTCTTACAATGCCAGATGGAAATATCTACTCTATTCCATCCTATTATAGTCCCGATTTCCTTTCTATGTTAATAGGTAAGCCAATCTGGATCAAAAAACCTTGGTTAGAAAAATTAGGGATAGAAGAACCGAAAACAACGGATGAATTTTACGAATTTTTAAAAGAAATAAAAGAAACAGATTTAAATGAAAATGGGGAAAATGACGAGATCCCATTTAGTTCTCAAAGTATGAATGAGATTGTCGATCATATAAAAGGTGCATGGGGACTTGGTTCAAGAGGATTGGCCAATAAATATGTAGATGTAGATCCAGCCACAGGTGATTTACGCTTTTTCCGTATCGATCCAAAATATAAGGAAATGCTTCAGTATGTCAATAAATTGTATTCAGAAGGTTTAATCGATCAGGATATCTACACAACAGATCCAGCAAATTTTAATGCAAAAGGTGCAGAAGGCATATACGGTGCTACAATCGCTCCTAACCCGGAAACAGTCATGAATCAGTCTGATTATATTGGTATGGGTGCTTTAAAAGGACCACATGGCGACCAATTATATAGTCATGTAAAAGCCCCGTTAGTACATGTAGGCGCATTTGCTATTACGAATAAGAATCAACATCCGGAAGCAACGATTCGTTGGATCGATTATTTCTTCGGCGAAGAAGGTGCCACATTCCAGTTCATGGGCATTGAGGGTGAAACATATACTGTAAATGGCAAAGGAGAATATGAGTTTGTAGAAGAAATCACAAATAACCCAGATGGTTTGACTTTTGACCAAGCTTTAACTCCTTATGTTACTTGGATGGGAGGAAGTTATCCAGGCTATGTACAGTATAAATATTTCAAGGGATCTGAATCATTACCAAGTGCAGTAGCAGTGGGCGAAAAGGTGAAAGGAAATGCACCTGAGGAAATTTGGAACGCATTCAACTATACAGAGGATGAAATAAACTTTATGCAGTCAATCGGTTCGGATATTCATACCTATCTGGATGAAATGGAAGCCAAGTTTATTACAGGAGAAATTTCCTTCGATGAATGGGATAAGCATGTAAAACAAGTTGAAAATATGGACATAGAACGATACTTAGAAATTACAAATGCAGCATATGAACGCTACGAAAACAGCTAAAATGAGTGCTTTACCAACTTTTTTACTCGCGGGAAGTTTTATTATAAGAAAAAAGAAATAAATTGTGATATACTTTTAAAAGTAATAGACAAAGCTCTATTACTTTTTTTATCCCGAATCAATTGGCTGTAAGGTCCCACTTCAAGAAATAGAGGAGAAGCAAGATTAGCAAGTGGGGGATGAAAGCCCCCACTCTTGAATTTTCACTATATTCAAGACAGTACCTATACATAAATGTATATAAATGTATAAAAAAACCGATAGTTGACTGGAGGAGCATTATGCAAACGAAGCTTTTAAATATTGGCTTTGGGAATATTGTCTCAGCCAATCGAATTATTTCGATTGTTAGGCCAGAGTCAGCTCCTATAAAGCGTATCATTCAGGATGCACGAGATCGAGCCACCTTGATTGATGCTACTTATGGGAGAAGAACCAGGGCAGTAATTATTATGGACAGTGAACATGTGATTCTTTCGGCTGTTCAGCCTGAAACCGTAGCTCAACGGTTGTTTGGTGGTAAGGATGAGAATGAAGAAGGGTAGGAACAAAATGAAAGAAAAGGGGTTATTGATTGTTCTTTCCGGTCCGTCAGGAGTTGGAAAAGGCACAGTAAGAAAAGCAGTATTTTCGCGTCCTGATGCTCAATTCGAGTATTCGATTTCGGCCACGACTAGATCTCCTCGTGAAGGCGAAATAGATGGTGTAGATTACTTCTTTAAGAGCAAGGAAGAATTTAAACAGATGATTCAAAATGGAAAACTCTTGGAATATGCTGAATATGTAGGGAATTATTATGGTACGCCTTTGGATTATGTAAATGAAACATTAAACTCTGGAAAAGATGTTTTTCTAGAGATAGAAGTTCAAGGAGCGAAGCAAGTACGCGAGAAAATTCCAGATGGTTTATTTATATTTTTAATGCCTCCAAGCTTAAATGAACTTCAAAGTAGGATTGTCGGGAGAGGCACTGAATCAGTGGACTTAATTCATAATCGTATGGAAGCAGCTCGCCATGAAATTGAATTGATGAGTTTATATGATTATATTGTTGAAAACGATGATGTTGAAAAAGCGGTTGATCGTATTAATGCAATTGTGCAAGCTGAACACTATAGAAGTGAGCGAATTGCCGGAAAGTATATAAAAATGTTGGAGGTTGGAAAATAATGTTATATCCATCTATTGATAAGTTATTAAATGTGATTGATTCTAAATATTCTCTTGTAACGGTTTCTGCCAGCAGGGCCCGTCGTTTACAAGAGAACTCGAACCCACTCATGGAGAATTACAAATCACATAAATTTGTTGGAAAAGCTCTAGAGGAACTTTATGCGGGGGAATTAGAAGTAAAAGGCGCAAATTAAATTTTATCCCGTATTAACTGGCTGTAAGACCCCCGCTTCAAGCATTCGTAGAGAAAACTTAGAATTGTATGTGGAGGGTCAACAGCCAGTAAAAGCCAGATTTGTTCAGGCCGGCAGGATGTCGCGAATTTAGCCTTTGATTTCCTTTAATCAGTAGGAGATGAAGGAACCCCTCACTGATTAAAGTTTCACTTTATGTGGCCTTCTTAGTACAGACAACCTATATGAATATGGGTTGTCTTTTCTGTTTTGGATCGACATAATAGAGATAATTCAAATCGTAAAAATGTAAATGGGGATGTATGAAATGAAGAATAAAAATATTTTATTAGGTGTCACAGGTGGTATTGCTTGCTATAAGGCAGCCGCATTAACAAGCAAGCTTGTTCAATCGGGGTACTCTGTTAAAGTAATGATGACAAAATCGGCTACAAATTTTGTATCACCCCTAACGTTTCAAGCCTTATCTCGAAATGAAGTTTACACAGATACCTTTATTGAAAATAATCCAGAGGTGATTGCACACATTGATCTAGCAGATTGGGCAGATTTATGTTTAGTGGCACCTGCCACAGCAAATATGCTTGCAAAATTAGCGCATGGACTAGCAGATGATATGGTTTCTACAACATTACTCGCCACGACTGCTCCTGTCTGGATTGCACCAGCGATGAATGTGCATATGTATCAGCATCCAGCTGTGAAAAAAAATATTCAGGTCTTAAATGAATTTGGACATCGCTTTATTGAACCTGGTGATGGATATCTAGCTTGTGGTTATGTTGGAAAGGGAAGATTGGAAGAACCTGAAACGATTGTGGCGCATATTGATCAGCATTTTACAAAGCCATATCAGCCTCTTAAGGGAAAAAAAGTCCTGATTACTGCAGGACCCACAAAGGAAAAAATTGATCCAGTTCGTTATTTAACGAATCACTCTTCAGGGAAAATGGGCTATGCGTTAGCGGAAGAGGCAGAGAAAATGGGAGCAGAAGTGATCTTAATTTCTGGTCCAAGCACTTTATCTGTACCAAACGGTGTTAAATTTATCTCGATTGAGACGGCGAAGGAAATGTATGATCATGTGTTAAACTATTTCCCTACGGTTGATATTGTGATCAAAAGTGCGGCTGTAGCAGATTATCGTCCAACACAAACCTCTCAGCAAAAAATAAAGAAAAAAGACGATAATCTCATCGTAGAATTTGAAAGAACAATCGATATATTAATGGAATTAGGTAAACAGAAAGAGCATCAATATCTTGTTGGCTTTGCGGCTGAAACGGAAAAGCTCGAAGAACATGCTTTAGGCAAACTGGAAAGAAAGAATGCGGATATGATCATCGCCAATGATATTACGACAAAAGGAGCAGGTTTTTCAGCAGATACGAATATTGTCACGATTGTGCAAAAAAATCAAAGACCTAAGAAGTTACCTTTATTAAGTAAAAATGAAACGGCAAGACAAATCTTAGATGAAATTGTTAACAATCTAGCAAAGGAAGATCAAAAATGATTGCAGAAGTCATTGTTGATGTTCCATCACTTGGAACAGATAAGGTCTTTGATTATTTAATACCTGAAAAGTGGCTGAGTGTAGTAGAACCTGGGATGAGAGTGGCTGTTCCATTTGGACCTCGACTGATCCAAGGGTTTGTAATGGCTGTGAAAACGGAAAGTAACTTTAAGAAGCTTAAAGAAGTGAAAGAGTTATTGGATCTAACTCCTGCTCTAAATAAAGAGTTGCTAGAATTGGGACAGTGGATGGCAAATGAAACACTTTCGTTTAAAATATCTGCCTTTCACGCGATGTTGCCTGCAGCGATGAAAGCAAAATATGAAAAGTATATCCGGCGAACTGACTTAGAAGCTGATCCCGAATTAGAATCGCTTTTTTTGGACCAAGAAGAAATCAGCTGGAAAGAAGCCGAGCGCAGGGACATCCTCCACATATTACGTGAGCAAGTTAATCAGGGCAATGCAGAGGTGATTTATGATATCAAAGACCGTGCTAAAAAAAAGACGGTGCATGTCTATACTACAAATTACAGTGAAAATGATTTGATTGCTCAGCAAAATGAAATAAGAGCGAATGCAACAGCACAGAGGAAACTCATCTTGTTTCTCTTAAAGCACCCGAAAGAGAACTTTACTGGACAACAATTAATGGAATTAAGTGGTACTTCTTCTACGGCGATTCAAGCCTTTGTAAAAAAAGGTATACTGCAAAAAAGTCAGGATGAAGTATATCGAGATCCATTTGCCGGTAAAGAATTCGAGCGTACCTTACCATTGCCCTTGACAGAGGAACAAAAAAAGGCGATTACTCCTGTTTTATCCCGAATTGAAGCAAATGAGTATCAAACATTCTTATTATATGGTGTAACAGGCAGTGGAAAGACAGAAATTTATTTACAATCAATCCAAAAGGTACTTGAAAAAGGAAAAGAAGCGATTGTTTTAGTACCAGAAATATCTTTAACCCCGCAAATGGTTGATCGCTTCAAGGGCAGATTTGGAGATGATGTTGCTGTTCTTCATAGTGGCTTGTCACTAGGTGAAAAATATGATGAATGGCGCAAGATCGAAAGAAAAGAAGCCAAGGTGGTGGTTGGCGCGCGTTCTGCCATTTTTGCTCCCTTGGAAAATATCGGGATTATTATCATTGATGAAGAACATGAAACAAGTTATAAGCAAGAGGAGCAACCTCGTTATCATGCTCGTGATGTGGCGATTAAAAGGGCAAAACATTATCAATGCCCGGTTATTTTGGGGAGTGCAACACCTTCACTGGAATCTTTCGCTAGAGCACAAAAAGGCGTGTATCATTTAGTAACATTGTCGAAACGGATGAATGAGAAGGCACTACCAGCTGTTTCGATTGTCGATATGCGCGAGGAAATGAGAAATGGTAATCGATCGATGTTTTCTGTAGAGCTATTTGAAAAATTAAAGGATCGTTTAGAGAAACGAGAACAAACGATTCTATTTTTAAATCGCAGAGGACATTCATCCTTTTTGCTTTGTCGCGATTGTGGTTATGTGATGCAGTGTCCGCATTGTGATATTTCCTTGACCTTCCATCGTTTTTCGAATGAGATGAAATGTCATTATTGTGGCTTTTTAACAGGCGTTCCACAAAAATGTCCTGAGTGTGAAAGTGAGCATATTCGTTATTTCGGAACAGGGACTCAGAAGGTGGAGGAAGAATTGAATAAAGTGTTGCCTGAGGCGCGCATTATTCGCATGGATGTTGATACAACCTCAAGAAAAGGTGCACATGAAAAGTTACTTGACCAATTTAAATCAGGGAAAGCAGATATTTTATTGGGGACACAAATGATTGCAAAAGGATTAGATTTTCCTAATATTACCCTTGTTGGTGTATTAAGTGCAGATACAATGTTGCATTTGCCTGATTTCAGAGCTGCAGAAAAGACGTTTCAATTACTTACACAAGTAAGTGGTAGGGCAGGGAGACATGAATTAACAGGAGAGGTTGTTATCCAAACGTATACACCTGATCATTATAGTGTGGAGCTAGCAGGACAGCAAAACTATGATCATTTCTATCAGCAGGAAATGATTCTTCGAAAAATGGGTTCCTATCCGCCATTTTTTTATTTATCATTAGTGACAGTCAGTCACGAGGATTTAATGAAGGTGATTGCTGTAACAGAAAAGATGGCGAATTTTATTCGCGCTAATCTCTCTGAGCAAGCGGTCATATTAGGGCCTGCATCCTCTCCCATTCCACGAATCAATGATAGATATCGTTACCAATGTTTGATAAAATACAAACATGAACCAAAATTAATACCAACCTTAAAAAAACTATTGGAACATTATCAGCAACAATACAACAAAGAAGGTTTGACAATTTCAATCGATGTTAACCCTTATAATGTAATGTGACAAAGAAAAGCGCAGGGCGGTTGGTCAGGGGCGACAAGCAAATGTTCTGTAACCGAAGAAGGGTGGGTTTCCCCTTCATCGGTTACAGGTTATTAAGAGGAACATCGGCTAAAAGCGCGACATCCTGTCGCACGCCGATGGACTCGCCTCCTGCGAGCCTCTCACCCCTACCGCCCGGAGCTAGACAAAGAAAAGCTTGAACTAAGTGCGCTTTGTCCTACACATCCAGTGATTCTAAAAAAGATAAGTGTCAGAAAGTAGTGAGAAAGATGACAAGAATTGTTTTCATGGGAACACCTGATTTTTCGGTCCCGGTTTTAAAAAAATTAGTAGATGATCAATATGATGTCGTAGGGGTTGTGACACAACCCGATCGTCCAGTTGGACGGAAGAAAAAGTTAACAGCTACGCCCGTTAAACTAGAGGCGGAACGTTACGGCATTCCTGTTTTACAACCAGAGAAGGTTCGTGATGCCTCTGAAGTTAAGAAAATTTTAGATTTAAAACCTGATCTATTAGTAACCGCTGCTTACGGACAAATACTTCCTGAATCATTATTAGAAGGTCCCAAATTTGGTTGTATTAATGTACATGCCTCTTTATTACCTGAATTAAGAGGTGGGGCGCCCATCCATTATGCATTATTACAAGGAAAAGAAAAAACAGGTATTACGATTATGTATATGGTGAAACAATTAGATGCCGGAGATATTCTTACACAGGTTGAGGTGCCAATTGCAGAAAATGATGATGTTGGAAGTTTACATAATAAATTAAGCATAGCTGGAGCGCAATTGCTTTCCGAGACGATTCCTGATTTATTAGCGGGGAAAATAAATCCAGTCCCACAAGATCATCAATTTGCTACTTTTGCTTCAAACATTAAAAGAGAACAAGAAAAAATTAATTGGAATGAACCAGGCGAGACGATTTATAATCAAATTAGAGGGCTTAGTCCATGGCCTGTAGCTTATACGATTTGGTCAGGGAAGACATTAAAAATATGGCGGGCAGAAAAAGTAAAAATTTCTAAGCAATCTTCTCCTGGAACGATTGTACAATTAGAAAAAAATAGTTTCACTGTTGCAACCAATAATAGAATGGGAATAAAAATACTCGAGGTACAACCTGCAGGTAAAAAGAAAATGACAAGTGAACAGTTTTTGCATGGAACAGGCTCGACAATCAAACTCGGAGACCGATTGGGGCAAGATAATGAATAAAAAGAAAAAATCGGTCCGCGAAGCCGCGCTTCATATACTGGAATTGATTGATAAACAGCAATCTTACAGTAATTTATTATTAAATCAAGTCATTCAAAAAGAAAACATAACAGGTCCTGATGTCGGATTGCTTACTGAGTTGGTTTATGGAACCATTCAACGTAAACAAACTTTAGATTATTATTTGCAACCTTTTTTACGTAAACAACCTGACAGCTGGGTGTTAAATTTACTGCGTCTATCGATATATCAAATGGTGTATCTAGATAAAATTCCTGATCGAGCGATTTTATTTGAAGCTGTTGAAATCGCAAAAAAACGTGGACATAAAGGGATTTCTAGTTTTGTAAATGGGATTCTTAGACAGGTGCAAAGACAAGGTGTACCGTCCCTCGCTGACATCGTTGATCCTATCGAACGGCTTTCAGTTGAGACGAGCCATCCTTTATGGTTAGTGCAAAGATGGAATAAGCAGTTTGGTTGGGAAAAAACAAAAGCAATGTGTGAATATAATCTTTTACCATCTGTTCAAACAGCTAGGGTTAATACAGTAAGGACGACAGTGCAAGAGGTAATTCCTCTATTAAAGGAAGAAGGGTTTGAAGTTCAACCAAGTCCGATTATCCCTGAAGGCCTTAGGGTCCTAAGAGGAAATATTGCTCATTCGAAAGTATATAAAGCAGGTTTGATTAGTATCCAAGATGAGAGTTCTATGGCTGTTGCCTATGCTTTGGAATTATCCCCAGATTTCGCAGTTCTTGACGCTTGTGCAGCACCAGGAGGAAAAACAGGCCATATTGCCGAAAAACTAAAAGGGACTGGAAAGGTTGTGGCACTTGATCTCCATGCTCATAAAGTAAAACTAATAAATGAAAATGCGAAACGACTGGGTCTTCAGAATATAGAGGCTAAAGTGATGGATAGTAGGACAACAAGTCAAGCATTACAAGCTGAATCCTTCGATCGTGTTTTGGTCGATGCTCCTTGTTCCGGTTTAGGGGTTTTACGACGTAAACCTGATATAAAATATTCAAAAACAATCCAAGATATCGCCGCATTGAGTCAAGTTCAACTAGAAATTTTAAATGAATCCGCAAGATTGCTAAAAGAGAATGGCCTACTGATCTATAGTACTTGTACAGTTGATCTTGAAGAAAATCTAGAGACTGTGAATGAATTTTTACGGCAGCATGAACACTTCACACCACATGACATTCATTTACCTAATAATTTAGCTCATCTAGTTGATCCAAAAGCGAATACACTGCAAATTTTCCCACAGGATTTCGGTGGAGATGGCTTTTTTATCGCCGCTTTTAAAAAAGAAGGATCAGGAACAGATGATTCGAACCCTTAAGGATAAGCGAGAAGCTTAAAGAGGAGAAGAGAATATGGATGCAATTTTTAAAACAGATCAGGGAAAAATACGAAAGCATAATGAAGATAGTGGCGGAATTTTTTTGAATTCCGATAATCATTATCTTGCTGTTGTCGCAGATGGAATGGGTGGACATAATGCTGGAGAAGTAGCTAGTGAAATAGCTGTGTCAAGCTTAGGGGAACTTTGGAAAAACACGGAAAGCTTTCCTTCACCTGAAGAGACTGCGCAGTGGGTTCGTGTACAAGTAGAAAATGTGAATAAAAAAATCTTTGAACATGCGCAATTACATCCTGAATGCGAGGGAATGGGAACCACTTTGGTAGCGGCATTGTGTGGAGATGGCTTTGCGACAATCGTCAATATCGGAGATAGTCGCTGCTATTTACACAATGAAAATGGCTTTAAACAATTAACGGAAGATCATTCACTTGTAAATGAACTTGTGAAAGCAGGAGAAATTTCGGAAGAAGATGCAGAATTTCATCCTAGAAAAAATATGTTGCTAAAAGCAATGGGAACGGAATTAGAGACAGATATGGATATTTTAACTATTACACTTGAAGAAAATGATAAACTGTTACTTTGTTCGGATGGACTATCCAACAAGCTTTCAATAGCTGAGATGGAGAAAATACTCGACAATGAAATGGAGCTTGACCTGAAGGCAAATAAACTAATTGATTTAGCCAATCATTACGGTGGAGAAGATAATATTTCCGTTGCCATTATAGAAGCACAAGCTGAAAGCAGGTGCAAGGATTAATGTTAATAGGAAGAAGAGTCAGCGGCCGTTATAAGGTGATCCGATTAATCGGCGGAGGCGGTATGGCCAATGTTTATTTGGCTCATGATATGATTCTTGATCGTGATGTGGCAATTAAAATATTACGTTTAGATTTTGCGAATGAAGATGAATTTATTCGTCGCTTTCAGAGAGAAGCACAATCAGCGACAAGCTTAACCCACGAAAATATCGTTAGTATCTATGATGTGGGAGAAGAAGATGATATCTATTATATTGTCATGGAATTTGTCGATGGAATGACGTTAAAAGAATATATTCAGAGCTATCATCCGATTGACATCGAAAAAACAATTGATATCATGAAACAATTAACTTCGGCTGTTGCCCATGCCCATCAGAATCATATTGTACACAGAGATATAAAACCGCAAAATATATTAATTGATCATAATGGTCATGTGATGATTACGGATTTTGGCATCGCGATGGCCTTAAGTGCGACGTCAATTACACAAACTAATGCCGTGTTAGGATCTGTTCATTACTTATCACCAGAACAAGCAAGAGGCGGAATGGCGACAAAAAAATCTGATATTTATTCCTTAGGGATTGTCATGTTCGAACTTTTAACAGGGCGTTTGCCATTTTTTGGGGAATCTGCCATCTCGATAGCATTAAAGCATTTGCAATCTGATACCCCATCTCCAAGACGTTGGGACCCAGCGATTCCACAAAGTGTTGAAAACATTGTTTTAAAAGCAACAGCCAAAGATCCTTTCCAGCGTTATGACAGCGCAGAGGAAATGGGTAGTAATATAGATACTGCTCTGGATCCTGCTCGGGAAAATGAGCCTAAATTTACAATCCCTGAAGATCATGAAGCCACAAAGGCGATTCCTATTATCTCGGAAGATGATCTTACGAATATGAATAACAAAACGATCCCACATCAAAAAAATGGACAAACAACGATTGCTGCAAATCCTGATACAAAAAAGAGTCCAAAAAAGAAAAAACGCAAAAAATGGCCATGGATTGTAGGGAGTATTACAGCTTTATTGATATTACTCCTTGTATTTTTGATGTTTATTTTACCAGCGATTCGTGCCGCACAGACGGTTAATGTTCCTGATGTAAAGGGGGAAGAATACGATAATGCTGTCTCCATGCTTAAAGAGCAAGGGTTACAAATTGGCGATACGGAGGAGCTTGTCGATGAAGAAATACCTGAAGGAGCAGTCATTAAAACGAACCCGAAAGCAGGCAAGCCTGTAAAAAAAGGCTATACTGTGGACATTTATGTAAGTAAAGGGAAAGAGAAAATACCTTTTTCTGATTATACAGGTCAATCCTTTGAAGATGTAAAAGAGGTATTGGAAGAGCTAGGGTTTAATGTGAAAGATATTCAAGTAGAAGAAGAATATGATGAGTCAGAATCTGGAACAATCTTAGAGCAAAAGCCTAGTCCAAACACAGAAGTGATACCAGATGAAGAGACTATTAGCTTTGTTGTCAGTAAAGGTCAAGAGAAAATTACGCTGAAAGATTTATCTGGTTATAACCGCAAGATCTTAGAGGATTACGAAGATTCAAGTGGATTAGATATTGATATGTCTGCTGAGGATTATAATGATTCTGTGCCGGAAGGGCTTGTTATATCACAAGATCCTGAAGAGGGAGCAGAACTTTCTAAAGGGGATAAGGTAAAGGTCGTTATTTCAAAAGGCCAAGAGGAAATACCGTTTAAGGAAGTCACAGTAGAAATTTCAATTCCTTATGATCCTGAAGCGAATGAGGATAACAATGATGAAGGGCAGGAGGAGGAGGAAGGGCAAGAGGATCAAGAGGGGCAAGAAGAAAAGCCAGAAGATGAGAATCCTGAGCAGGAAATAAAAATATTAATTCAAGATATGGATAACAATATGTCAGTTCCAGCTGATACCTTTACTATTAAAGAATCAGTGGTAAAAGAAGTAACATTTAGAATACAAAAAGATACCACAGCTAGTTATAAGGTAATGCGGGGAAATACGGTTATTAAAGAAGATGATGTTCCTTATCCAGGAGACTAAAATTCGTGATTTTGCTCGACTTCTTGAAGATCTTAAAATGAAAGGACAGGTGACATGACGGAAGGAATCATTATAAAAGCTTTAAGTGGATTTTATTATGTTGAAGACAATGGGGAAGTAATTCAATGCCGGGGGAGAGGGGTTTTTAGAAAAAATAAAATTACCCCGCTTGTTGGAGATCATGTTGTGTATCAAGCTGAAAATGATAAAGAAGGATATATAATGGAAGTCAAACCAAGGAAGAATGAATTGATTCGGCCACAGGTAGCGAATATTGATCAAGCCTTCCTCGTTTTTTCTGCGAAAGAACCGGAGTTTAATCCGGTTCTACTTGATCGCTTCCTTGTCTTGATTGAGTTTCATCAGATTATTCCTGTTATTTGCGTAACGAAGACGGATCTTTTGCTAGAGGCAGAATTAAGAATATTGCAAGAGCGCCTTGCTGTTTATGAACGAGTCGGATATAAAGTGGTTTTTTTATCCTCGCATACGACAGAAGGTGTTGAACAATTTCGTTCTATGATTGGGAGTCATACGAGTGTTTTTGCCGGGCAATCAGGAGTTGGGAAAACCTCGTTGTTAAATGCTTTGGACCCTGAGTTGGCATTGGAAACAAATGAGATCTCGACGCATCTGGGGAGAGGTAAGCATACAACAAGGCATGTGGAGCTCATTCCAATCGATCATGGTTTCATTGCTGATACACCTGGATTTAGCTCATTGGAGTTTAATGAGCTAGCAACTGAAGATTTATCCTGGACATTTCCGGAAATAAGAGCAGAAGGGCAAGCCTGTAAATTCCGTGGCTGTTCCCATGAAAAGGAACCGAAATGTGCGGTGAAATCTGCAGTAGAACTAGGCATTATCGATGGTAGTCGCTATCAACATTATCTGCAATTTTTAGGGGAAATTAAAGAGAGAAAGCCGAGGTATTAATATTATGAAAATTGCACCCTCCATCTTATCGGCGGATTTTACGAAATTAGGAGAAGAAATTAGAGAAGTAGAAGCAGCAGGGGCTGACTATATTCATATAGATATCATGGACGGTCATTTTGTACCCAATATCACGATGGGACCTTTCATTGTAGATGCCGTTAAGACAATAACGAATTTACCATTGGATGTTCATCTGATGATTGAACATCCGGGGCAATATATCCATGAGTTTGCTCAAGCGGGAGCGGATTTCATTACCGTTCATGTTGAAGCTGACAAACATATTCACCGAACTCTGCAAGCAATTAGACAATTAGGTGTGAAATCTGGTGTTGTACTAAATCCTGCCACGCCTGTTTCTATGATTGAAAATATCTTGGAAGAAATCGATATGGTTTTATTAATGACAGTGAACCCTGGCTTTGGGGGGCAGGCCTTTATTGAAGCAGTATTGCCCAAGATCAGGGAAGTAAAAAACATGATCCAAGCTAAAAATTTAGATATTGATATTGAAGTAGATGGTGGGATTGACACGAAAACGGTAAAAATGTGTAAGGATGCAGGAGCAAATGTATTTGTAGCAGGTTCAGCCATTTTCGGGGTTACGGATCGAAAAATCGCCATTCAAGAAATCCGCTCCAGTATTGGAAATGAATAAAAAAAGCATAAATATTGTGGCTGGGGGTCCTCCGCAACTCATACCGGACCTAACCTTATATAATGATGAACATACAGTTTGGGTTGGGGTGGATCGTGGCGTCTATTATTTATTAAAACATAAGCTCAATCCAACCATCGCAATTGGTGATTTTGACTCTGTCTCTGCTGAGGAATGGAAGACCATTCAACAAAGTGTGAATGAATTGGACATGCATCAGCCTGAAAAAGATGAAACCGATATGGAATTAGCCTTAATATGGGCAACAAATCAGAATCCTGCGAGTATTAAAATTTTCGGAGCAACTGGGGGAAGATTGGATCATTTTTTAGCCAATGCGTTTATGTTAGTGAAATATCAGCAGCCTCATTCAAAACCGATTGAAATCATAGACCTGCAAAATGAATTAACTGTTTTTTATTCGGGACAGTATCAAATCAATAGTAATAAAAATAAAAAATATATTTCCTTCATTCCATTGACTAAGGAAGTCAATAGCCTATCTTTGACCGGTTTTAAATATCCACTTGTTGATCAAAATATTCATTTTGCTTCGTCCTTATGTATAAGCAATGAACTTATACAAAAAACTGGTACTTTTTCATTTGAAAAAGGCATATTAATGATGATAAGAAGTAATGATTAAGAGATAGCCTTATTTTAAGAGGATGTTCAAAAAGTCCGGTAAAAATGACACTGCGAATTTCTTCGTTGACTTGCTTCTGCGCTGCTCATGTATCTAAATCATACATTCTGCTGCTCGAAGACTTCGCTGCCTTGAACTTTCGACGTACAGGATGTACTAGTGTCGGTGTTGCTGACAGGACGTCAGCGTTTTTAACCGACTTGGTCCTTTTTATCTTCTTTTTTGAACACGTATTTTAAGGCAAGTACTTATCTATAAACATTGTATATAATGATTAAGGTAAATGTGGGTATTTTCTAGGTTAGGAGGGAATGAAGTGAGATTTTATACGATTAAGCTTCCAAAATTTTTGGGTGGAATTGTAAGGGCCATGCTAGGTGCCTTTAAAAAGGGGTAAGCCGCTGACCCTTATAGATGGGATAATCTGCTAAAAGAGGATGTTCAAAAAGAAAACGATAAACAAAAAAGCGTCCACTAAGGGCGCCTTTTTTGTTGCTTAGGAATTTATAAAATTCTAGCTTGAAGATAAGTAGCTTATGTTGCGATTTGGCGTCCAGCTCCAGCGCCTAGCCCGAGAGGCTCGCAGGATGCGAGTCCATCGGCGTTGCGCCAGGACGGCGCGAACTTAGCCGATGTTCCACTAAATAACCCTGAACCTATGAAGGGAAAAAGCCCCTTCCTAGGTTCAGGAACATTTGCTTGTCGGGGCTGACCAAGGTCTATTATACACGTTCAACTTTACCGGCTTTAAGTGCTCGTGTAGAAACCCAAACACGCTTAGGTTTACCATCTACAAGGATTCTTACTTTTTGAAGATTCGCTTTCCAAGTACGTTTATTCGCATTCATTGCGTGTGAACGTCTATTTCCAGATTTTGTTTTACGACCTGTTACGACACATTGTTTTGCCATTTTGTATTCCCTCCTGTCACTGAAGTCAAACTATTGCTTCGTTCATTCCTTCAAAATTCCTCAGACACTTAAATAATTTACCATATATATATGTTGATTGCAATGTTGTAAAGTGGCGAAGCTTTAATTTTTTAAATCTAGGTATTCAAAACAAGCAATACTTTAAAAAAAGCTGACAGTATAGTAAAATATTCTTATCTATGTTATGAGTGCGTTATAATTAGAGTGTAATTGTAAGCTGTGGAGGATTTCGACCAATTAAGGAGGAATATGCATGTCCATAGAATTGAAAAATAACTACGGTCATATTGATATATCCAATGAAGTAATCGCAATTACTGCGGGTGGAGCTGCGATTGATTGTTATGGGATTGTCGGAATGGCTTCCAAGAATCAAATCAAAGACGGTCTGACTGATATTTTACGAAAAGAAAATTTCACTCGTGGAATCATTGTCCGCCAGGAGGAAGATGCTCTACACATAGATATGTATATTATTGTGAGTTATGGAACGAAAATATCTGAAGTCGCTCATAACGTACAATCCAAAGTCAAATATACACTTGAACAGACAATAGGAGTTGCCGCTGACACGGTTAATATTTATGTTCAAGGCGTCCGTGTAGTGAACCCGTAATGGAGGAGGAAAAAATTAGTGTCTATACAATCATTGGATGGAAATCAATTTGCTGAAATGATCATAAAAGGAGCCAACCATTTAGGAGCCAATGCTCAAATGGTCGATGCATTAAATGTTTTTCCAGTACCTGATGGCGATACGGGAACAAACATGAATCTTTCTATGACTTCTGGTTCAAAAGAAGTCCAAAAAAATAAACAGGCTCATATTGGAAAAGTCGCCATGGCCTTATCGAAAGGTCTATTAATGGGAGCTCGTGGGAATTCAGGAGTGATTTTATCTCAGCTTTTTCGCGGGTTCGCTAAAGATATTGAACAAAAATCTGTTTTACATGCAAGTGAATTTGCGAACGCTTTTGAGGCTGGAGTCAAAACTGCTTATAAAGCTGTGATGAAACCAGTAGAGGGGACTATATTGACTGTTGCGAAGGATTCTGCTCAAAAGGCAATCGAATCCGCTAAATCAGAAGATGACATTATTGTCATTATGGAATCAGTACTCAATGAGGCAAGAGCTTCATTAGAAAGAACGCCCGACTTATTACCAGTTTTGAAAGAAGTTGGCGTTGTTGATAGTGGTGGGCAAGGATTAGTTTGTGTATATGAAGGGTTTTTAGCCGCTTTAAAGGGGGAAGCCTTACCAGATAGACCTGTCCTTGAGCCAAGTATGGATGAGCTTGTGAATGCACAACATCATCAAAGTGTACAAGGTTTTCTACATACAGACGAAATTGTTTATGGGTATTGTACTGAGTTTATGGTGAAGTTTGATGAGCAGAAAAGGAAATTCTCAGAACAAGCTTTTCAAGAAGATCTTAGCCACTTCGGTGATTCTCTCCTTGTCATCTCAGATGATGATGTAGTAAAGGTCCATATACACTCTGAGAAACCAGGAGATGTCCTTAGCTATGGACAAAAGTATGGCAGTTTAATCAATATGAAAATTGAAAATATGCGTGAGCAGCATAGTTCAATTTTAGAACAAGATCAACAGCATCAAAAGGGAAGCAATTCAGCTCAAAAGGAGAAGCTGCCGTACGCTATGATCGCTGTTTCAATGGGAGAAGGCATTGCTGAACTATTTAACAGTCTAGGTGTTGAAAAGGTCATTGAAGGCGGCCAAACGATGAATCCTAGTACAGAGGATATTGTTAAAGCGATCCAATCTACCCATGCGGAAAAAGTTCTACTACTTCCAAATAATAAGAATATTATTATGGCGGCTGAGCAAGCTGCAGAAGTAGTGGAAGAATCCGTCTATGTTGTTCCTACAAAAACTGTTCCTCAAGGCTTAGCAGCTGTACTGGCCTTTAATCCTACACTTGCGCTCGAGCAAAATGGAGAAGGAATGAGTGAAGCTGCAAAAGAGGTTAAAACTGGGCAAATTACGTATGCGGTTCGTGATACAGTCATCGATGGGTTGTCAATTCAAAAAGATGATTTTATGGGAATCAATGATGGAGACATTGTCGAAGCCAATCAAGACTTAAAGAGAACAGTAAAAAATCTTCTTCAGCACATGCTTGATGAAGATTCCGAAATCCTGACGATCCTTTATGGAGAAGATACGGATGCGAGCGATGTGGACCAGCTAGTAGAGGATCTCAATGATCAATATCCAGATCTTGAAATAGAAGTACATGATGGGAAACAACCACTTTATCCTTATATCATTTCTGTGGAATAATCACCCAAAATCATAATTGTTATAGAATGGAAGGGGAAACCCTTCTTTTTTCTATCAAGGAAAAAATATAGAATAGATAGAAGTGAGTGTTCAAAAAGGAGGATAAAAAGGCCAAAGTCGGTTAAAAACGCTGACGTCTTGTCAGCAACATTGGGAGTGTAAAAAAGGTGAATAGTTTGCTTGAAGGATCAACAACATTATTAAACGGCATCGGGGAGGAAACGGCTGAAACTCTCTCTGAAATGGGAATTGACACCATTAATGATTTATTCAATTACCTCCCCTATCGCTATGAAGATGTCAGGTTACGTGATTTAAATGAAGTGGCTCATGATGAAAAAATAACCATCGAGGGAAAGGTGCATAGTGAGCCAGCGATTGTGTATTATGGCAGGAAGAAAAATCGACTAGTGATTCATTTACTTATCGATCAATATCTAGTAAAGACAGTCTTTTTTAATCGAGCATTTTTAAAAAGAAAGATATCGATTGGAGATACAGTAATTGTGTCTGGAAAGTGGGATAAACATCGCATGACGATAACTGGACAGGAGATTCAGATCAATCCCGCAGACCATACAAACGACTTTGCACCGATCTATCCATTAAAGGGATCAATGACAATTAAAGCTTTACAAAGATTTATGGAACAAGCTTTTAAAGAATACGGGGAGGATATCACGGAGACCTTACCTGAAATTCTTGTAACAAAATATAAATTACCAAGTCGAAAACTAGCTCTGAGAAAAATTCATTTTCCACAAAGCCTTACTGAAGTAAAGGAAGCCAGACGCCGCCTTATTTATGAAGAATTTTTCTTCTTTCAATTAAGGCTACAGGCTTTTCGAAAATTAAAAAGGGAAGCGTCTACCGGGCTCTCACAACACTATCAGCTTCAACTTTTAAAAGTATTTATACAATCTCTTCCTTTTGAATTAACCAATGCCCAAAAAAAGGTAGTCAATGAAATTTGCAGGGATTTAAAATCATCATACCGGATGAATCGTTTATTACAAGGGGATGTCGGTTCAGGTAAAACTGTTGTAGCAGCTATAGGACTTTATGCTAGTGTAACAGCTGGTTATCAATGTGCATTGATGGTGCCAACAGAAATTTTAGCAGAGCAACATTTTACCTCCTTAGCAAAACTATTCGAACAAACGGACGTAACGATCGAATTATTAACCAGCTCAGTAAAAGGTAAAAGGCGGGAAGAGATCCTGGGCAAATTGGCTAACGGCGAGATTGATATTCTGATTGGAACACATGCACTTATTCAGCAGGATGTCGTTTTCGCGAAATTAGGCTTAGTCATTACAGATGAACAACATCGTTTTGGGGTTGAGCAACGGAGAATTTTACGTGAAAAAGGCGAAACACCTGATGTATTATTCATGACAGCAACACCCATTCCTCGAACCTTAGCCATCACTGTCTTTGGAGAAATGGATGTTTCAGTTATCAATGAAATGCCATCAGGGAGAAAACAAGTTGAAACCTACTGGGTGAAACATAATAGTATTGATCGTGTTTTTGAATTTATTGATAAAGAATTAGTGAAGGGAAGGCAAGCTTATATGATTTGCCCTCTTATTGAAGAATCAGACAAGCTTGATGTTCAAAATGCTATTGATGTATATGAGGTGCTGTCGCAGTATTTTCAGGGGAAATACCATGTCGGACTCATGCATGGGAAATTACCAGCAAAAGAAAAAGATGCCGTGATGCGATCCTTTAGTGAAAATCAAATCCAATTACTCGTTTCGACAACGGTAGTAGAAGTTGGAGTCAATGTTCCTAATGCGTCGTTAATGGTGATTTATGATGCTGAACGTTTTGGCCTTTCCCAGCTGCATCAGCTTCGCGGCAGAGTAGGTAGAGGGAGCGAGCAATCATACTGTATCCTATTAGCAGATCCTAAGTCAGATAACGGAAAAGAACGGATGAGAATCATGACTGAAACTACAGATGGGTTTGTATTAAGCGAGAGAGATTTAGAGTTGCGTGGTCCAGGCGATTTTTTTGGAAAGAAACAAAGTGGGTTACCTGAGTTCAAAATTGCGGATATGGTTCATGATTACCGCGCTTTAGAAGCAGCTCGCAACGATACGGTTACATTATTGGAACAGGATGACTTTTGGCAAAGTCCCGAATATGCATCATTACGAGACTATTTAGCAAGGACAGATGTTTTAAATGGTGAAAAGTTGGATTGAGAACAAAAGCGCAAGCGCCCGTTTAGCGACGTACAAACTTTTTAAGCTTCTGACGAGATAAAGGAAACATCATGAGCTTGGAAAGCGAATGGATGTTGACTTATCGTAGGAAGAAGCTGAAAGTTTGCTAGTCGCTGGGCGCTGGAGCTGGATGTCAAGCCGCATCGTAAACAGTTATCCACAGGTTACAATTTTATAA
>NZ_JADIJK010000017.1 GCF_017355205.1 Bacillus sp. SD088
AAACTTTCCAAAGGGGGGATTAGGATGAACACAATCATAATAAAAGAACTGCAAACAAAAACTGAAATGATTGAAGCATTTCCAGTTATAAACCAATTACGAACTCATCTTGATGAAGAGACATATCTCGAATTAGTATTAGAAGCACAAGAGAAAGATAGGTATAAAATGTTTGCTTTAATGGATGATGGAGAAATAGTAGCAGTAACTGGTTTTAAACCTATGATAACACTATATTATGGTAGATTTGTTTGGGTTTGTGACTTAGTAACAGATATGAATAAGCGATCAAAAGGGTATGGTGAAAAACTACTCTCATATGTCCATGAATGGGCACAAGAACACGATTATGAGAGTGTTGCTTTATCTTCAGGCATACAGCGGACTGAAGCCCACCGTTTTTATGAAAATAAAATGGATTATGACAAAGTAAGCTATGTATTTAAAACCAATTTGAACTAAGTAGGTTCGTTAGAAGCAATAATAGGAATGGAAATTGCCGAATAGAAATGAAAAATTAGGGTTCACAAAAATGGTCCCTAATTAACGTTGCTCCATAATCTTGCCCGCTTTTGTTGAATATCTTTAATGAACATACTGAAAGTCTTAAAACACATCACGCAATGACAGTAAGGGAGTTATTTAATTCACAGCTCTAATCCTTTTCCATTTTCTTATTTTAGTTCGAAATGATTTGAATGGGGCAACGGTATTAATATGAATCCATTTCCAAATTGGCCAACTAGAAGGAGTTGTAGTTGCCCACTGTCTGCCTCCTTGTTCAAATAATTCTCTATCATTATAGCTTCCTATCCTTATATTTCGTCCATTGTAACATGTGTCTTACTTAATCTCATGTTTTATCTTAGCTATAATTGACATTAGATAATTTTGTGAATAAAATAAAACTAACTAGTTAGTTATATAAAAAGGGAGAGAGAGA
This sequence comes from Bacillus sp. SD088, assembly GCF_017355205.1. Lineage (GTDB taxonomy): Bacteria > Bacillota > Bacilli > Bacillales > Bacillaceae_C > Lederbergia. The sequence goes on from NZ_JADIJK010000017.1 coordinate 944, forward strand.
ATGCCTAAAAGAAAAGGTGAAGTCAGTAGGGAAAAGATACTTACTGCTGCTGAATACTTGTTTGCTGCAAATGGTTATCATGGAACAACTGTTAGTCAAATTGTGAGTGAAGCTGGTCTGACACAGGCAGCGTTTTATTTATATTTTAAAAGTAAGAAAGAAATACGCGATGAGATATTCTTTAATTTTGAACAACAACTGGCTCAATTTGTAGAAACAGGTCAGCAAATTGGTCAGAAGGATTCTTCTGAAGTGGAAGAACACTTAGTTCAAACCTATATAGGTTTGTTTCAGTTGTTTGGGGCCAATAAAAACGTGACTAAAATTGTACTTACTGAAGGAGTGCAAGCAGAGGAATTACGTAGAGGCATCGTTACCCAGATTAAAGCTAATATGAGTCAAAATCAAACCCTCGGAATTTTAAAGCCTGAAGTTAACACAGAAGTGTTTGCAGAATTACTGGTTGCTGCTATTGAACGTATAGTTGCCCGCTATGGGTTGAATGAAGATTATTCACCTGAGGATCTGGGCCATTCCCTTGGAAATATCATCTTTCACGGTGTGTTAAAGAAACCGTAAAGTAATAGAAAAATTGAGGTGGATTATGTCTGAAAGATTTTTACATACAAAATTTTTATTTCATATGTTAATAGCTGTAATAGGTCTTATTAGTGTGCCATTACACATCCTTTTTTCTCCCGAACCAAGTATATCGATTACAAAATTCACAATTCATTCCAATACCATTGTTACCATAACATTTACAATTAGCACCTTTGCTCTTTTGTTAAGGAAAAGGGAAAGCAGGGTGTTGGACTTTTGTAAAAATGCAGCACTTATTTATATGATGGTCGTTTTATCAACTTACCACTTTATCCTCTCTAGTGGTGGGGAATACACCGGGATTAGAGTGATGACAAATTTCACGTTACACTATTTAATTCCATTACTTGTTTTACTAAACTGGCTCATCTTTGAGGGGAAAAAGTGGTATAGTTACAAATCAACCCTTCTTTGGCTTGTTTACCCAATACTTTATGGTGCGATCTCATTAATCAGAGGAATGTATGATGGATTCTATCCTTATTTCTTCCTAAACCCGAACGATAATATTCCTGTTGGAGTTGGCAGCTATACAAATGTAGCCTTTGTTATGGCAGGGCTCACTTTTGTACATTCCGTGCTTGGTTTTCTGCTAGTATTGATAAATAGAGTTATTCTCAGATTAAAAAAAGCAAAACCCCTGTCACATGCTAAAAAGATAATATGATATGAATTAAATAAATAGCCCTCCTATACTGCAACCATTAGTTTTCTGTAGATGTAGTATTATTTTAGCCTCTTTGATCTAACGGGATTTGCAAAACCGCAATAATTTTAATGTTTGTGAAGGTTTTACAACATATTTTATATCACTCTAAGGCTAGTCAGCTAACAATAGAAGGTGTTAAGGAAAATGATCAAGAACAGCTATGAAGGGAAAAAGCCCCTTCCCAGGTTCAGGAACATTTGCTTGTCGGAGGTCAACAGGATGTTGGTCAGAAAGGAGTAGTTATATTGGTAGATGCAAAAAAGGCTGCAGAATTTTCGTATAGACAAGGTTTGTACCTAAATGAAAATATTGATATTCTGCAGCTTATCACTAAATTAGTTGGAATCCAAAGTCAAACAAAACATTCACTTGCTTTTTCAGCGAGAGCTAGAAATGTTGAGGTGGATGCTAACACTTTAAATAATATGTTTACCAGCAAATTGTTAGAGAGAATATGGACAGTAAGAGGTACGATCCACACGATAACCTCTGAAGATTGGTCTTTGTTTCAAAGAGCATTTGATACAGAATGGGAAAATAGATAGAGTAAGTTTATTTTCAACCATATTAGTAGCGAACAAAAAGAGATGCTAGAAAAGTGGATCGTGAATAAAGTTTCGAATGGGCCCATTACCAGAAATCAATTAATGGAGGAAGCTATTTCTACATTTGGAGATTTTTCTTGGGTAAGATATGCCTTTTCATCTTGGGGAGGGCTTTTAAAATCTCTTTGCTACCAAAATTATTTATGTTTCAATCCAGATGGAGGAATAGACGAATATGTTTTAAGAAAAGATGTTGGAATGGATCAACCATTAAAGTTGTCTGCTGATGGTGCATTGTTCGAGCTATTTAAACGCTATATAGATTCATATAGTCCTGCTGATTATAAAGATTTTGTCCATTGGAGTGGGACGACGATGAAAAGATTAAAGCAAATACTAAATAAAAAAAGTATACATGTTCCCAACACGAAGCTCCCACACACTAATCCACAAACCGCGGAAAGCGAAGTATATGGGGATGTGTCCTGGTAGTTCGGCTCATTCTTGGTGAAAATCCCTTTTGTTCCATCCTCTTTATTTTTTACGGATTTTTACGATTTAGGTGAAAGGGAGTAATACTTTATGACAGTTGCAGAATCATAAATGCTTGGTTTTGGAGCGTTAATTGTTCCAATTATGTCAGATGAAAATAACAAAAAATAAAATCCACCTTTGAGCTTGCGGCTCGTTTAGGTGGATTTTATTCTGCTCATAGGTGTTAGAGAACCTTCAGTCGTTTTTAATGTATTCATCTCTAATTACCTTTTTTCTAAAAAAAGAAAACATAGCTTTTACCAGAATTTTCACTTCGATCAGTATTTTATTTAATTAATTTTAAGATATTTTGATTCTGCGAAATTTTAGCTTTTCCTTTTATTGGTATCGCGAGCAGGCGCCGGTCCAGTTGACTCTCGCTTTACTAACGAAGTATGAAGTAAGGTCTCCTGCAACGGTTCAGTTGGATTGTCCATTCGCCAATATAATTGCTCGACTGCTTTTCTGCCGTACAATTCTAGATCTACATTAAATGTTGTTATTTTTGGTTTCGACAGCCGAGAAAGCGGACCATTATCAAAGCTGCATACTGATAGGTCGTTTGGAATTTTATAGCCCAATGCCTGAAGATGTGTTAACACAAGGAAGCCAAATCCATCATTGACACAAAACCAAGCTGTCGGCTGTTCCTTAAGCTTGTCCAGAGCAGTCGAAACATCCTCTTCCCTTTCCTTAATATCAGCCAAAATATGGTCTCTTTCTAAAGGGATTCCGTGCTCCTTTAAGGCAAGCGTATAGCCCTCCAATCTTTCCTGGTAGCTTGGGGAACGTTCCACATCTCCCATAAATCCAATCTGTTTATGACCAAGCTCAATTAAATGATGCGTAGCTGTATAAGCAGCAAACCGATTATTAAGTAAAATTGCATCCGTGCAATTGAATGGGTGATGGTGGTCAATTAGGACTGTTGGAATTCCTGTACTTAAAATGCGATTAATGTATTCAGTACTGATATGTGAAATAATAATCACCCCGTCAATTGTATCGTATTCAAAAAAAGAAGGCAGGATGAGCCGATCTCTTGACTCATCATCAATCGATTGGATGACCAAATTCATTCCGCGTTTTGCCACTTCTCTTTGAACAGATAAATAAATTTCCCCAAAAAAGCCTTTCTGTGAAAAGGCAAAGTCGGAAGCAAGTAAAGCAATATTTCCACGCTTTCTAGGAGATTGCTTTTTGTTCGTTGTATAATGATATCCTAGCTCTTCTGCAGCTTTTTCAATCCGCTTTCTAGTGTCCTCACTGACTCCGGGCTTTCCTGACAGCGCCTGGGATACGGAATTTTTGGAAATATTTAATTGATCAGCTATATATTGCATGGTTATTTTTTTTTGTTTCATATCTATATCCCTCGCAAGTCGTTAATTACATTGTTTGTCACGTTACAAACTTAACTATACATGAAAATCCAATTTGTTACAAATAGATGAAACCGATTTATTTTATGAAATATTCATTGACCAATCTATGATTACATTATATGATGGTTTTGTAAGGTTATTTATCATTATTTTTTAATTACAAAACACCTTTTGTAATCAGGAATGTTTAATTTGTCATTCTTTGTTTTAGTAGAATTCTAAATTCCATTACATGTGGGTTCAAAATGAAAGAATAAGTAGCATTGAACAGGCTGTTTTGGTAATAAATTTCAAAAATTAAGTAACGCTACTAAATAAGAGATGGCGCTTTTACAAACTAGTATGGGGGGATACACATATGAAGAAGTCACTTTATTTAGTCCTTGCCGTTTCACTTTCTATGTTAGCACTTGCTGCTTGTGGTAACAAAGACGATCAGGGCGCAGATATCGACGCACCCGCAGGTGCAACTGTGATTGAGTTTTGGGCAGCAGCAAACCCATTACAGGAATCATTCTGGAATAAGGTTGCAGATGAATTCAATAGCTCACAAGATGAAATTCATGTTGCAGTCAGTCAAATGAGAGAAACGCCAACTTCAGAAGCGACTGTTCAGTCTGCTCTTGCTTCTGATAGCGCTCCAACTATGTCAGAAAATATTAATCGTGGATTTGCATCCCAATTAGCGAACAGTCAAGCGCTCGTTCCTTTAAATGAATTAGATGGCTGGGATGATATTCTTACGGAACGTAACATGACAGAAACTGTCGAAGCTTGGGAATTTGCAGATGGTAACCAATATGTTTTACCAATTTATTCGAATTCTATGCAGTTCGGATGGAGAATTGACATTTTAAAGGAACTTGGCTTTGAAGAAGCACCGAGAACGTATAGTGAAGTGTATGAAGTGGTTGATGCCCTAAAAGAAGAATATCCTGATAAATTTTTATGGGCGAAAAGTGAATTAGCGTCACCTGATGCGGGTGCGCGATGGTTTGACTTTTTCACCTTATATGCTGCCGCTTCAAATGGCAATAACTTTATTGAAGGTGATTCATTAATTAGCGATGATGATGCTGGCCAACAAGTATTAGAGTTCTTAAGCAATGTGCAGGAACAAAATGGACTATTGACCAATGAAGCATCTGATCCTTTCGAGACAGGTCTTAGTATCTTTGCTGATTTAGGACCATGGACGTTCCCATATTGGGCTGAGCAGTTTCCAGAAATGGTATATGGAGAAACGTTTGTGTTAACACCTCCTCCGGTGCCAGACGATATGGATACAGACGAAGTGAATACATTCGCAGATTCAAAAGGAATAGTCATTTATGCCTCTGCAACAGAGGAAGAGCAACAAGCTGCAATGGAGTTTATTACTTGGGTTTACAACAACCCAGAAATGGACTTGCAATGGTTTGAAGAGACGAACATGCCGCCGGCACGCGATGATTTGGGAACGAATGAACAGTTCCAAACCTTCTTGGAGGACCATCCAGAGCTTGTCCAGTATGCAGAAGCAGTTCCTTACGGAGTACCACCAATTGATAATCCTGATTTCAATACACTGCAAACATTTATTGGTCAGGAAGCCCTTAATCCAGTTGTAACCGGAGCGAAAGATCCAAAAACTGCTTGGGAGGATATGACGAGGGCCATAGAGGGGGCACTTCAGTAATGAACAAGGAAAATAATAAATTGGGCTGGTTATTTACCAGTCCTTACCTTATATACACACTTATTTTTTTCCTCATTCCATTAGTATGGTCATTTTATCTGGCTTTTACAGATTGGAATCTAATATCGCCGGATTTCGAAATGATTGGATTGCAAAACTTTATTAATGCTGTTAACCATCCAGGGGTTCAAGCAGCTTTTTTTGTTACCTTTAAATTTTTAGCTGTGTTTGTTCCAATGGTGATCGTGGGTTCTTTACTTGTAGCCCTTGTTGTTAATAGCCTACCTAGCCGCTTTAAAGGAATTTTCCTTGTCGGATTCTTTCTCCCTTACTTAGCATCTGGTGTTGTTTCCTCACTGATTGTAAAAGGCATATTATCGTATAACAGCCCAGTGAATGTATTTTTGCGCGGGACACTCGGCTTGGATATTAACTGGCTCGGAACCCCTTTTTCAGCTCTTGTAGTTGTCGCTATCATTATTGCTTGGAAATTCTCAGGGTATTATGCCCTGATTCTGACTTCTGGTTTGGAAGGCATCAATCAGGAAATCTATGAAGCAGCTGAGATTGATGGGATAAAACCGGCACAACGGTTCTGGAAGATAACACTTCCATTATTATACCCGGCTCTCTATACAACGCTGATTTTATCGATTGGTGTTACGTTTGGGATATTTACTGAAGTCTACCAGCTAACTGGCGGTGGCCCAAACTATGCAACCAATACATGGCAAATGGAAATTTACAACCAAGCATTTGCAAACCTGAACGCTGGGTATGCTTCCGCTGTTGCGTTAATTGCTGCTGTCGTAACATTCGCATCAATTTTCGTCTTCAGAAAACTTTTAGAATTGTGGGGGAAACGAAATGGCTGGAGTTAAAAAGAACAAAAAAGTTCAATTACGTTATGTCATTGCATTTGCCTTATTAGGCATTATGGTTTTCCCCTACTTATATATGGTTCTCATGTCATTTGCAGATTGGAGCCAAGTAGATCGAAAACTAATTCCGACTAGTTTCACACTTCGTTCCTATGAATGGTTGTTTATTGGCGGTGAAGCTAACATTCCACAGCCGTGGTTACGAGCGTTCTTTAATACATTTGTTGTCTCTGCGGCTTCCACTGCCCTCATGATGATATCAGGCATAGTCGTTGCTTATACGCTGGCAAAAATTAAGTTTAGAGGCGGAAAATTTTTAAATAATGTCATCCTGTTTCAAATGTTTTTCCCTGGCGTCATTTTGCTCGTGCCAATGTTCTTATTAGTTCAAAATGTTGGGTTATATGACACATACTGGGCGATGATTATTCCTAAGGCATTAAGTCTATGGGCAGTCTTTATGTACACCAACTTTTTCCGGGCTATTCCGGAGACATTTATTGAATCGGCAAAATTAGACGGGGCTTCGACCTTGCAAATAATGTTCAAGATTGCTGTACCTATGTCGAAATCAATTACGACAGTTATCTTTTTGTTTCTCTTTATGGAACGGTGGACAGAGCTTTTATGGGATATGATTGTTGTCCGCAGTGATCAGATGCTGACACTAAACGTACTCATTTCGCAAATGTTTGGTCCTTATGGTGGCTACCCTGGTCCAATGTATGCAGCATCTGTATTGCTCACGTTGCCAATTATTATTATCTTCCTGCTCTTTGCGAAAAGGTTCAAGGACGGAATGCAGTTTACGCTAAAGTAAAAGGAGTGCTACTAAATGAAATCAATGATAAAAAACGAGTTGAAAACATGCTCAGAGCTGTTAGCCGAATATGAAAACAGGCCAGCTTCTAAACAAGCAAAAAACATCGAGTTTGCCGGTGTCGGAAAACGGGATGTATACAATATTACAGCTCCGTTTGAAGACAATGGTGAACGTGTGATTGCTGGCCGAGTTGAAGAACGAGACAGTGAACATGCTTACGTCTACTTTTTCGTTGAAAACGATGGAGTATGGTTGCCGCGGGTAGATGCGCCTATTTTTGAATTACAGGACCCATTTGTCACAAGGATTAACGGTGAACTAATTTTAGGGGGAGTCGAGATATTTCCACACCCCACGATACAGGATGCGTTAAGCTGGCGAACCGTTTTTTATAAAGGAAGCATTCTCTCTGATTTAAAACAATTTGCGACTGGTCCAGACGGCATGAAGGATTTGCGTCTCGTTCAAGTAGCGGACGGACGTATTGGAGTCTTCACCCGCCCACAAGGTGAAAAAGGTGGACGAGGTAAAATTGGTTTTCAATTGATTGATTCGATTGAAGAGTTTACACATGATCTGATTAATCAAGTCCCATTGTTGGATGAACAATTTACAGAAGAAGAATGGGGCGGAGCCAATGAAATACATTTACTGTCCAATGGACTGCTTGGTGTATTAGGCCATATTGCTCGATTTGATGAGGAAGGAAACCGCCACTACTATTCAATGGCATTTGTTGTCAATCCTCAAAATGGGCAATATTCCGATCTCCAGCTCATTGCCAAACGCTCTGATTTTCTTCCTAGCGAATCAAAGCGGCCAGATTTGCAGCAAGTTGTTTTCAGTGGCGGATTAATTAGGCGGGCAGACGGTTTAGCCGATCTATATGTAGGCATTAGTGATGCAAGTGCTCAAAAAGTAACAATTGTCGATCCATTTACTCAGTTCGAAGAGGAGAATTAATATGAATGTTTACCGATACAAAGAAAATCCATTAGTCACACCTACAGATGTACCACCACATAGAGATGATTTCGAGGTGATCGGTGCATTTAATGCAGGAATTACAGAATACAACGGCGAGATCATCATGCTTTTACGTGTGGCAGAGCGCCCAATTCATCATGAAAAAAATGTGGTTAAAGCGCCTGTTTATAACCATGAGACAAATACATTAGATATTGTTGAGCTAGGAACGAGCAATCCGAATTATCGATTTGAAGACCCGCGCTCGATCAGAAAAGCCAGTGATCCAAATAGCTATGCCTATTTAACGTCATTATCTTATTTACGAATTGCCAGGAGTAAGGATGGACACGAGTTTACTATAGATGATGAGCCATTTATCTATCCTCAGGATCGATTGGAAGTATTTGGTATTGAGGATCCACGGATTACAAAAATTGACGATGTCTACTATATTTATTATAGTGCTGCCTCCTCATATGGGGTCGGCGAAGCATTAGTATCCACCAAAGACTTCAAGAGCATTGAGCGTCACGGAATGATTTTTGCTCCAGAAAACAAGGATGTTTGCATCTTTCCTGAGAAAATTAATGGGAAATACTTTGCCATGCACCGGCCAGTACCGAAGGGCGGCGGGATGCCTGAAATCTGGCTTGCAGAATCTGATAACCTGCTGTATTGGGGCAATCATAAGCACCTGCTCGGGTTACGTGAAGGCATGTGGGACAATGCGCGTATTGGCGGTGGTGCTGTTCCGATTAAAACAGAAAAAGGTTGGCTAGCGCTTTACCATGGCGCTTCAACAGATAACCGCTATTGCATGGGCGCTGTTTTACTCGATCTTGAAGACCCGACTACTGTCATTGCTCGCTCAGACAAGCCACTTATACAGCCAGAGGCCGACTATGAAGTTGAAGGATTCTTTGGTGATGTTATCTTCTCATGTGGAGCAATTGTAAAAGGCGATGTTGTCCAAATGTTTTATGGTGCTGCCGATACCTCCATGGCCTGCGCCGAATTAAGCTTGCAAGAAATTCTTGACTCGTTAACAGCTGTATAATGTTAACGACTGTATAAGAAAAGCGCAAGGCGGTTGCTTAGGGGCGACAAGCAAATGTTCCTGAACCTAGGAAGGGCGGTTTTCCCTTGATAGGTTCAGGGTTAATTGACCTCGAGCCCCTGCCGCCTTTAGCTAGACACCGAAGGGTGAATCGATGTTGACTTACGCAAGCAGGCACCGAAAGTTTGCTAGGCGCTGGAGCTAGATCCAGCATTAGCCAAAAATTTATACTTTCTTACCTTTTAAAAAAGTGAAACGCAGTTTGGCGTATAAGTCAGACTGCGTTTCTTTTGGATTATCAAAAACTCTTCTATTGGGGCAAGTAACAGGCATGGCCTTTACCAATTGAATCATGATTTTAATAATATGGAGGCTGGAACATAAGTGTTTCCGCCAAAGAAAAAACGAACTAGTATGGTGCATATACTCGCCCGCGGGAGTCTACGTATATTTCCTCCACTAAGGTAATAGTTATGTCCCAGTTTCTTCAATAATTATATTTCAAATAAAATCCAATTTTTCTCTCATAGATAATAAGCAAGAGATTTTAGTTTTCATGAAAATAAGCCAGATCCATGAATGATTTCATCACTAGAAAGCAATGTTGTTTCATAGATCGTTTTGTTATGCTTCATCATGAAAGATTGAACAACCTTAAAGCCTACTGCATAACCAGCACAAAAAGAAAGTCCTACAGGCTGGTATCCCTCTTGTTTGGCAATCTCATCCCCAAACATATAGCTGCTGACTTCGGCAAATCCTTTTATGTTTAGAGCTTCCCCAATAACATGGATTGAATACTCTAAATCGTCTTGGTCCATGCTGGTCACCCAAGGACCTAACTGCTCTGCTCCGTACAGCTCTTTTGCAAATGAATCAGCCAGACCTTCGATGATAAGATAGTCTCCCACTGTCACATTGCCATGATCCCAGTCGAAATAAGAAAAACGAATATTGTGATGGAACTCATGAGCAATAACGGCAGGAATTTTAGGTATATTGTAATCATTCGGAAAAATATTCACAGTAATAAACCCAGGAATACCGCCAAATCCCGTATATCCCTTCTGAAGTTTCAATTTATCTGGATCTGCTACGTATAATCCAAATTTAATTTCATCCGCATATACTTTTAAACCTGACTCCTTCGCATTTTGTATACAGGTTTGGATAGTAGTCTCTGCCACTTCATAGGCATTATGAGCTTTCAGAATAGAAAGTCCTTGTTGAATTTGCTTATCGTTAGAAATATTTGCGTAACCTAACATGTTTGTAGCCATTAAAACGTCATAGCCATTTTCTTGTTTTGCTATTATTGGAACATTTATTAAATTCCACATTTCCTTAAATGGAGCCATCATCTTGTAACGAAAGTATTCTTTTCTTTCTTCCAATTCTGTAATAGCAAGCAATTCTTCATATTGTTCTATTGTATTAATCAATTTGTAGTTCAAGCTCATTTCAATCATCTCTTTCGTAAATATCTAGAGTTGTAATTTTGCAGCATCTTAATACTTTTTATAAGATTTTCTTCCGAGGTCGCTAAGTCTAAATGAAATAACCTGTCATTTTTGCAGCAAAAATTTGAACAAACTTTTCTAAGCCATTCTTTTTTGCCTTCAATAAGTTTAAAGTGGCATAGTATCGTATAGAGCGTTCAGTTACTCCTGTCATTTGATAAACTTCTCCTGTTGTAAACAGCGTAATTCACCTCCTATTAAAAGGGTAAAGTATGCCGCTGCGTTAATGTCAAATAGAAAATTCAGTATTAAAATCCGAACAATGTTGATTTTCACTCCAAGTGGACGCTTTCCGGGGGAGGGGGGAGGCGTGTGGTTGAGATCTGCAGGAGAGTCAAGGTACAAAGGCTAAATACGCGCTGTCTTGGCCGTCGTTTTACAGAGATTTTCCTGGGATTTCGGTGCATAGAACACTCTACGCACCATTTTCCAAAGATTTTTCATGGAATTCGGTTCATAGAATCTTCTACGCACCGTTTTACAGAGATTTTCCATGTAATTCGGTTCATAGAAGCCTCTACGTACCGTTTTACAGAGAATTTCCTTGAATTTTGGTATATGTAGCATTCTACGCGTCATTTTGCGTAATTGAGTCATCATCTCCCATCTTATACTGATCTAACATTGTATTTTACAGAAAGGAATTATGAAATTAATTCAGTCATTAATCAAAAGTGAGTTGGACTTATTTTTTTGCACAGAATATACAAAGCTAATTGATTATTGCTAGTATAGGTATAGAGCAGGTACTACTCTGATATTATGGGGATATGTTAGACACTGTAGACTTGCGAGGGGGGAAACGAATATGAGAAGTATTCGAAGCTGGATTGTAGAACATTTACTCAAACGACTGAGTAATAAAGATAGCTTTACCGATGAAAAATTATACGCTGAATTTTTAAAAACAAAACAAATTGAAAATGAAAAACCCTATGTCTTATCAACATATATTCAGAGAAAGTTTAATATTGAAAAGCAGCATTTTGCTGGAATGGACTGTTATATTTTTAATCAGGAAAGTACTTCTTCAGGATCCATACTTTATTTGCATGGAGGAGGATACATAAAACAACCATCGATATACCACTGGAATTTTCTTGAAAAAGTAGCAAAAGAAACCAATGTTAAAATATATGTTCCAATTTACCCTAAAGCACCTAATCATCAATATAGAGAGTCTTTTGGTAAAGTTCTTCCACTATATGAATGGATTTTAAATACTTCAGCTAAGGAAAATATTATCTTAATGGGTGACTCCGCCGGGGGAGGATTCGCATTAGCGTTAGCACAATTGCTCTTAGAAAAAGGATTGCAACAACCCAGGCATATCATTTTATTTTCACCTTGGCTTGATATTACGATGGAAAACCCAGATGCTTATGAATTGGAAGATAAGGATCCAATGTTAGGAATTTATGGTTTGATCCAAATGGGAAAAGCCTATGCAGGGGATACTGACCCAAATCATTATTTACTCAGTCCAATCAACGGGAAGATAACAGGATTGGGAGAAATTACTTTATTCATAGGAACACATGAAGTTTTTTTACCTGATGCTAGAAAGTTCAGAGCTATTACTGCATCAAAAGGGACTAGAATCAACTATTTCGAATATCCGAAAATGAATCATATCTTTGTACTTTACCCGATTCCAGAAGCAAAAAAAGCGACTAAGAAAATTGTGGATATCATAATGAATGTGTAAATGGATAACCTCCTCTTCTTGTCAGTAAAATAAGACTTAATTATGAATCGAGGGCAAATATAAGGTAAAATAGAGTGCGAGGCAAAATCAGTATGTATAGAGGTGTTCAACAGATGGATGAATGGTACAAACTTGATAATGCAGGGAAGTTGTTCCATGCTGTATCGGAGCAAGCGAATTCTTCGGTCTTCCGGGTTGCTGCAATTATGAAGAACACAGTACAACCGGCTAAACTGCAACTTGCGTTGGACGATGTTCTCAAACGCCTCCCTATTTTTTCAGTAAAGCTTCGAAAAGGGGTTTTCTGGGATTTTCTTGTAGAAAATAATGAAAAGCTTTATGTTCAGCTTGAAAACCAATATCCATGTGCACCAATTGATCCAATAGAAACAAGCGGGTTCTTATTGCGTGTTATTTATTATAAAAAACGGATTGCTGTGGAGTTTTTTCATTCTGTAACTGATGGAACAGGGGCTTTAGAATTTATTAAAGCACTCATTTATTATTATCTATCTCATCTTGGAGAAGATGTGACCTATGAAAGTACATTAATCGATATTCATAATCAGCCAAGCTATTATGAAAGAGACGATAGTTACCAAAACTATGGGACAGATGAAAAGGCAGAAAAGTTTAAAGAGACGCCTTCATATCAGATCCGCGGTATTTCCATGGATCAAACCATTACTGTCCATGGAAAAATGAGCGCAAGTAAAGTGCATCAACTTGCCAAAAAGTACGGAACAACGATTACCGCTTTTATCACTGCCATTATAATTGCAGCTATTTATAAAGAAAGATTACAGTATCGAGCATATAAAGAAGAGATAAAGATTGCTATCCCAGTTAACTTACGGACCCTTTTCCCTTCCAATACACTGCGTAATTTTTTTGGTGTTGTCAATATCGGCATGTCTGTGACAGAGAAGATGACTTTAGAAGAAATAATCGAAGAAACATCGAAGCAATTGCGTGAGAAAGTGCAAAAAGAAAGCTTGCAGCAAAGTATTAACGATCGAGTGAAATGGCAAACTAGATTGACAGCACGATTTATTCCGCTCCCGCTTAAATACCATGCAATTCGGTATGGTTACAGAAGTTTTAGTGAGCGCACCAAAGCAATGACCTTGACAAATATGGGGAAAGTAAGGCTTCCTTACTCAATGGAATCACATATTGATCATATGGAAATGGTTTTATACCCGACAAAGAAAAGCCCAATTAACGCAGGGATGATCGCGGTCGGTGATGAACTCGTCATCACATTTGCAAGAATGATACAAGAAGCGGACATTATCCGTACTTTCTTTAGAGAGCTTTCCGAGACATATAATTTGGAGATAGAAGTATATTCCAATGATAGCAGGTGAAACCAATGCAACATTATTGCTCAAATTGCAAGACCTATACAAAACAACAATATTGTCCATTATGTAAACACGAGCTTTCTGCTAAATTGGAAGATAACCCGTATTATCCCGTCTATGAAACCAAGGTCCACCGGCGCCGCTTTGCACAGCGAATTGTTTTATTTATTGCGACTTTTGCTATTAGTACATGCTTATTAATCAATTTATTAATTGAACCTAATCAATTATGGTTCTTGTATGTATTGGGTCCCGTTTTATATGGATTGTTATTAATTAATCATACAATCCTCTCGAAAGCACATACTGGCTCCAAAGTCATTTTTCAAGTTATTGCTCTTTCCATTATGCTTTTTATCCTGGATGCTGCATCTGGCAGTTCAAAATGGTCGATCCATTATGTTATTCCTTTTCTTGTTATGCTTGCTACATTGTTTGTAACTATTATTGTACTGAGAAAGCCAATGAAATGGCGGGAATACATTGGGTATATGACGACAATGATTATTTTAGGCTTTCTTCCCGTCATTCTGTTTCTAAGCTCCTGGTCAACGGTGTTATGGCCGAGTGCGGCAACTGCCTTATACGCCCTGCTAACGCTGATTGGAATGATACTATTTTCAGAAAAAACGATGAAGAATGAAATTGTACGGAGGTTCCATTTCTAACACGAAAAGCGCTGGACAATACTGGTAAGTATACACTGGCTATCTAAATAATAAATACTTAGGCAATAAAAACATTGTCACTTGTTCTATACTAGTAGAGCAGTGGCAATATTTTATAACTTGAAAACTTCCACTGGTCGAGACTCACTTAACATAAATCGTTGCAGTAGAAAAACCCTTTACATACCCAGTGGGGGTATAATATAATAAATGTGAAGAGGAAATAGAATGAATTAATCATTCAAAAGGGGGAATGGATTTGGATGATAACCCCATAATTTTTTACCTTGACAATACCCAACTAGGGTATGGTAATATGAAGAGGAATTAAAAATAGGAGGGAATCTCGATGACAAGTAAAACACTTAACGTACAAGGTATGTCATGTGGACATTGTGTAAATTCTATTGAAGGAAGTGTCGGAGAACTGAACGGTGTTGAGACCGTAAAAGTCCATTTGCAAGCTGGAACAGTCGATGTAACCTTCGATCCAGATAAGGTGGATTTGAAAGATATTACAGAAGTAATTGAGGAACAAGGATACGATATTGCCTAAGAATATATAGCTAGTGAGGCACTCGGACGATTGTGCCCAGGATAGGATAGTTCTTTTGTTTACCAATACGCAGATAGGGTATAATAAAAATATAAATAGGAGGTAGTTTCAATGACAAATAAAACACTTAACGTGCAAGGTATGTCATGTGAACATTGTGTAAATTCTATTGAAGGAAATGTTGGGGACCTAAACGGTGTCGAAACCGTAAAAGTTCATTTGCAAGCTGGAACAGTGGACGTAACCTTTGATCCGGAAAAAGTAGACTTGAAAGATATTACAGAAGTGATTGAAGAACAAGGCTACGATATTGCCTAATAGAGGATGTTCAAAAAATCTGGTAAAAATGACATTTGGTCCTTTTTATCCTCCTTTTTGAACACACACCATTAGGGTGGTCGTGCTTCTGTAGCACGATCCCCTTTTTTAGAAAAAAATATACCCTTATGAGGTATGTGCAAGGAGGGAAACAACAATGGGAGCACAAAAAGAAGTAAGTTTACAAATCCAAGGCATGACTTGTGCTGCATGTGCCAATAAAATTGAAAAAGGTCTAAATAAGATAGACGGTGTGGTAGATGCCAATGTCAATTTTGCGATAGAAAAAACAAAGGTTGTATACGACCCAGAGAAAACAAATGTACAAGATTTTGAAGCCAAAATCGAAAAATTAGGCTATCAGGTGGCCTATGATAAGCAAACATTTGATATATCTGGGATGACCTGTGCCGCGTGTGCGAATAAAATTGAAAAACGACTTTCTAAAATGGACGGCGTTTCTAATGCTACGGTTAACTTTGCTTTGGAGAATGTCACGGTCGATTATGATCACGGTCAAGTGACAACTGGAGATATGATCGAAGCGGTAAAAAAACTGGGGTATACCCTAAAGGTTCCAACATCCAAAGAAGAAACGGCGAATAGTAAGGATGAAGAAGTAAGAAACCAAACTGGGAAATTCATCTTCTCCGCAATTCTAACATTACCTTTGCTATGGACGATGGTCACGCATTTCAAGTTTACGTCTTTTATTTATTCACCAGACATGCTAATGAATCCATGGGTGCAATTGGCATTAGCGACTCCTGTTCAATTTATCGTTGGAGCACAATTTTATCGAGGGGCGTATAAGGCATTACGCAATAAAAGTGCAAATATGGATGTTCTCGTTGCATTAGGTACATCTGTCGCATATTTCTATAGCATTTTCCTCGGTATTGAATGGCAAATGAACGGCCAAGTGGGGATGCCAGTTCTCTATTTCGAAGCTGCGTCAGTCATTATCACATTAGTTATCCTTGGGAAGCTTTTTGAAGTACGTGCCAAAGGACGTACAGGTCAGGCTATTCAAAAATTGCTTGGCATGCAAGCTAAAACAGCACGAGTAATCCGCGATGGGAACGAGCAAGAAATAGCCATTGAAGAAGTCATTGTTGGAGATACCGTTATTGTTCGTCCTGGTGAAAAAATTCCAGTTGATGGGCAAATTATAAAAGGTGAATCTGCTGTAGATGAATCGATGATTACAGGAGAGAGTATCCCTGTTGATAAAAAACTGGGCGATAATGCCATCGGTTCAACGATTAATAAAAATGGAATCTTAACGATTGAGGCAACAAAAGTTGGAAAAGATACGGCGTTATCACAAATTGTGAAAGTGGTGGAGGAAGCACAAGGAAGTAAAGCGGATATTCAGCGAGTCGCTGACCGTGTATCAGGTATCTTTGTACCGATTGTAGTAGGGATTGCCATCGTGACATTCCTTGTTTGGTACTTCTTCGTCGAACCTGGCGAATTACGCTCAGCACTTGTCCCAGCTATTACAGTTCTTGTTATTGCTTGTCCGTGTGCACTAGGCTTAGCAACACCAACATCGGTTATGGCTGGTTCAGGAAGAGCAGCGGAACTTGGTGTTTTATTTAAAGGTGGAGAGTATTTAGAAAATACGCGCTTACTAAATACGATTGTTTTAGATAAAACAGGAACAGTAACCAAAGGGGAGCCAGAATTAACAGACGTTCTTCCTCAACAAAATTTTACGGAGGAAGAGGTACTATCATTAGTGGCTTCTGCTGAAAATAGTTCGGAGCATCCACTTGCAGAAGCGATTGTAAAAGGTGCAAAAGATAAAGGTGTTAAAGTAGAAGAAGTAGAGTCCTTTGAAGCCATACCTGGATATGGTATTCGCTCTACACTAAATCAACAAACGATTTTTGTCGGCACAAGAAAACTTATGCAACAACAGAATATCGATGTTACTTCTGTAGAAGAAACGATGGCGAAATTAGAATCAGATGGAAAAACAGCTATGCTGATTGGTGTTGATCAACAGTTAGCAGGAGTGATTGCTGTAGCTGATACGGTAAAAGACACATCAAAAGCAGCTATTAAAAGAATGCACGAACTTGGCTTAGAAGTCATTATGCTGACAGGTGATAATGAGCGAACAGCACAAGCCATTGGGAAACAGGTTGGTATTGACCGCGTTATCGCAGAAGTTGTACCAGAGCAAAAAGCTGATGAAATTAAGAAATTGCAACAAGAAAATAAAAGAGTAGCCATGGTAGGTGATGGTGTGAATGATGCACCAGCTCTAGCGATTGCCGATATTGGAATGGCCATTGGTACAGGAACGGATGTAGCCATTGAGGCTGCCGATATTACGCTTATGCGAGGAGACTTGCACAGTGTGGCTGATAGTGTAGAACTGAGTACCAAAACAATGCGTAATATTAAACAAAACCTGTTCTTCGCGTTCATCTATAATTCTGCTTCTATCCCGATTGCTGCTATTGGTTTACTGGCTCCATGGGTTGCCGGAGCTGCGATGGCGTTTAGCTCTGTATCTGTTGTACTCAATGCCTTGCGGTTACAACGCTTGAAGCTAAAGGGAGGGCAGTAAAGCTATGTCAATTAAAAAGTGGGTTTCTCTTAGTATTGTATATGTAGTATTGGTTATCCTAGCATATAGCTTAATTACTGGAAATAACCCTTTTCAAAGCGGGAAATTAGACAATAACCATGAAACTTCAGAAGTTTATAAGGAGGAAGAGACAATGGATCATAGCGAGCACAATCATCATCATAACCATCAGGTCGAATCAGAGGTTCATACAAATGTAACTTACAATGATGGAAAAGTCTTTATTGAATTGGAGGATCATACAGGGGCAGCGCCTGAATTAGCCATTGAACATGAAGCAGAGATGCACTTCATTATGGTTTCCAATGATCTGGAGAAATACTATCATTTACACCCGGAGAAGGAACAGGAGGGAACGTATGCCGTAAGTCAAGATTTAAATGATGGCACTTATCAAGCCTTTGTCGATATTACACCAGAAAATAAGGCGTACCAGATCGCTCCCAATCCTGTTCAAGTTGGAACGAACGAAACGGATAAAGTAAGACTAGAGAGTGAGGATAAGTGGACAAAAGAAGTCGATGGGAAGACCGTCACTTTAGAAGATGCTCATGCAACAGTTGGAGACGAAGTCCCTTTGGTATTTGATATGCATGGGGAAACGCCTGATTCCTATCTAGGTGCCCTAGGGCATGTAGTGATTGTGGATGAGGATGTTGAGCAATATATTCATGTTCATCCAGCATCTGATGATACAACAACGTTTAACGCGCATTTTTCTCAACCCGGCATGTACAAAATCTGGGCTGAATTTAAGTTTGATGATAATGTTCATGTCTATCCGTTTATTATTGAAGTACAGGCATAAACAAAGGAGTGAGGTTTTGTGATGAAAAATTATCAACTTGAAGTCTACACTAGACCTACTTGCTCAGATTGCCAAGACTTGAAAAAATTCTTGCAGAGTCATCATATTCCTCATAAGGAATATGATTTAGCAAAAGAACCTTCAAAAGAAAAAGATCTGGTAAAGATAACAGGAAGCAGAATTGTTCCAGCACTTGTGTTTTCTCATCCGTCGTTCCTAGGCTGGATGAGAAAACCAAAGAGCCTAATAGGGTTCGAACAGAATAAAGAAGAGATAAAGCAACTATTACATGTAAGCTAACGATATATACTTTGCTGCATTTTGCGAGTATATTTTTTTTATCTATTTTATACCCTGTGGGGGTACGGAGATGATGTAGGATTAAGGAGGAGAAATGATATGGTCAGCGATGTTGAAAAAATTAAAATCGCCGTAAACGGAGGAATCGGATTTGGGGCAAAACTAAACGCAAAACAACTTACGACGATCTCAAAGTATATGAATGAAGATGAGAAACTGGAGTTGACAACCTTTCAACAACTCTATATTGAAATTCCAGAAGAAAAAAAAGAAGAAATCATAGAAGAATTCGAAACCGTTGGATTAGCATGTTATCCAGTTGGAAACGTCGTAAAGAGTTTGAGAACCTGTAATTTTTGCAAAGGGGAAGAACGAGAAGGGATGCCAGTGGCAAAGGAATTAAATAAACGCTTTGCTGGAAAGCCAGTACCATTTACCTTGAAGTTTTCTTATACAGGTTGTCCGATTGGATGCGGAGAACCGATGTTAAGTGACATAGGCGTTATGAAGTATAAGGATCATTACAATTTATATGTTGGTGGAAAAGCAAAAGGAAGAGATGCGGAAGTTGGATATTTATTGAAGGAGAATCTAACTCCAGAAGAATTGTACGAAACAGTAGAAAAGATTATTGCAGTCTATTCGCAAATGGGAAAAAAACGGGAGGCATTTTATAAATTCTGGAAGAGGGTAGGCAAGGAGCAATTGATAAGCTAATTTCGTTTTGGATAAAAAGGCCAAAGGAAATTTATCCACCCTTACCTTAATGGATCATCATCCAATATCGTAACAAATTAATGTAATACTGGAGGGAATATCATTATGTCTACACATACACAAACAATTTCGCAACCTGATCCAAAGCGATGGAAAGCACTCGCTTTATTGTGTTTTGCGAATTTCCTTGTGATGATGGATTCTGCAATTATTCAGATTGCCCTACCTTCTATCAAAGGGATGCTTGGTTATAGTCAAGAAAACTTACAATGGGTCATGAGTGCATTTTTGATTATATTTGGGGGATTTCTATTATTGGGTGGAAGATTAGCGGATTTATTCGGAAACAGACGCATATTTAATTTGGGTGTTATCATTTTAATTGTGTCATCCTTATTTGCCGGTTTAGCTTGGAGTGAAATGAGTTTAAACATGGCTCGGGGTGCTCAAGGATTAGGCTCTGCTTTCATTGCACCAGCAGCCCTGTCCCTGATTATGCTTCTATTTTCTTCCAATGGTAAAGAAATGGGGAAAGCACTTGCCTTTTGGGGACTGTCTGGAGCAGCAGGTGGGGCTTTGGGTATCGTTTTAGGTGGCGTTATTACAGAAGTTCTAGGGTGGCGCTGGACCTTATTAATCTATGTTCCACTTGGTATTACCGTGCTGATCTTATCGCCAAAGCTTCTACAAAAGGCTGGGCGTAAAGCAACTGGTAGTGTCGATTATATCGGCGCTATTCTAGTTACGGTTTCTTCCATGTTAATGGTTTATGGGATTGTAACAGCAGAGCATAGTGGGTGGCAGTCAGCAGGTACAATAGTTCCTTTAGCCGTTGGAGCTATCTTATTTCTTATTTTTCTTTTGGTACAGTCCAAGAAAAAAGAACCACTTTTGCCACTCGATATATTTAAGACACCTAATTTAGCTATAGGAAATATTTCCGTTTTCTTAATAGCAGCATCATGGTTCCCGCTTGTTTATATACTTGTGTTATACTTGCAGCAGGTTTTACAGCTTTCTCCATTTATTGGAGCAATGGCAATGCTGCCTATGCCAGTATTCATGGCGATTTTCATGATATTTATAGTGGAAAAAGTGATGGGAAAATTCGGCATCAAAAAGACCATGATTACTGGATTTGTCTTACTTGGGGTTGGAGGCATTTTATTCTCACAAACGGCTGCAGTTGATGGGAACTATTGGACAAATGTGTTTCTGGCTTCGTTAATAGCATCTTTAGGTAATGCACTTGCTTATCTACCGGCCACTACCGCATCTGTATCGGATGTTGCATCAGAAAAGTCAGGTATTGCATCTGGTTTATACAATACATTTTACCAAATTGGATCAGCGGTCGGCCTAGCTGTAATAGTATCGATTGCAGGGGAAATAACCTCTTCTAATACATCCGAGTCACAGGTAGTTGCCTTGAATGCTGGTTTCCAGCAGGCATTTTTCTGGAGTGGTATCATAGCAATTGTCGGTGCAGTATTGTCACTTCTGTTTACTCGCTCACGAAAGCAGGGGAAATAGTCTTCAATGGTAGTAGTTGAAAATAATACCTAATAGGGGTATAATGAAGGTATATAACAAAAGGAAGTGATCCATTTGGATAAATTCTTACATGATCACCCAAGTAAACCAAGAACGCAGGATGAAAAACAAAAAGTTATTAATCGTTTAAAACGTATAGAAGGCCAAGTTCGTGGAATACAGAAAATGGTAGAAGAGGACCGTTATTGTGTGGATATCCTAGTACAAATCAGTGCTATTCAATCTGCCCTAAAAAATGTAGGTTTTGCTGTGACTGAACGACATATTAACCACTGTGTCAGTGATGCGATTAAACAAGGTGAAGGCAAAGAGACAATTGAGGAATTAATGGGCGTTCTGAAGCAGTTTTCCAAGTAAGGAAGGAACGCTCAGAAAGCCATATGAATCCGCGTCTGATGTTGAACAACTGAATAAAGCGTAATAAATAAAGGGCTGTTCAGAAACTCAGTGAAAACTGAGTTTCTGAACAGCCTTATTTTGAAGATAAGAAAGTATAAAGTTTTGGCTAGTGTTTTGATCTAGCTCCAGCGCCAGCGACTAGCAAACTTTCGGTGCCTTCCTACGATAAGTCAACATCAACTCGCCTTATCAGGCTCACTGTGTTTCCTTTATCTCGTCAGGCCCCTAAAAAGTTTGTACGTCGCTAAACGGGCGCTTGCGCTTTTCTTATTTATGAAGCAGTTTAAAACAGAGGCTATTTTCATCAAATTTTCATATTAGATCTGTACGCTTTGATTAGATATATAAATTGAATAAAGGAGAAAGCTGTTGGTGCAAATAAGTAAATTAGTGCCCATTGGTGTTTTGGTTGCGAGCATTGTTGGTGGGATTATTTTCTTTTATTTATCAAGTAATTTATCAAAAGAAAATAAAAAAGTACATATAGAACAGATGATTTCAGAACTAGTTAACTTTATCGTCTTTATTTGGGTAGGGAAAATTGTTCTAAATATCTCCTTATTTGTACAAGATCCATTAGCCATCTTCGCTTATCCAAGTGATTCAAGATCGTTTTATATTGCCGTTTTATGTAGTAGTGTTTCCCTTTTCTTAAAAGCAAAAAAAGGAAAAATAAATGTGGTTTCGCTGTCAAAATCGTTTCTTCCTGTATTTTTAGTAGGGTCTTTTTTATATGAATTTATTTATATCGTTTTCCTTAGTAAGGGGGGACCAAACGGCTACTTTATCTTAATAACGATAGTCTTACTCCTATTTTTACTTTTAAATGGGCGTTTGAGTACAAAACTCTTATTTGTCATGATATTAGCGGGTTGGTGTTTTGGCATTTTATTTCTCACTTTTATCCAGCCGTTTGTCACAGTGTTTGGTTATATAATGGCACCGTGGTTTGTAGGTTTGTTTTTTATCGTAAATTTTTTCATCATTTTTAGAAAGAGGGATTTTTAATGGGTGGAATTGAGGCAGATACAATGTTAATTGTCGGAATGTTTCTTGCAATGGGGGCAGGGGCTTTATCATTTTTATCGCCTTGTGTGCTCCCTATTTTCCCTGCTTACATGTCGTACATAACAGGAATAAGTGTAAAAGAATTACAAGGAGGCCAAAATGCCAAAATTAGGAAGGAGATTCTCAGCCATTCTTTCCTTTTCTTATTGGCAGTGTCGCTTGTTTTTATTAGCCTCGGGGCAAGTGCGTCGTTTCTAGGCCAATGGGTTCAAGATATACTCATTGGGGATTCAGGATTATTAATCCAAAGAATTGCGGGGATTCTCATTATTTTTATGGGGCTTTTTGTAGCCGGATGGATCAATATCCCGGCCTTAATGAAGGAAAGACGTTTTCAATATACGAAAAAAAGGGCTAATTACATCGGTTCATTTTTTATTGGATTTGGATTTGCAGCTGGCTGGACACCGTGTATCGGACCTATTTTTGCTTCGATCCTCCTATTAGCAGCAAGTAATCCCGCCCAAGGCATTTTTTATACTGTTATGTATGTAATTGGCTTTTCGTTACCGTTTCTTGTGCTCAGTTTTTTTCTTGGGTCAACGAAATGGATTGTCCGCCATAGTGGCATCATTATGAAAGTTGGGGCAGTCATTATGATTATCATGGGGCTTGTATTATTCTCAGGGTTTATGCCGCAAATTACAGGCTTCTTGCTTGATTTAGTCGAGGATACATGGTTGTCAAGATTAGGTTAATATTGGAAGGGGCACTATAATGAAAAAGGCAATTTTTATCACTGTTTTTGTTCTGATGTTTGGTTGGGCTGTATATGAATTTATATCCAACAAAGAGGATACAGCAAAAGGAAATACAGATACGACCGAACAGGTCAGTAATGAAGTAGGACTGGAACGTGGAAATATCGCTCCCGATATTAAACTGAAAACATTAGATGGGGAAGAGGTACAATTATCTGATTATCGTGGGAAGAAAGTTATGTTGAATTTCTGGGCAACATGGTGCCCGCCATGCCGCGCAGAAATGCCAGATATGGAAAAATTCCATCAAAATACAGATATTGAAATATTAGCAGTTAACTTAATTGAAACTGAAACTAATCAAGATATAGAAAAAGTAACTGATTTTATTGACGAGTATGAGCTTACATTTTCCGTTTTAGTAGATGAAGGGAGCCAAGCCTCAACGCTTTTCAGAATTAGTCCTATTCCAACCTCATATTTAATTAATTCCGATGGTACCATACATAATATGGCCTTTGGAGCATTGAATTATGAACTTATGATTCAGGAATTCGAAAAGATGAAATAATTTTGCTGCTTAGAGAGTAATTAGTGACTAAAAAAGTAAAAAGGAGTAGTGGACATGATCGAATTGAATATGAAAAAACATGGGTATAATATGCAGACGGAATTTGGTGAATTATCTATTTCCTCAGATTCGGAGTATGGCTTTCGTCCTTTTCAGTTAATGATTGCCTCGATTGCTGGTTGCAGTTCAATGACATTGGAGGTAGTGTTAACGAAAATGAGAATAGACTATAAAGATATTAAGGTATCAGCCAAGGTGGAACGTAATAAAGAAAAAGCTAACCGGATTGAAAAAATACATCTGCATTACGCTATTAAAGGCGAAAATCTCCATCAGGAAAAAATTGAAAAGGCAGGGGCCGTTGCAAGAAAAAATTGTGGGATGGTCCAAACTGTGCAAGATAGTATACAAGTGACAGAGTCATATGAGATCCTTTAGTTGAAAGACTTGAGTAGGTACGGAGAGACTATGTAATCTGTTAGAGGTGCATATATGAAGCAGACAATATTAGTTATTGAAGACGACCAAATGATCCGCAATCTTATTAAGGTGTACTTGGAAAAGGATGGCTATGAGGTTATTGAAGCGGCTGATGGCCAAGAGGGGAAAGTAGCCTTTTTAACACATCACCCTTGTTTGATT
This sequence comes from Bacillus sp. SD088, assembly GCF_017355205.1. Taxonomy (GTDB): domain Bacteria; phylum Bacillota; class Bacilli; order Bacillales; family Bacillaceae_C; genus Lederbergia. Next base: position 25,630 of record NZ_JADIJK010000017.1, read on the forward strand.
ATTCTCGATTTAATGTTACCGAAGTTAAGTGGGGAAGAATTTTGCAAGTGGGTGAAAACACAAGCGGCAAATGAAGTGTCAATTATTATGCTTTCCGCTAAAACAAAGATTGACGAGAAAATTAATGGGCTTAAAATTGGTGCTGATGACTACTTAACCAAACCGTTTGTTCCAGACGAATTACTTGCTCATGTAGAGGCTGTATTACGACGAACCGGACAGTTTTGCCAAAAAATATCCTATGATGGGTTATGTATAAAACCGAGAAAAGGAGAAGTTTTATTATTCGATGAAGAGCTTACTTTAACCAAGCATGAATTTAATCTTCTCTATTATTTTATGGGAAATCCAAATATTGTCTTATCAAGAGAAAAGTTAATTGATCATCTATATCCAAATGCAGATAAAACAATATTAGATCGAACAATTGATGCACATATTAAAAAATTAAGAAGTAAAGTTGAAATAAATCCGTCTTCCCCAACACGGATTCAAACGGTTCGAGGAATGGGGTATAAATTCGTTCATGAATAAACATAAAAAGTCGTGGCTACCCAAGAAATTTCTGTTCCGTTTAACCTTTTTGAATATTATTATTGTCTCCTTATTTATTGTACTAAGTAGCCTAGCCATTTATAATACAGCATGTTTCTTAGTAGAAGGGATGAATGGAGCAAAACAAAAGCAGTTTAATTCAACGCTTTTTTATTACTTATGGATTTTTAGTCTTATTGCAATTTTGATTGGAAGTATTATTCATTTTTATTTAACGAAAAAATTAATCCAACCTTTAAAAAGATTAATTGAGACTACAAAAAGTATGAAAAGAGGGAATTACCCTGAGTCACTTGAAGTTACTTCAAGTGATGAAATAGGGCAATTAATAAGTAATTTTAATGAATTAGTTAATCAGTTAAAAGATAACCATGAACATCGAAAGAAATTAGTAATGGATTTATCGCATGAGTTAAGGACTCCACTATCGAATTTGAACGGGTATTTATATGCGCTAAAAAATGGAGTGATTGAGGGGGATGAAACATTATACCATTCGCTTTATAAAGAGTCTGAACGGCTAACAAAGATGGTTACACAAATTGAAACCTTAAAAGAATGGGATTATATTTCAAAGCAATCTTTTTCTGATAAGGAAAAAATTGCTGTTGATCTACTGATTAAAGAATCTGCGAAAATGTTTTTTTGGCAACTGAAGGATAAAAATATTCCAGTGGAAATTCATACAGAACGCGCTGAAATAAATATGCATAAAGAGGGAATTTTACAAGCTATTAGTAATTTAATTGATAATGCTATTCGATATTACGTAGGTATAGGTTCGATTACAATAAAGGGCGAAAAGTTGGAGAATGAATATTATGTCTCTATCACCGGTCCAAGCCAAGAGATCCCAGCTGATAACAAAGATAAAATGTTTGAAAGGTTTTACCGAATTGATGGCTCTCGCAGTCGTGATACCGGAGGGGCAGGACTTGGACTTAGTATAACAAAAGAAATTATAGAACAACATCATGGCAAAATTGGCTATAAACCCAGTGAAGACAAAAACACATTCTGGTTTACTCTGCCTTTATGAAAAATACTTGTGTTACCTGATTCAGATAACATGAGTATTTTTGTTAACTGAAACAATCCATTTTGTAGTGGAATTGAAAAATTGACTATTGAAGAAATAACATTTATAATTCAATTATTCAATAAAACGATTGAATAACAGAGGGGTGAACAACATGAATGAAGAGAAGATTTATGATGTGATCATTATTGGTGCTGGGCCTGCTGGAATGACGGCAGCCGTTTATACTTCACGTGCCAATTTATCTACATTAATGATTGAGCGTGGGATCCCAGGGGGGCAAATGGCTAATACTGAAGAAGTTGAGAATTATCCTAGTTACGAAAATATCATCGGTCCAGAATTGTCGACAAAAATGTTTGATCATGCTAAGAAGTTTGGGGCAGAGTATGCCTATGGTGATATTAAAGGAATTGTAGATCATGGAGACATCAAAACAGTCGTTGCAGGTACAAAAGAATACAAAACATATTCTGTTATCATCACAACGGGTGCTGAATATAAGAAACTGGGCGTTCCTGGTGAAAATGAACTCGGTGGTCGTGGTGTATCTTATTGTGCCGTTTGTGATGGAGCCTTTTTTAAAGGAAAAGAGTTAGTTGTTGTCGGTGGAGGAGACTCTGCTGTTGAAGAAGGTGTATATTTAACAAGGTTCGCTTCAAAAGTAACGATTATTCATCGTCGTGACCAACTCCGCGCCCAAAAGATTCTCCAAGAACGGGCATTTGCAAATGATAAGGTTGATTTTATTTGGAATCATACGGTTAAAGAAATACATGAGATAGATGGGAAAGTCGGAAGTGTTACTCTTGTTTCAACAGCTGACGGAACTGAACAAGAATTTAGTACAGATGGTGCTTTTATTTATATCGGAATGCTGCCATTGTCTACACCATTTAAAAACCTTGGGATTACCAATGAAAGTGGCTATATCGAAACAAACGAGCAAATGGAAACAAAAGTAGCAGGCATTTTCGCCGCAGGCGATATTCGCGAAAAAATGTTACGGCAAATTGTCACAGCTACTGGCGATGGTAGTATTGCCGCTCAAGCTGCACAACATTATGTAGAGGAAATAAAGGAACATCAATAATAATAGATTACAATAATCATTTCTACGAGATTCTAATAGGATGTAAAACAAAAGCAGACTTGGGAAAAGGGATTCAAACTAGCGACTTCATTCAAGACGAGTTTTTGACAAATGACTTCGTTATGATTATAATTCGACTATTCAATTATTTAATTGAGTATATTTGGTGGTGGTTATAAAATGCTCAATGAAAGAAATTTAAAAGATTTATTGTACCAGGAGTTTGCTAGAATAGGTAAAAGTCTTTCTAGCCCCAAACGCATAGAGATTCTTGATATTTTATCTCAAGGGCCAAAGTCAGTGGAATCACTATCAAAAGCAACTAACATGTCTGTGGCAAATGTATCTCAACATTTACAAACCCTTGCTAATTCAAGATTGGTAAAATCTCATAAGAAAGGGAACTTCGTGATTTATGAATTAGCAGATGCCGCCATTTCTGGCTTTTTAAAAAATGTGCATACTTTGTCAGAAAAACAGTTTGTTGAGGTTCAACAAATAAAACAGGGGTTTTTAAATACCAATCTTGGTTTGCATGGGATTTCGTTTTCAGAACTTCAAGATCGGATGGAAAAAGGTGAAGTTTTATTGTTAGACGTCAGGCCGAAAGAAGAATATGATAAGGCCCATATTCCCGGTGCTGTTTCTCTTCCAATTGAAAAGTTAAGAGAAAAACTCTCTTCCTTATCAACCACCCTTGATGTTGTGGCCTATTGCAGAGGGCCATACTGTTTGATGTCAGTAGAAGCAGTGGGGTTGTTAAAGACGAAAGGTATTAATGCCTTTCGTCTAGAAAATAGTGTTCAAGATTGGTATGAATTTCAAGAACACTTACATTGATTGGGGGAAGAAGGAGCTTATTATGTCGGATGAAGCGAATGTTTTAGCACAAAGTTATATAGATCACCCAGAAAAAGTTAAGAAGTTATACAAACGCACATTAATGATTGTTGTAATTTCACAAATGTTTGGTGGAGCGGGATTAGCTGCTGGAATTACAGTAGGAGCACTGCTTGCCGAACAAATGCTAGGAACAAATGCATTCGCAGGACTTCCGGCAGCTTTATTTACTTTAGGCTCTGCAGGAGCTGCCCTGTTAGTAGGCAGACTTTCCAATCGTTTTGGCAGACGCATGGGTCTTGCCACTGGTTTTATAACAGGTGGACTTGGGGCTATTGGTATTATTATTGCTGCCATGTTAAATAATGTGTTTTTATTATTTATTTTCTTACTTGTATATGGGGCAGGCTCTGCAACGAACTTACAAGCCCGCTATGCTGGCACAGACTTAGCGACTGACAAACAGCGAGGCACTGCTGTAAGTGTAGCGATGGTTTCCACGACAGTTGGTGCTGTTGCAGGTCCGAATCTAGTGGATGTGATGGGAAAGGTTGCTCACTCGATTGGTGTCCCAGAATTGGCGGGGCCATTTATCTTGGCAACTGCTGCATATATCTTAGCTGGTCTTGTGTTATTTGCCCTTTTACGCCCAGATCCATTCATGATCGCCTTAAAAATAAATGCGAATAAACAAAGTACAGAATCCAAAGAAGTATCGAGGAAGAATCCAATCAATAAAGGAATAGCAGTTGGAGCAATCATTATGGTGCTTACGCAAATTGTGATGACGGCCATTATGACCATGACTCCTATTCACATGGGGCACCATGGCCATAGTTTACGTGCAATTGGGCTTGTGATCGGCTTTCATATAGGTGCCATGTATCTCCCTTCCCTATTAACGGGAATTCTTGTTGATAAGATTGGTCGTTCTGCCATGGCGATTGCTTCAGGTATTACGTTGCTCCTTTCGGGTGTCTTATCGGCGTCTGCACCAGGAGATTCTTTAGTTCTAATGATTATCGCTCTATCTTTACTTGGGCTCGGATGGAATTTTGGCTTAATAAGTGGTACGGCACTTATTGTTGATTCAACAGAACCCTCAACACGTGCTAAAACTCAAGGAACAGTAGATGTTTTTATTGCATTATCTGGAGCTTCAGGTAGTGCTATGTCGGGAATGGTTGTAGCTGGTTCAAGCTACGAAACCTTATCCCTTGTTGGCGGGATTTTGTCATTAATACTTATCCCGGTCATGATATGGTCTATTGGTAGTAAAAAAGTCATTAAAAATAAAGAGATGAGAGAGCTGTAAAGTATCTCAACTGGGGGATATGGTGGATAAAAACACTATAAGTGCGTGATCAAAAAGGAGGATAAAAAGGACCGAGAAGTTCGAGGCGGAAAAGCGAGCCAACGAAGAAATTCGAAGTGTCATTTTTACCGGACTTTTTGAACATCCTCTATAAGATTTCTTCGTCAAAAGTGGGTTAATTGGAATGTTTAGGGAGGTGTTATAACTAATTAATTGGCTACGTTTTTCTGCGGATTCCATTATGACCAGGTACAATATCTTTGTGCCTGGGAGGAATAAGTATCAAATGTATAAGACAGTTTGTTGGTGAATGACAAAAAATTAAGGAGAGGTGTCTTATGAAGCAAATTACAGTTTATACAACAAGTACTTGTCCCTACTGTGATATGATGAAAAATTTCTTGAAGGAAAATGAACTTCCTTTTAAAGAAGTAAACGTCCAGCAAGACCCGGATGCTGCAAACCGTTTAGTTCAAGCAACTGGCCAAATGGGAGTTCCTCAAACTGAAATAGAAGGCCAATGGGTATTAGGGTTTGATCCGGAAAAAGTTATGCAGTTAGTAGAGTAAAAAAGCCTACATTAAGAGAGTAATGAAATCACTAAACAAATACACTGTTTAGTTTCAGATGAATTATACAGAATGGGTCTTGAACTTTTATATGATCTTTATGTTTTTTCATCTATTATTCAAATATGCAATTGAATTAATGAATATAAAATTATGAAAAAATGGAGGCTGATTATTATGACCACTACACCAAAAGCTTATCTACAAATTACTTTAGATATTGCTGCAGCCAATCGAGCAGACGCGGCAAAGGTTTATACTACTTATAAGGAACCATTTTTGAAATCAATTCCTGGTGCAGTTTCTAAAGATCTTTTAATCCGTGATGAAGATGTTCAAGTATTACATGGTTTTAACAATGTTGAAGAAGCTCAAGCTTATCTTCAAAGTGACCTTTTTAATAATGATGTTGTAACTGGATTAAAAGATTTATTAAATGCTGAACCAGAGATTAGAATTTATAGCGTTAATTAAAGAAGCATTTTTAGATATCAAGCTCTATACAGTCTCTATATGATTCAAAAAAGCGATTCTAATGACTAAATTTGAATCGTTTTTTTATAATGCCTATTAGATTAGCCATTTTCACCAAACCTTCATAAAGCTTTAGTAATCTAGACATAGAGAGGTTTTTGCCTGGAGGGTATAACACTGGCATCATCCATCACTCCTTTTCATATATCAACTTTTTCACAAATGATAAAAGTATAGAATGCTCTGAGGTGAATGAATATGGTAAGAAAGTTTTCATTAGTTCTTATAATCGGTGGTACATTACTTCTTATTTATGGAGGTTTCCAATTATATAATTCAAAAGCAAAAGAAAATAAACGACTAGTCGAAGCTAAGGCCAGCATTTCAAAAGACGTGATTAAGGAAATTAATGATGCAAATCTATTTAATTATGATTCGATCGAAGAAGGAGATACGGTAGGCGTCTTTTATATTCCCAGACTGGATCGAGAAATACCTATTATTGAGGGAACGAATGAAGAAGAATTATCTGAAGGCGTTGGTCACTACATTGGCACAGGATATCCAGGTGAAAATACGCAGATATTATTATCCGGTCATCGTGATACCGTGTTCAGGCAATTTGGCGAACTAGAAGATGGAGATGAACTTCATGTTAAAATGGAACATGGTACATTTATTTATGAAATTCGGGATCATACCATAGTTGATGCCAATGACACAACTGTTATTGACCCAAATCGAACAGATGAAGTATTAACGGTATCAACTTGTTATCCTTTCTCCTTCATTGGGGATGCACCAGATCGCTACGTCATATTTGCTTATCCAAAATAAAACGTAAAGGTTTTTCCTTCATCCAATAATCTGCTAATATAAACAATCTTCTTAATAGGAAAAGATCTTACAGAATGAAAGTGCATAATTGACTAGACATATATAGTTGATCAGTCAAAAAGGACGACTCGAAAAATAAATTCGGGACGTCCTTTTTATCCAGGAAACTAATTTAACAAGAATAATTATCTAATTTTCATCAGATTTTCATAAAGCTTTAGTAATGTTGAAATTGAGCCCAAGGAGTAATGTATGGATGAGGTTTGGCTTTGCCTTTTCCTCTGTTGATGTTTTTTCTGAGGCAACCAAGTGGATTACTCGACATAGCCAAATAATCATGAAAATAGGTGCTGTGATTATGGTTGTTATGGGTCTTATCTTATTAATCGTTCAAATATCATGTCATCGAATTTCTCATGGAATGAGTTCAAGATACATGGTTCGAATATTAGGGTGAAGGGGTAATAAGGAATGAAAAATGCGGTTTTAGTTGTCATAGTTATAGGATTACTTGGTTGGATAACTTATGATTTAATAGCTGCTTCAAATGAAAACACTGCTGGGGAATATGGTAGTGCTGCCTCAGAGCAAATATATAATTCGGGAGAAATTAGCGATTATAGTAATTCAGGAATTCGTAAAGGTGAGCTCGCTCCTGATTTTGAACTTACTACTTTAGACGGAGAAGCAGTGAAGTTGTCGGATTATAAAGGTAAACGAGTCATGTTAAACTTTTGGGCAACATGGTGTCCCCCATGCCGCGCTGAGATGCCTGATATGCAAAAGTTTCAAGATAATAAAGATGTGCAAGTATTAGCTGTGAACTTATCTGAAACAGAATCGAGCCTCGATAATATTCCGAAATTTGTTGATGAATTAAACCTGTCGTTAACAATTCCTTTGGATAAGGAATCAGCTGTTTCAAAAGAATATCGAGTTGTGGCGTATCCTACAACCTATATGATTGACTCTGATGGGCGCATTCAATTTATCGCAATGGGGGCAATGAATTATGATTTTATGGTAGAGCAGCTTGAAAAGATGCAATAAGTCCCATCTACCCTATAAACCTCTTAGGGGGAAATAATGTGAAAATAAACAAGAATAGGTATTTGGTTATCTTGATGGTATTAATCGGAATAATTGTTATTTCTAGCTTTTTCATACCTAAAGAAACTAAGCCATCACCTAGTACAAGAGTTATTATTGATAATACTTACAGAACGTACATTGCTCCGATGTGTTTTGACAAAGCAGATGTAACAAATTGGATTGATGAGACTAGTTTAAAAAAAGCAAAAGAGTTAAATTATAAACCTCATTCATCATGTACAGAGAATGCTTTAAAAGGCGAAAAGGATACACTGTTTACAAGTATACTAGGGGAGTTAGGTATATTAGAAAATAAATGGAGAAATTGGTAAATGAAAAATCGTATTTGTGGTGAAGGATAAAGGATTGGTCTAATTTTTATAGATTTATTTATATAAAGTTAATAGTATGATTGCACGGATTTAATTAACCCGGAAGGAAAAAAGCCCTAATCGAAGTTGGAGAATTGAACGAAATAAAAGGAATGAAGGAATTACAAAAAAAGTTCTTAATTAGGTTATTAAAAGAGTGAATCAATTTATTTGACCTTGAAATTTTTTTAAATCATTAGCAAAATAATCAATTGAATAATTGAAAAAAGGAAACGTTTACTTTGGAATCTATACTAAAAACCTAAAATGTATCCGTTTTCAGTCAGTCCTAAGGATATTCTTATAATTGGAATAAAGAGGTGTTGAATCTTTGGAAAAACGTAAATTTATTTGGTTTTTTATCATAATTAGTGTTCTTCTCCTTATCTCTGCTGCTTGCCAACAGTTTGAGGATAAGGGATATGAGATGGGAGCTATCTTGGAGGAAATACGAAATCTGGATTCTGATGATTCAGAGATGGCACTCATACAAAAAGGTAAGGAAATCTTTGATGAGACTAACACAGTTTTACCGGAAAATGTAGGCAATAACTTGTCATGTATTAATTGTCATGGAGAGGGTGGGCTTGGCCCTGATTCGCCTATGGTTGGTGTCACGTTATTATATCCAAAAATGCATCATGAGAAGTGGACTACAATAGAAGATCGGATAAATGGTTGTTTTGTTCGTAGTATGAATGGAGAACAGATAGATGAAGACGGTGAGGAAATGAAAGCGATGGTGGCTTATTTTGAATTTCTCTCCAAAGATCTTGAATCGAAGGACGACATTACTTGGCGAATGGATAATAATAAGGATAAGGTACCTGTCCCCAACGTTGTGGCAGGTGGAGAATTATATAGCCAGAAGGGTTGTATCGCTTGTCATGGAGAAGACGGATCAGGAACAAGCGCTAAGGGAGGACCGCCTTTATGGGGAGAGGGATCTTTCAATGATGCTGCGGGCATGGCGAGACTAAATAAAGCAACAGCTTTTATTCAAAACAATATGCCCAAAGGGAAAGAAGGAACATTAACAGATCAACAAGCGGCTGATCTAGCTGCATTTATACTCACTCAAAAACGACCTGTGGCAGATCGTGAAAAAGTAGGAGATTATAATTTGGATCCTGATCTGGATTATATAACCAAAGATCGGCGGGAAAAAATACGTAAAGGCGAATTCGATTGGACAGAATTAGATGTTGTTGAAGAATAATGGGAATACAAATACTCAACACGGGATGGCAAGTTTTCCTTGAGAATGTATGGTGAATTCTTAATAGCTTTTTATAGATCAAACTAGAGGAGTAGGCATGCTCCCTCACTTCTCTAGTTCATATTGCGTATGAAGTAATAATCATTATTTTGCTATTTTTGCTTCCACTGTAGTATCATCAACTATATAGTTAATTAATCGATGTAGAGGATGATAAGTATGGAAGAGCTCATTTTTTCTGCAAAGAATTATAAGGATGAGTTATTTAAACAACTATCAAGAATTGGCAAATGTTTATCTAGTGATAAACGCCTTGAAATATTAAATCTGCTGACTCAGGGTCCAAAAACAGTTGAAAGATTGGCACGGGATACAGGAATGAGTGTGGCAAATGTTTCTCGTCATCTTCAAGTTCTCAACGACTCGAGATTAGTAAAATTTACCAAGAAGGGGACATATGCCATTTATTCATTAGCTGATCCCTCTGTTAACGATTTTTTACATTCCTTATGGTGTATCGGTGAAAGCCAACTTTCAGATATCACTCGCATTCAAGAAGATTTTTTCGGTGATATCGAAGGTTTATATACACTAACGATGGATGAAGTTTATGAAAAGTTAAAGGATGGAGATATTGTCCTTATGGATATGAGACCAGAAGAGGAATATGAAGCAGGGCATATAGAAGGGGCAGTCTCTATTCCTATGGAGAAGTTAGACCTATATCTTCAACAAATCCCTAAGGATAAAGAAGTTGTTGCTTACTGTAGAGGAAAGTATTGTGTTTATTCAGCCTTGGCTGCGCAAAAATTGAAAAATGAAGGGTTTGTAGCCTATCATATGGCGGAAGATATTTATGAATGGCAGAAGTATTTAGAACAAAAACATTAAAATATATTTCCCAAGTAAGAACAATTCTTTCATAAGTATATTTTGCAAACAACCACAGTCGGAAAGAGGAAGAAAAGTCATTGTTGGAGTTGGTTTAAGTGGGATCTAACTTACTCTAACTTCCTATAGAAGCATTCTAAAGTGAGACTGCAACCAGTATGGATTCATCCTTCACTGGTTGCAGTCTCATTTTACATTCGCCTTTTTTTCAGAGTTCCGGCCGTCCCCATTATTGTGGAAAAACGCAAAAAAGGGAACGGCGGGAGTTCCAGTCGTCCCCGTTATTGTGGAAAAGCGCAGAAAAGGGAACGGCGGGAGGCCAGTCCGTCCCCGTTATTGTGGAAAAGCGCAGAAAGGGTAACAGCGAGAGGCTGGGCCGTCCCCGTTATTGTGGAAAAGTGCAAAAAGGGTAACGGCGAGAGTTCCGGTCGTCCCTGTTATTGTGGAAAAGTGCAAAAAGGGTAACGGCGAGAGTTCCGGTCGTCCCCGTTATTGTGGAAAAGCGTAAAAAGGGTAACAGCGAGAGGCTGGGCCGTCCCCGTTATTGTGGAAAAGCGCAAAAAAGGGAACGACGGGAGGCCAGACCATCCCCGTTATTGCGGAAAAGTGCAAAAAGGGGAACGGCGGGAGATCCGGCCATCCCGATTATCGTGGAAAAGTACAAAACAGAGTGCACTAAATAACCCTGAACCTATGTGAGAAAAAGAGTATACTGGAGGCAGAAAACAGCATGTAATTTTATATAAAATTAGGAGGAATGATGTTTATGAAACCTAGGATTACAGTTTTAACATTAGGTGTAAATGATTTGGAAAGATCTTTAAAATTCTATCGAGACGGATTGGGGCTTCCAACAGAAGGTATAGTTGGCCAAGAATTTGAGCATGGTGCTGTTGCCTTTTTCGATTTACTATCTGGCATAAAGCTTGCTATTTTTGAACGCAAAAATATTGCGCATGATGCTCAAATTAATCAGACTGTTTCCAGTCCTACTGAATTCACTATTGGCCATAATGTCGAAAGTAAAGAAGAAGTTGACAAAGTAATAGAACAGGCAAGGAAGGCTGCAGCTACTATAACAGTCCAACCACATGACACGTTTTGGGGTGGATATTCTGGTTACTTTCAAGACCCGGATGGTCATTTATGGGAAGTAGTGTGGAATCCACATTTGGAGATCAATGAATAATTTGCACATTATCCCCCAATACCAGCTAATGGAACTGGGTGACACCTTTTGTATAATTAGTCAAAACATTGACACTAAGGGAATCAAGCCACTCAAGCAGAACTTGATATACTTATTCCGTTTGCTTGCCTAGAATTGAACTAATCAAACCAAAGGAGTGATCAAGCAATGGATATGAAGAAAGTTGGTAAGCAAATTGCAAAGTTGAGGAAAGAAAAGCAGTTTACGCAAATGGGTGTGGCCGATAAATTAGGTGTTACATATCAGGCCATCAGTAACTGGGAGCGAGGAGAAACGATGCCGGATATAACAAAGCTTCCGGAGTTAGCTGAGGTATTTGGCGTTACCATTGATGAACTGCTCGTAAATCAAAAAGAGACAGCGGCGGTTAAACAGCTAATTGAAGAAAAGGAAGGGGAGTCAGTCGATATTCCTTTTGAAGAATTGAAGTCAATTGCCCCCATTTTAACCGTTGATCAAGTTGATCTCTCGGTAAATACGAATACAAACACGCTTCAAGCCTCTGATTTAAGCACGCTTGCTCCCTTTTTGAGTGAAGCTTATTTAGAAGAATTGGTTGAGGAATTTTACCAGGGAAGTGGGCTGCCTGATTTGGTTAAGCTGTTTCCATTTCTAAGTGATGAGTACTTGTCAAAACTAGCAGAAAGAGAGTATGCGTCTAACGGAATAAAAGCACTGAACTCTCTTGTTCCATTTCTATCTCAAGAAAGTATTGATGCTATCGCAAAGATGGAATTCACGAAAACCGGCTTTCGTGAAATGAGCAGCTTCTTCCCTTTTTTAAACGAGAATTGTATGGAAGAGCTTAGTAAGCAAAGCTATGAACGTGATGGTCTTTCCTCCTTATGTAGCGTTGCTCCATTCCTTGAAGAGGAATTCTTGCAAGAACTAGCGGAAGATGCGCTAGAGAAACAGGGATTTTCTGAAATACAGCCATTACTGCCTTTCATTGATGCTGATAAGCTTATCAAAGCATGGAGATAAATGAGATCGCATTGAAAAGATATTATGATGGAGTCTTTGTGCCATTTATTGAAATTTAATTAGTTATATTTTAACCTCGTCCTAAATTTAGAGCGAGGTTATGTTTGTTTTAGAAAAATATGATGCGAATTCAATACGGAGAATGGTTAATCATCAAAAAAGTTTGATCATCAACTCACATTCCTATTTTTTGTAATGGGTAATTTATATTTTAAGCATTACATGATATAAAAAAAGGCACATTCAAAATAAATAAAGGAGAAGGCAAGTTGGCTAACGATATGATTTGCTTAGATGTTATTAATACGATGTGGTATGACTATCGTGGAACAGGGAGGTCCGAAGATCGCTTAACAAACCCGAAATGGATAGAATATTTTATAAAGGATTGGAATCTAACTCATTTATCTTACCCTTCCGCTCAAATCATTCATGAATTGCAAAATTTACGTCAGCTAATGAGAGATATTCTTCAGAAAACAACACAGGATCAATTACCAACGGCTGATGAATTAATAGAATTAAATACTTTCATGGATAAAGCAAAACGGAGCCCAGTATTAATCAAAAGGGATAATCATTTTGAATTAAATTTGGTAGCTGATCAACAGAACTGGGACACTTTTATTTCTGAAATTGCTCTCTCTTTTTCCGAACTATTTACAAAAGCAGAATATAAGCGTGTGAAGTTTTGTAAGAATGAAGATTGTCGCTGGGTCTTTCACGACAACACGAAGAACGGGCACAAACATTGGTGCAGTAGTGAGACATGTGGAAACTTATCCAGAGTTCGAAAGCATAGAGATACACTCAAGGAGGAAAAACAATGAATGCTAAAGAGATAATATCATTCCAGTTAGAAGCCGTTCATAATAAAAGTGGTTGGTTTGTTTCGTTGGCACAAGCATTGAAAGGTGTGACACAGGAAGAAGCAATGTGGAAAAACCATCCAAACGCCAATAATATACGGGGAATCGTAAATCATTTACTTTATTATAATCAGGGTTATTTAAACCGTTTTAAAGGCATTGGGGGAACGAGTTCTACAATCGATACAAATGCACAATCCTTTGATAACTTAGAAGGATATACGTGGGAGGAATCATTAAGATCTATTGATCAAGTGATGCAGGAATGGAAGCGAGTCATTGATAATTCAGCGGATAATCACTTCAATAAAAATATGGCTGCCCTTACCCATTTAATAATTCATACCGCCTATCATATCGGGCAAATAGTAGACATTCGAAAACAACAGGGAACTTGGAAATCAGAACTTGGTGTAGATTAATTTGAAAGGCTGGTATATATCATGATTATCATACCTCTACAAGAACCGTTTAATTTCAAAGCTGCTATCACTGATTATGGTTGGTGGATGTTGTCGCCGAATTATTGGAATAATGAAGAGCAATTATTTTATCGCCCGGTACAATTAAGTAATGGGAAAAATGTATTATTGTGTATTTCAAATCACATTCATCATTTGATGATCGAAACTGAAACAAATATTCCTTTAGAACATAATGACACCAAGGAGATTAAAGACCAAGTATCCTGGATGTTTAGATTGCAAGATACCTTTGACCCGTTCTATACCCTATGTCACGATTATGAAGAGCCCAACGAAAAGAAAAGGAAGACTTTTGCGTTCGCCTACGCTTTTTGAAGATGTAGTAAAAGTAATATTAACAACAAATACGAGATGGAAGCAGACTATGAATATGGTGAGTAATCTTGTGAATGGATTAGGCGAATCAATAGAAACCAACCATCAGCCTGAATTCAAAACCTTTCCCACACCAGAACGCGTGTTAGAAGCAGGTGAATTATATCTAAAAGAACATGTGCGAGTCGGTCACCGAAGTACATACATTATCAATGCAGCCACAAAAGCTTTAGATCCTGTTTTTGACCTTGAGTCTTATACATCACCAGAAAGTGATATTACCAAATTAAAGGAGATTAAAGGGATTGGTCCTTATGCATTTAATACACTATCGATGATACTTGGAAAATATGATTTGTTGCCTATTGATTCAGAATATAAAGCTCATGTTATCAAAAAATACTTTAATGGGGAGCCCCTAATAAGCAAAAGCTTGAAAGTGTGTACGATAAATGGGGAAGTTATAAATTCCTTGCATATTGGTATGATGTTTACTCGTCAACAACCCCTCCTTACCAGTCCTTACAGACTGCTTGAAGAAGGGGCTTCCTGATTCACAGATCTTTGCGCAATGGAGGAATCCCCATTTCCGTCTTACATGATCTCCACAGGCGTTGGTTATACTGTTCGGACATGACCTTGCCCTACAGTTTTATTGGATTAGGCTATCTTTTTCTATTTTTCCTTAGGGAATCAGGAGAACTAGGATTGTAAGAGGGGAGACTTTGTTGTTCACCGTAACAGATGAAAATGGACATGTTGCTTTATTAACAACTGAAATTCAACCTCCTGCTGATGACCCGGAGTACGTTGATGATAAACCAATAGTATACCTGAATAACAGGTAATGCTGTGGTTTTTTTATTGTTGTCAAATACCCTTTTAAGTAGAGAATGCTTTAGTAAATAGCGACTAGCAGTGAACATATATTACTCTACTAACTAATATTCAATAGACCTTAGCAGCCCTCAATTTATTTTTTCAGTTTTCGCGAGGCGGACTTATGATCATGCCTGTACTGAATCATTCTTGATTTAATTCAGAAAGTAAAACTTCGCTACTTCAGAATTTAGATATTATTTCATTTCCGTTTACGGTCTGTTTACTTTCACTTTTTATAATTGAATGGAAGCGTCAGATGAGCGCTCCATATTATGAAATAGAAAGGGAAACAAGTATATGAAACAACAGACAATTGTTCAATTTCAACACACTACCAAAAAGATTGGCAGAAAAACAATCGTAAGCGATTTGAATTTTACTGTTCCTTCCGGTGAAATTTTTGGATTTCTTGGTCCCAATGGGGCTGGTAAAACGACGACAATTCGAATGATGGTAGGGCTAATCAAAATAAGCCAGGGAGATATTCTGATTAAGGGTCACAGTATTAGCAAGCAGTTTGAGAAAGCAATCCGACATGTAGGAGGGATAGTGGAAAATCCAGATTTATATAAATATTTAACGGGTTATCAAAATCTAAAACATTATGCGCGAATGGTTTCTGGTATTTCTAAAAATCGGATAAATGAGATCGTTCAAAGTGTCGGATTAAAGGACAGTATTCATGAGAAAGTAAGCTCGTATTCGCTAGGAATGCGTCAGCGCTTGGGAATTGCCCAGGCGTTGTTACATCGCCCATCTCTGTTAATACTGGATGAACCAACCAATGGGCTTGACCCTGCGGGTATCCGAGAGCTTCGCCATAATTTAAAAGAACTTGCTCATCAGGAAGGCGTAGCAGTCTTTGTCTCCAGTCATCTGCTTGCGGAAATGCAATTGATGTGCGATAAAATTGCTGTTTTGCAAAAGGGGCAGCTTGTTAGCATTGAAAATGTACATGAGTTTATTGCTAAGGACAATGTTTCCCACGTATGTCTTGATGTGGAGTTATCACAAATCGAACTAACAAAAAAGCTCGCAGCAGATTTAAGTAAAACGGCTGTAGCTGGTAATAAACCAAACCGGTTATGGATTCAAATGACTAAAACTGAGGTGCCAGAGTTAAACAAGTTATTGGTAGATAATGGTGTTCGGGTCTTAAGTATTCATGTACAGGAACAGACGCTGGAGGATAAATTTCTGAAAATGATGGAGGAAGGGCAATGTTCGGATTAATTCAGAATGAAATGATGAAAATCGTTAACCGTAAACTGACTTGGATTATTTTATTCCTGTTGATTGTTATAACGATAGGAAGTTTTGTCATGAACAAAATAAATGAGGCGCCTGTATCTGACTGGCAAAATGAACAACTGGAACTTATAGAGCGTTATAAAGGGCAATTGGAGATTGATGGGCTTTCACCGCAAATGTATGTAGATACAGAGAATAAACTTCAAATTGCAGAATACCGGTTAGAAAATAATATTGCTCCAATCAAGGAGAATCCGTGGTCTGCTTTGTTACAGTTTTCCGGATTAATTGAACTGGTAATTATTTTTGCCATTGTCATCGCTGCAGATGTTGTATCAAGGGAATATACAAGTGGTACAATCAAACTATTACTGATTCGCCCGCATAGCCGATCGAAAATCTTATTTTCAAAGTATATCTCCGTTGCATTATTCGCTTTAGGTATGCTGGCATTATTGATTATGACAGGATATGGTGTGAACGCCATTTTCTATGGATTTGGCAATCTGAACACAAGCGACTTATTCTTAAATGCAGATGGAAAGGTTACGGAAATAAATGTGCCCATGCAAGCAATTAAAATGTATAGCTTGAGCTTTCTTCCTATTCTGAGCTATGTAACTTTGTCTTTTGCTATTTCGACGATTTTACGTAATAGTGCATTGGCAGTTGGAATTTCTTTGTTTATTATGATTGTAGGAAATTCCATGATAGAGGCGACTGCCTATTTATCCTGGCTAAAATATTTGCCTTTTGCCAATAGCGATATAAGCCTGTATATTTTCCATTTGCCAGCAAGACCGGAAATGACATTGGGTTTTTCTCTATCTGTTCTGCTTATTTATATTTTGGTGCTGGCGGCCTTAAGCTGGATTATATTTAAAAAACGGGATACCGCTTGATCATAAAAGATTAAGATAGAAAGAAGGCAGCAAAGATGCATTCAAAAAAAATATTACTAGTCGATGATGAACCAGGTATTATTCAAATGCTTGAAACACTACTGCGCAAAGAAGGCTATACCAATATTAGCAGTGCTTATTCAGGGAAAGAAGTAAGGGCAAAAATTGCACGGGCAACATATGACCTGATTGTACTGGATGTGATGCTTCCGGATACAGATGGTTTTCAGTTGTGTCAGGAAATTCGGCAAGAGACCAATGCTTCCATCTTATTTCTTACAGCCCGTTCAGGTGACTTTGATATGCTGACAGGACTTGGAATCGGTGGAGATGATTATATTACTAAACCTTTCAATCCTTTGGAGGTTGTAGCACGTATTCATGTACAATTTCGGAGGCAGGAGCAGTTTCGGCAACAAATGG
Organism: Bacillus sp. SD088; assembly: GCF_017355205.1. Classification (GTDB taxonomy): domain Bacteria; phylum Bacillota; class Bacilli; order Bacillales; family Bacillaceae_C; genus Lederbergia. The sequence continues at coordinate 43,246 of NZ_JADIJK010000017.1, forward strand.
AACAAACAGCGGACGTGTATGATTTTGGTTCGCTGACGATTAATAAAAAATCGGCCCAGCTACATGTTAACGGAAATGAAATAGCCTGTCCGGCAAAGGAGTTTGAACTATTGCTTTTTTTAGCAGAGCATCCTAATCAAGTGTTTACAGCTGGACAGCTATATGAAAATGTCTGGGGCTACGATAGTCATGGAGATGAGAAGACGGTTTCCATTCATATTATGCGGTTGCGCAAAAAAATCGAAAAGGATGCAAAACAGCCTGCCTTAATTATTACATTAAGAGGCATTGGCTATAAGTTTGTATCGCCGGATGAAGGGGATTCGCTATGAAACGGCGGCTAAATGGAAAGTTGATTGTCCGTTTTACAATGAGTTTTATCTTGCATCAGTTTTTGTTGATGCTCGTATTAGCGATTCCTGGTGCAGTATATATTTATCTCTTACAGGAGCCAGATAATCAAGTGATGATTATGGTGCTATCCTGGATCGCAGTAGTATTTTATTTTTTATATTGTTTGTTTTATGGCTATTATTTTGCACGACCGATGTACGGTGTTTTAAGGAGAATAGAAACTCTCTCTATTGGAGATTATATCGCGCCGAAGCAGAAAAAGAGATTTCCTTCCAGTCGAATTTACCGTGAAGTAAATGCAAATTTGGAATCCCTTTCTGTTATCCTTCAAGAGAATGAGAAGAAACGAAAGGAATTTGACAAGCTGAGACAGGAATGGGCGGCTGGAGTGACACATGACTTGAAAACTCCATTATCCTATATATCCGGCTATACAGATATGCTTTTATCAGAAAAACATACATGGAGCGAGAAAGAAAGAAGAGAGTTTTTACAGCTAATCAAAGAAAAATCAAGGCATATGGAAGAACTGATTTCTGACCTTGGAATCGCCTTTCGAATGCAGCAATCACTGGATATCCAGAAAACTTTTCAAGAGATAGAATTGGTGGAATTGCTTCGCAGGGTGATAGCTGAAACAGCTAATAGGCCTGCTGATAAGGAAATTTCGTTTGAATTCATAGTCAATGATGAACCTGTCTATATAAAAGGGGATATACAACTGTTCCAAAGAGCGTTTACGAATTTGCTAGTAAATGCAGTTGAACATAATTCAGCAGGTACGAATGTTAAAGTCACGATTCAAAAAAGAGCACAGGCAGAAGTTGTGATAGAAGATAATGGTAAAGGCATGGACAAATATACAGTTACCCATTTATTTGACCGTTATTATCGGGGGACTTCAACAGAAAAGCCGTCAGAGGGAACCGGCCTTGGAATGGCGATTGTTCAGCAGATTATCGCTGCATATGGAGGAGAGATTTCCGTAAAAAGTGTGCTGGGACAAGGGACGGTTATTGTAGTTCATTTGCCCCTTGATTAAATATTATGTTAGATCATATAAAGGGAAAACATTCCCTGTTACGTTAATGTACCAATCATTAACAGGGAAGTAATTTCCCCACCTCAAGGCTTTAGTGAACAGAGAGAAGTATGGAGACGAATAGCAAAATGTATGGCTTATTTACCCTCGTTCTGAAATTATAACGGGGATTTTTTGTGTTTACCCCGTACTCTAAGACCCCACTTCAAGACTTTAGAGAATGTAGAGCGAAGGGGATTAAACTGCCCTAATTTAGGTTCTAGCGCTTAAATTTTGCGTACACCCTTTGGGCTCCTTTATCTCAGGTCAACAGGATGTCGCGAATTTAGCCTTTGATCTTCTGAATCAGTGGAGGATGAGGGAAAGCCTCTTTTACTTTATCAAAATGTAATCTTTTGTTATCGATTGTTTATAAATTCAAATGTGGCAGTTTATTTATCATCGCTATACTGGGGGAATACAATCGACATTTAAATTTACCTATAGAAAGGAAACTGCCTGATGGGTGCAACGACATTATTAGAAACACATAAACTGACAAAATCATTTCATGGTAAAACCATTATCGACAATCTAGATCTTAACATTAAAAAAGGGGATGTATACGGCTTTCTTGGGCGCAATGGTCAGGGGAAAACAACGACGATTCGGATGTTAACTGGCTTGATTTTTCCCGATTCTGGGGATGTTGTGATGAATGGGCTGAATCTTAGAACTGATTTTAAACAAGTGATTTCTCAAATTGGCGCAATAGTAGAGAATCCAACTTTTTATGACTATCTTTCTGGATATGAAAATTTGGCTTTGATGGTTAATCTAATTCCCGGTATGGATAAAGAAAAAATAGCAGAGGTATTAGAAATGGTTGGATTGACGAAAAGAGCGAAGGACAAGGTCTCTACTTATTCATTGGGGATGAAGCAACGTCTGGGGATTGCGAATGCGCTTTTAAATGACCCGCGATTAATCATTCTTGACGAACCAACGAACGGACTGGACCCACAAGGCATGATCGAAATAAAAGAAATGATCCTTCAGCTTTCCTCTGAAAAAAATATTACCTTTTTTATTTCAAGTCATTTATTGCACGAGATTGGGCAAATATGTAATCGTGTCGGGATTCTTAATGAGGGAAGGCTCCTTGCTGAAGGAAACGTCAGTGAATTGGTTGATCGGGGAGATGTTCATTCCTTGGAAGAATTATACTTTAACCTAACCAGCGGGGGCGGGAAGTGATGAGACTTTTAAAAAATGAGCTGTACAAACTTTTTAAAATGAAAAAATTATATGTTTTTATGATCGTTATGCTGGGGATCACTTTGTTAAATTTATATGATTACCAGCCTGGTAGTTCGAAAATGACAGTTTGGGATTTTCAGTATGGACAATCCGTTCCGCTGACGATGATCCAGATTTTTGCTCAATTTATGATTATTTTTATCCCGATTGTTGTGGCGGATAGTATTAGTAATGAGTATCGGAGTGGAACTTTAAAGCTATCTTTACTGCGACCAATTACTCGTTCAAAACTACTGCTGGCAAAAATAATGACTTTGTGCGTATTTATCGCTACTTCAACAGTTATCTTTTTAATTCTATCTTATACATTAGGAATTTATTTTATTGGCTGGGGAGAGGCAACAGAGTACATGGGACATACTTACACGCCAATTAAGGGAATTGGCGTAACTATCGCAGTCTATGCTTTATTTATTTTACCAACCATGGCATATGGAATTATTGCGAGCTTTATAGCTGTTTTAGCCAAAAATATGAGTACAGCGATTATTATATCATTGGTTCTGATTACGATTGGATTAAACCTAAATGATATAACAGCCATTGCTCCTTATTCTTTAGCATATCATCTAATGTACCTTCCCGAAAACTTTATGCAGACAGAGGATTGGCTCGGAATGCTAGCAAATATTAGTGTTGTTCTCATTTACGCTGCTGTGTTTGCGGGGCTATCCCTCTGGACATTTAAAAAGAAAGAAATTGTTTATTAAGTGATTCGCATGGAGATGATCGAATGATTGGTTTAATCAAAAATGAACTATACAAATTCCTTAAGCAAAAAAAGCTTTATCTATTTATGGGGGTTATAGTTGTTGTTCAACTAGTAAACGTATTGCAGTCTAGACAAGCATCCCATTTATTAAATGGGCAGTCTTTTCCTGTGGAAGCACTAGCCGAAAGCTCCCTTTATATCACAATATTTCTGGCTGTATTTATTGCGGAAACCATTGCAGAAGAATATAAACGGGGCATGTTTAAAGTGGTATTATTACGACCGATTAATCGTAGCCAATTTATTTGTGCAAAGTCGATGGGGGTATTGGTTTGCATCTGTTTTATGGTTTGTTTTACCATACTCACCGCCTATGGTATAGGATTCATTTTTTTTGGCTGGGGAGAGCATATGCTTGTTCAAGGAGAACCGCTATTTTTAGGTGGAAACGCGGTTATGTTTACTTTAACTACGGCATTTGCTTATATCTTGCCTGTCTTTGGTTTTGCTATGTTGATCTTTTTTATTGCAGTATTATCACTGAATGTTGGGATCACCATTGGTACTGCTCTAGCCTTATTTATGTTTGCACCCTTATTGAAGGGAAGTATTCAAGCGTATTCAATTGTGCATATTATGAATACTTTTCCTGCCTTATTTATTAACCAAACAGCTTGGCAAGAAATCCTTTTTAATATGGGGGTTATCTTAGCCTATATCATCCTCTGTTATATTGGCAGTTTTCTTTTTATTAAAAGGAAGGATGTGTTGGTATAATTATGAATATGAAAGGAGGGGATGTCCATGCGAAATATGAAAATTCTGGTTGTTGATGATGAACTGGAAATTGCCGAATTGATTAAAGATTATTTGGAAGAAGAACAATATGAGGTGAAGATTAGCACAGATGGTGAGGAATGTCTGACACGCTTTCGAGAATATCAGCCAGATCTTATTGTCTTGGATATTATGTTACCGGGTTTAGATGGCATGGAAGTATGCCGGACGATACGAGCAGAATCCTCTATCCCCATTATTATGCTGAGTGCTAAAAAATCAGAGGTTGATAAAGTTTTAGGATTGGGTTTAGGAGCGGATGATTATGTTGTGAAACCATTTAGTCCAAGAGAAGTGGTGGCAAGAGTAAAAGCACAATTAAGGAGACATCATCAATTCTCCGCATCTCCTAAAAGTGAAAGTGAAAAAGAGGTACCTAGCAATGAGGTCTTATCATTTGAACAGCTAGAAATTAACTTGAATGCTTATACAGTAAAAATAAATTCGCAACAGGTGGAATTCACAACCAAGGAATTTGAGGTGCTGCGATTTTTAGCCACGAAGGTTAATCAAGTCTTAACCCGTCAACAAATTTATGACCATGTTTGGGGAGTAAATGAATATGGCGATCTCAACACAGTAACCATACATATTAAAAAAATTCGTCAAAAGATAGAAGAAGATATCACCTCGCATAAATGGATAAAAACTGTCTGGGGAGTAGGCTATAAATTTGTAGGAGACAGAAGATGAGATTAGGGGTAAAAGGAAAACTAATCTTGTCTTTTTCATCTATGTTCCTGTTTCCGATAGTGGTTGCGCTACTTTCCGGAGTTTATTCGAATAATAGTATCAGCTTTAGAAGCCTTCTTCCACTTCTTCTTGCATTGCTTATCCCTTTTGTCATCGGTGCATGGATTACTGGATGGGTGATTTCACGAAATATTTTGGCTCCACTTGGTGAATTAGGGCATGCAACCAAAAAGATTCGCGAGGGGAATTTTGATTTTGTAATTTCCTATCAGGAAAATGATGAGATGGGTGATTTATCTCATGCATTTAATGAAATGAAAGAGGAGTTAAAGGAATTAAGGGAAAAACAAGCTGCGCATGAAACAGCACGTAAAGAATTAATCGCCAGTATTTCACATGATTTGCGTACACCGATGTCATCGATTAAAGGCTACGTAGAAGGATTACAGGATGGCATCATTCATGATGAAGAACGATTTCAGCGCTATATTTCGGTGATTAAAAATAAAACAGAAAATCTGGATCACCTAATCGAAGCCCTTTTCCAATACTCGCAATTAGATATGAACAATACAGAAGAAGTCTTTTCCGTTTGGAATGCTGCAGAATTATTGGAAACAATTATCCACCCAATGAAGATGGAATTTACAGATACACCAATTCAACTGGAAGTTATCAAGCCATTTCCAAAGGTTGACCTGTCTGTCAATGCAAAAGAAATTGCCCAAGTTTTTGATAATTTAGTAAGCAACGCCAAAAGATATGTTGAGACTAAGGGAGTGATAACGATTGAGGGAAGTGCTGATGATCATGCTCTTAGAGTTTCAGTAACAGACAATGGAGCAGGTATAGCACAAAAAGATTTACCATTTGTATTTGATCAATTTTATCGTACAGAGAAATCTCGCTCCCGTCATTTTGGCGGTGCCGGACTGGGATTAGCGATCTGTAAGAAAATTATTGATAAACATGGTGGTGAGATTTGGGCAGAGAGCGAACTAAATGTTGGTACATCCTTTTATTTTACGATTCCTATTTTAAGGAAATAGCCATATCTGAACTGATTGATGAGGAGGATAAAAGGTAGGTTCACCTACAATACTGCAAGAAGATTGCTCCTTATTTCTCTAAGCTTATTTTGAAAGACCAACCGAATCCAAAAGTTATTAAAGACTCATGCCAGCCAATTTTTGTACCTACCTTTAATGACAAGATGGCAGTTATTAGTAAGCTAAAATTTATCATCAAAGAGAAGCTGCAAAAGTGGACATGGCATCACCTCCTTTCTATTTCTAGGAAGTAACTATTTGCTGCTCTTAAACTTTATTGCTATGTGCCAATCCCTCATGTTTCAGCGGATGTTCAAAAAGTCCGGTAAAAAAACGGTACTGCGAAAATTATATCGACGTCGGGAACTGTTCCCCCTAATCTTGGACATGCTATCCAACATTAGGGGGCTTTTTTGCCTCCAGATTCTTTATCAAAACTTTATCATAACCATATTCTCAGCTTATTTTGCTTTGCTATAATTTAGCTTATCAAAATAAGGAGATGAGCAAATGACGCAAGTAAATAATGAAAAGTCTATTTTAGAAATTAAAAATTTAAACAAAAAAATTGCTGGTCAAACCGTGATCGATAATATTCACTTTTCGATTCAAAAGGGGGATATCTACGGTTTCCTCGGTCCAAACGGAGCAGGAAAAACAACAACATTACGAATGGTTACCCGTTTGATTTTCCCTAATTCTGGCGACATATTAATCGATGGACATTCCATAAATAATGATTCCGTTTCAGCTCTTTCCAGAGTAGGCAGTATTATCGAAAATCCCGCTTTTTATCTTCATCTTACTGCCAAACAGAATTTAAACCTGAGTGCTAAATTAGCTGCCGTCAACGTGCCAAAAACAAGAATCAATGAAGTTTTATCCATTGTTGACCTGAAAGAAGTGAAGGATAACAAGGTAAAGACATTTTCTTTGGGGATGAAGCAGCGTCTGGGTATTGCTAATGCTTTATTATGCTACCCCAGCTTGATTATATTGGATGAGCCAACGAATGGTGTTGATCCAATGGGGCTTCGGGAAATGAAAACATTAATTAAGCGATTGGCAGAAAAAGAAAAGATTACATTTCTTATTTCCAGCCATATGTTACGGGAAATGGAAGATTTATGTCATAAAGCAGCCTTTATTCAGAGTGGCAAGATTGTCGAAGAAGGAGATATTTCCGAATTATTAAATGTATATCAAGTCACCAATTTAGAGGATTTATTCTTTGCGTGTATAAAGGAGAAGTTAGCGTAATGAAGAACATATGGACACTGACTTTATTCGAGTTCAAACGTACACTGACTTCCAAAATGCTGCTTGTCTATACACTTATTTATGCTGCGATGTATGTTTTAACAGGTGTTATTTTTAAAGCTTACGGTGCGGGAAAAACAGTAGTTGCTGGTTATGGTCAATCATTTCCTGTAGAAATGCTTCAAGCTGGTATTACATTTACAGCCGTATTTGTTGCCATTTATGTTGGAGAAATATTAATACAGGAACGAAATAACGGGACAATCAAATTTGTTTTATTACGTTCTGTTACCAGATTTCAATATTATATTTCGAGAATTTTATCCATCCTTTTATTTTCGCTTCTTTTAACATCGATCATGCTTTTAATTGGTTATGTCGTTGGCATCTCTTTCTTCGGATGGGGAGATACGTTTGTTTTTTATTCTGTAACTACGAGTGGATGGCAAGGTGTAGGAGTGACTCTTTTAGCTGGATTAGCCTTTGCTTTTGCTTATTTTATTTTTGGTTTGATTGCTTTATTGATTTCACAGTTTATTCAGCGAATTGCTACCTTAGCAATGTTGATGGGGTTATCTACGCTCGTCGGACAATATATCGTTATTTATGATCAAGTAAAACAATATGTGATTTATGAACACTTATTATTTTTCCACATTAACCTGTTTGAAAAGTCTATTTCCTATAGTATCACCAGCCTGGGTGTACTCGTTGGTTATCTTATCGTGCTCGGAACAGCAGGCTATTTTCTGTTTAAAAAACAGGATTTATATGTATAAAGGAGGGTGTATATGATTCAACAAGTAAAACATGATATATTTTATGTATTTTATAATCCGAAATATCGGTTACTTCTATTACTTACCATTTTATTAACAGCAGGTTTAACCATTTACACAGCGGTAAATGCTAACGTAGGAGAAGATATTCTCATTCAGGTGTTTGGAAGCTTCCGGCAAATGTATTGGATACTCTGTGCTTATTTAATCGCCGATTTGCTTTCTACGGATTATCATTCCCAAACATTTAAAAATATTATTCCTAAATCTTCCAATCGCAACTATTACTATTTATCAAAAATAATTGTTGCGACATTAGTAGGAATATTTATCTTATTGATACACGTTGTAACGAGCTGGCTTACAATTGGTTCTCTTGTAGCAGGAATCGAATTAAATTATTTTAACATCTCCTATTTTTTATTTGGAGCTATTCTTTCTCTTCTTTTCTATTCGTCCATGTTGGCTTTTGTCATAGCTATTTCTGAAAAAGAAACAGTTACAATTGGCGTGGCATTGGGACTTATACTCTTGCAGGCACTGATGGAAGGTCTTGATCCTGTGATTTCTGCCCATTTTCCGTCCATGTATGTCGTTTCTTTATATGATCTGGTTTCATCTAATTTGTTAACTGGAATCATTTCGATTGGCAGTTATCTCATTTTCACCTTTATATTATTTGTTGGTACAATAAAGATATTTAATAAACAAGACCTTTTTATTTAGGAGGTACCAATGAATCAGAAAAAAGTACTTGTCATTGAAGATGATGCAGATTTAGCAAGAATGATAGGGAATTATTTATCACGAGAAAAATATGATGCATCGATATGTGGTCAAGGTAATCATGCGCTCAACGTAATAAACCAGTATCAACCAGATATGATTCTATTAGATATAATGCTACCAGGGCTGGATGGACTGGAAATATTAAAACAAATACGTACCATCTCCATTGTCCCAATCATTATTATCAGTGCAAAAGAAACAGAGGTAGATCGAATTATTGGATTAAAATTAGGTGCAGATGATTATGTAACGAAACCGTTCTCGGTGAAAGAGTTAATCGTCCGGGTGGAATCATTATTTAGAAGAATCGATTATCTAAATAAACCCGCCAAACAATCACTGTTATATTTCGATGATATCGAAATAGATTTATCTTCAAGAATTGTTACAAAAAACGAGAAAATCGTTCATCTGACTTTAAAAGAATTTGATGTATTAGCTTTTCTTGTCAAAAATGCGTATCAAGTGCTGAGTAAAGAAAAGATTTATCAGCATGTTTGGGGAATAAACGAATTTGGAGATATCAATACGGTTGTGATCCACATTCAAAAACTGAGAGAAAAATTAGCTTTAACACCATTCATTACAACAATCAGAGGAGTAGGTTATCGATTTGACGGTGAAGTAAATGAAAAATAGTGTTATTAAGGGGCTTATTCTCTTATTTCTTGGTTTGTTTATTCTTCCGCTAAGTTCTTTATTATTTATCATGCAGATTAAAGAAGACTACCAAATAATTTTGCTGATTTTTGTTCTCTTTCTTATGAGTATATTGCTGGTGCTGACCATTTTTTATATAAAAAGACGAATTCTAGCACCTATTTCAATAGTAGCAAAAGAAACTAGGCGAATCTCAATAGGGAATTTGGCTGCGCCGATTCATTATAATAAAAAGGACGAAATTGGCCAACTTATCTCTGCCTTTGACAATATGAGAAATGAGTTATATGTTCAACAACTGGAACACCAACAATTTGAGGTAGAACGTAAGCAATTTATTGACAGTATTTCGCATGACTTGAAGACACCAATTACATCCATTTCAGCATATATCGAAGCCTTACAAGATGGAATTGCGCAAACAAAATCCGAGGAAAAAGAATATTTTCGCGTCATACAAAATAAAATTCACCTGTTGAATGAATTATCGCAACAATTAAGCTTAAGTTATCAAACAAGCGATTCTGTTTCTATTCAGCTGGAATGGATATACTGCCATGAATGGTCACAACGTTTCCTTCACACAGTTTCTATGGATTGCCATACAAAAGGAATCAAAATAGAAACCTCTTTAGATCATTCGTCTTTCCATCATAACTATATGAATGTAGATATCTATCAATTAGAACGTGCGCTACAGAACATCTTAGATAATGCTTATCGTTATACAAAAGAGCTCTTAGAATTATCGGTCGCAATTCAAGATGATTACATTGTCGTGGCTATTAAAAACGATGGTGCAGAAATGAAAGAAGAGTCCTTAGAACAAATCTTTCAAAGATTTTATACGAATAACCCGCAAAACGCTGAAGGCCATTTAGGTTTGGGATTATTCATTGCGAAGACATTGATCACTGCGATGAAAGGCGAGCTTGAAGCCACACTTCAAAAAGATGTGATTACTTTTACAGTCTCTATTCCCATAAGTCATTGAATTTATCCCGCATTAACTGGCAGTAAGACCCCCACTTCAAGAATTCGAGGTGAAAATGAGAATTGTAAGTGGGGGACAACTGTCAGTAAATACCCGAGTTCAACTAACATTCAGTGGGGGATGGAAAAAAACCCCAACTGAATGAAGTTTCACTTTTACCATTGTTACTTTAATGTTTGGAACGTCTTAGCTTAAGGGAAAATAGGCATTTCCGTATTTTGCTACATATATGCTTTTCTTCATCATGATTCATTGACTATGTTGTAAAAAAAGCGCTCACTATCAGTCTATTATTTGATTTTCATTGTTGGAATGTGGGTATAATATTTTGTATAGAGATGATCAAAATAGCAAAAATTTTTATAGCAGGAAAAGTCCCGGAAAAAGCAATAAAGTTGCTTAACGAACACGATGTTGAAATGTTTGATGACAGTGAGTCACTGATTTCGGAAGAAGAGTTAATACATAAAACAAAAGATATAGACGCTTTATTAAGCCCTCTTTCAACGCCAGTGACTGAAGGTGTTATTAGTCATGCGGAAAATCTCAAGATTATCGCAAACTTTGGTGCAGGCTTTGATAATATTGCGATTAACTCCGCAAAAGAGCGGCATATTCCTGTCACAAACACACCTAGAGTCTCAACAAATGCTACCGCAGATTTAACGATTGGGTTAATTATATCGGCGGCACGCCGGATTCCTGAAGGTGACGAGTTATGCAGAACAAAAGGTTTCAATGGTTGGGCGCCTTTATTCTTTTTAGGTACGGATTTGAGTGACAAAACATTAGGCATTATTGGTTTGGGAAGTATTGGACAAGCTGTCGCCAAACGAGCCAAAGCTTTTGGCATGAACATTATCTATACTGGACCAAGACAAAAGCCAAAGGAACTTGAAGATCAATTTGGCGCAAGTTACGTGTCTCAGGATGAACTGCTTGAAAGTGTAGACTTTATTACAATTCATGCGCCATATAGCCGTTCTGTACATCACATGTTTAATAAAGATGCTTTTAAAAAGATGAAATCAACTGCTTTTCTTATTAATGCGGCTCGTGGCCCCATTGTTCATGAAAAAGATCTCGCAAATGCATTAGCAAATGGTGATATTAAAGGTGCAGCTTTAGATGTTTTTGAATTCGAACCTGAAATCGCTAATGCTTTAAAAAGCCTAAAAAATGTCGTCTTAACTCCACATATTGGCAATGCGACTATTGAAACACGAGATGCGATGGCGGACATTGCTGCAAGAAATATTTTGGCGGTTTTAAATGGCGATGATCCACTGACACCTGTTTTTTGATAAATAAAAATTAGAAACAATAAGTCTTTAACCCGAAAAAACGAAGGGAAATTGGCATATCTATTCATTTGACAATATGGGACATTTTCATGAAAAGTGAAAAAGATGGACAGCGCAAGTGATGGCTGTCCTTGTTTTCGTGGAAAAACGCAAAAAAGGGGAGGGCGTAAGTGTGGTCCGTTCCCTTTTTCATGGAAAAAAGCTAAAAAGTTGACGGCGAGAGAGCCGGCCGTTCCCTTTTTCAAGGGAAATAGCTGAAAGGGGGAGGGCGAGAGAGTCGGTCGTTCCCTTTTTCAAGGAAAAAAGCCAAAAGGGTGATGGCGGGAGAGCTGGCCGTTCCCTTTTTCAAGGAAAAAAGTTAAAAGGGGGAGGGCGGAAGAGCTGGCCGTACCCTTTTTCGAGGAAAAGAGCCAAAAGGGAACGGCGAGAGTGCCATCTGCATGACCTTACCAACTTGTAGGCCAAAGCCCTTGCTGATATTCGTCTCGCTAACCATCAGTGGGGAATGAAGAAAACTTGCCCTGTTGGCAGTCGGCTTTATCAATTTGTAATCTTTTATTATCAATTGTTTATGAATTCAAATGTGGCAGTTTATTGTTCATAGCTATACTAAAAGCTACAAGAAACAGAAAGGTAGTGTGTACATGCTTACAAAAAACAGCAGCATAGGAGTAGAAAGTATTGCAGTTAACAATGTAACGAAGAAATATGGTACAAAGATAGCCGTTGAAAATGTGTCTTTCACCGCACATCCAGGCCGGGTGACAGGCTTTTTAGGACCTAACGGGGCAGGAAAATCTACTACTCTACGTATTTTACTTGGTCTTGATCGTCCCACTAGCGGGACGGCTTTTATTGAAGGAAAAGCATTTGTTGAACATAGTCAGCCTTTACGATCAGTTGGTGCAATGTTAGATGGTGCTGCGGCTGTTCCGGAGCGTCGCGGAATTGATCACCTTAAATGGATTGCTGAATCGAATCGTATTCCAAAAGAAAGAATAGCTGAAGTGCTGGAAATAGTGGGTCTCTCTAATGCTGCAAAAACAAGAGTAAAAAAGTATTCTCTCGGAATGAAACAACGTCTCGGTTTAGCTGCTGCATTACTTGGAAAACCCCGGATTCTTATCCTGGACGAACCTGTGAATGGGTTAGATCCTGAAGGTATACGGAGTGTTCGAAGACTTCTGCAAAACTATGCACGAAATGGTAATACGGTGTTACTCTCTAGTCACTTAATGGACGAAACTTCAAAAATAGTCGATGACATTGTGATTATCAATAAAGGAAAGATTATTGATTCGGGCTCTCTTGAAGATGTTGTTGCGGATCATAATTCACTTGAAGAAGCTTTTTTTGCCTTGACTGGTATTAAGAGCGGCGAAAGCTGGTGATGAATAGGATGGCAACGATTCGATCTGAATTCACAAAAATAATCACACTGCGCAGTGTTTGGATTATCACGTTTATCTTATTGGCTGTGGGTCTTTTTTTTCATTACCAGAGCGCGGTCGGCTTTTTAGAATCATTGAAATCGATAGATGAGAATGGCATGCACTGGGAGTATAGAAGACCTATCAATGCAGAATTGGATTTTTATTCCACAATAGGGACAGCAATATTTAATCCCGGAATCTTGTTCCCACTACTTGGTGCAACGATAGCAGGAGCAGAATTCCGAACAGGTCAATTAGGAGTGAGTTTACTCGCGGTACCTTCGCGAACGCAAATGGTTATTAGTAAAATCATAGCGACAATCATTTATACGTTAGGCATTGGAATCACTTATACCATTATGTCGCTGATTACGGCATACTTTATGATCAAAGATTGGAGACCGGAATTCTTATGGTCACCTCAAGTATATATCAAGATTTCAGGAGGTATCTTTTTCCTTGTTGCGATTACCTTGATTACTTTAGGCTTCACGCTTATTACAAGACGTACTCTTTTAGGTATTTTGATCATGGGAGGATTCATTGGTGTGACCATGTCCCAAGCCATTGCTTCATTTGCACCGGCTGTGGACGCATGGACACCGATAAGTGCAGCTCGTAATTTATTATTACAAGAAGCACAATTGCCTGATATGGGTCCACTATTTAGTTCAAGTAATCTAATGGGAGGCATGGTGTTAATGCTATGGCTTATCGGCGTATTAATCATTTCACTCATTCTATTGAAGCGGAGGGACGCTCGATGAAGATATCAGCTTCTGGGCAACCTGCCATTCAGCTTTCGAATGTAGTCCACTCTGAATTTACGAAAATTATCTCAAATCCAACAATTGTAATGTTTATCTTCATCACTGCGATTTTGAATATTGGACTTGCTATATTAGACGCAAGTGGTCTCATTTTTTATCTCGGAAATGATATGCCCCCTTCTACGGTGTCAGACATTGGTATCGTTATGTTTGCTCCTATTTATGCGTTTCTTATTTTGCCGGTTTACGCAGCTAGCAGTGAATATCTAGGGGAGCAGTATCGTATGACGTTGACCGCTACCCCTAATCGACAACGATTAATGAACGGAAAAATAGTTGCAGTTGTACTGGCAGTATTATGTGGAATAATGGTAGCTGTCATTCCTGCTCGATTAATAATTAATATCTTTTCGGATGTAAGTATGAGTCACATTTTGATTGATATCGTACGTTGGACAGCAGTCTACTTCTTAATGTCTATGATTGCTTTTGGTATTGCCGGGTTAACACGCAGCACGATTGTACCGCTTTCCATTTTAATTATGATTCCTATATTTATTGGAACAGGCGTCTTACAATGGCCGGAAGGATTACGATTCCTGCCGGATCAAGCGAGTTTGAGTCTGCTTGGAACACCAGCCTATGAAGTGCACGAGTTGCCTCCATGGATTGCTTTCTTTACACTTTTAGTTTGGGGGTTGATATGCACTACGGCTTACTTGTTGTCATTTCTACGGAGGGACAGTTAAGCAATGAAAAGAGGAGATTGCTAAAAACTTCAAATGATTTTTACAGCAAATTCAATAGATATAATCCATTTGCATCTTGTTATGCTATAGCAGGATGCAAATATTTTTTGTTGTGAAATCACTCCTCTTGTATGATCTATCTCTACAGATTTATGAAACTTCATCTGAGAAATACGTCGGGGGGCTTATTGTCTAGTTTTTTTTCATACGATAAAATGAGGGTATACATAGTACGTAGAAAAGAGGAATTAACATGAAATATGCAGGAAGATTTTTATTTATTTTCACTGTGTTCATTGGATTAGCGGGCTGTGCGCAGATTCTTGATTCAGAGGATCTTTTGGATGAAGAAGATCGAAAGGACTTGGAAGTTGCAGTGAACAATGATACGGGTGAAGGATCGCTTGAATTAGTGACTCCAACTATCACTGATAAAGATAATGAAATTAAAATCAAGATGACAAATATCGACGAAAACAAGACGACTTTTATCTCTGTAGCAAATGAGACCGTCTTTGAAGGTAAAATTAAAAATGATGAAGTATACACGTTAGAGATCGGCGATATCAATGACGCACTAAGAACAGATTATGAACCAAAAGTTCAATTACTGCAAACAAGCAACGACGAAGAATCAGGAGATATTGTCACCTTTAAACAAGTTAGATACTCTGTGGAAAAAGAATAAAGCAATGTCGAAATGCAACAGGTCGTTCCCTAGAACTAGAAGGGAACGGCTTATTTCTTATGGGTGTAAGGTATTGATGGAGCTTGTCATCGGCTAAGTTTTTCATCTAAAAAAAGAAATATTACTAAACTTAATATGGGTTGACACGACAACTTACCGTACGATAGATTTAGTTTATATTATTGTAGGGGCATTCCATTAGAGGGGAATGACGGATGGGTGTTTTAGAATACGATCATTTAAGTTCTTTTTATTTGAACTAAAATGTGTAAGCGTTTTTGTCCAAAGGTAAGAAAGTATAAATTTCGGCTAATGCTTGATCTAGCTTAGGCGCCATCGGCGTTGCGGCGTATAGGATGTACTGTGCAGATGACAGCGGTTTGAGTCTGCTGCTATGAGGGCGTATCTTTAGCTGTTCTACATTAAATCAAGGCGCTTGCGCTTTTCTTGTTGTTAAGGAAACTATAGCAATGGTTTGACCGCCGAATGTCGTTCCGACACGGACAAGCGTGGAGGACCGCTTGTCCGTAGATACATGTTACATTTCATAGTAATAAATTCTTTGTTGCTGTGATTTCTTGCAATCAATTAGATTCAATAAAGAAAAAAGACAAAATGTTAACCCTATTAAGGGATTTATCCTTTTCTGAGAATATGGCATATGGTATTGATTTGATTGAAGATAATACGATGGGCTTAATCATTAACTTGCGAGCAGATATGGAGGGGAAGGAACGGGAACAAATTATTGTAAGCCTGATAGAATTAGTGGGGGATCATGGATTCCCAACACCAATAATAGGTGTAGGTGGAATTTATGAAGGAATTGATAAAATAAATAGATCGTATATTGAAGCTCTAGCCTCAGCAGAGCACTCAATCATTAGCAATAAATCTACGACAGTGTATTTTGAAAAAATTACGAAAGAAAGTAATATAGATGTTTGGTTTCCATTTGAAGAACAAATGAAATTTATTCAAAGTTTAAAGCTAGGGGATCAAGTAGTTGCGAAAGAAACGCTGAAAAATATTACAAACAACTTAAGAGAGCAAGAAACGTCTATTCATATGCTAAGATGTATGTGTTTTGATATTATGAATACTGTTATAAAAAATATTTTAGAATTAAGATTAAATCATAGTGTGGGGGATCTGGAAGCCCTTGTTGAATTTCAGTCAATCGATGATTTAGAAAAAAAGATCAATGTGCTTATAGTAAATATTTGTGAAGAGATTGAAAAAAGAAAAAAGAGTCATAATAACCTGATGCGTGATAATATCTTGGACTATATTCAAAGCCACTATAAATTGCATGATTTAAGTTTGGAGCATGTAGCTGAAGCTTTTCAGATATCTGTTTCCTATCTTAGCCGGTTTATAAAAGAACAAACAGGAAGCACTTTTACCCAATTTGTATGGAGATTACGTAATGAAGAGTTCAAAAATCAATTGAGGGAAACAAATCATGCAATAAAAGACATTGTCACCGATATTGGTTATATAGACGTTGCCAACTTTACTAGGAAATTTAAAAAAGAAGAAGGGTTAACACCAGGGCAGTATAGACGGAGACTGGGGGAAAATCCCAGCCAGAATGAAAAATAGTGACTCTCACCACTTGCGAGTGGAAGGTCACTATTTTTTTATCGTATACAAAAGATAGAAACAACAAAACCCTTGGTCTGTAGCTTCAACATCGAACATCCAATCAATGCCACCGTCTTTGTCGGCCATGTATCCATCCAGTGTCATGGTTGCGTGAATAATAACTTTTGCCATGTTCATATCTCCTTTTTTCATCATTTCTAAATACGGGGTAAACCTGTGCAAATGGTAGCGCATCCAGTTTACGAATCGCCCTAGCGCAATGGCAACTTCGTGCCGAATATATAGCCTCCTCATCTACATTTTATCATCCAAAGCGGGCCCGGTTTCTCTTAAATTGCTAGAAAGTTATTTTTTGATAGTTGGAAATAGAAAAAGCGGTGAGCGGTGGCATTGCTGACAACCTCAGTCGCTTGAATGGAAGCTGTTTGCTTTTTCACTGGAGTTTTTACGCTGTTCGGTTTATTTGGCTCATTTTCTGCCATGCACTGAACCTCCTTGTCAGTTTAGTCACTAAAAAAGGCCTGATTATTTAATCAAGCCCTAACGGAGATACGGTCAATTCCTCCTTTACATTGCAAGTCAATTTGTCCCGGAGTGGGGCTATCCACGCAAAAACGCCGCCCATAGTCCCTCTAAGGCGGCGCTTCTCTGTAGGTTAGCTCACTGTTTTCCGGGGTTTATTTTATGTTGTATATTGTATATGAATGCAAAAGAAGGTTTGATCATATTCTGCCTTTGATCATCCATAACCGTGCCCGTTTACGGAACAACCTCTGATGTGCTAAGACTGATGTTTTTTTAACTTCTGCTGTAAATATTCTTCCGATTTTCCTTTAGGGATACTAAGAGTTTCCCAGCTTTTATCCCTTAATTGCTTACCAATATAAACAATTTGACCAACATGATAGGCGTAATGAGCCATTTGTCTTTCGATCGCTTCTAGCACCGTGTGTTCCTCACCCCGAATGGTTATATTTTTTAATAAATCGTGATTTTCTAATCCATTCAATGTATTAAAAAGCGTGTCCCATCCTTTTTCCCAAATAATGATCATTTTCTGTTTCGATGAAATATCATCTTCAAATTCCTGATCACGATTTCTGAAAGGTTTTTCTCCATCTGATGTTAAAAAGTCGGACCATCTCGATATCATATTTCCACTTAAATGTTTTGCAATGATTGCAATACTATTTGAAGCATCATTTAATTTCCAGTGTATGTCTTCCTCTGATAATTGGCTTATTGTTTTATCCCCGAGACTTTTAACGTTTTCAAATCTTGTTTGTACAATCTTTAAGTATTCACTTCCCATATCCATAAATCTTCCCCCTTGTTTTTGTAACAATTTTTCCTGATTGAGGCATATTAATTCCCATAAATGCATCCTTTGGACACATCATATCCAAAGGGATAAAACGGTGCAACCTTTTTATAAACGGTTAAACTTTATTTCAAATCTGCACCTCACTGATTTTTTGAGTTTGTCCCCTCGGTGGCTTGTTTGGGAGGATAGAAAGTATTCTTTATCGACTAATGCTTATTGTCCTTGGTGTGCTTGTTGCGAGTGCACGTTCCTATTATCTTGGTATAGTTTGCTGTGACTATCCTTTGGTTTATTCTCCTTCTTTATTTATTGGTCAAGAATTAAGAATTGGGAATGCATAGTGAGACAGCAATGTATTGGAAATAGAGATAAAGGAACGTCAAAAAATCCAGATGATACAGCTTTTGTTAACCGGAAAACTATTGTTGACAAATGAAATATGAATAGTAAAATGCTTATTGTTAACCGGTTAATAAGCAAGCAGAAGCGATGGAAACATTGAAGCAGTTAATAATGAAGAGAGAAGAAGCTGATAGAAATCGGAAAGCAATTAATGTAAGTGATGAAGAAGCGGCTAATCGTGTCCGCAATATTCTCGATTTCACTTAAAATATGACTGGAAATAAGTATGGTCATATGATGCTTCTTTACAAGCTCAAGAAACAACTCTCGCATTTCCCGGATCCCCATTGGGTCCAATCCGTTAATCGGCTCATCTAAAATCAGCAGCTTTGGCTTATGGATAATCGCTCTGGCAATAGCCAACCGCTGTTTCATACCTAATGAAAACTTGGAAACGGGTTGATTGCCTGTGTTATTCAGCCCGACTTTGGATAACGTATAATCAATGTCCTTGTCATTTATTCCCATATAGGCAAGATGTATTTCCAGATTTTCTGTTGCGGATAAATGCTCGTAAAATAGAGGAGTCTCAATTAAGGTGCCAATTTCCGCCAAAATCGTATCACGCTCCAAGAGAATGTCCATCCCTAAAATCTCCGCTTTTCCCATGGTTGGCACAAGTAACCCCGAAAGCAGTTTGAAGACTGTTGTTTTACCCGCTCCATTTGCTCCCAAAAAGCCATAGATGGTACCCGATTCAACACATATATGGCAATTTTTTATCACTTCTTTTCCGGAAAATGTCTTTGTTAGACTCTCTGCTTTATCAACGCAGTTTGTACTCAATGGATTAGCCCTCCTCTGGGTATAATTTCTGTAGTAATTCCAAATATTCTCTGAGCAGGGTATCGTTCAATACATCTATTCCAATCGACTTCATCAAATGCTGTAAAAACTTTAAACGCATTGATAATTTCTCCGCATCTCCTTGAAATACAGCAGGATCACACCATACGTTTATAAGCAATAAAAAAATCTCTGCACTTTCGTCCGGATAGTCCGTCTCAAGTGAACCATCGGCAATGCCTTCTTTAATAATGTTAGCAATAAACAAGGAATCTTTATTTACACAATCCTGCATATAAGCTACAACAAATTCTGCACTTTTGATGCGAAAGCTCATGAGATTGTCTAAATAATGTGCTTCCTGACTTTCCAGGTTTTTTTCTAAAATGACAGTCAGCTTTTCTTTTCCTGTTAAAGTTTCGATTTCCGCAAGCCAATTTTGCAGTAGAGTCGCGTTGATCTCTTCTTGTTTCTCTGTAACAGCGTTAATAATTTCATCTTTGGATTGAAAATGATGATAAATTGCCCCTTTGGATATGCCGGCTGTTTCAGCAATATCGCGCATGCTCGTTTTTTCAAATCCTTTTTCCAAAAACAGTTCTGCAGAAACAGTCAATATATTTTCGATCGTAGCCTGTGCATCATATCTTTTTGGCATCGTTCATACTCCTTTCGATAAAAACCGGTCGGTCGGTTTTCGAAAGTATAGAATATCTTTCTTTTGATGTCAAACTTTTTTTAGTTGTGAAATAGAAAAAGAGGAAAATCATGATGTTGGTTTAAACTCCACATTGGGAATCTCTCTGCCTTTACGGGAGGATTTGTATTAGACTGAAAGGAAAAGAGTGACGATTTTGGGACAGGGTCTAAGATCGTACTAGTAATTAAATCTTAACTCGCTTTTTAAAGACCCCTTAATTTAAGGAAGAATTAATGATTGATCAAATCTTCCATCTTAATCTATTAAATCCTGTGTCTTGACAATAGGATGCTGATTACAATAGCATATAGTGTAATGTTAAAAATGACTCAATACACCTCCATGAGGGGGATGGAAAGTCGAAAAGAAGGTATTAGATGGAGAAAAATAGAGTTAACGCAAAAAGCAGCATGGCCAAGGAAGCATCCTCCAGCGAGAGAATGCTATACTTGGTTGCGATTATTGTTATTGGTTTTAATCTGAGACCGGCAATTACTTCCGTTGGACCGCTGTTAGGGACGATTCGTGATCAGATTGGACTGGAACATTGGAGTGCAGGGACGATTACTAGTTTACCGCTCATAGCGTTTGCTGTTGTGTCACCGCTTGCCCCGAAATTTGGTCGGCGGTTGGGGAATGAAGGAGCTGTTTTCCTTGGTTTGATCCTGCTATTCGTCGGAATTGGCATTAGATCCATTCCGTATACACCGACCTTATTTATCGGTACAGCAATTATTGGGGTTGGCATCGCAGTGATGAATGTGCTGCTGCCAGCGGTCATTAAGGAAAAATTCCCCCATAGAGTTGGCCGAATGACCAGTGTGTATTCGACATCGATGGCAATATTCGCATCCACTGCATCAGGGCTTTCTGTTCCACTTGCACAGGGTGCAGGCTTGGGCTGGGAATTAGCTTTATTATCTTGGGCAGTGCTGGCTATTATTGGAATCATTGTTTGGATTTTTGTTCTTAGGCAAAGTCAAACTCCTAAAGAAGACCAAGTGGAGTTAAGTAGCAGATCTTTTAATGACGGCAACTTATGGAAATCTCCGCTGGCTTGGCAGGTCACTTTATTTATGGGCTTGCAATCGTTTATATTCTATGTGATTGTATCGTGGCTGCCAGAAATAATGCAGAGTTATGGCTTTTCTGTATCAGCAGCCGGCTGGCTGGTAGCTTATATTCAGTTTGTCGGACTGCCAGCCACCTTTTTGGCACCGGTGCTTGCAGAAAAATTCTCCAACCAGCAGGGAATCGTACTAGGAATTGGCGGGGGCGCAACGATTGGATTTATCGGTCTCTTGATCGGCGGACCGTTGCCACTGATTTTCGTCTGGGTAACATTGATTGGAGTTGTCTTTGGAGGAGCTATCAGCTTGTCACTTGCGATGCTTGGTATGCGTGCACGTAATGGTCAGCAAGCAGGTGCTCTGTCCGGCATGGCACAATCTATTGGCTATATTTTTGCTGCGATCGGACCTTTACTTATCGGGTTGTTGTTTGATATCACTCATACATGGAACTCAGCGCTCATTGCCATTATTATTGTTTGTTTACTGATGATACTGGCGGGTCTTGGTGCTGGTAGAAATAGGTATGTATGAGTGCCTGGCACGCCCCGGATTTTGTCGGAAGTTATTGTTCAAATACGGAATGAATTCATAATAAATTAAAAATATGATTATAAAAACCTCCTCATTTGTCTTGAAATAAAACAAATGAGGAGGTTTGTGTTTTGGATGTATTTAAAATTCAGAGAAGATGGCCAATACCTATGCTCAAGCATAAATTCATCAGGAGCTTTTCTTAAGCTCCTGATGAATTCCTTACGATAATTAAGCATTCTCTTCTTTTATCTTTGTTTGTGTTTCGCTTGGAATCTCTTTCCATTGCACTTCATCAAAAGAAGTGACTTCACTGCCTTTCTTTAAATAGAGCATTAAATAAGCACCTTGACGTAATTCCTTGGGAGCAGAGAATTCTACTGTTACTGCTTTCCCTTTTTCATTATACGCCGTTTGATTGTACCAATACCTAGTCATAATATCTCCGTTGTCTAGCTTATCTTCTGCTATGTCTGTTGGTTCAATTACTTCTACATATACATGCTCTTTCCCCAAGCGATTGAAATCAACTGTTAGCAACACCACTGCAGCTCCGACTAATAAAACTAACACACCAATTACAGTAATTATCTTTTTCAAATTAATTCCCCTCCTGAATCGTTGTTCGATAAAACCCTTGAACAGTAATAAAATAATAAATGATATAGACAAATGTATAAGCGAGCATCCACCATAGGACTGGTTCCCATAAGTTCATGTGCAATAAGTTTGAAAAGGCAGTTAAAGCGACAGCGCCATGCATTATTCCAAGGGATAATGGGGCGATAAAAACCAATCCCATTTGATAACGGATTGTCCGCTTCATTTCTTGTTTTGATACGCCAATTTTATAAAGAATCTCGTATTTACTTTTATCCTCTTCTGCCTCTGTCATCATCTTGAAGAAAATAATGCTTCCT
This sequence comes from Bacillus sp. SD088, assembly GCF_017355205.1. Lineage (GTDB taxonomy): Bacteria > Bacillota > Bacilli > Bacillales > Bacillaceae_C > Lederbergia. Next base: position 66,002 of record NZ_JADIJK010000017.1, read on the forward strand.
GTTGCTAATAAGAACACTAACCCTAGGAAACTACCGACAAACAATTGGCTACCTGAAGCTTTTAATGACTCTTGATAATCCCTAAGTGCACTTGAAAAGTTCTCGGTATCAAGTGAAGAAGCTAATTGTTTAGATAAATCGGCATGTTTCTTATAATTATCCAATTGAACAGCATGGAATTTTGTTGCTCCTCCAGCGAGCGCTTGATATTGTTCATCACCTAAGACAAGCACGCTTCCTGGTAGTACTTCTACATTAAAAATAGACTTGGGATACATTTTTTGAATCTGATACTGGTCATCACCCAGTGCTACTTCTTCAGTTTTCACTGACCAGCGTTCATCATAGAAAGGCTCAATCAACAGTGCCTCTGTCTGTTTCTGATGAATTTGCTCAATATCATCCCACTCTAATGCTTTGGCAAGTTGAGTAAATGTGGATTGATCAATGATATAGTATTCTTTATCCATTTCCTCACCAGGCACGCGAATATTTTTTGTTTCAAATTCAATATTTGCTTCTACCGATTCATCTTGTATTTCATATTGTGGTCCTTGCCACATAAAGGAAAATGGCGCATAAGCTTCGATATTCTTATCTGTGTTATAATACATGCCGAACACTGCTCCACCAGCAGTAATCGTTGTCGCACTTAAGGTAGCGATAATCGTTAATGTCTTTGCATTTCCGCGAATGCGATAGAGGAGCTGTGAAGCTGTCATCAAATTGAGACCTTTCCATGCCCAAATTTCTCTTTTCTTCATTTTATTTAATACGTAAACGAACACGCTATTGAATAACAGGTAAGACCCAATAATCGTTAATGCTATAACCACAAGTGGTGTTGCAATACCCAAGACCCGCCACACCTCTGAGGTTACAAAATCCTGTAATGCGATCCAATAAGCCAAAATTAAAGCTAACACACCAGTCAATACAGCAATTATCTGAGCTTTAGGCTGTTCCTCACCCTTTTTAGCTGCCTGAAACAAATCAATCAACTTAAATTGATAAATAACACGATAGCCCAGTAATGACGTAACTAGGAATATGGCAAAAAATACACCCACTGTATTGAGAATAGCACTAGCAGAGATAGTCAGCCCAAGTGTCATCTCCATTCCCATTAACTTCAATAAAATCTGCAAAAGTAATTGCGATAAAAAGAATCCCAGTACTACACCAATAACTAATGAAATAATTCCAATCATCATATTCTCAAAGAAAAGCAAGAAGCCGATTGTTCTTTTTCTGACCCCTAATAAAGAATAGAGCGCCACTTCTTTTTTCCTTTTTTTCATAAAAAATGTATTGGAATATAGGATGAAAATAGCCACAAAGATCATTAGTACAAAGGCGGAAGCACTCATAATACTTTTAGTTTGTCTTGATGTTTCTGCTAAACCACTGATATTATCGCTATACTTTAAAGTAGCAAAAGTAAAGTAAATAATGATTGAAAACACCGTTGCCCCAATATAAAGTGCATAATGTTTGATATTGCGTTTGATATTTTTTGCGGCCAACTCAAACAACGTCATGTCCATCACCGCCTAATTCCGCCAATTCGTCTAAAATGAATTGAAAAAATTCCTTGCGTGTATGATTCCCCCGAATCATTTCTTTCGATAATTGGCCATCTTTAATAAAAAGTATTCGGCGACAGAAGCTAGCTGCGTAGGCATCGTGTGTGACCATCATGATCGTTGCTTCCTGTTCTGAATTTAAGGAACTTAGATTCTCTAATAAATCAGTTGCTGACTTGGAATCAAGTGCTCCTGTAGGCTCATCTGCAAATAATAATTTTGGCTTTGTTACTAACGCACGACATGAAGCAGTTCGTTGCTTTTGTCCACCTGAAATTTGATAAGGATATTTATCTAATAAATTTTCAATACCAAATGTTTTAGCCACAGCAATTACTTTTTCTTTAATTTCGTTTGCAGGCTGCTTGGCAATCGCAAGTGGTAATAGGATATTTTCTCTTACTGTTAGAGAATCTAATAAGTTATAATCTTGAAAAATAAACCCTAAATGATCTCGACGAAAGTCTGCCAGCTTGTTTTCCTTCATCTTGGCAATATTATCTTCCTCAATAAAGATATCTCCATGGGTCGGGGAGTCAATGGTTGCCAATACATTTAATAAAGTCGACTTCCCAGCACCAGATGGTCCCATTACTCCAACAAATTCACCCGGTTCAATGGTAAATGAGATATTTTCAAGGGCTTTAAAGGTATTCGTGCCTTTTCCATAAATTTTTTCGACATTGTTTACTTTTAATACATATTCCATTTGTTATGCACCTCTTTCTGATACTTTCACTATACTTCGCCACCCTTACATAAAATTCACGTCTACCTTACAAAATTCTTAAATCAGGTATTCCTCGATAAAAAGCTGTTATGATAAGAGTTAAATAGGATGTGTATCGTGAAAGGATGAGAAATATGGAGGCACCACGTATATTAATTGTCGATGACGAAAGGGATTTATGTCAGTTGATGAAGACTGCTTTAAAGAAGGAAGGTTTTGCTGAAGTAGAAACAGCTGGCACTTTACAAGAGGGGTGGGAGAAATTCGAGCAGTTTGCCCCTAGCATCGCTATTTTAGATATCATGCTTCCAGATGGGGAGGGGTACGATCTTTGTCGTAAGATTAGGGAGACATCTCGGATTCCTATTTTATTTCTCTCTGCGAAGTCAGATGAAGTGGATAAGATACTTGGACTGGCGATCGGCGGGGATGATTACATTACCAAACCCTTCAGTCCAAAAGAAATGGCTTACCGTGTAAAAGCTCAGCTTCGACGTGCAGGGATGTATACAATGGAATCTAGTGTTCAAACTACAGAAAAAACGGAGAAAACTGTTGGGATATTTAAGATGAACACAGAAGAAACGGAAATTACTAAGAATGGACAACGATTAGAGTTAACAGCAAAAGAAGTCGGATTAATGGCCTGCTTTCTTCGTCATCCTAATCAAATTTTAAGCAAAGAAACATTATTCAGCACCGTTTGGGGAGAGGATTTCTTTGGCGCTGATAATACCTTAATGGTACATATTCGGCGACTTCGAGAAAAAGTGGAAGATTCTCCATCGAAACCAAAGCATATTCTCACAGTTAAGGGGCTAGGTTATCGTTTTATCCCACAATAATGGACAGCCGAGAATAAGAGGATGGAAGCAGGTGAGATAGATTGAAATGGAAATTTACGCTGCGATATTTATTATCTGTGCTTAGTATTGTTTTAATTGTATTTGTTGTAAATACAATCATTTTGTTTGGATTTCTCATTTATCAGAGTGAATATAGGAACACTGATTTTGATCGTAATTCTGGGGAAGATTTCACCCGGTCTTTTGAGAAATATTTACAATTGAATGGCGATGAACTAGTTGTTTCATCTACTGGCCAAGAAGCTTTAACCCAATTTGGTGCTTGGTTACAAATTCTCGATCTAAATGGTAATGTGATTGATTCTTATCAAGCACCTGAGGATGCGCCGGAACACTATAGCCCCATGGAGCTTATTCATAAATATAAGTATATGGATGATGACTTAAATACGTATTTTATCGGAGAATACGAGGATTACAACTATTTGGTGATTGTTCCTAACTCCCAAGATGAACGCCATGTTATGATGGTTAATCGAGAAAGGATGCTAACCTATATTCCTCGTTTCCTTGGAGCGGTTATTATTGTCAATTTATTAATTGCTACTCTTGTAGGCTTTTTATTCAGCGCGATTTTAACCAAGCCTGTTAATCGGATGATTGATCGAATCCATTCCTTAAAGGAACGTGTGTTCATAACGAAAAAAATGAAAAAACCAGGAATTTATAAGCATGTCTTTGCCAATTTGAATGATGTGGCGGAAACAATGCAGGCTCACGAGCAGGAACGTCAAAAACTAGAAAAAATGCGTAATGAATGGATTAGCAATGTCTCACATGATATTAAAACACCGCTATCTTCCATTCGAGGCTATGCGGAATTATTACGAAGTGAAGATCTATCTGATATGGAACGGCTAGAGTATGCAGAGGTGATCGAACGTCAGTCTCTTTATATGAGAGATCTTCTTGACGACTTTAATTTAACGATGCGCTTACGAAATCAGGAATTACGACTTCACCGGCAACCGACCAATATGGAACACTTTGTCCGTGAGATCGTGATTGATTTATTAAATGATCCACAATTTAGTTCGGGGCATATTGAATATGATAGTACAGCTACGACGATTAACTGGAATATTGATCAACACTTAATGAAACGTGCCTTACTGAATTTTATCTACAATGCTCTGCTTCATAACGATGACGATGTCGAGGTTGATGTGATCGTCACAGGTTATAGCATTATAATTAAGGATAATGGAAAAGGAATCGCTAAGGAGGAGCAAGAACAAATATTTGAACGTTTTTATCGCGGAACCAACACTAGCAATATTTATGGGACAGGCCTTGGTATGGCGATCGCCCGCGATATTATTGAAGCACATGGAGGCATCGTTCAATTAACGAGTGCCAAAGGCAGAGGAACGACAATCGAGATTGAGATCTGAGAAGCTCACAGAATGAAGCGGCAGAAAGTTGCTGTTTGAATCTGCCGCTAAGACACCGCGCTCTTGAATGATATTTTTGCTAAAACTAAGAAGAGAAAAACACCTCTCTCAGCTGTGAAAGCCTTAACGACGAATAAAAAGGGTGCGACGGCGAATAAAAGTAGCATGACGGCGAATAGGCCACATAATGTTTTCTTTTTTCTGCAAATACCGAATCGGAACACTGTCTGCTGGTTCTCTGTTTGCCATGACTAGACCTGTTCACGATTGGACATTTAGTATCCATCGTCACACTATCGCAAATCTTCTTTCATTTTATATTTGACCGCGATAATAGAAAATAATAAGAAGAAAATGATTGCCACAACAGCTACATGCATAACATCGTTTATTTGATTAAAATCTTTTATACTGACAATTGTGTTCACCAACAGGTAGGAAGATAGATTTGTATCACTGATAATGGACTCAAATGCACTTGCCATCAATCCCAGAACATTCAATCCTAGAATTAGTCCAGTTATGATGCTAGGGATTACATTTTTGATTATCATGGCTGTACATAGTACGACAATGGAAAATGCCCAATGAAGTAAAAACTGCCCAATCAGTAATTTCGTAAAGTATCCCCAGTCACCGATAGCCCCATTCTCGAAGAACAGCGATCTTCCAATCAGGTCAGCAATAATCATCACGAAGAACATAATTAAGGTGAATATTCCTAGAATTAGAATTTTGGAAATGACAGAATTTCTCCGTGCGTTATTCATAGAAATAAAATTCTTATAAAATCCGGAGTTATATTCGCTCATATAGAAGTAGACACTGAATACAGCAATGTACATTAATACCCATGAGGGTGTTTGAGCCAGGATCATTTGAATAAATTGGCTTTCATTCATGCTGCTAATCAGTATTCCTCCTTGTTCAACAGGTTGCTCATATTGTTTAAACATAAAGATACCAAAGAGTTGAAAAGCAATGAAGACAACCAATAGCACATACATAATTTTATTCGAAAAAAAACGATTAAGGTCCATCTTGAGCAGATTAATCATGTGTATCACCACTGCTTCCTGTCCGTTCCAAAAAGTATTGCTCCAAACTTTGTTTATGCTTTGTAATGGTGTGAACAAATATCTCGTTTTCCGCCAATTTTTTAATGATTTGCTGGCTTTCGACATGTGGGTCATATACATAGATGGTGCGATTATTGATTACTTTGTATCTATGGATCGCTAAGTGATTTTCGAGAATCGGAACCGCTATTTTTGCTTCGTCTACTTCTAATTCAATACGATCTTCGCATTGAAGCAGCAAATCTTCCTTAGAAATATTTTCGATAACCTTGCCATGATGAAGGATGACATATTTCGTTGCTACTTTCGATAACTCTTCTAAGATGTGACTAGAAATAATAATGGTAATTCCCGTTTTATTTAATTGCAAAATCAATTTTCTGATTTCAGAAATGCCTTGCGGGTCTAAACCATTGATTGGTTCATCCAAAATCAAAACATCCGGACTGCCTATTAATGCAACCGCAATTCCCAGCCTTTGCTTCATGCCCATAGAATAATTTTTTACTTTAGTCTTATTTGAATGATCCAAACCAACAAGCTTCAATAGATCATATATATATTTCTTGCGATTTTTCAGTCCATAGGAAATAGCGATCAAATCAAGATTTTTGTAGGCAGAATAATGAGGAAACACCCCAGTATCCTCGATTAATAAACCCATTCGTTCAAAATAAGCATGATTTTCCTTTATATGATGATTAAATAAATGAATTTCTCCAGAAGATGGATAAATCAACCCGCCAATCATTTTTAATAGGGTGGATTTTCCGGCCCCATTCGGACCAATCAATCCGAATATTTCTCCTTTTCGTATTTTGAAATCCACGTTATTCACAGCTATTTTTGACTTGAATTGTTTAGTCAATTGCTTCACTTCAATAATTTCATTTGTCATATTGGCTACCCTCCCTAGACATTAATATAATAAAAGAAAGCTAATATAACGCCAAGAAAAGGTTAAGAAAGTTCAAAGAAATGTTGAGCACAACATTGACGGAATGATTGACGTTTTACATTATTTATTTAACCTGAAGCCAATTCCCCAGACGGTGTCGATATAATTCTCTTCATCAAATTGTCTTATTTTATTGCGGATGTTACTAATGTGAACAGTAATTGTCTTATCTTCCCCGATGTAGACATCATCCCATGCCAATTCATATAGATCCTGTTTTGTAAACACACGCGTAGGGCTTTTTAGCAAAAGTTCGATGATTTTATATTCTTGTCTTGTAAGATTTAACTCTGAGTTATGAATCGTAACGCTCATTGTATTACAATCTAAAACTAAATTCTTATGCTTGTATAAAGTGATGAGTTTACTTTTTGCGCTTCTTTTAATATGTACATTTATTCTGGCGAGTAATTCTTCTACCTCAAACGGTTTGGTGACATAATCGTCAGCTCCTAAATCGAATAAGTTTAATTTATGATCCAGCTTTTCTTTCGCAGACAAAACAATGACTGGTGTGTCACATTTTAAATTTGTTCTTAATTCACCCATAAAAGCTTCTCCGGATAAGCCAGGAAGCATGAGATCTAATATTATCAGGTCATAGGTTTGACGAGCTACGTTCATTTTCCCTTCACTGCCAGAATAGGCCTGAGTACAAAGGAAATTCTCCTTTTGGAGGAGGGTATATATAATATTATTGATATGTTCATCGTCCTCGACAATTAGAATACGGGGCTGCTTCATCTCATCCTCCATATGTATCCTCCTTTGCTTATTTTCTGAAAACTACACTGATACAAAACTGATTATCTATCAAGTCAGCGTGGGCATAGCCATTCATTTTCTCCACAAGTGATTTTACAATGGACAGGCCTAGTCCGGAAGAAGGGTTGCTACGTGATGAATCTTCTTTGTAAAAACGGGTAAATATTTTGTTGAAATTGATTAACTGTCTCTGGTTTAGCAAATTATGAAATCGTAACCGAACTTCATTCTGATTTTCTTCATAATGAATGATTAAATTCCCTTCCCCATGTGAAAAATAGTTCCGGATAATATTTTCATAAACTCTTTCCAACGCATTTCTATCTCCCATTATATAGACGGGTGATTCTGGTAGGTCGAAGTCAGGGGCAGTGCTGTTTTTGGAAAACTCCTCAATAAAAAAGAACAGGCGTTTTTTCAATATATTCATGATGTCAATTGATTCAAGCTCCAAACTATAATCTGGGTTTTGCAATTTCGTATATAGAAACAGTTCATCTACCAACGTAATAATTTGTTTCATTCTAGTCTGAGCCATCGTAATATAGTGCGTTTTTTCTTTAGAATTTTCAGAGCGATCGGCTAGCTGCAAATAACCATCAAGTGATGTAAGCGGGGTACGTATATCATGAGACAGACTAACGATCGTCTCATTGATTTCCTCACTTTTCTTTATAAATGCCTGATTCTGTTTTCTTTGATTGCGAAGAAGTCTGTTGCATAAATCAATCAGTCGATAAATCTCCTTAGGCTTGATTTGCGTCTGAATAAACTTGAAAGAGTCATGCTCTGAAATAAAAGCCAACTGATTTCCAATATCTTTCACTTGGCTCTTGTAGTATATCAGGTAAGCCGTTTGAATTATTAATGCAATGGATAGTAGTATGAGGGCGATTAGCATTTCTACACTTCCTTTCTAAATGACTATTTTTCATTATATTTTTTGTATGTACCAACTATCTGTATGTGATAATTGTAAATCAAAAAGCTTATGTTTTCGATATACAAATTTTCAAAAAATATGGAAATAAGCAGATATATTGTTAAATCGTAATGATTACGATATAGTAAGCGAAGGATTATACAGATTTGATCCTGTACCAAATAAAGGAGTGGATGAAGATGTTATATGATTGCGCAATAATTGGTGGAGGTCCTGCTGGATTAAATGCTGCACTTGTATTAGGAAGGGCAAGAAAAGAAGTTCTCTTATTTGACGATAATACCCCGCGCAATGCGGTTACGCAGGAATCCCATAATTTTATTACTAGAGATGTTATCAAACCAGCCGATTTTAGAAAGGCTGCACATGCAGATCTAAAAAAGTATCCTGATATATCCTTTCAAAAAGAGCGAGTGCTGGATATTATCCAGAATCCATCTTCTTTTCATATTCAAACGGAGAGCGGGGAGAAGTATGAAGCCAAAAAGATTATTCTCGCAACAGGCATGAAAGATATACTGCCTGATATCGAAGGAATTCACGATGTCTTTGGAACCAGCCTATTTGTTTGTCCTTTTTGTGATGGTTGGGAATTGAAAGATATCCCACTTGTTTATATTGCAGATCAGAAGCATGCTTTTCATGGTATAAGAATGCTCTCAAATTGGAACACGGATATTGTTATTTGTACAAATGGAAAGGAAATCTTTTCCTCAGAGGAAAAAGATATATTAGCGCAAAAACACTTCCAAGTAGTGGAAGACGAAATCTTACGATTAGCAACAGAGAATGGGCAATTAAAGAGTGTTCAATTTAAGAATGGTAACTCACTTCATAGAGAGGCAGGTTTTGTTGCTAATGATATGCAACAGGCAGCCCCTTTTGCAGAGCAACTTGGTTTGGAAATGAATGATATGGATGGAATAAAAATAGATTCATATAACCGTACAAGTTTAAAAGGAGTTTACGCCTGTGGTGATAGTACATTTGTCCCCTTTCAGCTTGTAATTGCCGCCAGTGAAGGAAGCAAGGCTGCGATTGCTGTAATCAGTGACTTTGTGGATGAAATGTTTTAAGAGGATGGTCAAAAAGTCCGGTAAAAATGACACTTCGAGATAAAGGATCTTCGACTAAGTATCGACACGTTCTGTGTCGAACGTCGAAGTCACCACCTCCTGTGGAAGCTCGTTGGCTCGCTTTTTCGCTCCTCATGTACTAGGATAAGGAACTTCTACTAAAACCGCCCACGTCCTGTGGGCAACGTAGAAGTCAGCACATCCTGTGCAAGTCCGGTACTCAAAGCTTCGCCGCCTCGAACTTTCGACGTACAGGATGTACTAGTGTCGGTGTTGCTGACAGGACGTCAGCGTTTTTAACCGACTCGGTCCTTTTTATCCTCCTTTTTGAACACGCATTTTAAGCTTTCTTTTATTGTGGGAAAGCGGATTTTCTAGAAGTAAAGAACTAAGAATAGGTGAGACTAAAAAATAAATCGTAATGATTACTATTTACAACAGAGGGGGGAGTGAGGTATAATGAATCCCAATTCGTAATCATTACTATTTAAATAATTGAAAATAAAGAGTTAAAACCGAAAGGAGTAACAGTAAAATGGCTAAGAAGTCCAAAATTGTAAAAGAGAAAAAGCGCCAGGAAATGGTTGAACAATATGCAGAACTAAGAAGAGAACTTAAAGCAAAAGGGGATTATGAGGCACTTCGTAAATTACCGCGGGATTCTTCTCCAACACGCTTGAAAAATCGTTGTGAGGTTACAGGTAGACCACGTGGATATATGAGGAAATTCAAAATGTCCCGTATCGCTTTTAGAGAATACGCTCATAAAGGACAAATCCCTGGTGTGAAGAAATCCAGCTGGTAATAGCGACATCCTATTTTCCCTCTGGTACAAAAACATGTAAGATCTGAAAGAAAAAGAATGCTTCCACCCTTTGGGGAAAGCAGTTTTTTCTTTGTTAAGGAAACTATAAAATTGCCGCTTGTGGATAACTGTTTACGTTGCGATTGGTGTCCAGCTCCAGGCGCCATCGGCTCGAGGTCAAATAACCTGAGCCAAAGAAAGGCAAAAAACGCTTTTCTTTGGCTCAGAACATTTGCTTGTCGCCGATAGGCAGGCGCCTTGCGCTTTTCTTGTTCAGGGTAAGGAGGAAAAACGATTGTCACAAGAGACCACAATTCCGGTAACCATCTTAACCGGCTTTTTAGGTGCCGGAAAAACAACCCTATTAAATAAATTGTTACATGACATGTCTGGACAAAAAGTTGCTGTCATCATTAATGAATTTGGCGACACATCCATTGATGGTCAACTTGTGATCCCAACAAGGGAAGAAATCATTGAGATAAACAGCGGCTGTATTTGCTGTAATGTGCGTGGCGATTTAATTAACTTATTAAGTAATTTAATCAAACAAGATGAAAAATTGGATCGGATTGTGATTGAGACAACAGGCATGGCCAATCCTGCTCCGGTTATTCAAACTTTTCTAATGGATAAGCAAACAGCGAAGTCATTCGACATTGACAACGTGATTACGATGATAGATGCACGTCATATACAGCAACATTTAAACGAAGAGGAGCCAAGTGAGCAGATTGCTTTTGCTGATATTTTACTTTTAAATAAGGTGGATCTCATTACGGAAGTTGAGAAGCAGGAGCTGGAAAAACAGCTGATTGCTATGAATCCAAATGCGAAGCGGCTATATTCTACATATGCAAACGTAGAAACGGGGGCATTAATTGGGAATAAATCCTTTGACTTAGACAATATTTTGAAAATAGATCCCAGCTTATTAACGGAAACACATCACCACCATCATAATCAGCAAGTAACATCTTTTGTATTGCGAGAAGATCGTCCGCTTGACTTGGAGAGAGTGAATAAATGGTTTTCCTATTTAGTCCAAGTGAAAGGGGAAAGTTTATATCGCTACAAAGGTGTGCTTTTTATTAAGCAACTTGAGAAAAAAATTGTGTTTCAAGGGGTACACATGCTGTTTGCAGGTACAGAAGGTGATATGTGGGTGAAGGATGAAAAACGGCAAAGCGAGGTCGTATTTATTGGAAAGCATCTGAATCATCAAGAATTGCAGGAGGGCTTTCAATATTGTCTTGCTTAATTTTTCTGGGATTTAAATCGTAATTATTATGATTTAGGAGAGGTATTGTGAATAAAATATATGATGTCATTATTGTAGGAGCTGGCCCTTCAGGAATCGGTGTCGCAGCTTTACTGCAACAAATGAAAGCATCCTATCTGGTCTTGGAAAAAGATGAGGTAGGGGCTTCTCTTTTACGTTGGCCTAAGGAAATGAAATTTATTACGCCTTCTTTTCCTGCGCAAGGATTTGGCCAAACTGATTTAAACGCCGTTGTTCCAAAAACTTCTCCAGCCTATATTTGCCAACTCAGGCCGAACAAAATCGAGTGCGGGAATTATTGCAGCTCCCCGTTGTTTGGATTAACACGCGAGAGATGAATGATACAGCACAGGAAGAAGTGATAGCATGCATTGGGGAGGCCAAGGTTTGGGGGGCTACGAAAAGCATTCTAGACTTTCTCCCTCCCTCTCCTCATGCTATCAATCAATTAATCCCGGCATTTCGGTTACCAATAGCAGGTCCAATGCTGGCTTGCTTATTTATTTTTGCTATATTTGCCTTGCCTGTATTTGGTGCCTATTTATTTGTCAGCTGGCTGGAGCCAATAACGGAGCAATATCTGCTTACCCCAATTATTTCTTGGGCGGTTCAGGCTCCTTCTTTTCTAGCTGATGTTATGGTGGGCGATTATGGGCTAATTACTCTAGGCTCCTATTCTTTTTTATGGGCTTTTCCAGTTGTGCTGCTGATTAGCATTATGACGAGCCTCACTGAAGAAACTGGTATACAGGAGCATATAACAAGTGCGCTCGATCCATGGCTGCGCAAAATTGGTTTGACAGGCAGGGATTTACTTCCTGTTATTACTGGATTTGGCTGTAATGTGGTTGCTGTTTTTCAAAGCAGAAGCTGTAGCGCTTGTACTCGTACATCTTGTGTTTCACTGATTGCATTTGGCTCAGCCTGTAGTTATCAAATAGGAGCTACACTGTCTATTTTTAATGCAGCTCATGCCCCAATTTTATTTATTCCTTATTTGTTGACGTTATTTATAGTCGGAGCGTTTCACACAAGAATTTGGAATCGGAATGCGGCAAACAATTTGACACGTATCGCTCCACTTCCTTATATTCAAAAAATAAATTGGCAGGCATTTTACTGGAAAGTTGCTGGATCGATCAAAAAATTTTTATTGCAGGCAATGCCTATCTTCTTAATCATCTGTCTTGTTGCTTCTGTGCTACAAGCAATAGATGTGATAACGATGTTCGGCTGGCTTGCCATGCCATTATTATCTCTATTTTCCCTTCCTGCAGAGGCAGCATCAGGCTTAATCTTTTCTTTTATCAGAAAGGATGGCTTGCTTGTCTTAAATGAGGGACAGGGTAGTTTATTAATGAACATGTCAATCAGTCAGATATTTATTCTTGTTTACTTAGCTTCTACACTTTCTGCATGTCTAGTGACATTATTTACAATTGGTAAGGAACTCGGCTGGAAAACTGCCTTATCTATCGGTGGGAAGCAAATGCTGACAAGTGTTATAAGTGCAGCTTTACTAGCTGCTGGCTTGTATTTCTTATTTTAAAAGGAGGACGAACGAATGAAAAATATACCTGTTACAGTATTAAGTGGCTATTTAGGGGCCGGTAAAACAACTTTATTGAACCACATTTTACATAATCGGAAAGGATTAAAGGTAGCGGTGATCGTCAATGACATGAGTGAGGTCAATATTGATAGTGAGCTGGTTCAATCGCAGGGCGGTTTTTCACGGACAGAGGAAAAGCTGGTCGAAATGTCCAATGGCTGTATTTGCTGTACGTTGCGAGAGGATTTATTAGTAGAGGTTGAAAAACTCGTAAGAAAAGGCGATGTTGACTATATTCTAATTGAATCCTCTGGAATTAGTGAGCCAGTTCCAGTGGCCCAGACCTTCTCTTATATTGATGAAACAATGGGGATTGATCTGACAAAATACTGCCGTTTGGATACGATGGTCACAGTGGTTGATGCAAATCGCTTCTGGCATGATTTCGGATCTGGTGACTCGCTTCTTGACAGGAAACAGGCGGTCAGTGACGTGGATGAACGAAATATTGCTGATTTATTAATTGACCAGATCGAATTCTGTAATGTGCTTGTACTAAATAAAACCGATTTGGTAAAAGAGGAAGATCTACAGAAGCTGGAGCAGGTGATTCGCAAGCTACAGCCTGAAGCGAATATTATCCGTACACAACATAGTAAGGTAGAGCCAGAAGAAATATTAAATACCGGTTTGTTTGATTTTGAAAAGGCGAGTGAATCAGCTGGTTGGTTAAAGGAACTAAATGAAGGAATTGAAAATCATACTCCAGAAACTGAAGAATATGGAATTGGTTCATTTGTATATACATCAAGATTACCCTTTCATACCGAGCGATTGTTCAGCTGGTATCAAGATTTACCGAAAGAGATTGTCCGGATAAAAGGGATAATATGGTGTGCCACACATCATGATATAGCATTATTGCTCTCTCAAGCAGGTCCTTCTGTAGAAGTGGAGCCATTGGCTTACTGGGTAGCTTCATTACCAAAAGCCCGCCAAAAGGAATTAGTAGAAAATAATCCGGAAATCAGAGAGTTATGGGATCCTCAATATGGAGACCGCCACACAAAGCTTGTTTTCATTGGAATGGATTTAGAGCGCTAGCAAATAACGCAGGACTTGGACCGTTGTCTGTTGAGTGAGTCGGAAATGAGTGAGGATTGGTCACAATTTAGAAATCCATTTCCTTGGAAATTATCATAATTAGGAGTAAATACAGATGATTTTATCAGGAAAAACAATAAAACAGTATGTATCTGACAACCAGTTGTCCATCACTCCTTTTCAAGAATTAAGCATTCAACCGGCCTCTATTGACTTGTGTCTAGGAGAGGAATTTCTAGTCGTTGACGACATATCCACTCCTTTTTTATCGGTTGAGCAACCAGCAAATTATCAGGAAATAGAAGTAACAAAAGAAGGGGTTATAACGGTCCCGCCCCAAACCTTTATGTTAGGAACCACATTGGAACAAATTGGTCTACCTAATCATTTAACTGCTTTTGTAGAGGGAAGGAGCTCAGTAGGAAGACTTGGCGTTTTTATTCAAAATGCCGGTTGGATTGATCCGGGTTTTTCTGGTCAAATCACCTTGGAATTGTTTAATGCGAACCGTGTGCCTGTCCAGTTGCAAGCCGGTATGCGCGTATGTCAGTTGGTTATTGCGCAAGTGGATCAGACGACGGAAGGGTATAGTGGGAAATATGTATCTCAAAAAGGTACTACACCTAGTCGCATCTATCTGGACCGGGAAAGAGAGGAGAAAGAAGGATGAGTAAAAAAATTCCAGTGACAGTTTTAAGTGGTTTTCTTGGGGCCGGTAAAACATCACTGCTTAATCATTTGCTTGAAAATCAGCAAGGGTTAAAAATAGCGATTATTGTTAACGATATGAGCGAGATTAATGTGGATGCAAGGCTCGTAAAAGAAGGTGGCTTTATCAGAACAGAAGAAAATATGGTGGAAATGACAAACGGCTGTATATGCTGCACCTTACGGGAAGATTTGATCGTAGAGTTAGAGAAATTAGCAAGGATGGATATTGATTATGTATTAATAGAATCAAGTGGTGTATCGGAACCGATCCCGGTAGCGCAGAGCTTTGTATATGCTGACGAAGAATTAGGAGTTGACCTGCAGACTCTTTTCCAGATTGATACTATGGTAACTGTTGTGAATGGGCAACAGTTCTGGGAGGACTATCGATCCGAGGATTTGCTAATGGATCGGAAAATGCATGTATCTGAGGACGACGAAAGAGGGATTGTTGATTTACTAATTGATCAAATTGAATTCGCCAATGTGATTGTTTTAAATAAAGTAGATAAGATTTCGGATGAGGAGATTACGGAGTTAAAGCATTTACTCTATACGTTAAATCCGGAAGCGAAAATCATTCCGGCCACATTGGGCCAAATCGATCCAGTACAAGTACTGAATACCGGCCAGTTTGATTTTGAAAAGGCCAGTCAAGGAGCAGGCTGGATCAAAGAATTAAATGAGGAGCATATACCAGAAACCGAAGAGTACGGGATCAGTTCCTTTGTCTATAGATGCAGAAAGCCATTTCACCCAGAGCGATTTCAACAATGGTTGGAGAATTGGCCATCAACAATACTGCGGGCAAAAGGCTTCTTCTGGCTAGTAACAAAAAATGATGTAGCTGGATTCTTGTCCCAAGCAGGATCAATGATAATTCTAGAAGACGCCGGCAGATGGTTAGCCAGTTATTCTCAAGAAGAACAGGAGGAACTAAAAGCAGAAGATCCAGATTCGTTTGTAGACTGGGATGAGGAAACAGGCGACCGAATGACAGAACTCGTTTTTATTGGCAGTAATATGGATAAGCAACATATTATCGATTCGTTAAAGCAATGTTTAGTGACAGAAGAAGAAATGGAAAAAGTAGTGTAAAACTTTGCCACTGATAAAAGGAACCACTTCTCTACGGCTAGCGCCCTAATAGTCTTTATCAGATTAAAACACAGGAAAGTGGTTCATAGGGGTGTCTATGAACCTAAATTTAGGTGAAAAACCAGAAAAGTGGTTCGTAGAGAGGGTCTACGACCCAAAAAACAGATTAAAAAGCAGGAAAGTGGTTCATAGAAGTGTCTTGTCTATGAACCAAAAATTAGGATGAAAAATCCGAAAAGTGGTTCATAGGAGCGGATTGTTAGGGGCTACATTTATATCACAAATATGCTATCTAAAAAAGTCCGACTAATCAAATCCTGAGCATTAGAAAGTTTTATTACATATTGACAGTATAAATGCAGAATGTTATTATCATTTTATAAAATGATAATGAATTTAAAATGAGTTCAATGGTGAGTGTCATAAAGAGGAGAATGTTCTGATGTTTAAGGTTAGTAAGATAAATACATTATTTCTTTTAATGATTTGTGTGTTTATCGCTACGGCTGCATTTGGTTTGCTTATCCCAATATTACCGACCTTTATGGAGAAATTTAATTCAAATGGACAAATGATGGGATTATTAGTTGCTACTTACGGTATTATTCAGTTATTTTTATCTCCCATTGCTGGACGGTTTGCTGATCGCTATGGCCGAAAAAGAATTATCGAGATTGGTTTAATTTGTCTTACTTTATCTCAATTGTTCTTTGCTTTTTCTTTTCATTTTTGGTTGCTTTTTTTGGGAAGGTTTTTAACTGGTATTGCAGTCTCCCTGTTAATTCCCGGTGCTATGGCATGTATTATTGATATAACGACAGAAGAAGAACGTGCTAAGGGGTTAAGTTTCCTTAATGCTTCCATATCATTTGGTTTTGTCATAGGTCCTGGTATTGGGGGTTTTCTAACAACGTATGGTTTATATGTACCTTTTTATTTTGCAGCTGTTATCTCCTTTGTTTCCTTTTTACTGTCCTTTTTTTTACTTCCTGAAACGTTAGAAAAAAAGACGGAGATGACGAAAGCGGACACCGTTTCACCCCAACCAATGGTACAGCAAATATTACGCTCCATTCGGGTACCTTACGTTGTTCCGTTGCTTTTGGTATTTCTCTATAGTGTATCTTTATACATTTTTGAAGCAATTTTTGGACTGTTTGTTGACAAACAATTCGGCTATACGGCAAAGGATATTGCAATGGTAATTACAATTGCAGCATTTGTAAGTGTTATGGTGCAACTGTTATTAACGAATAAACTGGTCTCCCTCTTTGGTGAATCGAAGGTTATAAACGGAACAATGATAGCTGGTGGGGTTAGTTTTTTATTTCTCTTGTTCACCACACGCTTTTGGACTATCTTATTGTTGACTTGTTTACTATATACAGCAACTTCCATTCTGCGTCCAGTTATCAATACAGTGCTATCCAAATTAGCTAATAATGAGCAAGGATTTATTGCGGGTATGAACAATGCATATGTAAGCCTAGGAAGTGTAGTAGGGCCTATATTAGGAGGAATTTTATTTGATATTAACACTTATTTCCCTTATGTAATAGGAGTATTAGCCTTTTTGGCTGGTACAGTGCTTTTAACATGGAAACATAGATCCTTTATACCAACAAGATCTAAATCGTGAGAACAAATTATTTAATAAAAACTAATGGGGGAATCTTTCGCATTTAATCAAACAAAAGGTTCTCTCATTTATTCTATTATATGGAAACGAATTCAGCTTACATGTGAGAAAATGGAAGATATGTAAAATTTGTGGTTCATGATTAAGCGGTCATCCAGATATTGATTTTGACTCTTTAGAAGAACAAGAACCCGAATATATAGAAGAAAAAAGAGAAGTTATTAAGGAGTGAGGTATTGTCCAATTTTGAAGAAAATGTAAAAGACATATTAAGACAAATAACTTCAAATCCATGCATTATTATGACGTGTGGTGTAGCGGGTTCAGGGAAGACCACATTCGCACAACGTATGGAAACAGAAGGGTTTGTACGTCTTTCAATTGATGAAGAGATTTGGAAGGTTAATGGACGTTATGGAATAGATTATCCTGTAGAGAAATATGGAGATTATCAAATTGAAGCTGAAAGAAGGCTTCGACATCAATTGATACGTCTAATTCAGGATAAACGAGAGGTTGTTATTGATTTTAGTTTTTGGCAAAAAGCCAAGCGAGATAGATACAAACAGCTAATTGAAGAAGCTGGGGGTGAGTGGAAACTTATTTATTTGAAAGTTAGCCCTGAAATTATTCGCAAACGGTTGGATATACGGAGTAAAAGATTTGATGCAAATGCAGCATTTCCTATCACGGAAGATACTTTAACTTCTTACTTAAACGGATTTGAAGTGCCTTCATGCGAGGGGGAAATAGTTATAGAGTCAATATAAAAAGTAATCTTTAATAGGACGAAAGGGTGTATCTTAAACATAAGGAATACAATAACCTAAAAGGAATTGTCTTCTATGTGATTTCCTTCATCGGGTTACTGGTTAAATAAACCATCGATGATTAGCTATATAAATTGGAGGAGATACAAGATGAGTTTTCAAATTATGACTGGAGATCAAGAGTTACGATTAAATATTTCGGGTTGGACAGCGGCTTTGACCTTGAGGAAAGAGATCAAAATACCTTATAGCTCAATTGAAGAAATTCGGGTGGGGAAATTTCATTTTCCGTGGGCAGCGGCTATAAAGAGAACAGGTATCACAACAACTGGCTATAAAGCTGGAATATTTATAATTGAAGATAAGAAATATTTTTTAGCCTATCATCACGCAGATCAAGTAGTCATGCTTCAATTAAAAGGATGTGAGTTTGATCATGTTGTATTTGAAAGCGAAAATCCTAAACAAGTGGTACACGAAATGATGAGAAATTGTCCTTCAATCAATCTTAAAGAGAATGCGCAAAGAGAGGATGAAATATAATCGAAAAACTCACTCCCATGCTAATTTTTATTGCATCACTGGGCTCCGGGTTGATTGCTGGATTGTTCTTTGCATTTTCGGCATTTGTTATGAAGGCTCTCCAACGACTTTCTCCAGAACAAGGGATTTCAGCAATGCAGTCCATAAATAGCGCTGTGCTAAATCGGCTATTTTTTACAGTGTTTATGGGGACATCTCTTGTTTGTATCATACTGGTGATTATTTCATTATTAAATTGGCAAGAGCCCAATGCCATTTATATATTTGCTAGTAGTTTGTTTTATCTTTTGGGAAGTTTGCTGGTTACGGCGGTATGTAATGTTCCACTAAATGATGCATTAGCTAATATAATAGCTACAGATGCAGAAAGTTTGGCGCTATGGGAAGATTACTATTTAAAATGGACAGCTTGGAACCATGTTCGGACCATTTCAAGTTTGGTCTCATTAGCACTATTCGTCTTCGTTCTTTGGCGAATTTAGAACAATGGAATGGGGGTAAGGCATTATATGAGTTTCGAGGATTTTATCATGTCCATATAGTCAAAACAATTGGCTTTCGTGAACAAATGCCAAACAGAACGTGAATATACTACATTAATAATAAGACTAGCTCATAGAAGGTTAGAGATTGAACAGGTTTGAAATTGCTTCTCGCTACCTGTACACAGAGGGAAATATTAGGAATATAGTTATAGTGATGGATGTTCCGGAAAAGGAGTGATGTTTAAATGCTAGAGTTTTCAACTTTAGGAACATTTGTTGTAGTGGTTTTAGGCTTGTTTTTGGTACCTGGTCCTGCGGTGCTTTTAACTACATCCAGCACGATACGAGGAGGTAGAAAAACAGGGATACTGACAGGTTTTGGCATTGCAACAGGTGATTTCATACATACAATGTTTGCTGCTATGGGGCTTTCTACCATTTTGATGACTTCAGCTACTGCATTTAACCTTGTCAAATATGCTGGGGCAGTTTATTTGATTTATATGGGGCTTAAAGCTATTGCAGAAAAGCCTAATAAGCAAGTCCTTCCTTCCGTTTCAAAGGCATCAAGTCTTCAAACATATAGCCAAGCCGTATTGGCAGAGGTATTGAATCCAAAAACGGCTATTTTCTTTTTAGCTTTTCTACCACAGTTTGTCCATCCTGAAAAGGGTTCTGTGATTGTACAATTTTTATTGCTAGGTATGATATTTGTGATCATGAGCTGTCTTTACACAACCTTGATTGCTATCAGTGTTCGCCCCATTGGCCGTTTGATGAAGCGAACTGCCGAACTTGGACAATGGAGCGGAAAATTTGCAGGTTTGATTTATATTTGGTTAGGTGTAAAAGTAGCCTTTCAACAGCGATAAAAAAATCGTATGTGATCATGGAAATTGCGTCTGATCGCCATTATTGGCGGAGGAACAGCGGGAATCAACACGGCTGAGGCTTCTGAAGAAAAAGTGTAGGCTTATCGATTGAATAGCCGGTTGTTCTGGCTAGTGCTTTCGTTTGTCCATTTTTTATGGTTTAGGAAACTATAAAATTCTTGGCTGTGGATAACTGTTTACAATGCGGCTTGACATCCAGCTCCAGCGCCCAGCGACTAGCAAACTTTCAGCTTCTGCTTGCGTAAGTCAACATCGGCTCATGCTTCGCCGTGTATCCTTTATCTCAGGGCTACAGGATGTAGGTCAGAACAGCGTTGCGACGTACAGGAGGTACTAGTGCAGACGAAGCGACAGGAAGTCGCGTTTGAGTCTGCCGCCAGGACGGCGCATTTTTAGCTGTTCATCCTTACTATGAAAGTTTGTACGTCGCTAAACGGGCGCTTGCGCTTTTGTTCTTACCTTGTCCGATTGTTAAGGAGTTTCTCAACGGATCGGACAAGGTGAATTGATCTTCTTTTGTTGTATTTATATGCTAATACATTGACTACTTTTTCGGAGAATTTTACCATCGTATCGACACGATCATAACAAATTCCCCCTATCCCTCCCGATCTAACCAAAATTTGAAAGAAATCAATGAGATATCAATCCATTCTCTAAACACTTTTCTACAGCCTGGTCACGATTGCTTACACCAAGTTTCGCATACATTTCGGACGCATAGTTCCTAACTGTACCCTCCGATAAATAAAGTCTGGCGGCAATGGCCTTATAACGCATACCCTTGGCTAAATAGCGAATAATTTCAATTTCTCGAGATGTCAGGCCATAATCATTTTTGGCATGTTTACCACCTGTAACATTTTGCTCCTTCAATTTTTCAAACACCTGATTAGCAATTTCATGGTAGATAATGGTATCTCCACGGTGAATGAAATGAAGGGTATCAATGAGCTCTTTTGCTTGAATAGACTTAAGTAAATAGCCATTTGCTCCTTTTTGCAGTGCCTCTACCGCTTGATCGATATTCTCAAAAGATGAGAGAATAACAAACTTGATCATGGAATTCTTTTCCTTTATTGCTTCCATCGCTTCTATTCCGTTCATATTAGCCATATTTACATCCATAAGTACGATATCGGGCTGGGTGTGGTTACATAATGATAAGGCATCCTCTCCAGATTCAGCTATACCGACAATTTGCAGTTGATTGTGACTCTCCAAATTTGTCTTCAACCCATCCAAAATGCCAGGTTGATCATCTACTAGGATTACCCTGAGTGTGTCGGTATTGGCTTCGCTATTTCTTGGAATGGTGCAGATCAACACCGTTTCTTCCATATTGTCTGTATGTATGGATAAATTTCCTTGCAAAGCCTGCAGTCTTTCTTTCATCGCACCTAAGCCAAAACCGAGCTCAATTTTTTTCTCTCGTTTCAATACGCCATTATCTTCAACTTGTAAGCGTAACTCCAAGTTGTCGAAATATAGAGATACTCTGATTTCACTTGCGCGCCCATGTCTAACAGCGTTTGTTAATGCTTCCTGAATGCAACGAATGATTGTTAATTTAACTTCCTTTGATAAGCTATATTCATCTCCAAAACATCGAAACTTTACAGAGATATCCGTACTCTCCATAAATTTGTCCACTAACTGTTTTACATTTTGAATAAGGGGTAGCTCCACTGTCGACGGTTCCAACTGGTGTACAAGTTTTCGCATGTCTTTTAAACCGTCATGTGCCGCATTCAGTAAAACATTTAGCTTACGTATAACCTTTTCATCTGTCAATGAAGAACGGATCGACTCCATCCCCATGATCATCGTTGTAAAGGTATGACCGACTGTATCATGTAATTCCCGTGATAAACGATTCCGTTCCTCCAGTAATGTGAGTTGCTCCACCTGGTGCACATATTGTTCAAGCACACTGTTTTGCTTACGTATGAGTAAGCCTTGCTTATGATTGGTTACAAGTAGCTGAAAAGCATATCCAAGTCCAAATGCCACACCATAATTTGATATTAAACGAAGAACGGTGTCAGTCAAAGATTGATCGGTGACGATCCCAATGGTAAAGGGAATGACTACAATAGTTAAGGGGCCAGACCAAATATAGACCCTTTGGATACTGTAAAAACCTATTACAAAAGCAATCGGAATAAACTGCCATATTGAATCAGGAAGAAGGAAAGCCAAAATAATGCAATAACCACCCGAAATAATAATCTCTGTAAGGATGAAATATCTTCTGTAAAATTGCTGGATTAAAAATGGAATTGAAAAGACAATGAATGGCAATCCAAACAGAATCCAAAGTGGGAATGATAAAACGTTATGAAATTCCCATAAACCGATTAGGACAGAGAGTAACCAAATGGAGCGAACAGCAAATACCATCCAGTCATACCAGTACCACTTTTTGATGATGTCATACATAATAGAACCCCGCTTATTTAGTGTTGTGATCATCACTATTTTACTACAAGGCATTATGAATATCAGTCATGAAAACAAATGACAAAATGTCACTATGCCTTATGACGTGAAGTATGGATAATGAAATACGCATGGGATATACGGAATCTAATATTATTCCATTATTAAAAGAAAAGGTGGTTTTTTATATGGGATTACTTATCTCAAATATTAAAAATTTTGTCTATTTGTTCCTCTGGTTTTTTATTGGCTTCTTATACTTCGCTTTTTATTTAATAAGCGTAATATTTTCCGTTGGAGTAAGTTTTACTGTTGTTGGTATCCCGATTTTAGCAGGGGTTTTTCGAACGATTCCTTTTTTGCTGGATTTGGATCGAAAGGCAGCAGAAAAATATGCGTACATCAATATTCCTACCTTAAAGTGGGACCCACAAGATAAAGTGACAAAGGAAGTTTCAGACAAAAGAAATTGGTTTGCAGTGGGCATCATGATTTTCCCAAGATTTCTTCTAGGTTTCTTAACTTTTATTGCTGCTTTTGTCTGTTATTTACTGCCAATCGCGATGATTTTATCTCCTTATTTGTATAGATTATTTGATATGACCGTCATGATGATTACGATTGATACATTACCGCGTGCTATTGTAGCTTGCATAGCAGGAATCATTTTATTGTTGTTGTTACCTCGTTTGGCCGGAACAATTGTAAGGTGGGCAGGGGGGTGTACAGAGAATATATTGGAAACGATTCGAAGCTGGCGATAGAACATTAAGGCGCAATTATTCTTGATGGAACTTTTTCCAATCCCGATATCAACATTTCAATACAAGAAGGTTGAAACTATATACAAGTGTCGTTATAATGAACAATATAAACGACACTTGTGTATATTTTATTTATGTCTTTTGTCACTCACAATGGAGGGTGGTTTTATGACACCAAAAGTTAGCGAAGAATATAAAAATGAAAGAAAAAGAGAGTTGATAAAAGCAGCGAAGAAGGTGTTTATTGAAAAGGGGTATATGCATACATCAATGCAAGATATTATGGACGAAGCTGGGATCTCTAGAGGGGCATTTTATAGTTATTTCGATAATATTGATCATGTTTTTATCGAAGTTTTAAAATATGATGACCAAAAAGATATTCAATATTTTATGCTGCCTGATGAGGAGAGATTATGGCCACAATTAAAACACTGGGTTGAGCAACAACAATTTTATATTGAAGCAGCTAATCAAACCTTGCTCCTTGCAAAAGCAGAATTTTTTCTATCATCTAATTATGCAAAGAATAAAGATCATTTTCCTTATATATCTGAACGCTATGCTCGGACTGTAGAAGCTATTGAAAAAGTATTAAACGAAGGTATTCTCAGAGAAGAATTTAAACCTCAACAGTCTACTCGTTCGATTGCGAGGTATCTCGTCTCATTTATAAATGGTTTAATGTTGGACACATTTCAGCTTGGGCATGAGCAAACCAAAGTAAAGGATCAATTATCTGTCTTCCTTTTCACTCTAGAAAAATTAATTAATCCAATACATGCAAAATAAGGAGGGGATATTATGTTGTTTGAATCATCAAGAGTTAGATTAAGAAAGATGACAATGGAAGATACAGCACTTTATCATAAGTGGAGAAATGATATGGATGTTATGTATTCTACCAATCCTTCATTAGATGTTTATCCGTTGGAAGAAACTAAAGAGTTTGTTGATCAGGTTATCCTGGGATCACATACCAGTAAAAGTTACATCATGGTTGAAAAAAGCAATGAAACATCGATAGGGGTCGTAGCTTTAATTAATATTGATGATAAGAATCGAAATGCCGAATGCATTATTGATATTGGAGAGAAGAAATACTGGGGAGAGGGTTACGGTTCAGAAGGATTGAAATTACTGTTGGACTATGCCTTTTATGAAATGAATTTACATAGAGTTTCTCTTCAGGTATTTTCATTCAATAATAGGGCTATTCGTTTGTATAAAAAAATTGGTTTTCACGAGGAAGGAAATAGTAGAGAAAGCCTATTTAGGGAAGGAAAATGGCATGACATTATCCATATGGGACTTCTGCAAAATGAATACTTCGAAAAGCAAGGTAATTCTCATTAACTGGTAAGGGGCCCTTCTTCAAAAGGTATTTCAAAGTGTTATGACGACAAAGTACGATATCACATTTTGTCAGAGGGATCACGTATTTGGCGATCCTTTTATGAACGAATTATTCTCATTCAAAAGTTGTATATGTGAATCATCTATTTGAGTAGTAGCTTTCCGTCTTCTTCCCGATGTGTCCAATGCTCACTTTCTTTAAAGTAATAGTAAGGACTAATTATAAGGAAGTGAGTGAATTTTATGAAAACGGTTGTGATGATCACAGGTGCATCTAAAGGCCTTGGGAGAGCTTTGACCTTGGCATTCGCAAAACAAGGAGTACGGCTTGCTATTTGTGCAAGAGGAGAAGAGCTGTTGCGTAAGGTTGAGATGGAAGCCCAAGAGCTTGGAGCAGAAGTTGTCGCAGTAACGGCAGATATCTCTAAAGCCAAGGATGTTGAGCGGTTCGTATCGATTGCAGAAGAGGCGTTTGGACGGATTGATGTGTTAATTAATAATGCATCCATATTTGGACCAGGACCTACACTGTTGGCTGATTATCCGGATCATGATTTTGCGGAAGTACTCCGAGTAAATGCGATCAATCCTTTCCTTGTCACGAAGCGTGTATTGCCGGGCATGTTAACCAAAAATAAAGGAAGAATCCTTAATGTCACATCAGATGCAGGAAATACGGGATATGCGGAATGGGGTGCCTACGGTATTTCCAAGTTTGCTGTGGAGGGATTAACACAAACATGGGCAGATGAGCTGCAGGATACAGGGGTTAGTGTATGTATGGTTGACCCAGGCGAAATGGATACAGAGATGCACTGGATTGCGGTTCCAGATTGTGATTATGAATTGGATGATCCGAATGATACCGCAAAAGCATTTGTATCGATCGCCTTGAATGAATCCCTAGAAGTGAACGGAATCAGATTTGAGACACAATCTTTTTTAGAAGAAAAAGGGGATATTCAATGATGGCTACCCGTTCCTTCCAAGTGCCTAAATATTTAGATTCAAGTACCCCCGCGGAATATAGAGGGATAAGTAGGGATCATGTCCGCTTAATGACTCTCGATAAAGTGACAGGAGAATCCTTTCATCATTATTTTGATCAGCTGGATTCCAGCTTGCGTGCAGGGGATTTGCTTGTACTAAATAATAGCCGCACTATTCCGCCTGTGTTAAAAGGAAAAAGAGGGAAGCAAACAATTGAAATTCGATTATCCCGAAAATTAACTAATCATGAATGGGAAGCACTTATTATAGAAGAAACATTGAATGTCGGGGAAAAGATAGATTTACCTGGTGAATTGACGGCAACCATTCTAGGAAAGGGAAATGAGGCGCCTTTGATGATTCTTTCCTTTTCAAAGAGTGGATTGGCTTTATCTGATGCGATTTATCGATACGGGGAGCCGGTTTACTATGAATATATTAAAACACCGTGGCCGTTAGAGATGTATCAGACTGTTTATGCTTCCGTTCCAGGTTCAGTGGAAATGCCTTCAGCAGGAAGAGCCTTTTCTTGGAAGCTCCTTAATAGATTACAGCAAAAGGGAGTCAAGATTGCTTACCTGCAGCTGCATGCTGGATTAAGTTATTATGGACATGACCGCTGGCCTGATCCGAGCAACCATCCCGAAACATTTTGCATTCCAGAAGAAACAGCAGCGTTGGTAAACACAGCGAAGAAAGATAAGGAACGTGTTATTGCAGTTGGAACAACCGTTGTTCGCGCTCTTGAAACAGCGGTCAACCATACTGGTCATGTTGAAGCACAGGAAGGAATCACACGTCTATATATTCAAAAAGGGTACCCGCTGAGAGCAGTGGACGGACTTTTAACAGGGTTTCATGAACCAGAGGCAAGTCATCTGGATCTGCTTAGTGCTTTTATTGATGAAAAACTGCTTATGAAAGCTTATGAAGAAGCATTGACGGCCGAATATCTTTGGCATGAATTTGGTGATATGAATCTAATCCTATCACTGGGAGAGAAGTGATGAGATGGCATCATGCTGGTATTGATGTACGGAATTTAGATGATTCCATTTCATTCTATGAAAGGATGTTTAACTTTAAAATTGAGCAATACCTTACATTGAGCGGTGAGAAAATTGCTTTCTTACAAAACGAAGATGTGCGAATCGAATTAATTAAATCAGCAGACAGTCCGCTCCCATGCCATTCAATTCATATAGCCTGGCGAGTTGAAGACATAGAAAGCTGGGTGAAAAAACTGAAAGGAAAGGGACTCTCTTCGTCAGATGGTCCCTATAAGCTGAAAAATGGCTGGGTGACTGTTTTTTATGAAGGACCTGATGGTGAGATAATAGAGCTTATTCAAGTGTGCAAGTCATCTGCTTCAATGTAAAGTTGTGTGTGGATATTGCCTCCCTAAGAAAGCAAAGTGCTTTTCTGGCATAATCGGGCGAAGCCTGCGTTGAATCGGGCGGATTCCATGTTAAAACGGGCGAAGTCTTGAACGAATCGGGCCAAACTTCCATCTTCTTTTCCATAGCAAAAATCGTATTTATTTCCGTTTGGATATGCTCCAACAACACCGAACTCTGGACTTTTTTCTATTAATTTATGTCCTGTACCCGCAGGCAGAACAATAACATCTCCTTTTGTAACTTTAACTTCTACTCCTTTTTCCCCACCTAATTGAAGATTTGCCCATCCACTAACTACTGCGAGTACTTCATGAGTATTACTATGATAATGATGGTAAGTGGCCACTGTTCCATTCCATGCACCGTACCAATCATTTCTGACTGAAAATTTCTTTCATATCATCTTGAAAATTTAGAACGTTTTTATAAAGAAGTAATGAGTAGTTGGGATTATTAGGGATATGTCCATCATCTTTAAAGTTAAAAGATTTTATCTCAATACTTTCTTGTTTATTCATTGTGGTCACCCCCATTAATATTTTGTTTTTTTAGGAATCAATCATAAGTATCTACAACTGACTAAATAGAGAGTACTTCATCAAAAAAATTAATGAGCAATATTGTCCTACTATGTGCTATTTGTTTATCCCACATTAACCGGCTGTAAGACTTCCGCTTAGGGCTTATCGTGTTTTTTTATCCGGACGTACTAGTGCAGGGTTGTCGCATATTTAGCCTTTGATACGAATCAGTGGGGGATGAAGGAAAACCCCACTGATTGAAGTTTCATTTTATAAGTTAACTTCTACACTACAAACTCGCAACTATCTTACGTTCATCCTCTGTCAATTCAAAATCAAAAATCTCTAAGTTCAAGGCTTGACGCTCTTTGTTATGGGATTTAGGAATGACCACAACACCACGCTCAATTTGGTAACGTAAAATAATTTGTGCCCACGTCTTATTGTAGTTTGTTCCGATTGCACTTAGAGTTTCTTTTGCTTCATCACTGACTCTACTTAGTGGTCCCCATGCTTCTGGAATGACTTGGTTCTCTAATGAATAACGAATAATGCCATTGTTCCATTTTCCAGGATGGGATTCAATTTGGTTGACTGCAGGTTGAATGCGAGCATGTTCTAAAAGATGGCCTAATTCTTTTTCATCAAAATTTGACACACCAATTTCTTTTAAAATACCTTGATCGACATATTCTTCTAAGACACGCCAAACGCCAGGAATCTCTGCCAAATTGTCCCATGGATGATGAATTAAATACAAATCAATATATGATGTATCTAAAGCTGCTAAACTTTCTTCCACCCCACGACGTACCGCAGCTTCATTGGCAGTGAATTCTTCTTTACCAGGAATTTTTGAGGTCAAAAAGAATTCACTTCTAGGTAAACCACTTTCTTTAACTGCTTTACCTACAACGGCTTCATTTCGATAAGAAATCGCTGTATCAAAATGACGATATCCTAAGGCGATCGCATCTTTCAATTCGGTGGTATCACCATTGATCTCTCCCATATAGTTACGGTCTACTTTCCCAAAGGTATTAGTACCACTACCAACAATCGGTAATTTCGAGCCCATGCTTAATGTAACAAATTCCATGAATACTTCCTCCCGATCCTATTAAAATATTAATTTTTAGTAAACTTAGTTTTTCGTAAGAAAATGATGAACCACTTCATTTTTAATTCAAAATTTACTGTCCCAAATCAACTGTGCTTTACTGTATAACGATGACATACTAATACTTTCGGAAACTGAATCACAAATTTAGAGTGAAATATACTGTTTAATAGATGTTATAAGAATATCACTAACTACTGTCCCTTCAGGTAAATCGATCGTAATTTTAATCAAGTCTACAACCCGTTCATGTGAAATGAACTGCTCCTAAGTTTTGTCCCGTTATACACACCACTTCCTGTCCAGAATTTTGTACTAAAAAAGTAGGCAAGACAGCAACTATACCATTTAGTACCCCTTTAATATTAACATCAATCATTGGGTTCCACTAATCTACTTTAGTTTAGCGAAAGTGGATTGGGACAGGAAATACAGTGATGGCCAGGCCTTTGCCGACTCATACTCCCGGACAGAGTCTACAAATACTTTCTCCCATGCTCGTCTTTGAAGTTTAGCATTTTAGTTGTGTCCCAGCCCCTCATTTTACATTACTCAAAAACGGTGTTTCCGATTTTATTGTTTTTATGAACATCTTCTGTTCCTGCATCAAGTGCCGTCCTGTAATATTGACATTTATGTTCAATAATCCCTAATGTCTTTTTTAGTTCTTCCATTTATTTCTCGACAACAGCTTTTTGTTTTATAAAAAGATCATCTCTTTGTTGCAGGCTGGCATCTCCATCAGAACACCATTGAATAAATTGCTTAATATCTTTAATGGTCATTCCGCTAGATTTCAGGCATTGAATTATTTTTAATAAGTCCAAATCTGAATCTTTAAATATCCTAGTTCCACTAGCAGTCCGTTCTACAAAAGGGATGAGTCCCTCTCGATCGTAATAACGTAAAGTATGGATAGTGAGATTCAACTTATACCGTGAAGTCGTAACTGACCTTGGAAGAATTCGAGACGTACGGATTGAGGATGGTGAGCTTTATTTTATTAGTAATAATAAAGATGGACGAGGTATTTCTCAAGGGAATGATGATAGGCTATATAAAATTTCGCTTTCGGAATTAGATGAACAATAGAAGTGTAAGAATCATTTTCACCAACTGTAAACAAATTTACAAATGCTGTTGTTCTCTAAAAGAGTGCCCAGTATTGCTCTAGAGCTGAATTCAGGGTTTATAGTGCAACTATACGATAGTGTATGGCAATTAAAGATAAGGTAGTTATTATTATAGGCTCCAGTGCGCAGTGACTACCAAATTTTTATTCACAGGGAGTGAAGAATTTGAAAAAGGTAAAAATAGCCGGAAGAGAAGTTTTTCCCATAGGCTTAGGTACTTCGAATGTGGGAGACAAAGCAGGTAAATTTTCTCAAGAAGTAGAAGCAATAAGAGCGGGCCTTGAACACGGTGTTCAGGTGATTGATACTGCTGAAATGTATGGTAATGGCAATGCTGAACGTTTGGTTGGTCATGCAATTGAACCTTTTGACAGGGAAAATCTATTTCTGGTTTCAAAGGTTCTTCCTAATAATGCTTCCAAAAAGCAAATTCCCCTCAGCTTAGAAAATTCCTTAAAACGGTTGAAAACAGATTATGTAGATCTTTACTTACTCCATTGGAAAGGCGTATTCCGATAGAAGAAACAATAGAAGCAATGGAAAAAGCTAAAATACAGGGGAAAATCAAAGCCTGGGGAGTTTCTAATTTTGATATCAATGATATGATGAAATTATTAAATTTGCCTGAAGGTCATTACTGTGCTACGAACCAAGTTCGTTATAATTTAGGAGATCGTGGAATTGATTTCGATTTAGTCCCTACGATGAAGGAAAAAAACATACCAATAATGGCATATGCTCCCGTAGCAAGAGAGGATCGTTTAGGGACTGATTTAACGAAACAAAAAGTTTTATTAGATATTTCGAAAAAGCATCATGCTGAGATTTTTCAAATTTTATTGGCATGGTGTATTCGAAATGAGCATACCATTGCGATCCCCAAATCTAGTAATTCGGAACATGTTATCAATAATGTAAAGGCTGCAGATATTCAACTTACAAAAGAGGATCTAGTTAAGATAGACTCTGTCTATCCAGAACCAAGTGTTAGCGAGCCGCTAGCTTTTGTGGTAACTGATGAGTATGGGACACAAAACGAACGATAAGGGTGCGTATCGCCGCTTCAGAAATTTGCTTTCCCTTGTATGAAGTTCAGGCCTCCTCTAAGCTACTATCGCATGTCTTAACGGTACTTCTTATTTCCCTAAGATAAAGTAATATTGGCGTTATAAAAATCCAGCAATCCAACGGTTCTTACCTCAATTTTAACTTGCATCATTCATAAACATACAATATGGAAAGATTCTTTCTACAAACATATTAATATTTAATTGAAAAAACTACATTTTATGTTAACGTTTATAGTAACATTAAAGGGGAATTTTATAGTACTTTAACAATTTTTCTGAATTTTCCCCCATCGCAAGGGCACTGAGTAGGGAAAGAGGGGAAAATATTAAAATCCATAAACACTATTGGGGGGGGGACTTGTGATGAAGTTAGCTAAGTAATGGAAATCCCTGGATTTATCGGTAATTCTAGAGTGGATTTTAGAGAAAAAGAAGTGCCAGTTCCCGGTCCAGGACAATTATTGATTCAGGTGAAAGCGAATGCCTTATGTGGTTCAGAACGCAATCAATTTTTTGAAGGAAGTAAAGTGACCCCGGGGCATGAAGCATCTGGAATGGTAATGGCAGTCGGAGAAGATACAAAAACAGTGGTTGGAACTCCTGGAGTTATATTTTTGATGGATTACTGTGATGCGTGTCGAAACTGTAAATCTGGTAATACAAATCAATGTCAAGAAAAACGTGGGGACTATGGCTTTAATAAAGAGGGAGGATATAGCCCTTATATAGTTGTGAATGAAAGTGTTTTCTTCCCGATTGATCCATCAATCCCATTGACTGAAGCAACGATGCTGTTAGATATCATGGGGACAGGGGGACATGCAATAAAACGTGCAGAGCTTGTACATTCAGATATTAGGTCTGTACTTATTGCTGGAGCGGGTCCAATTGGTCTCGGTGTGCTGGCTATGTGTCAGCTGCTTCTCGGTAAAAAGGTTCCAGTATATATCATGGATTATGTATCCTATCGTCTTGATTTGGCGGAAAAGTTAGGTGCGATTCCGATTGATTTAAATGAGTCATCTTTGGAGGATGCGCTGAAACGAGTCAATTGTATGGGAGTAGATGCGGCTTTCGATACAAGTGGTAAAACCGTAGCTAGAAAGTCTGTGTTAAATGCACTTAATCAACGCGGTGTACTCGTTTGTATCGGACATGGCCAAGAATTACATTTAGAAGTTTCTCATGATTTAATTGCGACTGAACGGGCCGTTTTAGGAAGTGAATACTTTCAATATAATGAATTGGAAAGGAATAATAGACTCCTGAAAGAAAATTTAGCATACATGCAACAAATCATCACACATTGTTTTAATGTTAAAGATATACAGCATGCTTTTGAATTGTTTTTTATGGGAAACACAGGAAAGGTGATTATTGAGCATGCCTGAAAATAATCAAATAAAAGTGGCTGTGATTGGATCTGGAAAGTCAGCTCCTGTACATGCTGAAGCAGGGTATCGTGCTCTTAAAATTGCTTATGCTGCAATCAAATCCTTTCATTCGGGGATGAGAATAGAAATATCAGAATAAATAGTAGGTGGTGATGAAGCGATGCTCTATAAACAGGATGAAGAGCTAATAAACGAAATAAAAAACACAAATACATATAAGGATGAAGTTGTTATTTGGAGCTTGGGCCAATCGGGAATTATTCTCAAAAGCGGAAACGGCTTCATCTGTATAGACCCCTATCTGACCTATTCGATAGAGTTGGATAATCCAGATACTGAATTCAAAAGAGCCCTACCACCTCCGTTATCACCTGAACAATTAGCGGGAATTGACGGAGTGCTTATTACACATTTTCATGATGATCATATGAATTTAGAGACATTACAACAAATATCCCAGGTCTCTAAAAAGACTAGCTTTGTAGCACCAGCTTCCCATTCATCTTGGCTTAGCAATATCGGAATTCATAATATAATCCAGGTTGCGAATGATTCAAGCTTCCATATTGAGAGCTTTACCATTATTCCCATTGAAGTTGCTCATACACAATATGAAAGAGATCAAAATGGAAATCCATACTATTTTGGTTATTTTATTGAAGTAAACGGTGTTAAAGTATTTCATAGTGGCGACACCATTGCAACGAAAGAAATAATCGATAAAGTCGCTGGATTACAGCCTGATATTGTGTTTGTTCCTATTAATGGAACAGACTATTCAAGAATATCAAGAGGAATAATTGGAAATATGAATTATCGTGAAGCTGTGGATTTTGGTATTGAAGTGGGAGCGGATTTAATTATTCCTATGCATTATGATATGTTCCCAAATAATAGTGAAAACCCTGCTTATTTTGTAGATTATATTTTTCATCATTACCCCTCTCAAAAATTTCATATGATGGTCGCTGGAGAGCGGTTCATTTACAGAAAAAAGTAAAAACTTAGATATATATAAGGAAAAGGAGAATATACATATGGATTCTGTTTTACAAGCGATAAATGAACACAAAATTATCTCAATCATTAGAGCAGATGCTGATGCGGATTTGCAACAGGTTATTGATAGCCTTTATGCAGGAGGCGTTCGCATTTTAGAGATTACGATGAACACACCAGGTGCATTGGATGCCATTAAGACTGTAAAACAGCGTTATCCAGATATATTGGTAGGTGCGGGAACTGTTTTAGATTCGGAAACGGTAAGGTTAGCGATTCTTGCGGGTGCGTCATTTTTATTAGCCCCCACCCTAAATGAAGCAGCAATTATCACGGCTAATCGTTATAATGTACCGATCATTCCAGGTGTATTAACGCCAACAGAAGTGGTAAGAGCCTCTGAATTAGGGGCAAAGGTGGTAAAAATCTTCCCAGTCAGTACATTAGGTCCAACATATATAAAGGACTTAAAAGGACCACTCGCACAAATCGAGATGATTCCTGTTGGGGGAGTGACAACTGATACGGCCATTGATTTTCTAGAAGCAGGGAGTTTTGCCTTAGGTGTGGGATCACCGATTGTTGATAAAAATCTAGTCAAACAGAAAAACTTTGCTGAGATCCAACGAAGAGCTGAAGAAATGGTGAAGATTGTAGGGGGTTATAATCGGTAAATAACAAGGCGGATTTTAGCCCATATTTAAAAAAGGCGATTATGGGTGATAAGAAAATTGCTGAAAAAAAATGAAGTGAAAATTTAAGTGTGAAGGAGATTGACACATGAAAATTACAGGTTTTGAATGCTTTATCGTTCCACCAAGATGGAATTTTTTGAAAATAGAAACGGACGAAGGCATTGTTGGATGGGGAGAACCTGTTGTTGAGGGAAGAGCACACTCTGTAAAAGCGGCAGTGGAAGAATTAATGACATATTTAATTGGAAAAGATCCATTACGTATCGAAGATCACTGGAATATGCTGTACCGATCTGGTTTTTATCGCGGAGGACCGATATTAATGAGTGCGCTTGCCGGAATTGACCAGGCCTTATGGGATATAAAAGGTAAGTATCTCCATTCACCTATTTACCAGTTGATGGGCGGAGCTTGTCGCGATTCGATTCGGGTGTATTCATGGATAGGCGGTGATCGACCGTCTGATGTAGGAGAAGCAGCAAAAAAAGCTGTAGAGGTCGGATTTACTGCTGTAAAAATGAACGGTACTGAGGAGCTACAATATATTGATTCTTATAAGAAGGTAGATGAAGCAGTCGAGCGTATTGCTGCAATTAGAGAGGCTGTTGGATCTGATATAGGGATTGGGGTTGACTTCCATGGTCGCGTACATAAACCAATGGCAAAAGCTTTAGTGAAAGAACTCGAGCCTTATCGTCCTATGTTCATTGAAGAACCGGTTTTGCCTGAAAATAACGAAGCATTAAAAGAGATCGCTAATCACACACATATTCCCATTGCAACAGGAGAGAGAATGTTCTCAAGATGGGATTTTAAACCGATACTCGAAGAGGGATATGTTGATATCATTCAGCCAGATTTATCACATGCTGGAGGAATTACAGAAGTGAAGAAAATTGCTTCGATGGCAGAAGCCTATGATGTCGCTCTTGCACCACATTGCCCACTGGGCCCAATCGCTTTAGCGGCTTGCCTGCAAGTAGATGCAACCTCACATAATGCCTTTATCCAAGAGCAAAGCTTGGGTATTCATTATAATAAAGGAAACGATATTCTTGATTATATTAAGGATCGTACTGTTTTTGATTATAAAGATGGTTATGTGAAAATTCCCGATGGTCCAGGATTAGGAATTGAAATAGATGAGGACTATGTAAGGGAACGAGCAAAGCTTGGGCATGATTGGAAAAATCCTATTTGGCGTCATAAAGATGGCAGTATTGCAGAGTGGTAGAAAGCTAACCTTGGACCAGCATAAATTTAAAAAACACACATGAAAAGCCAACAATGATGTTGGTTTTTTCATATGTGTTTTACTATTTTATATTAAGTGAATTTTTGGCAATACTCTATTTAGTAGTATACATCAAATATATTTATAAGTCTATATTTTTCGATATTTACTTGCTAAAATAACGAGACATTCATATAAGGAGGGGTCAGTGTGCCATTTGAAGAAGAAAAGAAGGAATTAAACAAAAAATTAGCTATTATTAACAAACAATATGAGGAGGTAGCCGCAAAATCTGGATATTTTGGTGATGATATTACCGAAATAGCCTTAGATGACAGTAGGAAGAGAATGCTAGAATCATTAATCAGTGCTAAAAAAGACCCTTATTTTGCTCGACTTGATTTTACACAAGAAGATAAGGTAAGAGTTGTTTATATTGGAAAAGCGGGTGTTTTCGATGAGGAGAATGGGAATGCTGTCATTACCGACTGGCGTGCGCCGATTTCCAGTTTATTCTATGGTTTTAGTGGAAGTGAAGATGCTGTATATTATCAATCACCTGATGGCATTGTTGAGGGTGAAATCAATTTAAAAAGAAATATCGTCACATATGAGCAGGAGCTGCAAAGAGTAGTAGACCGCTATATTCGCGGAGAACAGGAATCATCTGGAGGAGATGAATTTCTATTATATAGACTAGGTGATCAAAAAGATAATCGACTTCGTGATATTGTCGCCACCATTCAGGGCGAGCAAAATGAAATCATTCGTTACCCTTTAAATCAAGCCGTCATTATACAAGGAGTTGCTGGGAGTGGAAAAACAACCGTAGCCCTTCATCGGCTTGCTTACCTTTTATATGAATACCGTGAACAATTAAGCGCACATCGCATGATTATCTTTGCCCCTAACACGATCTTTCTGGATTATATTTCTCAAGTACTGCCTGAATTGGGCGTGGGAGATATTGTGCAAACAACCTTTCCAAAATGGGCAATGAGGGTTATTGATGATCCGAGTTTCCAATTGGAATCTCTTAGTAAAAGAAGAAAGACCTTTTTTGAGTCAGATTGTGTTGAGCGGGATAACTTGAAAGGAACATTAGTATTTCAACAGAAAATAAAAGAGCAATTATCACAATTAGAGCAAGACTGGCTTCCAGAAGAAGATTTTATTCCCTGGGAAAATAAACAAGGCGTTTCCCTAGAGAAAATAAAACATTGGGTAGCAAACGATTTTAAAGACAGCCCTGTGACAAAGAAATACGACAGGCTTAAAGCAAAATTAACACGTTGGGTTGAAATTGAGGCGAAAATGTATGAAGAGAAAAAAGAACAAGCGCAAGCTCGAAAAGAGGGAAAGGCGCAACTAAGAAAATACTTACGTAAATGGAAGAAAAGAAAACCCTATGAGCTATATGCAGAAATCTTAAAAAGAATGGGAAAAGAAGACATTTTACCGCCAAAGAAAAATATAGCTCTGGATGATTTAGCTCCTTTATTGGATATCCACGATTATTGGTTTGGTATCGAGAAAGAAGATCGGTTTGATCATGTTGTCATTGACGAGGCGCAAGACTTCTCCCCCTATCAAGTTTCTGTATTAAATGCCCGTACAAAAAAAGCATCATTTACGATATTAGGAGATTTGGCACAAGGTATTCATAGAGATGAAGGAATTGACCAATGGGAACGTTTTATTGAACTTTTCGATCGATCCCGTGCGAAATTCTTCCAAATGACAAAAAGCTATCGTTCAACCTATGAGATTATTGCATTTTCTAATAAGATTCTAAGTCATCTCGCAAGCCCACCTGCATATGCAGAACCAGTATTCCGGAGCGGGGATGATGTGCGGATTCAACAAATACAACCAGAAGATAAAGCGGAGAAAATCGTAAGCTGGGTGAATGAAATGAAACAGCAAGGCATGAATACCATTGCCGTTATTTTACGAACTGAATCGGCATGTGACCAAATTTGTTCCCAACTAAAAAATGAACTTCCAGAATTAAATATGATGACAACCGAAGATCAAACATACGAAGGAGGGATCTCCTTATTACCAGTGTATGTATCAAAAGGATTAGAATTTGATTCCGTGCTAATGGTCGATGTCGATGAGATAGATTATCCAAACACAGAGCAAACAACAAAATTATTATATGTCGGTTGCACAAGAGCGCTCCATCACTTATCGATTATGTATAGTGGGAAACCATCTGAATTGATTTCGATTGGATAGAGAAACACAATCGTGTGTTTCAAAGAAAATACAAAGCTAAATAGTTATGAAAAAAGATGACCCCGATTTCAAAAATTGAAATTAGGGTCATCTTTTTATGAATTACCTATTAAAAAGTAGCTTATTGATGGGGAATTGCCATATTGAGCAAATGTAAAGGAGGAGCAGACGCCTCCATTCCCCTTGAGTGCAAGCCGAAGCTATTTATATAGTTTGTCCTATTTGTTAAGTACTGGCGAAGAGGAATATTACCACCCCTGGAGAACGGAAATCAGCAGTGTATAGACTTGCATATTGTGTTTTACAGACTATATGACAATTTTGCACAGGATGTTTACTATAAAAAAGAATTAACGAAATTGATTTATTTAAATGATTTCTACAAGATCTTTGTTAATTTATAGTGAGAAGTATTTTTGTGATGAATAGGTGAGGACGATCGAAGACTATAGCTTAATTCGAAAAATTAAATCTGGTGATACGGATGCTTGGGAGAAACTAGTTGATAAGTACTATGATCAAATCTTTTCATTTTGTGTACGAAGATGTTTCGGCGATCGGGTTTTAGCTGCAGATTTAACCCAGGATATCTTTCTCAAAGTCATTGAAAACATCGCTACATATAAATTTACGGGGAAGTTCTTTAATTATTTATTCACGATTACTGTAAATATATGTAACAACTACTATAACAAAAAGAAATTCACCCAGTCGGAATTAGATGAGAATGTTATCCATAGTAGCGCTGAAACCATTATGACGAATTTAATCATGGAAGAGAGTGTAAACCAAATCCAAATAGCATTAAACAAGCTTCCTGATATTCAAAGAGAAGCGCTAATTTTAAAATATTACTATGATTTAAAAGTAAAGGACATTGCCAAAATTACTGGGACAAGCGTTCCTACAACGCAATCAAGGATTCAACAAGGTTTAAAAAAACTTAGTAGATTATTGGATAAAGAGGAGTTTATGAATGGATAATGAAACGATCAAAAAAATGAGGAATTATGAAATTAAAAGTGATGAGATGCAGAGACAAGCGATCATTGATTTAGGAAAGCAAAAGATCATGAAACATCAACTTGGCAAATATTCGCTCTTTGACCTCTTTCGTTCGTCCATTCGATTCACCAGAATTCAAACGTGGCTGATTCAATTTGCTCTCCTGATCTTGACGACTTTTTTAATTACGAAGGTGATAAACGATGACCCGGCCAGCTTCATCCTGCAATGCTTAACCGTGACAGTGATCTTCTCTGTTATTTTCTTTATTGATGAATTATTTCGTAGTTTTACATCGGGAATGTGGGAATTGGAGCAAACACTCAAATATGATCTGCGTCAGCATATTGTAGTCAAATTGCTGATTTTTGGCTTAGCTGATTTAGCACTCATTACTTGTCTCGCCTTTATTTCTCAGGGCGTGATGGCCATTTCCTTTTGGCAGATCATTTTATATTTACTTGTACCCTTTAATTTTACTTGTATTGTGCTATTTTCTCTTTTCACGATTTGGAGAAACACGCTCTCATCTGTTGTTTTTTGGATAAGCTCAGGGCTCATTCTGATGGGGGGGATACTTGTAGCTAATTTTTTCAATGTTTATGAGATCGAGATCAAGTATTGGGGAGCAGGGTTTATTTTTTCAATCATCTTTTTACTTTTGATTGTCAAGAATATGCTTAATGTAAAAAAATGGGAGGTGTTTTGCTCATGCTATTAGAGCTAGATAATATTACAAAAAAATATGATGATACAGTTGTCCTTGACCGTGTTTCATTTCGCTTAAAACCGGGAGTGTACGGCCTTTTAGGTTCAAATGGATCAGGAAAAACGACTTTATTTAGAATCATCTGTGGAGTGATGAAACAAACTGCGGGCACAATTACATATAATCATGACAATGTACGAAGCAATCCAGATGCTTTTCGCTCAGTATTGGGCTTTTTACCACAGGATTTCAGTTATTATCCTGATTTCACCGCAATGAAGTTTATGTTATATATCGCCGCTCTCAAAGGACTCAATAAAAATGTTGCTAAAAAAAGATGCCTTGAGCTGTTAAAATTAGTTGGATTAGAAGATGTGAGGAATAAAAAGATTAAAAAGTACTCTGGTGGAATGAAACAGCGGTTGGGGATTGCTCAAGCCATGATTAATGACCCGGAAATATTAATTTTGGATGAACCGACAGTTGGGTTAGATCCAAAGGAACGGGTTCGATTTAGGAATTTAATAAGCTCTTTTTCCGAAAATAAAATTGTCATTCTTTCTACTCATATTGTTTCTGATGTTGAGTATATTGCAGACGAAATACTTGTGCTGAATCAAGGAAAACTTGAAAACAGAGGTGCTTCCTCTGAACTAGTCAATACCATTCAAGGCTATGTATGGGAGTCTGTTGTTAAACCAGCTAAATTGGATGAAATGCTAGCAAAGCATATCATTAGCAACCAAAAGCATGAAACAAGAGGGACAGTATTAAGGATGATTTCAAAAGAAAAACCTACTGATAATGCCGAACAAGTGCAACCAACATTGGAAGATTTATATCTATACTATTTTAGAGAGGACGCCCGGAAATGAGAACAATAGTAAAGTATGAAATGGAAAAAATCCGAAAAAACAAAACGTTTATTGGCGCACTAATTGTATCGTGTTTTGTTTTAGCAAGTATATTACTTATTGGTTTTCATTATTCACAGGTCAACACGAAGCAAGGCGATGGCCTTGAACTTTATCATCAGGTCGTTGAAAAAAGCACTGGAGAATTTACAGATCAAAACGTAAGGGAGATTCTTGCAGATTATATCGATCGATATCAAAGTGTTGATGTGAATAATAGAATTTTTGATATGTTCTCATATGAAATAGCTGATACATTTTTTCCAAAAGGTGAAGATAACTATTTAAAATTGAATAACGCCATGGAACAAGGTAAAAAAATGACAATTGATCAAATTAACCCTAAAACGATCAAAGATATAGGGTTTACCCAATTTGAAATTCCTTTGAAAATTGGCAGTTATGTAACATGGTATGACCTATTTAAAGTTATGGGTCAATTATTCATCCTTACTAGTATTGTGACTATTCTTGTCTGTTCTCTTGTTTTCTCTAGTGATACTTCAAGAAATATGAATCAGTTGTTATTGTCTACAAGGTTTGGCAGAAACAAATTAACGATCGCAAAAATCATTGCGGCAACACTGATTTCCACTTTTGTCTTTCTCATGGTTCAAGGGGTTTTACTGTTCGCTTTCTATGTGTATAATAGTGGCTTTACTGGTTGGGATACGAGTATTCAAACAAATTTTTCATTAGAATTGTTTCGTTTTCCTGATGAAATCAATCAGTTACAAGTATTCTTGTTAGCGGAGGCTCTTCAATTTATTGGGTTGCTAGCGATTGTAGGGATCACATTATATGTTTCCTCTACTACCCGTTCACCGTTCAGTGCTCTAACCATTGCATTAGGCTTATTCCTTTTGCCCAAAGCCATTACTCAACTAATTAAAAGGGGTATCGTATATAAACTATTAAACTTGTTTCCGATCAATCATTATCGTATTGAGGATTTTTTAACACTAATGACCGCAAAGCAAGAATTTATCCTTCAATCCTTTACACAAAATATCGTGCTGACGATGATCGTATTAATGGTGATGAAAATTGGTTTCGATGTAGTTGTGTATTTACGAATGAAACGGTATCAAGTGACATGATTCATTGCTAAGTAAGATAATTAGACTAGATAATCAACTGCTCAGCTGACTTTTACTCGGTTGAGTTTTTGTGTTTCACAGCTTTTCCCGAAGTAGCTTAAAATTGGTCTTGTAATTTTTTAGTAGAAATGCTAGTCTTGGTGAAACAGGAGATGATCAGATGAATGATAAATTAACGTTTCAAACTTTAAGACCACATAAGCTTGTGGACGATGTGGTTCAGCAGTTACAACATAAAATATCTACTGGGGAGATTCGACCTGGTGAAAAAATTCCTACTGAACCAAAATTAATGGAGCTATTTGGAGTAGGACGTTCAACTATTAGGGAAGCCATACGGGTTTTGGTGCACGCAGGCCTACTTGAGAAAAAACAAGGATTTGGCACATATTTAAAAGCACATCCAATTATTCAAGAACCTCTTTCACATCGATTGCACCGTGCGGAACTAATAGAGGTGTATGATGCAAGGAAGATGCTGGAGTTAGAAATGTCGAGATTAGCTGCTCTTCGCCGGGATGCAAAGGATTTAGAGACTATGCGTATTCATTTGGATACACGCAAATTAGCATTGGAAAAAGATGATCGAGAACTATATACAAAGTCAGATATTGAATTTCATATGTCCATAGCTATAGCTTGTAAAAATGGTGTTATTATTGATTTATTTCGTACATTTTCTCAAGTAGTATCTGACGCTATGCACAAATTAAATAAAGAATATCGTTCACATGATCCACAATCACATCATCATGAAAAATTGTATGAGTCTATTAAAGAGAAAAATCCTGAACTTGCTGTAAAATATACGCTTCTTATTTTGGAAGGTACCATCGCTGAATTATAACAAATTTTTTTATAAACAAACATCTGATGATAAGATGTTTTGATATTGTTACTTCTTTTTCATGGGTTAAAAAATTTCAGAGGCTCGTCCTCTTTTGAGGAACAATTGCCTATGTTAAAAACAGAGTTTGACATACTAATTGAAGCAGGGAACAAGATTAATGAACAATCTCAATTTAAACTGTGAATCGCTGATTTGTACAAATACGAATATTGGAGTGGTTAACCATGGACAAAGTTATTAGCTTTGAGGATGTATCATGGAGAAGAAACAAGCAGGAAATTTTAGACCAAATTAATTGGAATGTAAAGAAATATGAGCATTGGTGCATCCTAGGGCTAAATGGGTCGGGAAAAACATCATTATTAAATATTGTCAACGGGTATAATTTTCCAACTACAGGAAAGGTTACTGTGTTGGGAAATGAATTTGGTAAGACAAGCTTACCTGATCTAAGAAGAAAAATTGGATATGTCAGTAGTTCATTAGAGAGATTTTTAAATGTTCTAGAACAAGAAACTGTAGAGGAAGTTGTTGTAAGTGGTAAATTTGCTTCATTTGGTTTATATGAACATGTTTCTGCTGAAGATTGGGAGAAAGCAGATTTTTTACTTTCTACATTACGTTTAACTTATTTGAGTGGGAAGACGTATAATATGTTGTCTCAGGGAGAAAGAAGAAGAGTACTTATTGCTCGAGCGTTAATGAGTGATCCTGAAATTCTTATACTTGATGAACCTTGTACAGGCTTAGATGTGTTCTCACGTGAAGAAGTGTTAAATTTAATGAACAAAATTGACCAAAAAAATTGTCACTTGCTTTATGTGACTCACCATATTGAAGAAATTGCTGATGTTATATCACATGTATTATTAATTCGTGATGGAAAAATAGTGGGTTCAGGACCAAAGAAAGAAGTTTTGACAGACGAATTATTATCAAAAGCATATAAAATGCCAGTGAAAATCCGTTGGGAAGAAAATCGCCCTTG
The DNA here is from genome assembly GCF_017355205.1 of Bacillus sp. SD088. Lineage (GTDB taxonomy): Bacteria > Bacillota > Bacilli > Bacillales > Bacillaceae_C > Lederbergia. Next base: position 109,209 of record NZ_JADIJK010000017.1, read on the forward strand.
GTTAACAATCCGAAAAGCTTCGAGTGTTTATCACCAATGAAATGCGAATGATAAGTAGGGGGATACTGCTAGTTCATTATTTAATAAATTTGGGTATTCGGATTATCGTGGGGGAATATGAAATGAAAAGTAAGTCTAGCAAATGGAATATGCCAGACTCAAGAGTGCAAAGTTTATTAGCCGTCCGTGTAAGGGGAGCATATTCCATTGTGGGATTTTAAAGCGATATTTTGTTCTACATTAATTTCCATCTATCCATATATTTTAACTATATCTTGCAGTGAGGTGATATTTAGGCCGCCAGACTAATTTTTCAGTGATCTAGTAATCACTGTTTTTTCTTATTGGAAATTACTTGATATATAGAGATAATGATGTTTAACTGTTGTATATAATGTTTATGTGTTATATACACAATGAAGAAAAGTAATAGCAATTGGCTATTGAATAGAGTTATTCACGGTTTCTATTATGTGTATAATGAGGATATACAATGAAAAAGAGGTATTCGAATGCAAATTATTATATCTAACAGTTCGAAAGAGCCCATTTATGTACAAATTATGAAACAGATTCAAACGGCTATTTTGTCAGGTGAGTTAGCAGAAGGAACCGCACTTCCATCCATTAGACAGCTGGCTAAGGAGTTAAAAATAAGTGTGATCACCACCAAGAGGGCATACGAAGAACTAGAGAAGTCGGGATTTATCTATTCGATTGTTGGAAAGGGATCATTTGTGGCAGAGCAAAATTTAGAGGTTATTCGCGAGAAAAAACTAACAGTGATTGAAGAGCAGTTAAGTGCGGTGATCTCAAATAGTCGAGAAATTGGCCTATCCTATGAAGAACTGCAAGAGTTACTGAAGTTGTTGTACGAGGAGTGATGGGGATGGAAAATGTGATAGAACTCCGCGGCGTTTCTAAAGAGTTAAAGGCATTCTCTATTGATAATATCGATTTACAGATAAAACAAGGCTTTGTCACCGGGTTTATCGGAGCTAATGGAGCGGGAAAGTCGACAACGATGAAGCTGATGATGAACCTCTTACAAGCAGATGCTGGAGAAATAAGTGTATTTGGATTGGATTATGCCAACCATGAAAAAGAGATTAAAGATCGGATCGGCTTTGTTTATGATAGCAATGTATTATATGGATCGCTGAACTTGAAGGATATTAGCAGAATTGTCGCCCCAGCATATAAACGCTGGGATCACAAGCAATTCAAAGCCTATTTAGATCAATTTGAATTACCCTCCAATAAGCCAATTAAAAAATTCTCCAAAGGAATGCAGATGAAAGCTTCTCTTGCAATTGCCCTATCCCATGATGCAGAGTTTATTATGATGGATGAGCCGACAGCAGGATTGGACCCGACTTCTCGCAGGGAGCTATTAGATATTTTTCAAGAAGTAATGGTAGATGGGAAAAGAACAATTTTCTTTTCTACACATATTACCAGTGATTTAGAACGGATTGCTGATTATATTGTCCTAATTGATCAGGGAGAAATCCTCTTTCATAAACCAATTTATGAACTGCGGGAGCAGTATGCGTTGGTGAAAGGAAGCACCGATTTGCTTGATCGAGATACGGAAGAGAGCTTTATTAAAATAGATCGTTCCTCAACTGGATTTCAAGCCTTAACTGATAAGGTGGAGGAAGTGAAAAAGATATTTGGTGACCATGTCATGATAGAAGAAGCATCATTAGAGGAAATTATGTTTTACATGAAAGCAATGAAGCAGCAGGATGAGTAAAAGAAATTGAACACAAACTCGGGAGAGATCTTACTTGTGAAGGTAGGATCTCTTTTTTTGTGTTTATCGTCTAGTCTAGCATTAAAATCAGTGCCGCAGATGCGATTAAACTGCAATGCGCAACTTTTGGGCGGGATTGCGTTACTTTGTTGAGAATTGCGCAACTTTATCGTCTGATTGCGTTTCGGCCGTTCACAGGCTATCTCTTCCATCTTTATCGGAAAAGCCATGTGTGGCATCCTCTTCAGTCTTCGAATTGCACATAAAAAATCGCTCCTTTGGATGTTGTTGTGGTAACTTCATTCTACTAAAGGAAGCGATTTTTTCTATTGATTCCGTTGGGAAAGCTCATCGATTTCTGTCCGCCTGCCTGGCTGTTGCTTGGAGTTCAGGGGCCGACTCCTGCGGGACAAGCATGGCCTTGAGATCCCGCAAGGCGCGCAG
>NZ_JADIJK010000018.1 GCF_017355205.1 Bacillus sp. SD088
TTTCGCTCACTGCGGGGTCTCACCTGTCACGCTAATCCCCCAGGAGTCGCCGCCTTCCACTCCAATCAACTAGTTTATCTTTTCAAATTTGACAATAGAAAACTAAGCCCTCTTCATTTTCCTTTTTTTCAAAGGGCGAGTGAGATTATCTACCTTTATCTGAGAACAAAATCAAGCAGCCTGTTGATTTAACGATAAATGGATGCGGTCACAAGCCAATTTTGAAGCATTATAAACAAGCGCTATAAGGTCGAAGTGAACTTTAGCTCTTTTCCCAGTACGATAACGAACATTGTCGAGTTGAAAATATTCCTTGAGATAAGCATTCACACGCTCCACGGCGGTACGACGTTTAAATATTGTTTTCCAGGCCTTTGATCCACGTGCTGGAGCTGTATATTTTCTAAGATCAGTTGTGATTTTTACCTTGTACACTTTTTGACAAAGACCTTCATTCGCTAAAGGACAGTCAATACATTCTTTTGGCCGTGTGTATTTCAATGTTTCATATTTTGGATCAAAACTATCGTAACGATAGGAGTGTTCCTGGAAACACGTGGGGGCGAAGTGTTTATCAAAGCCAATTGGTTCAGGCTCGTTCCGTTTATTATAAGCAATCACAGATTGATGGCCCATTTGATGAATTTGGGTATAGATAGGCTCGTAATCATACCCTGCATCCATTGTTTCATAGCGTAGAGTAGAAAGTGGTACATGTTCTTGGATCCCTTTTAAAAGGGGGATCGCGGCTTTTCCATCATTCAAGTTACCTGAAGAAAAGAGAGATTGCAAAATGTATTGACTCGTTGAGCCAACAGCTAGATGAGCTTTATAGCCATACCAAAATACGTTTTTTCCCTCGCTGTTTTTCTTTACTCCCCATTGAGGATCTTGGGGAATTTCAGAACGGAGTTCGGCTAAAGGGATGTTTAACTGATCTTCTATTTTCTTTTCAAAAAGGGGAAGATTGGCTTCATGTTCTGCTTTTTCAATCAACCATTGTTCCCTTTCTTCCTTTGACTTGCGCCCCCGTTTTTTGGGTTCCGTTTTAGGTTTTTCCTCCTTTGGAGGTGCCTGATCTTTGGCTTCAAAGTGTGTAGCATCAATGGCAACCGTATCATCTGTAATAAAGCCTTCTGTAATGGCTTGATGAAGAAGGGTTTCCTGAACCTTTTCTAAAACGTTCGATTCACTTATAAGTGTAATCATTCTTGAATAAGCTGCTTCGGACGGAATGGTATCAGATACTAAAAACCCGCAGTCCAGACGGAAAATCATATCATGCCTTAGTCGCTTCACTAAATCTTTAATGAATGGAATTCGTTCTGAAATTCTAGCAACCAAAGAATAAATCATCGCCCTGTAATTAAGATCAATCGGTCTACCAAAACGTGATTTCTTTGCAAGCAGAGCTAGGATGGGTTCGATATCAATGGCTGAAAAAATAGCATCAAATCGCTGGGTAGGTGCTAAATCATATAATTCTTGTAGCCCAAACAGGCTTCCTTGTCGTATAATAGTCATAGGGAGTCTTCCTCCAGTCTTAGAGTTTGTGTCGTTACTTACTCATTTCGACATTTTGGGGAGGTACTCCTTTTTTTATGTCTCAAAAACCTTGAGACTCTAAGGGTTTAATTTATGAAATTGATTCTAATGTAGATAAATTGAACTCTTATGCGCAAGTTTGAGACAGACATCGTGTAAATACTGTATGTATATGTTACATGAAAATAAGCATGACATTATTTTGCAGGAAGTTGTTTTATAATTACCCTTAATATTATGTAATTTTAAATTATGGCGATATTTTTCATTGCCTGTTTGGATAAATTCATCCTTATTTTTGTAAATTTCAACTCATGGGAAATCGTTGGCTGATACTTCTCAACAATTTTTTCAAAGCTTTCAATGTATCTTTTGAAAATCTTCAAAAAAATAATTCTCAAGGTGTCCTTTTCCTCTCTTCCCCTCTATATAAAGGGTGAAGGGGGGTGAGAACATGGCACAGGAAATTTTGAATGCTTCGAAATTGAAGCTTGTTTTTGATTATGGAGTGGACGAAGAGAATAAACCTGTCTTTAAAACGAAGACGTTTAATCGCATTCGTCCTCACGCTTCTGCAGATCAGCTTTATGAAGCTGCTGAAGTGATCGGCTCTTTATCCGCCCAGCCACTTTGGCAGGTCGAAAGGAATGATACGTACCAAATTGGTGAGTAAGATTTTTTTCAAGCCAATTAGAAAGTGAGGTGAGAATATGAAGGTTTTAGAATTGAATTTCCTATCAGCGGAAGGGAAAAACGTCCGTGTATCGATTGATAACCCAATTGAACTGATCGATGGGGAAGAAGTCAAGACAGCCGTAAACACGATCATCGAGGCCGATGTTTTCCTGGATTCGGAAGGAAATGCCCTAACGGAAGCTAAATCCGCCCGGATCGTCGACCGCACTGTTACACCAATTGATATTGATTAAAAAGAAAGGCTCACTCCTTTGGGTGAGCCTTTCCATACAAAAGGAGGTGGTGGATGTGGAGCAAATTCTCCCGTTTATCAGTGAAATTGGGTTTCCGGCCTTAGTAACCTTTTATTTACTCTACCGGATCGAGACAAAACTGGAAGCTGTCATTGCATCTGTGCAAGCATTGCCAAAACAAATGCGCACTCTGAAGGGATGACAAAGTGGGGAATTCGTTAGGATCTCCTTGGCAAGGATAAACCATAAAAATAGAAAGACTGGAAATTCCGTGATATCGGGATTTCCACTTTTTATTTAGTCACTACAAATCTGCTCCTCCAAATCTTTTTCAAAAAATTTAAGCTCATGTTCAATATTAAAGCCTAATCTTGAATATAGGCGCATTGCCTTTGTATTATCTGACTGGACACAAAGAGTCACTGCTTCTATAGATGGGAACGAAAACATCCATTCTAATCCTTTTGCAAGGAGAGATGAGCCGACTCCCTTATTACGCGAAGCCAGCGCGACCCCAAAGAATTCGATACTTCCTTCTGCAAATTCTGGTTCTGCTTCAGCATAGAGATAGCCTAGTAAATTACGATGTTCGTCTACTACACCAAAAACAGTCGATGTATCACTCAATCCCTCTACCATTTCATTTCCTGTTAGGTATGTATTTGGGAATAGTTGATTGTGTAACTTCACTAAGGAACTGTATTGTTCGCTCGAAAGTGTGATGACATTATCATTGTTTACGCCCTCAAAGCATTGCTTGGTACAAGCCAAAATCGTTTCATTACTACCAAACTCAAAAGATAAAGCTTTAGCAAATTCTATTACCACTTTGTTATTTTTTTCAGGGAATAAGGAAACCGTCTTTATTGTCTCAGGGATTTTTACAATAAGCGAGTCCCATAACATTTTAGCTACTTGTAATTCATCTCCATGGTTTATGAAAGGCCCCCATATTTCCGCTTTTCCCCTTAACTAATAAACTATAGCACTTTGGTTTGTTGCCGATACCACTTCAAATAATATAAAATACCGGACATATCTACCCAACTAAAGTCAATCCTACCTTCCTCGATTGCTGAAGAAAGATCATTTACTGAAATCCACATGATGTTGTCCGTTTCGTCCCCTTCTTGAAGTAAACTCCCCTTAGCTTCACATCGGAAATACGCACCTAAAGAATCGACTGGACCATTGACTGTTTGATAGATAGCAAAAGGTTCCATAATCTCCACGTTGGAGGTAGATTCATTTGTTTCCATCTTTGTTTCTTCCCCATAAACTTTGGTTACATGAAGACCGGTCTCCTCTAAAACCTCTCTTTTTAGTGCAGATATATATGATTCATAGGGATTTAACCGACCACCAGGAAGTTCAAAAGGTCTGCCATCTTCATGTGCTTTCACTCTTCTTTGTATTACGATTTCCGTCCCATCACCCATTTTTCTTTCTATAATAGCTCTAACGTTTACAAACATATAAAATTCTCCTTTTCTAAAAAAAAATGATTTCCTCTCAAACAAATTATTTTTTTTAAATACTCCCTATTATGAATGCGATTACATCTTTTTTGCTGAGTGTTGCCTTCTAACTATTTCTCTTGATGAAAAGATTGTAAATACGCAAAAAAGGAGCTGGGCAGCTCCTTTTTCCTTATTATTCAGCATGGTTGGGACGATGTTGGAGAAGCGCTGCTTTATTAATCTCTTCTCCCTCTTTTTGTTCTTTTTCATACCATGCGAAAAATACTTTCACAAGCATATAACCAAGAACAATTTCTTGAATAACTTTCATCAGTACCCCACCAAGTTGCTGGTCTACTCTCGGCGCAACATTCGTGAATAATTCGGGGCTGAGGCCACTGCCAGCAAGTCCCGACAATGTAGAGCTAGGCACACAAAGCGCCATTGCTTTCATCCACATTTCTCCATCTGTATAGGTTGCATAGATGGCAGTAGGCGCAAATATGATCATCCCACACGCTGGTAAAAGTAAAATCCCAGCCGCTAGAACGTACCCGACCTTTTTCAAACCATGAAGTTGATATGCCCCTTCAAGCTTATTCGTTAAAGGCCACCACATGAACATGGCTAAAACAAACAGAAGGATTGTATAACCAGCATGTACAAAAATGTTCATCTTAACGGCATCCATTACAACTGGAATATGGTAAATAGAAAAGATACCATTAAAAACAAGTAAAGCGATCAAAGGCTTTGTCATGAACTTAAAAATCGAATTAAGGAACTTAAACTGAATAAGTTCTTTCCAGACCCAATTTGGAATCGCCACAATTAAGATTGGGGGGATGATTAAGTATAAAAAGGCCATTTGGAACATGTGAAAAGTAAACATAATATGTGCCATTAAATCGACGGGAGAACCTTTTGTCACATAAAGAAGCAGCATCGCGATGATAAATAAGACAGCTTGCTTTGGTTTAAGTGACTCTCGATCAGGAGCATCGCCTCTTAGTTTCACTGTTACAAAGAAATAAGTGACAATTAAAAGTAAGACAAACATCATAAAATATGGACTCCATAATGCACGGAACCCAAAAATACTTAAAGGCACGCTCTTCACCTCGTTTAGAATACTAGTATTAGTTTTATTATACTTTTATAAAGGGCCGAGTTCAACGCATGCAAATGACATATTGATGACATTGCAAAAAGCCAGCCTAATCGGCTGGCTTTTTAATCACCACCAAACGATGGTTAGGAATGCTAGGATTGTGACGAATCCGATGATGACTCCACCGTATATAAATAACTGCGGAGCTTCATGTCCTTTTTGACTCATGTGCATGAAGTAATATAGTTGAAATATGACTTGGATCAAAGCGAGTAAGAGGATAAATGGGATAATAAACCATTTATCAAAACCGGCTGCAACAGCTCCAAATGCACAAAGTGTTAAGAAAATAGAAATTGCAAAAGAGATCACTTGGTGACGCATTTCTTCGGCATTTCTTTTTCTGCGGTATTCATATTTCGTATCAAGATCTTGTGAGTTCAATTGTTCGTTTCCCATTTTTATCACACCATCCCCATTAGATATACGACAGTGAAAATAAACACCCATACGACATCAATAAAGTGCCAATACAAACTTGCTAGATAGAACTTAGGGGCATTATATAAGCTTAAACCTCTATTTGCATTTCGCACCATCAATGAAATAATCCAGCCAAGTCCAAATACTACGTGGCCTCCATGGAAACCGACTAACGTATAAAATGCTGAGCTAAATGCGCTTGTCGAGTATCCGAAGTCATACTCATGGGTATAATGCCAGAATTCATAAATCTCACAGCCTAAGAAAGCCAAACCAAGGGCAACTGTGATAAATAACCATGCCTGCATTTTTTTAAAATGAAAGTTCTTCATATGGTAAATAGCATAAACACTTGTAATGGAACTGGTTAAAAGTAGCATCGTCATAATAAATGCTAATTTTAAATCAAAGATATCGGTCGAAATAATACTATCTTTACTTGGTACTTTATCTTTTAAAGCCAAGTATGTTGCAAACAGGGAGGCAAACAAAACTGTTTCGCCTCCAAGGAAGAACCAGAAGCCCAAAAATTTATTTTTCCCTTCAAGAGTGGCTCTTTCGGGTGACTCAGGCCATGTTTTGGGTGTGAATTTCTCTTCAACATGCATTATGCCTTTACCCCCTTATCCTTTTTATCAACTAGCTCTGATTTCGGTATATGGAAGCCATGATCATCTTTTAAGGATCTTAGTAACATTGAAGCAAATGCTACGATCAGACCAATAATCAATACAGGATCTCCCCACGCATGATCATTACGGAAGATCGCTCCATATGAAGCAATCATAAAACCTAGAGAAATAAAGAATGGAAGAATCGAGCCGTTCGGCATATGAATGTCATTTACAGGTTCAGCCGGAGTCACTTCTTTCTTTCCTTCCATTTTTTCGATCCAGTACGTGTCAATACCACGAACTAAAGGTAATTGCTTGAAATTATAAAATGGTGGTGGTGATGGTAATGACCATTCCAAAGTCCGGCCATCGCCCCATGGATCGTTGCCAACACGGACATTTTTCACCTGTGTCATAATTACATTGTAAAGCAAAATCAATACGGCAACAGCCATAAATGCTGCTCCAATTGAACTGATTAAGTTTCCTATATCTAACCCTTGACCAGGTAAGAATGTAGCAATTCTTCTTGGCATTCCCATTAAACCAAGGAAATGTTGAATAAAGAATGTTAAGTGGAAGCCAATAAAGAATAAGACAAACTCAATCTTTCCTAGTGTTTCATTCAACATTGTACCAAACATTTTCGGCCAGTAGAAGTGAACAGCTGCCAAAATGGCTAGGACAACTCCTCCAACAATTACATAGTGGAAGTGAGCTACAACAAAATAAGTATCATGGAACTGATAGTCAGCAGGTGCCACAGCTACCATGATTCCAGTTACCCCCCCCATAACAAAGGATGGAATAAAGCCAGCCGCATAGAGCATCGGAGTTGTAAATTTAACACTCCCGCCCCACATCGTAAATATCCAGTTAAAGATTTTAATTCCGGTTGGTACCCCAATGGCCATTGAGGCAACTGCGAAAATCGCATTAGCGATATTCCCTAATCCAACTGTGAACATATGGTGAGCCCAAACCATGAAGCCAAAGAATCCAATTAGTACTGTCGCAAAGACCATGGAAGAATATCCAAATAATCTTTTTCTCGAGAACGTTGCAAAAATTTCAGAGAAGATCCCGAATGACGGTAATATTAAGATATATACTTCAGGGTGACCAAAGATCCAGAAGAAATGCTCCCAAATAATGGTATTTCCGCCCGCAGCTACTTCAAAGAACTGTCCTCCAAATAGGCGATCAAAAGTTAACAAGAATAACGCTACTGTTAACGGTGGAAAAGCAAATAAAATAAGTGCAGAGATTACAAATGTTGTCCATGTAAACATTGGCATTCTCATATAAGTCATTCCTGGTGCACGCATATTAATAATCGTTACAAGAAAGTTAATTCCGCCCATAAGTGTTCCAAATCCTGAAATTTGGATACCTGTTACATAGAAGTCAATCCCATGATGGGGAGAATTAAGTGCAAGAGATGCGTAAGATGTCCAACCAGCATCCGGTGCCCCACCCAAAAACCATGAGGTATTCAGTAAAATTCCACCTAGGAAGAATAACCAAAAACCTAAAGCATTTAAAAATGGAAATGCCACATCACGCGCCCCGATCTGCAGGGGCATAATTAAGTTCATTAACCCGATCAATATCGGCATGGCTGCGAGGAAGATCATGGTCGTTCCATGCATTGTCATGACTTCGTTAAATACCTGTGCACTTACAAAACCATTGTTAGGCACAGCGAGTTGAATCCGTATTATTAAAGCTTCAATACCGCCAATTAGGAAGAAAAAACCTCCACCTGCGATATATAGAATACCAACCTTTTTATGGTCTACCGTTGTCATGTAGTCCCAAAGAGTGGCACCGAAGCCTCGCTTTTGAGCAATTGTACTCACAATTTAACCTCCTTAAATACTTGGGACTGTTTATTGGTTATCAACTTTTAATTCCATTAGATAAGCTGCTAACGCATCTAGCTCATCATCTTCAAGGTCAGGATATTGACCTGTCATTTTGTTTCCTGGCTTAAATTGCTCTGGATCTTTTATCCATTCTTTTAAACTTTCTTCATCGTGATCCAAAATCCCAGCGACTGTTTCCCTGTTACCGAAATCAGATAAGTTAGGTGCAACTCTTGCTGTTTTTGGCTTTTCATTACTAGGTGTTACAGCATGACAGGAAAGACAGCTATCAGTAAAAATCTCTTCGCCTTTATTAGCTAATTCAGAAGTCGGAACTGGTTCTTCCGCATTTTGCATATCTGCAACCCATTGGTCAAAATCAGCTTGTGAAATGGCTTTAACCTTAAAATCCATATAAGCATGGGAAGGTCCACAAAGCTCCGCACATTTCCCATAGAAAATATTGTTGACATCGTCTGCCTTATCTTGATCAACACTTAAGTAAAACTTATTGACGTTCTCTGGATTAGCATCTAATTTTCCGCCTACTGATGGAATCCAGAAAGAGTGTTTGATATCAGCAGATTCAACATTAAAATACACTTTTTGATCTGTTGGAATTACTAGGTCTTGGCTTGTTAAAATGCCGAGATCTTCGTATTCGAACTCCCACCAGTACAAGTGAGCTCGCACATTGACCACAAGATTCTCTCGATTTCCATCCGCGTCCTTCTTATCCATTGCCGACACATCACCTTGTGAAAAAGTAGCAGCAACTGTAGGGACAGCAAGCACCAAAATAATGATGATCGGAATAACTGTCCAAATGATTTCTAGTGTGTGACTACCTTCAACTTGCTTAGGTATTTCACTATCATTCTTACGTCGAAAACGGACCACGGCAATCGCAAATAACACTACTACGACAATAATGACCAAAGTCATAATCCCTAAACTGAATAAAATGAGGTCATATTGCTGTTTTGCCACTTCTCCAGCTGGTTTTAAAGCCGAGAGAAACGGCTCGCCACATCCTGACAGGACTAACGCCAACATCGCTATAATTGAAGCGAGACGCCATTTTTGCAGCCATTTTTTCATAATGTAATCAAACCCCTCTTTCGTAAAATGTCTTGGCAGCCAAAGACATGCCGTTAACTATATGGATTTCTTAAAAAATATAAGAAAGAATTCCCTAGAAATATAACCTATAATAATGTCTGATTGCCTTTCAATCAAAAGCCATAATTTTATCTAGATCACTGAAAAAATGACCATTGCAGTAAATAAAATGGTTAAATAATTCAATGAATAGATAAACATTCCGTTGGCCCATTTTACATCGTCTTTTTTCTTATAACCCATCATGCCCATAAGTAACCACCCAATATTCAAAGCAGTGGCAAATATAACAAATGGGACTCCTAATGACATCATAAAAAAGGGAATGGGTAATAGCAATGCTACCCAAAGCATGATATGTTTTTTTGTGACAGAAAAGCCCTTTACGACTGGCAGCATTGGGATAGAAGCAGCCCTATATTCTTCTACTCGCCTCATTGCAAGCGCATAGAAGTGTGGCGGCTGCCAAATAAACATAAGTAAAAATAACATCCAAGCCATTGTAGGCAATGAAGGATCAACGGCAGCCCAACCAATGAGAGGCGGAATAGCTCCCGGAAGGCTACCAATAACCGTATTACTAACTAAATTCCGTTTTGCCCACATACTATAGACCACCACATAGCTAAAAACCCCGATGACTCCAAGAATCCCAGCTACTACATTGGTCAGAAAAAGAAATATTAATCCTACAATGATGAAACTAAAACCTAATATTAAAGTTTTAGAACCATTAATTTTCCCTGTCACTGTTGGTCTTTTCTTTGTTCGTTCCATAATATGATCTATATCTCTATCTATGTAATTATTCAAGGCACATGATCCTGCCATAATTAAGGACGAGCCAGCGAGAGCAAAAAAAACAATGTCTAATGATTGGAGGAAATGGCCTTCGGTAAAAACAAAGGCCAGCCACAACCCAGTGAAACTGGTAATAAGATTAGAATTCACAATACCAATTTTAATCAATGCCGTAAAATCTTTCCATTTAGTAGTAACTGGCTGGACCGTTCTTTCAGCACTTGCTAATGTACGACTATCTCCCATTTTTATTCCCTCCTTTCTAAAAGTTTATTCCATCATTTACTATAATGCATTTTGCTTAACATTTCTTGTTTTTAATGAAACTTTCAGTATTTGTTCACTAATTAAACACGATTATTGCAAGGAATTTTTCAATCTCACTATATCCTTTGATCGAAGGCTGCTGATTCAAAGCCCCCAATGGAATATTAAAGCATAATTCCTTATGAATAGGGAGATAAAGAAAAGTGTTTTTATGTCGGAAATGTGACAAGTCATAGCAAATAGATGAATCTACTTTCTTATTTTTACCAAATAAAGGACAATCTTTCAAGCTTTCGGCTTTACGATGCGACTGTAACAATATTGTCAGTTGTTTTTTTCTAGTTCTTTAGGTAGTATCGGTTATGGAATGTTTATTTAAAAGTTAACGAATTTATTTTCTTTTAAAGAAGGTGAAGGCTTGAGTAAAAAATTAAAATGGTTTTCTGTTATAACTTCACTTGTGATGCTAGGTGTGTTACTTGGTGGAGCTTTAGTAACAAAAACTGATTCGGGCATGGGCTGTGGACGCTCTTTTCCATTATGTCATGGAAAATTAATTCCATTAGAGGATATTACACCCGCATTGTTAATCGAATTCTCGCACAGACTTGTGTCAGGGAGTGCTGCCATTCTAGTTGCAATATTATCTATTTGGGCTTGGAGGGCAATCGGAAAGGTGAGAGAAACAAAATTGCTTGCGATCCTATCGATCTCCTTTTTAGTTATCCAAGCATTAATTGGTGGCGCTGCAGTGCTATGGCCACAATCTGATTTTGTTTTGGCCTTGCATTTTGGTATCTCGCTTATTTCTTTTGCTGCAGTACTATTACTGACCTTACTTATTTTTGAAGTGGATAAAAAATTCGATGCGAACAAGCTAGTTATTGACAAAAGAATGACGTTTCACATTATCGGTCTGACCATATACAGTTATATTGTGGTTTATACGGGTGCACTCGTCCGCCATACCGAATCAAGTCTAGTTTGTTCAGATTTTCCATTATGTATAAATGGTGAGTTTTCATTACCGGCTAATATGTATCAATGGATTCAGATGGGACATCGTACAGCCGCTGCACTTATTTTTATTTGGATTGGCTATGTGATGATTCTGGCTATTCGGCATTATAAACAGCAAAAAGTTCTTTATTATGGCTGGATTATTGCCTTTGTCCTTGTCTCGCTTCAAGCCATTTCAGGAGCAAGTGTGATTTTCACAAAGGCAAATATTGTTGTAGCCTTATCACATGCAATCTTTATCTCGCTATTATTCGGTTTGTTATGTTATTTTCTCCTCCTCTTATCTCGAAATAGGAGCAACATCGCCAAACAGCAAATTCAGTCAGGAGAGAAACAGCCTGTTGATCCCAATAAGCTGATTACCCAATAAAAGAACCACGTACATTTGTGCGTGGTTCTTTTATTGGGGATGCTGATAAGATCTTTTAAAAGTAGGTTGAACGGAAGAACGGCTTTTCTGTGATTTTGGCAGGTCTTTCTTATTTTTCGTACGGTATTTCTCATCATACTGTGTGAACATCGAAATATTTGCAAGTAAGCCCATGGCAATCGATAAAACAATTATCGAGGACCCACCGTAGCTGATAAACGGAAGCGTAACGCCTGTAATCGGAATTAGACCAGACATACCTCCTAGATTAATAAACGTCTGAATCCCAATCATCGCAGCAATACCAATTGCAAGCATACTGCCAAAAGGATCCTTACATTTCGTCGCAATGATAATCCCTCGTAGAACAATATAAGCAATCCCAAGAACGACAAAGCCTACACCAAAAATTCCTAATTCTTCTGAAATAACCGACATAATGAAATCAGTGTGGATCTCTGGTAAGTAGCCATATTTTTGAATCCCTTGTCCAAGACCTGCCCCTTTTAAGCCACCCGACCCTATCGCTAAATAGGAATTAACTAGTTGAAAGCCTTGATTATCGTAATTTCCAAACGGGTCGAGGTAGCCAGTTATTCTTTTCATATTCCCCTCTGTAAAAAAACTATCAAATTTAAGGATCACAAAAGGAATTAATAATAGAGAAGCACCGACTCCCATTAGCCCAAGCTTTCCGATCGTTCGGAAGTTCATACCAGAGCAGAGAATAATGATCATGCCAAGGACAAGTGTGATCATCGCTGTTCCATTATCTGGTTCCATTTTAATAAGAAAGCAAACAAAGACAAGGTAAATGACTGGAGGCAATGCTCCAACATTCAACTGGTTAATGTATCTCTGTTTATTCGCATAGACTGCTGATAAATAAATCACAACACTTAACTTTGCAAATTCAGAGGGCTGGATCGTTCTTGTTCCAATGAGCTTTATCCAGCTTTGGGCATTATTGCTAGTATGGCCGATAATTGAAACAGCTAATAATCCGCCAACAGAAATAATCGTCATTAAGATAAGAAGATTTTTATTCTTGAAGACTTTGTAAGGAAAGAGAGCAAAAAACAAAAAAGCGCAAAAGCCAATAAGAATATTAATTTTTTGCTTATTATAAAAGTAATCAGCAGGCACATCGTAAATTTTTATAGCAATAACCATGCTAGCACTATACACCATAATAAGGCCAAATAATGTCAAAAGTATGTATGCAATAATAATTGAATAATCATATGATTTAAGGATTTTTTTTAACATAAAATTCTTCCAATCTATGAGTCAGTTTGCAGAAAGACCTCTTCATCCTAAAAAACTCAAACAATTTCTAAGAACTGTTTGAGTTTATGCTAAAGGCTTATGCCTAAACCGCCATCCTTTACTTTCTAACTGAGGCTTCATGTAGAACAGACAACTGTCTTTCTAAGGAATCCATTAATTCTTTCCCATATTTTTGATCGACTAGTCCAAGGCGAACAGCAAAATCAATTTCACGAGACAAGCCAAACATTTGTGTATCTAGAACTTCTTCATATAAAGGGCATTGCGGCATAGTTAGATTGTCCATTTGCACTTGAATCAGGCGGAGAATTTTCTCTGCATCTGCCTTCAGTAATGCATGGGCTTTTTCCCGATGATCAACTTTCGTATCCGACACCACATTTAATCCCCCTTATTTATTAGAAAAGCGCAAGTGCCTTGGGATATGAAGAAAGGCTAAGTTCGCGCCGTCCTGGCGCAACGCCTTTCTGACAAACATCCTGTTGCCCTCCGACAAGCAAATGTTCTGAGACAAGAAAAGTCCGGTTTTGACTTTTATTGGCTCAGGTTATTTGATGGAACATCGGCTAAGGTCGCCACGTCCTGTGGCAATGCCGATGAACTCACATCCTATGAGCTTCTCGGGGCTAGGCGCTGGAGCTAGATCCTAACACTGGCAATATTTTATACTTTTCCTCACCCTGAATATAATCTTCACTTGCCTGTCCGATCATCATTTAATGAGGACAATACTATTATTAAATATTACAACTAAACTAGGGAAATTGCAACAGGAAAGACGATTACTTCCTATTTCAATACCTGAATTTCTCCCCCTATCATTTTGGTTTAATATTCATGACTTTAAATTTCTATCCATTCACGCTATAATTGACATTTGTAATGACAAGGGGGCTACAGAATGGATATGATCATGACCATAAAAGGGAAAGTTAAATTTCCCATTACTTTGGATGTTGGAGCTTGGATTTTTGATGATCGTCGTATTGATTTAGATACATATTCCTTTGAAGATGAAAAACAAGATGGTTTAACTGAAGAGGCTACGACTGTATCCAAGCATTGGGACCGCTCTGTAAAAGAAGGAGCCGTTTCTCCAAAGCAGACGCGTAAAAGATATGAAAAAGCTAAAATGCTTACAAGCACCTTTGCCATTAAGCTAGAGCCCTTTCTTAAAAACGCAGAACCTGATCCAAAAGCTTCTCTTCTCGTTTTTGAGACAAATGGCGAGGATGTGTCGATTCCTTTAGAGGATGGGTACACTATTCTTGTACAATTCTCCAATAAAGGCAAGGCTTTAAAAGAGGACGGACCTGTCCATATTCTTTTTCCAGATGGTTCAAACCTTGATCATCCTATCAAGAATGTCAAGGCTTTTCGAGTCGAGTAAGTAACCATGAGAGCGCCTTGAAAGAGTGAAAACGGCACGGGATTCGATGTCCTGTGGCAACGCCGTTTTTACTCTTTATTTGCTTGTATTTTTTATACGAGAGTATTTTGTTTCTATACGACAGTATTCTTGCTCTATCCGGGAGTATTTTTCTCTTAAGCGACAGTAATCTGCTTCTTCAATTGGTTTAAGGCACGATTTTCATAATAAATCTGCGGCTAATTGAGCAAGATGTGACCGTTCCCCTTTGACTAATTTTATATGTCCTGCGATTACCTCCTCTTTAAAGCTCTCAAGCACATAACTTAAACCATTGTTATATTCATCCAAATAAGGATGATCAATTTGTTCAGGATCGCCCATAAAGATAATTTTACTTCCTTCCCCTACCCTTGTTAGAATCGTCTTCGCTTCATGTTTTGTTAAATTCTGCGCTTCATCAATAATAATAAATTGGTCAGGGATGCTACGCCCGCGAATATATGTCAAAGCTTCAACCTCAATGGAGCTCATTCCTGCTAAAATCGCATCTAACTCTCCCGGCTTTTTTGTGTTAAATAAAAATTCTAGATTATCATAAATCGGTTGCATCCATGGTCTAAGTTTTTCTTGTTTCTCTCCAGGAAGATAACCAATATCTTTTCCAACTGGAATGATTGGTCGTGCAACGAACATCTTTTTATAAACTCGTAAATCTTCTGTCTGCATTAAGCCCGCCGCCAAAGTAAGCAATGTTTTTCCTGTCCCTGCCTTTCCAATTAATGTGACAAGCGGGATATCTTGTCTCATTAGCAACTCTAATGCCATCGTTTGTCGAGCATTCTTTGATTTAATGCCCCAAATCAGCTCATTTTGCCCGGAAAGCTTTTGAAGCGTCATTCCAGTCTCATCGATCATCCCAATTCCAGAAGTGGAACTGCCTAGCTCATCTTTAATAATGACAAATTGATTGGGATAAAATGGTTCATTTGTATAATTTGCCAAGGATATTCTCCCATGTTCATAAAATAAGCTGATCTGATGGATATCAATATACAGTTCTTGTACACCTGTATATAGATGATCCAATTCAACAACTCGATCCTTCAAAAAATCTTCAGCATCTATTCCGATAGCATCGGCTTTGACACGAAGAAGAGCATCTTTGCTGACTAATATGACTGGTCTTCCATCAACTTTCGCTTCTTCTTCAAGGGCAATATTTTTAGCGACTGCTAAAATGCGATTGTCATTTGTCTTTTCAAAAAAAACTTCTTCAAGCTGTTTAAAAGAACGGTGGTTTAATTCAATCCTTAAACTTCCACCATTTTCGAGCTGGATTTTCTCATGAAGTTTTCCTTGTTCTCTAAAGCTATCTATCAGCTTTGAAATGTGCCTGGCATTTCTACCTATTTCATTCATATAACGCTTTTTTGAATCCACCTCTTCCAATACAACTGCTGGAATCACAATTTCATTTTCTTCAAATGAGAAAAGTGCATTTGGATCTTGTAGCAAGACATTTGTATCTAAAACATATATTTTGCTCAATATTGATGCCTCCTGCCCCTTTTTAATCGATCTAGCTTCAATGCCTAGCAAATTTAAAAGTTCATCTTATAAAGCATTAGGCGTAAGGTTGAACAGAAATCGCCTTACATCCCACTAAAATTTGGTGTCTTGTAACATATGCTGCGCTTCTCATATCTTATGTCTTGAAACAGTCTCCGGTTCATTAAAATTCTTTATGAAGGGACCCTTTTGAATGAAATATATGAACTTTTGAATAAAGTTAGAAGATATATCAAAAATTAACCTGAGGACGTTAATGGAAAAATTTTATTGGAGGGATTTAATTGCGTACATGGCTTATTATACTGATTGCCGTATTCAGCATGTCAGCTTGTTCACAGAAGCCGGAAAACATTGGAGAAACAGACGTCATGCCAAGGGGAGTATCTGTTCAAGATAGCCATCTTGACAATAATGGTAATCAAAATTATACAGATGAAAAAAGAGCTAATCATTTAGCAAATCTCGCTGCAAGTGTTCCAGATGTTCACAATGCCTCAGCTGTTGTTATTGGGAATCTTGCCGTTGTAGGCATTGACATTGATCAGGATATAGAGCGTTCAAAGGTGGGTACGATTAAATATTCGGTGACGGAAAGCCTTAGACATGATCCACAAGGCGCTGGAGCGATTGTAATAGCGGATCCAGACCTAAATGCTCGCCTTAAAGAAGTTGGTGAAGACGCTCGTGCTGGTAAGCCCATTAGAGGTGTTATGAATGAATTAGCGGATATTGTTGGACGGGTCATACCGGACGTTCCTTTACCTGAAAACGAGAAAAAACCAGAGGATGCCATGGAGGATGATGACCAACAAAATGATGAGGATATCCAACACATACAAAAAGAGCAATCTAGTGATAAAAACCGGTAACTTCATCTAAAGTAGACAATACCCCTACTTCAATCGTGTGGTAGGGGCGAAGTAAATCGTCCTTATGTTCCACCACACTAAGGTAGGAGAGCGTTGCTCGGTCGTACTAAAGGGTGTTGCTTTCTCTGAGGGTTGAGCCTTGACAGACGCAAGCTCCCACTTAAAACAATCTGTAGGGGTGTTAAGTGGCGGGGGTTTGATGTTATACTGGGAATGAAGAAGAAATTTTCACCCAGAGGTGAGCAAATGGAAGTACAATGCGTAATCTGTCACGAGCATAACACCGTAGAGGATGACTCAAACCTTGCGAAAAAACTCAGAAATCGACCGATTCATACTTATATGTGCCCTATATGCTATGAACGAATAAGAGTGAACACCGAAAAAAGAAAACAAAATGAGAATTTCCGCTTATATCCTGATCAGAAAAAGGTAGATTTTTAAATTTTATTTATAAGCAAAAAAAGAGGCTATCCCATCAAAAAATGGTAAATAGCCTCTTTTTTAGATCGTACCTGCTTTCTTCTCTTTTCTCAAGCGAATTTTATAAATAATGAGGATCACGGCCGCGACCATAAGTCCCTCTGTTATGGGTAAAAATATTGCTAAAAAAGTTAAGAATAAACAACCTACGATTAAAAAAAGATAGATAACTACTGATTTTAATAAAGGTAATTTCTTCGCAAACCCAAGCTTGTATACAAGAATCGCTAGAGCAGTGATTGTTAGCCAAAGCAACCAATTTGTAGCCGTTGGATTACCCGTCAATGTATAATAGAACTTTAAAGTGGGGGAAAAACGTTCGATCGCTCTTTGGTTAGCATCAATAGACCCCAACAAATACAATTGATTGAGTATAAAATAAAGTTTGATTCTTATTCTCCCCTTCCCTAACCCTAAATGCATGTTCAAAAAGAAAGGTAAGGATCATTTATCTCACAGTGGCATTTTACCGGCCTTTTTGAACATCCCCTATACAGGTGAAACATCCATATAGAGAGTTTCACCAATATCATATCATATACGAACAGGAAAGCCTAAATTTTAGTAAGGGAGATTCATCTCCCTCACCGATTGAAGTTTCATTTTATATTTCTGCTGTTTTTTTCTTTTTCGCCGCTTTTTCTCGCTCATTTTTATTGAGTATCTTTTTACGTAGACGAATCGATTCTGGAGTAACCTCACAATATTCATCATCATCAAGATATTCTAAAGTTTCTTCTAAAGAAAGAATTCTAGGTTTCTTAATAACATTTGTTTGATCTTTATTGGCAGAACGAACATTTGTTGCGTGCTTGGTTTTCGTGATATTGACTGTAATATCATTTTCCCGATTATGCTCGCCGACAATCATGCCTTCATAAATTTCTATTCCTGGTTCTACAAAGATCGTTCCCCGGTCTTCTACTTGCATAATACCATAGGTAGATGTTTTACCTGTTTCCATAGATACGAGAACACCTTGCCTGCGTCCACCCACTCTGCCTTTTTCCATTGGACGATAGCTGTCAAACGTATGATTTAAAATCCCATATCCTCTTGTTAATGTCATAAACTCTGTTGAGTAACCAATTAACCCTCGTGCTGGAACATGGAAAATAAGACGCACTTGTCCGTTTCCATTATTAATCATATCCAGCATTTCTCCTTTACGAGATCCAAGAGATTCAATCACACTTCCCGTATACTGCTCAGGTGAATCAATTTGCACTCGCTCAATCGGTTCACACTTAACTCCGTCTATTTCTTTTATAATGACCTGAGGTTTTGAGACCTGTAATTCATACCCTTCACGGCGCATATTTTCAACAAGAATGGATAAATGTAGCTCACCACGTCCGGATACGATCCAGGCATCTGGTGATTCAGTATTTTCCACTCGTAAGCTTACATCTGTTTCTAATTGAGTCATCAGTCTTTCTTCAATTTTACGTGAAGTTAAATATTTTCCTTCTCTTCCTGCAAATGGACTGTTATTCACAAGAAACGTCATCTGGAGTGTAGGTTCATCAACATGGAGGATCGGTAAAGGTTCCTGATGCTCAATTGGACAAATTGTGTCACCTACATCAATGTCTTCCATTCCAGATATGGCGATCAAATCACCTGCAAAAGCCTCATCAATTTCGATTTTCTTTAATCCTAGAAAGCCAAACATTTTGGTTACACGAAATTGTTTGGTCGTGCCATCCTGTTTTAAAACAGCTACATGTTGACCTACTTTCATGGTTCCTCTGAACACTCTACCGATGCCAATTCTTCCTACATAGTCATTGTAATCGAGTAAAGAGACTTGGAACTGTAACGGATCTTCGCTGTTATCAACGGGAGCTGGAATAAAATCCAAGATTGTCTCGTATAAGGATTCCATGTTTTCATCTTGTTTTTCGGCGTCTTTACTGGCTGTACCATTAATGGCGGATGCATAAATCACAGGGAATTCAAGTTGTTCGTCATTTGCATCAAGTTCAATAAATAGCTCGAGGACTTCATCAATAACCTCTGCAGGTCTTGCAAAATCACGGTCAATTTTATTTACAACAACAACTGGGGTTAAGTTTTGCTCTAATGCCTTCTTCAGTACAAATCTAGTTTGTGGCATACAGCCTTCATACGCATCTACAACAAGTAAAACACCATCTACCATTTTAAGAATACGTTCCACTTCGCCACCAAAATCAGCATGACCTGGTGTATCTAATATATTTATTTTTGTATCTTTATATTGAATGGCTGTATTTTTAGCCAAAATGGTAATTCCACGTTCTCTTTCAATATCCCCTGAATCCATGGCTCTTTCTTCGACAAGCTCATTGGAACGAAACGTTCCTGACTGTTTTAATAATTGGTCTACTAATGTTGTTTTACCATGATCAACATGCGCGATAATGGCAATATTCCTAATGTTTTCTCTAAGGTTCAAAAGTGTTTCCTCCTATATTAAAAAATCAACTGATTGATAACTTTTTCATTAACTGAGTTATTATATCACAAACACTGGAGAATTTGTAATATTTTTTGTACAATATAATAGTGAGTTTATACAAATGGAGTTTTTTCTTGTTTAGGAGCAATATTAGAATGATTATTCATTTAGCTAAGGGGGCTTCAATCTTGAGTAAGATCAGGTGGGACTTTTTACTATTGGCCACTGCCGCCGCTTTTTCCATCATGGGCATGGGCATTTGCCTAGCTGAAAATAGTTGGTTAGGCATTGCGTTATGCTTTATCGTTCTCTGTATCGCTATGATGTATGGGTTCAAAAAGAAGAAAAAGCTACAAAAAGAAGGTAATATATAAGCCAGTCATCATTCAGTGGGTATTCCCCCACCGAATGGTGACTTCCGTTTAAAGTTTTAACGTGATTGAAAATACGGAAGTAATTGTTTATGAAGTTCAGGCTTCGCTGCAAGGATGGAGCTCTTTTCTAGCATATTTACTGGATTCCCCTGTAAATCCGTTACAACACCTCCAAGTTCTTCAATGATCACTTTCCCACCAGCGAAATCCCATGGTGAGAGTTGCAAACTTATGTAAGCGTCCATCCTTCCCATTGCAACGTAAGCAAATTCCATAGCTGCTGATCCGTATGATCTAGCCCCTCGTATATCCTTTACTAACGGAATAAACATACGAGCCGTTTGTTCGGAATGGATCGATGCTGGGTTAAAGCCAACAACTGCCTCATTTATATTGCCCTCTTGTAGCGGAGCAATTTTTTCCTCATTGAAAAATGCCCCCTTCCCTCTACTTGCACAGTAAAGCTCGTCTAATATGACATCATACAAATATCCCAATTGCCCAACCCCATCCTCTAAAATTCCAATGGAGATGAAAAAGTTTCTTTGCTGATGGACAAAATTCATCGTTCCATCAATGGGATCAACAATCCATACAACCCCCTCTAAGTCATTCACTTGATCTCCAAATCCTTCTTCTCCCATCATTCTATGATTGGGAAAATGCTCTTTGATTTGCTTTACAAAGAATTGTTCTGTTTCTTTATCTACATTTGTAACTAGATCATTTGCATCCGATTTCGTATGAATATCTAATGCATGTTCAAGCGACTCCATTATTGAGTTTCTCGCTTGCTTTAACCATTGCTTTACAGATTGATCTACTTCATGCCATATTGCCATACTTCCACCCTCCATTGACTCCCTATATTTTACTATAGCATAGGGATTTCAACCCTCGTTTTCAAGCAAAGTGTTTTATCAAGAAAAGCGCAAGGCGCCCGCCTATCGGCGACAAGCAAATGTTCTGAGACAAAGAAAGGCGTTTTTGCCTTTCATTGTCTCAGGTTATTTCGTGGAACATCGGTTAAGATCGCCACATCCTAGCAACAGACTCAAACCGCGACGTCCTGTCGCTTCGTCTGCACTAGTAGATCCTGTAGTCGAAACGCCGATGGACTCGCATCCTGCGAGCCTCGAGCGATGGCGCCTGGAGCTAGACACCAACTGCAACGTAAACTATTTATCACAAGCCAAGAATTTTATAATTTAGCTAAGGGAATGAATGATTGCATATAGAACATGAAACGAACTTCCTTACTAAAGCTCTAAAGGAAGTTCGAATCTAGTCATAAGCAAATACCTTACAAAGCTTCCAACTTAATAAGCTCTTCCCGGATCCGTGTAAGCTTACGCTTTGTTTTTGTCTTTTTATCTTCATTTTCTTCTTGCAAAGCATCATGCAAAACGGCTAATTCATAGTTCAATTCTAAACGTAATACAGCCAGTCTTTGTTTATCTAGGTTTTTTCTTCGATAAGCATTCATCACTTGTTTCATGGAAGAAACACCCCTTTAGTCATTCAAAATATTTTTATCATTCTGGAATAACTTATTATAATATATGTTGTCGGAAGAGAAGGAGGAACTAAATTGTGTGATTACCCCATATTAGATATTTCCGACTCATGATGCATTTTCACTTTGTGTAATTTGCTATTGGTAATTTTGTACCCGGATCAAGTCGTGATTAAACAAATGGCACTGTAATGAGTAAAGTAGTTGCTATTCAAATTTGATGGATACACGGGGATATCGTGAGATTCACATCTTTATTAATTGATTGGATGAAGTACTTTTTGCCTTTTTAACGGTTTTATACAAGGAATAGCCACTCGAATCCTCAAATTCTTTCCCATAAATCTTTTCATCAGATTTTGCTGGGACAATTTTTTTGAATTTACGATATTCATGTAATAACTCATCTCTATTCACGCCTTTTTCGTATGCTTGTTCAATTTTTTGAAAAAATTGTATGACAGTCACAATTTCATCCTGGGTCCAATCAATAGAAAATGGATAAGAATATTCCAAACCAACTTCCTCCCTGTTTTGCTTATTATTTCTTTACATTCAGACTTCTATACTCATACAGACGATTTATGTAGATGCCCCACAAAAAATAGAAAACCGATATGGAAAAGAAGCTGAGACAAAAGTATCCAAAGAAAAAAACGAATTACATATACCCGCTTCGGAAATACACTTCGCTTTCTGCGGGGAGTAGCAAGTCTCCTCAGGCATGAGCCTTCCGGGTCTTGCCGAACTCTCACTTCCCGCAGGAGTTTAGGTATATTCCCACCGCTAAAGTAATGCATTGTTCGTCTTTAGAATTTAGTATTTTAGTTTTGTCTCAGCCTTAATGCTTATTCTTCGTTACGTGGAGTTTTAATCAGATCAGGATCAACGGTTTCATAGCCCTTATCTCTTAGACCCTTAACAATGTCCTCCAAAGCCGCATTCGTCCATTCTCGATCATGCATTAACAAATTAGCACCATTGCCTAATTCAGGGGCATTCACCATAATATCGGCAATTCCCTCTTTGTTCATATATTCCTCATTCCAATCGTACCCATAGGTCCAATTCATTAACACCATCTTTTCATCTTTCGCTATTTCTCTACTTGTGTCAGTATTTTGGCCGAAAGGAGCGCGAAAGAATTTAGGGCGTTCTCCTGTAATTTCTTCAACCTGATCATTAACAGAGAGAATTTCTTCCTTTTGTTCATCTGGTGATAGGGTTGTTAAATCTGGGTGTGAATAGGTATGATTTCCGATCTCAAAGCCCATATCGTAAATTTCCTTTACGATTTTTTCTTTTTCAGGTGTGGTTATAAAATGACCATTTACAAAAAAGACGGCCGGCGCATTAAGCTTTTCAAGCGTTTTTGCCATTTCTAAGGCATGTTCATCTGGAGCATCATCGATTGTGAGTAACGCCACTTTTGGGTTTGCATCATCAATCGGCACGATAGAATAAACTTCACTTAATTCATATTGAGGATCCTGTTCTTCCTCTTCTGCTTGTACTGATGATTCCTCAGCCTCTTCCGCTTCATTACCTTCTCCTGTCTCCTCTTGCTGCTCTTCTCCTGCTTCATCTTGTTGCTTCCCCTCGTCTTTTTCTTCAGTTAAAGACTTGTCCACCTCATCTGTCGACTGACTTGGAGAACTCTGATTGCCACATGCGGCCAAGCCACCTGCAACAAGGAGCAAAATCATAAGTTTCTTCATATGTTTCCCCTTTCTCTCTTTATGTGGAATTAACTTCCATTATAATTTGTCGACATATAGTATTCAAGCGATCAGATTTTGGTGGAATTCCGGAGATTTAGTAGAATAAAAACTGTAGCAGAAATTGCAGCGAAACATAAGTACATAAGCTCATTATCGTTGTAAGAATAGTCGCTCCTTTTGACCCAATGATTTTTCTAGCAACTAAATAAGCTAAATAAAAAAAGACAAGGAATAGAAGAACTTTTGCAAGAAAGCGATCTTTTCCCGAAAGCCATTGTGCAACATGAAAACCACTCCATATCATAATTTGAATGAGAGCAGCTACGTAATTTTTTAGAAGCATTGAATTCTTCACTCATTTCATTGAAGATTTACAGCATCTTGTAAAAAACGTCCTCTTAAATAATATGCATGTAAATATATAAAATAATCCAAAAAAAGAGCTTTCTCATTTAAATGGGAAAGCTCTTTAGAAATTTTATTTATTACATAATATGAATAGGGGTGCCTAAAGCTACTTCTGCTGCTTCCATTGTGATTTCTCCCAAAGTAGGATGTGCATGGATAGTCATCGCAATATCCTCAGCAGTCATACCAGCTTCAATCGCTAGACCTAGTTCTGAAATCATATCAGAAGCATTAGATCCTGCAATTTGTGCACCAATGACTAAACCGTCCTCTTTACGAGTAATTAATTTCATAAAGCCATCTGCGCTGTTAAGAGATAGTGCTCTACCGTTAGCAGCGAAAGGAAATTTAGCAGCTTTTATGTCAATGCCTTCATCCTTTGCTTGTTTTTCGGTGTAACCAACAGTTGCAAGCTCAGGTTCAGAGAATACGACTGCAGGCATACCAAGATAGTCAACTTCAGAAGGTTGGCCAGAAATAGCTTCTGCAGCAATTTTACCTTCATAAGAAGCTTTATGAGCCAATGGTAGTCCTGGAACAATATCACCAATTGCATAAACATTATTCACAGTAGTGCGGCATTGTTTATCTACTTCAATTAACCCTCGATCATCTAGTTTAACGCCTACTTGCTCAAGGCCAAGTTCATCTGTGTTTGGCTTACGTCCAACTGTCACAAGCACATAATCTGCTTCTACTACTTCCTCTTTGCCCCCAGCCTCATACGTAACCTTCACACCGTCTTTTGTTTCTTCAACGCCTTTAGCCATAGCTTTTGTTACGACGTCAACTTTTTTCTTTTTCAGACCGCGCTTAACAAGTGATGTCATTTGTTTTTCAAAGCCACTTAGAATATCGTCTGCACCTTCAAGAATGGTCACTTCAGTTCCAAGATTAGCATAGGCAGTACCAAGCTCAGTACCAACATAGCCGCCACCAATGACAACCAGCTTTTCAGGTAATTCTTTAAGATTCAAAGCCCCAGTTGAATCAAGAACACGATCAGAGAACTTAAATGTAGGTAGTTCAATTGGGTGTGATCCTGTAGCAATAATAGCATTTTTAAAGGTATAGGTTTGCGCTGATTTTTCGTCCATTACACGGATGTTATGGTCATCAACGAAATAGGCTTCTCCTTTAACAATTTCAACTTTATTGCCTTTTAGCAACCCTTCTACACCACTCGTAAGTTTGTTTACTACGCTGCCTTTCCACTCCTGAAGCTTAGAAAAATCAAGGCTGACCTTTTCAGTTTTGATGCCAAATTCCTCAGATTCTAACGCATTCTCATAACGGTGAGAAGCAGAAATCAAGGCCTTAGAAGGAATACATCCTACATTTAAACAAACCCCACCAAGATTTCCCTTTTCCACGATGGTTACTTTTTGGCCAAGTTGAGCGGCACGAATTGCCGCTACATACCCACCTGGACCTGCTCCAATGACAATTGTATCTGTTTCAATCGGAAAATCTCCTACTACCATTTCTTACCCCTCCATTAATAAAAGTTCAGGATCGTTTAATAATCGTTTAATATGGTTAAGTGCATTTTGAGCTGTTGCCCCATCAATCATTCTATGGTCAAAGCTTAATGATAGAGCTAACACTGGAGCCGCAATAATTTCACCATCTTGAACAACTGGTTTTTCTGCAATACGGCCAATACCAAGAATCGCGACTTCTGGCTGATTAATAACAGGTGTAAACCACTGACCACCAGCAGAACCAATATTAGAAATTGTGCAAGAAGCACCTTTCATTTCATTAGGAGCTAATTTTCCATCTCTTGCTTTCACAGCTAATTCATTAATTTCTTGTGAAATATTGAAGATAGATTTCGCATCTGCATGTTTCACAACTGGTACTAATAGACCTCTGTCAGTATCAGCAGCAATTCCGATATTATAATAATGCTTATTAATAATTTCTCCAGCCTCTTCATCAAGTGAAGTATTAAATGCTGGATATTCACGAAGAGCACTTACAAGTGCTTTGACGACGTATGGCAAGAATGTAAGTTTAATATCCTTCTCAGCAGCAACGGCTTTGAATTTCTTCCGATGAGCAACAAGCTTCGTTACATCAATTTCATCCATCAACGTAACATGAGGAGCTGTATGCTTCGAATTCACCATCGCCTTAGCAATAGCTTTACGGATACCACTCATTTTTTCGCGTGTTTCAGGGTATTCACCCTCTGGAGTGGCTACAGTTGCCGCATTTGTCTTCTCATCTTTCGCTGGAGCTTCTGCTTGTTTCGCTTCTGCAGCTCCACCTTGTAAGAAGGAATCAATATCTTCTTTTAGCACTCGGCTATTCTTACCAGTACCATTTACTTGCTGAATGTTAACACCTTTTTCACGTGCATATTTTCTAACTGACGGCATCGCAATCACACGTTTATTGGGATCTACATCCACTTCTGCTTGAGATCCAGCACCTGTTGATTCAGCATTTTGTTCAGCTTCTGCTTCAGCTTGGACTTCTGCTTTTTTCACATCTTGACCAGCTTCTGCAGTAGACTGTACATCAGCTTCCGTTTTCCCTTCGCCATGCTCTCCTTTAAATTGAAGATCTTCATAACCTGGAGCATCAAACTTAATTAAAGCTTGGCCAACTGTTGCAGTTTGTCCTTCTTCGACAAAAATTTCTTCTACCGTTCCTGCGACAGGAGAAGGAATTTCAACTACTGCTTTGTCGTTTTGAACTTCACAAAGCGTATCATCTTCCTCGATTTTGTCACCAGGCTTTACAAACCATTTAACGATATCGCCTTCGTGAATTCCTTCACCGATGTCTGGCATCTTAAATTCAAATGACATGGTCTTCACCCTCCTGTTAATTCTTTATTCAAATATAAATTTATTTTGGAAACAAGAATACATCGTTGATTTGTTTAAACAACAGGTGGAATCGTTTATTTCCAGCAAACATGCATTTTATTATTAAAAGTCTAGTACCTTTTTCGCTGTTTCCATAATATCCTTGTGATTTGGCAACCAAACGGCCTCAGCTTGTGAGAATGGAAAAACAGTATCAGGAGACGTTACTCTTAGAACAGGTGCCTCAAGACTAAGAATAGCCCTCTCTGTAATTTCCGACACCACATTGGCAGCAATTCCAGCTTGTTTTTGTGCCTCTTGAACAACAATTGCACGATTTGTCTTTTCAACAGAGGCAATGATTGTTTCCACATCAATTGGGCTAATTGTTCTTAAATCAACTACTTCAACAGAATGTCCTTCTTTTTCAAGTTCTTCGGCTGCTTTCAAAGATTCATGAACCATTGCTCCGTAAGTAACAATCGTTAAATCAGAACCTTCACGTTTTACTTCTGCTTTTCCAAGTGGAATTGTATATTCTTCCTCTGGAACTTCTTGACGGAAAGAACGATACAATTTCATATGCTCCAAGAAAATAACCGGGTCGTTATCGCGAATCGCAGAGATCAACAAACCTTTCGCTTCATAAGGAGTTGATGGGATCACGACTTTTAATCCAGGTTGTTGTGCCATTAAGCCTTCAAGACTGTCAGCATGCAATTCTGGTGTGTGTACTCCACCACCAAAAGGTGAACGAATTGTAATAGGTGCATGCTTCGTATTACCAGAACGGTATCTCCATCTCGCCATTTGACCATTCACAGAATCCATTACTTCATATATAAAACCGAAAAATTGAATTTCAGGTACAGGTCGAAAACCTTCTTCTGCTAAGCCAATCGAAAGACCGCCAATCCCCGACTCAGCAAGTGGTGTATCAAATACTCGATCTTCACCAAATTCTTTCTGAAGTCCTTCAGTTGCACGGAATACACCGCCATTCACGCCAACATCTTCACCGAACACAAGTACATTTTCGTCGTTGCGCAATTCGGTACGAAGCGCATCCGTGATAGCTTGAATCATTGTCATTTGCGCCATGGCTTACTTCGACTCCTTCTCTTTATAAATTTCATATTGCTCCTGCAAATTATTTGGTAGTTCCTCAAACATATTTGAAATTAGGTCTGTTACCTTTTGTTTTGGAGTTTCATCCGCTTTTTTAATCGCCTCTTTGATTTCTTCCTTCGCCTGTTCGATCACTTTATTTTCTTTTTCCTCATTCCAAATTCCTTTTTCATTAAGGAAAAGACGAAGTCTTACAAGTGGATCCTTTTTCTCCCACTCATTATCCGTATCTGAAGTACGATAGCGTGTAGGATCATCACCCGCCATAGTATGAGGACCATACCTGTAACAAAGTGTCTCAATAAGAGTCGGACCTCCACCGTTGACAGCACGATCTCTCGCTTCTTTCACAACTGCATAAACAGCTAGTGGATCCATCCCGTCTACTAGAACGCCGGGAATCCCAACAGAAACAGCCTTCTGAGCAAGAGTTTTAGCTGCTGTTTGTGCTTCTCGTGGGGTAGAAATCGCATATTGGTTATTTTGCACGATAAAAATTGCAGGTGCACCAAACGCCCCAGCAAAGTTCATTCCTTCATAGAAATCCCCTTGAGATGTTCCGCCATCCCCTGTGTATGTAACTGCCACAGTCTTTTTGTTGCGTTTTTTCATTCCTAATGCTATCCCAGCGGTCTGTACATATTGTGCTCCAATAATAATTTGTGGAGAAGTGACACGAACACCTTCAGGCATTTGATTTCCTACAAAATGGCCTCTGGAGAATAAGAAAGCTTTATATAATGGCAAACCATGCCAAATAATTTGTGGTACATCACGATAACCAGGTAAAATATAATCATCTTTTTCTAAAGCAAAATGAGAAGCAATTTGGGATGCTTCTTGACCTGCAGTTGGAGCATAGAACCCGAGTCGTCCTTGTCTATTAAGAGAAATACTTCTTTGATCAAGAATTCTTGTATACACCATACGGCGCATTAACTCTTCTAATTGCTCATCAGACAAATCAGGCATTAAGTCTTTATCTACAACCTCGCCTTTTTCATTTAAAACCTGGACAATCTCAAATTGACTTTCAATTTTTTCGAGCGTCTTTTCAGCGTCGAATTGAGCTTTCTTTGAAGCCATTGAAGCCACCTATCCTTTCTATATTGATATTTTGGAATGGATTAAAAGATTAATTATTATCATTAAGACAGCAATTAACGCATTTTAAGCTTATTTCTTAGTTTAAGTTTTCCACATTTTTATAAAGAATAACAAAAAATGATAAATATGCTGTAAAACAAACTGTATTAATCCATTTCGCAAAAAAATAAAACAACTTTTTACGATTTTTAGTTTACATGAAAACACATATTGAGTCAATAAATCTGCCCAAAACATAAAAGTCCGAAATACTATATTGATAAACTGTATTATAACATTCTAGATTACTGTTATATATATTTTGGATTTCCTATAACAGGAGCCATTGCAAGTTGAAAAACAGGAATACGTTAATCGTTTCCTGTTAATCTTCGCTGTCAGTCGTAATGTCAAACCCGGCTTTGTTATAGAAATCTAGTTTTTTGTCATTAAATTCTTCAGTTTTATCATTGAATGTATCATTCGCCTCTCGAACTTTTTCATACGCACTATTAGAAATCTCGATTTGCTCCTCGAGTTTCTCCATAGACAACTCTTCATCTTTCAATAATTCATAGATCTTCTTATCTTCAGATATACCTGTAAGATAGGCTGAGTTGAGTGTGTCGTAGGCACTGTAACGAGCGTCCATAACCTCTGCTAACTGCTGTGCATCTACTTTTAACTTCTCATCTTTTATTTTGTCCAATTCCGTTTTTGCCTTCTGAAATTCTTCTTTGGACTTTTCAAGAGCTTCACTTTCTTTTTTTATGAGTTTTTCTCGTTCGTCTAAATTCGACAATGCCTCATCAGACAATTTTTGAATTTGATCAAACTCTTTCATTCCAAGTTCCATAATTTCATCAAACAATGCTTTTTCATCCGATTCTAATTTGTTCATTGGTTTTTGCTGCTTTTCAAAAGCGTTTTCTTCAGAAGCCGCATCCTCGATAATTTTATAAACATTTTCTTCAGCTGATGAGCACGCTGCAACCATAGCAACTACCAAACCAATGGCCAGAAAAGTAATCAGTTTCTTCATCAAAACCCTCCTAACATCTTCCATTAAAACTATACCCTTATAACTAGAATTTGACAACTTTCTTGAGAATAAATAAGATTAATTTATGTGTTTTAGCAAAAGGTAAAGTATAAAATTGGCGCTTGCGCTTTTCTTACTATTTTTTCGACCAAATTGGGGGGAATTGGTTTTATGATTCAAATGAAAGATATTGTGAGAGAGG
Organism: Bacillus sp. SD088; assembly: GCF_017355205.1. Classification (GTDB taxonomy): domain Bacteria; phylum Bacillota; class Bacilli; order Bacillales; family Bacillaceae_C; genus Lederbergia. The sequence goes on from NZ_JADIJK010000018.1 coordinate 29,919, forward strand.
GTCATCCGGTTTTAAGAGAGACCGCACAAGAAATCAAAATGCCTCCATCACAAGAAGAAATCCGCATTTTAAAAGAAATGCAACAGTTTTTAATAAACAGTCAGGATCCAGAAATAAGCGAAAAGTATAATTTGCGTGCTGGAGTCGGACTTGCTGCTTCACAAATTAATGTTTCCAAAAGAATGATCGCGGTTCGCCTTGAGGAAGAGGACGGAAAAGAATATTTTTATTCCTTAATCAATCCTAAAATTATTAGCCATTCTGTCGAAAAGTCTTATTTGACTGCTGGAGAAGGGTGTCTATCTGTTGATCGTGATGTTCCCGGTTATGTACTACGACACGCACGCATTACCCTGAAAGGCTATGATATCGATCAAGAACGAGAAATCAAACTACGCTTAAAAGGAATGCCTGCAATCGTTTTTCAACATGAATTAGACCATTTAAATGGTATTATGTTTTATGACCATATTGATCAAGACAATCCATTAGTAGCCCCTGAGGGAGCAATTCCGATAGAGCGATAAGCCCCCTTTCATCAAAGACGAAGATCTATCTTTGGTGAAGGGTTTTTTTAGAATTTGGCAAGGTTTCTGCCAATAGTTACCTGAAGCTCACTCTTTGCTACTAGCAGTACCTAGTCGGCGACTGTGCTGACGTCAACCGCAAACGTCCAACAAAGACGTGTCGACACTTAATCGAAGATCATTTCGTTGCATTACCGTGGCATGCAAGAAGAAGATCAGAAAGGCGTGGCGATTGTTGCCACAAATTTAGTTTTTGATCCTTTTGAGTATCCTCTACTAGAGCAAACCAATCTTTTTTAAGCCATTCGCTATGCCATCCTGATCCACACTCGTTGTCACAATGTCTGCAACATCCTTCACATTTTCTAATGCATTCCCCATCGCTACTCCTGTCCCGACCGTTTGCAACATTTCAATGTCATTTAAACTATCTCCAAAAGCATAGACATTCTCCATCTCAATACCTAATTTCTCTATAAGCTTTTGTATCCCTTTTGCTTTCGAACCGCCTTTTGGGATTACATCAACTGAATTTTCATGCCATCTAATAAAATCAAATTCATTAAAATGAGCTGTATACCTTTCTTCTGCTTGATTGACAAAAAGAAGAGCTTGATAAATAGTCGTTTGCCAATAGAAATCTGTATGAAATTGTGGGTGCGCCAAATGTAAAGTCCCTAAACTTTCTTCAATACGTTGATCATAATCTACATTTGCTTTGAGGGTTGAACGATTCATATAAACAATCGGATGTCCGTTCTTGCTTGCCTCATTTTCCAACTTACTAAGATTTTCTGGATGTAATGGATTTTCGTAAATGACATTCCCATTAAACATAACAAACTGCCCATTAAAACTTACATATGATTTCATATTTAATTCCTTTAAGAGCGGTTCTACCATAAACGGCGCTCTTCCTGTTGCTAGTGCTGTATACACTCCACTCTTCTGTAATGCTGTAATCGCCTCTCTAGTAGATTCAGGTAATTCTTTATGATCATCCAATAAAGTTCCATCGATATCAAAAAAGACTATTTTACTCATTTCTTAAATCCTCCATTATTTTCCTTGGTGTAATACTGATAGATTTTCACCAAAAGCATATAATAATTATATATAAATTGCACAAAAAAGGACTTCTCCTAGATAAGTTACTTTTACTTTCAGCTTTAATCGGTTAAAATAGAATTAGGGAGTGAACCACAATGTTGAAAAAGCTCAAGAAAAAGCTTTTAAAACAGTGGAAAGACTTATTGAGAAAGAAAACGATCGCTTGACTTCTATCCACCTTTTAATCAAGCCCCTCTGAAATTAGGAGGGCTTATTCTTTATTATTAATTGCGCCTAAAACAAAAGCATAAGGCGCCCGTTACTTTATTCTGTGAAACATCGGCTAAGTCGCCATGTCAGCATGCCTTTATCGCTGGACTCGCACTCTGCGATTCTCTCGGGGCCAGGCGTTGGAACTAGATGTTGAAACAGAAAGTTAGAATTCATTCACAAGCTAGAATTTTATAAATTCATAAGCATAAAAACAAAGAAATGCAATAAGGAGAGGAAAAAATGATTTTTAAAGTTTATTATCAAGAAGAACTTAAAGAAATGCCCGTTCGGGAAAAAACAAAGACTTTATATTTAGAATCGACCAGCGAACAAGAGGCAAGATTCTCTTTAAAAAATCGCCCGATTAATATTGAATTTGTACAAGTTTTAACAGGGGCCTATTTAGAGTACGAGAAAAACAGCCCATACTTTACATTACAGGAGAATTATTCATAATGAAATTTGTAAAAAATGATCAAACAGCTGTATTCGCCCTTGGAGGATTAGGTGAGATTGGAAAAAATACATATGGTGTCCAATTTCAAGATGAAATTATCGTTATTGATGCAGGGATTAAATTTCCTGAAGATGAATTGCTTGGGATTGATTATGTGATTCCAGATTATACTTATTTGGTGAAAAACAGTGATAAAATTAAAGGTCTCTTCATCACTCATGGACACGAGGACCATATTGGTGGGATCCCTTACCTTCTTCGCCAAATTAACATCCCGATCTATGCAGGAAAACTTGCCATGGGATTAATACGCAACAAGCTTGAGGAACATGGATTATTACGTCAAGCCCAATTACATGAAATTCATGAGGACGAAATCATTAAATTCCGAAAAACGTCCATCTCTTTCTTCCGTACTACTCATAGTATTCCGGATTCATATGGAATCGTTGTGAAAACTCCACCGGGAAATATTGTTCATACCGGCGATTTTAAATTTGATTTTACCCCTGTTGGTGAACCTGCCAATCTTACAAAGATGGCTCAAATCGGCAAAGAAGGTGTACTTTGTCTTTTATCAGATAGTACAAACGCAGAAGTCCCTAACTTTACCATGTCAGAAAGACTTGTAGGAGACAGTATTGATGAAATTTTTCGTAAAGTAGAAGGCAGAGTTATTTTTGCGACCTTTGCTTCCAACATTCACAGATTACAACAAGTTACAGATGCAGCTGTTGCCAATGGTAGAAAAGTTGCTGTCTTCGGACGAAGTATGGATGCCGCGATCGAGATTGGACAAGATTTAGGCTATATTCAAGCACCAAAAGATACTTTTATTAGTCCTCAACAATTGAATCGACTTCCTGCTAATAAAGTGACGATTCTATGTACCGGGAGTCAAGGTGAGCCTATGGCTGCTCTATCGAGAATCGCCAATGGTACACACCGTCAAATTCAAATACAGCCTGGCGATACTGTTGTTTTCTCTTCATCTCCAATCCCAGGAAACACAATCAGTGTCAACCGAACCATCAATCTGTTATATAGAGCAGGAGCAGATGTGATCGCTGGATCATTAAATAATATCCATACTTCCGGTCATGGTGGCCAGCAAGAACAAAAATTAATGCTCCGTCTTATGAAACCAAAGTTTTTCATGCCTATTCACGGTGAATACCGAATGCAAAGAATTCATGCAAAGTCTGCTGTGGAATGTGGCGTTATAGAAGAAAACTGTTTTATAATGGATAACGGTGAAGTTCTTGCGCTCAGTAATGAGGCAGCAAGTGTAGCAGGGAAAATCTCATCTGGTTCCGTCTATATTGATGGAAGTGGAATTGGAGATATCGGTAATATCGTTTTACGTGATCGGAAAGTTCTTTCTGAAGAGGGCTTAGTGGTTGTAGTTGTTTCCATCAACATGGAAACTCACCAAATTGTTGCTGGACCTGATATTATTTCAAGAGGATTTGTATATATGAGAGAATCTGGAGACCTTATTAATGAGGCACAGAAAAATATTACACATCACTTAAACAAAGTAATGGACCGAAAAACATCTCAATGGGCTGAGATAAAAACAGAGATTATTGATACTCTCACTCCATTTCTTTATGAAAAAACAAAAAGACGACCAATGATCTTACCTATTATTATGGAAGTTTAAGAACAAAAGCGCAGGCGCCTTGATCAGCCCCGACAAGCAAATGTTCCTGAACCTAGGAAGGGGCTTTTTCCCTTCATAGGTTCAGGGTTATTTGACCTCGAGGGGCTAGGCGCTGGAGCTGGATGTCAAACCGCAACGCAAACAGTTATCCACAAGCGACAATTTTATAATTTCCTTAACAAGAACAAAAGCGCAGGCGCCTTGATCTTGGCAGAAAGGCTAAATTCGCGCCGCCCTGGCGGCAGACTCAAACGCGACGTCCTGTCGCTTCGTCTGCACTGGTACATCCAATACGTCGCAACACCTTTCTGACCAACATCCTGTTGCCCCTTCGACAAGCAAATAACCTGAGACAAAGAAAGGCGTTCTTTCCCTTTCATTGGCTCAGGTTATTTCATGGAACACCGGTTAAGCTCATCACACCCTCATGCCTTCGCCTCCTGCGAGCACTGAGCTGAACATTACAAAAAAGTGCAAGGTACCCGTTCATCCATTTGTGGGCACCTTGCACTTTTCTTAACCTAAGACTTTTTTTTCAAATCGATTAATATCCGTATCGGCTCCAATGACAATTAAAATATCATCTCGCTGCAATGGGGCTTCAGCGGATGGTGTGACAATAATCTCCCTTCCCCTTTTGATGGCGACAATATTGATCCCATATCGGGCTCGTACATCTAAATCGATCAAAGAATGTCCAGCTAATAACTCATTCACCTTTATTTCTACAATACTGTATTCATCAGAGAGTTCGAGGTAATCGAGAATGTTTTTCGAAACAATATAATGAGCAATTCTCCTCCCCATATCTCGTTCAGGGTGCACGACATGATCTGCGCCAATTTTGCGAAGAACTTTCTCATGATGATCATTTTGGGCTTTCACAGTAATATAATGAACACCTACTTCTTTTAAAATAAGTGTTGTGAGTATACTTGATTGAATATCATCACCAATTGCGACAATGACATGGTCAAAATTTCTTATTCCCAAATTTTTCAGAACTGCTTCATCTGTCGTATCCGCAATCGCTGCGTGAGTGGCAATCGCCGCATATTCATTTACTCGTTCCTCATCCTTATCAATCGCCAGGACTTCCATTCCTTGTTCTAATAATTCCGTACAAATACTTCCTCCAAAGCGTCCAAGCCCTATCACTGCGAATTGCTTTTTCATACTAAACCTCCCTCGAAATGGCAAAACCATCCATTATTTCTTATCATCTTGCTTTTTTGTATAGGTCCAACCATCTTCCTGATAAATTTTACCTTCTTTTAATAGTTTCCCTAGTGCGCGTTTAAATGCCCCTTTACTCATATTAAATCGTTTTTTAATATCGTCAGGCTGGCTTTTATCTGAATAAGGCATCGATCCACCACGCCCTAATAAATAATCAATAATCTGAATAGCATCTTGATCGATTCTTTCGTGCGTTCGCGGCATCAAAGAGACATTGATTGTACCATCTGTTTTTACATCAATAACCCGACCAACGAACTTTTCTCCTAACCGGAGCTCTTTTTCGCTTTCAGACTCATGGATAAACCCTACAATACCTTCATCCGTTATAAACGAAGAACCCACGAGAAGAACACGGTATACAGTCCCATTAACAGATTGGTTTAGACAACTTTTATCTGCCTCTTTTGCTTGCGCCCTCATCACTTCATCCGTTGCTGGCACACCAAATAAGCGATCCTTATTGTTTCTAACCAATGTACAATAGAGTCGATCACCTTCTTTAGGCCAAAAATTTGTTGAATCCGGAAGGTCGTCCAGTGATATGAGGATATCTTTTTTTAATCCGATATCAACAAAAATTCCAAGCCCTTTTTTCATTCCTACGACTTCAACCCAATCATATTTTCCCAACTGGATAGTTGGAATCGTTTGTGAAGCAGCTAAACGTCCTTGATGGTCTTGATATAGGAATACCTCTACTTCTTGATCAAGTTCAATAGCATCCTTCATTTCATTATGATGTAAAAGTACATCCTCCTCACCATCTGACAAAAAATAACCAAAAGGCGCTTCTCGCACCACTTTTAAGACCGCTGTTGTTCCAGCTTCCATAAATTGCTCCTCCGATCTACATTCCTCAATTTTGTTCATTATATCATGCTGCAATTATAAACAAAATTATCAATGATTGCTTTTAGGTGTGTTGTAATTGTTTTTGCGTACCCTTATCGTTTGCATACAAAATAATAAATAACAGCGTCCCAATAAATGCGGAAATGGCTCCCATTTTATATATAAAACCTCCACCATAGAGATCCATTAGGTATCCCCCTGCTGCACTGCCAATAATAGTGGCTACACCATTAAAAGTGGCATAATAAACAGTTTGCCCTGTAGCAAGCATCTCTGCAGGGATAATCGTAGCGATATATTGCAATGCAGAGACCATAAAGATAGCAAAGGTCACACTATGTAATGCTTGTGAATAAATGATCATCATCGGGTCTGTCAGCAAGCCGTATAAAAACCATCTCCCTGTATAAAAAAACCCTGCTATTCCGAGTAGTACCAAAAGCGGTATCTTCTTCATTAATACGTACATAAACGCTACAACTGGAGCTTCACTTAACGCCGAAAAAGTCCAAGCTAAACCAATCTTTCCCTCCGAAGCACCTAATGACTGTAAATAAATAGCCAACATACTATCATTCATTCGATGAGGAATGGCGATAAATAAGATCGCAATTAAAAAGAACAAAAAACGGGCATTCCGAAAAGCTTGTTGAAATCCCTTTGTTGTTAGTGGTTTTCTTTCAATGACTGGATCCGTCAACCGAAAAGCTATACATAAAACCCCTATGATTATTAGGGAATAGATAATCCATAAATATTGAATACCTATTAAGCCTATGATGTTTCCTAAGACAAATGAAGCAACCGCAAAACCGATAGATCCCCAAACACGAATGGAACCATAACTAACACCCTTCTCTTTTGAAAAAACCGTTGAAAGGCTATCAAGTAACGGTTGAATCGGTGACATAAAAAAATGAAAAATCATCATCATTAACATTAACAATGACATGGTTGGACTAAGGAAGACAGCTAATCCGGTTATAAGCGTTGCCACTAGTAAAAATAAAATAACATTTTTAACAGATTGTTTTTTATCTGATATTACTCCCCAAAAAGGCTGCGAAAAGATTGCAACAATGGGGCCGACAGATAAAACAATCCCAATTTGAGCAGGGCTCAAGCCTTTAAAGCGAAATAACAATGGTAAAAATGCATTGATCATCGAGACAATCCAATAATAAAAGAAATTAAATAGTGATATTCTTAACATGGTCTAACCCCTTAGACAAAGACATGAAAAGGAGGATGAGCCGCAAATTCGGTCAACCTCCTTTTTGAACTGCAATAAGCCTTAAATAAAAATTCAGCTTGTATTGAGATAACTTACTTATTTTGCGGTCGGCATCCAGCTCCAGCGCCCAGCGACTAGCAAACTTTCAACTTCTGCTTGCGTAAGTCAACATCGGCTCATACTTCGCCGTGCTGTCTAGCTACAGACGGCAGGAGCGAGAGACTCGCAGGATGCGAGTCCATCGGTGTTTCGACAGGACGTCGAGCCTTTAACCGATGTTCCGCAAAATAACCCTGAATCGCAGAAGGGAAAATTCGCCCTTCTTCGTTTCAAGAACATTTGCTTGTCGCATCTAATCAGCCGTCTTTCGCATTTCATGTATCTTTATCTCAGGAAACAGGATGTTGGTCAGAACGGCGTTGCGACGTACAGGATGTACCAGTGCAGACGAAGCGACAGGACGTCGCGTTTGAGCCTGCCGCCAGGATGGCGCGAATTTAGCCTTTCTTCCTAGTTCAAGGCGCTTGCAATTTTGTTCTTGCTTAGGAAACTATAAAAATGTCGCTTGTGGATAACTGTTTACATTGCGGTTGGTGTCTAGCTCCAGGCGCCATCGGCTCGAGGTCAAATAACCTGAGCCAATGAAAGGCAAAGAACGCCTTTCTTTGTCTCAGAACATTTGCTTGTCGCCGATAGGCGGGCGCCTTGCGCTTTTCTTGTTAAATAGCTTTCATTACTTTGAATTGGGCCTCTATTAAGCGATAATACTCGCCTTTGTGCACCATCAGCTCATCGTGGTTTCCTTCTTCAATAATCTCTCCGTGCTGAAGAACAAATATTTTATCAGAATCCCTAATGGTTGAAAGTCTATGTGCGATAATAATCGATGTTCTACCTTCAAGTAAAGTCTGTAAAGCTGTTTGAATTTGAACTTCTGTCTCTGTATCGATACTAGCTGTTGCTTCATCCAAAATGATAATCCGTGGATCAGCTAAAAGTGCCCTGGCAAAAGATAATAATTGCCTTTCACCAACTGATAATATATTTCCTCTTTCTTCTACTTCTGTCTCGTAGCCCATTGGTAATTTTTTAATGAACTTGTCAGCACCAATTGCTTCTGCTGCCTCCCTGACCTGTTTATCCGTTGCAGCTGGATTACCAAAGCGAATATTCTCCATGATCGTGCCGGAAAAAATAAATGTATCTTGTAAAACAACACTAATTTGCCGACGAAGTTCAGTTAAGGAAACATCTTGCAAATCCTTCCCGTCAATCCGAACCGCTCCCGCAGTTGGATCATAAAATCGAGTGATTAGATTCGCAATCGTTGATTTTCCTGAACCTGTGTGACCAACAAGAGCAATGGTTTGACCAGGCAACATTTCTAATGAAATTCCATCTAATGCTTTTCTCTTATCATCGTAGGAAAACTCCACTTTGTCAAACTGAATATGCCCTTTAATATCGCCTAATTTAAGCGGCTTTTCTTTTTCATGAACAATCGGAAGTTCATCTAAATACTCAAAAATCCGCTCAGAAGAGGCCATTGCCATTAACAATTGATTGTAAAGCTGACCAAGTCTAGATATTGGCTCCCAGAACATTCCAATATAGAAAGCAAAGGAAACGAATTGTCCAAGAGAGAGAGAGCCAGCTTGAATTAAATGAGTTCCATACCATAATAATATTCCAGTCCCAACGGCATTCGTTACATCGACTAACGGACGAAACATGGCACTTTTTCTCGTTGCCAACCGCCAAGCTTCAAAGTTTTCTGTATTGACTCCATCAAAAAAGGACATATTTTCTTTTTCTTGTGTAAAACTTTGCGTGACTCTAATCCCTTGAATACTTTCATTTAAATGTGAATTCAATTTTGATTGCTTTAATCGCATATATTGCCAAGATCGACGAATGCTTTTTCTAAGCGCTGTTGAAAGTAAAAACATCAACGGAAGGACAACTAAAACTGCTAATGTTAGCTGTGGGCTTAACGTAAATAGGATGATAATGACTCCAAAAAGCATCAATATATCCATAAATACGTTAATAACTCCGTTTGTGAACAAGTCCTGTAATGAGTTCGTATCATTCATAATCCTAACAAGAATAGAACCTGCTGAACGTTGATCAAAAAAACGATGGGACAACCCTTGAACATGGGTAAATAGATGCTTACGCAAATCATAAATCACTTTTTGTCCCAATTCATTACTCCATTTAATTCGATATATATTTGCTATATAATTTAGAAGATATAAAACTGCAATACTTGCTACAATCCACATTAAATAAGCAATGTTGCTCTCTGTATTAATCGCCTTATCCAACGCATAAACACCGATCAAAATGGGAATGACCAATCGGATTGCAGTCGTAATAAGCACAGTGATAATAGATGCTGGCAATAAGTTTTTGACATATGGACCTAAATAATTTAATAAACGATACAGCTGTTTCCAGTTAAATGATTTATCAATTAATTGTTCCGTCGAATAATGAAATCGCTCCATCACAAGCGGATTTAATTTTTTTTCTTTTTTCATCTATTACTCACCCTCCTTGCCCTTGCAAAATGGCCTTTTGATCTTGAAACTGAATTTTATATACACGTTCATATAGACCATTTCCGTGAATGAGTTCTTCATGTGTGCCTCTTTCAACGATTTTACCATTCTCTAGCACAAGTATTTTATCCGCATGTTTCAATGAAGAAATTCTGTGGGCAATGATAAATGTTGTTCTTCCATGCATTACTTCTCTCATGGCCCCTTGAATTTTAAATTCCGTTTCCATGTCTACGGCGCTTGTTGCATCATCAAGAATTAAAATACTTGGATCGAGACAAATAGCACGCGCAATGGCTATTCGCTGTTTTTGCCCTCCTGATAATCCTAGACCTCTTTCACCTAGTACAGTATCATATCCATCAGGCAATTGTATAATAAACTCATGGGCATCTGCTCTTTTTGCTGCATCAATGATATCCTCCATACTTGCATCCGGTCGACCAAAAGCAATATTCGCTTTAATCGTTGATGAAAACAGAAAGCTTTCCTGTAATACAAAACCGATATTGCTCCTTAATGCTTTCAAAGAATAGTCTTTAACATTTTTTCCATCCACAAGCACCTCACCAGATTCAGCCTCATAAAATCTCGTAATCAATTGTGTAATACTGGTTTTTCCTGATCCAGTAGCCCCAACAAGTCCAATGATCTCACCAGGTTCAGCTTCAAAGCTTATATCTGTTAAGGATAAATTATCTTCACCCGCATAGCGTAAAGAAACGTCATTAAATTCCACTCTTCCTTCAAGTCTTTCAGGTGAATAAGCATCTTCTTTGTCTGTAATATCCTCTCGTGCCTCTAAGATTTCTAATAGGCGCTCACCAGATGCTTTGGATTGCGAAAACTGATTGATGGTAAATCCTAGATTCATAATCGGCCATAAAATATATCCAACCAAACTATAAAAAGCTACTAATTCACCAGGCTTTAAAGAACCTTTGATTACAAAATATCCCCCTAGAGACAATAACGCAATTACACAGAAGTTCCCTAAAAATTCCATTAGTGGAAAATATTTCGCCCAAATATTCGAGGTAAAGATATTACGGTCCTTATAGTCTTCATTCGAGATATTGAATTTTTGATTTTGGAATTCTTCTCGTGACAATGATTTTACCGTGTTAATACCAGAAATACTCTCTTGAACATTTGTGTTCAATTTTCCAAACGAACGACGGATATTTCGAAAAGCTGGATGAACAGCCCTATCAAACTTATAAACAACGAAAAATAAAAAAGGTAATGAAATCATTGTTGCGAATGTTAATGGAACTGAATAATAAAACATAACTCCAAATGTAACGGTTAATAATAATATAAGTCTAAGAATCTCTGCGAAACCAAAGGATAAAAAGAATCGAAATGTTTCAACATCAGCTGTTAACCGTGACATTAAATCTCCAGTCTTTGCATTATCATAATAACGAAATGGCAAAAATTGCAACTTGCCATATAACACTTTTCTCATTCTATATACAGAGTTAATTCCAAATAAATCCCCCATATATTGCTGAAAAAAGGTCGCAACCGCCTTAACAATCATGATTCCAAAAAAGGCGACTGTTAAAGGAATAATCCAATCGTACTGCTGGTTTAACACAACGTTATCAATGGTCAATTGAAGAATGATTGGGTAAATAACCGTGATTGCCGTAACAAGAAACAAAAAAACTACGGATGTGATAAAGAATTTTTTATATGGCCAATAGTACTGCCTTAACTTTTTAAACGTTTGCATAAAGTCCCCTCCTCTATGGCTTTTGGCCATGATACTTAATATATCGGTTTCCGAAATAAATTTCTACTGTTTTTCAATAAATTATTTGTATTCATTCGAATATCCGATACGCTCTACAACTAAAGTTTGAATTGTTATTTTTTAGAAGAAATCTTCCACACTCCAATTAATGATGTATTTTACCTTGACTATTATAATGCTTTTCCTTTCGTCTTGCGAGGGAATTGTTTAAAAAAATAAAAAAAAGATACCCTTGAAATCATATGGGCATCTTCAAAACATATGAATGATTTTTTACTCAATGCATGCAATTTATTTAATGACTAATTTATAACCGTTTAACCCCTTGCTTTACAGGTCATATGCAATAGGTTTTTGCTCAATGGTATGTAATTAGCTTTGGTTAGAATCATCTCATCAAGGATGTTTATTCGAGATAAATGTTTGAACCACATCGACAAATGCTTTGACTTGACGAAGTTCGAAAACAGATTCATATCCTAATAACCATGTATCACGATTGATTGCCTGTTGTTTATCATCTAATAACGGAATTTTAAAAACATCTGTTTCTGAACCAGAAAGAGTAATCGCAGGTAAGATGGCATAACCTATGCCATTATATGTCATTTGCTTACAAGTTTCGATTTGGTCTACCACAATGGTCCGCCTGGGAAAAGTTTGAAATTGGCGATGCCACCAATCTTGAATTTCTTGATAATAGGTTGAGTCGCTTTTGAATTGAATAAAAGGACGTTCTGTTTCTAATACCTCTTCCACTTTTTGAATTTCACGATCCACTAAATAGAGCTGATCTTCAAAAAGGTGATGTTTTATTCCTTTCCAATCTGTAGCTCCCCTTATAATCCCGATATGAACCTCACCTTCATATAGACTCTTTAGGATTTCACTACTCCAGCCTGTTATTAAAGAAACTTTCGCGTATGGATAAATACGAAGAAACTCTTTTAATACTTTTGGCAGCCAATTTTGACCTACAATTGAAGCACAAGCAATTTTTAATGTTCCATGCACATGGGTATGAAGGGATTGCAGTTCTTCAAATACCCGATTTTGTTTCTCTATTATATTCTTTGCAAAATTGACAACAATTTCTCCAGAGGGTGTAAGAATCAATCCTTTTTGCGTTCGGAGAAATAAGGCAACGCCCCAATATTTTTCGATATTTTGTAGACGCTGGGATAATGCCGGTTGTGATACAAATAATTTTTCTGCTGCCTTACGCATATTCGCTTCCTTTGCAAGCACGACAAGCAGCTGATAGTCAGATAAAGACATTTGTATCTTCCTTTCACCATTTTAGAGGATGTTCACAAAGAAAGGAGCAAATGAAACTTCAACCAGTGGGGTTTTCTCTTATCTCCTACTGATTTCAGAAGATCAAAGGCTATTTTGAAACCCTGTTGTAAACGCCTTTGTGACCTGCATCCTACAGGTCTGAACCAATTGGGCCTTTATTCAAAAAAGTGGAAGCGCCTGTCCAGCGACGTACAAATTTAATTAATAAGGATGAAAAGCTAAATTCGCACCGTCCTGGCGTTTCGCTCTGCTGCACTAGTACTTCCTGTATGCCTGAGATAAAGATATATGAAATGCGAAAGACGGCTGATTAGGAGCTCGATAACACGGCGAACCATGAGTCGATGTTGATTTACGCAAACAGAAGCAGAAAGTTTGCTAGTCGCTATGCGCTGAAGATAGGTTAGTCCCCACCTTTGCTTCCCCGTCTTCTCTAAAGCCTTGAGGTGGGGGTTTACTGCCGTTGATGCGGGATAAACAGGTTAAGTTCACCTTGGGGCTTTAAAGATTGACGTCAGCGTAATCGCCGACTTGGTCCTTTTTGAACATCTTTAAGCAACAAAAATATCAGCTCCCTTAACGGGAGCCATCTTTATACATGATTTAATTTACCTAGATAATTTTTCAATTCCTTTAAAAGAACTCTTCTTGTAAAGATTCCTTCAAAAAAACCTTCACGATCTTCAACACATAAAAAAGGATAATCAATCAACAAATCAAGTGCTTTTTCAAACTCTTCGTCCACTTGTATTTTTGGAATTTGAATTTGCATTACATCTTCAACTTTTTTATCGCTTAATTTCTCAAACTCAATTCGTTCTAATCCAAGTATGGATTCTGTAATAAGAGGAGAACTAATCAATCCATGTAGCTTAAATCGTGCATCTAAAACTGGAATAGCGGAATAACCACTTTTTGTTAAGACTAATAAAGCATGTTCCAAGTTATTCCCGATTTGCACATGCGCAACTTTTTCGGCTGGAATTATATAATCACTTATTTGTGGGTTCATGTTTTGATGACTTTGTAAGGAAATCATTCCAATCCCTCATCTCTTTATAATCTTCATTCTTCCCCATTTTAACATAAACCCGAAAAGAAAACGCTTTATTTGATGTATTTTTAACGAATTTTTAAGAACTGGGTGTTTTAGGAACGTTCTTTCTCTTCTTGGACCATGTCAAAGATCTCTATCGCAGCCATATCAATATCATCAAATTGGTATTTCTGTTTGTCATGATCTTTACTATATTCCTCCACCTCGTATGTGTGAGAAGCAGGGAAATATTTCACCTGACATAGAATTTTTTGATTCACTTCAAATAATCGTTGGGGAATTTCCTCTTGATCCCCATTATTTTGCATGGTTTGAAGCCTTTGTATAATGCTTACTAATTGTGACATTGTTAAACTCCTTTCTTGAAAGACAATGTAATTATAAAAGACTTGAGAACCTGAATGCAAACCTCATGATTAAAAGTTAAGGTAGTCAGAAAATAGTGGATTTTTCGAATGCCGCTAATAGGGCTGGTACATAGCTGCAATGCTAAGGTTTAAAAACCAACAATTACCTTAGTGAAGAAATATATTTAGGCTCCTGCGGAAAGTAAATCTTCGGCAGATTCCAGGAGCCGAAGTATATTCCGAAGCGAGTTTTATACACACTGGTAGTTCGTTTTTTCCTTTGGTGAAAAAAACTTTTGTCCCAGCCCTACATGATAATCCGAATCCCCATTTATTCTTGATTTAAGAAGGCTTCATTTGTATAATTCCAAAACACAGGAAATATATTTTGAATAGTGACAACAGAACGTAGGCTTGATTCAAACATTTCGTTCGTTTGTCCCTGCGTTCGTTTATTACTTTCTGACTGTGCTTCCTGTATTATCTCTTCTGGTACAACCCATAGGACATCAGCAATTTTCCAATCCTTTTCTTTCGTTAATCGTACGCCTTGATAACTGTCGGAAAATTTGACGGGTCCTTCATGTTCGTTAATCTTTTCAATAATATACAATTGATTTTTATATTCGATCATCTTTGTTCTGTCACTGTAAGAAAAGTAAGGAATATAATAGAGAGCAAAGTCCGTCCCATGGGTCTGATAGCCCTCTTCAGTCTTCACTATATTTTCTTCTATAAATTGGTCAATAAATGATTCAGTAAAATAAGGTGCCATTTTTTGTTCAATTTCTGATATGGATCTCCCTTTTTCGCTTAAACTAACTTGTACGTTAAAAGCTTTTTGCATAAACTCAAAAAAATCGAACTGATTTTCTTCAGCATCGACGTTTGCTACACTTCCTAATAGAAAAGAAATACTCATAAAACATCCAATTACGATCTTCCTATACATTTCTTTCACCTCATAAAGTATATCTCGTATAGTATTCTTTACCCTCTTAACAGCCCTACTCCCTGATTCTTTAGACTTATTTTCAACATATTTCAGGATATCAGCAAATTTGCGATTTTGCTTTGTCCTTATCTTTCTTTTTGAACTCAACAATGGTATAATGGTAGTAAATATTAATGGAAAGGTGTACATTGTATGGATGAACAAGCCAATAAAGCAATGGAACTCTCTGTTACCAATCTTTCACAGGCTATTTTTACGGTCAACCGCCATGCCAAATCAGCAATAAATCCAAAATATTTATACATTTTAAAAAAAAATGCTCTTCATAAAATGATCCAAGAGCAGAAAGCCACAAAGATCGGCCTCCACTTTTCGAGGAATCCCAAGTTTAGCCAACAGCAATCAGATGTCTTAGTAGAGTGTGGAGATTACTTATTCCATATACCACCCACTAAAAATGATTTTGGAGAACTCCCTCATCTCGGGCATTTGAATCAGCAATCCCGCAACCCAAAAACCCGCATGTCCCTTAATACAGCCAAACGACTTCTTCAGAAATATACCGGTATAAAAGAAAACAAAGACCCAAATTCTACCAATACACAAAAACCAGTATTCAAGAAACTGGGAGATAGCTTTTTCTAACGATCTAAGCAATGATCCCTTTGGTATTTTTATTTATTGAAAGGCAAAACGGATCCCAAATTTAATCGGGATCCGTTTTCTGTTACGCTCTCTTACTATAAAATATATTGATCGATTTTTGCAACTAGCTTATCTATGTCTGGTTTAGCAATTTGGTCCACAGCGCCTACCGCTTGTCCCCTATGAAATAGATCTTCTGTAATAAGAGATGAGAAGATAATAACAGGTAACCCCGCGAGTTGCGGGTTTTCTTTCAGTCTCCTCGTTAAATGGTGACCATCCATTTGTGGCATTTCAATATCAGTAATCACTAATTGAATTTCTTTAAGAACGTCATTTCCTTGCGCTAATATCGTCTCTAAATAATGTAATGCCTCTCTTCCATTCTCGAAAAATTCAATTTGTTCATAACCAGCGACAGCTAAAGTATCTGCAAGTAATTTCCTTAGTAATGGGGAGTCTTCAACAACCATTAACCTTTTTCCCGAACGTTCTTTTCGATCTACTTTTTTTAATTTAGAAGGATGAATACCGGCTTCTGGATTAATATCCACCATAATTTTCTCAAAATCTAACATTAAAATCATCTTATCATTCTCTTTAATGACGCCAATTACATTCGAAGAGTCTAGCGCATATAAATTGGAAGGTTTCTCTATTTTATTCCATGATATTCGTAGAATACGATCTACATTATGAACATGAAAAACAACTTGTTTGCTATTAAATTCTGTAACAATGTACTTATCCTGTGAAGAATCGCGATCAGATTCACTCTCCATTCCTAAGGAGCGCTCCAAACTCACCACAGGCAGCACCTCTCCACGCAATTGAATAATTCCCAATAGATATGGATGTGAGTGTGGTATGGGCATCGGAGAGCTTGGAAGAATAATTTCTCTCACCTTTAATACATTTATACCAAATACATGATGATTAATCTTGAACTGAATGATTTCCAGCTCATTGGTGCCACTTTCTAATAATATTTCTGACTGATCCTTCACAATTGTTTTCCTACCTTTCTATGACCCACTATCTTCCATGGATAAATTCCAATATTTTATCAAAGCTTGCGTACCACTGTTTTCTTCTCCTTGTTCAGCAAGAGAATCATATAATGTTTTTGCAAGTTCTAAACCAGGCAAACGAAGGGACATCTTCTCTGCCTCCTCAAGGGCAATTCCCATATCTTTAATAAAATGTTTAATAAAAAATCCCGGGGAGTAATCTTGCTTTATGACTCTTGGAATTAAATTTGACATCGACCAGCTTCCTGCCGCCCCATTACGAATTGATTTTAATACGGTTTCCGGATCGAGTCCTGCATGTTCAGCATAGACAAAAGCTTCTGTTACGCCAACCATATTGGAGGCAATAGCAATTTGATTACACATTTTTGTATGCTGTCCTGATCCCTCCGGCCCTTGATAGACTATATTTTCACCAAGTGTGGATAAGAGTGAATGGCATTCTTGAAACGTTTGCCGATCCCCTCCAACCATGATCGATAAAGTTCCCTTTTTAGCTCCGATATCCCCACCAGACACCGGGGCATCTAATGCATGAACCTCCCTCTTTTTCCCTTCTTCATAAATCTTTTTAGCTAAAGATGGTGTAGATGTCGTCATATCGATCACAATCGATCCTGCTTTTATTCCAGCGTAAATCCCTTGTTCACCAAAATAGATATTTTCTACATCTTTTGGATATCCAACCATTGTAATTATTATTTCGGTATTCCCGGCCATTTCTTTAGGATTTTCTACCCACTTTGCTCCTTCAGCAATTAATCTCTTCGCCTTTTCTTTCGTTCTTGTGTAAACATTAACTGAATATCCATTAGCCATTAAGTTTCTCGCCATACTTTCTCCCATAACCCCTAAACCAATAAATCCAATCATTTCTTTTTTGTGATTCATATTTTTCATCCTCCCCATGATATTAAACGGATCTTAATTTCCCCCATCAACAAAAAAGCTACTACCTGTCATATATGTATTAGCCTCTGAAGAGAGAAAGATGACTACTTTCGCAAATTCCTCTGGCGTCCCCGAGCGCCCTAATGGAATACTCTCTTCGGCAGATTTTTTAATTTCTTTTACATTAACGTCCTTTTTATTAGCGTTTATTTCATCTAATTGGGATACTCTGTCTGTTAATATTCTACCGGGTGCAACTGTATTTACTAAAATATGATAAGGGGCTAATTCATCTGCTAATGTTTTCGCTAAACCATTATCCCCATTCTGAATGTGTTGTACAAGATAAGACCTGGAATCGGTTCACGTATCGAAGACGAAGCTATATTAATAATACGTCCTCCTTGTTCTTTCAAGTAAGGTAATGCTGCTCGGATAATACGTACATAGGATAATAAATTAAGTTCGAATGCTGATTGCCAATCTTCATCCTGAAAATCTTCAAATCCACCAGCAGGAGGACCACCAGCATTATTAATTAATATATCAAGACCACCTAACTCCTTAATCGTTTCATCCATCACCGCTTGAATTTGACCAGGCTCTGTAATATCACAAGTAGTAATTTTTACTTTTCCTTGTCGAAAATGCTCAAATTCCGTTTGGACTTCTCTAAGGCTTTCCATATTTCTACTTGCTAACATTACATCAGCATCTTCTTTTACAAATAATTCCGCGATGGCTTTCCCCAAGCCTTGACTTGATGCGATAACCAATACACGTTTCCCTCTTAAGCCCATCTCCCATCCTAAACACCCTTTCTTGTTGTTAAGAAAACTATAAAATTGTCGTTTGTGGATAAGTTGTAATTTGAGTTTTGTCATCCAGCTCCAGCGCCTAGCCCCTCGAGGTCAAATAACCCTGAACCTATGAAGGGAAAAAGCCCCTTCCTAGGTTCAGGAACATTTGCTTGTCGGGGCTGATCAAGGCGCTTGCGCTTTTGTTCTTGATAATCTAATTAGAATTTCATCATCTTTAAAAACAAAAAAAGCGCTGGATATTAGTCCAGCGTAAAAAGGGGGAAAAATGAGAATGAATGAATCGTATCATTCAATCATAGTTATTGTATACCACTTAACGCCAATATATACACTTGACTTTTAATTACAAGTAGATTACATTTTTATTTCTTTTTTTACAAACCTTTTATAATGTTGCACAATTTCACAAGTTGGATTAATGTGTACATCTCCATTAAATCCATCAACGATAAGCAAATCTCCTTGTTTGATAACGGATGTTGCCTCTATAGTCCCGACAACAGCTGGTATTTCAATTGACCTTGCCATGATTGCCGAATATGAAGTATGCCCGCCATTATTTGTCGTGAAACCTTGTACAAATTGTGTGTTTAATTGTGCGGTATCAGAAGGAGTTAAATCCTCCGCTACGATGACCACTTCCTCAGCTACTAAACCAGGATTAGGGATTTTCACGCCTAATAAATGACTTAAAACCCGCTTGGATACGTCCTTAATATTTGTAGCCCTTTCTTTCATATATTCATTTTCAAGCTGTTCAAAAAAATGAACAAAATGATTTGTCGTTTCTGTTAGAGCAGTTTCAGCGTTCACTTTGTTATCCGATATGCCTCCTGTAATCGCTGTCAATAATTCAGGATCACTTAAAACTAGGAGATGTGCGTCAAAAATAGCCGCCTCATCTTCCCCTATTAATTTTATAGTCTGTTGACGTATTAATTCTAGGTCAGATTTAGCGGCATTTAATGCTGAGTGAAGACGATGAACCTCTTCCTCAGCATCCGAGATAGCGATTTTCTTAAAAGAAAGATCTGGTTGAGCAAGTAGATATGCTTTTCCGCTGGCAATTCCACTAGATGCTGCTATCCCTTTTAATAAAGTTGACATTATTTCGCAAGGCCTTCTTTTTCAAGCAATTCTTCAATACCAGCCATTGCCTCTTTCTCATCACTTCCATCTATACTGATCGTGATTACAGTATCTTTGGCAATTCCAAGGGACATAACCCCCATGATCGACTTAAGGTTTACCTTTTTGTCCTTAAATCCTAGTTGGATATCTGAAGAATATCTGCTTGCTGTTTGAACAAGTACAGTTGCTGGTCTTGCGTGAATTCCAGTATCTGCTGTTACAGTGAATTGCTTTTCAATCATTTACATCGTCTCCTTTTTGACTAAGTTAAAAGTACCCTCAGTACAAAATTAGCTAATTTTGCCTGTTTCGTCAATCTTTGAGCAACAAAAATCAAAGAAATTTAATCTTTTTTTATCTTTTCCCTATTTTTCTTAGTTTTATTTGAAAAAACAGCGACAATTTTTCTTCTTGCACTTTTTTAAGAAGTAGTGCAAAATATGAAGAAATAATTAATAAATGATTTTAGAAACATCATCCAGATACCTTAAAAATCATGAAAGTGGATAAAATGAAACCTTCCTGTTGACCTGAAGAAATCAGGCTTTTACTGGCTGTTGATCCTTGACTTACCATTCTTAGTTTTCCACAAATTCTAAAGTGAAGGGCTTACAGCCAATGAATGCGGGAGAAATAAACAAGGGAGAGATTGGATTGAAAATTGCTGAAATCGGAGACATTGTTGAATTTAAAGACGGCTTTCAAGGAATTGTAGAGAAGGTAAATGAGAATTCTGTTATTGTTGATTTAACGTACATGGAAAATTATCGTGATTTTGATTTAGAAGAAAAAACAGTCATCAACCATAAAAACTATAAAATTATTAAGGGTTCTCTTAGTGTATAATTACTACTGTTTAATTAAAAGCTTTTACAGCTAATTATAGATGACGAGAAAATCTATAAAAACGAAGGGCGGTTCATTTTTCCCCTTCGTTTTTTCGTTATCAGAAACGTATTAGTTCACTCCTTTTTACGTTAACTGCTTCAAGAGCTTAAAGTAAAGTTGTAAACATCTATTTTTTTCAACCTTACTTATTTTTCACTGGCTTCAACCATAATAATAATAAAAAAATCAAACTGATATAACCGAATAAAGGATATAAAAGACCGAGGAGCTGTCCGTAATCAATTCTCCCGATTATATAAATGACTGCAATCATCATAATATAAATCCAAATACTTTTTAGTGAGAAAAATTGACTTATTTGTCTTTCAATCCCATACATATTACCAATCAAAGAAGTAAAGATCTCCCCATATATAATAAATAAATACAGAAAATAAAACCCACTCATCGCATTTTTTACAATAGTCGCCATTGGGATATCATAGATTAAAAGGTCTGGAAGTGTCGATAAAGTTATATGACTCGAAATTAAGATGATCGTTAGCAGCCCCCCGCCTATGAACCCACCAAGCTTTACAGTTGCTTTATCATTGACCTCGGTCGCTACAGGAACTAGTACGGCTTGGGCTAATGTGAGATTAAAAGCGGCATATGAAAATGCTGAACCAACTGCTTTCCAAGTGTGATCCATACTCACAAAGGAAAATAAACTTGACCATAATAAGGGAGAAGAAAGAGAGGTGTACATTAATAATAAATTAAAAATAATAAGGGTGGGAACAACGAATATGTTTACAGCAAATAAGCCTTTCAATCCACCCCATAAGACGATCAAGCACAGGATAATTGTCATCACAGACCCAGTTGTTTTTCCCCATCCTAATTGCTCTACAAATAAAGCCTCTGCTCCCGAAAGCATGACTCCACATACACCCACCAACATCGCAGTCATTAAGATATTCATCACTTTTCCAAATGTTTGTCCAAATAAATCATTGTTTAACTCCATAAAAGAAGTCGCTTGTATATCAATTGCTTTTGTCATCACCTTCATTCCAAAAAAGATGAACAAATATCCTGCGACTAATATGGACATCAGTCCAAACAATCCATATTGGGTAAAAAATTCTACAATCTCTTTACCGGTCGCAAAGCCTGCCCCGATAACGGTTCCTACATACACTGCTGCTATCTGAAAAGCCCCTGTCCACTTATTCAATTTACTGCCCCACTTCATCTTATTTTTGCCTTTCGAAATTTAGGAATCATTTTTATATCTATATGATCCTTTTTAAAAAAAATCATAAAAAGTGACTTTTTTACTTGAAAGTCAAAAAAGGTCAGTGTATAATAAAGCCATAAGGTCGAAATTGGTCAAAGTTTTCTTGCTGACCTTCACCTTTTTTACTATCAATTAGTCAAAGTTAGTTAAAATCAAACAACGACTAAACAATGGAGGATTGATGATGCATGTTATGTGCTAAATGTCAAGCAAACCAAGCAAAGATCCATCTTCATCTAAATGTCAATGGACAAAAACAAACATTGCCTTTATGTCAAGATTGTTATATACAGGAAAAGGAAAAATTGGGAGCTTCTATGGGAAATCCTTTTAATGGTTTTGGTGGTTTGGAAGACTTATTTGACAACTTTTCTCAAAATAGTCAAGGCCATTCACAACAAGCTGCCAAAACTTCGACAAAACAAAATGGTTTTCTAGATCAATTTGGTCGTAACCTAAATCATGCTGCAAAGGCTGGTTTAATTGATCCAATCATTGGAAGAGATGAGGAAATAAAAAGAACGATTGAGATACTCAATCGCCGAAATAAAAATAATCCAGTCCTAATTGGTGAACCAGGTGTTGGGAAGACCGCCATTGCAGAAGGACTAGCTCTAAAAATTATCCAACAGGATGTGCCTGCCAAATTAAAAAATAAAGAGGTTTATTTACTTGATGTAGCCTCATTAGTAGCCAATACAGGGATCCGTGGACAATTTGAAGAACGGATGAAACAATTAATAACGGAATTACAGGAACGCAAAAATATTCTAGTCTTTATTGATGAAATTCATTTATTAGTTGGTGCTGGCTCAGCTGAAGGATCGATGGATGCCGGAAATATTCTTAAACCAGTTCTTGCTCGTGGTGAATTGCAGGTCATTGGAGCAACAACATTGAAAGAGTATAGACAAATCGAAAAGGATGCTGCACTGGAAAGACGTTTTCAACCAGTACAAATTCAAGAACCTTCTCTAGAAAAGTCTTTGGACATTTTGTTCGGATTAAAAGAACAATATGAAAAATATCATCAAGTTCAATATAGTGATGAAGCTTTGAAAGCATGTGTCGATTTATCTGCTCGCTATATTCAAGATCGATATCTCCCCGACAAAGCCATTGATTTGATGGATGAAGCCGGTTCTAAACTTAATTTGACCATTAAGGATGAATCTCATGAAGCCATCCATCAACGACTTGCTGAAATCGATAAAGAAAAGCAAACTACTTTAAAGCAAGAAAACTATGAACTTGCAGCTAAATTAAGAGACGAAGAGGTAGAACTAGAGCACAAACTAAATACTACAACTTCTTCTGAATCACAGCTTACCGTCCATCCTGAGGATATCCAAAGCATTATTGAAAGGAAAACAGGAATTCCAGTAGGAAAGTTACAAAGTGATGAACAACAAAAAATGAAGGAACTAGAAAAGAATTTAACAGCGCGAGTGATTGGGCAAGCTGAAGCCGTTAAAAAAGTTGCAAAAGCCATCCGTCGCAGCCGTGCTGGACTAAAAGACGAATATCGTCCAATTGGTTCATTTCTTTTTGTCGGTCCTACAGGGGTTGGGAAAACGGAATTAGCGAAAACTTTAACGGAAGAACTTTTCGGTACAAAAGAAGCCTTCGTTCGCCTAGATATGAGCGAATATATGGAAAAACATAGTGTGTCAAAATTAATTGGTTCACCTCCAGGCTATGTTGGCCATGACGAAGCAGGTCAATTAACTGAAAAGGTTCGCCGTAATCCTTACAGCATTATTCTATTAGATGAAATTGAAAAAGCTCACCCTGATGTCCAACATATGTTTTTACAAATCCTTGAAGATGGTCGACTCACAGATAGTCAAGGTAGAACTGTAAGTTTCAAAGATACGGTCATTATTATGACTAGTAACGCCGGAATTACTGAAAAACCAATTCATGTCGGCTTTCATCAAAGTGCAGCAATGAAGGAGACAAGTATCCTGCAATCTCTCGGCTCGTTTTTCAAACCAGAGTTTTTAAACCGATTTGATAGCATTGTTGAGTTCAATTTATTAGAAAAGAATGATTTACTTCAAATTATTCAGTTGCTTTTAGATGAGCTCCAACATAAATTGCGTGCACATGATATGCATTTGGACATAACTGATGAGGTGAAAGAAAAATTACTTGAGGTTGGCTACCACCCTGATTTTGGGGCACGTCCACTTCGTAGAGCGATTCAAGAACAACTTGAAGATCAAATAGCCGATTTGGTCCTTGATCACAACCACGAAAAACATTTAAAAGCAATTGTAGAGGACCAAAAGATAACGATTGTTTCACAGTCTCATGAATAATGAATTTCCCATCTCGTTATCCAATCAACTGTCAGTGAATCATTACCAAAGAAAGAGATTGCCGCTTCCAAAAAGTGGCAATCTCTTTCTCTTTTTTAAAATGCTAGATAACGGAGATTATAGTAATGTTTCAGCTCCGTCGATATAAATTTCTGATCCCGTAATATGGCTTGAAGCATCTGATGCTAAAAAGTGGATAAGGTCAGCCACCTGTTCTGGTTGTCCAGGTGCATCTTCAAGTGGATGACTTCCTTCCGGATATTGAACAGGGATTTTAACCTTTTGCAATTTATCTTGCTCAGGATGAGTATTTTCGCCAATATTCGTTTCAATAGCGCCTGGACAAATAATATTCACACGAATCTTGTAAGAGGCCAATTCCAAAGCAGCCATTTTCCCAAAGGCCATTTGTCCAGCTTTTGAGCTGCTGTATGCAGACATCCCTGTTCCAGAAAACTTCCGATTGCCGTTGATTGAACTTGTAATAATGATACTCCCTCCCTCTTCTTTTAAGTGAGGAATAGAATATTTGACAGTTAAAAAAGTACTTTTTAAGTTGGTTGTCAGCGTATGATCCCATTCTTCCGGCTCGAAATCTTCAATTGGGGTCACAACACCATTGATTCCTGCATTTGCAAAAACAATATCAAGTCTTGCAAATTCCGCCATCACTTGTTTCATCCCAGCTTCAACTCTTTCAGGATCTGATAAATCAACATCTACATTCATAGCTTTGGACCCTATATTCTCAATCTCTTGCTTTATTTTCTCTGCTTTTTCTTCTTTTAAGTCGAATAATGCAACAGATGCTCCTGCTTTCGCTAATTGTATAGCACTGGCAGCCCCAATTCCTGAAGATGCTCCAGTTACAATCGCAACTTTACCGGTTAAGGACATTTTTTTACTCTCCATGTAAAATCCCTCCTCAGCGGTAAGTTTACCCAGACTTCAAAATTTTACTCCATTCGCATACACAAAAGAGGCCGTCCGAGGCTCAAGCGATCAAGATTCGATACAGTTACTTTTTTTGTATTTCGTCACTTTCTCCAAATTTCCCCTTCTTAATCTTAATAGTAAAGCTCCGCGATCCATCTAAAGTGGATCGCGGAGCTTTAACATTCCCCCTAAATCAATTGTATATGTGCTGTTTGTATAGACATCTTTATTTTAAAGAGGAGCAACCCTTTATCCCGCATTTCTGACAAGAACCTCAATAAATGCAGATCCATTTTATCTTCGATCCTATTGATCGTTCTATGATCGCTTCCAAATCTCTTATATGTAAAAACTGTCTATTTTGCTGTTTGAAGTTTTTGCTGTTTAACAAATTGATTATTCACGCTTTTTCTTGGAATTCTACTTTGATTGGAGTTTCTTGTCACTTGGTACGCTTGATAGTATTGATTCATCATTGAATCTAGTTCTTGGCTGCAAACTATTGTTTTTTCTGCGTTCAAGCCATATAACTCACCAAATAAATACATTTCTTTACGCTTTTCTTGAATTTGCGCTAATAACATTTTTTGATCTTTTGCGCTATAATACATACCCCGTTCTCCTCCAATTAATTTCCTCAAAACTCAACTATGACATTATCTCAACATTATTATTAAAAGTAAATAGATTCGCAAAAGTAGACATTTTTTTTAACCTTTATCATCAATTGTTCACATTTTCCTATAAAAACGCCTAGTTTTCACTGTCAAATAAACAGAATTACGCAATTTTTTTATGTTAAATAAAAAAATAGTCAGTTTTTGTCGCCTCATTTGTTCTATAGACCCCTTTTCTCACCGTTTCACTCATCATTACAAAAATTTCTTTTCTTTAACAGCTGTCATCTAAAATTTATTGAACCGTAATGTTATTCTAATAAAATGAAGGGTACAATGGTAATAACAATAGAAAAAGCGGTGAATGATATGGCAAATAGAGATTCTTATTTTGATAATGCAAGGTTTATTTTAATTTTTTTAGTGGTATTTGGCCATTTGATTCAATCTTATGTTGATGCGAATACATTCGTTGCGACACTTTATAAATTCATCTATGCATTCCATATGCCAGCCTTTATCTTGATCTCAGGTTATTTTGCAAAAGGAATTTACCAAAAAGGCTATATTAAGAAAATAACAAAGAAACTAATTATCCCTTATCTGATTTTCCAGGGTATTTACTCTATTTTTTATTATTTTCAATTAGGGAAATCCTCATTGGAGCTTGATTTACTAAATCCTCATTGGTCACTATGGTTCCTACTAAGCCTGTTCTTCTGGCATTTGATGTTATTAGCATTCAATAAGTGGAAACCCATATATGCAATAGCATGTGCGCTTATTATTGGCTTGGCTGTTGGCTATATTGATTGGGTTTCAAATTATTTAAGCTTGTCTAGAACATTTGTGTTTTTCCCTTTCTTTCTTATCGGCTTTTATTTAAAGAAAGAACATTTTCAAAAAGTCGCTTCTTCTCAGGCAAAGTTATGGGCTGCCATACCGATTCTGGCTTATGTTATTCTACTGATCATCTTTCCTAATTTAAATGAAACGTGGTTACTTGGCTCCAAACCTTATAGTCAATTACAGAACATAACCATTCTCGGCATCTTTACGAGAACAGGAGTCTATGCCTTAAATTTAATTATGGCAGGTTGCTTTTTCGCATTCGTGCCTCGTAAAAGAGTCTTTTTTACAAAATGGGGACGCAATACACTTTATGTTTACTTGTTACACGGCTTCATCATCCGCACATTTAGAGGAAGCAGTGTAGAGAATTATTTAGATCCCATGCAAAGCATGCTCATCTTAGTAATTGTTTCCTTTGGGGTAACACTTCTTCTTTCAAGCAAATTAGTAACAACGATTGTCCAACCTTTTATTGAATTAAAATGGTCAAGATGGACACAATTCCTTAAAAATCTAAAGGAACCCAAAAATGAGGCATATAAAAACACAACAACTGATTAGTTGTTGTGTTTTTTATATTACAATAGTTCTTTTCGTAAAGCCGCTGGAGATTTTGGGGATAAGAGCCCGATTGGAACATCAAATACTGTCTTAGCTCCGCTATCTCCCGTTTGATGCATTTTATAAGCTGCACGTGCATAAGCGACCAACACGCTGGCTGTATATTCAGGGTTACTATCCAATTTCAAAGAGAATTCCATTATTTGTGAATGATCTTCTCCAGTATTTCCACTTCTAATTACGAAACCACCGTGAGGCATCTTTGTGTGATTAGCTTGAAATTCTTCTTCAGTAATAAAATGAACCGTTGTATGATAATCGGCAAAATAATGAGGCATTGTTTTAATGACTTCTTCAATCTCCGCTGTATTGGCACCATCTTTTGGTACTACATAACATTCGCGTAAATGTTTCTCATTCGTTGCCAAATCTGGATGTTCACCATTTCGAACACGATTTACCGCTTCCTCAATCGGTAGTGTGTATTGAACCGCTAATTTCACCCCTTCTACACGACGAACAGCATCAGAATGCCCTTGGCTTAATCCTTTTCCCCAGAATGTATATGTATCTCCAACTGGTAAAATGGTTTCTCCTAACAATCTATTCATCGAGAACATGCCTGGGTCCCAACCAACGGAAATGATACTCACTTTTTCCGACTTTTTCGCTACCTCGTCCATCTTTGCAAAGTACTCAGGAATTTTCGCATGTGTATCAAAACTGTCAATCGTATTAAATAAGGTAGATAGCTCAGGACCTTGTTCTGGTAAATCCGTTGCAGAGCCACCACATAAAATCATAACATCAATTTTATCTTGATACTGTTCTACATTTGTAAATGATTCGACTTTTACATTTGTACCAAGCGGCTTAACACTCGAGGGATCACGTCTCGAAAAGACAGCAACAAGCTCTAAATCATCATTTACTTGAATAGATGCTTCGACACCTCTTCCCAAATTACCATAACCGACAATACCAATTTTAATTTTGTTATCCATAAAATTCCCTCCCGTGATTAAAATGTTGCTAGTGCGTGTTCAAGGCTGTGTTATTTTCACCGGACTTTTTGAACATTTTCTACTAACCAATAATAACTCTTTCTTTCGGATAATGAAAATCTGGCTCCTTTTCATTATTGGACATTGTTAGCAAAAAAGACAGAATCCCAATTCTCCCGATAAACATCAGTAAGATCAATAATGATTTACCTATAATGGACAAATCTGCTGTAATACCCATAGAAGCCCCACAGGTACCAAATGCGGAAGCAACCTCAAAAATAATGGAAAGCAAACTTTCATCCTCTGTCAGAGATAAAATAAAAATAGAGACTCCTGCCAAAATAACAGCTAGCATTAATACAACTAAAGATTTTATCACATCTTCGTGATGAATTTCCCGATTAAAGACTTTTATATTTGATCTTCCCCTGGCAAAGTGGAACAAAAATAATAAATTTAATGCAAATGTCGTGGTTCGTATTCCTCCCCCAACAGAGCTAGGTGAAGCACCAATAAACATAAGCGTTGACATAAATAAGGTTGTTGAAGGGGTTAGTTGATTTATATCCAGTGTTACCAGTCCTGCACTTCTCATCGAAGTGGATTGGAATAAAGAGTAAAAAAGAGCCTCATGCCAAGACTTCCCGACAAAAAAATGACTAAACTCAATTAACAAGATAATAATTGTACCTCCACCTAATAACAAGAAATAGGTAGTCGTTGTAATTTTAGTGAATAAGGTAAAACGAAAACGAATATTTTCTTCCTTATGTGTAAGAAAATTCTTCACTTCAATCCATACTGGAAATCCAATAGCTCCCAACACGATTAAAATCATCGTCACAAACTGAACAAAATAATCATCGGCGAAAGCAACTAGAGAATTGCCTGTTATATCAAAACCAGCATTGGTTGTTGCACTTATCGAAGCAAATATTCCTTGTAAGTAGGCTTCCTGCCAAGAAGAATACTCTCTTAAAAAATATGTCCCTAATATCAACGCACCAATCAACTCAATAATTAAAATGATATAGACTATTTGTTTTAATAAAGCAACTAGCCCAGAAAGGTTTAATTGATTTTGGTCTGTTCTAATCAATTTTCTTTGTTTTAAGCCAACTTTCTTGCCAATGAATAACCAAAAAAAGGTACTGATCGACATAATGCCAATCCCACCAATTTGTAAAACCAGCATTAGAAGAAAAATGCCTTGGGTCGTAAACGTATCGACAATACTAACGGTTGTCAAACCTGTAACACTGACTGCACTTGCCGCTGTAAAAACAGCATCCATAAACGACCAATCCGCTCCAGGCTTCCGTGCAAAGGGCAAACTTAATGCAATAGCAGATAAAGCTACGGTAATAAAATAATAAGTAACTAGCATGCGAAATGGCGTAATTTTCGTTATCTTATTTTTCTTCAAGTGTTTCATTCAGTGTGTTCCTCCAGACCAAGCATTCTTCTATCATAAAACAAAAATTTATTCCTGAAAAGATGTATTATCAAGTATCTTCCTTATAATACATATATAACAAATTCTATTGTAAATTTCCATGAATCCTTTGAAATATTTCGAACCATACTAAAGATAAATGTAAAGGAGGAGTTACAATGGCTAACCAAAGTAATAAATTATTAGTTCCTGGGGTTGAACAATACATGGATCAAATTAAATATGAAATTGCTCAAGAATTCGGTGTATCCCTTGGTTCAGATACAGTTTCAAGAGCAAACGGCTCAGTTGGTGGAGAAGTCACCAAGCGCCTAGTAAAACAAGCCCAAGCACAATTAAATGGCAAAAAATAAAGTGAAACTTCAATCCGTGGAGGTTTTCCCCCATTGATTGGAGTTGTATCAACTGGGTTTTTACTGCCCGTTGATACAGGATAAAATAAAGAGGCTGGACAAAACTAAAATGTTAAGCTCCAAGACGAACAATGTATTACTTAGCGAAAGAAATATATGTAGACTCCTGCGGAAAGTGTGAGTTGGCAAGACCTCGGAAGGCGAAGCCTGAGGAGGCTTGCCACTCGCCCGCGTAAAGCGAAGTATATTTCCGGAGCGAGTATATGGTGAAAACACTCTTGCTCCAGCCTCTTTCTATTTTCCCACAAAGTTATAGCTATTTTCTCCTAGCTTTTTTATTCATCTTTCTTGTTTCAGGATCAAATAAGCTATAGACAACAGGAATTACAAATAAAGTTAATAGCGTACTGCTTAAAAGACCACCAATTACCGTGACTCCCATAGGCTGATTAATTTCTGTTCCTTCACCGATACCGATCGCAAGAGGAACAAGTCCAAGAATCGTTGTCAAAGCCGTCATGAAGATTGGTCTTGCCCTGTCCTTAACAGATTCCACAAGTGCATCTATGCTTGGCATCCCCTGTTCTTTCTTTTGGTTAATGTAATCAACAAGCACAATCGCATTATTTACAACAATTCCAGCAAGTATAATAATGCCGATAAAAGCTGGTATACTCAAAGGCAGGCGAGTTACAAGCATTGAAATCGAAATTCCTATAACCATTAGTGGAACAGTAAACATAATCACAAAAGGATATTTAAATGATTCAAATTGAGCGGCCATCACAAAGTAAATTAAAATGATCGCTAAAATTAAGGCCATTACCATATCTGCTTTCGAGTCTTGCAGAAGCTCTTGTTCTCCACTGTAACTTATCTGTGTTTCATCTGAGATGTTTAAAGCTGAAATCAACTTGTTTACTTCCTTCGTCACAGTCCCCAAATCTGTATTTGCACCATATTTCAATGTAAATTGCACGGCATCCTGTTGGTTAATTCTTTGAATTTCAACAGGACCTTCGCCTTTTTCTATCTTTGCTAAATCTTCGAGTTTTACATAAGAACCATCTGACTTTCTAATTTGTAGATTTTTCAACTCGTCAAAATCCTTGCTGTCACTTTCATCAAGAGATACAAACACTTCATATACATCATCATGCTCTGAAATCATTTGTGTTGCTTGGACGCCTCTTGTCATATCATGAACGATCGTTGCGATTTGAACTGGAGTGAGACCGAGCTCGAAGGCTTTATCTGGATCGATCTGAATTTGAACTTCTTTCATACTCTCCGCTGTACTTAACTCCAACTCTCTCACATTGTCTAATTTCTCCAATGCCTTATGAATTTTTTTTGTGTTTTGATCGAGCCTGTCCTTGTTTGTATCATGGACATTAAATGTTAATGTCTGCGGTGCTAACCCCGAAGCTGCTTCTACATTAAAGGCAAGAGTGGCAGTAGAATTGATTTGTTGAACTTCCTTTTCTATTTTTGGTTTTACACGATCGACAAATTCAAATAATGATTGCGCTCGTTCTTCAAGTGGTTTTAGCTTTACATACATTTCTGCAGTATTCGCTTTTCCCTCCCTTTGAAAAGATGATTCCTGTGTCGCACCAATGAGGCTCACATATACTCCTACATCTTCTTCTCTCTTCAACTCATCCTCCACTTTACTCACAATTTCTTCCGTTTTCTTTAAAGCGGCTCCGTTTTCCAGTTCAATATTGATACTGAAGAATCCTTCATCTGTAGGAGGTAAAAATTGCGTACCTAAATTACTGACCCCGGCAATTCCACCTAAGAAGAGCAGGAAAGCGCTCAGTAATACGACAAAGCGATGTCTTAATGTCCAGCGTATTGAACGATCTAACATATTCAATGATTTAGAGCGTCTTCTTTTTGCTTCATAATCTCCTTTCGGTGTTTTAAGCCACCTACTTGCTAACATTGGAATAACGGTTAAAGCAACAAATAGAGAGGCAAATAAACTGAAAGAGATTGTAAAAGCAAACTCTTTAAATAAATTCCCGAGAATTCCGCTTATAAAAACCACCGGTAGAAACACTGCCACAGTGGTTAAAGTCGAAGCCGTTATCGCACCAGCTACCTCTTTTGCACCATCGCGTGCTGCTTGTTTAGAATTTTTCCCCATTGATAAATGACGATAAATATTTTCGATTACCACAATAGCATTATCTACCAACATTCCTACGCCTAGAGCAAGCCCTCCCAAGGTCATAATATTAAAGGCAAAATTGGCAAAATACATTAATACGAAGGTGACAATCACAGAATAAGGAATGGCCAGACCGACAATAATAGGGCTTTTTATATTTCGTAAAAACAAGAATAAAACGACCATCGCCAACAGTCCACCAATAATAAGAGAAGAAGCAATGTTCCCAATCGCCATTTTGATATAATCACCTTGATCAAATAATACATCTGATTGGACATGCTTAAATGGTTCTCTCTTTAATTGTTCGTTTAATTCTTGTTGAAATGCTTTCGATACACTGGCTGTATTCGCATCACTTTCTTGTAACACACTTAATAGCACCGATGATTGTTGATTAGCTCTCGTGATACTTGTGGATCTTTTTGGCTGCTTTTTCACTTCAGCCACATCTTTAATCAGAATCTTCTCCCCCGTGCGTGGCTCTTGTGTAACGGGAATATCCGCAATATCTTCTTCCGAATGCAGCATACTCAAAACTCTAGTGGATAATTCTTGTTCTTCAGTATGTACTGTATCACCTGGCATCGAAATTTGGTTTGCTTGGATAGCTTGAACAATATCAGATTGAGCTAATCGATATTTTTTTAGTTTATCCTGGTCCAATATGACTCGAATTTCATCCACCATTGTTCCAGATAGATTAACATTCGCGACACCTTCAACCTTCTTTAGCTCCTGAACTAAATCATTGGTTAATTCTTCTGTATTTTCATTTTCATTAGTTTGTAATGATAATTGGATAACAGGAAATTGCGCCGGATCAAATTTCATGAATTTTGGTCTATCTGCATCCGTCGGAACTGGAGTCATATCGATCCTTTGTAGCACCTCATTTTGGATAGCATCAATAGAAGTTGACCAAGAAAATTCAAGTAAAACTAGACTTGATCCTTCTTCTGAAACCGATCTAACATTTTTAATCCCAGGTAAGGTTGATAAATTCGCTTCAAGGGGTTTTGTTACCTTTTCGACCACTTCATCTGGACTTGCGCCTTGATAAGAGGTTACGACCACCGCAACCGGAGGATTGATATCAGGTATGAGTGTTAATGGAATTTTCAATAGAGAAACAATTCCAAGGATGATGACAAGTAGCATAGTGACAATGGTAAAGACGGGCCTTCTGATTGAAAATTGACTTAGATTCACTACGAAACCCCTTCCATTCTTTATCGATACCTACATTATAGCAAGATTCTCTTTCATAAATAATAATAGCTTCCCTTCAACCTTGTTTTTTCCAAGAGAGAGACATAAGTGTGCTGCTTATTCGCTATCGTTTATCTTTCCGAAAAACCCCCTATTCACAGCTTACAAGGCTATGAACAGGGGGTTCTTCCTTACTGTTTATTCATGGTCGTCCATCGGATTACTTAATGTTATATCCGGATTTTTATCTTGGAACCACCGAAGTGCAAATTCATTTTCAAACAAGAATAGTGGATTGTCAGAACGATCTTTCACTAACATACTCCTACTGCTTGATAAGGCTTCATCGATTTTATCATTTTCAATCCATCTAGCAATTTTCGATCCCATCGATTCCATAATAACATCCGAATTATATTCATTCTTCATACGATGTTCAAATACTTCGAACTGTAATTGCCCGACTGCTCCAAGTATATAATCCTCACTCCGATATGTTCGATACAATTGGATAGCTCCCTCTTGCACCAGTTGCTGAATGCCTTTATGATAACTCTTTTGTTTCATGACATTTTTTGGAGTCACACGTACAAAAAGCTCCGGTGTAAATTGGGGTAATTTCTCATATTGGATCTTTTGCTTTCCTGCAAATAGTGTATCACCAATTTGATAATTACCTGTATCATATAACCCAATAATATCTCCACTTACAGCCATATTCACTGTACTACGATCATCTGCTAAAAATTGCGTTGACTGCGATAACTTAAGTGGTTTTTCAGTCCTTGCTAAGGATACATTCATTCCTCGTTCAAACGCCCCTGAACAAATTCTCAAAAAAGCAATTCTGTCTCGATGGGCAGGGTTCATATTGGCTTGTATTTTGAAAATAAACCCAGAAAATTGATCTGTAGCTGGGTCAACAGGCCCATCTATACTCTGACGTGGCTGAGGAGCAGGTGCGAAATCTAGATAGCTTTCAAGAAAAGTTTGAACACCAAAATTCGTTAAAGCACTCCCGAAAAATACGGGGGTTAACTTCCCTGATTGAATTTTTTCCTCTGAAAATTCATTTCCTGCTTCGTCTAAAAGAAGGACTTCTTCTAAAACTTGCTGGTATAAAGAAGTCTCTTTAATCGGATGATCACCATTAATATCACCCGTTTCATCTAACGACAGAAAGCGGTCTTGATCTTCAACACGAAATTGTTCAACTCGTTTATGATAACGGTCGTAAATTCCGTAAAATTCTTTACCCATCCCGATTGGCCAATTCATAGGATAAGATTCGATTCCTAATACCTCTTCTAATTCAGCCAATAACTCTAAGGGTGTCCGTCCTTGCCGATCAAGTTTATTTATAAAAGTGAAAATAGGAATTCCACGCATTCTACAAACTTTAAATAGCTTTAAGGTTTGTTCCTCAATCCCTTTTGCGGAATCAATAATCATAACAGCACTGTCCACAGCCATTAATGTACGATACGTATCTTCACTAAAATCTTGGTGTCCAGGTGTATCAAGAATATTAATCCGTACATTGTCATAGTCAAATTGCATGACGGAAGAGGTAACAGAAATCCCCCGCTGTTTCTCAATCGCCATCCAATCTGATGTCGCGTATTTTCCTGTTTTCTTTCCCTTTACAGTTCCAGCATCACGGATGGCGCCACCAAAATATAAAAGTTTCTCGGTCATCGTCGTTTTCCCAGCATCCGGGTGAGAAATAATAGCAAAGGTTCTTCTTGATTCTATTTCGTCCTTCAAAGAATGTTTATTCATTATGATTTTCCTTCCAAAATTCAGTCTTGTATTATCATATTCCCTCAAGTGAAGAATTTCAAGAAGAAATGCATAACTGCCTATCCATTTTAAAAGCTAGCGTGTAAATGGACTGCTTTTTCAATATTAAATGGTTGTCATCGAGGACAAAACATAAGCATATAGCAGTTTTTCCGTATTAATCAGAGAAGTTTCATGAGTACGTTCAAATGCGTGCGAAGCTTCGATACCAGGACCAACTAAACCATGGACAATATCATGACCTGAGTTAATTGCCGCCGAAGCGTCTGATCCATAATAAGGATAAATATCTACTTTGTAATCAATCTTATGATCACGAGCTAGCTGAATAAGATGTTTTCTTAATCCGTAATGATATGGTCCACTTGAATCTTTTGCACAGATTGAGACCGTGTATTCATCTGATGCCTGACCTTCACCCAAAGCCCCCATATCGACTGCTAGATATTCAACTGTTTCCGGAGAAATACTTGCATTACCACCATAACCAATTTCCTCATTATTGGAAATTAAAAAATGAGTTGTATAAGGAAGCTCGATTTTATTCTCTTGAAGGAATCGAATCAATCGTAATAATATCGCTGTGCTGGCTTTGTCATCCAAATGACGCGATTTAATATATCCACTATCTGTTACTTGTACGCGTGGTTCAAAGGAAACAAAGTCTCCCACTTGAATCCCAAGCTCTTTTGTTTCTTCCGCAGATTCAGTTCTCTCATCGATGCGAACTTCAATATTATCCTCGTTCCTTTTCGCCTCTCCAGCATCTTTATAGACATGAACAGAAGTTTGCTTCATTAGAATCGTACCAGAATAGGATTTCCCCGCTTCCGTCTCAATATTACAGTACTCGCCTTCCACTGAATTCCAGCGAAAACCACCGATCATCGATAATTTTAACCTTCCATTTGGCTTAATCTCCTTAACCATCGCACCTAGAGTATCAACATGTGCGGTCAACATGCGATGTTGATTAGTCTCCCGTCCAGGAAGAGTAACTAATAAGCCCCCCTTGCGATTGCGCTTCATTTCAAGCTGAAGTCCTTGTAAATATTGTTCACAGAAATCAATCACTTGTTTTGTGTTACCAGACGGACTTGGGAGAGAGACAAGCTCTTTAATAAGCAGACATGTTTCTTTGCTATTTGGTTGAAATTTCATATTCATAATTCCTTTCGTATTAAAAATTTCACTGTCATAAATAATAGCACATCTTTTTCATTCTTCTGTAAGATTTACACTGATATTAAGAAAATCGCAAGGCGCCCGCCTCGAGCCGATGGGGCCTGAAGCTGAACAACAACTGCCCAGCCTTGAAGCAATCTTAAGAAAAACTTTATACATTCTTATCTTTTCAAAAAAAGCTACTCTCTATAATTATTTATAAAAAGTAGCTTTTTCTATCTTCTAACATATTTATTTTTCGTCGTCGAGAAAATATTCGATAAACCGAGCAATCATTTCCTTGTTTTTAGCATTCACAGGGGTAAACAGAATTTTCTCCTCTTCATCATTCTGGATAAGATCCTGGAAAATAGATTCTGACCCGATTTTTATTCCGGTTATGCCATTATCATCCCCAGCTAACAATTGCTCTTCTGGGAGAGTGAGCTCCGATACCTCATCCAATGATAATAATTGGCCACTCTGATTCATCTGATCAAAATAATCTTGATCCGCAAGAAAAAAGTCTATATCCCCTGCCGACAGCTGAGCGGCTAATTTTTGCATTTCCATTCCCGCTTGCATATCTTCACTTTTTATTCTTAGTGTTTGAATAATGATATTAGAAGACTCCCGTTCTTCCTTTGTCAGAAGATCCTGTTGAATTTCATCCTTTAATTGTTGCACTTGTTCGGGATCTGCATAATCGGTGATCACTACGAAATTCAAAATATCTTCTTTTTTATTTGCAATACTATAGACGGTATAAGTAATTAGGATAATTAATACAATGAATCCTATAATGTAAAATTTATAATACTCCCAAATGTATTTTATTTTTTCATTAGTTGACATTTCCGACAAGATTTCCTTTAAAGGTCTTTTCATCTAGATCCCTTCTCTCTCTATGTTCAAAAAAAACTTAGTGCAATATAAATAACCAACGTAAGAGTAAACGAACTTAACAATGTTGAACCTATGACGGTTTGGGCAGCAAACTCCGGTTCAGTATTATATTCTTGTGCAATGATGGAACTATTAACCGATGTTGGCATAGCCGTTGAGATCAGAAGTGCCTGTGCAACCACTCCATCAATCCCTACCAACCATAATCCGACTAGTGCAATCGCCGGTCCGATCAACAATCTGAAGAACATGCTTACATACAAAGGTAAGTACGCAAATGAAACACGGATATGGGCGATTTGTGCCCCTAAAGTCAATAACGCAATCGCGATTAACGCATTCGATATGTAAGAAATAGGTGTCAATAAAAACTCGGGTAGCGAAACATGAAAAATATTCAGCAATATCCCTAAAGACATTGCATAAAACAAGGGCATTTTAAAATAATCTAAAATAGCTCGCCATTTCCCCATCGACATCGACTTCAATGAGACGACTCCATATGAAAATAGAAAAGTGTTTTGAAAAGCAACAACAATCACTTGAATCGACATCGCAAAAGGATCATGCTTAAAAACTAAATCATTTACAGGGATACCATAATTTGCTGAATTATAGAAAACTATACTATTCGTAAAAGTTAATTTCTTTGGTTTTTCCATCTTTGATAATTTGGCCACTACCGAACCTAAAATATACAACAGCGAGACAAAGACCAAACAAAAAAAGATCACACCAAAGAATATAGCAGGAGAAAACACACTTTCATAAAGCTTTATAAAGATAAGTGCTGGACTCAAATAATAAATGTTGATTTTCGCAAGCGTATACAAATCCAACTTAAATTTCCTCTGAAGGATAATCCCTATCATAATTAAGATAAAAACAGGCAAAATAATTTCTGTGAAAATAGTCGACAGATTGGATAACAAATAACCTTTCCTCCATTTTACATTGTATAAAAATAAATTTCGACAAAAATCTAAAATTTCCTGCTAAATTTGAAAATAATAGGATGTTATTATGTTTCCAACTCTAGGTTGCGGATATCAGCGATTGGATCCATTTGCAAAAACATTGGACTTTTGATTAATCTGATCAAGATCATAGCTGTTTGATCAGCTGTTTGCAGTTGATTATTTTCTTTATATCCTTTAAATTTATCCACTAGTTCAAAGTCCTCTGCCTTTACAGAGCGTATTGTCTCCTGCATACCTGTATCAATGATCCCTGGGGCGATCGAAATGATCCTTACTCCATTTTCTTTCTTTGCTTGTTCCTCTGATACAACTCTAGTAAAATGATCTAATCCCGCTTTACCAGCACAATAACAACTCCACCCATTATATGGCTGACGGGCTGCCCCAGATGAAATATTGATAATTCGTTTGATCACTGATCGATTTTCTACTTTTTTAATAAACATCGATGTAAGAATCATAGGCGCTGTTAGATTAACCGAAATGCTATTAGCAATTGCTCTAGGTGAATGACTTTCCACTTTGCCAATCGGTTCAATCACCCCAGCATTATTAATTAATGTAATAGACTTACATTCCTCAGGTATCGCTTGGAAGATTTGATCCATTAGGGCAGGAATCTCATCTGTCTGCGCTATATCTTTTTCTATGTAATGTAAGGGGCAATTTTCTTTACACGCCAACTCTTCTAATTCTATATTTTTTGTTCGGGAAATACAAAAAAGTAGATGATCCTTTTGGAGTAATTGCTTACTTAAAGCGAAACCAATTCCTTTTGAGGCACCTGTAATGATATAAATATCCAAGCCCAACACACTTCCCATCTATTAAATTTAATCACAATCATCTTAAGTAAAAAAAAGAACCCGGCGTGTCGGGCTCTTAACAATCTTTTATCTGTTCTAATAGCAAAATAAACATTTTAGTTGAGTTCTTTATTTATTTTGGAAAGAGGGAGCGTAATAATCTTCCCGCCTATTTGGACATGAACAGTATCTTTGAAAATAGCTTTGACAATCCCTTTCAACGAAATAGTTGAGTTTACTGTATATTTCCCAGGATCTGCGCTTGTCGTCATAATGCGAAACCTCCACAATATATTTTTAAATAATTTATAAACCTTGTAATTTACCAAAATCATCTCGTTTAGGGTAGTTTAAACAATTAAGATTTTATTTTATTATGACATGTAAATTTCATCAGTGTCAATGAATAAGATTACTTTTCGTGAAACATATTCATACATATTACAACAGAGTTTTCTTATCACTTTTAAGCCTTTTAAAGCTAAAGAGCCGGTCAAGGAATGACCGACTTCAATTTGTTATTTTCCTGCAATTACACGACTTGCAATATCAACAGTACGTTTTGCTTGATATTTAACAGCTGCCTCTACATCTTCAACCATTTTTCCATCTTGACCTTGTGTAACACTTGTTCCATATGGATTTCCTCCGGCTGCAAATAAAACTGGGTCAGAGTAGCCTGGAGGTACGATGATTGCTCCCCAATGCATCATAGATGTATAAAGTGATAGAATTGTTGCTTCTTGTCCACCATGTGGGTTTTGAGCTGAAGACATTGCGCTGACAACTTTATTAACTGTTTTGCCAGATCCCCATAATCCACCTTGCATATCAATAAATTGTTTGACTTGAGCTGCAACATTTCCGAAACGTGTAGGAACACTAAAGATAATTGCATCTGCCCATTCAATAACTTCAGATGTCGCTTCGGGAACATCCTTCGTTGCTTCCGCATGTGCTTTCCAAGCTGGATTAGATTCAATCGCTGCTGCCGGTGCTAATTCTGGTACTCTCACAACGCGTACTTCTGCTCCAACTTCCTTCGCACCTTCTTCAGCCCATTTTGCTAATTCATAATTTGTTCCTGTTGAACTATAATAGATAACTGCTAATTTAACGTTAGACATTATTCATTTCTCCTTTAATTTGTTTTTTTGTAAGGCCCAAGATCACACTTCCCCTTCAGCAGCAAGTTACTTTTAGTAAGTTTAAAACCAAAAATAAAACTATTACTTTTAAAGGATAACATCCCCTCTTGGACTCTTACTGTTTTTGTTTTCTAAATTCGAAGTAAAAGAAGCTTAAAATCCTGCTAATTCCATCTATTGACTACGTTATCGTCAATATCTCTACTTCGATTATCTCGAATTAAAAGTAATTATAACGCCATCTCATTTTATTGTCAACTACCTAGTTAAAACAATAAAAATCTGGTTTTGACTTTTTAGTGGAACATCGAAAAATGACGCCACATCCTGTGGAACACCACTAGTCTCGCAGCATTGATTCTAACGTTAGACTAGCCCAATTTTATTCTTTCCCATCTTTTAGAAAAGGATGTTCCTGATCGCAACAGAAACATCCTTTCGCACATAAACCTGCTCTTAAGAGAGCGTCACACTTTCCTCTAATGAGAGGATTGCCCCATTTTCACGCAACTTTTCCCTAATGATTTGAACATCCACTTCTTCTGGTAAAATGTTTTGCTGTGCTGCTAATGCTGCCCCGATTCCGGTACCTTCCCCAACAGCCATACATGTTGCCATAACACGAGAAGAGCCAAATACAACCGGATCAACGCTAATACAGCGTCCACTGAGCATGAGGCGTTTGACATCTCTTGAAATCGTTGCTCCATATGTGATTCCATAAGGATCTTTCAGCGATTTAATGATCGTTGAATCACCTGCCCCACTATGAATATCGATAATATATGATCCCAGAGCGATTGTATCTTCTGGTATT
The DNA here is from genome assembly GCF_017355205.1 of Bacillus sp. SD088. GTDB lineage: Bacteria > Bacillota > Bacilli > Bacillales > Bacillaceae_C > Lederbergia. The sequence goes on from NZ_JADIJK010000018.1 coordinate 70,978, forward strand.
TCTCCTTTTAACGCAGCATCTTCTTTAATCATTTGTTTCCCAATAATTCTACGTGACTCACGAACACCCATAAATGGAGCGATCGAAGATAAGTAAATATCTTCAAAACCTGGGACATTTTCCTGTAACATTTCAATTAAAGGGAGAATATTTAAATGAGCATCTATTTCACCTTTACTTAAATCCTCCACCTTTGAGCCATCGAAATTCAGAATACGCAGGCTATTAATAGCGATGTATCCTTCTTTCGGCAAATTAATATAAATGATGGTATCACGATCAATTGGGCATTTTCCTTCTTCCCTCAGTTTAGAAATTGTATTCCTTAAACCAACAAAAACATGGTTGTTGCTGGCACGTAGAAAGTCGGCTGTGTATCCAGGGCGTATTTTCATTGATTCACCGTGTTTTAGTTCTTCAGGATGATCTTCCAAATAATCCATAAACTTCTCTAGTTTAAAACCACCGATAGTAAACATTAAGGTCCCTGGTTGGATCTCTTGCTTTATTTCTCCTTTTGAATATTGACCCTTTTCATACTCTGCACCTGACAAATAAGCAACATCTCCATCACCTGTAGCATCAATAAATACATCGGCAAATATCTCTATTTCGTCTCCTTTCCCCTTTACAATCACAGACTTCAATTCCCCATTTTCTACATTGGTGTCAATCACTTCACAATGCAGTAATGGATGAACACCATATTGCTTTACCTTTTCAAAAATAACAATCCTCATTAAATTTGGGTCAATGACAGTTGTTGAATTGTGTAATGGGCATTCCCTATGGCCGAATGAGCCTCCTAGCTCAATTAAGCGATCGACAATTTCTTGAGCTAATCCTTGAGTAGCAACACGCTTCTGGGCGTCTAAAAATCCTAATAACGGCAGACCTATCGTCATATTGCCACCTAAAAATCCCTGTCGATCAACTATAATCGTTTCAGCCCCTTCACGTGCAGCAGCAAGTGCGGCTCCTAATCCTCCTGATCCACCACCGAGAACAAGAACTTGAGTTTTTAACACTTTTCTTTCCGTACGATTTTCCATAATATCTAACCCCTACTTTCTAATAAATATTTTTGATAATGCTTCCAGATTAAATCAAGCAAGATCAACTTGACATATCTTCTTCACTAATTTCATTGTATAAATAGAAATTGATTAATAACATAGAGTAATGTATCATTTACCATATACTTAATTTCATATATAAGGGGTTGGGTTTACCGTGAACGGTGATTTGTGGAATCGTTCCCTAAGGCTGATTACTCATGCTTACTGGGAAAACAAAAAACAATTTAGTTTAGAGGTGGACACCTATCCTACATGGATTTTGTTTGCTGTTGAATCAGGAAGTTTTAATTATCAAATCGAAAATGAAAGCGGAACCATCTTAGAAGATGAATTTGTTTTCTGTCCTCCTGGTTGTGCCTTTCACCGTGAAGCTTTATCCCCACTCGCCTTACATTTTGTTGGATTTGATTTTGATAAGCCGTTAATATCCGAAAATGATGCACTGCCCCGGTTCAAGGCACAGCCAAGTGATAAACACAGAGTCGCTTCTAACTTTTCGTATTTACGAATGCTCTATCTTGCAAGGGATCCACGTAGCATATTACGAAAACAACTGATGATCAATGATGTATGGCAGCTTGCCTGTAGTAGTTGGGACACTGTAGCCAATAAAGATGAATTTGATGATTTGACAGATTTAAGCAACACAGATGATGAACTAATGAAATGGTCAGTGAAATGGTTAATGGAAAGAGCTCATACCACTTTTAGTATCCGTGAATTATCCGATGCCGTTGGATTAAGTCCTGCGCAGTTTTCAAGAAGATTCAAGAAAGCCTTTCGGATGAACCCATCAGAATTAGTAAGAATTTTACGGATTCGAAAAGCTGCAAAACTTTTACTGAATACAAATTTAACTTTAGATCAAATTGCAGAGAAATGTGGTTACGATAATGGTTTTTACTTAAGTCGAGTGTTTTCTCGCTATATGAATATTAACCCCTCCAAATATCGGCAACAAAACAAAATTTGATCAATTACAGCTGCATTCATCTGCTTATAAAACTATATTTCCAATCAAAGAGGCTAAGACAAAACCGAACTACTAGTTTCATACACCCCGCTCCGGAAATATACTTCGCTTTCCGCGGGCGAGTGGCAAGCCTCCTCAGGCTGGGCTGCTCCCCTAATGTTGGACACTCCTTCCAACATTAGGAGGTCTTGAAAATGTCCAAGTATAGTAATGAGTTTAAGCTGCTAGTAGCCCAACGGTATGAAATTGAAATAATTAGTTATCGTGACCCAGCATTGATGAATCGGCTGTTCGTTCTTGGATCTTTTTTAATTATGTCCCAGCCTCATTGGTCAATCAAAACTTTTTATCTAAATAGCTATTTTGAATTCTCAATATACGTATCATAGGCTGTTTGATAGATATCAATAAAATCTTCTAATCCCATCTGATTTAAAGTATTTATATATTCATCCCAATCTTGATCGATCCCACCTTCTGTAATCCATTTTGCCGCCATCTGATCGGTATGAACTGTAATATCCGTATCGTATCGGCTGATTCCTTTATATTGTTCATTTGTAAATAGTACCTTTGGATAAATCCAATCTTCCATATAAGGTTTTCGTAATTCATACCATTCAGGACTATCTGGATCTAAATGACCTTCTTTTAAATTCGATGTATCCAATTGTTCTTGTTGTTCATTTGTAAAACCATATACAAAACTATTATATGGTGTTTCTTTCACCCGCCATTCTCCTGAACTATATCCTTCTGGAGCATCAATAATTTCATATTTATCACCTACTTTTTCAACTCGATTCGGCCCCTGACGAAGCATAAAGGACATTTCTGGTTCATATGCACGATCTACCCAGCGCATAGTGGCTTCTGGATTTGCATTGGATTTCGTAATCGCGAACATGGCCATATCAAGCTGTGGATTTTTCAAGCCAGTAGCTTGATCACCCTTAGGTCCTTTTAAAGGAATGATCGGAGAATCATAATCCCAATTATAGTCTGGATTCGTAATTTGATCAGGACTCCAACCAAAGAAAGCTCCTACAGATGCTTCATCTTCCGCCGCTAATTTAGAAAGCAATTGTTGCGATTCTAGAGAGAAAATTTCCTGATCAACTAATCCTTCTTCATATAAAGAGCGAATATATTTTATGACTTCCTTATATTCAGGTGTAGCCCTCACAAACTCCACCTTTCCATCTTTCACAATAAATTTCTCATCTAAAGTACCAAAAGAACCAAATAAAACACCAAGACCGTGTAAACCATCTCCATAAATTCCTGTTAAAGGCAGGCCTAGTCCTTCTTCCTTAAATGCTAGTAATGCTTCTTTAAATTCTTCTGTTGTTTCTGGCATATTCATGTCTACTTTGTCTAACCATTTTGTATTAATCCATAATGTATTTCCATCTGAACGCTTATATTCAGCCATATTCGCTAAAGGCAAAGCATAAATATGTCCATCTGGGGCAGTAATAGCACTTCTCACTTCAGGATATTGATCTAGAAAACTAGTTAGATTTGCCGCATATTTGTTAATTAAATCCTCAAGCGGAATAAATACTCCTTGTGAGCCCATTTGTACAACATCGGAGTTGGTTAATTTTAACATGACATCTGGTAAATCTTGACTAGCCCCTAATAATAAATTACGTTTCTCTGCCCAGTCTGAACTAGGTGAAAGTTGCCAATCAATGTTTATATTTGTGCCTTCATTTATCCCTTTAATCGTTTCAAGTTCATTCCAATTTGACCCCGTCCTCGCATCATAAGAGCCAGCAATTGTTAAGGTGATTTCTTCATTCACAATTGGCAAACCAGTTTCATTGAAATTGTCATCTGGCTCACTTTTGGCTACATTTGTTTCATTAGATGATTTAGAACAGCCTGATAACACCCAGACAATTGCACTAACGATCAAAAACGTTGATAATAAATTTCTTCTCCATCTCATTTCCTGTTTCCCCCTTATTGATTTTATTATTGAACAGAAACCCGAATTAAAGATTCTGGTGCAACCACCAAGTCATTAACCTTTTATAGAGCCAATCATAACGCCTTTCACAAAGTAACGTTGTAAAAATGGATACAAAGCTAATATTGGCAAACTCGAGATGATTATTAACGCGTATTTGATTAATTCTTTATATTGTTGTTGTTCCACAATTAACTCCGGATCTACTGCTCCTTCCGTTGCCTGGGCTGCTTCTTGACTTGCGACTAGAATACTTCTTAAAATCAACTGGAGTGGATATAAAGCTTGATCATGTAAATAAATTAAAGCAGGAAAATAGGAGTTCCATTCAGATACTGCACTAAATAACGCCATCACAGCAATAATTGGTGTCGATAAAGGCACGACAATACTGAAGAAAAACCGAAACGTTGAACAACCATCCATTTGTGCTGATTCTAATAATTCATTGGGAATCGTCGTTTGAAAAAACGTTCTCGTTACGATCAAATGATAAGCAGAAACAGCAGATGGAACAACAACAGCCCAAATGGTATTCATCATTTTTAAATCTTGAACAAGTAAGTAGGAAGGGATTAATCCCCCACTAAAAAACATGGTAAATACTATCGCGAACATGAAGAAATTTCTTCCAAATAGATCTTTCCTTGATAGAGCATAACCTGCTGTTGTGACCAACGATACGCCAATTCCAACAGATAAAGCGACATAAAGTAAAGTGTTGCGGTAACCAACCCATACTTCCTTATTTTCAAGTAATATTTGATACCCTTTTAATGTGAAACCAATCGGCCAAAACATTACCTTACCAGCGTTGACGGCATCTGGTTCACTAAATGAAGAAATAAAAATTAAATATAAAGGATACATGACGATCAGAAGGATGATTGTCAAAATTCCATAATTGATAAAATCAAAGATTTTGTCACTTCGAGATTTTGCTATTCTTTGCAAAGTTATCCCTCCTCGTTTAAAACAAAGACTGTTGCTTCATTTTTTTAGCAAACTGGTTCATCATGATTAATAGAATAAAATTGATCACGTTTTCGAATAGCCCGATAGCAGCTGCATAACTAAACTGAGAACTTAAAATACCTGTCTTATAAACATAAGTCTGAATCACTTCAGATGAACTAATATTCAAAGTATTTTGCATAAGCAATACCTTCTGAAAACCTAGGGAGACAAATTTTCCAATATCTAAGATTAAGAGAATCATCACAACTGGCATAATTCCAGGTACATCAATATGACGTACTCTTTGAAATTTACTAGCTCCATCCACGATTGCTGCTTCATGTAATTGGGGGTCAATAGAAGTCAGGGCTGCTAGGTAAATAATTGCACTCCACCCTGTTGTTTGCCAAATTTCAGAACCAATATAAACGGTCCTAAACCAACTTGCCTTGCCCATAAAGTAAATCGGGTCTCCGACAAAAAGTTGAATAATATTATTAATAAATCCATTCGATGGCGAAAGGAAAATAAATAACATTCCCACAAGGACAACGACAGAAATAAAATGCGGTGCATACGTAACCGTTTGGACAATCTTCTTAAAGCGCGTCCTTGTCACTTGATTCAACATTAAAGCGAAGATAATGGGGATTGGGAACGAAAACAGTAATTGATAAAAATTGATAAGTAATGTGTTTTTTAAAAGATTCCAAAATTGATAGGATTGAAAAAATCTTGTAAAATGGTCAAAGCCCACCCATTGACTTCCCCAAATACCATTAACTGGCACAAAATCCTTAAAAGCTATTTGTAATCCATACATAGGTACATATTTGAATATAAAAAAATACGCTAATGTTGGAAACAGTAAGACATAAAGCTGCAAATTTCCGCCTATTTTCTTTAATGTATGGAGGAGCTTGCTTTGTCTAACTGTATCCGCTTCCATATTTGTTATCGTTTTCGTATCTATTTTCATAATCCCCCACCTTTCCGCATTTTTTTATATCGAATTGAAATACTTGTTTGATAGTCACTTAAAGTCCTTGTTCAAAAATAGAGCATAAAGGCCTGATGTCCGCTTAAAATTGTAGAACTAATCCATCATAAGCACACTCAACATTCATAGGACGAAGTACTTCACTCATCTCGTGATGTGGCAGGCAATGCTTATGTGTAAAATGGGTTGCATGAATGCTGGTTCGTTCAGTAATCGCATTAATATTTCTCATTTTCGTAATCATGGTCCCTACCCCATCTACACTCAAATGTCGTGTTTGCCCGGCTTTAAATCCAGTATTTGTCCCGACTGCACATTCGATAATCAGTTGATCTAATTCTATGTCTTCCAGATGCGGCCATACTTCCTCCTTGTACACTGCTGTGTCCGATGCGATTAATACTTTGCTTTTGCCATCATCTATCAAATAGGTTACAGCGTCTCCTATTGACGGGATATGAGTTGCCTTAAGAGCCTTAATAGAATACGGATAAAGGTCTATTTGCTCAAATGGAAGGATAGGCTTTCTTTTCAAGCCTACATCTGCATCCCTGACATCTGAATCGCTTAATAAGGCCATAACAGAGGGTGGAGCTACGAATGTTAAAACCGGTAATTCCTCATATGTGTGATAGCCTAATTTGCGTAAACCTATATTCTTCACATCAAAATGGTCATGATGGCTATGTGTAACTAGGGCATATTTCGTGTTGATTAAATGCACCTCATGCATGGAACAAGCTACAAAAAGATCTGCCCCCATATCCACTAATAAATCATCGTTAATTAAATACATACACCTTTTCCTGAGGTCATACCCACGATGCTTTCGTGCATAGGTACATGTTCTACAGTCACAAAATGGCGATGGAATTTGATCAGGTCCTGCAGTACCTAAAAATGTTAATTTCATGTGAAAACCTCCTCAATACTAATCGATTGCCTTTTAGGTAACATTGATGAGTCGTATTATTTAGTAAATTCCTTTTCAACAAGATGGCGAGTACAATTATAAAGTTTATAACTCACACCTTTTTCCGTATCTTTTATAATGGTAACAGAACAATTTTTTACTAAATCATGTGGATCTGTTTCATTTGGACATATTTCATGTAATGTTTGAATTAGAAATTTACCATGCGTAATCACCAATACTTTTTTTCCTTTATACTGTTTTAATGTGTCTTCCACAAACTGAGCCCCTCGTGCTCGTAAAGCTTCAATGGTTTCCTCACCTAGATCAAGCTGGTGCCAATTCTCACCCCAGATTTTAATTCTCTCTTCTTCAATGGTCCCTTCAATTTGCCCTCGCGAAATCTCTCTTAATCGCTTATCAAAGAAAATAGGCAAATTTAAATAGGAAGCAATAATTTCTGCCGTTTGGCGGGCTCGTAATAAATCACTTGAAATCATAACTTCCCAATCTTCTTCGGCCAGCCGCTTCCCAACAGCATGTGCTTGCCTCATGCCTGTTTCATTTAATGGATTATGTGAGTGACCTTGTGCTCTCTTTTCAATATTCCAATTTGTGTTTCCGTGTCTTACAAAACCAATTTCAGTCATTATTTCACTCCCCTATTTATCTTATAAGAAAAAGAGTTCGTTTCCTTGGGATCTTCTATTACACTTTTATATTAGAGAACCGGTTTTTAATTGTACATACAACTTTTCATCATGGTCCATATACTTATTTTCAGAGAGATTAAGGGCACACCAGATTTTTTATTACTTTTATGAAAAAAAACGAAAGCTGTGCCTAAAATAACAAGGCACAGCTTTCTTTATAAGCTTACATCTTCCTTAAAAAGATATTTTTGAATTGCGCGGGCGACCCCATCCTCTTCATTTGTTGTTGTGATTTGATCTGCTACTTCTTTTAATTCCTTCTCAGCATTGCCCATCGCAATGCCCAAACCAGCCGCTTGGATTAATTCAAGGTCATTTCGATTATCTCCAATCGCCATAACTTCTGCCATTTCAAACCCTAAATGTTCACAAAGGTTCTGTATGCCTGTCGCCTTTGAAACATTGACAAGTGAAATTTCAACAATGCGATTCGACGACCATGTGATATTTAATGTTTCACTACTTTTTAGTTTATCTCTTAATTGTTGAACGGTCCGTTCATCATTATGACTAATGCCAAATTTGAAAAAATTCGTTGCAAAGGTATTATCTGTCCAATCTTCCATCTTGACATGGTCTGTATCGTTATATCCCCAAAACTTTCCCCCAGACTCAAGAGCCATTGCGTGCAGCATGCGAATATCCTTTTGCTTAATATAAAACCTTTTCACAAGCTCTCCAGGTTTATTCCAGATCTCAGCTCCATTGGCAAGTACCATTGGTGACTCTAAACCCAATTCTTGACGAATTCGTTCAACTCTTTGTAATCCTCGACCTGTTGTCAAAACTACGATAACACCAGCGTCAGCTGCTCGTTTTATCCATTTCTTATTTGCTTCAGATACGCTTTTATTACGGGTTAGAACCGTTTCATCTAAATCTAAGGCTAATACTTTATACTTCACCATGTAATCGACTTCTCTCCTTTTTTATTCAATCAATTTAAGTATCTATTGGTGGTGAGTTCAGGAATGATAGATTGTGATTTTCATTATATCATATTGATTTGTCCAGTTTATCAAGTTTTGAATCCCACCCTTACCGTTGTGGAAAGTATCCTTGTTTTTTGAATAGTGCTTACTCTATAACACAAAAGGCATTGAACGACCTCTTGCGTGTCATTCAATGCCTTTCAATTCTCGTTCATACTTGTTAATACCTATTCTTTCGCCATTGATTTCTTATATGAGGTTTAATATCTTGAGGTCCTTCTCTATTCTGACGCTCTGCATCTTTTTTAAAGACTTCCATCGCTTTGATATAAAGTAGATTCATTCTTTAGACCTCCTCAATGCCTAGTTATTTGTATTATTTCCATTTGGGCCTTGAGCAAAACTTCAAATTTTAAATCTTGTTCTTGTGTCAGTATTTTCTCTCGTTTGTGCTCCTTTCTTCCGCATTAAGAGGACTGATACACGACTTCTCCAACGTATTGCCGCCATCTTTTTTCTCGCAACAACATTGTAAAAAAATCATGATTCATTGAAGATTAAGGGATGGAAGAATTTGAAAGTATTGACTTAAAAATATTAATCTAGTATAATTAAACTTGTCTTTAACATAATATATTGATTCTGTAGCTCAGCTGGGAGAGCGCCACCTTGACAGGGTGGAGGTCGCTGGTTCGAGACCAGTCAGAATCACTACGAATCGTCAAATGTTGATATAACAGCGTTTGGCGTTTTTTTATTCTAGGAAATTATAAAGTGAAGCTTCAATCGATGCAAAGAATGTGTTAGTGCAGACGTAGCGATTGTTATCGCGAACTTCATCATGATCCTCATCCCCCACTGAATGTCAGAGGATCGCTGGAGCTAGATTAGGGTATTTAGCTTCTCCGTATTCTTTAAAGCCTTGTGATGGTATTAACTCCTAGCCTATGGATTTGTTGCATGATGCCCTGTTGATGGAAGGAATGAACTGAATAATCGGTTTAAGAATAGAATGTATTAGAAACGAAAATGAGTTGGATTAAATACACATGAATAATCATTTGAAGGAAATAATCGGTTATTTTCTCCTGACAATTGGAACTATACAATCGGCCATCGGCAATACTCCTCAATTACATTTAAGCGAAAAACAAAGCTATCAATTGCGATTGATAGGAAATGTTTTGCAAGCTTCGGGAAGTGCATTGGCCGCAGATGGCCAAGGTTCAGTATCTCTCGAAAAAATCGGAGATGAAATTCAAGAAACAGGGAATTCTACCGTTTTCACAGGGATGTTGCTTTATGGCTATTCTGAGGAAGAGACAGAACAAAGAGTAGTTATTGCAGGAACTTGGATGCAGGCTTTAGGGAGTTTTGTAGGACTGGCAGATGAGTTTTTTGATAGTACAGAAGCTGGAAGAGCGGAAAATATTGTTGGAAACCTTTTACAAGGCATTGGGAACTCCTTGCAAGCAATAAGTACTATTCAGGAACTGCACGGAAATAACTCGGAACAAGGTCAGATTGGGACAGTGGGAAGTTGGATTCAGACTACAGGATCTGTTATATCCTTGATTGGCCAAATCCAAGAGGAAGCGGAGGAAATACGTCTCAACATGAATGAATAAAATAATTATAGGATTGTATTTAAAGCATCTTTATTATTAGATGCTTTTTTGATACGTCAAAATTAGGAGATAGAGAACTATTGTAGAGATATTTAATACTGAAGGACTCCATCTTATGATAAGGTTAAATACTTTTCATCATGCCACAGGACTTACATTTTCGGATTAACTTACCCTCTTGTAAATAGCTGTGAAAAGCAGCATTATTACAGTTGTCACACCGACCGCTGTTTATATCAGGGTGCTCCTTTAATATGTATATAGTATTAAGATCATATTTTTCAGTGTCTATGGTGATCATCCTTTCTTGATGCCTAATATATATTAGCACAAAATTGTCATAATAACAGCTTTTATTTGTGCTATACACTCTAGTAAGAGATATTATAGGAACCTAAAGTTCACTACTTAACTTAATAACTCTTTCCAAAGTGATGAATTAACATTGCTTAATACCAATTACGCAAAAAGAGGTGATGAAATGAAAGTTTTACTTGTAGCAGTATTATCCACTAATCCTTTAACAGCTACTCTGGAGAATATTTCATCATCATATTTCCACGCAATTCAGTTAAATCCAATCTTCGTCCTTGGAACTTAACGTTTTACTTATATCCCAGCCTTTTCATTCCACATTATCAAGACAGTATGGATGGATATACGATAAAATCGTTACATTTCTTGTTGGAAAGTCCCCTCTTTTCTTGTAACTCAATCGGACTGTTAGTTGAAGGAAATTAGTATTAGTACCTCGAATAAGTAATGTATAAACTAAATTAGCGAGGTATCCATCTATGGATCAAAAATTTATTGAAGCATTCACTCAAGAAATTCAATCCATTGGAGCAGTTAAATTTGGTATTGAAATGAGTGATTTAACCCATATTGGCAATTGGCAGAATTTTATATATGAGTACTCAAAAAATGATCAAGATTACATATTAAGGTTTACTCCTAATGCTCATCGTAGTGTAAATGCAGTAAAGGGAGAAATTGATTGGCTTCTTTATTTAGCCAAAAACGGTGTCTCTGTATCTAGTCCCATCCAATCTAAACAAGGTGTTTATGTAGAGGTAATTGATAAACCCGATGTGAAATTCATTGTGACATCTTTTATAAAAGCAGAAGGTTCAAAGATTGATTATCCTGAGTGTCTAAGTGATACAAATCTATACTACAACCTTGGTAAGATTATGGGGAAAATCCATTGCTTATCAAAAAGCTATAAACCAAAGGAGGAATCTATTTGGAGGCACGACTGGAACCAGAATTATTATCTGCAAAACATTCGAAAGTTTGTCCCATCAGATCAATATTTAGTTTATCAATCTTGTGACGAACTCATTGAAAAAATCCAATCCAGTTTTCCTAGAGATGAGCATTCCTATGGACTTATTCACGGTGATATAGGAGTTGGAAATTTCCTAGTAAAGGATAAAGGAATAATCACTCTTTTTGATTTTGATGAGGCACAGTATAGTTGGTTTGTTGAAGATATTGCTATACCCTTATATTATTTTGTTTATGTTTATGGAGGCGAAGCTGGAAAAGCGAGTAAGGAATCTCAAGCTCGCTTATTTATGGAGCATTTCTTAAAAGGATATAAAGAGGAAAACTATTTTGATGAAAAATGGTTAAAACAGATTCCTATTTTTCTACAATTAAGAGAAATAATTGTTTATATTGGCTGTTATCGCAGTTGGGATTTATCAAACATAGACCAATGGAGTATCGATTTTTTGAAGGAAAGTAAAGTAAGAATTGAGACGAGTGAACCGGTTGTTAATATATGGAATTAATAGGATATTAATGAACGAGTTAAGAAAATAATTGGTAAGAGCTCGGCATATGGCCAGAATTTTGCAATCAAAAGAGTTCCTCTATCATAGTCATTGGAGGTTAGTATGTCTGTTGAAATTTTGCCATTTACTGAAATATATGCTGAATCGGTTAAGCAATTGATTATTAATGTTCATCAAGAGTTTGGTTTTGATTATGATCGAAGACTAGACGTCGACTTGGATAAGATATCTCACATCTATGGAGGCCGAGGTGGATTTTGCATTGCTATTGATAACGGGAACATAATTGGGACCTCAGCTTTAAGAGAAGATACCCAATGTACAGGGACTCTGAAGCGTATGTACCTGCTACCACCCTTTCGTGGAAAAGGAATAGGTCAAATGCTGTTACGACAGGTGATTGAACATGCAAAGCAACAGGAATATGAAGAAATTCTTCTCGATACGGTTACCTGGCAAAAAAGTGCAGTAAAATTATATGAAAAATATGGATTTATAAAAACTGGCTATAAGGGTTCTCAACTTTTTTATCAGCTTACATTGGCAAACCGATAATGAATGTGTTTTTATAGACTTATAATCTCAACTTCATAGCTTTGGATTATTCCATCTCTAGCATATTTATAATTTGTTTGAAAAATCCCCTTGATCAAGCATTTTTTTATTTTTCTGGTGTAAGATAGAGAGTGGAGGGATACGATGAACATAAGAAATTCGGCAAAAGCGATTATTATTCAAGATGGGCAATTGTTGGCAATCAAAAAACAGGATACCGATGGGATTTATTATATTTTACCAGGTGGCGGCCAAGAGCATGGAGAAACGCTTTATGAAGCATTAGAAAGAGAATGTGTAGAAGAAGTCAACGCAAGTGTAAAGATTGATCATTTACTATTTATCCGTGAATATATTGGAAAAAATCATGAACATTTTACCTTTGATTCAGATGTGCATCAAATTGAATATATGTTTTTGTGTCAAATAAAGGGAAATTCTAATAATGTGGGAAATGGCCGCTCGCCTGATGATGGGCAAATCAGTGTGGAGTGGCTGCCTTTAACGGAGTTATTAAACTATAGGCTCTATCCTCAATCCATACGCCAGTATGTTCTTGATCATGTTGAGGGGAATAATCTTCCTGTTTATTTAGGAGATATCAACTAAAATACATATTGTTCACTATACAAGGTTAGGAGGTTTTTTATGGTTGAGGCAATATTTTTTGATTTATATGAAACACTGATTACGGAATGGCAAAATAATCAGAGGAAAGCAACATACTCCAGTGTAGAGTTAGGAATAGATGCAAAATTTTTTAAAAAGGCATGGTCTGACAGAAGAGAAAAGAGAATGGATGGTACTTTCCCCGATCATCAAAGCTGCCTTAAGGATATATTGCAATCGCTCAACAAGCCAATAAATGAAAATGTAATTGAAGAAATTCACCAACGCCGATTAAAGGCAAAATTGGTTCCTTTTAAAGAAATAGACAGTGAAATACTGCAAATGCTGCAAATATTGAAAGACAGCAATATAAAAATTGGCTTAATTAGTAATTGTACTGCCGAGGAAGTCGCCGGATGGGAAACTTCTTCACTAGCCTATTTTTTTGATAATGTAGTTTTTTCATATAAGGTAAAACAAGCTAAACCGAATGCTGAAATATATTTGACGGCGTGTCAGCGGCTAAAGGTTTCCCCTGAGCACTCTCTTTTTATTGGTGATGGTGGCTCAAATGAATTATATGGTGCTGCAAAAGTTGGCTTAAAAGCTTATCAAGCAACATGGTTTCAACCAGATTTTATAAGCGAAAGAGTAACAGGCTTTCCTAAGTTAGACAATCCCATGCAAATAATAGAACTTATCGAAGAGTAAATCACTGATTTGATCTAACATTTAGATTACATCCTTTATACAAGACTCAAAGCAAAGTCTAGCGAAAATCATACCGAGATTTTCCTTATTTATTTCAGACATCTGTAGATGCGCGATCACAAAACATTTCCTTTCCCAAAAGACTATCGTATAATGTGTAAAGAATAATAGAATCCGGTTATTTTTTGAGAGTTTCTATAAATCTCTTTTTTTATGGTCAAAACTTAATAATGTTAGAGGAAAGGTGTTACTAATTTGAAACGTTTCGATAAAAATTCAAGAATTAAGTTGGCATTATTGCTTGGGTCGTTGGCAGCTTTAGGCCCCCTTACTATTGATATGTATTTGCCTTCATTTCCAACCATAACCCAAGATTTTCATACCAACGCTTCTCTTGTCCAGTTTAGCTTAACAGCTTGCTTACTTGGACTTGGATTTGGCCAAGTGATTATTGGACCGATGAGTGATGTTCAAGGAAGACGAAAACCATTATTACTATTTCTCTTCCTATACTTTGTCGCATCTATTTTCTGTGCTTTTGCTCCAAATATCTCAGTGTTTATCACTGCCCGCTTTACTCAAGGCTTCGCCGCTGCTGGCGGCATTGTTATTTCTCGTGCTATTGTGCGCGATTTATATCAAGGGCGGGAATTAACTAAGTTTTTTTCATTACTAATGCTCATTAACAATTTAGCGCCAATTCTAGCGCCAGTTGCAGGCAGTAGTATTTTATTGTTCACCAATTGGAAAGGCGTGTTTGTTACATTAGGTTTTGTCGGGATTCTTCTCGTCACGTTCGTCTCACTGAAATTAACTGAAAGCTTACCTGAGGAAAATAGAGTGCCTAGTAATATTGGGCAGACCTTTAGAAATTTCCTCTCTCTCATAATGGACCGAAAGTTTTTAGGATTTGCCCTTACGCAAGGGTTTATTTCAGCGGGTATTTTTGCCTATGTTTCCGGGACACCGTTTGTTTATCAAAATATTTATGGGGCCTCTCCACAATTATTTAGTGTACTCTTTGCGATGAATGGCATTGGAATTATGATTGGAACCCAAGTTGTCGGTCGTCTTGCTGATAAGGTGTCAGAAGAACGCTTTTTAAAAATTGGATTATCATTGGCAATGATTGCAAGTAGTGCGCTACTTTTAGCCGTATTTTTCAAAGGCCCGCTTGTCACAATCGTTATTCCAATTTTCTTTTTCGTCTCATCCATGGGGATCATTTCAACATCATCGTTTTCCTTGGCAATGGAAACACAAGGACATATTGCCGGAAGTGCTGCGGCTCTTTTAGGTTTACTTCCTTTTGTACTTGGCTCCGTTTCCGCTCCTCTTGTTGGGATTGCAGGAGAATATTCGGCTCAACCAATGGGTGTGCTTATTTTTTGTGCAGCCTTATTCGCCACCCTTTCATACTACGGATTAGCGAGCAAAACCCGGCCCCGCGTAAAAAATAAATATGCTTCATGAGAAATATATGGCGGCTTAAAGAACGTCATCTCTAGTGGGTCTCCAAAAGGCTTAAGATAGCAGCCTTTTGGAGGCCTTTTTCATCCGAGCACATCATTCCTTAGAGCCTTCATGGATTCAGATTGGATATCAAATCTCGTTCACAATGTGGGAATGGGCTTAAATCACACTCACGTAATAACAACTATTCAATAAAATATTGTAGGATCATACTTGCGAGGAGGTTTATGGAATGAACATGCCTGATGAAGCTGGCAATAGCACAAGACAAGAAGTCGTCGATCAATTATTAGGTTCCATTGCTCACGAAGAAATGGCATTAGCCAATCTTCTTAATGCTGGTGCATCGAAGCTACACGCCTTTATTGGTTCAGAATATAATTTCCCAACTCAACCATCTAACCAAGAAATTATGACAATGAATAAAGCCGCTCTCCATCTTTTAAGGTCAGCTGTGATGAAAGATTGGTTTTTATTAAACAAGCTAGAAGAGATCTTTGCATTTGATGAAAGACAAAATGCCTCTGACACCCCGAACCTATTTACTGAAGAGATGGTTGAAGAAGTAAATGAAGACACTGAGCCCGAAGTTGCTGAGGAGGAGAACGATGCACCCAATAGTCAAGGGGAATCCAATGAAGATAATTTAGGTGGGCAAGATGAACCCGAAGAATTCTTCAATGAATGAAGCTAGTGACTCTCTTCTCGTTTTGTGGGAAGCGATGATCACATATCATAAAGCTTTACTGTTTCTTTGGAGAGGCATGCATGCTAGTGGGCTCGACGAAAGATTATTGGTCCGATCCATTGCAGATTCATATGAATATATGCATGCATTTGTTCAATTTCTTATTCAGAGATATGAATTAACTGAACTTGCACAAACTCCGCTTCCCCTTCCTGTATTCATTGAAGAAACAGAAATATTGATCCATGAAATTTATTATTTTTCACATGAATGTATCGCCTCCCTTTATCATATAAGGAAGATTTCATGCTTACAAACGAATATTTTACATGATTTGTTATGGTTGCAATCTATAAGTCAGCAAAAAGAAACGGAAAACAATCCAAATACAAAATGGTTAACTTATGAAGTATTTAATCCTATTTCTACATTAAAGGAGGGCCAAAAATAACCTGGCCCCTTATACTTTAAGCTAGTTTATATTTTCCTTTTTTCCTCGTTAGTAGTTGACTGACCACCATAGCAGCAAAGACAAGGAGTCCTACACTATCGGTTACACCCTCTGGATAAACGAGCATCAGCCCTGCAACGATCGCAATAATGCGTTCAAACCAATATAATTTTCTATACCAAAATCCAATGATGCCAGCGCCAATCCCAATCATTCCTGTAATCGCTGTAATGAGGACCCAAATTAATTGGAGAATCGTTGTATCAATCATTAATAGCTCTGGAGATAGGACGAACATATATGGAATGATAAATGCTGCGATCGCAAGTTTAGCTGAGTTAACTCCAGTCCGAATCGGTTCTCCTCCCGATACGCCTGCGGCCGCAAAAGCTGCCAAAGCGACTGGTGGTGTGATATCTGCTACAATACCAAAATAAAAGACGAACAAATGGGCAGAAATTGCAATAGACACTGGCACTGCTGCTCCAGCCGGCATATCCATCATTAACAGAGTAACAATAGCTGGTGCCGCAATCGTTGATGTGATGACATAGTTTGCGGTAGTCGGTGACCCCATTCCTAAAACAATCGCTGTCAGCATCGTGAAAAATAAGGTTAATAATAATTGGCCATTTGCCAGATCGACAAGCCCGTTGGCTAATTTTAGCCCTAGTCCTGTTTTTGTTACTACCCCAACAATAATCCCTGCAGAGGCTGTGGCAGCAGCAACTGTTAAGGCAGTTCTTGCCCCATTTACCAAGGCTTCGATGATCTGCTTAATCCCAATTCTCGTTTCTTTTAAGAATAGACTGACTACAATAGTTGCCACAATCGACCAAAGAGCTGCTCTCATTACGCTCATTCCGCTCATTAGTAACACAATAACCATTAGAATCGGGATCAATAAATGGATTTTCTTCAAAACTTCTTTTTTGTTTGGAAGCTGTTCTTTTGATAAACCGACTAAGCCAACGCGTTTAGCCTCAAAATGGGTCATAATCCAAATTCCCGAGAAATATAAAATTGCTGGAATCACGGCTGCTTTCGCGATATCCCAGTAGCTCACCCCACCAATGAATTCAACCATTAAGAAGGCAGCCGCGCCCATAACAGGTGGCATAATTTGTCCTCCAGTTGAGGCTGCTGCTTCCACCGCTCCAGCAAATTCTTTTTTGTACCCAAGTTTTTTCATCATGGGGATGGTAAATGAACCAGATGTGACAACATTTGCCACAGAACTTCCACTAATCGTCCCTTGTAAAGCACTTGAAAAGATCGCTACTTTTGCAGGTCCCCCAACACGCTTCCCGGCAATTGTAAGAGCTAAGTCATTAAAATATTGTCCAACCCCTGTTTTGACTAAAAAAGCGCCAAACAGTAAAAATAAAAAAATAAAGGTAGCGGATACATATAATGGAGTACCTAAAATCCCTTCAGATGTAAAAAATAACGTGTTAATTAAATTTTCAAAATTAAGTCCTCGATGGGCCAAGAAACCTGGCATAGATTGTCCGAAATAGGCATAGACAATAAATAAAATCGCAATCACTGTAATGGGAATACCAACAGCACGGCGTGTTGCCTCCAAGGTTAATAGCACAGCAATTGTTCCAACCGTTAAATCTAAAGTTGTCAATGTGCCCACCCTATTGGCAATCGTATCTAACATTAGCGGATAATATATTCCAACGCCTACAGAAAGCAACGCCAAAATATAATCATACCAGGCAACGGAATTTTTCTTTTTTGATTTTTTCCGAGCGGGAAATAAAATATAAATAAGGGACAAAGCAAATCCAAGATGGGCAGATAATAAAATTTGCCTTGGTAAAGATTGCGTAATGGAAGCATATAGCTGAAAGATAGAAAAAGCTAATAAAGCTAAAAATACGATACTACCCAGAATTCCTTTTAAATGCCTTGTAGCAGATTCAGGATCATATTTCTCTAATATTTTTTGTTGCTCCTCTTGTGACAGTGTTTCATGTTGATCTGCCAACAATGTTCACTCCTCTCCATAACTCCCATAAAGCGAGACGCTTCTCTTTCAATAATATGAGTGATCCTGGTGAAATCACTTTAGCTAAGTCCAGCTCATGGTCATTGTAGATAATCCGATGCGTTCCCACTACTTGTGCTGTCTTCATATAGATAAACGGGAAGTCCCTTTTCATATTCAAAAGGCGATATTGTCCGTCTTCTATTTTAAAAGTCTCCCCTTTTTCGGCATTAGACGGCATCCCAATTGCTGTATCTTCGTATGTCAATTCAATTTGTCGTATCGTTCCATCCTCTAAGACGGTATAGGTCTCTTCAACATCAGAAAGGTGAATCGAGTGTGTATAACGAATGTGGAAGTTGTCTACGCTTCGATATAAAGGCAAATAGGCAAGTAATTCATTTGTTTTCCCTCCCTCAATCACTAACGCCTTTTGAAAGGGAATACAAATAAGCGCAGAGATCATTAACAGTGAAAATATAACTTTTATATATTTCAATAAAATCTCCTACATTTCTCAGACTCTATCATGAAATGGAAGGAATGAGGCTGGGACAAAAGTGTTTTAGCCGAACTACTATGGTGCATATACCCCGCTCCAGAAATATACTTCCCCTAAAGTAATGCATTGTTGGTCTTTGGAGCTTAACATTTTAGTTATGTCTCAGCCTCATTCCTCGGCTATTATTCTGCTTTCACACCTTTTTCATCAAAATATTTTTGCGCACCTGGATGAACGTCAATCCCCATTCCATTTAAAGCATTTTCTGCCTTAATTAGTTCACCTTTCGCATGGCCTATTTTGTCGGTGTTTTCAAAAATTGCCTTCGTTATTTCATAGACTAACTCCTCAGTTAAATCACTTCTTACAACAAGCATCGCTTGAACTGCTACTGTCTCCACTTCATGATCTGCACCATAAGTACCCTCTGGAATCGTTTCCTGCGCATAATAAGGGTATTTTTCAATGAGATCCTCGATCTTATCATTATCAAGCGGCACAATCACAACATCCTTTGTTGCTGCCAACCCTTCTACTGCTCCTGTTGGCGTTCCTGCTGTAATAAATGCTGCATCAATCGTACCATCCTGCAATCCAGTAGAAGAATCATCGAAGTCTAAATTACGAGCCTTCACATCATCCACTGTCATATCATACATTTCTAAAATTTGTTCAGCATTTGCACGTGTCCCTGAGCCTGCTTCTCCTACAGAAACCGTTTTCCCCTTTAGGTCAGCAACTGTTTCAATCCCTGATCCTTTCAGAGCTACGATCTGAATTGTTTCTGGATAAAGCGTACCAAGACCTTGCACATTATCAATTTTTTCTTCAAACATCATGGTACCTTCAGTGGCATATGTAGCGATATCTGTTTGGGTAAAAGCCACCTCTACATCCTCTTTTTGAATACTAGTCATATTTTCGGCTGAAGCGTTGGAAGTGATTGAGTTTGCTTCAATACCAGTGGCGTCACCTATTAAAGTGGCAAATGTTCCCCCAAGCGGATAATAAGTTCCCCCTGTTCCCCCAGATGCAAGTGTGAGAAAATCAATACCATAATCCTTCCCATCACCATTATCACCAGACTTATTTTCGTTATCGGCATTTTTATCCCCACCACATGCAGCCAAAAGCAGGGAAAGCATGGAGATAACTGCAATCAATAAAAATATTCTTTTTCTTTTCACTAATATTTTCCTCCTCTTCCATAATTTGGGACAAGAATAGTTTATCATATCTCCCTCATAAAAGCATACGCTTTCACTCTTACCTCCATACCCTTTATAAGCCAGTTAAAATACTTTTTCTTCACTTTATGATAAAATAAATTTTAAAAAGTAGGGTGATCATGATGACATTCCCAAGAGGAAAAATCTATGATGCAAATATTGAAAGTACTGTACTACAAGAAAATATCCCACTTCTTGTCTATTTACCAGCTTCTTTTTCGGAAAACGAAAAATACTCTTTGATTATTGTTCAAGATGGGAAAGATTATTTTCAATTAGGAAAGCTTACCCGTTATGCGGATGAATTGATTGATCAAGGAACTTTGGAGAAGACTATTATTGTGGCTACCCACTATAAAAGTGTACAAGATCGTCGCCATAAATATCACCCTTCAGGAGAAGAAAATCTAAAATTCATGGAATTCATAGCAGATGAATTAATTCCATGGATCGAACAGCACTATCCAACTTATTCCTTGAGAGAAAAACGCACCTTAATGGGAGATAGTCTTGCCGGAACCGTTTCGTTACGTTCTGCTCTTTATTACCCAGAGCTATTTAAAAACATTATTCTTCATTCTCCATATGTAAACGAGAAAATTCTTGATGAGGTTGAATCTGCCCCTTCTGTATTTAACTTTAATATTTATCATGTGGTTGGCAAGGAAGAATCAGTCGTAAAAGTTTCTAATAATCGTGATTTTCTTACACCAAATCGCGAGCTTCATCAACTTTTCATCGAAAAGGGCTATGACATTTTTTATGAAGAATTTAATGGTGGACATTCTTGGAAATATTGGCAACCTGAAGTTAAAAGGGCATTACAAACAATGTTTTCTTAAGCAACCTGTATAAGAATCTGTTATAGTTATGATATGAGATATTTATATAAGCAAAAAAGGAGGAAAAAAAATGAAGTATGGAATTGTTATCTTTCCATCAAAAAAATTACAAGATTTAGCCAATTCTTATCGCAAGCGTTATGATTCCCATTATGCCTTAATTCCTCCGCATTTAACATTAAAGGAAGGTTTTGAAACGGAGGAAAAGCCTGAAAAACTAACCGAAATGCTAGATAAAATTGCGCAAAAATATCAGCCTCTCCAATTAAAATTTCTTAAAGTTAGTTCATTTCAGCCTATAACCAATACTATCTATTTAAAAGTTAAAAAAACAGACGAATTGGATCGCCTCCATGAAGAACTATACAAAGAAATGCCAGGTGATCCACCTGAACATCCATTTGTTCCTCATGTCACGATTGGACAAAAACTATCGAATGACGAGCATTCTGACGTTTTCGGTGCACTGGGGATGCTTGGTGTGGATCATGAAGAAACAGTTGATCGAATCCATTTAGTTTATCAATTGGAAAATGGTTCATGGTCAACGTATGAAACTATCCGTTTAGGAAAGGATTAATAAAAATATTATGCAGACTATACAAACAACGACAGAACATCAACTGAATGATGCATTTTATATTAGAAAAAAGGTATTTGTTGAAGAACAAAAAGTACCCTTAGAATTAGAGATAGATGAATTTGAAAATGAATCCACTCATTTCGTATTGTATGATGAAAGTGTGCCAATTGGGGCTGGTAGATTTCGTATAGTAGAAGGTTTCGGTAAGGTTGAACGAATTTGCATCATGGCTGCCTATCGTCGAGCAGGAGCAGGAAAAATGATTATGGAAACAATTGAACAGTTTGCCAGGAAAAATAAAATTCAACAACTTAAGCTGCATGCACAAATCAGTGCGATCCCTTTTTATGAAAAACTTGGTTACACTGTATGTTCAGAGGAATTTATGGATGCAGGAATTCCGCATAAAACGATGATCAAACAACTGCATGAGGAAATTGTTTAGTGTTTTCTTTACATTAAAAATAAGAAAGGCATTTCAATGTCATATATATTCATTGAAATGCCTTCCTTTCGTTTTATAATCAAGTCCATCAAGACGAATAGGCTTTTCAGATAAAATTGTATTACCTTTCGACTTTTTTCTAACGATCTGTTGATTGTTGGACTGTTTATGATGTAAAATCCTTTGAAATGGAGTAAGTAATAACACTTTTTCAGTCGTGGAAATAGGCATTGGATCATGTTTCGTATGCGCTGTCAAAGTTCTTTTATGGTATTCTTGATACTGATAAAGCTGTACTGGTCCAATATATCCCATGAAGACACCTCCTGTGTACCGTTTATACGTTTATATATCTATACCCCAAAATCATATGTATGAAACATTTAAATAGTTAAGTAAAGTGACCGCCCCTTAAGGACGGCCATTTTGCTTTGATTTACCTTTTATTGTTTAACATTTTTGAAATAGCATTCATATCCAATTGGTTTCCATCTTGAATGATGGATTTGACCATTTTATCTTCCATTTCTTGAGAAACAGGCTTATTGGCAATTCGAGAAACCTTTTTAATAATTCCCCTTACCGTTCTCTCGTCTTTAAAGTTGGCATTTTGCAGTGAGTTGGCTAATTCTAAAACTTCATTCATATTGACGCCTGTTTTCTTTTCTACATTTTTAAAAAATTGATTTTCCATTTATTCCGCTCCCTTCCTTTCATACTTTATATGATATGAAGGAAAGTGAAATAAGTGTGGTTAAAATGAGCAATTGAACAGGAAAAGATAGGTTGCTTGATCGGCAACCCATCTTTCTGTATGCTAAACATCTTTAACAGAAGGCTGCACCAACAATTATAAGCAGGATAAACAAAACGACAATCAAGGCAAATCCTCCGCCGAAAAAGCCGCCACCACCTGCATAACCACCGTATCCACCACATCCACAATCTCCTGCACCGTATCCATATCCGTACATCTACGATCACCTCTCTTTTGTTGGTTCCCTATAGCTTATGTGGCTAGTGCCTGTTTTGTATGGGCGAACCTAAAAAAAGACGAATTTAATAAAAGCGCAAGCGCCTTGCTCAGCCCCGACAAGCAAATGTTCTGAGACAAGAAAAGTCCGGTTTTGACTTTTATTGGCTCAGGTTATTAAACGGAACATCGGCTAAGTTCGCGCCGTCCTGGCGGCAGACTCAAACAGCGACGTCCTGTCGCTTCGTCTGCACTAGTAGTACATCCTGCACGTCGCAACGCCGATGGACTCGTATCCTCCGAGCCTCGAGGGGCTAGGCGCTGGAGCTAGATCAAAACACTAGCCAAAATTTTATACTTTCTTCTCTTTCAAGAAAAGTATGGTGAATGAATACGCAAGATTATCGCATTTATCCTTTTGGTTTAAAAATAAGAGCACCTATAAATCCGAAGACAATAGCGGCTGAAATTCCGGAAGAAGTAACCTCAAACATACCTGTCATCACTCCAACCAATCCATGTTTGTCAGCTTCAGCCATTGCTCCTTGCACAAGGGAATTGCCAAAGCTTGTAATCGGTATGGTTGCCCCAGCTCCAGCAAAGTTAATCAATGGTTCATAAAGGCCTATCCCCGCAAAAATAGCTCCTAATACAACTAATAAACTCAGGGTATGTCCAGGGGTTAACTTAAATAGATCCATGATCAATTGCCCAAACATACAAATAAGACCACCAATTACAAATGACCAAAAAAACATAGCGAGCATTGCTTTACCTCCTCTTACTCGTACTCTAATGAAATCGCATGAGCAATACATGGGATCGTTTCTTTTTGTAAAACCGTTAATGGAGAAAGTAGTGCACCTGTTGCCACAACTAAAATCTTCTTATATTTTCCTTTTTTCATTTCATTTACTAAGTGTCCATACATAACCGCAGCAGAACAACCAGGACCACTTGCTCCTGCAAATACCTCTTGCTCATCAGTGTATAGAATTAATCCGCAATCCTGAAACTTATGTTCATCTAATGGTAAACCTTTTTGCTGAAACAGTTCTAAAGCTGTATTTCTTCCAACTTCGGCCAAATCTCCCGTAATCACCAAATCATAATAAGAGGGATCTCTTTTTAAATCAAAAAAATGTCGTTGGATAGTATCCACTGCTGCTGGTGCCATGGCTCCCCCCATGTTAAAGGGATCTGTTAACCCCATATCAATCACCTTTCCGATTGTTGCGGAGGTGATGCGAGGAGCTGGCCCATTCAGTTTGTCGGCTGTTCCGATAAGTCCAACCCCCGAGGCCGTGGCTGTCCATTGGGCTGTAGGCGGTTTCTGTCCGCCATATTCAGTGGGATAGCGAAATTGTTTTTCGGCTGAAGCATTATGACTGGCCGTTCCCGTCAAAATATGATTTGCTCCTCCACTATTAATTATTAAGGAGGCAAGCGCCAGCCCTTCTGTTGAAAGAGCACAAGCACCAAAAAGTCCCAAATAGGGGATTTGATTCGTTCTAGCTGCGAACGTTGTAGGAGTAATTTGATTGATTAGATCACCGGAGAGAAAGAATTGTATATCATCTTCTGTTAGTCCTTTTTTCCGGAGAGCAATTTCAACTGCATCTTCTAACAATACATTTTGCGCTTTTTCATAAGAATCCTTTCCCATTCGCAAGTCATCATGGAATTTATCAAAATCATTTGCCAAACGACATTCTTTTTCAAAGGGTCCTCCGACCACCCCAGTGGATAAAATAGTCGGTTTTTGTGGGAAAACCCATGACTGGGCTCCTTGAAGCATTAAAATCCCCCCCATTGTGTTAGAATCGTTTTAATAAGCGTGATAATAAAAGCTGAAAATACACCGAACAAAATGACGGAGCCAGCTAATTTAAACATATTCCCCCCCACTCCAACAACAAATCCCTCAGAGCGATGCTCAATAGCAGCTGAAATGACGGCATTTCCAAATCCTGTCACTGGTACACCACTTCCTGCTCCACTAAATTGACCTAGTCTGTCATAAACCCCAAAACCTGTCAAAAGCATAGCAATAAATACCATTGTCGCTACAGTTGGGTTACCTGCTGTTTGTTCTGTAAAATTAAAGAAATAAATGTAAAAATAAGTAATTGCTTGTCCGACCAAACAGAAGAGACCTCCGACCCAAAAAGCACGTAGACAATTTTGTACAATAGGACGCTTGAGTTCATGTTTTTTTTGTACCTGATCATATTGTATTTGTTCAGGTGTTTTTGTTTTGTTTTTACTAGCCATCTTATGTCATTTCCTTTTTTAATTTTATAATGTCTTTAAATTGTTTTTCCGCTTCATCCATACTCATATTATCTTCTTCCATTGCTTCTCTCAGGCGAATTGTTTCTAAAAATATTTTATAATCACTCGAAACAATAAAGCTTTTATCTGGATAGTCCTTCTCTAATCGATCCTTTAAATTTTTTTCGATTTTCTTCATGCTAAAACGATTAAGATGCCTAACCTTATAGGCGACAAGAATTTGCTTCTTTCCTTCAATAACTGCCACATCGTATATTTCATTTATTTTTTTTACGTCTTCTCTGACCTGATATGCAACAGACTTATTTTTTTCTTGATTACTTATTTCGATTGGTGCAGGTTGGGTTGTTTTCATTAATGACAGCCTTGCCTCTTCACCGTCTTTATTACCAGAACAACCACTTATCATCAAGCAAAAAACAGTCATTGCGAAGACCCATATCCTTTTCTTAAGCATCGGTACCTCCCGCGTTCATTCGACCTATAAGATATTTTTCTCCAGATTTCTAAAATTATGATCATATTTTAGATAAATTTCCTTCACTTAAAAAAAATGAAACCTAGTCCCCTTCCTTTAAAAGGTAAGAGACTAGGTTTTATCTGCTTTTCAGTAATTTCTTTTAGTTGGCTTTGATGGTCCACATCCACAACCTGTTCCTTTTTTACGGCCTTTCCCAACAGGATTCTTTCTTCTAGGTCTGCTATTCATCACAATCACATCCTGAGTAATTTTCTCTGCACTATACTTTATGTACTCAGTAAAAAATGTGTTTGCCCAATCGCCCTTATTCTTCAGAAATCTTTGATTGGATAATTGTTTCGATAATAGCAGCCAAACCAGCGATCGATAAAATATATACAAATGGTTCTGCCACAACCGGATAAAACCAGCAGATCAAGAAAATAAAGATGGAAATCCATATCCCCGTACACCAATAACAGCTGATAAGTTGACCAATCCAACCTCTAAGCCCCTTTTCTTTGGGGATTAGATAAATCTCTAGCTCGCCATTTTCATCAAGAGCTTCGTATTCCTGCATAAAAGGGCGTCTAATAAACTCCGTTATTTGATCATACACCAATAATCTCGTTAATCGAAAAACCGCTAAGCTTAATAAAATGAATGTAAACCAATTGATTGACATCAATATCACCCGCCTATTTTCTATCATCAAGGCATTTGTCCGTTACCCATTTGGCTAATGTCTAATATGTTATTAGTGAATATGGATCAATAGATGACAAGGAGGAATTTAATCCATGAGTTACGAAGAAATGGAATCAGTTGAGTCAGTTGGTACAAATCACTGTGGTGGTGGCTGTACTTCAGGATGTGTTTGTCAAGTTGTTCGAGCGATAAAAGATATTCAGGAAATGGCTGTTGAAGAAGAAGAATGCCCAAGTTGCCCAACGAATTGCTTTATTGAGCCACTAGGCGGCTCTCCTACTCGTTCCAATGTAGATACCAGAGTATTTACCCTTACAAATAAAAATGGAGAATTATTTAAAGCACTATTTAAAGGCCGTGGAGGCAACTGTGTATCGGTTTATTTCAGAGTTGAAGATATCTTTGATAACTGCTGTGCCACATTGCGCGTATTGGTTCCTTTAAATAAAGAAGGAGAACCAGTAAAAATAACTCACCACGGGGACATTAATTATGAAGCCCTTTGTGCCGTACGCAGATGGGGAAAAAGCAGCAGCTGTATAACCGTTGATCTACACTGCTTCTGTGCAGTACAATGTATTGCTGATGTTGATTTACAACTATGTGATTAATATCGAAAGTGGAGGGTTCACCCCCCTCCTCTTTTAATTAACAACGCCTTGGCGAATTACGCCCAAAAGTTGGGCATCCGCCTTCATTCTGCTGATTTGAATCGCAGGTTGCATTCAGAGGCTGGGACAAAAGTATTTTCACTAAAGAAAAAACCAAATAAGTAGGGTACATATACTCCCGCTCCGGAAATATACTTCGCTAAGATAATACATTATTCGTCCTTGGAGCTTAATTTTTTATTACGTTCCAGCCTCTTTCTCCTGAAGAAAGTTAAAAAATAATCCGAATCGCTTGTAGTTCTTCCCTAGCAACTGTACGAACTTCACCACTAAATGTTTTCACCCGAATATTATCCCCTTCGATACTTTCCAATATGCCGCGTACTCTGTCGCCTTCCTTGATGAATTCACATGGGAATGGAGGTTGAGTCCGAGGAATCTGTGTTAAGTATTGTAGTTTTTCAGATATCGACATTTCTCTAAAAGCTTTAACAGGTGTAAGATTCCAATTACTTTTTCCAACATTAGACTGTTTTCGAAAATAATCAACTGCCGACATAGGCTTTTCCGGTTGATCATCATTTTTTTCTGTAAAGGATTCGTGTTCCTCGAAATCTGTTTGCACTTGAAAAGGAACACTACTTTTTAGCTTTTTTGGCGGTGAGGGCTTATTTTCAGTTTTATTGGCTGTATTTGAATTGGAAGAATAAGATTGTTGCATTGAGAATTCTGGTTTTACAAAATCAGGCTGATGAATATATAGCAAAGGATTTTTCCCTTTCTGTTTCTCTTCCATTAAGGTACACCTCCGTATTTCATACTTCGTTTTATATGTATGCGAAGAAATGGGCAAGGTGAACTTAAACGAAAAAAAACTGCCACCGGATAGGTGACAGCTGAAAAAAAATTATAATGCAACAATATGGAATCCAGAATCAACATGAAGATTTTCCCCAGTAATGCCTCGAGAAAGATTACTAAATAGGAATAATGCTGTATCTCCCACCTCTTCAGGAGTTGTTGTTCTTTTAAGAGGTGCTTTTTCCTCGATATCTTTTAAAACACTGTTAAAATCACTAATTCCCTTTGCAGAAAGTGTACGAATCGGTCCAGCTGAAATGGAATTTACACGAATGCCGTATTGTCCAAGATCATTCGCTAAATAGCGGACACTTGCATCTAATGAAGCTTTTGCCACTCCCATAACATTGTAATTTGGTACAACACGTTCTCCACCTAGATATGTCATTGTGACCATGCTTCCACCTTCTGGCATCATCTCTAGCTCCTGTACAGCTTTTGCTACTGCGGTCAAGGAATAAGAACTAATATTATGAGCTAAAAGAAAGCCATCTCTCGTGACATTTAAGTAGTCTCCATCAAGCTCTTCCTTATTCGCAAAAGCAATGGCGTGGGCAATTCCATGAATGGGCCCAACTACTTCTTTAATCTTACTAAAGCATTGGCGAATCTCTTCGTCATTTGTAATATCACAAGGAAGAACAAGTGATTCATTTCCCTCTAGTGAATCCGCTAATGCACGAACATTTTTTTCCAATCTCTCTCCAGCGTATGTAAATACTAATCGTGCCCCTGCATTGTGGAGTGAACGAGCGATTCCCCATGCGATGCTACGTTTATTCGCTACACCCATTACAACAAAAGTTTTTCCTTGAACAGATAGATTCAAATTTAATCCCTCCAATAATCATTTTTCGGACTTATCTCTACTAATAGGACAATTCAAAAGTAATACGTGATATTAGTACCTAGTAATAACTATATCATACACGACTATTTTTAAGAAGAGGCTGGGATAAAAATGTATTCACCACAGAAAAAACCGAACTACTAGGGTGCATATACCTCCGCTCTGGAAATATACTTCGCTAAGGTAATGCATTGTTCGTCTAGAGAGCTTAACATTTTAGTTTTTCCCAGCCTCTACTTATTTAGAACTGTAATTCACGCATCAGGTCATCTACGAATTCTTTCGTACCAGTAACAACTAGTCGATCTTCTATTTTTAATCTTGTGTCACCATGTGGAACCAATGATTCATTATCACGGAAAACTCTGACAACAATGATATCACCCGCAAACGGAAATTCACGTAGTTTCATATTATGATAGTTCGGATTGCGCATTTCAATTTCATAAAGGGCGGTTTCTTGATTCGTAAAGATATCGGCAATATTTGGTGATTCAATCAGCGCCGTGATAAAAGTTTTTGTTGATAGCAATGTAGAAAATACTTCAATTTCATGTTCTTTTAAAGAGCTCGTTAAATCTGGACTTTCAATTCGAACAATCACTCTCTCAACACCAAGTTCCTTAGCATGAACAGCAAGTGTAGCATTCAATTCTTCATCACCGGTAGATATAAACAAAATATCTGTTTCAAAAACGCCAGCATTTTCTAATTCATCTTCATGATAATTTGGAAGCTCCGTAATGTTAAAGACCGTATCCGAAATATGAGAATCGGGTTTCTCCATCTTCTTATGAAAAACTGTCGTCTCAAACAAGTCCTTATCCAATTCTTTCGATGCAGGAAGCGTAATTTGATTGGCCCCAATAAACGTAACTTCTTGCTTCGGTTCAACGCTATTTTCTTTCGGAAACCATTTTTTGAAGAAAATAGGTGTCACAATACAGCTAATGACAGCAACAAGAATAAATGTACCACTCATTTCAGCTGTAATGACTTCCATGCGCTCCGCTATTTTAGCTGCCGCAATCACCAATGATAATGTTGAAGTAAGTAAAAAGGAGGAAGCCAAGACTGTTTTTGTATCATACCACTTTTTTAAAATAAATACTGGAAAAACCTTTGAAATGAATAATCCAATTAATAGCAATGGAATCAATAATAATATTTCTTTATTACTGAGTAATGACCATAAATCTAGATCAACCCCAACCATGACAAAGAAAATAGGGATTAAAAATCCATAGCCAAAAGAATCGAGTTGTCGAACCATTTCTGGTTTAGGATTTAACAATGAGACAAGCGTTCCTGCCAAGAAGGCACCTAATATATTTTCTGCACCTAGTGATTCGGATAAAGCAACTAATACGATAATTAATGTAAATATCGCGCGCGTTCCTATTTGTACAGTCCCGGTTGACAATCGTTCGATAAAGGAACGATTTTTAAAACGTCTGCCAACAAAGTATAGAATAATTCCTGCTACAAATAAAATGAGTAATAACCACATATTTCCTTGATTATCACCGGATAAGGAAACAAATACCGCTAATAGAATCATCGTCACAAGGTCAGCAATCACAGCAATTAAAAGGATAATTTGCCCAATTCCTGTCTTCATAATATTTGCTTCCTTTAGAGTTGGCACCACAACCCCTAAAGATATAGTAGAGATGATTAATGTCATTAAGAACACATTATCAATAAGTCCCATCCAGACAAATAAATAAGATAAACCAACAGATACAATGAAAATCCCCAAAAATATCACAATGGAAACAGTCAAACGATTGGGCTCCGTTTTTCCATTAGACAGTTTAATTTTCTTGTTTGACATTTTGAATGCTGAAAAATCTATTTCTAATCCACTCAAGAACATCAGAAAAATAAACCCAAGTGTAGAAAGAATATCGAGCCATGAGCCACCACGAATTAAATCAAAACCGCTTTTTCCAATAATTAATCCCATAATAATTTCTGCAATGACAATAGGCATAAATGAAATTCGAAAACGATCAAGAACAAGCGGCGTCAGAAAAGCAAAAATTAATACAATTACCAATGATAGTAATGATTCGTCCATAAAAAATTCTCCCATCTTAAATTACGAATTAAGAGGTCATCATCTTACTAATTAAATGCGTGTTCAAAAAGGAGGATAAATAGGACCAAGGCGGCACAGTTAGTGACGGACTTGTACAGGATGTACTGACTTCTGCATTGCCCACAGGACTTGGATGGTTTTAGCAGAAAAAGCATCCTTGAATCCGCATCGCACGAAGGAAAAGTGGTTTACTTTTCCGAGGAGCACAGAAACAAGCCAACGAACCTCCATAGGATGTGGTGACTTCGATGTTCGATACGGAACGTGTCGGTACTTAGTCGAAGATCCTTTATCTCAAAATGTCATTTTTACCGAGGCCTGCAGGACGCAGGTCACAAAGGCGTTGCGACGTACAGGACGTACTAGTGCGGGCGAAACGACAGGATGTCGTGCTTTGAGCCTGCCGACAGGATGTCGCGAATTTAGCCTTTGTTCCTTACTTTTTGAACATCCTCTTTAATGAATAAGATAACTCATAAGCATTGTCGCTAATCCAAAATAAATCAATATGGATGTGATATCATTCATGGTTGTAATAAATGGACCTGAAGCAACGGCTGGATCAATTTTTAATTTATGCATGATTAGAGGAACAAGCGATCCTCCTATCGTTGCAACTAAAAGAGAAGCAAGAATGGAAAAACCAACTAAAAGTCCTAAAACTAGATCATGCTTCCATACAAAAATCACTAAAGAAACCAAAATGCCACAAAGCGCTCCTGTTACGATCCCTGTTCCAGCTTCTCTCAAAATGATTTTTAACTTCCCAGCATCCTCCATCTCGCCTGTAGCAATCCCGCGAACGGCCACTGCCAAGGATTGTGTTCCCGCATTTCCTGCCATTCCAGCAATAAGTGGGATAAACACCGCGACAATCGGGACTTGGCTCAAAGTATCTTCAAAGCGACCAATTAAACTTGCAGTAAACATCCCTAAGAAAAGCAAAATAACCAGCCAGGGCAAGCGTTTTTTCGCTGCTGTAAAAGGACTTTTATCCATTTTATCAAGATCAGATATACCTGCGAGCTTAGAGTAATCATCGGAGGCCTCTTCATCAATAACATCAATGATATCATCGACCGTAATGATTCCTAATAGATGGTTTTGAAAATCAACAACTGGTAGTGCTAATAAATCATAATCTCGCATTTGCCTGGCAGCTTCTTCTTGGTCAGCCCCGACCGAGATGGATACCACTCGATCAGACATAATCTCTGAAATCATCGTGTCATCATCCGATATAATTAAGTCTCGTAATGACAAAACTCCGGCTAAACGTAAATCTTCATCAATGACAAAAACATAATAAATGGTTTCCGCTGTAGGAGCTTGCTTCTTGAGAATGTACATGGCTGATCGTACCGTTTGATTCTGTGATATGGCCACATACTCGGTGGTCATAATACTTCCGGCCGTATATTCCTCATAGTGGAGCAACCCTTTAATTTCTTGGGCATCCTTTTTATCCATAAGGGTCAGGTAACTGGCCGTTTGATCTTTCCCTAATGTATTTAATACATCCACAGCATTATCGGCGTACATATTTGCAAGCACTTCGGCTGCATATTTCGGCTCCATTTCAGCCAAAATATCCTTATAGTCATTGTCATCTATCTCAAGCATCTCAAAAAAGTCAGCAACTTCTTTTGGAGATAAGTAATAATACATTTTTAATCTAGTCTCTTTATCAATTTTGAAAAAGAATTGGGCCTGATCATATGGGTGAAGATTTAAAAATTCTTCTCGAAAGGATTCGAGATTGCCTTCAGCCGCTGTCTGGATCAGTAGCTCTTCATTTATATTTTCTTGTGTATCGTTTTCCAAGACGACCCACCCCTTCCAAATTGGTCCTCATTATCCTAACAAATCTTGATCCGTTTGTCGTCAATAATTGACTTTTTTTCAATATTTATTTCTTTACCTTATCCGGCCAGTTGCTGAAAGCCTCAATATCATGCTAAAAAGTTGGGCTATGTTAAAATAATGGAAATGAAAATTTTGTCCTTAATGTAAAAGCTATATTTTATGGTGAAATGAGTGTGAAAAGATGAAAATAGATATAATTGGCGATATCCATGGTTGTTTTCAAGAGTTTAAAGAACTTACCCAAAAACTTGGATATTCTTGGGAGACAAGCCTGCCTATACATCCACAGAAAAGAAAATTAGGTTTTATTGGAGATATTACAGATCGAGGTCCCGATTCCATTAAGATGATTGAACAAACATGGACACTTTGGAAATACCACGGGGCTTATTATGTGCCTGGCAATCACTGTAATAAGCTATATCGTTATTTTCTTGGGAGGAATGTCCAAATTAAACATGGCTTAGAAACGACAGTGGCAGAACTTGAAAGACTATCTGTTAAAAAATTTAACCATCTTAAAAAGATGTTTATAGATCTTTATGAACACTCTCCCCTTTATCATGAGCTGGATGATGGTCAATTAATTATGGCTCACGCTGGAATAAGAGAGGATTATATTGGCAAACAGAATAAACGTGTACAATCATTTGTTTTATATGGGGATGTAACCGGAGAGACATTGCCAGATGGAAGGCCAATAAGACGAGATTGGGCCAAACAATATAAAGGGAAGGCACTTATTGTTTACGGGCATACACCAGTGAAACAACCACGTCAATTCGGAAAAACATTTAATATCGATACCGGAGCTGTTTTTGGGGGGGAATTAACAGCTTTGCGGTATCCTGAAATGAATCTCGTCTCTGTCCCATCATCCTTGCCATATATACAGGAAAAATTCGCTCGTTTTTAAATGAGAAAAGAACGAATCTTAAATGAATGCACACGCTTGATATTCTAGTATTCTAGAAACATCATACTTTGCCCAAAACCTAACTTTTTAAAATAACTTCATTATACGTTAGTCATATGTACCATTGAAATCAATAATAGATTACAAAACAGCCTTATCATCAGTCGATGATGAGTCATTCATTTTCGGGATACGATATTGTAAGTATTGACAGTATCCCGATAAATAATGTTCCACATCGTCAATTCTCACTCGAAAAGAGTGATGACGAATAAAGAAAGCACCTACTATCAAACCAGGATTTTTAGTATACATCGCTAATTCAGGATAGAAAAAACCAACCCGCTGATATTCAGCACGTTTATCAATCGTTTTCTCTAATAATGGTTCATCTATATACTGCAAAAGATACTCTCTGTTTAGTTTTTTTATTTGATCAATCATTTTATAAGCAGCCATTGTTAATTCTAAGAATGTTGGATAGGTTGTTTCACGATGATAAATAAAAGAGAGTCGATCATTGCAGTTTTTCAAACCAAAAATAAAATATCGATCTTCTGGTGCATACAAGATTAATTCATTGGTAGCATAACTTAACCAGTGGTCATGATACTTCCAATAATCATGAGCAACGAAATAATCAAATGTCTGTTTTACCTCGTATAACCAAAGATTTTTCTTATCCACTTTATATAAACGCAATAACGACAGGATGGCTTCCCCTTCATAATAAATAATTCGATGAATATCTTTAATTTCAAATGATGGATAGCTTAAAACATGAATAAATCCTCCACTTGGAGTTTTCATCTTTAAAATGCCTCTAGCTAGCGCTTGAGCAATGTCCAAATATTTATGTGAATTTGTTACCTCCATATATTTTGTCATGGCTAATATCGCTGTTGCATTTGAGCCTAATTTAATTTCTTGATGATTGGCATAATCTACTACATAAGCAATTTCCTCAGAATGCTGCTCTTGATAGACGATCGCCTCTCGAATTAAATAATCCATCCCTTTTTCAACCGCATGAATAATTTGTTCGTCTTTTAAAACCTCATACCCTTCCAACATTGAGTACAAAGAACTTGAATGTCGTAATATATTATAGGTTCCAATTCGTTTACCGAAGGCAGCAAAATAACCATAATGAAATTGTCCTGATTCTTGAATTTGATTCATTAAAAAATAGGTTGATTTTTTTATTAGCTCCACTGTTGCTTCCAGTATATGATTAATTTTTCTAATGCCATTTGTCAATTCTCCAGTATATAGTTCTAGAAGTTGAGGGTTTTCCACCTCTTTAAAAACACTCACTGTATTAAATGTATAAACCGGCTGATGGTAATATCGCTTTTTGGTAAAAACAGACCGATTTTTAAAATTCCTTTTCACATACTGGTTAATATTCTCTTCATCTAATTGAAGAGGTTCACCTCTTTTATTTTTTATCATAGCATTCCCATTTATTTCTTGTTCCAAAAAAGCTAGGTGAAAATCGGAATCAAAAGCAATTCCTGACCGAAAATAATTTTTTCTCGTTTTAGATATGTTTAATTCTAATTCTTCAAAAGAATGCGCTACTATTTTATTCACAACATCCATTTTTATCCAGTAGGGATCAACATGAGCTTTTTGTACCAACTGAATCACCTTTTGACGTAGCTGAGAAACTCCCTTAGCGAAGTCGCTTGTTACTACTTTAAAAACACGAGCACGAATATGAGGATTACCAATGGAAAGAAATAAAATATATCGTGATTTATCATTAATATCTATCTTAGCTATTTTCCCATCTTTGATCTTTTCGATAAAATACCTTTCAAAATCATTCATAGCCTGATTTACGTAACTTAATGGAGTTATTGTTTTCAAAATATGCCCTCCTACAAAATGATAGAAAATAAAATATATAATATAAATGTCATTGCCACCTATCATCTATCTACTTTTCATCTATTCCCCATTTCTTCTATTTTTCTATTAACTTCTTGACGTCCTTGCTTGATAATTTCATATGAAGAAATCAGTCTATATTTCAATAGAAATATAGACTGATTAGCATTATTATTTCACTAAAATATTACTTTGCTTGCTTACGCTTTTTACGTGTAAACAATCCTAGTAGGCCAGCCATTACTGCCGCCAACCCACCTATAAGGCCATTGAATGTATTCGTGGCGGTATTCGGAAGTTTATATCCATCATCACTGTTTCCGTAGTAATTTCCGCTACCACTACCAATTCCACCTACATTATTTCCACCTGTGCTGTTTCCACCTTGGCCATTGTTAGTTCCTCCATTGTTAGAGGAATTCCCATTTCCATTTCCATCTCCGTCGCCGTCTCCATCACCGTCTCCGTCACCATCTCCATCACCGTCGCCGTCTCCATCTCCATCAGCATCGGCATCGGCATCGGCGTCGGCATCAGCATCAGCATCAGCATCGGCGTCGGCATCGGCGTCGGCATCAGCATCAGCATCGGCGTCGGCGTCGGCATCGGCGTCAGCATCGGCGTCGGCATCAGCGTCGGCATCGGCATC
>NZ_JADIJK010000019.1 GCF_017355205.1 Bacillus sp. SD088
AAAGAAAAGCGGAAGCGCCTATAGAAAGAAGAACGGCCTTACAATGCATGATCATAAAAAACAAACTTAGTGGAGGAAACTTTCATTGAGTTTGTTTTTTGTTTGAGCATTTAACTCCAAAGTTTAATGGAAAACAGGAGGAAACTGTGCTTTGATCGTCCCGTTCTACCCGATTCCAGCGAAAAAGCGAAAGGGCTCCTTCCTTGTTCATAGCGATTTTACAAATAGAAAGAGTATTACATTGATAGAATGGGTGTCCTGATGATTATGTAGTCGTTTGGTATCTAGAACTTGAAAGTTAAGCTTTAATCAGCTAAAGTTAAGGAAGAATGTATCATAGGGAGGTTTTAGGCATGGGACATATTCGTTTTGACTATTCCAAGGCGCTTGCTTTTTTTGGACAGCATGAAGTCGATTATTTGCAAGCAGCAGTGGAAACAGCCCATACGCAACTACAGGATAAAACAGGTGCAGGCAGTGATTTCTTAGGATGGATTGATTTGCCTGTGGAGTATGATCGTGAAGAATTCGCGCGGATTCAAAAAGCAGCCGCAAAAATAAAAGCAGACAGTGATGTTTTGCTTGTAATTGGAATTGGCGGTTCCTATCTTGGGGCTCGTGCTGCGATTGAAATGCTCAACCATAGTTTTTACAACGAACTACCTAAAGAAAAAAGACAAACACCACAAGTATTATTTGTAGGAAATAGTATTAGCTCTACATATATGCGTGATCTAATGGATTTATTGGAAGGGAAGGATTTTTCTGTCAATGTCATTTCAAAATCAGGGACAACGACTGAGCCTGCCATTGCATTCCGAATTTTCCGTAAATTATTAGAAAATAAATATGGGGCGGAAGAAGCGAAGAAGCGAATTTTCGCCACAACCGATCGTGAAAAAGGGGCACTGAAAACATTAGCGAATGAAGAAGGCTATGAAACATTTGTCATTCCTGATGATGTTGGTGGACGTTATTCAGTGTTAACGGCTGTTGGGTTATTACCGATTGCGGTTAGTGGTGTCGATATTGAAGCAATGATGAAGGGGGCGGCTGACGCTCGTGAGGCATTCAGTTCACCTGATCTAAAGGAAAATCCGGCTTATCAATATGCAGCTATCCGTAATGTTTTATACAACAAAGGAAAAACGATTGAAATGTTGATCAATTATGAACCAGGCCTGCAATATTTCGCAGAATGGTGGAAGCAATTATTCGGCGAAAGTGAAGGAAAAGATCAAAAAGGCATCTACCCTTCTTCTGCTAATTTTTCAACAGATCTTCACTCGCTTGGCCAATATGTGCAAGAAGGTCGTCGCGATCTATTCGAAACCGTCATTAAAGTAAAAAATGCCCGCCACGAACTTGTGATTGAAGGGGAAGAAAACAATCTAGACGGATTGAATTATTTAGAAGGAAAAACCATTGACTTTGTAAATGATAAAGCCTTTGAAGGAACATTGCTCGCTCATACAGATGGCGATGTACCAAATCTAGTTGTCGAGATCCCTGAAATGGACGCCTATACATTCGGGTATCTTGCCTACTTCTTTGAAAAAGCTTGTGCCGTTAGCGGCTATCTTCTTGGAGTGAATCCATTCGACCAACCAGGAGTAGAAGCCTATAAAGTAAATATGTTTGCTTTACTTGGAAAACCTGGATTT
This sequence comes from Bacillus sp. SD088, assembly GCF_017355205.1. Lineage (GTDB taxonomy): Bacteria > Bacillota > Bacilli > Bacillales > Bacillaceae_C > Lederbergia. The sequence goes on from NZ_JADIJK010000019.1 coordinate 1,665, forward strand.
GAAGAGAAAAAAGAAGAATTGGAAAAACGTTTGTAGAAAAACTAGGTTAGAAAAAGGGCTGATCTATTATGGATCTGCCCTTTTTGGTGTGCCCGGCATGGGTGTAATTTGAACTGCTTACATTATTTCAAAATATGTTGCTTCGGTCGGAAAAACATCATCCCTTGTGCCTCCGAAAGTAAGGCCCCATATGTTTAGACACTCGAAAGCCATGCATGAGGTAATGCATTGTTCGTCTTTGGATCTTAGTATTTTAGTTATGTTCCAGCATCAAACAGGCTGTTTTTCTTCCTACAAAGTTTTTACACTATATTCAATTAAAGCCACTTATGGGATAGGGAACATACGGCTCTTCTAGTAATGCCATCTCTTCAGGTGTAAGGTTGATCGAGAGAAAGTCGTTTGGAATCGGCAGAAATGAATTTAGGTGAAAAGATCGATAAAGTGGATGCTAAAATATCGATCTTAGCAGATGAAATGATATCAACCAAAGCGGGTGTTATTTTGTTGAAAAAGGCAAAATAAATCATTTAATGGAATAAAAGCATTGAAAGCCACCATTCGTACGCTGTTAAGGATGATGACTTTATTATTACAAAAAACTTTGACAAAATCTACATTGTTTTGAAGAAAAAGATACCAGGTTCTCAAAGAATTTGGAATCTTCCGCCCCCTGTCATTAGAAGGAAAAATTTTGGGACAAGAGTACATAAGATAAAAGATTATTACATAGGATGTACAAGTTATGAGTAATTGTAAATAGAATCAAAACCTAATATTTGACCAACCATTAATAGTTATTAAGCAATTCAGAATGCTTGTGAAGCTTGGTACAGGAAGATTCAAGTCTTACTATTGATCATTCACTGACCGAAATATCTGAGTGTGCATACTACTCTGGACGATGTTTTCTAGGAAGAATTCTCCAATTAGTTTCAAATATTCTTCATCATCAAACATTTTTTTGTTTTGTAATTCCATTTCAGCCAGTCCTTCATAGGTGGAAAGGAGTACATATGTATGGTCTGGTCCAGTAATGGGCGTTAATAGATCTACCTTGTGTTCATAATGCTCATTTCGGTATTTTTTAATTTCTTTTAAATTCTCAATTCCTTCTTTAAATTTGCCCTGATGAATATCAAATGTTTGGTATACAAAAACAGGCATTTTTTTACCTCCATCGTCGTATAACTTTAATTTTTATTATTCTCTTGAACCTTTTGTTTATTCCTATCCGTTATTGTACGACCCTTTTTTCCGTTTAGACTGAACAAAAGCGCAAGTGCCTGTTCAGCGACGTACAAATTTGGATCATATCATAAGGTTGAACGGCTAAGAACGCGCCGTCCTGGCGCAACGCCGTTCTGACCAACATCCTGTTGACTTATCGTAGGAAGAAGACGTAAATTTGCTATACGCTAGGCGCTGGAGCTGGATGACAAACTTCCTGTTAGAACTTATCCATAAGCTAAAATTTTATAATTTCTTCAACATGCACAAATTCAGTAAGGAGTGGTGTTCGTGAGTGTCTTTCTTGGTTATGTTTTTCTCGGCCTTTCATTAGCTGCCCCGATAGGGCCTGTTAATGCTGCACAATTAGATAAAGGCATAAAAAGTGGTTTTTTTCATGCATGGCTTGTTGGATTAGGGGCCATGACAGCAGATGGCATTTACATGCTGGCGGTTTTTTTGGGGGTCGTACATTTTCTAGAAATCCCTTTTATGCAAACATTTTTATGGTCCTTCGGTTTTTTTGTTTTAGTGTACACAGGCATAGAAAGTTTATTAAGTGCAGGGAAAATGGCTTCCAGTGCAAGGAAAAGCGATGAATCCCGGTCAAAATCATTCCTATCCGGCTTTTTAATGTCCATTTCTAATCCATTAACGATTCTTTTTTGGCTGGGTATTTATGGCTCTGTCCTAGCGAAGACAGCCGCTGAAAATAATAAAATCGATGTCATCATTTATAGCTTTGCGATTATTGTTGGCTTGTTGGTATGGGATGTAACGATGGCGAGTGTTGCGAGCAGTTTTAGGAGGTTTTTAACAGGAAAAATCCTTTTCCTTATCTCCATTTTGTCGGGATTATCTCTTATCGGCTTTGGGCTTTATTTTGGAATTCAAGCAGTTCGCTTATTATTTCAGTAAATAACCTGAATCTGTATTGCCCCTTGGAAAAGTAAGCCAATTAGAAACACCGAAAGAACTTTTTGAACATCCTTCTAGGATCGTCCCAACCTTAATTAGATACCTTGAGGATATAGATTTTTCTTCTTTTTCTTAGTAAAATGCCTAATTACCACGACTATCACAACAATGACCACAAACAATATACTTACAAAAAAACCGGATCTGCTTGTCTTATCAATTAATGTGCCGCTAACGGCAAGTAGGATTAAAGCCATTCCGGCAAAACGTTTGACATGACCAAAACCAGTCGCTTTAATAAGCCTTGGAAAAGATATAAGGATAAAAAACCAATTATACAAAAGCATTAATCCAGCTGCTGTTGTAATGTATTCATACACACGATCGGGCATAATTCGTGACAGGACAATGGAGGCAATGAGTCCCAAAATTGTTAAGCACAAGGCAAAAGGTTGAACTTTTAGCTTCCCTTTTTTTGAAAAAAACTTAGGTGCATCTCCATCCTCAGCCAAGGTGACGACCATACTTGTAACGGCAAATAATGAAGCAGCCATAGTAGAAAAGCCGGCGATGATGATTCCGCCATTAAATACATGTGGAAAAAAAGTAATATTGTATGGTTCAAGGGCAATGACAAATGGGCTTTCTTTTGTATTAAATTGGTGCGTTGCTAACACTATCGCCAATATGAGAGACAGTAAATATATGAATGTTAACATCATTAACATGATGGTTACTGCCTTTTTTGCCTCTTCTTTCTTTTTCAATCTTACCGCCATAATCCCCATAATTTCGATACCACCAAATGCATAAAAACCGAAGATCAAGGAGGCCCACAACCCTTTCATTCCTTGAGGCATGAACTCGCGCATGTTCGTTGGGATCCTAATATCATGATGATTGCCACCAAAAAAACCAAAAAGAACGCCTATTGCAATGACAATAAACATTACAATCGCCGCTACTTTCATAACGGCAAAAATATTTTGCGTATGCTCAAATCCTTTCGTACCGATCAATACAACAATTACACCAAGAATGGCGAACCCAGAAGCAAATAACCATAGAGGAACATTTGGAAACCAGAATCGTGAGAGGATGGAAAGAGCCGTAAGTTGACTACCAGTAATCAACATTTCGGAAAACCAATACACCCACCCACTACTGAATCCTGCCCAGGGGCCGTAAGCCTTTTTAGCATAAGATCGAAAAGACCCTTGCTGGGGATCTTGAGCAGACATTTTTGCTAACGCCTCTGCGACGATATAAGTACCAATCGCTGCTAGTATAAAGGAGATAAGCATGGATGGCCCTGTCATTTTTAAGCCAATTCCCGAACCAAGAAAATAGCCTGTCCCAATAATACATCCAACCCCAAGAAGTGATAGCTGCCACCACGCTAATTTTTTCCCTTCCCTTTTATCTCCCTTCCCGCCTGCTCGTGCTGGAATTTCCATGTAAAATCCCTCCATTCATACTGAATTATTATGAACGGAGAAAATTTTATTATGTACGGCATCAAAATAAAAAAGAAAAGGGGGGTTTTTTGGACTCGTTCTTCACTTTGTCTTCTCATTTGATAAAAATAGAAGATATAAACCTAGTGCAATGAGCCATCATATAACAGATCAAAAAGGAAAATATGGTTTGTATGATAATAAAAAGGAAGCCAGTCCGCGCTTATGATAAGGACCAGGTACGAGAAACCTGTATGCAGCATTTAAAGGAACAATTACAATACCATCAACCTTCATTGATTGTTTGCCTTGGAAATGTAGCCGTACAGTCCTTCTTTCAAAATCCTGACATTGATGTTAAAGCCTTACGTGGAAATTGGCATGAGGTCAATGGTTACCAAACAACTGCTGCGTATCATCCACTTGCCGCTAAACGCCGGCCGAATTTATATCCATTACTTGTTGAAGATTTACGGTTGGCGGCAAAGGAAAACCAGAAATAACAGTGCAGTAATCAGAATAGTTCCAGTACCTAGCACTTTTAAAAATTTTCAAGCGTTCTTGCTTTGTTTCACTTGCTCTTTTCATAGGCTCTCTGGCAAGTTCTAAGGCGATCATCTGCTTATTGCTTATATACCGACCGATGATTTATAATTTATCATATAATGATTTTTTCAAATAGGATTGATTGCTTTATGGAATGCTTATGAACGAAACGTATATGTTCTAAGAAAATGCGATGGAAGAAGAGGAGCAATGGCTGGAAAGAGAACACCTACAAAACTACTGTATCGGCCTATCCAACGAACAAAAATAATGGGTCATCGACACCTTCTACAAAGGTATGACCGCCCGCGACATCGCGAAAAGGAAAACCTCTCCCTCTCCGCCATCAAAAAACGCAAAGCCGTTAAATTTGCTTAGCGTATGATGTTCGCGATTTGTCAGCACCCCTTGCGCCGCTCTATTTAGTGAAAAATGTACGTTGATAGAGCTTTTTAAGTGCTACCATATTTAAATCTAAAACGAAGGGAGTATGCTAATGACGATTATCGATAAATTAAAACTTGATCAATACAAAAACATGATTGTGATCAATCAACCAAATGACTATGATCTATTTACTGAGCAAGCGATAACCTTTAACAAAGAGCATGAGGCTATTTTTATTTTTGTCGAAACTGTGGATGAGATGGTCCAGTATACACATCAAATCATCGATAACCAACTATTACTTGATAATGGCTATTTATTTTTCGCTTACCCTAAAAAAGGCAACAGACGCTATAAAACTTTCGTTCATAGAGATGAGATTTTTCCAGCTATGAAAGTAGATGAGGATGGCTATGTTGCGGAAAGCGATTTGAAGTTCTCGCGTATGGTAAGTATGGATGATATCTTCACTGTAGTTGGGTTAAAACGTGAGAAAAAGAAAGCAAAGAAGTCATTATCAGCAAGTCAGCGAGTAGCAGATTATGAGGATAAAGTCAAAGATGTTAAAGCACTATTGGCTACTAAACCAAATCTGTTTGCTTTTTTTGAAAGCTTGACACCTGGTTACCAAAAAGGCTGGGCTCGCTACATCTTTTCTGCTAAGCAACAAAAGACAAGGGAAACACGCCAGCAGCAAATGATCGACATCCTATCACAAGGATATAAATCTATTGATTTGTACCGTCAAAAGAAGAAATAATTCGCTGGATGGGAATTAGCGGTTAAGACTTTTTTCAATTGGAACGATTGATAGTAGCGGATGCAGTGTATGGTCATTTTGGATGTTTACCATTGGAGGCCTCCACTACGTAGAAAAAGGATACCTAGCCTTCTCACTTTTAAAGTGGGAAGGCTTTTTAAAAATTAAACACAAGTAAACGATTGAATTTGTCGCAAGCTTATTCCGAAATAAGCCCATCCGAATCCAGTCCAACGGTACCCTGAGATAGAACGTCGGCCAACAAAGATTGGATAAAACCAAAACTGTTGAGAGCCCCGTAGCCATACATACGTGAATCTAAATAAACATCTTCTAATACTACCTGGATCAACTGCAAAGGTTTCTACCTGCTGGGTAGGAACAATTGATGGGGGTGGTGCAGTTGGTGCTCCTGTTTCTTGTCCTTGACCCGGTGGTGGAAATAGAGGTGGAAACCCACCAAATTGCCTTTCATAAGTTGATTGGTCATCATACACTCCCTGGTATGGAGTTGAATATAAATCGGCTTCATGAATATATGGATAATAATAATTGAGATGCATATGACTCGGATGCATAATAAGCACTCCTTTATTTTGTTATTTCACACCATCCTATTCATAGGCCATTAACCAATTAACTTGTACTCATTAAAATGTGTATTTGCCTATGTATCTAGTATAAGGAAGCTCTTGAAGCTAATGCTTTGCTTCCTTAAGGCCCGTTACTCGTCGTTAAGGAAATTATGCTTCTGTGACTTTTTCAAAATACTGATGGCACCATTAGATTCCAAATAGCAGTATGCAACTTCACGAATAGAGAAAGTCTCTGACTGCCTTAATAAACTTTGAAGTTGATTTAGATTCATGCGATTTTTCCTTAACTGTTCCCGATTGATGATCCCATTTTTGATTAAAACAGATGGTTTCCCTTCAGAGATAAGACGTATTTTTAAAAATTTTTGACTAAGGATTTCAAAAAATAACAACATGACTGCCCATAGAATCATGGAAAAGACGATATACTTTATGCCAATTTTTTCATCGTATAGTGCGTTTCCTAATAATTCTCCTAATACAATGGCGCTTATAAATGTAAAGGGTGTAATTTGATTGATTATTTTTTTGCCTAGTATTTTCACTAGAATAAATAGCATAATAAAGCCAATGATCAGTTCAATTGTCAAATCTAAAAAATTCACAGCACTTTTAGCCCCATTCATTCAAAGGTTATTACCAACATTAACCATTTTGATTGAAAATAAACCTGTACTAGGGCTATCTGAAAGGTAAGGATCAAATTGATGAACAGAGGATAAACGGCTAAATGCGCCATGTCCTGTGGCAACGCCGTTTTGACCAACGTTCTGTTTGCCTAAATTCGCGCCATCCTGTCGCCACGCCTTTGTGACTTGCGTCCTGCAGGCCTGAATAATTTATTTGTTTTTAGACCAAAATAATCGTAGTGGCTGAAAATTACTGTTTTGAAAGAAATGGCGTGAAGATATGATCCAAAAATACAAATTATCGATGACGGCAATTTTAAAAAAGTTATATAACTCCAAAAAACAACTAGCCTATACCATACATAAGCAGTCAACAAATAGGCAGAGAGATTATTTCGTTACGGTTATTACTCCCGTTTATAATGGGGAGAAGTTTTTAAAAAAGTCGATTGAATCTGTTATGAAGCAAACGCTTGACTTTAAAAATATCGAGTACATACTCATTGATGATTGTTCGACAGATCGTTCAAAGGAAATTTTATTAGATTTTGTAAAAAGGCATGAGAATATTACGGTAGTTTCGTTAGATTGTCAGTCTGGTTCACCTGGTCGTCCACGTAATATTGGGATGGAATTAGCCAGTGCACCCTATATCACGTTTCTAGATGCGGACGATTGGCTTGATCCAAATGGCTTGCAAGTGCTTTATGAGATTTTAGAAGAAACAGGCGATCCATATGTTGTAGGAAGAACCATCAAAGTAGACAATGGAGGAACGAAAATAGTTGGTGAACACCAATGTTGTAAAGAAAGGAGAAGTGTTTCTCCATTTTCCATCCCGCATATTTTTCACCATCTGGGTCCGACTGCAAGAATGATGCGAGCGAGTTTGCTTAAAGAGCGACAGATACAGTTTCCTGAGATGAAATTCGCGGAAGATAAACAATTTTTTATTGATGTCCTAACAAGTTGTAAAACCATCTCCACGACGACAAAGCCGATTTATTATGCCAATCGCCTGGATGAAACGAAAAAAACCCGCTTAACGAATCAAACCAATATTTTACAAAAAACAAATTATAATGTACAAATCGTCCATTACATTTTAAACCGGAAATTTGATCTTGAGATTGAGAAAATGATTGTGAATCGAATGTATGAATTTGATTTAATGAGGCGACTTTTTACGACACAACATTTTCAAAACACAAAATTTAAACGGCTGTATTTTTTTAAGTTCAAGCAAATTTTGAAGACAACCAGAAAATTAACCTATGATTTTTCGGAGAATTTTTTTGAACCCATTCACAAAGTGATATATGAATTGATACGTGAGGGCAAGTTTAGTACAGTAATAAAACTGTTGGAGTGGGATAGATCCATCAAGGTAAAAGAAGTGGTGATAAAAAATCGGAAGGCTTATTTTGTGATTCCTTTTCTTGAGGAAAAATATAAATACATTCCTTTACCCATATACATCACCTTTAAAGAACATTATTGTCAAGAGAACCAATACATTCTTCATTTTCATGTGTATGGTGATGACATCCATTCTATAACAGATGTATTGATTCGGGATGGGAAAAATGCCCATAATGACTTTGTGTTACCAGTGAAAATAAATGAAAATGGCGAAGGAACGATCGAGATCCAATTAGACTCATTAAAAGATTTACCACCTGCCTACTACTCCATTTTCGTAAGATATAACGATTATATGAAAATAAATATACGGCAACGAATTAAAGATGAAATAAAACATCGTTACCAAAAACGAGAATTCACTTTTTGTCATACACCCTTTTCTAATGTGGCTCTTAAAATAAACGCAAATGTTAAGTAGCAGGTATGATCTGATTAAAAAGTGAAAGGAGGTGCTTATGAAAATTTATAGTAAGAAGGAGAAGGAAACAATCATGTCTCATCATCAAGAAAAGGACGTGAAGGTTTGGGCGCGGCTGATCCAATATTTCTAAAAAACAATCCAATGATAATGATTATAATCCCAGCAACATCGAATAGAATGTCGTATAAAAATTGGTTTGGACCAGGTTTTACATGATGAATTTGTAATATGTGGTGATTTAAAATACCTTCAATTAAATTAAAAAATCCAGCTCCAAGAAATATGCCACTTAAAAAGGTGAACTTATTATTTTTTGAATCTGATGGATCGCTTTTCCATAATATAATCGCACCTATAAAAATAACAATTGTAACAAACAAATGAAACAATCCATCACTAACTATTTGATTGAAACGGTCAGTGTGCATGTAAATACTGTGCCATTGTAATATTTGATGAAAAAGAATGCCATCCATCATTCCAATTGTTCCGATTCCTAATAATAATGACCCTACAAAGGTTGATCTCATAACAAGGCCTCCTAGAATATTGACTATTTTATATGATTTCCGTATGTCAAAAGATTATTCGTCGATTACATGCATGTACCCGCTTGAACTGCTCCAACTGATAGCTTTAGGTAGGGGAAGGGTGTATTGCTATAACTTTTAAACATTTTTGATAGTTCCTATCAAGGTAAGAACCGAGCCAACAGCCTGGATCCATCCGCCAGCTGCATTAATAAGTTCACCATCAGATTTTTTGAGGTTCTTTATTCCACCAATACCCTGCATGGAATTACCAATGACCTGCAGCAAGTTTCCATAGATATCATAAAAAGCATCTTCGGTAAGTTCCTCATTCAGTGCATCTGCGAAGGAAAGGCTTCCACCTGCTGCTTGGATGAGGTTTCCTTTAATATTCAGCTCTGTTTCCACTTTTTCACTAACATCTGCCAAAAATCCCACGACAACTACCAGATTTCCTACCGCTTGAATCTTATTACCAAATTTGTCTAGGGAAACTTCTTCTTCACTGTCCGCAACCAAAGCGTTTCCTGTTGCCTGTAAGACATTTCCCCATAGATCAAGATAGGAGGAGAATGCTTCATTTCTTACTACTGATGGGGAGTAATTCACTAGAGGCATTTGAAGTGAAAACGTTGATTTGACGTCATTTTAGGGAAACATAAAATGGGTGAAATGATTAAAAATCAATAGGTTCCCCGCCAAAATCCCGCCAAAGGGATTGGAGGGGAAGAGGGATATTGTGTAAAAAGCAATATCTCTTTTTTTATTTCTTTTTAATTTTGAATTCGCTGGTAAGCAGTTTTTAGTATATTGGTTACTAGAAAGTGAGGTAAAGCATTAATAAATATATTAACATGCTTATGAAACCTTCGAAGACTTTTCTCCGCCAAAAGGATGCTTGATTAAATGGTTGGAGTAACGAGAAGAGGAAAAATAATATTATTCATGGGAGTAGCTTCATAACGAGATAGGCAAAGTAGGGAGCAAGAAAGTAAATTATTCCCACTCGATACTTCGCCAATACAATATAGTGCAATATCGTTGATATAAAGGGATTTCAGGATATATGAAAAACTATAAAAACATGAAAATTGATATAAGGTGTGCCACGACTGTGCCACTGATTTTAATAAATCAGAAAGCTGGAATAAGAAATCATTTCGGCTTTTTTACTTGAATGAATTTCCTAATTACCCTTTTTAAACTTAAAATGATTAATTGGTATTTATTTTATTTCAATACATGAGATAATAACAATATCAATATTTTGGAATGGGGGCTATTATGAAGATAGATAAAATTAGAATAAAGGGCTTTAAAAAGTTTAAAGAAATAGATATTGATTTCAATGACCATTTATCAGTCTTAGTTGGAGAGAATGAAGTTGGAAAATCAACTATTCTTCGTGCAATTGACATTGTATTAAACCAAACTAACTTCCTTTATGCAGATAATTCTGCACATAAATTCATTAACTTACAATTGACAGAAGATTTTTATACTCATAAAACAATACAAACTCTTCCTAGAATAGACATAGAATTATTTCTTGACCTAGAAGGTTCTTTAAAATCTCTCGATTTTTCAGGCCTTCATTATAATAATCATGATGGTACTCATCAAACAGGTATTAAATTTGTCTATGAATTTGATAGGGATTTTGCTAGTGAGGTAAATTTAGAGGAAATTGCCGATAATAGAATTGTTCCAACCGAATACTATAAAGCAACGTGGAATACTTTTCAGGGGAGAAATTACAAAAGGCGTATGTCTCCTATTAAAATGATATATTTAGATAACTCTACAATAAAACATGATATTTTCGGTAATTACGCTAGACAGATCTACAATGCTAACATTGAAGAGAAAGATCATAGAAGTATATCATCTAATTTTAAGCAAATCTTGTCTAAGTTTCGTGAAGAATTTGATCATTTATTAACACTTCAAGAAAATCAAAAATTTGGATTAGATTCCTCTAAGACTGACATTTTGAAATTACTAGATATTTATGAATCGGATATATCTATTCAGGATATGGGTAAAGGAAAAGAAAACGTTGTTCGAACTGAAATGGCGCTGAACAAAGATGTTTTTGACCTAGTGCTAATAGATGAACCAGAAAGTCATTTGAGCTACACTAGAACTCGCCGCTTAATTGATGCAATTAAAAACATTAGTCAAGGACAGGTAGTGATTGCATCTCATAGTTCTTTAATTGTAAATAGACTTAATTTGAAAAACACAATTATCTTATCAAATGAAAATTCTCGTTCTTTAACCCGTCTTCAACCAGAGACAGCCAGATATTTTGAGAAAGTTGATAATTTAGATATTCTACGTTTTGTCTTAGCTGAGAAAGTTATTTTGGTTGAAGGTGCCGCAGAATATATTATCTTGCCCAAACTCTTCAATATTATTCAAGAATCTGAAATGGATAACAATGGTGTAGATATTATTTCTATGGGCAGTATTTCATTTGAGAAATATCGTGAACTATCTAAAATACTTGATAAAAAAGTCGCAGTCATTACAGACAATGACAAAAAAGATATTAAGTATGAATCAGATGATAAATTTAATATATACGTTGATGACTCGACCGAAAATTGGACATTAGAAGTATCATTTTACAATAGTAATAAGGACTTTTTTGATAATCTTTATTCTAATAGAAAAACGGAAGCTAGCTATAACAAAGTACCAATGCCAAAAGCACAAGCTCACATGCTAAAAAATAAGACAGAAAATGCACTGGAAATTGAAAATGCCCTAACTGATCTTAACATCCCTAACTATCTAAGTAAGGCTATAAGATGGATAAGCGAATAGTTATTGCTGCTGCCGGTGCTGGGAAAACGTATTTTATAGCGAATAATTTTGAAAAAGACGAAAGAGTTATTTTGATTTCCTTTACTAATTCTAATGTCGATAACATTCGTCAAGAAGTCCAAAAACGATTCAATGATAGAGTTCCTAACAATGTTCAGATTATGACTTTTGATTCTTTCGCCTACAATAATCTGGTAAAGCCAATAGAACCTTTAATTTCTTGCAAAAGAAGTACAGGGATTGATGTGAATACTAACCCTGTAGAAGATACACGAAATCCTCATTACGTAAAGGTAGATGATATTACACATTTCATGAATGCTCGTAATGAATATTACGTAAATAGAGTCGGAAAGCTATTTTTGAGGTGTAATACAGACATTCAAAGGTTAGTAATCGACAGATTAGAAAAATATTGTGATGCAATCTATTTTGATGAATTTCAAGATTATAATGGATTTGACTTTAAAGTCTTAAAATATCTTTTAGAAAAATCAAAGTTAAGAGTAATAGCTGTAGGAGATATTCATCAAAGTTGTTTGACACCTTTAAGAAGTTCAGGAAACCCAGTAGCTAAGTTACCTTTTTATAAATTAAATGGTGTGGACGATCTTAAAAAGAAAGTACCTAAAAAAGTGATTTTTGATGAAATAACCCTAAAAAAAAGCAGACGAGTACCTAAACCAGTATGTGATATGATTCAAGATAAATTAGCAATAAGTATACAATCACAGTCCAAAGAAAAAGCATCTATAATATATTTAACTAGCGTTGAAGACATTCATAAAATAATTTTAGATCCTAATATCCCAAAACTAGTATGGGATAAGCGCAGTAATCATCCTAAAGGGAAAAACTATGTAAACTGGTCATATTCTAAAGGAGACACATACTCTCAATCTTGTATTATCTTAACTGGTCCAACGAATAATCCTGACAATTGGATAAATATTTCTGCACCAAAGACTAAAAATAGTTTATATGTTGCTTTAACACGTTCAAAGGGGGATATTTATTTAATTACAAGCAAGGACTATAACAAATGGCGTAAATATGTTGACAAAACCTAGTTTTATTCCTGTTAAATATAATTATAGAAATAATACAAATGAAAAATCAAGGAGGATTATTACTTATGGAATTTCTTTTTAACAGTAAGGGAAAGCATATTGCTAATTATGTAAATGGACAGTTGCATTCACCAAGAGGAAAGAATATTGGCCACTATATCCAAGAAGATAAAATCTTTATTGATATGAGTGGAAAGTATTTAGGTGAAATTGTTTATAACGATAGATTGATGTATCAACGTAATTCTCCATATAAAAATATAAATTACGGGATTTACGGTAACTATGGAAATGTTGGGAATTACGGTAATCCAGGAAACCGAGGCTCGATAGGAAATGTTTCTGGTTATGATGATATAAATATTGTTGATTAAAATTAATATTCTTAATATCTATACAAAGCAAAATCCAAAGACACTAGACACTTCATTTTGAAGTGTCTTTTTTTATTATAAAGAAAGTGTAAAAATCAGATTATCCGTATAAACACTAGATTTACAAATACTTTTCAAGGATAAAACAATCCTTTTTACCATTAAATTACTACTTTTGGATGAGTCTTGATACGACGAAATATCTTAGGATGATTACAGCCACTGAAATGTACCACCTCTGACATAGTTTTTACCACTGAATGACATGAAATGCACCGGTAAATGACAGGTGATTACCACCTCATATTTTCTAAATGATTAAAAGTAAAAATGCCATACGCATATTCAGTTATGTTATACTTGTTGTACTATTTTGATTGGTTTTAATAAGAACCGTATTCAACAATCGGGCCATTTAGTTGAATAATACTTCCTAATAAAACAGGATACTCATGTTAATTTTGACAGAGAGGTAAATAGCTAAATGTTGCACTAAGTACGGGCAAAAGAGATAAGACAACTATCATTTCAATAGTTGTCTTATCTCCTTTATATTAATTTCCGCCAAGAAGTATAGTTGGATCGAGTCCTGGAGGGAATACTTCTTCAAAATGGTCATTATTCTCATATAAGTTATACCAAGCTTCAGCAATAAGATCTGGGTCTCCTTCTGTTCCATGTTGTATCATGGCTCCGATTGAAAGATGTCCGATAAACACCCCTTTTTCTTTCAACTCATTGTGCAGGTTTAAGGCATAATTACGCATACCAGCCCCAACGATTCCGGCATTTCCCGCATATGGTAAAGGGAAAATAGTAGATACACCTGTTGTAAATAATATGGCACCAGAACCGTTACTTATCATATCTGGTAGCACCTCATTCACGGAAAGAATGCCAGCCAACAAATAGCTGTTCATAATATCTACTACACTTTGCGGCTTCGTTTCAAGCACAGAAGTGAATATATCCTCCTTAGCATAGGGGCTAAATTCTAGTACATCAATCGAACCGAATGCTTTTTTAGCTGATTGAATAGCTTGTTTTAAGGCAGCTAAGTTCGTAACATCGGCTACAAAAGATTGTGTTTCAATATTTAGTTCCTTGAGTTCACGTTCGATAATTGCTAATTTCTCAGGATTCCTTGCAATGGTCGCTACCCTAAAACCCTTCTCTCCGAATTTTTTTGCTATAGACAATCCTAATCCAGGGCCTGCACCAACGATAGCAATAGTTTTCATTTATTATAAACTCCAATCTGTGATATATTAAAACAACATGTGTTGCTTTAATGAAAACTATACAGCCAATACATTTTTACAACAACCAACAATCTACTGCCGAATGTTGCTATAGCAACAACATTACGAAATTGTCGGGTGGGAGGTGAGACAATGGCATCGAAAGTAAGGAACCTACGTATTACACAAACAAAACAGTTCTTAATTAATGCTTTTTACAATCTAGCTTCTCAAAAGGATTTTGAAAAAATTACAATAGCTAATATAACAAAGGAAGCGCAGGTTAACCGGGCTACATTTTATGCACATTTTAATGATAAATACGATTTAATTGACTATATTATGAGGGATTTTGCCTCTGCATCTATCGAAAGTCATACTTTAGATGATATGAAATTCGGTGAGGAGACCATACATCAACTCATTTTTGCAGTATACGATTTTTACCAACAACCGAATATTGAATGTCGCAGCAGCTATGGTAAATGGGCTTTACCTCAAATGAAGGAAAAAATACTAAATGAATTAAAGTGTTTTTTATCAAAAAGTTTGGATCATAAGTATTCAGATATTGAAAAGGATATGTTCGTGCCAATCTTAGCACAAATCATTCATGAAGGTGGATTGCAATTGTATCTTGGTAAACATACCTTAAAAAAGGAAGAAGTAGCCAAAAAGATTGCATCATTTGTAGTTGGTGGATCTCAGTCTTTTAAAGGAGTGTTACGCTAACAGGTAACGTTAGTTCAATACCATGACTTTCTAGGTTAGTGTGTCTAGTCAATGACTGCTTTTTTTCGAGTCCATTTAAGTTTTTTTGCTCGGACGAGAATGTCGTTAGAGCATAGAGAAACGCCAAGTCGAACATGGCCGGGGCGTAGAGTATACATTCGTTAAAATATTGGCGGTTCAGTTTTCCAACAAACAGGCGCTATCCTTAAATAAGGATAAGCGCTTATTTTTCATTGTAGGACCTGAATAAGAGAGGGCATTATTCTAAGTAAAGCGTGTTATAGGTAAAATGAACTGGAGAAAGTATATTCACCAACTTGACATTTAACGATATATCGTTTATTCTTAACGTAACGATATATCGTTAGATTAAAATAAAATTAACAGGAGGTTTTGAATGTGTACAAAAGACCTGATATGGCCCAATATCCTTTTTTAAAAGGACAGAGTCATTTTTATCATCATGGTGTCTTTAGAGGCAACAGATTCGACGCGGAAGTTGGGATGGGAAACGGTAACTTTGACGGGCAAGGCAGACCTCATATCTTCGCAGGCAAAGAATCCGGTGAGGATACTAGTGGTGAACGTTTCTTCGGGCGTGGTGATCTCAAGATTGTCTTATTAAAATTGTTACAAGAACAATCAAGACATGGATATGGATTAATCAAAGAGCTTGAGGAAAAGTTTAAGGGGCTTTATTCGCCTAGTCCCGGTTCTGTTTATCCTATTCTACAGATGCTTGAGGATCAAGATTTAGTTAATGTAATCAAAGAAGGTCGGAAAAAAGTTTATCATCTTACAGATGAGGGGCAAGCCTTTTTGAAAAAAAACCAAGATGAAGATCCTGTTAACTCAAGAATGAATTTGCTTGAAAATGTGGACTTGGACGAAATTCAGACTTTAAGATCTGACATTCAGGGTTTAATCCATGAATTTTTCAAGGTGGGCCGTCAAGCTATAGAAAAGCCCGAAAAGAAGGAACAACTACAAAACCTGCTCGAAAAAACACGGGCAGAGCTTTTGAAAATAGTTGATGACGAAGAGAAAAACTCAGATGGACAATAATTTATAAAAATATATAAGGAGACTTTAAATTGACAATTACACTTAACCACACAGTGGTATTCGCTAAAAATAATGATAAAGCTGCACACGAATTTGCAGAGAATATGGGCCTAAAACTTAATGGTTATGAAGGGATAGACAATAAGTTTGCAGAAGTGCAAGTTAATGACGATCTTTCTGTTTTCTTTATGACAATCGAGGATGATACTCCACAACAGCATTTGGCTTTCAGTGTTGATGGACATACTTTTGACCAGATTCATGAACAACTTCGTAAAAGGAATGTAGCTTTTGGGAACAGCCCGTTTAAAACAGAAAATCGACGCACAGATCACCCATTTGCTTCCCGTGGGTTGTTTTGGACCAATTTAGATGGTTGCCTATTTGAAGTTATGACTGATTAGCCATAATCAATGTTGATAAAAACGTTGGATATTGCAAATATGGACTCTTTGGTTCTGCCTCAATCGGGCGCGATTTTTGAACATCAAAAGCCTAATTCCTCGCCAAAAACAGGCTGGAATTAGGCCTTTTTATCCTACGTTATTTAAAATCTCCTTGGTAAATATGGTGGCAACAGGTGGTAAGTTCTGTGGCAATCACTGGTAAAAAAGATGACACAAGTGGTACAATTCCGTGGCCATAATCACTTAGGAAAGTGAAGAACAATAAAAGATACTTCCTTTATGAACATTAAATATGAAATAGATAGACACTTCAAATCGAGGTGTCTATTTTTTATGTAATTATTTAGAAACAGACAGTTGTTGTAACCAAAATTAAATGAAAAGGAGAACGCCGCATGATGTCTATGAATGAACAGGAAATATACGAAGATAATGTCTTGGAATGGATTGAAGCTCATTCCATTATGAATGAGGTTGAAATTGAAGATTATCCATTTTTTCTTCATGGAAAATTGGTGCGTGATAAACAAGGTGAAACAATGGTTGTGTTTTGGTATGTGATTTATGGACGAGTAGATTATCATTTTCAAGACGCATAAGGAGTGATGAATCATGCAGACGTTTAACTCTCGTTCCCCCCCTACTCCCTTTACGTCTAATTATAAACCATGAATTAAAAACTAAAATAAGAAAAGAGGTCTGTATCGTGGAATTAAAATATGTAATCCCAAACATGGAAAAAACCTTTGGAAACCTAGAATATGCAGGAGAAGGCAAAGTCGAACAGCAACGGATTAACGGACGGATGACAACCCTATCTCGCAGTTATAATCTTTATTCAGATGTTCAAAGAGCAGATGATATTGAAGTCATACTCCCTAATGAAGCTGGCGAAAAATTCTTTGAACATGAAGACAGTGTAAAATTAGTCAATGCAAGAATCACCGCAGAGGGCTATAAAATTGGTGATCGAGGTTTTACAAACTATAAATTACATGCTGACGATATCGTCAAAGCATAAGGAGGATTCACACATGAGATTAGCACAAGGCATTATCCTAGATAAAGAAAAAACCTTTGGATTATTGAAGTTTTCGGCATTACGACGTGAGGTCTTTCTTCAAAATGAGGATGGAACGGTATCAACCGAAGTGAAGGAACGTACCTATGATTTGAAATCAAGAGAGCAAGGTCGAATGATTCAAGTAAGCATTCCTGCTTCTATTCCGTTAAAGGAATTTGATTATAATGCAGAGGTGGAAATGATAAATCCTGTCGCTGATACCGTTGCAAACGCCACTTTTCGTGGTGCAGATGTGGATTGGTTTATCAAGGCAGATGACTTGGTGTTGAAAGAAAAAGCTGCACCTGTTGGCGATAAATCTGTAAAGAAGCCAGTTGATAAGGATAAATAAATATGAAGTTTTTTAAAAGACGAGGGAAACGGATTAAAGCAAAAGACGCTTCCCTCGTTTTTCAATTTGTATTTATATCGGTAGTTGGTGTATGGCTTCTTACCTTTATTCCTTTTCACTTGTCATTTTTACTAACTAGTAAGTGGCAGTTAGAGGTTTTTCAAACCCATTTTATCAGCTCTTATGGATTGATGACACTGCTTATCAGTCTTGTTTTAACAGCAACTTGTGCCTTAGTCTATTATCGGTATGGCTATAACCATTTCAAACAAATTATTCATCGTCAAAAACTCGCAAAGATGATCTTAGAGAATGGCTGGTATGAAACGAAACAAGTCACGAAAGAAAGTTTCTTTAAGGACATCCCTTCTGATAAAGCAAAGGAGAAAATCAGCCATTTTCCTAAGATGTATTATCGTTTTGAGAAAGGGTTATTGCATATTCAGGTAGAGATTACGCTCGGAAAGTTTCAAGAACCGCTTTTAAACTTGGAAACAAAATTGGAAAGTGGTTTGTATTGTGAACTGATCTCAAAAGAATTACATGATTCCTATGTGGAGTATGTGCTTTTCTATGACATGATCGCAAACCGTATTCCGATTAATGAAGTTGTAGCACAAGATGGCAGCTTAAAACTCATGGAATCTATGTATTGGGAATATGATAAGCTCCCTCATATGCTAATTGCTGGCGGAACAGGTGGCGGAAAATCGTATTTCATTCTTACACTCATTGAAGCTCTACTCAAAACAGACGCAAAACTATATATATTAGATCCGAAAAATGCTGATTTAGCTGACTTAGCTACCGTCATGCCTGATGTGTATCACAAAAAGGAAGATATAAAGGCATGTATTGACCAATTTCATGAAGCCATGATGGCTCGAAGCGAAGAAATGAAGCAAATGGAAGGTTATAAAACAGGGGAAAATTATGCCTATCTGGGCTTATCCCCACACTTTTTAGTCTTTGATGAGTATGTCGCCTTTATGGAACTACTTACATCCAAAGAAAATACAGTCGTTTTAAGCAAATTGAAACAGATTGTCATGCTAGGTAGACAAGCAGGTTTTTTCCTAGTCTTAGCCTGCCAGCGACCCGACGCAAAATATCTTGGAGATGGAATAAGGGATCAGTTTAACTTTCGGGTAGCTCTTGGTCGAATGAGTGAGCTGGGGTACGGAATGATGTTTGGAAGCGATGTACAAAAACAGTTCTTTCTCAAACAAATCAAAGGACGTGGATATGTCGATAAAGGCGATAATGTCATTTCTGAATTTTACACACCCTTAGTCCCAAAAGGACATGACTTTTTAAAAGAAATTGGTAAATTATCTAGCTAAAAGGCTGCCCAGTGCAGCGACGTGCGAAGCGAAAGTCGCTGCACTGGGCTAAGCCTGCGTGGCGACAGCCACGCCTTAACCCCCCATTTCTAACAGGGGGGTAGAAAAACAATAGGAAGCTGTTTCAAAAACCCATAAACGCCTGATAGCACAAGGATTTGAAACACATTAAAAAGATGTCGGCTTTGAGTTCCTAGTTGACATCTTTTTTTAGTTGGGAGGAATGCAAATGAATCAAGTTCCTTGGTATCAAGTATTAAAAGACAAACGATTAGAATACGGTGTATCACAAAATAAGCTGGCAGTACACGTTGGTATTACAAGGCAATACGTAAGTGAAATCGAGACAGGAAAAGTAACTCCTTCCGATTCCCTACAAACTGCTTTGTTTGATGTTCTGGAACAATTTAATCCAGACGCTCCGTTAGAAATTTTATTTGATTATGTGCGAGTTCGTTTTATTACCACTGACCCACTTCCAGTCATTGAAGATATTTTACAGTTGAAAATGGAATACATGTTACATGAGGATTATGCTTTTTATTCGTACCTTGAACAATATGTTTTTGGCGATATTGTGGTCATGGTTTCGCCTGATGAGGACAAAGGTTGTCTGCTTGAATTAAAAGGAAAAGGATGTCGGCAGTTTGAAAATTTTCTACTCGCCCAACAGCGAACATGGTTTGATTTCTTTGTTGATGTCTTTCGTGTCGGTGGTGTATTTAAGCGTATTGACCTTGCCATCAATGATAAGACAGGCATATTAGATATCCCCTTTCTCACAAAAAAATGTCACAACGAGGAATGTATTTCTGTTTTCCGAAGCTTTAAAAGTTATCGTTCTGGTGACTTGGTACATGGGGAAGATAAACCTGATATGGGAAACAGCCTATATATCGGCTCGTTAAAAAGTGATGTATACCTGTGTATCTATGAAAAAGACTATGAACAATTTATCAAATACGGGTTGTCACTGGAAGATACAGAGGTGAAAAATCGCTTAGAAATCCGATTGAAGAATGATCGTGCCTATCATGCGATTGTCGATTTAATGACCTACGAGGACGCTGGACGAACCGCTTTTTCGATAATCAATCGTTATATCCGTTTTGTAGATAAGGATGAGAAAAAGCGACGCAGCAGTTGGAAAGTCAATGCCGTATGGCAGCGTTTCTTAGATTTAGGAGAAAACCGAAAAATATCGTTAACCACAAAACCTGAACCGTATAACTTTGATAAAACATTACGGTGGTTAGCAAGACAAGTCGCACCCACTTGGAAACTGGCAACGAAGCTGGATGAAGTCAATAATACAACGGTGATGAAGGACATGTTGACACAAGCAACCTTAACAAAACGTCATCAAAAATTGCTTATGCAGCAGGTAATGGCGACCGAAGATGTGATTCAGATTTTTAAAGATGAAGTATAGAAAGGAGCCACGCACATGAATTTTGGACAGAATTTGTATAATTGGTTTTTGGACAACGCTCAATCCTTAGTGTTAATGGCAATTGTGGTCATTGGAATTTATTTAGGATTCAAACGAGAGTTTTCTAAATTAATTGGATTCCTCGTTATTGCTTTAGTAGCTGTCGGATTAGTTTTTAACGCAGCAGGAGTTAAAGATGTGTTATTAAATCTATTTAACAGAATCATAGGGGCTTAAACGTAACGTTTGTTTGTGGAAGATAAGTACTTTCCTTATGTTCTGCAAACAAATGTTGATCCAAACGGTAGTGCGGAAGGGATTAATAAGCCTATTTTATGTACCAGCGAATATCTTGCAGGTGCTTTTTTTATGTCTATTTTTACAAGAAGGATGTGATAACCAATGGACATGCAAGTCTATATAGCAAACCTCGGAAAATATAATGAAGGCGAACTGGTCGGTGCTTGGTTTACGCCACCTATTGATGTAGAGGATGTAAAAGAACGAATCGGGTTAAATGGTGAATATGAAGAATACGCTGTGCATGATTACGAGCTGCCATTTGAAATCCATGAGTACACGCCTATTTCAGAAATTAATCGGTTATGCGACATGGTACAAGAAATCGAAGGTACTCCCTTATATGACGCTCTTTCGGACATTCAAAGTTACTGGTTTAATAGTGTGGATGAATTACTAGAAAACCAAGATGATATTATTTGTTATTCGGATTGCGACAGCATGGAAGATGTTGCAAGGTATTTAATAGAAGATTCTGGCTCAATGGGAGAAGTTCCAGCTTATCTCCAAAATTATATTGATTATCAAGCTTATGGACGTGATTTAGAAATTGGAGCTAACTTTCTGGTGACGAATCATGGGGTATTTGAATATGTCGGATAAATTGGAAGGCAGCTTGTTTCCTAACAGGCTGTTTCTTTCTTTGGAAAGGATGAATCGAATTGAAGAAATTAAAAAGCTACACTCGTATTTGGTCAGTCGAAAAAGTCATTTATGCAATCAATGATTTTAGGTTGCCCTTTCCCGTTACGTTTAACCAAATGACATGGTTTGTACTTTCTCTTTTAGTCGTGATGTTACTCGGAAACCTCCCTCCACTCTCTTTGATTGATGGTGCGTTATTAAAATATGTTGGCGTTCCCGTACTCCTAACATGGTTTATGAGTAAAAAGAGTTTTGATGGGAAAAAGCCGTATGGATTTCTTAAATCCGTAGTGACCTATTACTTTCGCCCAAAAATGACGTATGCAGGCAAAACGGTAAAACTTCAAAAACAAAATTTCGATGAACCAATCACTGTTGTAAGGAGTGAAGTACATGGGCTATCCAATTAAATATATTGAAAATAATCTGGTCTTTAACCATGATGGAGAATGCTTTGGGTACTATGAGTTGTTGCCATATAACTATTCTTTTCTTTCAGAAGATGAAAAAATACAGGTGCATGACCACTTTCGCCAACTCATAGCACAGAATCAAGACGGTAAAATACACGCCTTACAAATTAGTACAGAAAGTAGCATTCGTACCGTACAAGAACGAAGCAAAGAACAAGTGACAGGAAGACTTCAAGAAGTCGCTTATGAAAGAATTGACGATCAGACCGAAGCCCTTGTTTCCATGATTGGCGAACATCAGGTAGATTACAGATTCTTCATTGGCTTTAAATTGTTATTAAATGAAGAAGAAGTTAGTATCAAGTCGATGGGAAAATCGGTGACATCCTCACTATCCAGTTTTATTCGAGATGTGAATCATCACGTCATGGGTGACTTTGTTTCCATGCCCCATGCTGAAATCGAACGGTTTTTGAAAATGGAATCGTTATTACAAAATAAAATCGCTAAGCGTTTTAAGGTACGCCCTTTAACAAAAGATGATATAGGGTATTTAATCGAACACCTTCATGGGCAATCAGGGATTGCTTTTGAGGATTATAATTATCCTCTTACGTATGAAAAAGGCGAAAAAGAAACCTATATCAAACAGTTTGACCTGATTAAGCCTACTCGCTGCCTGATTCAAGAAAACCAGCGTTATCTTAAATTGGAACAGGAAGATCAAACGACGTATGCTGCTTACTTTACCATCAATTCGATTGTAGGCGATTTAGAATTTCCTAGTGATGAAATCTTCTATTACCAGCAACAACAGTTTGATTTTCCTATAGACACTTCTATGCAGGTAGAAATCGTCACCAACAAAAAAGCGTTGACAACGGTAAGAAATAAAAAGAAAGAGCTGCAAGACCTAGATAATCATGCGGCAGAATCCGATAATGAAACGGGCAGTAATGTATTAGAAGCCTTAGAACAAGTCAGTGAATTAGAAGATGTACTCGATCAAAGTAAGGAATCCATGTATAAATTAAGTTATGTTATTCGGGTATCTGCTTCTAACTTAGATGAGTTAAAACAGCGTTGTAATGAAGTGAAAGATTTTTACGATGACCTAAACGTTAAATTGGTTCGTCCATTTGGTGACATGCTGGGCTTACATGGCGAATTTATTCCTGCCAGCAAACGATATATGAACGACTATATTCAATATGTCACGTCGGATTTTTTGGCTGGGTTAGGCTTTGGAGCAACACAAATGTTAGGGGAAACAGAAGGCATTTATTTTGGTTACAACTTGAATACAGGGCGTAATGTCTATTTGAATCTCAGCTTAGCCAGTCAAGGAGTGAAAGGTTCGGTGACGAATGCGTTAGCTTCTGCCTTCTTAGGTTCATTAGGCGGTGGGAAATCTTTTTCTAATAATTTATTGGTTTATTATGCGGTACTCTTTGGTGGTCAAACACTCATCGTTGACCCTAAATCCGAACGGGGAAATTGGAAGGAAACCTTGCCTGATATTGCCGAAGAAATTAACGTTGTCAATCTGACCAGTGAAGAAACAAATAAAGGGATGCTTGATCCTTTCATTATTATGAAAAACAAGAAGGATTCAGAGAGCTTAGCTATTGATATTCTTACATTTTTAACGGGTATATCCAGTCGAGACGGTGAAAAGTTTCCTGTTTTACGCAAAGCGATTCGTGCGGTCGGGCAACAGGAAGAACGTGGCTTGTTACTTGTGATTCAAGAATTAAGAAGTGACCCCAATCCATTAGCTGCCACAATTGCTGACCATATCGAAAGCTTTACCGATTATGATTTTGCCCACCTTCTCTTTTCTGATGGAACGGTGCAAAACTCAATTAATTTAGAGAAACAACTCAATATTATACAGGTGGCAGATTTAGTCTTACCTGATGCAGAAACCAGTTTTGAAGAATACACGACAATGGAGCTTTTAAGTGTTGCCATGATGATTATTATCTCTACATTTGCTTTAGATTTTATTCACTCTGACCGAAGTATTTTCAAGATTGTAGACTTAGACGAAGCATGGGCGTTCCTTCAAATCGCTCAAGGAAAAACACTCTCTAACAAGTTAGTACGGGCTGGTCGTGCCATGAATGCTGGGGTATACTTTGTTACCCAAAATTCTAGCGATTTAACCGATGAAAAGCTCAAAAATAATATTGGTGTGAAGTTTGCCTTCCGTTCCAGAGATATGACGGAAATTAAAAAAACGCTTCAATTCTTTGGTGTGGATTCGGAAGATGAAGAAAATCAAAGACGGTTACGAGAACTAGAAAACGGACAATGTCTTATGCAAGATTTATATGGTCGTGTGGGGATTATTCAAGTACATCCTGTCTTTGAAGATTTATTTGAAGCCTTTGATACCAGACCACCTGTCGCAGAAAGGCTGTGATGAAATGGATAAACGAAAACTAAAAAAGATAGCTATTGTGGCGGTGCTCCTAAGTGCGGTCATTTTTTTATTGCTATTATCGTTTATGACAGTTAGTCATGCTGCTGGTTTGGTCGATGATACGGTTTCCGAAGATAACTTGTATTCCCTCTATCCACTCAATCATTACCAACTTGATTTTTTCGTCGATTCGGGTTGGGACTGGCTGCCTTGGAATTGGGATGATGGTATAGGGAAACAGGTCATGTATGGGTTATACACGATTACTAACTTTATTTGGATTATCAATCTTTATTTGTCCAACGCCACTGGCTATTTGGTACAACAAGCTTATTCACTCGATTTCATTTCAGAAACAGCCCATGCCATTGGACAAAATATGCAAACCCTAGCTGGCATTACCTCACAAGGCTTTGGGGAAGATGGCTTCTATGTTGGTTTCTTGCTTCTCTTTATTTTAATCATTGGAATCTATGTAGCGTATACAGGATTATTAAAACAAGAAACGACCAAAGCCATGCGGGCTGTAATTAACTTCTTGGTTGTCTTTATTTTATCAGCGTCTTTCATTGCTTATGCTCCCACCTATGTCACGAAAGTTAATGATTTTTCTGCGGATGTGAGTGAAGCAGCTCTTGATTTAGGGGCGAAAATGCTTATACCTAGTTCCAACAGTCAGGGACAAGATAGCGTCGATATGATCCGTAATAATCTTTTTTCAATACAGATAGAACAACCATGGCTGTTATTACAATTTGATAACTCGGATAAAGAAGCCATCGGGGAAGAACGGGTAGACACGCTGGTTTCCACCAGTCCAGACGCTAGAAATGGAAAAACACGTGAGAACGTGGTAAAAGCAGAGATTGAAGATCATGATAATAAGAATTTAACGATTACTAAGACCACTACTCGCTTAGGGATGGTCTTTTTCTTATTTCTGTTTAATATTGGGATTTCCATTTTCGTGTTTTTGTTATCTGGGATGATGATTTTTTCTCAACTTCTATTTATCGTGTTTGCGATTTTCCTGCCTATCAGTTTCTTGTTGTCGATGATTCCTAGCTTTGAAAATATGGGAAAACAAGCGATTATGAAACTGTTTAATGTCATTATGTTACGAGCTGGCATTACGCTCGTCATGACCGTTGCTTTTAGTATTTCGTCCATGTTGTACAGCTTAACCAGCTCCTATCCATTTTTCTTAATTGCTTTTTTGCAAATTGTGACTTTTGCAGGAATCTATATGAAACTCGGTGACATCATGAGTATGTTCAACTTACAGAGCAACGATAGTCAACAAGTTGGAAGGAGCGTTATGCGTCGTCCAAGACAGATAGCTCGCCGCAGCACTCGCAGATTGCAGCGGTCGATTGGTCGTACTTTAACAGGAGCAACCGCTGGGGCAGCGGTCGGAAAAATGATGAGCCGATCAGGAAAAACAAGACGTTCTTTTTCTCCCTTACGTCCTTTGCAGCGTTTGTCATCTAATAAGCAAAATCAAAAGGAATTGAACAATGGAGAGAGAAAATCATTCAGCCAGAAACTCGGACAATCTACTGGAAAAGTGTTAGATACCAAAAATCGTGTACGCTCCAACATTCAACACCGAAAACAACAAATTCAAGATTTACCGACAACCGCAAAATACGCTGTCGCACAAGGAAAAGAAAATCTCAAACGACCTGGCAAAGAATTTAAGAAAGGAATATCTCAGGCTAAAGAAAAACGCCAACGAGAAAATGTAGAACGTACAAGCAAGCACCGAAAAACGATTGCGGAAAGACGACAGGCACTGGAACAACAAAAGAAAAAAGATTATATCAAAAAACAAACTGTACAACAGAAGCCTCTTGCCCCTTTAACGAAAGAGAAACAGCAAATAAAGCCGAAAGACAAGACAGTGCCTAACAAACAGCCTAGACAACAAGCACCTGTACAAAAGCAAGCAACACAAACATTAAACCATCAACGGAGACAAGCAAATCAACCCAATAAGCACGCTGGAAAAAGAAAGAAACAACAGCTTAAAACAAAACCTGCTCGACTGTCAAAACAAACCTTACAATCCAAAGAAAAACGAATCATTCAACGTCCTTCTCTTCCACGAAAACGGATAAAGCAACATCAAAAGCCTGCCCTTCAACGACAAGCGGATAGGAGGAAAAGACAATGATGTTTTTAAAAGCGAAAATCACGTTGATTGTTGGAACGATTGCTTTCTTAGCTTTTCTTGGCTTACTTGCTTTTGTCGCCATTTTTATATCCGATGAAGATGGAGATTTCGATACGTCCATGGATATGAGTTCTTCAAATGATCTAAGCAATGCAGGATTATCAGAGGATGTATTAGCCCATCAGTCAACCGTAGAAAAATACGCAAAAGAATACGATATTAGCGAACATGTTCCTATCTTGCTGGCGATTATCGCAGTTGAAAGTGGGGGAAAAGCCACCGATGTTATGCAGAGCAGTGAATCATTAGGTTTATCTCCTAATTCCTTAGATACAGAAATGTCGATTGAACAAGGTACGAAATATTTTGCTGAGCTATTACAATCAGCGGAAGCAAAAGAAGTAGATATAGAAACCGCCATACAAAGCTATAACTTTGGTGGCGGTTTTATTGATTACGTCGCAAAGAACGGGAGAGCATATAGCTTTGAACTAGCGGAAAGTTTTGCGAAAAAACAAGCAAATGGAAAGAAAGTGACGTACTCTAATCCAATCGCTGTAGAGAAAAACGGTGGTTATCGTTATCAGTTTGGAAATATGTTCTATGTGGATTTATTGCAACCTTACCTTACGGATTCCGGCGAGTCCCCTTCTTATGAAGATGAAACTTTTCAAGCTGTCATGAAAGAAGCATTAAAATATGAAGGTTTCCCCTATGTTTTTGGAGTGCGCCCATAAGGGCTTTAAGAGATTGCGTACTAACAATACGCTAGGTAATTGGATTTGTATGAATCAACCTATCAACAGTCAGCTTATCTGGAATAGAAATTGAACAGGGAGTGTAGCATGCTGGCAAAGCCGAAAGTTAGATAGTTGCTAATCTACTACTGAACAGGCGAGTTGAAAAGATAAGAATAAGGATGAAAGCTAAACTGCTTAAATGACAATCTGATTGGTCTAACGTAGCTTGCAGCGGAAAGCAACTATACACGCTGTACATTCATGAATAGATAAGGTACCGCCGAAGCCTTATGTATACAAATCCTCATGAATGAACCTTTTGGTAGAAAAAAGGGATACAGATGAATGTCACATCCGATATCTTATCAAGTTATTTCTTAAAGTACTAAATGGGGATTACCTAAATCAGAATGCTTATGAAAGCTATGTGCAATGCCTTCATTGGTGATAAATCTCAAGATTAATTCGAGAGAGATGGCACTGAATATCTGACATGGTAACGGAGACTCCGTAGTAGTCCGAGCTAGGGAAAGCCTAGTACATGGCGAAGGGAGTCAGCTTATTACGTTTAATAGTAATTTTAGGAAGGAGCGTGAGGCTCTATGAGAAATCCCGAAACTGTATTAAACAATCTAGTGCAAAGCACCATCAAGCGAGACTACAAGTTTGAAAGACTTTACAGAAATCTTTTTAACAAAGAATTTTACATCTTGGCGTATGCAAGGCTCGCACCGAAAGTGGGAAATATGACTAAAGGAACTTCAGAAATCACGATTGATGGCTTTAGTATGAAAAGAATTGAAAATTTGATATCTCAAATGCGGAATGAAAAATATCAACCTAACCCTGTCAGAAGGGTTTATATACCAAAATCTAATGGCAAAAGAAGACCATTAGGTATTCCAACGTTTGAAGATAAATTAGTACAAGAAGTCATTCGAATGATTTTAGAAGCAATCTATGATAAGACCTTTAGCAAAAGCTCACATGGTTTCAGACCAAATAAAAGCTGTCATACAGCTTTAGCAGAAATACAAGTCAAATTTACTGGGGCTAAATGGTTTGTCGAAGGAGATATTGCTTCATTCTTTGATAATATCAATCATCATATATTAATCAAGCTACTCTGCAAAAAGATTAAGGATGAGAGATTCATACGATTAATATGGAAGTTTCTTAGATCTGGATATTTAGAAGAGTGGAAATATCATAAAACTTTTAGTGGTTCACCACAGGGAGGAATTATCTCTCCTATTCTTTCTAATATATATCTGAATGAACTTGATAAATATATGAAAAAGTACAAACAAAAGTTTGATAAAGGAACTGCTAGGAAAAAGAATCCTAAATACAAGCAAATAGACAATAAAATTCAACGCTTGAAAAAGAAACTTCAAACATTAGATAAGCATTCTGAAACAAGGAATGAAATTCTTTCAAGTATTAAGCGTCTCAAAGAAGAAGTTATTAGTATTCCTTACTCTTTACCTATTGATGAAAATTATCGGAGAATTTTCTACACCAGATATGCAGATGATTTCATCATTGGAATTATTGGCTCCAAACAGGACGCAATAAATATTAAACAAGATATAAGTAATTTCTTGTGTAAAAGGCTTGATATCAGATTATCTGATGAAAAAACATTAATTACCCACTCAAGTAAATTTGCTAGATTTTTAGGTTATGATATTGCGATTAGTCGTAACAAATCAACCAAAAAATATGCTAATGGTCAGAAAAAACGAGCGCATAGCTATAGATGTAATTTGTATTTACCAAAAGATGTCTGGATTAAAAAAATAAAAGAACTTGGCGTTTTGTTAGTTAAGAAAGATGGTACTTGGAGACCAACACACAGACCATACCTACTCCATCTTAGTGATATAGAAATTCTGAATATCTATAATGCTGAAATCAGAGGATTGTATAACTATTATAAACTCGCGAAAAATGTAAGTGTGCTTAACAAGTTCATGTATTTCATGAAGTATAGTTTGTACATGACCTTCGCTGCAAAGTACAATTCCTCCGTACCGAAGGTACTAAAAAAATATCAGCACAAGAGGAAGTTTACTGTAGCCTATCAAACCAATAAAGGGCAAAAAACACTTCATCTCTATGATGAAGGTTTCAAGATGGATAGAACCGTCTTCAAGAGCAAATCAGTAGACGAGATTCCAAATACCTATGTATATAGTGCCCCTACGGAATTAACCCAAAGTCTACTAGCTAATGAATGTGAATGGTGTGGTGAAACAAAAAAGCCTGTCGAGGTACATCATATTAAAAAACTAAAAGACCTTGAAGGCAAGGCGAGATGGGAAAAAGTAATGATTGCTCGTCGAAGAAAAACAATGGTGTTGTGTGTCCCCTGTCATCATAAACTACACGCAGGAAAACTAGATTAATAAGTGGAGAGCCGTATACATCGAGAGGTGTACGTACGGTTCGGGAGGGAGCGTTTGGAGACCTACTGTAGAAATACAGTAAGGCGCTGGGCGCTTACCTCAACGGTGACAATCCCGATACATCATTTGATTGTAGTGGATTAACCCGATGGGTTTATCAAAAAGCCGGAATTGAGTTGCCACGAACAGCTCAAGAACAATATGACGTAACAGAATCTATTTCTTTATCAGAAGCAGAACCGGGAGATTTGGTGTTTTTTCATTCAACTTATAACACCGCAAACTATGTCACTCATGTCGGGATAGTCGTTGACGATAATCAAATGTATCAAGCTGGCGATCCGATTGGATATGCAGATTTAACTTCATCTTACTGGCAAAAACATTTAATTGGTGCAGGTCGTATCCAAAACTAATGAAGGGATAGATAACATGAAATTACCTTTTATTAAAAAATATAAACAAGCAAAGCCAAAGAAAGAAAAAAAGAGAAAAGTAAAGACAGTGGGAAAGTGTAAAAAATCAGTCATCTTTTTATGGGTACTGCTTCTAAGCAGTCTTGCCTTTGGAATCTATAAAAACTTTACAGCCATCGATCAGCATACGGTTCATGAAAGAGAAGTTATAGAAAGTCATATTGTAGATACTACAGCGATTAAAAGTTTTACACGAAATTTTGTGAAGGACTATTACACTTGGAAAAATGAATCTGAAGCATTAGAAGCACGAACGGAAAAATTGACAGACTACCTGACAGAAGAACTGCAAACCTTAAATACAGAGATGGTTCGAGAAGATATCCCGACAAGTTCCAGTGTTCAAAATATAAATATTTGGTCAGTAACAGAAGAGGCCGAAAATACTTTTTCAGTCGTCTATACTGTAACACAAAAAATCACAGAAGATGAAGACAGTTCTTTAACTAAAGCAACTTATAGCATTGTAATCTATCAAGATGAACAAAGAAATTTGGTGATTACACAAAATCCTACATTATGGAACAGCCCGAATAAATCTGATTTCATACCAGAACAAGTAGAAAGTAACGAATCGGTAAAAGCTGAAACAGCGAAAGAAGTTACGGAGTTTTTAGAAACCTTTTTTGCTTCCTATCCTACCGCAACGGAGAAAGAATTGATCTATTATGTGAAGAACAATGCTTTACCAGTTATTGAGAAGGATTATACGTTTTCAGAATTGATTAATCCAGTTTTTCAAGAACAGGATGATCAGGTTAAAGTGTGGGTTACAGTGAAGTATTTAGACGAATCTACAAAAGCAACACAGCTTTCACAGTATGAATTGACCTTAGAAAAAGAGACAAACTGGATGATTATAAATTAAACTATAAAGCCCGTATTCTATATGGCTTAGAATACGGGCATACTTTTCCTTTTCAAGTTTGAATTACGGAAAAACTTCTAAAACGAATGGAGCTTTCACATAATCCTTGAGATAAACATCGTGGCAATACCAAAGTAAATAAGCAATGATAAAATATCATTGATTGTTGTAATCAGTGGGCCTGATGCAACAGCGGGATCTGCTTTAAATTTATGAAGAATTAATGGAATAATTGTTCCAGCAAGTGTTCCGATAATTAATGTAGCCAAAAGAGAACTTCCTACAACAAATCCTAGCACCCAGCTTCCCCTCCATAAATAGGCTATGATGGTGATAATAACGGCACACGTGATACCGATAATAATTCCTACCATTAATTCTCTCCATAAGAGCTTAGCAGTATTTTTTAAATTGAGTTTCTCAGAAACAAGACCGCGTACAACAACAGCAAGAGATTGTGTACCTGTATTTCCTGTCATCCCGGCAATCATTGGCATAAAAAATGCCAAGGCAACGACACTTTCTAATGTTTCTTCAAAGTTGTCAATAATTCCTCCAGAAATCAATCCAATAAATAATAATAAGATAAGCCATGGAAGCCTTTTTCCAGCTGCTATGAGCGGACGGGTATGGAAATCAATTTCTTTGCCAGATGCTGTAAGTTTTCCTATATCTTCATCAGCCTCCTGATGAATGACATCAATAATATCTTCTACATGAACAATCCCCATCAATTGTTTCCATTTATTCACGACGGGAATCGAAACAAGGTCTTTATCCCTGAAAACTTTGGCTGCTTCTTCTTGGTCCAAATTTGCTGGGAAATAAATAAGATTCTTTTTCATAATATCCGCAAGTTTCTCCGTATCGCTTGCGGCTAATAATTCACGCACCGATAATACACCTGTTAACTGTTGATCTTCATCAATCATATAGACATAATGAATATTCCTTTTTCCTTGTACCTGTTCTCTTAAATGAAGAATAGCTTGCTCTACTGTACAAGTTTCTTGCAAAGCAACGTACCCTTGTTTCATTAACGTTCCAGTTGTTTCGTGTTCATAAATGCTGTGATTCATATTGAGAACCTCCTTTTAAAGATGCTCTCCCCAAGGTGAGGGGATTTTCTTTTCAATTTTTGTGCATAACCTACTCTCAAAGGGGTCAGTCATCCCCACCACCTCCTTTCGTCTTAGAAACGAAATCCTCACAAGTTTTTTTACCCGAACAACAAAAAAACATCCCTCTCCACAAAGAAGGATGTTTAACATTTGCGACTGCATAATGCAGATCACTCAAGCGTCACCACACAAAGTGCGTATAAAGCCTAAGTCATTTTATAATGAATAAACCTCCTTCGCAGAGCTTTAGCACTATGTGGCGTAGGAAATATATCCAGCTACATTAAAAACCACCTTAAGTCGATGGTTCCTGTTGACCCATTGGAGTCTTTCGACATTTCTGGGCAGCAGCATTTCTCCACATAGGAGCCTCACCTAGCGAGGAATTCGTATATGATTATCCTCATTTAGTGTAGAAGCCATCAAAACAATTGTCAAATCTTTTGATATCAGAGATAAGTCAGTACATTAAAAATAACAAAAGATACGATCCTGTCCTCTGGTTATTGAATGTCATTATTTAAAATTTTAAAGCATTTCCCTTCAGCTAAGTCACTCTTATAGATGCTACTGATAGCTCCCACTCCTTCATTTTAAAACAGGTAGCAGACTAAAATTGCAGTTCTCTCTAATCCATTTCCCTCACACTAAAATTTGATTTAATTATATTTACTTCGATATTTTAAAGGTGTTATTTTGTATATATCCTTAAAAGCAGCTCCAAATTTACTTTGACTTTTATATCCCACTGCCGAAGCGATTTCCCCAATACTTTCTTGAGTTTTAAGTAACATAGAAGCCGCTTTTTTGATACGATACTCTTTCATATACTCCCCAATAGAAACACCGTATACTCCTTTAAAAGTAGTCTTTAATGCAGTAGGACTAATGTGATATTGTCTTGCTAGTTCATCAATCGTAAATCTCTGTTCAAATTGTTCCGTCATCATCTTTTTAATCTGTTTGATAATGTCAACTTCTTGCCGGACAAAAAAATTGTTTTGCTGCTCTTTAGCTGTATCAAAATAATAAAGGTAAATTAAAATTTCCAGAACCTTCAGCCTGTAATAGGTATCTCTAGCCTCAAGCGGTATAGAATACATACCTTTAAAGATATGTTGAATATTCTCTTTTGCTTGTATAAAAAAGCATTCATCGTTTTCAAAAAAGCGGTTAACAAGACCCCGTACATCAATTTCCATATCGGGGAGATGCTCCGATAGTTGACCTGTAAACTTATCCAAATCAATCGTAACGTTTATACCTTTATAGTATTCTAAGGGGAATTCAATACAATTACTGTGATTCCTCATCGTATTCATAAACAAATCACCTTCCCCTACATATTGCAGACATCCATCCTTCATTTTACATTCAGCACGTCCTTCAAGGCAGTGATTTAACTCTAAAATATTCATGTTCAGATGAACTGTTGGTACAAAAGCGCTGGTCTGAAAATTAAAGATGGTTACCTCAACTCCAGGGAGTACAGAATGAACAGACGCGGTTCCTTGTCCCTTACTTGGATTCAACTGATAAACAACATGTTGATTATTTTGTATTAAATTCATATCAGCATTGATATGTGAGAAAAAAGAACTGTTCATGATATTTATACCTCCTTAAATATTGATTTTTTTCTTATGAGAATACGATGTACGTTGTTGATTACAAAATGAAAACTGCTTTAATTTTTATACCTATCCATTAAATAAACATTTCTACAGTTCTTATAAATTTGTTCCAATCAGCCATAATTCTAGCCCTATCGGTCTTTCCTTTCCAAATATGTAGAGAATGAAAGATAAAGTCATTATACTAGAATTTAGATACAATCAAATGATTACTTGATTGTTTTATAGTTTGATTGTATAAAAAATAATAAAAAGGAGCAATTACTTTATGAAGAAAACTTATAAACTACTAGATGTGGACTGTGGCAATTGTGCGGCGAAAATTGAACATGGTATTAGCAAGCTAGACGACGTTACCGATGTAAAGGTGAATTTCATGGGTCAAAGAATGATTCTTGAGGCGCCAGATGATAAATTCGATGCAGTATTTAAACAGGCGAAGAAGATTATAAAGAAAATTGATTCGGGGGTGTCGATAGAAACTTAAGTTGTTGAACAAATTTCCACGTCCATTCAATACAAAACGAAATACAATGTTTGAGTCAGTAGCAGTTTTACAGTTATAACGGTTGCTGACTCAAATATAAGGAGGATACAAACATGTCCAAAAAAGAAAAGAGAAGATTGCTACGTATCCTTATTGCATCTGCAGGTTTTGTAGCAGCATTTTTCTCTAATTTAGATGGTCTTTCCGAATTTCTAGTATTTTTTATCCCCTATCTCATCGTTGGAGGAGACATACTCTGGAAAGCAGCAAGAAATATCATTCGAGGACAGGTCTTTGACGAAAACTTCCTAATGTCAATAGCTACGATTGGAGCTTTCTGCCTTGGAGAATATGCCGAGGGTATTGCTGTTATGTTGTTTTTCCAGGTAGGTGAGTTATTTCAATCCTATGCGGTTTCAAGATCACGCAGGTCAATATCCGAACTGATGGATATTCGACCCGACTATGCTAATGTGCTAAGAAATGGAGAAATGATACAGGTTGACCCGGAAGAGGTACAAATTAATGAGAGTATTGTAGTGAAACCTGGAGAGCGAATCCCTTTGGATGGAATAATAACAGGCGGCTTCTCTACAATAGATACTTCAGCACTGACAGGCGAGTCCGCTCCGCGAGATGCGCAAAAAGGGGAAGAAGTAATCAGCGGTTGTATTAACCAAACTGGTAAATTGACCATTCAAGTAAACAAGGAATACGGCCAGTCTACAGTAGCAAAAATACTCGAATTGGTTGAAAATTCATCTGATAAAAAGAGCAGAAGTGAAAATTTCATTACAAAATTTGCCCGATACTATACCCCGTTCGTTTTTTTTGCAGCACTCATTCTAGCAATTATTCCGCCGCTTGTCATGGGGCAACCGTTTGACATCTGGATTGAAAGAGCTCTAATCTTCCTTGTCATTTCTTGTCCTTGTGCCTTAGTTATTTCGGTACCGCTCAGCTTTTTTGGCGGAATCGGTGGGGCATCCAAATCTGGCGTTTTGGTGAAGGGATCCAATTATCTTGAGGCTTTGGCCAACACAGAAATGGTCGTATTTGATAAAACTGGTACACTAACAAAAGGTAATTTCATTGTCAGTGAAATATATTCTGAAAAAATGTCCAATCAAGAGTTATTGGAATTGGCAGCGTATGCGGAGGATTATTCTAACCACCCCATCGCTCAAAGTATCAAACAGGCATTTGGAAAAACGATTGATTCCTCCCGTATTAAAGATATCGAAGAAGTCGCTGGTCATGGAGTGAAATCAGTAATTGATGGAAAAGTTGTGTTTGCGGGTAATGCCAAACTTATGAAACGAGAACACATTTCCTACAATAATAGAAACCTTGTTGGAACTGCAGTTCATATTGCCGTTAACAGTGAATACATGGGATATATCCTTGTTGAAGACGAAATTAAACAGGACGCTCCACATGCAATAACAGCTCTGAAATCCGCAGGAATCACGCAAACTGTCATGCTAACTGGGGATGCGGATTCGGTAGGGAAAAAGGTTGCTACTAAGCTCAAACTAGATAAAGTATATACGGAGCTGTTGCCTGCAGATAAGGTTGAACATGTGGAAGAGTTAATGAAGCAAAAAAACGAAAAAAGAAGTCTAGCCTTTGTAGGTGATGGCATCAATGACGCTCCTGTTCTTGCACGTGCAGATATCGGTATTGCTATGGGGGGCTTGGGTTCAGATGCAGCCATTGAAGCTGCAGATGTTGTAATTATGACCGATGAGCCATCCAAAATTGCAACAGTGATGAAGATAAGCAAAAAGACACTCCGTATCGCCAAACAAAACATTGTTTTTGCATTGGGTGTTAAAGGAATTGTATTGATTATGGGAGCTATAGGCTTGGCAACAATGTGGGCAGCTGTATTTGCTGATGTCGGAGTATCCGTTCTAGCAATTCTAAACGCAATAAGAGCACTCAACATAAAAAAATTCAACACGCCAGTACATTTTTCTCAAAATCAAGAGGAAGGAAATCGCAAAGAAATAGTAGCATAGTGTAATGGGAGTATTAAAAGAAAATTCTGTGGGTAATACTCCCGTTTTTATCATTAATCTAAAGGCCTTTCAAGGGACAACTCATTTCAAAATAATCATCAATCATTTGATGAACTAGACGAGCTTTTTCGCTATCAGCAAGAGAATAGTAAACTTCTTTACCAACACGTCTACTTTTAATTAAACCATGGAGTTTTAATGATTTTAAATGATGAGAAATCGAAGCGGGGCTCATGTCAAGTGTAGCTGAGATATTGTGTCCACACTCTTCACAATGACAGAGTAACCAAAGTATTCGAAGGCGAGAACCATCACAAAGCTGTTGAAAAACAGCAGCTCCCTCCAAAAAAAATTGAACATCGGGCATTTGTTCTAAAATATGGCTCAAATTTTTACTGTGATCATGAAGTATTTCTTTATTATTTATCTTCGTCACCCCTTTAATCAAACAATTATTTTATTAAACAATCTTTTTATTAAAAGTTTAGGTGTTCCTCAGCCCCTTGTCAAGGAGATGTTTTCAGCAGTTTATTTTAATCATCATAACGCTTATGACAACCTTAAATTGATTGTTAAAAATATGATCGTATAATGGTTTGCTTTTTAGTGAAACTTTTATATTTTTGGATGATATCATCATGTCAAAAGTAGCCATTTTTTATTATGTTCCATATTTCTTTATCATATAAAAAAGATAGTTATTTGAATTATTGAAGAGGCATTTCTGAAAGATTAATAGAAAAAATCAATAGAAAGGATGTGAAAGACATGTATAAACTAGTTTTAATAAGACACGGAGAAAGTGAATGGAACAAAGCAAATTTTTTTACAGGTTGGACAGATATTGACTTGTCGGATAAAGGGATTGAAGAAGCACAAAATGCAGGTAGATTACTTAAGGAAGCACAATTTGCTTTTGATGTCGCTTACACTTCATATTTAAAACGTGCAATTAAAACACTAGATTATGTGCTTGAAGAAATGGACTTGCTATGGATTCCTGTATATAAAGCTTGGCAGCTTAACGAACGCCATTATGGTGCGCTTCAGGGATTGAGTAAAACTACTGTCGCCCAGCGTTATGGAGAAGAACAAGTTAAATTATGGCGTAGAAGTTATAACGAATTGCCACCTGCTTTGACTAAAGACGATAAACGGTATCCAATCTATGATGCTAAATATCGTGATATTGATGACGAATTTATTCCCTTAACAGAAAGCCTCAAGGAAACAGCAATACGTGTTAAATATTACTGGAATCGAGAAATTAAAACACAGATAAAAAAAGGTAATAATGTACTTATTGTTGCACATGGTAATAGTCTGCGGGCATTGCTTAAATTTTTGGATAATCTGACTCCTGGGGAGATCATTGATCTGGATATACCAACTGGCGCTCCGCTAGTATATATGCTTGATAAGCAGTTGCATCCTGTAGATAAATACTACCTTTGAAGCAGAGTTATAATAGAAGAAATTGCTCTGCAAGATGGTTAAAGCAAATCAATTTCTGATTTGGCGAAGTAATTGCAGTCTCTTAAAAATATTGATTATATTAAATTTAATAATAAGGTTTTATCTCTCCAACTTAATATTAAGTTGGATTTTTTATTTTAAAAAAGTATCTCCTATATATTTGTTACATCAATTCTAAGCTTTATCAATATTAGAAGAAAAAATGTGATAAAGCATAGTTCATGGATGTCGAGAAGCTTCTTTCCTATCCGTGCCAATATGTATCTACATAATTGTAGCTATTTCACACAAAGTTTTGCAAATTTTGTATGCTACTTTTTACACGATAAATGGGATGTTCATCCGTTTCTTTGTATTCGCTCAATATATACTAGCATCCAGTATTTGGGGTTTTTAAATTTTTGCTCATTAAGATTCAGCTACAACTGTTTTGTGATAACGCCCGTCTGTCAACAATACGTTACGACGGGTACCACTCACTGTTTATTTCCCCTTCCGTATACCTGGTTCATTGTTATCTACTAATTGGAAAGCACCAGTAAGTACACAATGAATGCCGTATTCGAAACGATCATCGAAGCTATCTTCGTACATGGAAGTTAGTACTCGAGAAAACGCTGGATACTCGTCTGTAGCAAGTGTTTTCTGTAACTTTGAGTCGGAATAAGCGACTGAGTCTCCCTGTTCTTCTTGTACGAGTCCAAATGTGAAGTAAGCCAACGTCCAAAATATGCGAACAGCTTCCCTATGGGGAAGGTGAAGTTGGAGCAGTGCCGATATAATTGCATCTCCAATCCGCAACGTGTTTGTTTCGTACACGGTTGTACCAGTCACCAGCTTAGCGCCATCACGGTGTGTCAAAAGAACGGATCGAAGACGTCGTAAAATTTCCTTAGTACGTTCTTCTGGTTGCTCAGGCAACTCATCAAGGGACAGCTCGGAAAAAATCGTATCGGCCATCAATTCAATCAGGCGGGATTTCGTCTTGACCTGCCAGGACACGGTGTTTAAATAAACACCAAGCCGTTTGGCTACAGCGCGCAGTGTGACCGCTTCAAGCCCAGATTCGTTCAAAATATGGAGTGCAGCCTGAATGACGTCGGATTGAGTGGTACGAGTAGAACCCATAAGTTGTCATCCTCTCTAGGAACTATGATATTTTCTATCCAAAATTGACGTAAATAGCCAATAATCTGAGGTCATTATATCATAAAATGGATTGTTGTGCAGTGACATAGGGGTCAAGAAAATTTTAAAATAAAAATTCATTTACAAATAAGATTTTTCCTACTTCAAATTGTACTAGAGTCATTCTATAAATATATATGTCTATAGTCGATCATCTGGAAACTTATTGCTTATAAATTAATCACTAATTAGAGCTGTTTTATTGGTCAGTGACCATATTTAAATTGACTCTTGGTCATTGAACAAGTATAATTATAACTGAAAAACACTCCATCAATATGAATAGTATATTTGTGGAGAGAAAGGAGCACAAAATGAAGCTAATGACTCAAAAAATAAAGAGGAAACAATTGTTAAGGCACTTTAGCGGGAGGAAAATAAAATGAAGCTATCGAATACATCGACGCGAATTGCTTTATTTTCCAAAGTAGCTCCTCTAGGAAAAGCGCTCTCTCCAGTTGCAAAGCCGCTACTAGGAGCTACGTTGATTGAACTGCTTTCAGCGATATTTGCAGTTCTACCTTACGTGCTGATTGTGCAGGTCGGTAACGAGTTGCTGTCTCCCGCACCAAATGCAGGACTGGTTTGGACACTGGTTCTATCGGCAGTGGCCTGTCTTGTGTTACATGCTGCTCTATCGATGGCGGCCCTTACAGTGACGCACTTGACCGACGGCACACACCAGTGGAGATTGCGACGGGAATTGGTGGCTAAACTCGGTCGATTACCATTAGGGTGGTTCTCCGTGAACAATGCCGGTCAGGTAAAGAAAATGCTACAGGACGATACACATGCAATCCATTACGTGATCGCTCATTCTGTTCTCGACCTTGTCTCAGGACTTGCCGTTCCACTCTTGAGTTTTATTTATTTGTTCACGGTTGATTGGCGTCTCGCGATTATTGCGTTGGCACCTCCACTTACGTATTTTATTATCTTTGGTGTTGTCACCTCGCGTTCTTCCGATGTGACAAGGGGTATCGGAGAAATTTCAGGAAGGCTATCCGGCAGGGTGATCGAGGTGCTCGAAGGGATTCAAGTCATACGGGCTTTTGGTCAGACTGGAAAGGCTCACCGACGCTATAGCAATACCGTAGATGAGTACATCTCTCGAACGGTTGATTGGCTATTGCCGTTGTCAAAGTTGCAGGCAGCAATCAGTGTCTTGCTTCAACCGATTACCTTCTTACTGCTTATCCTGATGGTCGGAGCAGGTTTTATTGCTACTGGTCGGATGGAGCCATTGACAATTTTGCCGTTTTTGCTACTTGCACTCACCATGGGTAATCCGGTTCTTCGTCTCGGTAATGGGATGTCTTCATTGATGGAGGCGATGGAAGCCGCCAAACGGCTAGAGAATACGCGTGGTTTGTCAGAGATTGAGGAGCCAATGAATCCTCAAACCCCTGACGCCGGTCAACTCGATGTGGAATATAAGAACGTTGTATTTAGTTACAAAGAGGGACATCGTGCAGTGGATTATGTTAGTTTTGTCATGCTTCCTGGCACGATAACTGCTTTGGTTGGTCCCTCAGGTTCGGGGAAGTCGACGATTGCGAAGCTGTTGCCCCGCTTTTATGATCCTCAAAGCGGCTCGATTGCGATTGGTGGTGTACCTATCCGGGAGATAGATACATCCGAGTTGTATCGGAAAGTGGGATTTGTATTTCAGGATGTTCGTCTACTGCAAGAGACGATTCGTGACAACATTCGTCTCGGCAACCCTGATGCTAGCGAGGAAGACGTCATAAGGGTGGCGCGGGCGGCACGTATTCACGATCGGATTGAGCGGTTGCCCCGAGGCTATGATTCTATCGTCGGTGTGGACGCTCGGTTATCTGGAGGAGAGGCGCAGAGAATTTCGATAGCACGAGCATTGCTGGCGGATGCACCAATTATAGTGATGGACGAAGCGACCTCAATGATTGATCCTGAGTCTGAAGTGGAGATCCAGCATGCCTTGACATCGCTAATCAAAGGGAGAACGGTGCTAGTTATCGCCCATCGTCTGCATACTATTGTAGGTGCTGATCAGATTCTCGTAGTTGACGATGGAAACATTGTGCAGCATGGCACACATGAGGAACTCATCTCGTCGGACGGTCTGTACAGTCGATTGTGGAAAGCTTATGAACGAACAAAGGAAGGTAGGGGAAAGCAATGATTAAACAGTTATTCCAAATTGTCGGCGAAGACCAGCGCGGACTGTTCCGATGCTTCGTTGCTCTCGTCATTCTGTTTTGTATCGCGCAGGGAGTGTCGTTTCTTCTCCTTCTACCGATTTTGAATGCAATATTTGATCCAGGATCTCCTGATTTGTGGATGTGGATTGTCTGTCTTGTTTTCTCTGCAGGGATAGCTATCATCTGCAATTATTTTAGTTCTGTGATCGGTGTGCACCTGTCACTAGGTATCTCGTCTCGACTGTATCATCGGATTGGGGACCATATAGCGACTCTTCCACTCGGCTGGTTCAGTCAGCAACGAACAGGAACCGTCACTCGAACAATCAGTAGTGGTACAGATAATGTGGTGCTCGTATTCGGATTTTTGATGACACCAATGCTTAATGGGATTATCACGCCATCCGTGCTCACGTTAGGTATGCTAATTATCGACTGGAGAATCGGAATCGCCTTCTTAGTAGCTATTCCGTTCCTTTGGGGGATGAACCGACTTGGTCGGCTGTTCTATCGTAAAGGAGATGGTGGTATGGATCGAGCGGCAGCTGCCGCAAACGCCCGCATAATTGAGTATGTCCAAGCCCAGCCTGTGCTCCGTGCTTACGGATACGTCGGTGATGCTAACCAGTCATTACAGAAAGTGTTGCTACAACAACGTCATGCAAGTAACCGACATTTGAAGTCAACAATTCCAGGCTCGATCATCTTCCGTATCGCGGTGCAACTTGTGTTGCTACTTGTCGTGATAGCGATTGTGCCACTGGCTCTCGGTGCTCAGATTTCGCCTGCGACCGCGATCGCACTTATTGCCGTAGTCGCACAGTTTACCTCTTCTGTTTCAACAGTGGCAGATTTGGGAGGCGGCATTCGAATGGCCCGATCCTCACTGCGCAAGATAGCTGATATTTTAAATGCGAAGCCTTTGCCCGTTCCTGATAAACCAGCACGTCCTAGTTCGCAACACGAAGTGCGGTTAGAGGGGGTCAGTTTCGGCTATGATAGCCATTCTCCCGTTATTCAGAATGTATCGTTTTCGGTTCCGTCTAAGACCACGGTTGCGATTGTAGGTCCTTCTGGCTCTGGCAAGAGCACGCTGATTAAGTTGATTGCACGCTTTTACGACGTTGATTCCGGGCGTATCGTTTTCGCCGATAGTGATATCCGAGAGCTTGCTACAGAAGATCTGATGCAGCATATATCTCTCGTGTTTCAAGACGTTTATTTGTTCGATGATACCATATGGGAAAATATCCGCATCGGCAACGAACAAGCAACAGACGAACAGGTGCTACGGGCATCTCGAATCGCGCAGGTTGAGGAGATTATCCGCAGGCTTCCCGAAGGCTGGGATACCAACGTTGGAGAAGGTGGACACAGCTTGTCTGGAGGTGAACGACAGCGGATTTCGATAGCACGTGCAATTTTGAAGAATGCACCAGTTATTTTGCTGGATGAGGCGACGAGCGCAATTGATCCAGAGAATGAAGCAGCATTTCTGGAAGGATTAGCTGAAGTGACCACTGACAAAACGGTGCTTATGGTCGCCCATCGGTTATCCACGATTCAAGGTGCCGACCAGATCGTGTTTCTGCGCGAAGGAACTGTGAAGGAGATAGGTAGTCATGATGAGTTACTCAAGCTCAATGGAGATTACGCCGCTTTTTGGCGGGAGCGAGCCAAGGCTT
This sequence comes from Bacillus sp. SD088, assembly GCF_017355205.1. Classification (GTDB taxonomy): domain Bacteria; phylum Bacillota; class Bacilli; order Bacillales; family Bacillaceae_C; genus Lederbergia. Next base: position 44,730 of record NZ_JADIJK010000019.1, read on the forward strand.
CTTCATGGAGAATCACCTGATCACTCAATCTTTAGATTGAAATGAGAATAAATATCTTATTCAATTTATTTAAAATAAAGTTTTGGAGGTATGATTTATGTCAAGTACAGTATTAGAAATTAAGAATCTTCATGTATCCATTGAAGACAAAGAGATACTAAAAGGAGTGAATCTAACGGTTAAAAGTGGGGAGTTCCATGCCATCATGGGACCAAATGGTACAGGTAAATCTACATTGGCTTCTGCAATCATGGGACATCCCAATTATGAGGTGACAGAGGGAACTATCACACTTGATGGGGAAGATGTATTAGAAATGGAAGTAGATGAGCGTGCTCGTGCCGGACTGTTTTTAGCAATGCAGTACCCAAGTGAAATCAGCGGTGTAACTACTTCTGACTTCTTACGTTCTGCAATTAATGCAAAACGTGAAGAAGGCGATGAAATCCCTTTGATGAATTTCATCAAAAAATTAGATCGGGATTTAGAATACCTTGATATTGATAAAAATATGGCAACACGTTATCTGAATGAGGGTTTCTCTGGCGGTGAGAAAAAACGTAATGAAATCTTACAATTATTACAATTACAGCCAGATATCGCAATTCTGGATGAAATTGATTCAGGACTTGATATTGATGCTTTAAAAGTTGTATCAAAAGGAATCAACCAAATGCGTTCGGAGAATTTAGGATGCTTGATTATTACTCACTACCAACGTCTATTAAACTATATTACGCCTGATTTTGTACACGTAATGATGCAAGGACGTGTTGTGAAATCCGGTGGACCAGAACTTGCAAAGCGTCTTGAAGCAGAAGGTTATGAGTGGATCAAAGAAGAATTAGGAATCGAAGACGAAGAAACTGCAGAACAAAACGCGTAATGTAAGGAGGGGTAATCATGTCTGTAGAAACAAAGCTTCCATTCAATCAAGAATATATTCAAGCATTTTCCAAAGATCGCAATGAACCCGGCTGGATGGCTACGCTTCGTTCAAAAGCTTTGGAAATGGCTGATTCATTAGAAATGCCAAAACCAGATAAAACAAAGATTTCAAACTGGAATTTTACAGATTTCCAGCATTCCAATAAAGAAGCAGTAAAAATTACTTCTATTGATGAACTGCCTGAAGAGTTAAGAGCATATTTTCATGATGATGCCAGTATGGAGAATCTGTATATTCAGCGAAATCAAACAGCTGCATATAACAGTCTATCACAGGAGCTTCAGAATAAAGGTGTTATTTTCACAGATATTTTTACAGCAATGAACGAGCACAGTGATCTTGTAGAAAAATATTATATGAATGATGCTGTTGCTGTTGATCAGAACCGTTTAACAGCACTGCATGGAGCACTGATGAATGGCGGCATATTTGTTTATGTACCTAGAAACGTACAGATTAAAGAACCGCTTCAAGCAGTCTTCTGGCAGGAAGATACCGACAGTGCACTATTAAATCATGTGCTTGTTGTAGCAGAAGAAGGCAGCTCGGTCACTTATGTAGAAAACTATATTTCTTATAATGATACGGAAGAAACTGTTGCTAATCTTGTAACAGAAGTATTTGCTCATGATAATGCACAAGTTGCTTATGGTGCAGTAGATAACTTTGCAGCAGGTACAACTACTTATGTGAATCGCCGTGGTGTTGCCAAGCATGATGCAAGAATTGATTGGGCGCTTGGACAAATGAATGACGGAAATACGGTTTCAGAAAACATTACCTACCTGACGGGGGAAAATGCTGCTTCGGACGCAAAAGCAGTATCTGTTGGACGAGGTAAGCAGACACAAAACTTTACGTCCAGCATTCGCCAGTTCGGTAAAGCAACAGAAGGATATATCCTGCAACGTGGCGTCATGAAGGGTTCTGCATCAACCATTTTTAATGCTATTGGTAAAATTGAACATGGTGCAACAAAAGCAAATTCTGAGCAAGAGTCCCGTGTATTGATGTTAAGTGAAAAATCCCGTGGAGATGCCAATCCAATTCTTCTGATTGATGAAGATGATGTAACAGCAGGTCACGCTGCTTCTGTAGGCCGTGTGGATCCATTGCAAATGTACTATCTTATGAGCAGAGGGCTAGAACGTGAAGAAGCAGAACGTTTAGTAATTCATGGTTTCTTAGCTCCAGTGGTGGCTCAACTTCCAATTGAGTCTGTACGTAAACAATTAACACAAGTGATTGAAAGGAAAGTTTATTAATGGATATAAAAGCCATTAAAGAACAATTTCCAACTTTTCACCAAGAAGTAAATGGACATCCCTTAGTTTATTTACATTCCTCTGCAATTCCGCAAAAGCAGATTAAGAGAAGCTGGGAGATATAGGTAGTTTCCAAATTTCCTGGTGGATCAAATATGTGACACTCGCTCGGAAAGCTATGGAAAAGGGTGTACACAACAAATAAGACAGAAGCTTTTATTCTGTCCGAGGGAGGTTATTAACAATGGCAAAAAATATGCCGGAAATAGAAGAGTATAAATATGGATTTCATGATAAAGACGTATCTATTTTCCGTACAGAAAAAGGATTAACGCCAAATATTGTTAAGGAAATTTCGAAAATGAAGGAAGAGCCGCAGTGGATGCTTGACTACCGTCTGAAGGCATTAGAGCATTTCTACAAGCGTCCAATGCCGCAATGGGGCGGAGATCTTTCAGGTTTAGACTTTGATGAAATTGTTTATTATGTCAAACCCACTGAAAAGCAAGGAAGAAGCTGGGAGGAAGTGCCTGCAGAGATTAAGCAGACTTTTGATAAGCTGGGTATACCAGAGGCTGAACAAAAATATCTTGCTGGTGTATCTGCACAGTATGAATCAGAGGTTGTTTACCACAGCTTAAAAGAAGATCTTCAAGAGCTTGGTATTGTATTTAAAGATACAGACACTGCACTGAAAGAAAACGAAGAACTATTTAAAGAATACTTTGGAACGATTGTTCCTTATTCTGATAATAAATTCGCTGCATTAAATTCTGCGGTATGGTCTGGCGGTTCATTTATTTATGTACCAAAAGGCGTAAAAGCAACAACACCATTACAAGCATACTTCCGTATTAACTCCGAAAATATGGGACAGTTTGAACGTACGCTTATCATTGTTGATGAAGAAGCATCTGTACACTATGTAGAGGGCTGTACAGCACCAGTTTATACAACAAACTCTCTTCACAGTGCTGTTGTAGAAATAATTGTTAAAAAAAGTGGCTACTGCCGTTATACTACAATTCAAAACTGGGCGAACAATGTGTATAACCTTGTTACAAAACGTGCTGTTTGTGATGCGAATGCAACAATGGAATGGATTGATGGAAACATTGGTTCTAAGCTGACGATGAAATATCCATCAATCCTTCTAAAAGGAGAAGGTGCACGAGGAAATACACTTTCTATCGCTTTAGCAGGAAAAGGACAATTACAAGACGCTGGTGCGAAAATGCATCACTTGGCTCCAAATACGTCTTCTACTATTGTTTCTAAATCTATTTCTAAACAAGGTGGGAAAGTATCTTACCGTGGTTTAGTACACTTTGGACGTAAAGCGGAGGGGGCTCGTTCCAATATTGAGTGCGATACACTAATAATGGATAACGAATCTACTTCGGATACGATCCCATACAATGAAATTCTAAACGACAATATTTCCTTAGAACACGAAGCAAAAGTTTCGAAAGTATCTGAGGAACAGCTTTTCTATCTAATGAGCCGCGGTTTAACAGAAGTAGAAGCAACAGAAATGATTGTTATGGGCTTTATTGAACCATTTACAAAGGAACTTCCAATGGAATATGCAGTAGAAATGAATAGATTGATCAGCTTCGAAATGGAAGGTTCCATTGGATAATACTTTTAATAAATCCCGTTACAATATCATGTGTAGCGGGACTTCCCTCATTTAAAAATTAGATGGCTATATCATTATGTTGCCTTAACGCATAATAATTACCTTGAGGGAAAATATGGTCATATTGTAAAACGAATGGGGATTTTATATTGAACAAAAAAATAGGGATGATAAAAATTCATAAAATATATATGTCTTTAATCCCTAAGTAATTGTTTCTACTATTTGAAAGGTAGATTAATATTGTATTTTCAGAAACTGAGGATTATTTTTTAAGTTAGATAAGAGGGAATAAAAATGACAAAAAAACAAAAGTTATTACTTTTTTCCATGTGTTATATGGTTTTGTTTAATGCAATGAACGTAACCATGATGAATGTTGCGATTCCGGAATTCAGAAAGGTATTTGCTTTAACGCCTTCTGAAGTAAGCTGGATTACAGCTATTTTCAGTTTGTTCAACGGTATTGCAGCAGTTGTTATTGGAAAAATGTCTGATAGATATCCGATTCGTCACTTGTTTGTTATCGGAATAGCTATTTTTATGACGGGTTCTTTGATTGGGTTCATGAGCCCGAACTATTCATTCATCATTGCGGCCCGAATCCTTCAGGGGATAGGAGGGGGGACTCTTCCTACGTTAAGCCTAGTAGCTGCCGCACGATATTATCCAGAAGAAAAACGCGGTTATGCGCTTGGCATGGTGTTTGCTATGGTGTCGCTTGGAAGTGCAATTGGTCCGATGCTGGGTGGATTTTTAACAGATTCTTTCGGGTGGGGCAGTTTATTTTTGATATCGTTTTTAAGTTTAATTACGCTTCCATTTTATCTTAAATATGCACCGAAAGAGGAAGTCAAGACAGGCAGGCGTTTTGATCAGGTGGGAGCCATTTTATTCATGCTAGCGATTACGTCTCTGTTGATGGGAATTAATGTGACAGCTTGGCTATTTATCCTTGCTGTAGTCTTTTTTGTTCTGTTCGTCTGGCAAGCTCAACGTGTAAACGAGCCATTTATTAAAATTGCCATATTGAAAAATGTCCCATTTAGTCTCGTTCTTTTCATGGGTTTGTTAAACTCCATTGCTTATATGGCAGGGATTTTCATTCTTCCTTTAATGCTTGCAGAGGTAAATGGATTGTCAACTAGTTTGATTGGTCTTGTTTTGTTTCCAGGAGGGGTGATGACAATCATTTTAGGTTCGCAGATTGGATTATTAATTGCTAAACGGGGAAATCGGTTTATGAATCAATTAAGCTTTATCTGTATGACCATTGTTTTTCTGGCTCTTTCCACATTTGTTGGAGGCTCTCCAATTTGGATATCTGTACTGTTAATTGTTGTATGCTTAGGCTTTACTGCGAATCAATCGGCTCTTACCAATCGCATATCAGAAATTTTACAGCCCAATGAAGCTGGTACGGGTACAGGATTATTCACCTTTATGATTTTTTTAGGTGCAGCAATTGGCTCGGCATTGTTTAGCCGTTTTCTTGAACTCAATAGTGGACAATGGAATATGTTAAACGAGTCTGCTCATCCTTCATACAGCAATGCTTTCATTCTAGCGGCCATTACGGTGATATTGGCAATGGTAGTGCTTGCTTTGGAGAAATCAGTGACAAAAAGACAGAAAATGCGAGTAGATGATGAATCCCTTAAAAATAGACTTAATGCATAAAGCTACCTAAATCATTCTTTGCTTTATGACAATAACATTAGGAGAAGCAAGCGTATCATTTGAGTCAATCCTACTAATATGGCTTTTTTCAACATAATTAATCCAGTGCGGTAACTTAACTATTAAAATATTTATGTATAAAAAAGATTTGAATGATGGACAGAACTATAAAAATGTTTGTTTATTCATTAGTGCTTGTCTCTATTCGATATCGGCTAACATACCAAGAAAGATTTTTTAGTGTTATTATGGCTAAGTTCATGAACTAAAATAACCATTAAAAAAGAAACTTAGATTAAGTGTACTCTTTTTTAATGATAATGATTATCATTATCATTTTAGGTGATAACATGATGGTTATCAAAACAGGGTGTATATACAGTAAAAACTAATAGCGGATAGCTATAAAATTATTGAGGAGGATGATAAAGATGTATAATATGTTATTTCAATCACATTCAGGCTTGTGGGAAATCACTATCTTGCTTTTTATCATTTCATTTATCTTATTGAAAATGGGAAAACCTAAGAGTAAAAAAATAACGCAAATGATATTACGTCTGTTTTATGTAATTATGATTATTTCTGGGCTTGGAATGTTAATTACGCTCAACTTCCCATGGTTGTATGTTATCAAAGGTATTTTAGCACTATGGCTTATATGGATGATGGAACTAATTCTTTCTAAATCAGTTGTAAGAAAGGAGAACGGTCCTTCTACAAAAAGTTATTGGACTCAATTTATTATTGCTTTAGTCTTGGTTGTATTGATTGCTGCCAAAATCATTAGTTTTTAGCTTATCGTTCTTTGATGAATTTCAATGGATTAAGTGGCTCATAATATCTTCCCAGAATCACCATGAAAGCAAGATACACTAATTAGGCTACTACACTAGATAAAGATAATCATATTAGAAAATTATGTCTTTCCTTGAAAAGCAGACTTATTTTCTAACTTTTGAACAACAAAACGTAACGAGGTGTATTGGAAATGAAAAAGAAGAAACTAGGATTATTAGTAATGGCATACGGTACGCCGTATAAGGAAGAAGATATTGAACCTTATTACACGCATATTCGTCATGGCAGAAGGCCGGAGCCAGATGCGCTACAGGATTTAAAAGATCGGTATGAAGCAATTGGCGGCATCTCACCTTTGGCAAAAATAACCAAAGAACAAACGCATGCATTAGAAAATAAATTGAATGAATTACAAGATGAATATGAATTTAAAGCTTACATCGGTTTAAAACATATTGCTCCATTTATTGAGGATGCCGTAGAAGAAATGGCGAAAGATGGTATAGAAGCAGCAGTTTCTATCGTTTTAGCGCCACACTACTCTACATTTAGCGTGAAATTGTATAATGAACGTGCAAATAGTACAGCTGAAAAATACGGTATAAAAATGGAGTCTGTTCAAGATTGGTATACAGAACCAGGATTTATTGATTTCTGGGCAAAAGGCGTGCAAAATACCTTTGCGGAAATGTCAGCAGAAGAAAAAAATAATACTGTATTAATCGTATCTGCTCATAGTCTGCCAGAAAAAATTCTGCAACATGGAGATCCATATAAACAGCAATTAGAGGAAACAGCACAATTAATAGCAGAAGCTGCAGATGTAAAAAATTATGAAGTAGGCTGGCAAAGTGAGGGAAACACTCCAGACCCTTGGCTTGGACCGGATGTTCAGGATCTAACTCGCGAATTATATAATAAAGAAGGATACAAAGCATTTGTTTATACACCTGTCGGCTTTGTGGCAGATCACCTTGAAGTTTTATATGATAATGATTATGAATGTAAAGTAGTCTGTGATGAGATTGGAGCAAGCTACTATCGTCCGGAAATGCCAAACGCTCGTCCAGAATTTATTGAAACATTAGCAAATGTGGTACTAAAGAAAATGAAATGAGCTTCCTAATGAATAAAAAAGAGTAGTAATTGTTGGTTTGGCATGACAGTTTATCTACTGACTATCTTCTTCAAAACAGGTGAAATAAGCAAAACTTCCAATTGAGATCACATAGTAGAAGACTTTAGTAGATTAAACAGACGCATTCAAACATAATAGTGATGCTTTAAGTGCCATCCAAGAGAAATAAATAAGACCATATTTTGCAAGAGTAAACATGGTTTAAATATATTTTTAATTTATCCAACCCAACTGTTCATTTTCAGTTGGGTTTATTTTTTTTAACCACTAAAATCTTTGCCAATTTTAAATGTTCACCGTTGAAGGTTATGAAAGGGGAAATCATCGCCCACCTTTGCAGTATTGTGAAGGGAGATGACATGCATGATAGCACCTAATCGTACCGAATGGCAAATACGCTGTGCATTTAATGCGTTCTGCAAACGTGTATTAAAGAATGCCGCCATTGATATCTACAAAGAACGAAAGCGTCAACGGTCGAAAGAGAAAACGTTCTCTGATTTAACGCCTTATGAGGCGAATCAACTTTATTCTGTAGATAATTATGGTGAGGGTAATAAAGAAGGTTTTCAAATTGTAGATAAGAAAATTACGACAAAATTACTAGCAGAAGCCATGCACTCATTATCAGAAGAGAAGCGTAATCTTGTCCTCTTATACTATTTTCTTCATCTATCTGATGAGGAAATTAGTCAACAACTGAATGTACCTCGTCGAACTGTGCATTATCGACGAACCAGTGCTTTAAAACGGTTAAAACGATTTTTGGAGGAACATGCAAATGAATGGGATGAATAATATAAGCATTCAAAATGATGAACGTGGTTTGTTGCCGTATCCGATAATTATCGCTGCAAACGCGGGCGAAGCCGAAGCGTTAAGGCTTGTAGTGAAACACTATGACAGTTATATTACCAGTTTATCCATGAGAAAGCTGCGAGATGAACAGGATAATACTTACTGGGGTATAGATGGAGATATGCAATCTCGTTTACGATCCAAGCTAATGCAATCTGTTTTGGCTTTCAAGGTATAATTCCACCATGAATCATAATCCCCTTTCACTATAGATTATTGTACTTTGACAAAACAGCATGGCGAATAACACTATGTTATATATCAAAAAATCAGATACGTTCTATTGATGTTGAGCCACCTGATATTTGCGCCATGACTTTCTATAGAAACGAGCGATAAAAAAGCTATCTAATGTCATTGTGGTGAATGACTGGCGAAGATACATCAATAGATATAATGATACTCTCCTATCGTCGTTGTTCGAGCGTTCAAAGCGTCGCAGGCAATGAATGGGACTGGAAGAAATACTTGCAGGGGTGAAATTCCCGTGGAGCTGTTACCAACAGCCGTCTGATTTTTAAGTAGATTAGTGAACCGTTGTTTCTAGTATGTATTCCTCTGTTGATGAAAAAGGAGGTATATATTAATGAAGGAACTGATTACAAAAGATGATTTAATTCAGCTTGGGTATCCTAAATATACTTCGATACGAATTATTAGACAAGCCAAACAAATCATGGTACAAAAAGGGTATCCATTTTATAATAATAAACGCTTAGGGCGTGTACCAAAAATGACAGTCGAATCGATTCTAGGGTGTGAACTAGAATTGGAGGAAGACAGTCATGGCTAAAACCAAATATGCAGGGGTCTATATTGATAACAATGAACAATACTTTTATGAAACGGAGTTAGGAACGGATCGCATTACTGGAAAGCGACTTCGTAAAAAGGGACGTACAAATCAACAAGGAAAAAAGTTTACTTCTGCTTTACAAGCTTATAAAGAATTGGTACGGGTGAAAAATGAATACCATCAGGCAAATGGTTATGGAAATTATCACATGACATATGGTCAATTCATGGACACTGTGTACATTCCAGCTTATGAAACCGAGGTGGAAGAAAGTACTTTTTACGTTCGCAAACGAACGTTAGAAAGTATGAGAGATCGTTTTTCAAACATTGAGCTTCGTTCTTTAGCAGTAGAAGATGTCCAACGTTATCGAACCTGGTTACTTTCTGATAAAGGAGCTGGATATTCCCAAGCATATGCAAGTTTGGTATTTGGTATGTTTCGTAAAAGTCTGGATATGGCAGTTGATATGCAATATCTAGAAGTGAACGTGTCTAAAAAGGTGAAGGCTATCCCTAAAGGAAAAGCGGTTGTCCCATATTGGACAAAGAAAGAATTTGAAAAAGTTATCTCAGTTATTTGTCTGGATGACTTTTATGAACATTTATGTTTTGTGATGTTGTGGACGTATTTCATGACGGGGATACGGGTTAGTGAAGGAACGGCCTTGTGGTGGGATGATATAGATTTTAAAAACAAACGGCTTCGCGTTCATCACTCACTGTATTTAATAAATAAAAGCAATTGGAAACGAAAAGATTATACAAAAACAGAGGATGGTAAACGGATCATCTCTTTGGATGAGGATACGATACAAGTGTTGCAAGAATGGAAACAGCGACAATCAAAAATAGGGATTGACGATTTCGTTTTTAGTTATGATGGAACGCCAATGATTAAATCGACGCTTGCTAGAATTATTCAACGTTATGCAAAACTTGCAGATGTTCATCGTATTCAAGCTAAAGGGCTTCGACATTCGCATGCATCTTATCTCATTAATGAATTTAACGTTTCTGTTTTGATTTTGTCAAAGCGTATGGGACATTCCAGTCCAGAAATTACGTTAAAGCACTATTCTCATATGTGGTCTGGAGTAGATGAACTGATTGCGGAAGAGATGACAGGTAACATTAATATACGAACAGCAGAAAAATCAGGTATATCATTTAATGGTAATCAAGCAGTAAAAAAATAAGTTCCGCCAGAATCCCCGCCAAAATAACTTGAAGGTGCGATAAACGTTGATTTGTCAGTGTTTTGACGTCACCTGCAAACTTGGAGTGGGTATTGCCAACAGCTGAAATTGTTGTACCAATTGCTTGTATCCAAGAACCAATAAGAGCTTTCGATCGGTTCTCCAACATTATCCCTCCTCCACAAAAACTTGTTATATTGTATGTTAGAAGGAGTATATTTTCTATGGATGATACACTCATAAAAGATGTTCCGTAATACGAACGGGCGCGAAAATGGGTGCGAAATGTTCCCGTCTCAAATGAAATGTGGTTACACAAATCGGTAAAGGTCAAGCAGTATTAGGCTTCTAAAAAACTGAAGGGTTATATCGAGGAGTCGAATGAGGAGGTAACACTCTGAAAGTCTCCCCTGCGCCGAATAGCACGTTGTTTAGTAAGTAATAACATGTTATAAGCTAGGCAAATATGGAGGGATAGCCACTGGGCTAATAGACAAAGAAAAGATGAGGGAAATAATTCTTGTTCAGATTAAACAAACAGAGAAAAAAATTTCTCTCATAGAGGAAGCTTTAGCAAATAGATCAACTCTCATGAAGAGTTTTGCTCGTATGTTAGAAATTTCCCTTTCACACCATAAAGTTAATGTAAATTGGTTTCATGAAATATTGAAGGAGATTGGTTCAGAAGTATAGTGGGAAAAACAAAATAAGGATTTATTGTAATTGAGGATCAAGAAGAAAATTGTTAAACGATAGGGTGCTCTTCATGTGTAACTAAAGCCTAATTTCTCACTTACAACACCGAGAGGTTATTGAATCATGGCTTTTGTGACTATCGCCATCCGTAAGTCCAGCTCTGTTTAATAACGTATAAAAAAACAGAGTGCGATAATTAAAATTTTCGCACTCCGAAAATACTGTATGAAATTTAATTAGAGATGAACAATTTACGGGTAAACACAGTATTATTTCTATTTAAGATAATTCCTCTCAGACAGCCAACAACTATACTAACATCATGGTTTTTGATAACTTTACTGTAGTATTATTTATTAAATGAACGATTAAAGTAATTAAAGGCAGAGAAAAGAAAATGAATCGCTTCAATGTCTTCTGAAAATTATGGGAGGATATAAATACTGTGAACACAGTTTTTTTAGAATTTAATAGATATTTTTGGGTAGCCGGGAACTCTTGAGTAGCCATACAGTTATTCTGTTAAAGGGCGTTTTGTTATTATTAAAGTTCAGATGAGTTTTCCTGTTCCCATTCCTCCCACTTACGGAAACGTATCACTAATTCCTCATTTGCATGAAAAATAGCTGAAGCGGACATATTAAATTAAAATTATGATTATTACGGGATACGGAGAGAAAACAAATGGACTTTTTTCACAGCCAGGAATCTTTAACTACTATACAATGGATTTTAAGAGCTGTAATTGCATATTTTTTTATGCTTATCATTGGTAAAGTAATGGGGCAGAGATCCATTTCTCAGCTAAGGTTACTGGACTTTGTTATTGCGTTGATAATTGGAAACATCATTGCTCATCCTTTATCTGATGAAAAATTAGGCATGAAAGGATCAATGATTACAATGATTGTACTTGTTGTTTTATATGCAATGAGTATATTTATCAATTTAAAATTGAATAAACTTCGAAAAGTGATTGATCCTCCTCCCTTTCCACTAATAGAAAATGGAAAAATCATTTATAAAAATTTAGGTAAGGCTAGGATTTCCCTTGATGATTTATTATCCGAAACAAGAAAAGACAAAATTGACGATATTCAAAAAGTTGCCCTTGCTCTATGGGAACCTGATGGTACCATTTCATTTTTCCTTGAACAGAATTATCAAACAGTTACAAAAACGGACTTGCAAATTAAGAGTGACAAGTTTTCTCTGCCTAGAACAATCATTAAAGAGGGTACAATTGATATCAACGAATTAAAAAGGATGGGTAAAAATGAACAGTGGTTCAGAAACAAAATCAACTCAACCTATCATGTGGACATATCAGAAGTAATACTGGCAACGATGGATAAGAACGAGAAAATAACAGTTTTGTTGTATTAATGCCTGCTTTTCACAAATCTAACTTGATTAGAATAGAATAATAACTGATAAGAAGCAGTGAAGTGAAATAAATGAACAAAATTAACGAAAAAGTTCATAATAAATGAGGATGGGGGAGAGGATTTAGGAGAGCTTTGAAAAGAAGATCGAAGCCGCAGTTTGGCTTAAAGCATTAGGACAGATAAGTGAAGCGTTATTATCCAAGGTATATTCATCGGTAGAGAACCTGAAACATAAGGCAAAAGAATAGTGGTGGCGTGTTCTTGTATCAAGCAACTTGATAATTTTTTTGCGGCTCATGGCGTGACAAGGAAGTGGTCTTGGCTTAAGCAATTAACTGAAGCGATGAATGGGGAGGTTCGACTAAGAAGCAAACCGTATGAAAAAACAATATTCACATGTGTTTTTTAAGCGAATAACGTATTAGAAATTTTCGGGTGAGGCGTCCATAAGGAACAACCTTTTTTTTGTACATAAACTTAAGAAATTTGTAAGGAACAAGAAAAAAAGTTGCTTTTAATGATTGGATGAAAATAGACTTGAGACAAAGGGGAATCGATTATGGAATACATCCTACAAACGAATAGATTAACGAAAGAATCAAAGGCAATGAAATTGTATCTGATATAAATATTCATATTAAAAAAGGGGAGATTTATGGGCTTCTTGGTCAAAATGGAGCAGGTAAAACGTCAATTATGAAAATGCTAACGGGGATTACAAGACCAACAAAAGGAGAAATTTTGAACATTTAACTGCAACTTGATAACTTGAAGCTGCATTGTGAGTATTTGAGGTATTATGACGAACTTGACATGAAACAGCGTTACAAGACTTCATCACGTTTTTTGTCAGATGATTGTTCGTTCGCTAAATTATCACCTTGATTAGTTTTATTCCGCTTTTTTATTTTGGATTTTTAAATCATGTTCCGTTTTTTGAGTAGGGTCATTTTTTTACAATACAGCCCATTCCAATTTAATTAAAAATAATTTTTGATGCAACCGTTCTCAGTACTTGTTTTAGAATGAAAGCATCAAACTTTATTAATGAAATGGAGGAATATTTTATGAAGTCTAGAACAAAAAGCGTACTGGAAGAACATCATACTGTGACACCATACATCATTATCTAGGATGCAGCCAAAGTCATAACGTTTTACAATAAAGCGTTTGGAGCAGCTGAATTGATGCGTGTAACAAACGACAACGGAAAGGTTCAGCATGCAGAGATCAAGAGTGGAAATTCGGCAATTATGATTATTGACGAATTTCCGGAATACCCGATTATGCAAAGTCCGCAGTCATTGGGGGGAACTGCGATGCATATTTTCCTATATGTCGAGGACGCTGATGCTCTTTTTGCACAAGCTATTGATGCAGGTGCAAAGGAACTGGAGGCTGTACAAGATCATCCTGAAGGTGATCGGCGTGGGGGAGTTATTGATGTTAGTATAGTTTATTTTAGTTAACTTTATTTTAAGATAAGGGTTATTAAGCATTAGAACAGTGAGCTGGTATCCAACCTTTTATCAGTGCACCACCTTCTGAATGGTTATCTACGACAAGGTCACCTCCGTGTCGTCTAACGATCCTTCTTGAAATAGTCAACCCTAACCCGACCCCTCCGGTTGAACGATTTCGTGATGTTTCACCACGATATAGTGGCTCAAAAACATGATGAAGCTCTTCTGAAGCGAAACCTTTCCCCGTATCTTGAACAGTAAAGACCACTCTGTTACCGTCCTTATAGCATTGTATAAAAATTTTACCAGAGTGTGGTGTATGTCTGACAGCATTATCCAATAAGTTATTTATGGCACGCTCTAATAAATACGAATCACCCATGATCATACAATCGTCCCCAAAATAGTTTGCGATAATAGAGATGTTGTTTTGCTTAGCTAGTGGATTCAGGCTATCCATCGATTTCTTTAATAAAATTGAAAGATTAACCGTGTTTTTTTTGAGATCCATCTCTAAATATTCCGTCTTGGTAAATGAAAAAAGATCCTCTACAAGACGGGCCAATTGTGCTGACTTTTCCTTACAAACCTCCAGATACTTTGCTTTTTTATCTGGAGAATCAGCAATTCCTTCCTCTAGACCATCCAAATAACCTCGTAAGGCGAATAATGGTGTCCGTAAATCGTGGGCGACTGCAGCAATGATAAATCGTCGTTCTTCTTCCAATTCCACTTGTTTTTGCATGGATTCTTGGAGACTATCTGTCATTATTTGAATTCCGCCATTTACTTCCGTAATTTCTTTGATCGGGGACATAGGTAATTGGACGTCCAAATCTCCTTCTGCGACTTGTCGGACTGCCAGGCTCATTTTCTCAAGCGGTTTGAGAATGAACCTTCGCATAACATAACCAATGATAAAAAAAGCTAACAATAATCCCGCAAATGCCACAATCATCTGAACCACTCTCGAATTCTGCTGAAAAGTCATTACTCTTCCAAATATGCGACCATCTTGCATAATTGAAAACTGTTCCGTCCGCGTTAATGAGTGATCCTTCTCAGGGAAAAATTGAAAAATCTCTTGATTTGAATCGGTTAAAATTTCTACACCCATGTCCAATGCTTGTAACTTTCCTCTCAAATCATTTTGCCATTTGGGGTCAGACCAGTTTTCTGTATTTGTTTCAATGAAGTGGCTTATTTTATTTAAATCTTCTTTCTGAGCTTCATTCGTATCGAAACTAAGTGATTTTGTTGTTAGTAAGTGGGCCGTTACGTAAAATACCCATGGCAACATCAAGATTAAAAGCAAACTAAGTATAGAAAATGTACGAATCCGAATTGATCTCATTTTATTCTCCTTTAAAACGGTAGCCTATACCCCAGACATTGACTATATAGTTTGGTTCGTTTGGATCGGACTCAACTTTCTCACGTAGGCGGCTAATATGGACGCGGACAGTATGTTTATCGCCAATTCCTTCCCAAAATTTTTCAAGCAATTGATCATATGTAAAAACAATGTGCGGATGCTCGGCAAACAGTCGTAATAATTCATATTCTTTTGGTGTAAGTGAGATGTATCTCCCCTCTACAAATACTTCTCTTGTGGATAAATCCAAAGTGAGCCCACCGTAATCCAAGATCCTCCTGCTAAATCCCTTCTGGGAACCAGAGCGTCGCAATACCGCCTTCACTCGGGCAATGATCTCACCCAGAGATGCGGTTTTAACTATATAATCATCCCCTCCAAGTGCCAGCCCGCGAATTTTATCTACATCATCACCGAGGGCGCTCAAGAAGAGGATAGGAATGTTACTTTCCTCTCGTACCTGCCGACAGAACTCGAAACCATTTTGTCTCGGCATCATGATGTCAAGAATGATGCAATCAATTGTAATCTGTTTCAGTATGGACAGTGCTTGATCGGAGTCATAAGCAGTTTTTACATAGAAACCGTCATTCTCCAAGAAGTCTCTTAGTAGTTCGACAATGCTTTTGTCATCATCCACAACCAGAATCGTCTGTATTTCCTTCACAAAATCCTACCTTCCCTTCGATGCTAGTTATAAAGAAACGAACATCCCATCGAAACCTGCTTTCAGTATAGCACTGTTTCAACAATGATGACTTCACATCAATTTATTGTGATTGTTTTGTGACCTTTTTGTACCATTATTTGAGACACTTAAAGGTTATTCTTTAATTGTGAAACGATCGGCGAATATTCACTATAATTTTTGTCTCACTTATTACTATTCGAAAGGAGGTTACAGAAATGGGTTTCGAAACTCACGGTTTCTCATTCTTTCCATTCGGTGCTTTGTTTTGCCTTACACTTTTCTGCTTTATGGTGGTTCGAATCTTTGAAATTCGCCGTCGCTATAAGGATTACAATCAGAAAGATAGGGACATCACCATGATTCTTAAAAATCGGTTAGCCAAGGGAGAACTTGATGAAGCTGAGTATCAAAGAGCTTCTTACAAAATAAAAGAACGGTTCTTGTGGCGCGTGGGGGCAAATTAATTGCCCGAAAACTTGATTAAAATTTTAAAAAATGGAGGCAATATGTATGAATGTTCAAATTATGTTGTTTGATGGATTTGATTTATTGGATGTAATTGCTCCTTATGAAGTGTTTAATGCAGCTGGAATGTACTCAAAAGAGGACATAATAGTTAACCTAGTTTCCGCTGAAGGCGAACGAATGGTGACAAGTGGAGTAAATCAATTACAGCTCCAAGCAAGCGGCAAAATTGATTTATCCTCTAAAGGAATCATTCTTGTTCCAGGGGCAGCTGGTTCTGTAGATGATAATGGACCAGATTCAATACCAGTAAGAATAAAACAAGCAACGGAAACAGAATTAAGTAATGTATTAAAAGAAGCCATTCGGAAACCTGATATTTTGCTATCCACAGTTTGCGGCGGTTCTCTCCTATTAGCTATGGATGGTCTGCTAGAAGGCCGTTATGCTGTTACACACCATTTGGGAATGGGGCTGTTGCAAGTTACAAATACGTTTCCGGTTCATGCCCGGGTTGTAGATGACGGTGATCTTATCACTGGTGGTGGCGTTACTTCGGGACTTGATGTTGCGCTTTATTTAGTTGAGCGAGAGTTAGGCCCCCGTATAGCACATGCTGTGGAGCAACTATTTGAGTACGAGCGCAGGGGTACAGTTTGGAAAGCTGAAGGAAATGCACCTAAAGAAAGCAAACATGAAAATCCAATGGAAACGACAAGTTCTCGCTCCTCTAATCAACCTGATAAGTGCTCTAATTTCCAAGGAAAATGGGATACTACCATTTCCACTCCTATGGGCGATCTTTCCGTTTTATTAGATTTATCTTCTGAAGATGGTCGTATAGTGGGAACTGCAAAGCAAGGAGATGATATTACGACGCTGGACAACGCAGTACTGGAAGGGAATCAATTAAAGTGGTCCATGAAAGCGACGAAGCCTATGCGTCTTACATTAAAATTTATCGTTTCTGTAGATGGAAACAATATGTATGGTGAAGCAAAGGCTGGTATGCTTCCCTCATCCAAATTAATGGGACATCGTCTTTCTTAAGAATGGAGTTGTAGTTATGTATCCGTTTATTGTATTTGCTCATGTAATAGGTGCTTTATGGCTTGGTAGTTTTCTAGCTTTTCCCATTGCGTTTAAATCTCTTTTGTCACGCTCAGGTAATGAATTAAAAATAACTGTTAAAACATTGGTAGATTTTACCCGCTTTGGCCATTATGCATTAATTTTGTTAATCATTACAGGAGGATGGATGGTAATGGGATATGCCACTTATCCTTCCTTGTTATGGGTGGTGTTATCATTGATCCTGTTGATGCTTATTGGTGCCTTGATCGGTATGATACAAAAAGGCTTGAAAAGCGTTATTCTAGCAAAAAATCCCGACAAAGTGTTGCAGCAAAATACGGCCAAACTAAATATACTGGGCTGGTTTACATTTCTCCTTATTATTACCGTTGTATTTGTTATGACAAATCGTGGTTTATTTGGCTAAATGTAAGCGGAAAGGATAACGATAATATGAAAAAGAACATGTGGATCATTTTTTTAATCGTATCGTTCATGTGGGTCATGCATACATTTTCAAAAAACTTCATGGTTGATCCCACTTTTCAGGGTTTTCTTGCTAAAAAAGATGAAGTTCTAACTAACGAAACGTTGTGGGTACTGATGATCAGATTACATATCATTTTTGCTATTATCTCCCTAATCACTGGCCCCTTGGGTGTGATCAAGAAATTACGAATTAAATCTATCCAATTTCATCGTTGGAATGGTCGAGTCTATGTGCTGTCTATTTTGTTAAATTTTATTCCTGGTGTTTACGTTTCTTTTTTTGCAACAGGAGGATGGTTGAGCACCATTGGATTTCTCGTTTTAAATACACTATGGTTTGGTACAACAATTCTAGGCTATATCAATATTAGAAGAAAAAACGTGATAAAGCATAGTGCATGGATGTCAAGAAGCTTCGTTCTTACCTTTGCCAATATGTTCATCTACATCATTGTGGCCATTTCACACAATGCCTTGCAATTTTCCTATGGTACTTCCTATACAATTGCTGTATGGTTATGCTGGATGATCAGTTTATCCATTGCAGAAATCATGATAAGAAAAAAAATATTTATATAATTGGATATTAATATGAATGTGTGTTTGAAAAAATCGACGGTACTAATTTCTCCATACGATAATCCCAATGCCCTTTGGATATTTTTGTCTAAAGGGTGTTTTTATGTTCGTATAGTAATTAAACTAATGAAGCAAATTATATTGAATAGTTATTTTTGATATAATAGGTGACAATATAAGCCATGAATCTTGAACGATGAAAGGAGAAATGAAGATGGTAACACTGAATCATATACCGGTTGTTAAATCAGAAATGCTTATTCGCAGACCGGTTGAAGAAGTATTTGAAGCTTTTATCGACCCGGAAATTACTACAAAATTTTGGTTCACCAAAAGCAGCGGAAGATTAGAAGAGGGAAAGAACATTAGGTGGGAATGGGAGATGTACGATGTCTCTGACGACCTCCATGTAAAAAAATCGAACAAAACAAGCTGATTCGAATCGAATCAGCGGATAACACCAAAACGGAGTGGATATTTACGCCTCGAACAGAAAACGAAACATTTGTCTCGATTACAAACTCTGGATTTACAGGCAATGGAGATGATATGGTAAACCATGCTATCGGTTCAATGGGAGGATACACGATGGTGCTCTGCGCGCTAAAGGCACTTCTTGAGCACAACATCATACTGACTGTTGTAGCTGATAAGGCTCCAGATGACCACGTTTAATGTTAAGAATGCTTTTGACCTAGAAGATGCTTTTCTTTAAAGAGAACGTCTTTATGATAGTGGTTTGTTATTGGTCTCCACAAATGTGCCATTTAAAGAAATGATCGAACTTTTTATAAAAGCATGATTCTATTTGAATATATTTAAGGCGTGTTTTGATTGATCTTTATTTCAAAACGCGCTTTTTCAATTTGCTTTTTATTAAGGTATATAGAGCTAATTTAATCAAACTGTATAAATCGATTTTGATCCATCTTTTTCAAAATCGACTCTTTTCGTAAAAAATGAGTTTGCGAAGTGCTCTTAAAAATGGGTATTAAAATTCAATTGTTATTTTATCAACAATAGTGTATTATACATAGTATAAATCATATGATGTATATCATACAGTATATAAAATTGAGGTGGAGGAATGAGTACTTTACTGAATTCATTAACGACGGAACTTAGGAGAGGGACGTTAACATTAGCCGTGTTAAGTCAATTGCGAACACCCCAGTATGGATATTCACTT
This sequence comes from Bacillus sp. SD088, assembly GCF_017355205.1. Classification (GTDB taxonomy): domain Bacteria; phylum Bacillota; class Bacilli; order Bacillales; family Bacillaceae_C; genus Lederbergia. The sequence goes on from NZ_JADIJK010000019.1 coordinate 64,466, forward strand.
GTTCAGTTATTGGAGGAATCGGGAATTAACATTGATCAAAGTACCTTATATCCATTGCTTCGCCGTTTAGAAAAGCAAGAGTTAGTAACGAGCAGTTGGGATACATCTGAGAGCAGGCCCCGTAAGTATTATGTTTTAAGTGAATACGGTCTAGAAATCTTTTTGCAATTAAAAAAGGAATGGATTAAAAATTCGAAAGAACTTTATGGTTTACTAAAAGGAGATGAAGAAGATGAATTTAATTGAAGTTTATATTCAAGAAGTCACTCGTAGGCTGCCTGAGAAAAGTCGTACGGATATTGCACTTGAACTGCGTTCAACCATTGAGGATATGCTACCTGATGATTACAGCGAGGAAGATGTTAAGACGGTCCTTGAAAAATTAGGGAATCCAGCGGCATTAGCGAGCGGTTACCGAGATCAGCCAATGCATTTAATTGGTCCGAAGTATTTTGATGTGTATGTCACATTATTGAAGTTGGTTATGCCGATTGCGGCGATTGTTTCATTCATTTCGATTGTAGCAGTAAAGTTTTTAAGTCCTGTAGAAGATGGTGCTGTATTAGGAACTGTGTTGGATATTATGTTGGAAGGAGTAGGGCAAGTCATTGCCGTGTTGATCCATACATTTTTTTGGCTTACTGTCGTGTTTGCTATAATTGAACGTATAGATGGGAAAAATGACAATTCTCCATTATCTACAAGTTGGAAACCATGGTCCCCTGATGACCTAAAGCAAGTTATCTATGTTCCTAAGTATAAGGCGATTCGTACATTTGAATTGACCTGTGGTTTAATATGGACAGCAATTTGGGGAACGATTTATTTTTATGCCGATCATTTATTAGGAATTTATGAAAATGGCGAGTATGGTTTACGTCTTGTCACTCCCGCATTTAATCAAGAAGTGCTTCTCTCCTTTTGGCCATTTATTGTAATGTTGATCGGGGCAGAAGTTGCCTTGGCCCTTTATAAAATGTTTCAAAAACAATGGACGCTTCCACTGGCGACATTTTTTACGATATATCAAATTGCATCAATTATCATCTTGGTCATCATTTTTACACACGCCAATCTTTTTACACCAGAATTTCTAAAACAAATAAGTGGGCTTTTCACAACAACCCCAGCACATATTGAAAATTTTGCCATATGGGGTGTAATCACGATCTTTGTCGTGTTCGCTGGATGGGGAGTTTTCGATGTGTATAAGAGGGCAAATATTAAAGCAGATATAAAAGGAGTAAAGGGTTAATCATTTTAAACTAATACGTATGTCCTTTTTTATGGAAAGTATAAATTGTGTAAGGCAAGGAACGCTTTTCAGGATTTTGCCCCATCTTATTCATCAGCAGTATATAATACAATTTAAGTTGGAAGAACAATCTGCGATTGGTGACAAGCAATTAAATGTATTAAAGGAACTTTCTTGGATAGAAGAAAACTTCGCATTAATCATGATGGGGCCTCCTGGAGTTGGGAAAACTCATCTTTCAACCGGGTTGGGAATCCACGCAGTTAACCAAGGGTATCAAGTTTCGTTCGTATCCATGGATCAATTACTCTACATACTAAAGACGAGAGAGTATATCAGTAAGTCAAGAACAAGATACAAACGGATTACTACATCGGGTCTGATTATTATCGATGACATCATGTATATGGCTTATGAACCACAGGATGCCCAACTTTTCTTTCAGTTTATTTATGATATGTATGACAAAACTGCATTCATATTAACTTCTAATACGGGCCCGGCTGAATGGGGTAAGTTTCTGGGGGATACAACATTAACTACGGCGATCTTAGATCGCCTCCTCCATCGAAGTGAAATCATTACATTCGATGAAAATCAAGACAGCATCAGAATGAAATATCGACGAGCTTTATTTCAGGAAACAGGTGTTGAATCTTAATTGTGATTAGCTGTTGAACCTTAATTGTGGAAAACTGTTTACTTCTACTTGACGGTTACAGAAGTTTAAATAAAGACGACTTTATCTCCGATAATGAAATGAAAATGCTACTTAGCTCTATGAGTAAACCAAGCAAATCTGAAGCCAGGAATTACTTGATAGATCGCAACCTAGCCATCGTTTGCCTAGCGCGGTATTATGGATTAACACCTAGGGATATTTCCTTGATCACAATGAATTCCGTAAATTTTGCACAAAACACAATTCAAATTGATTCTAATGTCAAATTAACTCTTAAAGATAAACATATAAAGTATATTTATGATTATTGGAACTCTGTTGATAAGATGATTAGACCTCGATATCGGTCCAACGATCCACTTTTTGTAGCGTTTTTTAATCTCACATTTAGATTTCAATTTAATTATGTTGCCAGTATGCCACAGGCATTATCTGTTCGGGGAATTCAGGAAATGATAAAAGACGAAGTGAGATTGGCCAACTTAAGAAAAATTTCAGCAAAACATTTAAGGAATAGCTGTATCTTAGATAGTCTTTCGAAAGGTGAAGACATTGAGTATTTAGTCTCGTATTTCAGACTTTCAAATTCGTTTTCAATACATCGATATCAAGAATATCTTACCAGTGATCTTACATATGATAAACAAAAGGTTTTTAATTGAAAAAAATGTGTTTTCTTTTTAAGAAAAAAAGGGTATAATATAATTAGAAATGAATACATTAAAAACGACTGAAGGTGTTATAGCACCTTCAGCCTATACAATAGCTCGGTTCCCTGCAAGGGGGATCAGCACGAATGTTAGATGAATAAAATCCACCGAAACGAGCTGCGAACTCAAGGGTGGATTTTATTTTTTGTTACTTTTATCTGACATAATCGCAACAATTAACGCTCCGAAACTCACCATCAGCATTAACGCTTCTGCAATTGTCATAAGGCATCACCCCATTTCGGGATGTGCCGACCACCCTTGAGCTAACCAATATGCTATTGTCCTCTAATTATACCATTTGACAATAATAAAATACATTCATAATCTGTATCTTACAAGAAAAAACCCTAGTATCCAGTCGCTTTTTTTCTTTGAATCTACTTTCATTAAAAAATCTTAATCCCTCTGTCATAACACACTGAAGTCCTGAATACCCCTCCCTAACAAAGTTTCCTATTTTTCCTTTTTATGTCTCCAATTACAATAACTCTTCATTTATCCAACAATATTAAAATGCTAAGATTGATTATGGAGGGTTTTAATATGTTATTTACAACCATTAAACCAATGCTCGTTTCGCCTTCGATAATAATTCCGGTGCAATCTAACTATATCCATCAATTAAAGTTTGATGGTCATAGAGCTTTGCTACACTTTAAAGATGGAACTATTAAGATATACACTCGTCAAGGCAATGAGGTGACTTATAAATATCCAGAATTACAAAAGCTCCAATTTCCCGTTTCAAACTGCATATTAGATGGAGAAATGATTTGCTTCGACTCAGACAATAAGCCTTGCTTTGATAGTTTGATGACTCGATTTAGAGCTAGCAAAACAAATAAAATTGAAGAAAAAAGAGACGAAATACCTGTTCATTTTAATGCTTTTGATATCTTGTACTTAAATGATCAATCTTTACTGAATAAGCCTTTAGCAAACCGCTTAGAAATGCTAGACAATATTATAATAAATACGGCCTACCTTTCTACTTGTCCGACTTACTCAGACGGCCAAGAACTATTTGAGCGTGTGAAATTACTTGAACTTGAATATAGTATCTAAAAATCTCGACAAGACTTATACAATGGATGCTAGACCAGTCAAGTCTTTTTTAAAGATAAAAAAACTTTAGGTATGCTACAGTCAAAATAGCCGCGGTCCGCAAGCGTAAGTTTGAATGATTAATGGTTGGGGATGATGATCTTTATAAAGGGGTATTGGAATTTGTGCCTCAAAAAGAAAGACAAGCATTCTCACAAATTTCTAAACAGCTGGTTATGGGTGAGGATAAAGACTATATTTATCTTGATCCCTGTATAAACTGTGAAGTTAAATATCAATGTTTAAGCAAAAATGGGTATATGCGCAGTGCTAGTTTTCAAAAAATTTTTTTATGGAGTGATAATGATTATGTGTGGTCGATTTACACTTACTGCACCGATTGAGCAAATACAAATGAGATTTAATATTGATCAGTTTATTGATAAAGATTTGTACAGCCCTAATTACAATGTAGCTCCTTCTCAATCCGTATTAACAGTCATCAATGATGGTACTAAAAACCGATTGGGATTTCTCCGATGGGGCTTGATCCCAGGTTGGGCTAAAGATATTAAAATTGGCTACAAGATGATCAATGCAAGAAGCGAGACTTTCAAATGTCCTTCCCTGGTCTTCTAAAAGCCCTAACTTATATTTGCTCGGAGTAAATTTATTTGTAAATGGTGAATCGACACCTTCAGATGACTATATTGAACGGGTTGGTTTTCGAACAATCGCCACTGAAAGCGGTAAGATCCAAGTAAATGATGAAGATATAATCATTAAAGGATTCAATCGACATGAGGATCACCCAATAGTAGGGGCGGCTTTTCCTTTACCATTAATGGTGAATGATCTTGAATTGATTAAAGATATGGGAGCCAATGCGATTAGAACAAGTCATTATCCAAATGATGAGCGATTTTTGGATCTATGTGATGAACAAGGGATTTATGTCTGGGAGGAGAATCACGGAAGAGGTCTTTCCCTTGAACAGATGCAACACCCTAATTTTGTGGAACAATGCAGAGCTGTAAATGAAGAAATGGTAGAGAATCATTATAATCATCCAAGTATAATTATTTGGGGTGTTCTTAATGAGTGTGCTAGTAATACTGAGGAAGGCAAAATGCATTATAAAATGCAGTTAGAACAAATACGTTCCATGGATCAAACACGCCCACTTAGTTTTGCTTCCCATCATCGGGAAGAAGAGCTTTGTTTTGATCTAGTAGACATTGTTTCATTCAATCTATATCCCCAATGGTATACAAAAGAAGATCCTGGTCAATTGGTTGATCAAGCACGAAAATGGGCAGACGAACTTGGCGGCAAAGGAAAACCTTTGATTATGAGTGAGTTTGGGGCAGATGGTTATTATGGTTATCGTTCTCCAACAAAAGTAAAAGGAACCGAAGAGCGTCAGGTTGAGATTATCGAGAGGAATTTACAGCATATATGGAACGGGAGTTTGTTTCGGGAATGTTTATTTGGCAATTTGCCGATTGCCGTGTAACGGAAGGTGAAGGATGGCTTATGATGAGAGCAGGAGTACAGAACAGTAAAGGAATAGTTGATCAATACAGAAGGCCAAAGTTAGCCTATGATACTGTAAAAAAATATTGGAGTAAATAAATAGAGATTGAAAGGGTTATTAAAATGAAAAAACGGGACAGTCATTTAGAGTGATGTCCCGTTTTTGGCATTGATCATATAAAAACATTATTGGCAGTTTTTAGTGGGGAATATTTGTTTATTTTATAAAGGACAAATAATATGTTATAGAAAAGATCGTTCATATTTTGAACCACGGCGTATTTTTGAAACTGCTATGATAGAAGTAGATAAGATATTTATTGCTCATAAACGTATATAGGAAATGAGGTGGGGATGAAAAACAAAAAGAAAGCGCTGTTAAAGGATCATTATTTTGGTGAAAATAGAAACCAAAAAAGGGGTGGATTTGTGTGAGTAAATTAAAATATGAAACTCTCATCAAACAAATGATAGAGGCACTCGGTGGAAAAGAAAATATTGAATATGTATTTCACTGTCCTACTAGGCTTCTGTAACTGCTACATTTTAGCCCTGGCTCTCAAGAGGTAGAGATGTACCGAATGTAATTGTATCCGCTCCCAGCCTCCGCTTTGCCAATGCTGGGCCAAGCCGGCATAAGAATGCCCTCCTACGATAATCGTTTCCACCGAATTATAATATTCAAGGTAATCTTCAAAAATTTCCTCACTTAGCGACATTCATTGATCCTCATTGGAAATAACACCATCCATCGACATCTGCATTGGCTGAAAAGCGGAAAAACGTCAATTCAAATAATGAGTACCAAAAAAAGAAGGTTTCTCCAATAGAAGAAACCTTTTCAATACTCACCCGCGGTAAAGCTTTAATTATCCACCAATAGTGGTTAAAAGTAATGCTTGAATTTTCTTACAGTCAACGACTAGTGTCCCTGCAACCAATGGGGCTACAGCAGCAACAGAGAAGGTGGCACAACATGTTTTGTTATCGAATCCCATAAAGATACCTGGAATTGGAATTGTTGCTCCTTCAATAATAAGTGTGACAGGTGTGTTTATTGCCATGTTCCTTAATTGTTGACAATAGCATGATTGATCATCACAGCAACCTTTATGAGTAGGCTCAGTAGGGCAACATTTTTCAACTGGCTCTTTTCTGTGTACCGGTTTTTCATCCACAATATGATGGTACACATGTTTTTCTATTCTTTCAGGATCTCTACGTCCGCAACCACATTCTGAATTGCGATCCCTGTCAGAATCATAATCTGAAAAATCATTCGATCTACGTCTATTTCTACCAAAATCTTCTGTTAAGAAAAATTCTTCTTCGTAATACAAATTGAATCGCTCCTTCCTTATTCTTCAGCTGGCCAGCTTTCCATATTAGTTTATTAGGAAAACAGCATAATGACTGGACAAACAATCTAGGGCAAACCCACATTTTTAGGAGTTTTTGGAAAATAGGTAGCATTTCCTTGAGGCTTTCTGCCTGGAGAATGGAATGCACCCTTTCTATCGTGAATTAACCCGTCTTCATTTATCATATTAGGAAAAGGAAGCTTTGATTGGACAAACATTCTAGAACAAACTCACATTTTTACAAGAAAAGTGGAAGACGGCTGCCTAGGGGCGACAAGCAAATGTTCCTGAATCGAAGAAGGGTATGATATAATACAGTGTTAAAATTTTGGGGAAAGAAGGAGTCCGATGAGCCATAATGGATTTGTTTTGGCAGAAATCATGTTTTCTTCAACCGCTGTACTTGCCTTATTAAAAATAATCGCAATTGATATCATCCTTTCAGGCGACAATGCGATTGTGATTGCGATGGCAACGAGAAAATTATCTAAAGAGGAACAAAATAAAGCCATATTTTGGGGAATTACCGGCGCTGTGGTGCTGCGTATTCTCTTTGCAATGATCATTGTCAAATTACTGCAAATCCCATTCGTGCATATTATCGCCGGGATATTACTTCTGTGGATTGCCTATAAAGTGTTAGTGGGGGATGATCAGGAAGGCAATCAGACCTCCGCGCAAACGAGTTTGCTGAAAGCGATTGGTACGATCATACTGGCGGATGCGGTGATGAGTTTAGATAATGTCGTGGCGATTACAGGGGCAGCGGATGGACATATTCCATTAGTATTCCAGTAATGATATTTTGTTCAAAGCTGATTGTAAAAATAATGGACAAGTATACTTGGATAAGTTATGTCGAGTCCGCTATTCTTGTATTGGTCGCCGGTGAAATGCTGATGAAAGATAAGCAACTGGATCAACAATAGGGATAGGAAAAACCCTGGAATATGTAGTCATTGTTTTTTAATCATCTTAGTATTAGGATTGGGTTTTTATAAAAATAGAAAAAAGGAAAATCTATAACAAAAGTGCGTGAACATTAAGGATCCTTTCGGGTCTTATAAGACAAATAAATTTTAGTGTGAATTTTGATAGAAGAGTCCTTTTAGGGGCTTTTTTTATATTTTTAGGATAGGGTATTCCTATTCACCGTTCGAAAAATTAGAGGAGCCGTTCCTTCCAGCTAACAGCACCTTTACATTTTGTACGCTATGCAGGCATTTACGGATTTGTATGGAGGAATGGTGCTCTGCCGCTTCCAATTGGACAGGCGCTCATAGAATAAGAAGAAGGGGGGAGTAGGTATGTTTGAAATGTATGATATTTTAATCATCCCACTCATTATTGGATTGGTTGAGGCATTTAAGATAGCAGGCGTAAGTAAAAGATTCCTGCCATTGATTGCGATTGGAATAGGGAACGTGATCGGAATTGTCTATGTGACAGAATTAGATTTGAAACAAGGAATTTTAGTTGGGACGATACTAGGTTTATCAGCAAGTGGATTGTACAGCGGTACCAAAAATACGATCGAAAAAAAGGAAAGTAAACGCCTAAAATTAGAAAAAGATGTTCGTGAAATAATCAGAAAGCTATGTGAGTAAAAAGGAATCGAAAATGAAGAAGGAATTGCATCCGTTGAACCTTGCAACATTCAACTACAATGCAGGTTTTCATCAATTGTGTTCTAAACGTTTCCTGCCTTGAGTGCAGCGAATGGCATGAGTATAACTGCCAGTAAACCCCATTAAAGAAGGTTCAAGTTATTTTGGCTACACCCAAGGCAAAATGATCCCAAAGGATTTTTTCAATTAATTCAGCTTGCGAATCCTTACAATCAATAATCAGAATAATTTCGGATTTTTCCCCTCTTAGGAGCCTTTTTTTCTTTTTGAAAATTTTTTCTGTATAAAGTCTGATCGCGAATCCCAAAACAAAGCCAATAACGGCACTGATCAATCCCCAATAAATGGGCCCCCATGTCAATGTAAATCCGATACTGGCTCCAATAACAGAAAATGCCGTGGCTAATGCAACTCCGATATCAATTAGGGATGTACCGTCGGAGCGATAGTGGGAATCGAAAATTTTACGTTCCTCTGTTCGATTATCTAATGGAACTGCAAATATATTTTCTTGTTTTATGCCTGCTTTTTCTATTGTTGAGATGGCCATTTCTAAAAAAATGTTACTTTCAAAGGTTGAAAGTAGTTGCACATTCATCACTTCACTTTTTGACCTTTTTGGATTTGAAACCCTTTTGCTTGATAGTTTTCTTTTAGGTATTGTCTTTGTTCCCATTCATAGAGTTTGTTATTTTCGACCGTATTAATATAAGCGTCATACACTGCAAAACCGTAGTGTGAAGGAATAAATAAGAGCCATTCTGGGGTAATAACCGAGGTGGCTTCATTTACTTTACCTAAGAACAATAGGGAAACGGCTTCTAGAAAATGTGAAAAATAGAAAAACGTGACTAACCAAACGGCAACAAAAAAAGAGGTCATAATCCTATTGATATAAAGTTGCCCAAGACCTGGTAGAAATAACGACCACATGACGGCAAGTAAAGGGTTTCTTTTATCCAGATAATTAATTTCTGTTGCCCCAATACTGAATGTATTGAAACGATGTCCCTCATGCTCTGCTAAAAGAAATACCTTATTTAAATCAACCGTCGTTCGATAACTATCCCAAATGGCAAACAGATAAACAGGAATATACATCAAGAGCCATCTTGTATTTAAAACCTCTTTCGCCATGTCGATATTCCCTTGAAAGGAATAAATCATCGCCATATTCACATGAGCATTTAGATTGACAATAACCTCCCATATAAATAAGGCATATCCTCTAAGGTATTTTGATAGTAGCAGATGACCAAATCCGGGAAAAGCTGCCGACCACCATGCAATGATATAAGGGTTTCGCAAATGAAGTTGAGTGGTTCCGACTATGCTAACATGTGCTTTATAACGTCTGGCACGATTATCGTTCGTGTAATTGTTTATATAAAGCCACTCCCTCATGAAAAAATATTTAACGAATATTATTTTTCCCGAAGGGTGTCTTTTTATCCCGAATCAACTGGCTTTTTGCCGTGATCATCGTTCAATTGCTACAAAATTTCATTTTATGGTATTTGGTTCAAAAAATAATTGTGAAAATAATGGACAAGTATACGTGGATCAGTTATCTTGGTGCTGCCATTCTCGGATGGGAAGCAGGGGAAATGCTGATGAAAGGTTAATATTTTCATGTAGCGAGCGCACTTGTTGAAGCGGAAATGCGTAAAGGGCATCCAACGGTCACAGACATTCTTCCTTTTTGAAGTTATTTTGTATAAATTCCGGTTGAATTGTAAAGTTTAATGAATGTTGAAGAAATTTTTCAAACATTTCATTCTGGAGGTTATCATCTAATGACACAACAAAACCAGCAACAACAAATGCAGCAAGCGATTCAATCTGCACAACAAGCTGTTCAGGCGGCACAATCAAGTGCGAACCCACAACAAATGCAACAAGCTCAACAACAGCTACAACAAGCTCAGCAACAATTACAACAATTCCAAAACCAAGCAGGAGCTAATGCCGGGCAACAGCAACAGCTGCAACAAGCTCAGCAGCAATTGCAACAGGCTCAACAACAGGTTCAGCAAGCACAGGCCACTGCTCAATCACAACAAAATAAAATGCAATAAGAGAAATGTACGAGGGAAAGTTGAGCGATCAGCTTTCCCTTATTAAAGGAAATATTTAGCAAATTTCTTTAATGCTTTTTAAGCAACGAAATAGAGAATTCATTGATATTAAAGCTATCATTACATGGAATCAAAGGGATTTTCAAAGGCTGAGTTCTATCCCCTAATTATCGTTACATATATAAATTACGATAGGATTAATTTACCCTCGTTTCATTTTGCCATTTCTCCATTTCATCCCCATCCTAAATAATCTCCTCAAATTCATTATAGATTTTCCATTTACATGCTATCTTACTTTTGAAACGTAACCTTGGGGCTTGCTACATCTCCCAAGGGGCTTCCATTTTTGCGGGTCAAAAAAATGGGAGCATTACTGCCATTTGAATGATTATGATGTCTTTTTTCTTTTTTCCATAAAATAATTGACAAGGGGCTGTAAAAGAATGCATAGAATATAAAGAAAATAAAACGCTTTTTCGGCAACACTTATGGCGTAAAATGGCCGTATTCACTCTAACCCCGCTCCTCTCACATCATATCCAAAAAATAACTTCATACAAATTGTAGCCGGAATCAATAAAACCATATATAAAATGGTCATTCCTATAATTTTCAATAAAACTACTTCCTATTCCACTCGGTGTTGAAACTAAACAAAATGCCTGGCTCACCATCCTTATTGGGATGGTGGGTGGATTTGATATATTTTTTATTCAATATGCCCTTTATTATCCTGATCTATTACCAACAATCTACACACAAAAAATTCTGGGGAAATTCTTCATAAAACTTGTTCCTTATGTACATGTATTTATACTCTATCATACCGCTAGAGCGGTTCGCGATTTTAGCGAAATGCTTGCAATTCTGGGCTAGCTCAGGCCCCACTTGTAATCACGAATCTTTTGTTGATCTTCGTTGTAATATATGCAGTACACAAGGGTATTGTGGTTACAGGTAGAACGAGGAATTCCTGTTTTTCTTTAGAAGAGTCCTTTTAAGAGCTCTTTTTATATATGACGAGTAGTAGAGAAATAGCTGATTTTTATAGCAGGTAGAGTGTTGCCGTTCCCAATAGGACATGCGTTCATAAAATAATAAAGAGGAGGGAAAGAAAGTGTTTGAGGTTCATAACGTTTTGCTGATTCCCTTGATTGTGGGGCTGGTTGAGGCATTTAAGATAGCTGGCGTAGGTAAAAGATTTCTGCCATTGATTGCGATTGGAGTTGGGATCGTGATCGGAATTGTTTATGTAACAGAATATGATTTGAAGCAAGGAATTTTGGTTGGGACGATACTAGGTTTATCTGCAAGTGGATTGTATAGCGGTACGAAAAATACGATCGAGAGAAAGGGAAAGTAAGCACTCAAAATTGTAATAGATGCAACCAAATGTGGAGGCGAACAATGGCAAGAAAGCGATAATTAATTGAAGCTAATGCTGAAATTTTAAATAAACAACTGTGATAGAAGAGTCCTTTTCAGGACTCTTTTTATATTTTGAGGGTGAGTAGCGTTATGTATAAATCATTCAATAGAGTGCGTGTTCAAAAAGGAGGATAAAAAGGACCAAGTCGGCTAAAGACGCTGACGTCCTGTCAGTAACGCCGACACTAGTACATCCTGTACGTCGAAAGTTCGAGGCGGCGAAACAAGCCAACGAGCTTCCACAGGACGTGTCGGCACTTAGTCGAAGATCATTTTCTCGCAGTGTCATTTTTACCGGACTTTTTGAACATCCTATAGAAGGAGATGGAATAGTGGCGAAAAAAGGGATTGACGTATCTGCACATCAAGGAAAGATTGATTGGGACAAGGTGAAAGTGGAGGGAATAGAATTTGCGATCATACGCATGGGGTTTGGAAGTGATTTAGAGGGTCAAGATGATCAATATTTTGAGCGTAATGTGAATGAATGTGAGCGTGTTGGCCTTCCATGGGGAGCTTATCTTTACAGCTATGCCATGAACATAGATGAAGCAAGGAGTGAAGTTGATCACGCTTTTCGGTTGTTGAGAGGTAAAAATCCGACATACCCAATCGCTTTCGATATGGAGGATGCCGACAACTACAAACGCAAACGGGGCATGCCTTCGAAAGCGACATTGATCGACATTTGTTTTACATGGCTAAAAGCTGTTGAGGATGCAGGGTATTTCGTATCATTGTACGCAAGTTTGAGCTGGTTAAATGGTTCCCTCAAAAGCAGGAAATTAGATCGATTTGATAAGTGGGTGGCACAGTGGGGCCCGAAATGTACGTATAAAGGTTCATACCAAATGTGGCAATACAGTAGCACAGGACAAGTTGCTGGCATTTCCGGCCATGTCGATATGAATGAAGCTTATCATGATTTCTTGCCAAAGAAGAATTCGAATGCGACTAAAAAGCCAGTGACCAAACCTGAAAGTATGACACACACCTACACCGTAAAAGCAGGGGATACCTTAAGTGAGATTGCAGTCAAATACGGGACCACAGTGAAAAAGCTTGCAGAGCTCAATGGGATTAAAAATCCTAATCTGATTCAGGTTGGGCAAAAGATTCAACTATCCGGATCTTCTTCAGAAAAAGCAAAGCCCGTCTATCATACTGTGAAACCTGGAGATACTGTCAAAAAAGATTGCTAGAGCTAGAAGCGAAAGCAATCTTTTTTAATGCTATTCTATTGAATGCTGGAACAATCTGATCGACATTAACTGGGGTATTGCGCAACTTTTTACTGGATTGCGCCGCTTTCCTGGGGCATTGCTATTCCCTGCAAGAAGGCTTGCATTCTTTGCGAAATCATCAGGCTTAAAGATTTATTTTGGTTTTTGAAAAATGGTAAGGCAGTGATACAGACACAAAAAACTTGATCCAGTAGAATTAGATATCTACTGAATCAAGTGTATACCTACTTTCTTTATGCTCTGTTTTTCGTTGTACCATGCAAGATGGCACTAAGAATAAGCACAACGACAATCGCTCCAATAATAGCAGGGATAATGGCAAAGTCAGCTATGACGGGTCCCCATGAACCAAGGAGGAAGGTACCTAACCAAGATCCCACAATACCAGCTAAGATGTTTCCGATTATGCCGCCCGGAACACTACGTCCAGCGATTAATCCGGCTAACCAACCGATCACACCACCAACAATTAGCGTCCAAAGAATACTCATTATTTTTCCTCCTTTAATTTGTCTGTGTTGTATTATTTGTTTACCCTTTTCTTGAAAAACAAAACAAATGGGATAAGCAGGTGAACAGTGTGAAGACAATACTTAAAGTGCGTGTTCAAAAAGGAGGATAAAAGGGCCAAGTCGGCTAAAGACGCTGACGTCCCGTCAGCAACGCCGACACTAGCATATTCTGTACATGAAAGTTCGAGGCGGAGAAGCAAGCCAACGAGCTTCCACAGGATGTGGTGACTTCGACGTTCGACACAGGACGTGTCGGTACTTAGTCGAAGATCATTTATGTTTATGCTGACTTGAAAGGTAACCAATTTTGCATCAGTGTGGTTTTTATCAAAACTGAAAGGGAGAATGAACATGGGCGATGAGATGAATCGGCCTAGGATTCTGATTATCGAGGACGATGAGCATATCAACAACATTATATATGACGTGCTGCGAAAAGAGAACTTTTTATGCACGCAGGCGTATTCTGGCAGCGAGGGGAAAATGAACGTTACTCGTCATATGTATGAGCTTATTGTATTAGATCTAATGCTTCCCGGTCTAACGGGGGAAGCTTTTATGTATGAATTAAGAACGGAATTAAAATGCGATACACCGGTTATTGTATTGTCGGCCAAGGAAAAACTGGATCATAAATTAAACTTATTTGATTTGGAAGCCGACGATTATGTCACGAAACCGTTCGAAGTGGAGGAATTGCTTGCCAGAATCAATGTGCATTTAAAAAGAAATGCTAAAACCGAATCCGTCTCTCAATACAAGCATAAAAATTTACTTCTAGACAGTGATACAATGAGCGTTAGAGTCAATAATGTTGAGTTGAATCTTACTAGACGGGAATACAAAATTATTGAGCTCTTGGTGAAAAATCCTACCCGAGTGTTTACAAAGCAGGATTTATATGAGTTTGCATGGGAGGATATGTATATAGGAGAAGACAAGACAATCACTGTTCACATTAGTAATATCCGTCATAAAATTAGAAATCATACTGAAGAGACTTATATCGACACTGTTTGGGGAATTGGTTTCAGGTTGAGTACATAATATTTCTTTGAACTTTCTTAACTTTTTCTTGACGATATATTAGCTTTTTTTATTTAAAGTAATGTGTAAGAGGAAGTGCAAATATGTCAAGAGTAATTATTGAAGTTAAACAGCTAACCAAACAGTTCAAATCGAAAGTAGCAGTGGATAAGGCGGATTTCAAAATATTTAAAGGCGAAATTTTCGGTTTGATTGGCCGAAATGGAGCTGGAAAATCCACCTTACTGAAGATGATCGGGGGATTAATGTATCCGTCATCTGGAAAGATCCATTTATTTGATCGTGTAGTGAAGGATAATCATTCTTATTTTGAACGGATGGGCTTGCTAATTGAGAATGTGGGGCTGTACCCTTATTATTCCGCATATGAAAATCTGGATTTGATAGCTATTATCTATGGGCTGAAGAACCGAAAAAAGCCCATTAACGAACTACTGAAGCTTGTCGGATTGGATGGATCAAACAAGACCAAGGTCAAAAACTATTCCATGGGGATGAAGCAAAGACTTGGGATTGCAGTTGCGTTGATGGGAAGCCCGGATGTTTTGATTTTGGATGAACCGATCAACGGTTTGGATCCACAAGGTATTTTCGAGATCAGAAAGTTGATTTTCGAATTGAACAAAACGGGAATAACCATCATTATTTCCAGCCATATCCTGGAAGAGTTGTCCATGAATAACGCATGAATGTATTCCGTCATTTCAAAAATCCTTATTCTAGGCATGTTCACGTTGCTCATGTTAGTAACGATGGTTATTTCTGATCTGATCGGAAGAGCCATTTTCTTCAATAATGCAACTATTGGCGATTTGGGGTATTTTGTAAAATTGCTTGTTGGTCAGTTTTTACTCCATTGGGCATTTTCAATTGTGATCCTGTGTATCTCAATAATCAGCAAAAATTTAATTACCAGCTTAGTAATTGGGGTAGTCCTCGGGTTAAATGTCCTAGGGATGATTGTGGGGGCACTAGAATCCCTTGTTGGTGATGTAAATCTGTCTTCATATTTGCTGGTGAATACGATTGTCAGTACAAAAGATTTCAATAACATGAATGATGTCCTTCACGTAGCTGGTGTGGCGCTCATTTTCACAATATTATTTTCCTTTATTGCAGCTAGATATAAAGTGAAAGAGGACTTGGGATAGAGCGAGCGCCAAACTATCGGAACTTTATAAAAGTTATTAGGTTTTAATGAACGAACTATTAATCTAAAGAAAATGCAACTTATGGGAGGAGAATAAAATGGACTTTAATCAAACTTTAGAAAGGCATATGCAAGCCATGGTGCAAAAGGATATTGTAGGTTTTTCGGATACCATTCATCAGAATAATATCATACTTATCTTACCAAATGGGAAGTTCATTCAAAACCGGGAAGAATTTATCCAATTTAATCAAGACTGGTTTTCGGATACAGATTGGAAAATCACATATGATATAGTAAAATCACAAGAATCTAAAGAAATGGCATTCGTGGTATTACTCATTCATTATGATGATTGTGACGAAGAAGGAACCCCTTACCATCAAGATTATTATCTCCACCTCGTATTTGAAAAAGAAAATGATGAATGGCTTCTGACCTATGATCAAAATACCTTTATAAATTAATACAAATGCGACTTCTATTGAAAAAACTTTAAACGCAAATAAAATGGATTCTTTTAATGAGAGCCTGGTAGCTGAATAATCAGCGGAGGTTCAAATCCTTTTGATGCATTAATATGTAAGACCAGTTATATCAAGGGTTTCAAGCCCTTGATATTTTGGGCTTTATACAAAATATGGTGGTGTCCTTAGTTCCACCAGCGGATAAAAGACATGCAAAAAGTACACTCATTTCCCTCTCTGATAATATCGATTGTCCATATTATAGTTCTCTCTTTATGTCTTGTAAAACTTGGATATACTGTTAAAAAGACTAAGGGGACTAAAAGGAAGTGTACATATTGCTTGGAATGATTATCGCGATTGTTGTTTTTAATGTGATTGCTCTTTTAAAAGTTAGAAATTTATCTATCAATCAAATCGTCCATATCATCGTATTTACAATCGCATTCCAGACACTTGTTGATTTATATTTGGATTTTAAATACCATGCTTACTGGTATTACTCAAAAGCGGTTGACTTGCGTTCTATTCCAACCCTGATCATGATTATACCTGCTGTCAATGTCATGTTTTTAAATTGGTATCCCCTTGAGAGATCACTTATGAAACAGACCCTTTATATTATTTGCTGGACAATATCACTACTAATGTACGAATCATTCGCATTACTCCCCGGGCCTTGGGGTTATTTCCATTATGGTTGGTGGAAGTTAGGGTATTCCGCAATTGTTGACCCAATTCTACTGATTACGTTAGTACTATACTATAAGTGGATACGTAAAATTGAAAAAAATCAAGCGAATTAGCCAAGCCTACATCTTCTTTTGCATATGATGAAAATGTTTAATTTTATGGTAAAAAAGCAATGTCAATGCTTGCACAAATAAATAAACACTAAAGGAGTAGGTTAATTTCCATCCGTGGTAGTTAAAAACATGAAATAGCGCGTTTACTCCCTCAAACAGCGTTCCAATAATGGAAGAAATGATAATATAAGGCAATATCCAGAACCCCCGAACATTTAATCTTTCATACAAATAGACATAGAGATAA
The DNA here is from genome assembly GCF_017355205.1 of Bacillus sp. SD088. GTDB lineage: Bacteria > Bacillota > Bacilli > Bacillales > Bacillaceae_C > Lederbergia. Next base: position 81,667 of record NZ_JADIJK010000019.1, read on the forward strand.
GAGAATGGTGCATACAAAAAATATGAAATGACATCAAACCATTCATACTTTCCTGAATCCATAATGTTGTATAAATTCAAATCCGGTGAGGATAATAAATGGTCATAAATTCGCGCAACGGTTGAGCCAAAGAGTAAAAGAAGTATCGTGAGACTTAAAGGAAACCGTTTAGGAAGCCAAAGTATAAATGAATAAGAAAGGATAAGCCCAATGATAATAAACCATTCATTCTCGTCAAATGTTTTTGGTAATTGTAAGGGCATCATCTTCTAATCCCTTCCTTTCGTAAGACTTGGCTGAAACAAAATTGCAAAATATACGAAATGAGTAGAACAACAGCAATTAAGAAGAGGGATTGCCAAAAATCCCACCCATTATAGCGAATGACCTTCCCTTGCACAAGCAGAAACTCAACCCCATATAGAATGGCTACATAAGTGATCGTGAACAACCATTTGTTGAAACGAGATTGAATCGCTGCCAATAAATTGAAAAACATTACGTATAACAAGGGGATGACGATGAATTCGTAAAGTCGAAAAATAATAAATAATGGAATCCTATTCGTTATTTCCCATACTTTTAAATTGATATATAAAACGGAAAAACAACTCGTAATGATCAGTTCTTGTATCATGAAAATAAATAGGTTCTCAGGCAAGCTAAGCCTTTTCTTTATAATGAAAAAGGCGATGCAAAAAAGGATCATGATATTCAGAATGATAAGGAACATGTTTGTCAACTCACATTTTTACCGGACTTTCTTCTATTATCTGTATAAAAAATGTAAATATGTAAGATGTTTGCTGTTAGCAGAACTTTTCTCCATTTGTATAGGTTTGACGTTAATAGGAAAAATAGAAAAACATGATGACTGAGTTGATTGGATACGATAGACGGGATGAATAACGAACATCATGAATTTAAATCACCGATTGTTGCCCTTCTATGGTCCGAAACGATGGCTGGCTTTGGTCAATTCTATAATGGACAATATATCTTTGGTTTTAATGTTGAATTCATTGCTAATGTGCACTCCAACTTAAATGTCTCGATTGGTCTCTGCTGCCGAATTTCGGTGTGGAGGCCTTTTTTTGAAAAATTTTTTATAAAAGGTGTCCAAATTTTGGTGAATTCCATATATGCACATTGAAGGCCAATAGGACGTGGCAATCATAGCCGTTGCTCCTTTAACGATCTTAGCCTTTGATCCTTTATGTTGCTTTTACGAAAATGATGAATAAGAAAGGGAGAGGAACGATGGCAAAATTTCGCATGATTGATATTGGGTTTTGGAATGATCCGAAAGTGGTGGAGGAGATGACACCAGAGGATAAGTATCTGTTTTTGTATTTGTTGACGAACTCAAATACAACGCAAATTGGTATTTACTCTATTACGAAGAAGCAAATGGCGTTTGATACGGGTTATTCAATGGAGACGGTGCAAAGTATTTTTGAACGCTTGATTCATCAGCATAAACTGCTGAAGTATAACCCACAAACAAGGGAATTGGCGATTCGAAATTGGGGGAAATACAATTTTAATCGTGGTGGCAAGCCTGTGGAAGATTGTGTGATAGCTGAGTTGAGTAAGGTAAAAGACCGGAGTTTGATTGAATTTGTTGGGGCGAATGTGAAACACGAGCAAATTCGCAGGTTGTATGAGTCGTATGACGATACGCGCACGATGCGGGGACAAGAAGAAGAAAAAGAAGTAGAAAAAGAACAACAAGAATCGCAAAGAGTGAATGGTGGTGGTGAAAATGTGATTGATTTTTATCAACAGAATATTGGAATGCTGAGCCCTTATATGGCAGAAGAGCTGGTGGATGCGTTAGAGGAGTTTGGGGAAGTGCTTGTGGTCGAAGCTATGAAAATTTCCGTAGCTTCTGGCAATCGAAATTGGCGATATACATATGGGATTTTGAAGAGATGGCGTCATCACAATGTGAAAACATGGGAGGATGTGGCCGCCTTGGACCGGGAACTTGAGCAGCAGAAAAAATATTTTGGCCAACAGGCCTTGGATATGGATCTTTCAAAACTTTATCAACACAATCTTTCAGAGGGGGAAGAGCAGAATGACAGCTGAAAAAGCGCTCCTTGGCTGCATGATGAAAGAAAATCATTTGATCGGGGACACGATGATCAAATCTGGACATTTTGCAGATCCACGCCATCAAGCCTTATTTAAACAAATGCGAGATCGGCATCAACAAGGTGGCACGATTGATCTCGTCACACTCTCTACAACAGTGGACTTGGAACCGTTTGGCGGCATCTCCTATCTCCATGACTTGCAATCCTTCGCGAATGTTGAAAAGTTTGAAGAATATGAGGAGTTGGTGCTTGAAAAATGGAAAGAACGGGAGAAAAGGAGTATTTTAACAATCGCCAAGGAGGAAGACTGGGAGATTCAAAAGGTGATTCATGCTTTAGACCAAATCAATGAGGCGAAAATCGATGATTACCTAGCGATTTCAACGGGGTTAGCCGATCTTTATGAAGCCCCATGGCAAGAAGGAAATCATGTCAAGGGGATTTCAACCGGAATAATGCGTCTAGACCAAATGACGAATGGTTTCCAGGATGGGGAGCTCACGGTGCTGGCGGCAAGGCCTTCGATGGGAAAAACAGATGTGATGCTTCATTTTGCTAAGCAAGCCGGTTTGAATGGGGATTTGCCGATTATTTTTTCACTGGAAATGCCGAATAAAAGCTTGATTCAAAGACTAATCGCTTCAACAGGGGCCATCAATCGCTTGAAACTGCGGAATCCCTATCAACACCTCACCCAGGCTCAAAAGGAACAGTGGCCAGAGCTGATCGGTCGCGTGTCGGAAACCAATATCCAGATGTTTGATGAAGCGGGGCAAACGGTCGCCCAGATGCGCGCGAAGGCAAGGAAATTAATGCACGAATACCCGGATAAAAAGCCACTCCTGTTGATTGACTATTTAACGTTGATTCGACCTGAACATCATTATGGCGGGAATGCCCATATGCAGGTAACAGAAATTTCGAAGCAGCTAAAGGGGATGGCGAAGGAAATGAATTGTCCAGTTCTTTTATTGGCCCAATTGAACCGAGCGGTGGAGCAAAGGCAAAATAAACGACCGATGATGTCCGATATTCGTGAATCTGGCAGTGTCGAACAAGATGCGGATGTGATGATCTTTCTCTACAGAGATGCTTATTATGATCAGGATGCAGATCCAAAACATTTGGAACTGATTATTGCAAAAAACCGCAATGGTCCGATGGGCACAGTGTTTGCGCGTTATAATCAATTTACTGGAGGAATTCTAGATGGCCACGATTAAGGCGCTATATGAAGATGCGATCAAGTATGAGGAATCGCTCCTTGCCCATTCGATCTTCTGCTTGATTCAGGAGGGGAAGATTGAGTTAGAGCAGGATGATGCAGTTTTGCTGCAAATCAACCCCGATCCAGAGAAATTGGAGAAATTGCTGGAAATGAATTACCTTGGCTTTCATCAGATGAACATTTTTTCACTTAAGACGGGGAGACAGAAATGGGTCTTTATTTTTGCTCAGACAGCGGAAGACGCGCAGCAACACTTGCATATGAAAACAGGCCAAAATCCATTGAACTGTTTGGAACTCTCACCAGATGAAGTGGTTTTTACCGGCAATCGCTTTCTTAACTTTCGAGAGTTGAAAAAAGAACAAACGCAATTTCCTTGTTTGGTTGGGGTGTATGAGAAATATCCTGGAAACAAAGCTTTTGTATGAGCATATCTATATTATTGCTGGATGTATATGCAGGTTAGATATAAGAATACATTAATGGTTCTTTCATGTTCTGTTATGGATAATACGAGCAAAAAAGCTGACTGGCTAAGATCAGCTTTTTTCTTTACTTCTCGCTAACTTTTCCCGATCTTTAATTCCCGGTGGTTGTTCTAGCCAGTTGTGTGTAATCATAATATCTGCTCCGCTTTTAGCTAGCTTGGCGATTTCTAACGATAGTCGTTCATAATTCACCGCTAAATCACTTCGTTGGCTTGCCGCCGCGGCAGTCGCATAGTTACCTATCCCAGAAGAAGTGATTAGGGACATATGAAACATGATCAATTTATCAGAAAATGTTTGGGTGATCGAATCACCTACACCGACATCTGGTACCTGTGGCGCTTCGATATGATCTTTCAAAAGCGTATCCACAAAAATTTTAATATGTTTTTGTGAAATTTCTTTTCCGCGTAACATAAAATCCTGAACATCTTTTGATGGGGAAGTTTGGGCAAAAGCCAGGCATAACTTAACGCCCATCGAGTTTGTCAATATATTCATATACAAATGAGAAATTTCAACCGCGTTTAATGGACGTTTTTCGCTAAAAGGGTTTAACCCACTTAAATACTTTTTACTGTCTACATAATCTGTCTGTTTTGGAACTTCAATATAAGGATGACGACCGTTTAACCCTTTTAAAAGAGCAATTTTGAGCGATTGATTATAAAGATGATTGGTCTCAGCTAAGCTTTGAGAAAAATAATGACAGATATCTTCCCGATAACTCATTGAAACAAAACCACTGTATGCTAACATACCCACTTTTGCCATATGATTCACATAGGTTAAACAAAACATGTCTGTAAAAAGCCATGGAGCGTTCATATTTACATCTTGTTCCGTAAATCCGATCGGAATGGCGTATTGTTCGTTTTCAAAAATAGACACTAATTGCTCCAGATGATTTCTTGAAATATCATAAGCATATTGAATGACCGTTTTGATATCAGGGTCCTCAATATTCTTAAGCATAAAACCTAAAATAGTCTCAGACATGCTATCATTCATATAACCTGTCCAGAGGGAAGCGATTTCACTTGACGTTAGATGTATCTTTTTTTCGTTCATTATGATAGAACCCTCCTCATTCATTTATGTAAGTTTATTGTGCCCAGTAGCTTTGAGATTAGCCACATACTATACAAGTGTTATTAGATTAAGCAGCTGTTGAATCCATTATGCAGTCTAGGACCAAAAATTTCTGAAATCGTTAATTAAGAGTATTCGGAGATTTAATGTAAAAAACTGTGTAGTTGGAGTGCATACGGCTCTTATTTAGCAAGGTTTCCACGCCAAAGCTAAGAAATGAATTGCAAATGGGATGATCCTTCATTAAGGAGCTACAACCAGTTTTTATGCAATTGACATTCTATCCATATATTACAGGTTAAAATCTCTACTCCTTCCACGTATAATATACGTAAGGAGGGGAAACAGAATTGACTATTATATTAATATTAATATTCATAGCTTTAAGTCTTTTCTTATTTATAGGCAATAAGAATACCCGATCAGTTGTCATTAATTACATTGATATAGATTGTGAAAAAGGTTCAAAGAAAAGCGAAGAGCCATTAAGGATATTGCGTATTTCTGATATGCATCTTGAAAACATTTCAATATCACCAGAACAACTATATGAGAAACTCAAAATGCAGCCGATTGAATTAATCGCTTTAACCGGTGATTTTATGGATAAAGAGCGGAGTATCCCAAAGCTTTTGCCATATTTGCAAGTTTTAAATAAACTAAAGCCTGTTTATGGAATCTATGCTGTATTTGGCAATCATGATTATGTTTTGCGGAAAGATGATCTAAATCAATTAAAAAACGTGTTGGTAAATAATGGAATAAGAATTTTGCAAAATGAAAACGATAGGATTGATATAGATGGAGTTCCATTAAATATTATTGGTATTGATGATTTTAGTACTAAGAGAAGTAATTTAATGGAATCCTATAATGGCTTGGATAAAGGATATAATCTGATCATTACGCATGATCCAAATGTTGTTTTATCAATGCATGACTACCATTTTGATTATTTGCTGTCCGGTCATTTTCATGGTGGCCAAATTCATTGGCCAAAGCCATATCATCTGGTAAAAATGGGCAAACTGGTAAAGATGAATATGGTGAAAGGTTTACACAGTTATGAAGAAAAACGATTTTATATAAGCGAGGGGCTTGGACAAACCGGCGTAAATATCAGGATAGGCAGCCGTCCGGAAATAACCGTTCATAATGTCCATTTGCCTCATTCAATAGATGTTATAAAAGCTGGATAAATCGTATCTCGGCTTTTACTGAGGTGTTTCGACATAGGAGCAGTCTATTAGAGGGAAAGGAGGGGGACCAATAAACTGCTAGGTTTATTCATTTTAAAATAGTATCGGTGTCTTGAATCTTTCTTCTAAGAAGATTTTATTAGGTAAATTTTGGCTGGACTAGCTGGATTCGAACCAACGATCACGGAGTCAAAGTCCGTTGCCTTACCGCTTGGCTATAGTCCAACAAATCCCCTTTAAAGGGGAGAAGGATTATTGATAACGATTTTGTTGATTTTGTTGCTTTGAACTTTGTTGTATTTGAGCTGTAGCTTGTGCTTGCTGAATTTGTTGTTAAGCCTGTTGAAGCTGCTGTTGAGCAGCTTCAACAGCCTGGTTTGTCTTACCTTACCACTGTTATTATGATCACAACATTAAGGTTTATTCATACTAGTAGAAAAGGTTTTTTGACAGGGGTCTTGGTACCCTTATTGCCATTGAGAATTCCAATTCTACGCAATGAATTATTGTCTATAGAACGCATACTGTTGGCATGTCCTAAATGTTCTGATACTTATTGTTGATATTGATTGCTCAATTTACCGATTATTTCTATATTAAATGGTCCCAGTTATTTGCTTATGGGGGGCCCATGAAAACCGAAAAAGTACAATCCTTTAATTAATTAGGTTACTTTCTAACGTTTTATTTTCATTTCCAACTATGGAAGCACTACTATATTTTTGAAAAAGCGTGTCTTTTGACATGAATAAATACATAGGTTCAGGAAGTCCTTGATTTAATTGGTTGTTAGTAGACAGAAAATAAATCGGCAGGAGAGCCGTCTGCTTAAATTTTTTATAGGCAGGGCTTATTATGGAATGAGGTTCGAATCCCAATCTCTTACAACCTTTATAAAGTGTAGTAATCCCAATTAAACCTTTAATTTCATCCTTATGCTTACTCACTTGAACGTAATCAACGACAGCCGGGAGTGAATCCTTCACTCTGGAATAAACGATTTTAGCTTTTCTTAATTCATTTTTATAATGCATAATTTCAGATAATAATTTTGCATTTTGCAAATGAACTTTTACAAGGATGTCATTCTTACGGATCTCTGTCCCATCAGTTAAAACAATATTTTTGCCTTGATATCTGGTTAATCTCACTCGTATAATGGTTTCTTTGCCGCATTTCTTCTTAATATATTGTAATCGTGTGAAATGGAAGTAGACTGGATCTATCATTTTCCATCCGGCAATGCAAAGTTGTCTGATTCTTTTCATTCCAATTCTCCTTAGATAATGATTTATAGAAGCTATTTTATTTTGATTAAAAACGCTAACAAATATTATTGGAAAAAAAGGGGAGGAGGATAATATCACTTATATTTCGCAAACTAATCCGAAAGGGGGGGTTTCCATGCACAAAATATTATTTTTACCATTTCTGCAAATTCCTTCAGGCCATCATCATGTTGCAGATAGTATAAAGTTACAATTAGAACAATTTAATGACGATTTTCATTGTGAAAAAATCGATATTTTATCATACGGTTACGGCAACATTGAAAATTTTATCTCCTCCATTTATTTGCAATGGATCCATAAGCTGCCAAAAATGTATAGCACAATTTATCAGCTAGCTGCAGTGAAGCATTCGAACCTAAATAAACGATTTCAAACCTATGAAATTTTGTTTATGAACGTATTTAGACATTTATTACAAGACAAAAAACCAAATTTAGTTATTTGCACTCATGCTCTACCTTCTTACTTGGTTGCTCGCCTAAAAAAGTTGCAACTTTGGACAGGGATCATTATTAATGTTTATACTGATTACTTTATTAATAACCTATGGGGAATCGAAGAAATTGATTATCACTTCGTACCGAGCAAGAGAATTAAGGACCAACTTGTAGTTCATGGAGTAAATCCAAGGAATATCTTTATCACTGGTATCCCAGTTCATCCACTGTTCAAACAAAAAAGTCAAACGCTAAAAAAAGAGCAGCAATTTTCAGCTCTGCTTAGTGGAGGAAATATGGGAGCAGGATCGATTTTCCAGTTACTTAACCGGTTAATGCCAGCAGGGAAGGTTTTATACAGAGTACTATGCGGAAAAAATGATAAGTTGCTTCAGCATATCAGAAACTTGAACCATCCCCTAATACAGCCGATTCCCTATATACATTCAAAAGAAGAGATGAATCGATTATATGATTTAACTGATATAATCATTACAAAACCAGGTGGAGTAACAATTAGCGAAGGCTTGACCAAAAAAATCCCAATTATTATATATGATGTTTTACCTGGACAAGAAGAACAAAATTTAAACTTTTTAATAAACGAGGGTTTGGTTTATCATTTAGATAAGTGGAAGACACAAGAAAAAATTGAAGAAGAAATATTGACCGTATTACAATCTAAGAAGCAAGAGATGATAAACAGGATTCATCATTATATGACGGAAATTGAACTGGAGGACCCAGTGCCTTTTATCACCAAGATTTTAGGAGGTAGGTTTTAAGAGCATCAGTTCTATCTTAAGGCGATAAAAAAGTCTCTTTGTGAAAGTGTGAAAGGCGTTGCATAAAAAATCCTCTTTTTCACCAGCCAATTTGACCAATCAAATAACGCATTTTCCAATATTATATGTATTAAGGTCGGCCGGCTTTAATATATATATAGGAGGTGCGATGAGTATATGTCTTATTATGAAGATGATTTTTTTGGTGGAGAAAGAGACAGACGGAGACGCGAAAGATTAGTCTGTAGGTGTAGAGAAGTACGGGATTGGGATGATTGTGACCGTGATCGAGACCGTGATCGGGACCGTGATCGTGATCGCGAGAGATTCATTTGTCGTTGTAGAGAACAACGCCGTCGACGTGATGATTGGTAGGTAGCACCTCCCCTTAAGCCCCTTTCAAATGAGAGGGGCCTTTTCAAGATGAAAAAACAGCCCTCACATTGTGGGGGCTATAACTAGTCGCTTTTCCATAAGAAAATAGTCAGGTATTAATCAATCCTCTTCTTATAGACCTCTCAAATCATCCTTTACAATAAATCATTATTATAATTTGAATTGTTACTACCTGCTTGTTTTTGTTCGTTATTTGTCCCATTTTGTAAGTTAGTTGCCTGTTGAACACCTAGGTTATTTGTTTCGTTTTGTAAGTTAGTCGCCTGTTGAACACCTAGGTTACTTGTTCCGTTTTGTAAGTTAGTTGCCTGCTGAGCACCTTGGTTAATTGTCCCACTTTGTAAGTTAGTTGCTAATTGTTGAACACCTTGGTTATTTGTCATGTTTTTAAAGGATTGCATTAATTGTTTGACTTGTGGATTATTCATTGCATTAGAAATGTTTTGTTGCCAACGTTGAAAAGATCCATTTTGGATGCCTCTTGTAACACCGTATATAGCCGCACCAGTTGCACCTACAGCAAGTAAAGAAGACATTATACCTCCACGTTTATTCATCAGAATCACACCTTTGAATTATTTTAGTCCCCAAAAAATGACCAACACTTATAGATTTTAATAAATTCATTAAAATTATACTGAAACAAATTTCCATTCTGAATGAGTACACTTTAAAAATTAGGATATGCTATTTATGAAAAAGAGAAATCAGGAAAGGAGAATTAAAATGAAAAATAAGAAATATTTTCTTGGGCTTCTATCAGCAATTTTTTCTTTTGGTTTATTATTTGGATGTAATGGTGTTGATGAAAATGAACCAGATCCAACAGAAGAGCCATCAGAGCAACAACAAGATAATAACAATAATGAGTAATAAAAGAACTGTATAAGAGCTGATTACACCAAGAACCCCTTCATTTTTGAGGTGACCCCTAAAAGTTAGAGTTTTATATTAAGCAGCTAATTGGCTGGTATGAATCCGATATTGAACAGGACTCATGCCTGCCAATTTTTGCTTTATACGTTTGGTATTATAATACTTTATATAAGCTTCAATCTTCTTCTTTAAATCTTCGAACGAGCACAGTTCCTCACCATAATACATTTCTTGTTTTAATAAACTGAAAAAGTTCTCCATTGGTGAATTATCTATACAATTACCTTTCCGTGACATACTCTGGAATATTTTGTTTTCCTTAAGTGCTTTTACCCATTTATTATGCTGATAATGCCATCCTTGGTCCGAATGAATCGTTGTTCTGTACTTAAAATCTTTTACGATTTCGAGAGCTTCCTCGAGTGGTTTAAGAACTAGTTCTAGGGTTGGACGTGTACTTATACCATATGAAAGAATTTCGCTATTAAACATATCCATGATTGGGTTCAGATATAGTTTTACACCGTCTAAACACTTGAATTCTGTTATATCAGTAGTTAACTTTTGATGACATACATTTGTGTGAAACGTCGATTAATACGGTTCTTCGCAATGGTCCCCACAGTCCCTTTGTAAGAACTATACTTACGTGATTTTCTTATGAACTTATCCCCTTTGAGGCCACGTTTTTTCATGATACGTTGAACCTTTTTGTGATTGATTTTATGTCCTCGGTTTTTCAATTCCAAGTGGATACGACGATAACCATAATTGCCATTGTTCTCCTCAAAGATAGAGAAAATACATGCTTCTAGTTCCTGATCGGGATTCTCCTTCTTTGTCATTTTTATATGATAATGATAAGAGGATTCTGGTATACCAACTACCCGCAGGACATCCTTTAATCGGAACGTTTCTTTGAGTTCGAATGATAACGCTGCTTGTGCTTTTCGAGATAGACGTCCGGATTCATCTGAAAAGCTCGTAACTTTTTTAAGTATTCTACCTCTAAACGAAGAAGCTCATTTTCTCGTTCCAATTGTTGTTCATATGTCATTTCTTTTTCAACTGAGTGCTTGTTCTTTCCGTTCTTAGCTTTATCAGACATAGGTGGCCGTCCTTTCAATCGATCCAGAGCTTCAGCACCACCAGCTAAAAATGTTTTCTTCCAGGCAATTATCATAGGAGGATTTGTTAGCCCAAATTGAAGGGCTGTTTCTGTTACTGAAGACCCTGTTCTTTTCATAAAGCTTAATACATCCAGCCTGAATTGAACAGAATAAGTTTTATTCTGTTTCTTCTTTATGATCCCTTCCGTTCCGAATTTCTCATAATTTTTTACCCAGTTAATAATCTGCTTATGCGACTTCACGCCATGTTTCTTAGCCAAACGTTGATATCCAAGTTTTCCTTCTTGATATTCTCGAACTACAATCATCTTAAATTCATCACTATATTTAGCCATAAATAAACACCCCAAAAGGTAGATTTTCAACTCTAACTTTTGGGGTGCATCACATTTGCCGGGGTTTTTGTGCCCGCGCGCATGGGCAGATGAAAATAGTGGGTACAGTCAGGCCTTTGTTGTATTACCTTTGGAGTACAACCGAAACTGAGGCATCGACGTAAACTAAGCAAGGATGTTATAGGAATATATCGCACGCCGACATTTTAACATATATTCAATTATCGTTTAATAATGTACTGTTAAAGTAAATTTTTTAAAGTTCATTCTCGGAATGAAAAAGTTACAATGTGTCATAATAATTCTGTGGGCATTAAGAGGGCGGAGCTCTCCAAAAAGGTCAATAAACTGACTTTTTTGGAGGCTCGCCTTTTTTTAAAAAGATAAGAAAGTATAAAGTTTTTCTTAAATTGCTTCAAGGCTGGGCAGTTGTTGTCCAGCTCTAGGCGCCATCGGCTCGAGGCCAAATAACCTGAGCCAATGAAAGGCAAAGAACGCCTTTCTTTGTCTCAGAACATTTGCTTGTCGCCGATAGGCGGGCGCCTTACGCTTTTCTTGTAGATCCAATATAAATAGGGTGTTTCCCGTGGGGCGATTGTCAAGCCTCCTCCGCCTTGTGGACCCTCTCAAGCTATATTAATTGCTATTAGGAGGGATCCTGAACTCGACAGTTGTGAAAAGCTGTTATCAGCCATTTTCTCTCCTTTTTCACCAGAACATTCGTACTGATTGAATCTCTATCTCCTGAATCTTGAACGGGATCAGGAAGTTTCGCTGCTGCCTCCCCATGAACAATGGCTACATCTGAGGTAACAAAACGAGGTTGTAACTCCTTTGTAGAAAAATAATCTTGTAAATGTTAAGAAGCTTCTCTTTTCTTATAATACTTAGTGTCGAAAAGCAGTGGAGAGAAAAGATTGATATGCACCTTTTAAGGTAGACAGATAAAAAAATAGGATAACCTCTATTGGCGATAGTTTAATTTCAAGGGAATAGGTAGAAGCCCACCCTTAAGACAATGACGGGGTGTAGCATAGTATTGTTGATTAGCAAATAAAAAGGAGCTGTTTCCGCATTGGAGAATAAGGATGGGTGTAAGAACTGTGAAGGCTACTTTTGGATAGGTGAACTTTCAGTGCTACCAAAAGATTGGTGTTGCTCAAGGGAAAAATATTGCCCGTTATGTTATCCTAAAATCACTTTATCTTGACTATGAAGTTTAAATCTTGCACGGGATCAATATGGATTAGTTCCATTTGAAGTAATTATTAAAGAGTTAAGAAAAATCCTCATTTTCACAGATAGTCTGACCAATCAAGTAGAACATTTTTAAAGTTTATATGTATTAAGGTCGGTCGGCTTTAATATAATATATATAAGGCGCGGTGAGATATGTGTAATTATGCTGACGATTTTTTAGATGGGGAAGAAAGGCGTGAAAGGCGAGACTGCGCAGGTTAATTTGCGAATGTCATGAAATGAGACATGGACATGAAAGAGAACAGCGAAGGCGCTTTGAATGCCATTGCCAGGAAGAACATCGTCAACATGATGATTGATAGTTAGCACCTCCTTGTATTAGCCCTTCTAAATTAGAGGGGCTTTTTCATTGAAATTATCAAAAGGTCTATAAGAGGATGTTCAAAAAGTCCGGTAAAAATGACACTTCGAGATAAAGGATCTTCGACTAAGTACCGACACGTCCTGTGTCGAACGTCGAAGTCACCACATCCTGTGGAAGTTCGTTGGCTTGCCTTTCTGCTGCTCAAGGCTTCACCGCCTCGAACTTTCGACGTACAGGATGTACTAGTGTCGGCGTTGCTGACAGGACGTCAGCGTCTTTAGCCGACTTGGTCCTTTTTATCCTTGAACACGCACTATAAAAATCTAAGTAGTTCGGATAATGTGGAGAAAAGCTAAATCACAGTTTATTATGCATTAGTATAGTTCCATGGACACATCTTAGTTAAGTGATAAAATAACAACTAGGAGATACGTATTAATTCCCCATGATTCCATCATTCGATAACTTCTGAGGATGCCCCGATCAGACATGACCCATAGTGTCATATGAAGCGCTTCCGGATTATTAGCTACATAGTCCCCAAAATTGTCATGTGCTCCAGCGGCCTGTGGCATTTCTGTACGCGGCTCAGGCTGGTAGGCATGAATCACATCCGGAAATTTCATCGGATCGCTATTAATTAATATAGGCATCGCAATCGTTGTTAGATCGTAATTTCCTTCTTCTGTATAAAACTTAACACCCAAACAACGTAAGTCCCTGGCAGTATCCTTTGAACCCTTACTACCTTGGATAGTGGAAAATCGGACAAATACGGATGTTTTTTTCCCAGCTTCTTGTAAAAATCCAGCTTTTGTCAAATGTTGCAAAGATCGGTAACATTCAAATTCTCTAGCATGGACCTTTCTTTCTGGAATCTCCTCATGAACAAAATGCGTCATTTTTTCAAATTAATGGACATCCTCTAGTAATCCAGGTCCGCGTTCACCGGCTGTTAAAATTTCCTCATCGTTGGATACTTTTTTCCCTTGATTTGTTGTCATTGGCTTTCCGGTATTTTGAACACGGAACTCACCCATCTCTTGATTTTTTAGATTTTTATGATGTCTTTCTTTGTTTTCGGAAGATGAATTCTTATCCATAAAGGTCACCATCTTTCCATTTATTTATTCCATCTCGCTTACAATGTATATGTTAACGCTATATTTAATATTCTCATATTTCATGTAATTGAAACGAAATAATGTACATCAATGAGTCAGAACCGTACGCATCCTTACCTATCCAGTTAATATTACACTGGCTGTACTGCCGATAAATACACCAGTCAAGATAATTGTCGTACGCGATAAATACCTCCAGTGTCAATAGATTTTTCATTTGGCAAATATGGATAACAATGAATGAGAAGCTTTTTTCAAAATGAATGGATTTTAAAACTAGAGGAAAGATAAGGCTGTGCAAGTTGTGAAAGCAAAATTGAATGGGGAGGCTATAATGGGAATCTTAAGTGGAAATCCAAAGAATGAACCGATGCACTATGGAGAAGTATTTGGTATATGGTCTTTTTTAGTTGAGGCAAAAGGAATGATTGCTTGTTACCAAACACATTTAAATCATACCGGAGATACCGATCTTCATGAATTACTCGAAGAAGCCCTTAAGCAAAAAGAACAAGAGGTTAAACAAATTGAAACATTATTAAAAGAAAATGGTGTTGGTTTACCCCCAACTCCACCAGAGCGGCCTAAGGCAAATCTTGAAAGTATTCCAGTGGGTGCACGTTTTATGGATCAAGAGATTGCTGCATCATTAGCGGCGGATGTGGCTGCTGGTTTGGTGGCATGCAGTACGATCATAGGAGAATCCATCCGAGAAGATATTGCCATGATGTTTGGACAAATGCATACACAAAAAGCAGCATTCGGTGCAAAAGTTCTTCGTTTGAACAAGGATAAGGGATGGTTGGTTGCTCCACCTCTTCATCAGTCACCAGCTGATTGTTAAAGGAAAGGGGCTCCCGTAATAGGGGGCCCTATTCATTTTAATCATTGATGGCGATCTATTTCCCTAAAATAATAATAAATTCGTAATGGACCCGCAACCAATCTCATAGAAAGACAGGGGAGAAACTTTGATCACCAAACTATTGCCTTATTCATATGGATAAATGAGTAAAATTTTGAATGAGGAGGATATAAAATAATGTATGGAAATTTCCACCAGTACCAGACCCCAATGACGAGACAAAGAGTTTCTCAGCAACAAG
The DNA here is from genome assembly GCF_017355205.1 of Bacillus sp. SD088. GTDB lineage: Bacteria > Bacillota > Bacilli > Bacillales > Bacillaceae_C > Lederbergia. The sequence goes on from NZ_JADIJK010000019.1 coordinate 96,821, forward strand.
CACAGGAAATCGCCTTGAAGCGTGTACCTGGGCAAATTGTCCATGTCGATATGGATATGGAACATGGTGTATTAGTGTATGAAATATTTATTATGGATGCGCAAAATCGGATTTTTGAAGTGGAAGTGGTTGCAAAATCAGGTAAGATTTTAAAAGTTGAAGAGGAAGATGATCTAGATTAGGTTCTTTGGATTTTAATCAAAGGAAACAACGCTTGGAAAAAGTCCAAGCGTTGTCCTTATGAATAAAAGGAGTATACTTGTGATATAGTCATAAACTTTTATAAGAATGTTGAGAGGAGATATTGATAACGAAAAGAGGAAAGTTTCGGATGAGATGGTCTATCACTTCTTAAAAATGGGAAAGGTCGCTCATGTGGCAACCGTTGGGGAGGATGGTTTTTTATATGTGATTCCGCTCGTATATGTGTATGAACAAGGAACAAAGTTATATCTACATATCGGAAACATAAGAGAAAGTCACTTTTGGACTAATATCAAGCATGACCCACGTGTTTGCATTGAAGTTAGTGAAATGGGCGATGTTCATCGGGGTAAAAAATATGCCTGTCAATCCGCATTGGTTTACCATAGTGTAGTCGTATTTGGAACAATTACTCATATAAAACAAGAAGTCAAAAAGAATGGTTTTTTTGACCGTCTTATGGAAAAATACGGAGATCCTGAATGGGAATTTGCGAAGGGGTAGCTATCTCCAAAATAGAGCTATTTGAAGTGGAGATTGAAAAGATTACGGGAAAATTAAGTGAAGGCATAAGGCATTAACAAATAGAAGGAAAAGTGAAAAGATCATGGAGTAAAAATTGATACGAAGAATAGACCAGGCTGGGACATAACTAAAACGTTAAGCTCCAAAGACGAACAATGTATTACCTTAGCGAAGGAAATATACATAGACTCCTGCAGGAAATGAGAGTTCGGCAAGATCCAGGAGGGCGAAGCTTCGCTGTGGGGTCTTCAGCTGATGCTATTCCCGCAGGCGTGTCGCCATTTTTGGCGATTTTCTTAGCGTTTGAAAAAGAAGGAGGGATTGTTTTGTTTCATTTCATTTCTCCCTTCTTTTTTCGTTTCTGAAGACTTATTGGACAGCTCCATTTTTAGTGGGATTACTTTTTTTCTTTTTATGTCTATCTCTATATTCTCTAATTTTTATTTTTGTGTTTCTAACTGTTTCTTCATTTAATTAGTCAATTTTCGATGCGATATATTCAAATAATAAAATTACTTTTATAGAGTTGCTTTGTTTTCCGTAATAATAGTCTGCTCCGTGTAAGATAGCATGCCTGCTTATACTTGAATTTATTTCCTTTCCATGTTGAAAATAAACTAGAACATACTTTTTATAGTATTCGTGGGTTCGATATCAAAATTATAAATTTTCTCTACTTCATTCTGCATTAATAATTCCTTTAACAAAATATTTAACACATCACCATTCACTTTTCCTTTTATGCTGAAAGCATTAATCAATACTCCTTCTAGTTGTGAAAGCGCGGCGGGAATTGATACGTAATACATGCCTTGATTATGTGACATAATGATATTTCTTAATATAGGTAGTCTTTTTTTGAGCATTACATTTTTTTCCCATTGATTTGATATATCTGAAATTAATTCACTATTATAGTATTCACACATGAATTCATCTATGTTATCCAAAAGAGAAACTTTATCTTCTCGATAAGCTTGTGCAATAGCCCTTACTATACCTATATCCATATCTTCATGTGGAGGATATCCTAGATCAACAATTGCTGTTTTAAATAGCTTTAAATCTTCCTCTGTTTCACTGATACCTTCTCTCAGTTTTTCCATTGACTTTGTGAAAGTGGGAAAATCAAAGTGTTGCTGAAAATTGAATTTGTTTTGATTTGTTACCTCTATATTCTTTTATAACTCTTTACCATTTCTTCAAGAGGTTTTCTTATTTTCCCGAATTGTTCTTCTAATACCTTCCTTGTACGAATAATCCTGTGAAAATTTAAATAAATCATCCATATTTTTCACCTTCTATTTACTGTTTTCTTTATCCTCAGTACTTTTATATAAATCTTCTATATTGCAATCCAGCAAAGCCGCATGCCTTATCCATAGTTGGATAGGTTTTTCCAACACTCCAATTTGACAAAGTATTCGCACTTACTCCCAATTGTTTTTGAATATATTCACGCTTATATTTGGATGATCTCAACAACACAATACAAGCACAACACATTGATGTCTCAGGGTTGAAGTGGCTAAGTTACACCCTGGCCAGCAGTGTGAAATATTATTGCTTCACTAATCGAAAAAAGAGTTGTCAACAATTCGTCAACAACTCAATTTTGGAGCTGGAATTCGAGAAAGAAAAGACCCTCGAAACGTTGATGTCTCAAGGGTTTTGGTTATGGAGCATAGCGGGTTCGAACCGCTGACCTTTACACTGCCAGTGTAACGCTCTCCCAGCTGAGCTAATGCCCCAATTTTGTAACTCCACTATTTATTATAGTAACTTTTACAAAAAAAGCAAGTCTCTAACTGACAATTTCAATCGCGTCCACATCTTTCATTTTAGCGATTGTGTAATAGATATCTGTAACAGGGCGTTTGCCATTAACTCTAGTCTTTAATTCAAGCATATGCATAGAGCTGTCTTTGATATCTTTAATTCGTATATGGGTGACAGAAATTTTCTCTGCTTGAACTTTTTCAACAATTTTCTCTAGGCTTTCCTGTTGAGAGACTGTAATTTTTATGATTAAGTCTCTTTTGGTTAAACTTTTAGGCCCCATTTTGACGATTGCAAAAGGAATAAGTTCTACACTAATAATAAGAAGGATCACACCTACAACAGCTTCGACATAGAATCCAGCCCCCACTGCAATTCCAATTCCAGCAGCTCCCCACACCATCGCAGCAGTTGTTAAACCAGAAATATGGTCATTACCCCTTCTTAAGATTACGCCAGCTCCTAAGAAACCGATACCTGATACAATTTGTGCTGCTAAACGAAGAGGATCCATTCGGATCATAATATCATCTCTGCCAGGAAGTACGTAAGCTGATTCAATAGAAACGATCGTTAATAAGCAACTAATGATTGAAATCACGAGACTAGTTTTCAATCCAAGCGGTTTGCTCTTAAGTTCCCTTTCTAACCCGATCACTAAACCAAGCAAAGCAGATATGACTAACTTAATTAATAGTTCTGAGTCCACAAAGTCGAACAAATAAATCTCTCCTCTATTTTTTCTAAAATGGCATATAACGTTTTCATTATAAAATGATATTATCATATTTATATAATGAAAAAGCAAGTGATAGAAAATATATGTATATTTAGCAGAATAAGAAGGGAAAGGTGCCTGCTACCTTCGACAAGCAAATGTTCTGGCCAAAGAAAGGCGTTCTTTTTCTTTGGCCCTGGTTGTTAAGCAGAACATCGGCTAAGTTCACGACGTCCTGTTGCTTCGCGTCTGCACTAGTATGTCCTATAATATGTTGCAACGTCGATGGCACTATCAACGGAATCATTATGCAACATACCCATAAGTTATTTCCTAATCAGTGAAAAATGAATCTCCATCTCCTTATAAAATTGAGATGGAGATTTTAATCTGCAGTGATGCTATTCAATCAATGAAAAGATAGGTTAATCCAGAAAAGACAAATGCCATGATAGACGAAAAGATAAAGGTTCCGCCATAGACCTTTTCTTCTGCATTTGATATTCGCAATGCTTCAACATAAGAAAAAGAAAATAAATATACTGCTGTAATAATTGCCGTATAGAGACCGATAGATGGTAGCATCATTTCACCTACTAAAATGGATTGCTAATATATATGTAGATAGGTTGATAAATATGTATAAGGTTTTAGGCCATATAATGGGAATAATTATAGTAGGGAAAGCAATGCATTTATTTTAAATAATAAAAAAGCCTAAATTGAAATATTAAATGCAACACTTTATGTGAAACCACTGTATAAGGTTTTTATGTCAATTTGTTGGTTGTGTGGCCTAGGCCACACAACCAACAAATTGCGCGAAAATTCCCTCTGGCGTCTCGTAATGTAAAATTTTCCGGGGGAATGTATTCATCCAATTGGCAACCTCTGCAATGTGCTGGTCGGAGTATGCATGAATCGGTTGACCTTTCTTTATAAAGCGTCTGAGCAGCCCATTATGACGCTCATTCGTCCCTCTTTCCCAAGATGCATATGGATGCGCAAAATAAACATCTATTCCCATTCCTTTTCCTTGCTCGCTAAGTTCACTAAACTCGGTTCCGTTATCAACTGTTATACTTTTAAACGTTTGTTGAACATTCGAGTACTCTTGAAATTCCCTTGTAAAGCATCACTTATCGCTGGTGCACTCTTACTTGATATACGTTGGACAATGGCCTTACGCGTCTTTCTTTCTATAAGAGTTAGGAGTGCTTGATCTTTAGATTTGTGGACAAGTACGGTATCGATTTCCCAATGACCAAACTCCTTACGCGTTTCAATGGATTCCGGTCTTTCTTCGATACTAGTACCAAGGTTTTTCTTATTATTTCTGGATGTTGAAGACTTTGTGTTTCGACGTAGTTTCAAAACTAAATCCATATTCTTCACTTTAACATCGCCGTGATCAATCCAGTTATATAGAGTTTTCGGGCAAAGGACGGAATCGAATTCATTTTGCTTTTTTGCGTGCCCCACTACACATCAGGGGACCAATCGTCTTTCAGTATTTTTTCTTCGGCATATAAAATGAATTTTCAAGAAACCATTAAGATGGTTGGAGCACCCCAGTTTTTCCGATTCTCTTCGTATACATGTGCACCAACATCCGGGAAATATTTCTTGTAAGCTTGGAGATTCGTATCAAGTTGTTCAACTGTGTCTCGTTTTCGTTCATGTGATATTGTACTATGATCACACCCTATTTTCTTTGCGATATCCCTTAAAGACAGTCCTTGTTCCAAGTATGCAGCTATTTGGCCTCTTTCGAATTCTATTAAATGTGTATAGCTTCGTTTTTCGTGTTAGAATGAGAGTGAGTCATCGTGATTTACCTCCGTATGTTTATGGTTTTGGTCAACTCTAACTATACGTGGTTTCACGATGGCTTTCTATTTATTTAGCTGTTGCATTTCAATTTACAATGAAGCATAATAAAAAACATAAAGTTTTTTATAGAAATAGGTTGCATGTTAAAAATATCCATGGTATAGTATAAAACGTCCTTAAGAGAACAAGTGAAACAAAGAAAGGACAACCTTCGAAAAAAAGATTAAAAAACTCTTGACTTCGAAAAATAAAGATGTTATATTAATAGGGTCGCTGTCGAAGCGATGGACAAGAATTTGAC
>NZ_JADIJK010000002.1 GCF_017355205.1 Bacillus sp. SD088
TATTCTCAAATAGTTGCAATTCTAAGCCAAATCTTATAGTCTTTAAGTCAACTTGTCTAGGGGTGTGATGTATGATGAAAATTGGATGCATTCAATTGGATGTCGCTTTTTCAGATCCGAAAAGGAATTTTACTGAAGTGGAAAAGTTAGTTGGAGCAGCCGTTGCACAAGAAGCTGAACTTATCGTCCTGCCTGAATTCTGGAATACAGGCTTTGATTTGCCTCATCTTGAGGAATTAGCGGACCAAGATGGAACACAAACAAAGAGCCTCCTATCCAAACTTTCTAAGGAATTAAACGTTCACATTATTGGCGGATCGGTCGCTACGAAGAAAAATGAGCATTTTTATAATACGATGTATGTCTACTCCAATCAGGGTAAATTAGTCAGTGAATATGATAAAGCTCACCTTTTCCAATTAATGGATGAACATTTATATTTGCAGGCTGGAGATAGCATGAATCGATTTTCCTTAGATGAAATCGAAGCAGGCGGCGTGATTTGCTATGACATTCGTTTCCCCGAATGGCTACGAGCCCACGCTCTTGCTGGCGCCAGGGTCTTATTTGTCCCCGCTCAATGGCCAAAACAACGTGTCGATCATTGGAAAGTGTTACTACAAGCACGGGCGATCGAAAATCAATGTTTTGTGATTGCCGTCAACCGCCGTGGAAATGACCCCAATAATGAATTTAGCGGCCATTCAATGATTATTGAACCATGGGGTAATGTACTTTGGACAGGAGCAGAAGATGAGGAGCTAGCGGTAATTGATGTCGATTTTTCAATTGTAGATGAAATCAGAGAACGAATCCCTGTGTACGAAGATAGACGACCAGAACTATATAGGGCCTGACCCCCGCTGTGATAAAGCATTAACGCGGTGAGGGACAGGCCCCGGGTTTATTTTCCCGATATAAATAAGCCGAACTGAGCAAGCAGGGCGCTTCCTATGTAGGTTCCGGTGAAAACAAATACGGCGACAATCGCAACTTTCCAGGAGGTTTTTCGCAAGTCGACTAGGCGATCGGCAACCGAAATCCCTGCAAAGGTTAAGATCGGTGTGGTGATGGATAGAAAGTCGACAGCAGCGATTGCTTGTACAAAGAAGTCTGAAACCATACATAGAACTAAGGAAACGATTGATACCCAACCAAGAATTGGGAAGTCACGAATGACTTTTACTGGTACTTTTTGCATAATGTCTGAGATCAGAATACCAATCATCGAAAAGGCCCAAAGCACAACCAAACCGGTAATGGTCATCATCGTGATTGGGGTCGATTCTGGATCTTTCAGGAGCTTAATTTCTTGAGTAAACAGAATCAAAGCGACACTAAGCAGAAGTACAAGACTAAGCTTTATATATTTATTTGATAATTTCTCCATTATTTATCCCCCCTGATAAAGAGTCCATACATGAACTTTTGCAGTGGGGCAGCTAGAAACACCATTGTGAAGGTTCCTAAGAAACTTGTTAATAGTTGACTAGCGGAGGCATAGGCTCGAATGGTCTCCCCTAGTTCCGGCATGCGCGCTACTAATGTTGAGGAAGCGGCCGTCATCATACTTCCCGAGCCAACCCCTGACGCCATAGCGAGCGCTTCGACCCGGAAGCCGATATCTAAAAGCACAGGCGCAAATATACTAAAGAAGATCGCTCCAAATAATGTACCAATAATATAGAGAGAAAGCACCCCTCTTCCTTCAGGTGATTCCAATGTATATTTTTCAGAGATATAAGCAAGCTCGCCTTCTCGTCCGATTCCAAGTGTTGCACCAATCGCCTCTCTTCTCAAACCAATTAAAAGGGCAATCGGAAGACCTAAAACAACAGTACCCAGATTTCCTACTTCCTGAATCAGGAATACCCAGCCGATACTCAAAATTTCTTTTAATTTTGGTGCAACATCTGCGCCATACCTTGCCATCAAAGGCAACATAATAAAAATTAAATACTTACTCGCAAAGTTCACATTTTCTTTACTATATATTTTCTTTAGAATGCCTTTTCTGAAAATTTGAATCCCCAAAATCATGGTGATAATAATAGCAAAAACAAGTGGCAAAAAGCCGATAGTAAACTTACCAATTGGAATAGATTGAAAGCCAATCCCTTCCGCAATCGCAATTACGACCATTACAAAAATCAGTAAGAACAGAAAATTCTTTTTCATGATGCCACTCCCCTGTTAGTCTACAATTGTCTGAATTAGTGCTTCATATTCAGTAAATGAACGCTTATATAACTGATTTTTGTCTACTTTCCCATTCATATACTTAAAAACTTCGGATAAAAATTCAGGAAAAATTTCAAATAGAAACTCTTGATCAATATCGATAAAGTCATCCCCATGAATCGTACCCGTAAAACCGCTATGACCGATTTGAATACAAGGAATCATAAAGGATAAATCGCCAATATCTCCCCCTGCACTAATCGCATTATTGTCAAGGAGAACATCAATTTTCTCATTTTGTTCAAACGTTTCTCTTACAAACTCTGAGAGATAGCGATGCTGTTTGAAAGGGAGATAACCCATTTGCGTTTGGATATCAACTTCCCCCTGAAGGGCGATCGCACTTCCCTTTGCTGCATCGTCTAATTTTATAGCCGCTTCTTTGATATAATTAACAGATTGCGCTCGCAAATCGGTCCCGACGACGATTTGATTAGGAATCACATTTGTCGACATATCCGATTCCATCACGATCGGATTAATCCGCACCATTTCTCGTTCATTCATTTGCTGTCTCGCTAAGCCAACCGCCACATTAAACAGGGTTGACATGCTATAAGCATTTTTCGAAGAGAATGGATCAAAGCCTGCATGGGTTGCCTTTCCTTTAAATTCATAATATTTATAAAGGAAACCTGCTAAAGCCGTATTAATATCAATCGTTCTTTTATCAAACTCTCCCCCGATAGCATGAACACAAACCGCACAATCAATATCATCAAACACACCAAGTCGCATCGCTTCCGGTTTCCCGCCATAATAAGAGATAGTTCCATTTTTCAAAAGCTCGTCCCGATAACGAAGATCCAAATATTCCTCTGCCGGCACAAAAACAAACACAAGCTGATAATCAAAGTCCTCAAAGACCTTTGACTGATATAAATACTTATAAAGGGCTAATGCTATTGCTACTTGCGTATAATGACCACAATTATGAGCAGCACCTGTATCAGGATCTGCGTTTCGGTGAGTCGGCGCATAGACGGCATCTAATTCCGCTATAAAAGCAATTTTTAGATCCTTGCCTTCCCCTAGACTAGTGCGGAATCCTGTTGTACTAAATTCGTCTAAAGTTAGCTCAGGATTAATCTTTTTTAAAAAGCTTACGATTGTTTCTTTTGTTTTGAATTCTTTATAACCCAATTCAGGATTATCGAAAATTTTCTCAGCTATTTGCTTAATTTCCTCATACTGTGTATTAAACATCTAGATGACCTCCTTGATGACTTTTTCATTATACACCAAAAACACGAATGAACAAATTAAAATATAAAATATTATTCGCATATATAGTTGTATATCACGAAAATAAGGCTTTCTCTTCTCTAACGTTCGATTAATCTTCATAGGGAATAAACCGATAATTCATTGTATCCTTATGAAGTGTTAAAAGCCCCTGCCCTAAAATATTGCCTTGTTCAGGTCCAACATATCCCTTTGAAGCGCCGTTTCCAGTAATCATATACTCCACACCATTAAGTGTCCATTGCCGAAGCACATGAAGATGTCCGAATAAAACTAGAATAGAAACTGATGGCTGTTTTTCCTTATATTGACTTAACATTCGCTCTAGCTTCCTAGCGTCTTGTGAATCCATTTGATGGGCTGTGCCAAAATCATCTCTTGTTGGAACATGAGTCACAATAATCAGATTCGGCTTCTGATTATTATTTAATAATTTTTGTAAATAATGAAATTGAGTAGAATCCGATACCGTGATACTTTGATCAAAGGCAGAATGTAAAAACACAAATAGAGTTTTTCCATATTCCATATGATAAGTAGGTGAACCAAACTTTTCCCTATATAAATCTAAATTTCCCTGAAATGCTTCATGATTACCAGGTGTCATGGAAACTGGGATCTTCTTCTCCATGTTTGCGAAAATGAGTTGCAGGTTTTGATATTCAGCTTCTGATGCCTGGTCCACGATATCGCCCATGTGAATAATAAAGGCAGGCTCTCTACTTGCAGCCAACTGAAAAGCCTTCATCCCACAATCAAATGAATGAGTATCAGGAATAACCACTACTTCTTGCTTCCCTTTTGGCTCTGGTAATGTTTGAATGTGAAACTTCCGCAACAGTGATTCAGCTTGATTTCCTGCACAGTCTTTTGCCGTTATCTTCAGCATATGCTTACCATTCACCAATCTATTTACAGGCAAGCCGTACCCCCAACCTGTCTCCATATCAAAATAAACCTCTAGTCTTTCCTCATCGACCAATACTTCAATGGAGTCTGGATCCACTCCTGACTTTTGATCGCTTAAATGAAAAGTGATACGTGGTGTTTCAGTTCTTTCCACCACTGTACTCACGGGTGTAACTTGTGAAAGAATCGGGGGATCTAAATCAGGACTTAAATCGATTTTATAAGTTTGGTCCACACATGGTAAAGAACGATTTCCTGCATAGTCCATTGCTTCTACATGAATATGGTAATCGCCCTTCTCGACTTCTTGAAACGAGCATTCAATGTATTGGTTATTCCGATCATAAATAGCATCTACTCGTTCGCCATTCACGTTCATTCGGATCGAATTCGGATCTACCCCCGTTTGCAAATCCACTACTTTAGTTGAAAAGGTAAAATGGTCTTTGTAAATCACTGGTGAACTTGGATGAATATCATAGAATTCGGGACCTACTAGATCTTCTAAATCGTCATAAACAAAACGAATATGATCCAAATAAAGATAACCTGTATATTCTTTTTGGCCTTGAAGTTCCTTATTCAGCTCTACAGCATAAATTTGTTCAAGCCGCAAAGGGAAAGCCCATTGAGGGTCAATCCCCGCATCAACATATTTCCATCCCATCCAATCGATATTCCCATTCGTTAAATTCAGCCATTTTCGCTCACCATTCCCATCTAGCAGTGTCGCTCGTATCCATGGTGAATGACCATCTCCATAAACCCATACACTAAGTTTTTCAGGTTTTCTTTCCGTTATAAGGGTTTCTTTAAAGCGAATATACATTGCACCATTTCCAGATTGCCAGCCGCCAAAATGGTAAGCAAGCTTTAAACTATATTGTCCAAATTTAACCTGCTCCCTACTTAAGGATAGGTTATAACTTGAAACAAATTGGTGGTTTGTTAAATAACGGGTTCTATCCCCATGATCAAAATCATCCAGTATTTTTGACTTTTCATCCAACAACAATTCACCCCCTTTACCTTGCTCAAGATATCGAAAAACGAAACCTCCAGACTATTTTAAGCCTTAATCTAATCTATTTTCCACTTGTTTTTTAAAAAGAGAGATTATACCTGCAACTATATGAGTGTTAGCTTTTTCATTTGGGTGAATAAAAAAGGAACTCCCTTGTAAAAATAAAGCTGAAGGAGTTGACACTGTATGGACCATTTAAAGGCGATTACCATTAAATTTTTAGCAAGCCTCGCCCTTTTATATATGATTTTAGGGATGTTTTATGGAATGTCATTTGCCAATGTATTTCTCATTACCTTAACACTAGGGGTTGTTTCTTATTTAATTGGTGATTTGCTCATTTTACCCAGAACCAATAACAGTATCGCGACAGCGGCAGATTTCGGTCTTTCCTTGTTTGTCATCTGGATGATGAGTATAGCCTTAACTACTGGAGCAAATTTATTTATGATGTCCCTTGTAGCTGCTGTAGGCATAACCATCTTTGAATATTTTTTTCATAGACTTATGGACTCTGAAGTAATAGGGGAAGATGAAAACCGTCTAAACACCCCTTCGAGAAATATGCAATACCAAACAGAGGCCTCTGAAGAGCTCAACGATGTAGAGGATGATGAACAAAATAGTAAAAAAGAGTAATGGAGATCCAATAAGGCTGGGACAAAAAGTGTTTTCATCAAAGAAAAAGCGAACTACTAGGGTACATATACCCGCTATGGAAATATACTTCGCTTTCCACAGGCGGGTGGCAAGTCTCCTCAGGCTTCGCCTTCCAGGTTCTTGCCGAGCTCTCAATTTCCGCAGGGTCTATGTATATTTCCTCTACTAAGGTAATGGGAGCCTTTAGTTATCTCTCAGTCTCATTGGATTTAAGTATTTACTCCTTGTTGACGATGGTAGACACTTTTTCAAGCTCTCCTTTTGGACAGCCTTCATTACATAATTATTGTTTTCTCGTGTCTTGTGTTTCTGGATCAATTCTTTGAATGAATTCTTCTGCTGCACTATACCCTTGTTGCATTAAATACCAATTATTCGCAGCCGCTTCAATTAACCCTGCTACATCTCGACCAGGCTGAAGTTGGATTTCTACATGTGGTACACGAACACCCATATATTCCTTAAACTTCTGATCGACCTCTAGTTCATTGTTTAAGGCACTACCTTCCCACTTCGTTAATTCAATGTCCAAGGAAATTCTTGTTTCATCTTGAAAAGCTCTTCTCCCATATAAGCGCACAACATTTAATAAACCAATACTGCGTAGCGCCAGAAATTCCCGGTTCGTTTCATTATGAGTACCTAATAAAGTCTGCGGGCTTAGCTTTTTCAACACAACTATATCATCTGCAATCAAGCGATGACCTCTGCCAATCAACGTATGAGCCGTTTCGCTTTTTCCAACTCCAGATTTCCCGCGCAATAAAATCCCCATACCCGAAACATTAAGGCAAACACCATGGATTGCAATTTCCTCCGCAAGCGTTTTGGTTAAGAAACTATCTATTTTGGCGACAAACTCTGGTGCGCTCTCAGAGGTTCGCAACAAAGGAATACCTTCCTGATCACAAAAGCGCTTTAAATATTTTAAACCATCCAATTGATCTGTCACGATAAAACAAGGTGGATGATATTTCACCACATTGCCAATCCGCAGCTTTCTTTCCTCTTGGGTCAGACTATGTAGATAGGTTACTTCTTTTTCACTTAATATTTGTACTTGTTCCATTGGGAAAAAGTCAAAAAAACCGATAAACTCTAGGCCGGGACAATGCGTTTTAGGCTTTGTAACTGGCCGCTGCAGTTGACTCGCTCCCGCTAAAACAGCTAACGAAAACTTTTGTACCAAATGTTCAACTGTGATTGATTCCACCTTAAATGACACTCTCCGTCCTTTTACTTTCACCTATATGAGGTGAATATTATTATCCATATTAACATGAAACCGTTCTATATAATGTGACTATGCTGTGTCAATTAGAATGAACTCCTACTGTACATTGTAGGACTACAGGTACGGCGGCGAAGCGCCGCTCTATTTACCTGTTGACAGCCCCATTAGAAAAAGTCTGGGAAATAAGTGCTTTGGTTTGGAATCATGGTTTCTAGCTGTGCAAGTTGAGTCTGACTACCTTGTATAGCCTCCACTTCAACCAGCTCTGTGACTGTTTTATACCCCAGCATAAGGGCGGATAATTGATTAATTGTCAATTCGATCGCCTTTTCCTTATCCCTTCCACCTATCTTCCTTACTCCAGATTCAGACAGCGCAAAGACACCGTCATTCCACGGGGCAACAGGGTCCTTTACCCTCAATGTTAGTGATGTATGATTTTTAGATGACCAAGTGAACTGCTGTAAATACTGCTCGACATCAACAATCCTCGCCATAAAATAAGGAGATACCTCCATCTTCACACGCGGATTTTTCATAATATAAGGTAATGGCTCAGAAAGGGAGGTCGAGATTTCCACCTTTTCTATCATAGAATCATGTTGGCCAATAAACGCCCATAACCCCTTTCTAGCTTCATGGCTAAGAGCAATAAATTCAGCCACCTTCATTTTACTTTCCTTGACAGAATAAAGAAGATATCCTTCCGGTTTTCCATTTGATGAATAATGGATAGCAGGAGTCCAAGATTGTAAGTGATCGAACCACCAAGTTTGCTCACGAACAAGCATCCCAGAATAACGTTCGCTATACGCTTCATAAACATTCTGCAGATCAGGATGATAGGCCTTTTTTTGGAGACGAACGATCTTCCCTTGACTTTCAGGGATAGATAAATCTGCTGTTTCTATGGTCAGATTACGCACATCCGAGAAAATCTCCCAACCAAATTTCCGGTAAAAATCAATCGAAAAAGGATGGAGATAGGATAATAACTGCCCCTTTTCCTTCATCACTTCCAAAGCGGCTGTCATCAATCCTCGAATATGCCCTTTTCTGCGATATTCAGGATAGGAAGCTACACCTGCAATCCCTCCCATCGGAATCTGCTTGCCTTGCTGATACACCTCAAACGGAAGAATTTGCAATTTAGACGCTAATTTCCCTTCATCAAAAATACCGAGAATATGCTGATTCGCCATTTTTTCATTTTTCTTCTCCATTTCTTCAGCCGAAAGTTCATATTGAAAAGCATACATGGATAAATGGGCGACTTCATCATAATGCTCAGATGTTAAATTTACAATATTCATTTATAATCTCCCCTAACTTTGTAATAAGCCTTAACGAGCAATAAGCAAATAAACCCCTGTAAATAACAAAATAATATAGGTAAAAATCCGAAAATAGCGTTGGTTGATCCAACGGTATAAAATTTGCCCAAAAAACAGGCCTATAAATACAAGCGGTAAAGCTCCAACACTTGAAATCCAGACTGTTTGATTTGTGCCAACAAATATCACCTGAATTAGTAAACTAATGAGATAGATAAAGAGATAAAAAGCTAAGGTTGTCCCCCTTAATTTTTCTTTCTCTGTATCCGTTCCCGAGAAATAGAGTAAAAGAGGCGGACCAGGCATGCCAATACTCGTTGTTAACACCCCCGATAAACCGCCTGCTATAAAATCTCTCGGTTTTGTCCGTGCAATGCGAAGATTCATAACCAAAAGCAAAGTTAAAAGTAAAATAATGACACTTACTCCCAACTTTAACCGGGGAATATCCACAAATAAAAAGATAAGTAATCCTACAGGGAGCCCTACAATACTGCCGATTACAAATCTTTTTACAATTTGAAAATCGATATCCTTTCGAATCTTTCTAATTAATGCACAAGAAATGATAAGCGATAAAATTAAATTAATTTGGATAGCTTCCATAGGAGAATAGAGCAAGAGTAAGAATGGTGTAGCCAAAACGGAAAATCCAAAACCCGTACTTGTTTGCAAAATAGAAGCAAATAAAATAATGATTACAAAGAGAAATATATCCAAAAAAACACCTATTTTCTTCATCTGATCCTTCCTATTTTAGCATAGTGGGAAAGGGGGTTAAATGTAAAGGTCCAGAATTTTTAAAAGGAAAATCAGATACGTAGAAGCAACCAAGTTTCCTCTTAAAAAAGCAAAAGAAAAAGGTCCTAATCTTACTGGATAAGACCCTTCTCTTCTGCTAATACTAGACCCGATAAATTAGAAATCGCTCGTTCTTATTCTGTTCATACCAATCTACCACTTGTATTTCTTTCAACATTTCAAAGGGAGTATGAGTCTCCAAAAATTCAAGATAATCTAAGGACGGATAATATAGAATGAGATCAACAGAACGCGGATGTTGTTTCACCGACGTTAGGATCTGACCAACAACTTTTTTAAAAATATGAACAGCAAATGGATTAAAAAAGTAAAAGCAATGATCCCGGGAGTGCACCTGATACTTTTCCGCAGGGCAACATGTAAATTGAATATGATCAAGTGCCCCTTTAGTTCTCTCCCGATAACGGCCTAGATTAGCCTCTGCTTCATCACAACGCTTCTTACTCACCTCTATCCCCGTCCCCGACAGCCCAAAACGATGATGGAGATAAAATAAAAGGCGACCCTTCCCACAACCATAATCAACAAGATAAATCATCCTGCTTGATTCATATTCACGAAAAAGCGTATCTAGCGCCTGATAAGGGGTAGCTTCATAGGGATGATATTGCGCCAAATGAAGCGGCCAATCCTGTGTACCAGTCGTCTCAATACCAAGCAGATGATCATATTCATGTTCATTCACACAAAAAACTCCTCATTATTTTTTAGGAAATATACGCTCCCGCACTCCACTATATTGGACATGAATGCGATTTTCAGGCTTAATATCCACTATATAGAGAATGATTAAAAAAACCATTCAAGCGGCTTCATCAGCAAATAAAGTGAACCTTCAATCAGTGGGGGGTTCTTTCATCCCCACTAATTGTTAGTTGAACCAATCGGGCTTTTACGGGCAGTGTATCCTCCACCTATGCTCCTCCGTATTCTTTAAAGCCTTGAGGTGGGGGTATTACTGCCCGTTAATGCGGGATAAACGAGATCAGCCGACCATTTTGTCCGAATATGCTTACTAATAGGATAGCCATAATGATCATACATACGGCGAATAGGCTTATGAACTTTCGGCATATATTCCTCTAGCAAATGTTCAAATGCATTCGCAATTAACAATTGGCGGTTCACTACTATTCTCGATCCATGACGAATCCCCACGCGAATGGGCTTCACCAAGCTTGCATGCCCCGTCACGGAAACCGTACATAAATAATGGCCATCTCCCGGTACCATTTCCGGAGGGGGAGCAGGAATCTGAGAAAGTCGAAAACTGCTTGTCTCCAAAAAGGCTTGGATAGAACTATCTGGACGTTGTCCCAATAGCACTAAAACAAGTTGAATCACCAAAAATACCGGAAAGAGAAAAAGAGCCCATAATCGAGGGATCTTTTGGTAATGATTAGTAATACGAAAAAGAAAAGCTATAAAAGCATTGGGATGTTCAATCCCTTGTTCTTCTTGAACTATTATGAAAGATTGCATTGACTCATTCAGTTTTGCAATGTAGAGGAAACTTAATGATCCCAAGCCAATTTGCAGCAAAATAATCCCTAGTGATTCAATTAGATTTGTATATAAAAATCCAGTATGCAGCAAATATACAATCGTAAATAAGATCAATATAAGTAACAAGACACATTGAATCGTATATAAAATAGGAGAAAGATTAACCTTCTTAGTATTTAACAACCAATAAGCGATCATGCTCAAACATAGGAAGATAAATAAGGTAAAGACATGATGCCCAGAAAGGGAGGCATATCCGTTCAAGGACATGCCATTTTATTCATATACCTTTAAGGGTTCTCCACCTGCATACCGTGACTATCGAAGAAAAGACCTAAGGCCAAAATGCAAAAGATGCCCAGAAAACTTAATCCTTCTAATCTTCTGGCTCTAACCTTCTTGTTTTCACTCATCTTAGCGAATGATCTCGGGAAAAAACTATAAACCATTTTGGTACATGCATAGACCGGTATGGCGATAACACCTAAAATGAAAATCCAGATAAGAATAAATACCAACCCCAATGTCTTTTTTAGATTTAAATTGCAGAAAAACTTCTAAAATGAATAGACATTTCACATAATCCTTGTGATAAACATCGTGGCAATGCCAAAGTAAATAAGCAAGGATAGAATGTCATTAATCGTCGTAATTAGCGGCCCAGAGGCAACAGCTGGATCTGCTTTACACTTATAAAGAATAAGCGGGATAATCGTTCCAGCAAGTGTCCCGATAATCAGCGTAGCCAAGAGCGAGATACCAACAACAAATCCAAGCATCAAGCTTCCTCTCCATACATAGGCGACAATCGCAATGATAATCGCGCAAGTAAGTCCAATAATAATTCCGACCAGTAATTCTCTCCATAAAAGCTTAGTAGCCTTTTTCAAATCGAGTTTTTCTGATACAAGTCCACGAACGACAACAGCAAGTGATTGTGTGCCAGTATTTCCGGTCATTCCCGCAATCATTGGCATGAAAAAGGCAAGGGCGACCACTTTTTCTAATGTTTCTTCAAAACTTTCAATGATTCCCCCAGAAATTAGTCCAATGAATAATAATAAGATGAGCCACGGTAACCTTTTACCAGCTGCTACGATCGGACGGGTTTGAAAATCAATTTCCTTGCCAGATGCTGTAAGCTTCCCAATATCTTCATCTGCCTCCTGATGAATAACATCAATGATATCTTCTACATGAATAATCCCCATCAATTGTTTCCATTTATTAACAACGGGAATCGAAACAAGATCTTTATCTCGGAAAACTTTGGCTGCTTCTTCTTGGTCCAAATCTGCTGGAAAATAAACAAGATTCTTTTTCATAATATCCGCAAGTCCCTCTGTATTGTTTGCGGCTAATAATTCACGTACCGATAATACCCCTGTTAACTGTTGATCGGCATCAATCATATAGACATAATGAATATTTCTTTTTCCTTGTACTTGTTCTCTTAAATGAAGAATAGCTTGCTCTACTGTACAGGATTCTTGTAAAGCAACGTATCCTTGTTTCATTAATATTCCCGTTGTTTCGTGTTCATAAATGCTGTGATTCATGTTGAGAACCTCCTTCTAAAGATGATCTCCCCAAGGTGAGGGGATGTTGTTTTTATTTATTACGCATATACTCCCGGGGGGTTCAGCCATTCCCACCACCTCCATTCATCTTAGAAACGAAATCCTCACAAGCGCTTTTTACCCTAAAAAACGAAAAAACACCCCTCTACAAAGAAGGATGTTCAACATTCAGACCTGCACAATGCAGGTTACTCAAGCACCGCAAAAAAGCGAATTTCGCTTGAGTTCACTTATAGTGAATAAACCTCCTTCGCAGAGCTTTAGCACTATGTGGCATAGGATTATAATCCAGCTACATTAAGAACCACCTTAAGTCGATGGTTCCTGTTGACCCATTGGAGTCTTTCGACATTTCTGGGCAGCAGCGTTTCTCCACATAGGAGCCTCACCTAGCGAGGAATTCGTATATGATTATCTTTATCTAGTCTAATAGCCATAGGTCAGATTGTCAAATCTCTTAATAAACATCATTACATAAAAAAGGCAAGAGAGAGGCAACCCCATCTCTCTTGCTATTAAATGTCATTCTCTAAAATATACTGATTACACTTCAGCAGCTCTTGAGGATGCTGCCGGTTGCTCCTTCTCCGTCATTGTATAACCAGTAATCCCATAAAACAGTGACACGATTGGAGTAATCATCGCTAAGAAACAGAAAGGGATGTACACGAGCGGCGACACCCCCAGGGCTGTAGCTGTAAATAAACCACTTGCTGTCCACGGTGGCAAAGCACAGCTTTGAGTTGCCGTATCCTCAATAATTCTGGATAAATTTTCTGGCCGTAAATTAAACTTATCATAAAGCGGCTTCATCAAGGTTCCCGTTATAACAGCGGAGAAAGAGAAGGCCCCACCTAAACCTAATGTAAAGTAGGCTACTATAATAGTGACAAATACTAACATGCCACGACTCTTAATTTTACTTACAAAGGATTGGAGAATCGTTTTTAGTATGCCGGATGATTGTAAGAGTCCTCCCAAACCGAGAGCGAATAGGAATAAAGCAATTAAACTAAGCATACTTTCAAGACCGCCTCTTTGTAGTAAGGAATCGACCGTTTCAATACCTGACTCCACATAAAAACCACTGTAAAATATATCTAGAATCTCCCTTATGCTCACTCCCTGGACGAAGACCGCAACCACTCCACCAGCAATTGCTCCAATAAAAATAGAGGAAATAGCCGGTTGTTTTGTCACCAATAAAGTAAATACAATCGCTACAGGGACAAATGGCCAAATACCAAGTTGGAAATGTTCTGACAAATAGATTGTGAGGCTATTTACATCCGCTGAGTTAATCGTCTGAGCATCGTATTTCAATCCCACGATTGTGAAAATAACCGCCGTGATGATATAAGCAGGAACAGTCGTCCACATCATATGCTTGATATGTGTGATTAACTCTGCACCTACCACAGCAGGAGATAGGTTTGTGCTATCAGATAAAGGCGACATTTTATCACCAAAATAAGCACCACTGATTATCGCTCCGGCCGTTATTCCAACTGGAATTCCTAAACTATGACCGACTCCCATCATCGCAACACCTGCTGTTCCTAATGTAGTCCAAGAGGAACCTGTTGCAATCGAAACTATAGAACAAAGTAAAAGGGTGGTTACTAAGAAGAACTGTGGGGATACAGCATGGATACCATAATAGATTAAAGCAGGGACAGTACCTGAAGCAATCCATGATCCAATTAAAACACCAACCGCAAGTAAGATCATACAGGGCTGTAGCGCTTTTAACATGGATGTAAATATTTGCTGTTCTACCTCTTTATAAGAATACCCTAATTTCATGATAAAAGGGATAAGAATTAGCATAGTAGAAAAGACCATAAACTGAATGGCTGCACCAAAAGCGAGCATTCCCACTGCAATAATCCCTATGACCATGATTAAGATCATCAGAGAATAGCCTAAAGACGGTTCTTTTATTTTTTGATTCATCGAAACAACTCCTTAAGAATTTGCCTTTCTCGATGAAACTCCAATCAATCTCTTGCTTACTTAAAAGTATATCGACAAATAAATTAACCGTAAAATTCGGTAAATTACCACAAATA
Organism: Bacillus sp. SD088; assembly: GCF_017355205.1. Classification (GTDB taxonomy): domain Bacteria; phylum Bacillota; class Bacilli; order Bacillales; family Bacillaceae_C; genus Lederbergia. The sequence continues at coordinate 14,628 of NZ_JADIJK010000002.1, forward strand.
TAGATTAGAGTTGATTTTACAAGCTCAGAAGAAACAACCATACAGATACATACAATTGAGCTGTAAATGCTCTGTTATCCTCCATAATGCTAAGAAATGGGCTGCAATTGCTCCTGCTAAATAATAAAGAATCTTTAAAAAATAAAGACTCCCCCCATTGTTAACAACCAACAATGGAGTGTAGTCTTTTGAAAATGATTTTCTTTTGCTTTAAATAAAAGAATTATTGCATCTTTGAAAATGCTGCATCATACAGTTTCGTGGTTTCAATAAAACGTGCATTTAATGAGTCCGTTCCCATCACAACAGAAATAAGTCTTGTTCCATCTCGTTCCACTGTGCCAATAAAACAATAACCCGCTTCATCAGTAAAGCCTGTTTTTAATCCATCCACTCCAGCATACTCAAGACTAGATCCTCCTCCAGGGAGCATCAGATTGGTATTTCCATAAGAATCTGAACCAAAGGTCAATGTAGGCTTCTCTGCTGTTTGTAGGATTTCAGGATAGTTAATAAGCAAGCGCTGAGCCAAACGGGCAAGATCTTGAGCAGACATCTGATTGTCCTCATTCGCTTCTCCTGTTGACCGGTATTTCCCTAAGTCACGGTTGTTTAAGCCTGAACTATTTACAAAATGGCTTTGTTCCAATCCTAGTTGCTCAGCCCTTTCGTTCATAAGTTTCACAAATGCCCCTTCACTTCCCGCTACCGTTTCAGCCAAAGCAATTGCTGCATCATTGGCGGAATGAATGGCCATGGCATCAAATAATTCACGAACTGAATAGGTTTGCCCTTGTTGTAAAGAAACCGAAGCCAGTCCTGGTGACGTCGAAATCATCCATACATACTCACTTGGGGTAACAAATTGATCCCAGCTTATTTCCTGACGCTCAATTGCTTCGAGTACAAGGAGTTCTGTCATGATTTTCGACATGCTTGCTGGAGGTAAGGCAAGATCCTTATTTTTTTCATATAATACATGCCCTGTATCCACATCAAGCAACATCGCGGCCTTTGCTTGGATCGCTAACTCTGGTAGTGTGATTCCTTCCGGTAGTGTTTTACTTAAATCACTTCTTTCTACGATTGAAAATGGGGTTGAGATTCTGCCTTCTGCTGAGCTATTCTGCTGAAAGAAGAAAAACCCAGTTCCCCCAATAATCAATACACCTATCATTATCATAAATCGTTTCATCTATATTCTCCTTGCTGTAGGGTGAATCCTATTTTAATAGAAAAGAAGCCTTATTCGAACATCCCTTTATATTACCATCTCTGTTCGCAGAAAAAAAGCACTAGCGCCTGTTTAGCGGATAGTATAGGATGAACAGTTCATTACACACCTTCCTATGCACACCTTTTCTGTTTTTCGACTTAATTTTGGTGCGTAGAACCCCCTATGAACCGATTTTCTGCTTTTTGGCTTGATTTTAGGTGCATAGAACCTCCTATGAACCATTTTTCCGATTTTTGACTTAATTCTAGGTGCATAGAACCCTCTACGCACACTTTTTCTACCTTTTAATTTAATTTTGGGTGCATAGAATCTTTTCAGGAATTCTTTTCTCCACAATAAGCCATTCTTAAACAAAGCGACTCTCTACTTTTGTGAAACGCCAAATAAAAATCATATTCATACTACTATTTGTTTTACAAGAGTCATAGATATAGAAGAGGCTCGATAGGACAAGCATTCTATTATGATGAGCAAACATTTCAGAAGGGTAGGGAGAAAATGACGTACTTAAGATTTATGTTAGTAGGAATTCCTTTAGGTGTTTTATTGTTCACTAGTTTTAATCCTGTTGTTCAGGCCGCCAATCAGACTCCAAAGCAAGAAATGCGGGCCTCCTGGATTTCAACCGTAACCAATATTGATATGAAGCCAGGAATGTCAAAGGCAGAGTATACGGCATGGGCAAAATCAACGATCCAAACGCTAGAACAGAAAAATTTTAATACTGTTATTTTTCAAGTAAAGCCGACCTCAGATGCTTTATATCCTTCAAAACTAGCACCCTGGTCTAGCTATATTACTGGAAATAAGCAGGGAACAGACCCAGGGTATGACCCCTTACAGATTATGCTAGATATTGCTCATGAACATGGGATGGAGTTACACGCATGGATCAATCCTTATCGTGTAACAATGGCAAGTCAAGGTTTGGAAGATTTGGCCACTGATAATATCGCGAGCCAGAATCCTGACTGGGTTGTGAAACATGGCGGGCAATATTATTTAGATCCTGGCCTCCCTGATGTTCAAGCTTATTTAATCGATACGGTAAAGGAATTAGTGACAAGCTATGATGTGGATGCTGTGCATATGGATGATTACTTTTATCCAGGAGTAGATTTTCCCGATCAAGAAACGTATGAGGAATACGGGAGTGATTTTGCCGATATTGGAGATTGGCGTAGACATAATGTGAGTCGGCTTGTAGAGGACATCAATCAAAATATTAAAGCGATCAAGCCTTGGGTTCAGTTTGGTATTTCTCCAACTGGGATTTGGCGGAATCAAGCCGATGACCCGACAGGTAGCGCGACCAACGGCAATGCCCATTACGATCAATTATTTGCTGATTCCCGACAATGGATCCAAGATGGTTCGATTGATTATATCACTCCGCAAATCTACTGGTCCCGACAGTTAGCTGTTGCCAGTTATTCAGTTCTATTAGATTGGTGGAGTAAACAGGTAGAAACACAAGCCAAAGTCCATCCTGTGCATCTCTATATTGGAATGGCTGATTATAAAGTCAATAATAATTTTGATACTGCTTGGGATAATCCACGCGAACTTCCAGAGCAAATTCTTGATAATCGTGCGAATGGGAGAGCAAAGGGACAAATGCATTTTACATTAAGAGACATTTTAAAAAATCCACTTGGCTATTTTGATATTGTGGAGGAAAAGATCTATACAGCAAAAGCTTTGACACCTGCTACCCCTTGGAATGGAAGCAATCAACCGAAAAAGCCGATAAATGTTGATGTGGACAAGCAAGGAAACTCTGTTAAAATAATGATCAATAATAAAAAGCGGACAGATGCTAAAAAATATGTTATCTATCGATTTGAAGGCAATAAGACGGGAGATTATCATAATCCCAAAAATATCGTGGGAATTATCTATGATCAAGAAGGTACAGCAACTTTCATTGATCAGGATATTAATCCTGACAAACGATATACCTATGGCGTTACATCGATTTCCCATACAGGTGTAGAAAGTAAAGATGCCAAAGAAAAAAAGACGAAGAAATAATTGGACCGCTACACAACCAACATATCATAGACAATTCCAATTTTTTTCAAGGTAACGCTTTATAAGCGGAGCTATATCCTCGGATATGATAGATTCTAAAATGGAAGGTGTAGCCAATGACAGTAGAGATAAGATTAGCCACTGCAAATGATGCTGAAGAACTTTCCATTCTCAATCAGGAATTTAATGGTGGCGCTAGAAGGCCCATTTTAAAAATTTCAGAAAGCCTTATGAAAAATAGTGAGTTAGTGGCTGTAGCAGTCAGGAATAACAGGTTAGTAGGATTTGCCTGTGCGCAAATATCCACCTCCTTTTGTTATGAAGATCTATTTGGAGAAATAACCGAAATGTATGTAAAGGAAATAGCTAGACACAAAGGGATTGCCACTTCTCTGCTAGAATTTTTAGAGAAGAGGTTGTGTGCCCATGGAGTGAAGGAAATAAAAATTTTAACAGGTGCGAAGAATGTTGGAGCTATCCGAACATATACCAAATCCAACTATATCACACAAGATGAAGTTGTTTTTTTAAAAGCGATCGATTAATTTTTCTCTTTCACACTTGATTCATTCCGGGTCAAGTGTTTTTCTGTTGTCTATCTCTATAGAAATGGTCAATATGAAGGTGAGTGAAATACAGGAGATTGGTATCATGATGAAGCCTGCTATTTTAATCGCAGATGATGAACGAGAAATTCCCAATTTAATTGAGAGCCATTTACAAAAAGAAGGTTATCTGACCAAAAAGGCATCAGATGGACTTGAGCAGCTGATCAAATCTGCGCAGAGTAACAATGCCGATTATCCTTTTAAGTGCTAAAACCTCTGATTTTGATAAATTTCAAGGAATAACATGGATGGTGTCATTGTAATGACTTATCCAGACTAACCCACTCTTTAGGAAGAAAAATAGCAACAACGGATAGATAAGGACATCTTGATAAAGAAATGGGGCTGTCTTAAAGATCAAAATCGCCAAAAAAGGCTCCCTTGCCGCAGGTCTGGGATCTTCAGCTGATGCTATTCCTGCAGGCATGTCGCCGTTTTGGCGATTTTCTTAGCGTTTATTTACAAATAAAAAAACAGTCTGGGACATAATTAAAACGTTACGCTCCCAAGGCGAACAACGCATTATCTTAGCAAAGTATGTTTCCGGAGCGGGAATTCTTGAATGAGAACACTTTTGTCCCGCCCTTTTTCTTTTTTCGTTGTTGAAGACTTATTGGGCAGCCTTTTCTTCCAAACTGCTTTATATTTCTCCTGTAAACCAAGTCGAAAATTGGTCTAATTTCGATGACGATGTATCACTTCTATTCCACCAGTAGCAGAAAAGACACTTCCCGTAATCATATCGGAGTCGTCTTCACAAATAAATCCAATTAATCTGGCGATGTCCTCGCCTGTGCCTGAACGACCCACAGGTGTCTCTTGATCTTTTATTTGTCTTGCACTTTCAATAGTCGCTTCCTTCATTTCCCCGGTAATGTCTCCAGGACAAATCATATTCGCTGTAATTCCGGTTCCTGCTTCTTCAATGGCAATCGACTTGGTTAATGAAACAAGCCCGACTTTCGCCGCACTATAGGCAGATCGGTAAATCCAGCCAGGACTTTGCTCAGCATCTTGGAAGCCATACGTCACCATTCTGCCAAATTGCTGCTGCCTCATAATTGGGAGCACAAGTTTGGAAAAATGGAACACTGAACTTAAATTCCCCTCAATCATTTCATACCATTCATGGTCTTCATAATCAATTAATTTTTTCCGTTCAAAGATATAGGGCCCCGCATTGTGAATAAGATAGTCGATGCGCCCAAACTGATTCATTGTTTCTTCCACCATTCGGGTAATATCGGATTTTTTTGTGACATCCCCTTGAAGAAATTGAATTCGGTCTTTATACTCTTTCCATTCTTCCTGCAATTGTTCGACTCTTGCTATATCACTCCGGTAATTTATTGTCACAGAGCAACCTTTTTTTAGAAAGTGTTCTGTGACCTTTCTTCCAATCCCTTTAGAGCCTGCTGTAATCATTGCATGCTTCAACGAATCCACCCCAAACTCACATTTTACTGAATTCTTATGCTCCCCCAGTAAGGCTTTATTCCAAAATCTTTAAAGTGAAACTTCATAGGGTATTACTGTCCTTCATGCGGGATAAATTACTTATCAAGTAGAGACATGAATTCCTTCCGCAAATCAGGATTCTCAGCAAAGACTCCCCTTGTGGCTGTGGTCACCGTCATGGCATCTGACTTCTTAACACCACGTCCACACATACACATATGTTTCGCTTCAATCACAACCATCGCTCCTTGTGGTTGAAGGACTTCCTGCATCGCATCCACAATTTGGTTGGATAATCGCTCCTGCACTTGGAAACGTTTGGCATAACCATCTACCATACGAGCAATCTTAGATAATCCCGTAATTTTTTCACTTGGAATATAGGCAATATGAGCAACTCCAAAAAAAGGAGCAAAATGATGTTCACACATAGAATGGAATTCAATATCCTTGACCATGATTAATCCATCATGCTCCACATCAAAGACTTTTTCCAAATGGTGTTTCGGATCTTCTCGATTCCCCTCTGTATACTCAAGAAAGGCCTTCAACACTCGAAATGGTGTCTCTTCTAAGCCTTCCCGATCTGGATCATCTCCGCAAAGCTCAATGAGGTCGCGCATCGCTTCCATATAATTCTCAGATTTCTGTACTTGTTTCTCAATCCCTAGTTCATCACCAAAGCGATCGATTAATTCTTGAACAATGACTCTTTTTTTATCCGTTGTAGACATCGTGTTATACCTCGTTTCTATGACACATAACGAAATGTTATGGATATTTTAACCCGGTGTAATCGTTCGTATGACCCCTGCTGGTGGCAGTCTTGTTTTATAATAAATATTATTTAATATTGATTTTACGTACATATCTTAGCATATTAATCTATAATCGAAAAGTCAATTTTCTTTCTCTTCCTTAATACTGTATCATTTCCCAAAAAGCAATAATATCTCATATTAATATAGGTAGGGAAAACATTTTTCAGAATAAAAACAGCAATCGTACACAATCATCCCTGCCCTAGTAAGGCTGTTTTTTTTCACAGCTTGAAACTAAATTCTCATTTACAAAATAAACTAGACAACATCGGCCTGTTCTTGGTTTAATATCTGCCTACGCTTCTTATTGATCACTAGGTGAATGGAGAGATAAATCACTAATAATACCGCAATTGTGATAGCGGCTACGCCATACATCGAATGATAACCAATAATCCCTGCAGTACGCCCTAAAGCAAAGGCTCCAATCGCTTGCCCTAAATCCATAAAGCTTAAAGACATGGCGTTAGCTGTCGCTTTCTTTTCTGGAGAAACTTGACTCACAGCCCAAGCCTGGAAGGTTGGTTGCATTACACCATAAGCAAATCCATAAAAGATTCCTGCGAAGACTAGAGTATACATACTTCCCGTTTTTGCAAGGAGAACCAACCCAATTATCGCTGCAAAGCTAGCAGGATATATAAGATACTTATGCCCAAAGCGATCAAAGATAATGCCTGAGAATGGCCGGGTTGCTACAAGCATAATGGCAATGAACAAGAAGAAAATCGAAGTTTGCCCACCTAAACCTGATACTTCTCCAAGACCATCAAGAAAATTGACGACACCGGCAAACGTAATATAAAACAACATAACGAGAAAGCACGGTAAAAAGGCTTTTCGATCAAAAGCCGCTTGCATAATAGAGGCTTTTGGCTCATCATTCGCTTTCACAAGAATCGGTGGACTTTTAACCCAATAGCTTGCAAGCCAAACGAGTACAAGCATAAGAAATGAGAATACTAAAACAGTCTTAAATGAGAATGAGTGGATCATCAAAATGGCCATCATCGGTCCTAATGTAGAGCCAATACTTGTCGACATACCAAAGTAACCAATCCCCTCTCCCAGTCGTGGCGAGGGAATTAAATTTGTAGCCAAAGTAGCAAACAGTGTTGTAATAAAACCAAATCCGATCCCTTGCATCACACGTAATAGAATTAGTAATCCAAGCGACGTCGTAAAATAACTTAACACAACCATCGCAACCGTAAACAGAATCGATCTGATTAACCATTGCTTCATATTAATTTTAGGTATGATCACGCCAATAAAGGGGCGGGATAAAACCGCTGCAAGCATAAAGGCTGTTGTCATTAATCCTCCGCTCGCTGGATCTTGCGTCATGTTTGCTACATAAATGGGGAATCCACCTAATAGCGATTGCATACTAAGAAAAAAGAGGATTGTCATGCTGATCACTAATATATATTGCTTGGTCCATAACTTTTCCTTCATTGTCTCCAAATAAATCCTTCTTTCTAAAAGAAAAATCACCAGCTTTATCTGGTGTTTACTTTTCCTAAACCACGAAAAAAACTTCTGCCCAGATGAAAGAAGTTTTGTTCCCATGACTCTTTTAGAAAAGCGCAAACGCCCGTTTAGCGACGTACAAATTTTTATATAAGGATGAACGGCTAAATTCGCGCCATCCTGGCGCAACACCGTTCTGACCAACATCCTGTTGGCCTCAATATCTCTATTATAATCCAATCATCCGGATAAGGAAAATGGAAATTATTTTTAATTAATAATCTTTAGTATTTGTAAACCATTCCATTGATAAATCCATTTTAAAAAGTTAAAAACGTGTCGATATACTACATTGTCCGGATTGATTACTAGTAAAATCCTAATAGCAAAAAAGGAGGAGTTTTATGAGCAAGAAGAAAAATACACGCATGACGTTTAAAATACGGGACAAATTAGCAATAGCCTTTGCACTGGTTTTAATCATCCCCAGTCTCACTATTGCCATTACAGCCTATGAAAGTTCTAAAAGTAATATTGAAAAGCAGATCCTTGGCACGGCTCAAGACAATGTGGATACTGTTAGCCATTCTGTTGATCAGTTTATAGAGAAACAAATGGAAAACGTCAATTATTTAGCCAACACGTTTGTTGCAGGAGAAATAATTTCTGGCGATCACGCCCAAACTAGGCAAGTACTGGATAAGTTTCAAGCCTCAACAGAGGATGTTGAACAAACCTATGTAGGAACAGAAACTGGAGAATTTATGAATGCTCCAACGACTTTCGAAAATCCTCCAGACTATGATCCACGGGAACGGCCTTGGTATCAACAAGCCATAGATCACCCAACAGAAGTGATCATTACAGAACCATATGTTTCCCAGTCATCTAATCAAATGGTTGTAACATTAGCTAAGTCAACCGCTGATGGCAAGGGAGTTGCAGCCGTCAATTTAAAGCTTGAAAGTCTGACAGAAATGATTAACCAAGTTAGTATCGGAAGTGAAGGTTATGTTTTCCTGTTAGATACAGCAAGCCATTTTATTAGTCATCCAACAAGCGAGGCTGGTTCGGAAGCGACAGAGGACTTTTTTAAAAAGATTTATAAGAGCCAATCTGGTCATTTTTCTTATGCACTGGAAGGGGATAAGAAACAGCTAGCCTTTACAACAAGTGAAGTAACAGGATGGAAAATTAATGGTACAATGTACCAAAATGAAGTAGATCAAGCTGTTCAGTCAATTTTTAGAACAACGGTCTTTGTGATTCTTATTTCAATCATTCTCTCTGCCATTGCAATTGTCTTTATCATTCGTTCGATCAACAAACCGATCAACACGCTTGTGACAGCAGCTACAGAGATTAGCCGCGGAAATCTTAGTGAAAATGTTGTTTTAAAAAGCGGCGATGAATTAGGACAATTAGCGGAGGCATTCAATAAAATGCGTACCCATCTCCATCAAGTTATTTCCCAAGTTCGTGAGCAATCTAGTAATCTTGCTGCCGCCTCTGAACAATTAAATGCCAGTACAGAGCAAAACACATTGGCAACCGAGCAGATTTCTGCCTCTATCCAAGAAGTGGCGGCCGAAATTGAAAGTCAAACCAGTCGAATTGATCAAAGCTCACAAATGGCAGGAAGTGTATCCCAGTCTATTTCCCATATCGCGAAGGCTTCAGATGAAGTCGCCCATTCTGTCACCCAAACACAACCAATTATTGAAGCGGGGAAACAAGATATTGAGACATCCATTGGACAAATGAGCTATATTCAAAATACAGTGAGTGAATTATCAACGAGTGTGAAACTACTTAATAACCGTTCCCAACAAATTAGCCAGATTGTTAATGTAATTACAGATATTGCAGAGCAAACGAATTTATTAGCATTGAATGCAGCCATCGAAGCGGCTAGAGCTGGGGAACACGGAAAAGGCTTTGCGGTTGTCGCTTCCGAGGTTAAAAAGCTAGCGGAACAATCTGCAAGCTCAACTGAGGAAATTCGAAAACTCATAAGCACGATCCAACAGGAAGTTCAGCAAACTGTCAGCATGATGGAATCAGGAACAAATGAAGTAGATAAAGGGATTCATGTAGTGGAAAATGCTCACTCATCTTTTAATACGATCACTCAGTATGTGCAAAAAATGACAGCTCAAATGGCACAAATCACAACAAATATACAACAAGTAGCTACGGGCACAGAACAATTCACACATACATTTAAGGAAGTAGCAAGCGTAGCAGACACTACTTCTGCTGAAGCCCAAAACATGTCGGCCTCTACAGAAGAACAACTAGCATCCATGGAAGAAATTCGAGGCTCATCAACCGCTTTAGCACAAATGGCAGAAGAGCTGCACGAGCTAGTCCAGCAATTTAAATTATAGTATAGTGCCTGGCACTCCCCGAACTTTGTCGAACGGGAGCCAGGCACTTTTTTTTTCATGATATTCCTCTATATATGGCCTATCACACAATTAGGACCTCCTCCCTATTTTTTAATCGCTGGAAGGTTTGATACAGTTAAAAAAACTGTTTTGAGAAAGGACATAAAAACATGCTGGAGTCATTGCAAGCCATTCAACAGCTGAAATATGGAGATAAAAGCGTGCTTCGCCATCAAAATTGGCTAGCGTTTCTTTATCAAACCGAGCAAAAAAGTGTCAACTTAGAACAAGTGGCTTCTCTAGCAGAAATTGGGGACCACCCTGTCTTACACTACACGGAGCGTACCTTGCAAATTTTGAATCAACTAAGCTTGCCCCAGGAGAACAACCAAATTCTTGAGGAAGTTCTAAAATGGTGTGAAGTAGCAAAATGCGGCTCCAAGTCGACGCGAAAAAATTGGATAGAAGCGGGATACCCATTAGCAATCCATAATTTAGCTTCTGCTAAAATTTATGCTGCTCAGCAAATGGAAAAACCGATTTCGGAGAGAAATTTTATAGAAGAAGAATGGATCTATACATTGATTCAAACACATGGATTGGTTGGGCAATATATTCGCGGGGAAGTCCGCTTTCAGCGGATGCAGCCGCTTGTTCAACTCATCCGCCTACAAATCATTCCTCCTTCGACAATGAAGGCTTTATTAACTGCTTTAAACCACTGTATAATCGAGGCTGTTTCTCCAACTTTATGGGAAAACGTAAGAAAAAAAGTTAATGAGGTTAATCGCTGGAGAAGAAGATCATGAGATGTCATTTATAGAGCGGCTCAAACAACTGCGCCAGCATACCATATTAAACGGGGAAGCTTTTGACAAGGACATCCAGCGAATCTCTAATTATGAAAAAGTAGAAGAACGGCTATCCTTATTTTTTCATAAAGTTGATCTATGGTATGTAGAATCGGCTTTATCTGCCTTTACCCTTGAGGAATTTGTAAAAATTTTCCTTTTACTCATGCGCACTTCTCCTTCCTTTACTGTCAGTCATATTACATTTGAACCTTTAATGCGCGATCTCCATTATGATTATAAGGGGAAGAAAACTGTTAACCTTTATAAAAAGCGAATTATTGAGGCCTATTTAAGTGAATTATCGGTTGAGGAGCTGTTAGATCATGACATCCCAATCAATCAGCATGTTTCACTAAAAATAGACCCGGATGACCATATCCAGTTCATCGGTGTATCTTTTTCTTTCTCGAAAGCCGGTGAAAAGCTCATTGAATTTTGTCAAGAGGCAGAAAAAGACCCTTTATATGAACGGGCGATTATTTTGCTCTATGATTTCTTCGGATTTCGCAGAGACGCTTTTGACCGTCTGCAAAATGAAGAAAGCTATCTTGCAGATATGAATCATGCCCAGGATTTCAAGAAAAAGCTGGTGGATTATGCTGTTGGAGAGACGATGCTTGATATTGGACCTGGTGGAGGTTTTCTTTTAGATTTGCTTTCAACACGTTTTTCAGAAGCTAAAGTGATAGGGATTGATATTTCCTCTAATGTGGTAGCCGAATTAGAAAGAAAAAAACAACGTGAACATAAAAGATGGGAAATTCTCCAAGGTGATGCTCTCGATTTACAACAATATGTCGGTGAAGCCAAGGTAGATACCATTATCTTTTCGTCTATACTTCATGAAATGTTTTCCTATATTCCTCATGAGGGAAAGAAGTTTAATCCCGCCGTCATTAGCCAAGCATTACAAAGCGCATTTCTTGCGTTACGACCGAACGGCAGAATAATTATCCGGGATGGGATCATGACGGAGCCAAAAAATCTACTTCGTTGCATCCATTTTAAAAATAAGATAGATATCGCCTTTTTCAATCGCTATGTGCATGATTTCAAAGGGAGAAAGATCGAATACAAATGGGTGGATGAGCAAACAGTTTCTTTACCTGTGAATGATAGTATGGAATTTTTATATACTTTTACCTGGGGAGAGGAATCCTACCCACATGAGGTACAAGAACAATTCGGTTATTTTACCCCCAGTGAATTCAAAGAATGTATTCAACAGTCACTTGGAGCGGGGGCACAGATCACTCTTTTTGAACATTATTTGCAGGCAGGATATGAAGAACATTTATTGGATAAAGTCTTTTTAACGGATGATTCACAACAGCCAGTACGCTTACCTGATAGCACATGCTTTATTGTCATTGAAAAGGGAACCGTTCAAAGGAAATCCCCCTGAGTTTCATTTACTTAGGGGATTTCTATAACTTTGTTTTCGTTCATTTTTAGCTATTTTTATATAATGGTAGTGTAAAATAAAAACAACTCCCTTTTCCTTCTATACTATGAACCCCCATTTGACCTCCGTGGTATTCTACAATTTCTTTTGAGATGGCTAACCCTAACCCTGAGCCATTATGGGGTTTCCCATGATGGCCTCCTTTATAAAAGCGATTAAATACAAGGTGAGACATCCCCTCTTTTAACCCTACTCCATTATCGATCACCTTAATCTTAACTAAATCCTCTTCCTCTTGTTCCATTTCAATGATAATTTCCCCATCTTCTCCTACAAAACGCCGAGCATTGTTTACTAAATTGACCATCACTTGTTCCATTCTCAATGAGTCCATTTGAACAAATAAAGGCTTTTGATTAAGAAGAGAATGCTTAAAGTGAAATTGGATCCCTTGCTTTTCAATATCCAGCTTATACTTGTGAAAAATCTTGCGCATATACTCTAAGATATCCACCTTTTTGAGATCAAAATGAATTTGTCCATTCTCCACATCCGTCATATCGTGAAGATCATGTAACATTTTCGATAAATATATACTTTGATCATAGATATGTTGAATATATTCTGGATCATTAGAAATCACACCATCTAACATTCCTTTTGTATAAGCTCGAATGTTTGTTAAAGGTGTCGATATTTCGTGGGAAATATTTCGAATCCATTTACTTCTTGATTGATGGATCTCATTTAATTTTTGATTAACGTTTTGTAATTCTTTGTTGGTTTGCTCTAGTTCAAGTGTTCTTTTATATACTTGCTGTTCCAATGAAGAGTTCAGCATCACCAAATCTTGTGTGAGTTTTTCCGTCCGCATCACAGAGGTGGAATATCTTTTGGAAAGAATAATAGACTGGGTAAACAAAAAACAAAGTAGACCGACGGAAGCTAACTCAATCGTTTGAATAAGATTATTAAATAGTAAAATATCATGGATGGTGGTAAGGGAAAGCATGGATATAGCAAAAGTATTTAGGAATGATCCTTCGCGCCTTCTCCAGGCAGCTTTTATATACACAAAAGCCAAATAAATAAGATTGAGCATAATTATTATTTGCAATGGTAACATCATTTTTGTAAACCAAATGCCTGGTGAAACAATAATAAAAACACTCCATAAGGACATGACAGTAAAAATGATATTACGAACGTTCCGATTCATATCTTCTGAAAACTGAGTATAGGTAAATAGGGAAATAAATAATGGCCCAAGTGATGCACCAAGATACTCCAATTTAAGAGCTATTTCCCAGTTCAAAAATGGCAACATATAGGCAGCAAGTCCTTGCTCAAGTAGGATCGCCCGAATGGCTATCACAATACAGACGATTCCGAAGTAAATAAGCGAAGGTTCCTTTCTTCGGAATGCAAATAAAGAAACATGATACAAGCCAATAATAACCAAGCTAACGACCGTAAGCGTTCGAAAAACCAGTCTTTTTTCTTGGGAAGAGTAAATCTGCTCCGGTTCTCCGATTAGAATAGGCTCCGTGATACCAGACTTTCGCTGATGGTAGTTAGAGATTTGCATAACCAATTCTACAGAATTAGAAGAAACCTTAAATGAGACAATTTCCGTATCACTACTCGGTTTCATATCTGATCTGTTTTTTCCGACCTGTCCCTTGGATACTCTTTCTTCACCATCAATCCATAATGTATAAGCTGACGAAATACTCGGAATATACAATGCCTTTGTCTTGCCAATCTCGTTATCTGTAAATTGAAGTTGTAAACGATAGGTAGCATATCCTTTAATCGGTAATGTCCCGTTCCCTTGCCTGTAATGACTCCATGTAAGTGGCACCTTCTCGAATTGAGCCTCTTGTTGAACGGAAAAGTCTTGTAAATCCTCAGGAGTATAAAGCTTATCCCAATAAAATTCCCATTCTCCGTTTAAATCTAGGATCTCCTCATCCAATGATTGAGGAATAAACAGAACACCCTGCTTCACTTCATCCTTTGTATCGGCTTTTACAGTTGCTAAAGGAAAAATCGATACGATAAAAAGGAATGATAGTACCCATATAGCAAAATACACAAGGGTTGAGTAAGTCGATGGTTGAATCTTCTCTCTCTGAGAGTAAGTCTTCCGAACTAGTGGAGACCATGCTAATTTCTTATCGGCGCAACAAAGGCGCTTACATAAAACACCTTGCTTTCTCATCATTCTCTCCCCTCAACATGATCCGCCTTTTGTCCTATCATAACACTTTTATTTATTAATGTGACAAAGTTTTTTTATAAAAGGAGTACGAAATCATTAATAAGTATCGTGTAGAAAGCGGTTGCTTATGTGATATAGTTGAAATATAGGGCAATTTACTTATCCTTTGAACATATACACCTACTAAAGAGAATAGAATGATATAAAAGGGGAGAACAAGGTATGGATCCTGTCAAAATCTTAACGATTGAGGATGATGAAGCACTCATCCAAATTTTGCGCTTATATTTGGAAAAGGAAGGATTCACAGTGTTTTCCGCATTAAATGCAATAGATGGCCAATATTTGATGGAAAAACATATCCCCGATGTTCTTTTATTGGATATTCACCTCCATGACCACAATGGATTCGAGCTCGCTCGCCGGTATCGCGAAATTTCAGATGGAGTCCTTATTTTTATCACAGGTGAAAAAACAAGAGATACGATTATGAAAGGATTTGAATTGGGGTGTGATGATTATATAATAAAGCCATTTGATCCATCCGAACTTATTGCCAGAATAAAAGCGAATATTAGGAGAAGCTCCCTCCATTATTACCAATCGACGATTAAAACCGGAGATCTGACGTTAAATTTAGAGAATAAAGCGGTCTACAAAAATGGACGTGAAATCGAGTTATTTGCGAAGGAAAGAATGCTACTTTTCTACCTAGCCAAGCACCCTAACCAAGTCATAAGTGCTGAACAAATATTTAATGCCATTTGGGGAATAGAATCAGAAGCAGAATTAAAAATTGTACTCGTGTATTTAAGCACTCTAAGGAAAAAAATTGAAAGTGATCCTAGAAAGCCAATACATATTCAAACTGTCAGAGGGTTTGGCTATAAACTTTCACTCTCCTCTCCGAAATGAACAAAAGGCTGTGAACATGGTCTCAATTCCTGTTTGCGTCTTTTTCTTTTTAAAATCCCCTTTTTTTTTCTGACTTTTAACTTCCCTTTAACCTACCTTGTTTATAATTATGAATAAGAAAAGACAGAAGATGATTTAGCCTGCCGAAATGTCTTATTGAAGGCGATGCGGATAAAGCCGTGATCAATGAGTCGCATCTTCCAACTCATTTCACGCCCATTCTGGTCCCTTAACAGCGAACAATTTAGAGAAAAAAGATTTTACATTATCTAGAAGTGCATGTGGGGAGTGAGGGTAATGTTGGATCCTGAGTGGGTCAGTCTGATGGTTCAAGCGAAAGAAATCGGTCTAACCTTGGAAGAAGTAAAAGATTATATTTACAAGAAAGCAGAATCAACAGAAGTAGAAACAACTTTGAAAGCGTAAGCACCTGTCCAAAACCTTATGTTTCCCGTTTCTTGTTGGCCTGCTCCAGTTGTTGTTGATATTGTTCTTCTATTTTAGAAGTCATCGGGAGAAATGGTTCTTTATGATGATCGATACGCTTGCCATAACGAATCATTTCATAAATAATCATTCCGTTATTAGGCCGCTCATTTATTGTAATCATAGGGACAGAGTCGAAAAGTATATAGTAAACAGCATAAAAAATAAATCTCTGCCAAAAATCTTGATGAGAGGATAAGATGCCGTTCACTAATAAAGCATTAATAACCATTGCGATAAGGAGATTCATTAATATAGGACCCGCATATATACAAACATAGACAAATTTATTCTCCTTTTTTACAGAATCAAAGGAAAACCAGCTATATAGATGATAGTATTTTCGTACATCAAAAATACCTACCTTAAAAATACGGGGTCCAGAACCAACCGTTAATCTTGGCTTTCTCACGCCAAATATTACACTTACGATTAAATACCCGGCTTCTCTAAGAAAAATAACGACAGGTAAGATGATAAATGCAGAAATTACTACACCAATTAAATCTTTAAATCCAAACATGGCGGAAAGACCCTTTCTCTATATAATCAATTTTGGTTCTATCATCCATTACCCGAAAACAAAAAAATAAATCTTGTCCATACTTCATTAAAAAAACTCTGACACCTTTCGTTATTTCCGATAAAGGTGTCAGAGTTTTCTTGTTAGGAGATTGATATGCGGTTTTGTTCCCTTCCATTTAGATCAATAACCTTATGCCTTTTTGTCTTTTTTATTAAAATACTTTTATACATAGGAAGACCCTCTTCATTCTCTAGCAATAAAACCCGCTTATTTGCATGATCTTCAACAATTTTTATTTGATACTTCTCCAAATCAATTTTGTCTTCTAGACTAGTAATTTCCGGGAAGTTTATTGTCGAATTTTCACTCGATTCATCTGTCGCCATACTCTCCTCTTTTTGCTCCTTATTATGTTGGGTGTGAAAAGCTTTTGCCCCTATAGTACCACCTGCTAGCATTAGTACTCCTACTAAAGATAAAATGAATGTTTTCATCGTCTTTCCTCTCCTTTTCTGTCTACTATTAATCTTACATATATCAACTGAAAAACTGCTGTGGTGAAAATGAGAGTTTAATGAGAAATAAAGTGAACCTTCAATCAGTGGGGGTTTTCTTTCATCCCCCACTGATTGAAGAGGATCAAAGGCTAAATCGCGACATCCTGTCGGCAGGTTCAAAGCACGACATCCTGTCGTTTCACCTGCACTAGTACGTCCTGTACGTCGCTACGCCTTTGTGACCAACATCTTGTTGGCCTGAACCAATCGGGATTTTACTCAAAAAGGCGGAAGTGCCTGTCCAGCGACGTACAAATTTAAAGGGTTCTGACGAGATAAAGGAAACACGATGAGCTCAAAGGGCGAATCGATGTTGACTTACGCAAACAGAAATCGTAAATTTGCTAGTCGCTAGTCGCTGAAGCTAGATTAGGGCAGTGCATCCCCCACCTCTGCTTCTCCGTATTCTCTAAAGCCTTTAGGTGGGGGTATTACTGCCCGTTAATGCGGGATAAACTTAAACATCGTTCCAGACACCTGACTCGAAGTCTAGAGCTAGTATATTTTGATTGCTACCATGCGATTGGTTTAGAAATATTTATTCAATTTGGTATTTGTGACTATCACTCCTCAACTAGAACATGCTCCCTTTGACAATCAAGGGAAAATAAGGTACATTATGATATGTACGAACATTATTAAATAATACTAAAATATCATTCGTGTTTAGGAGTGTTACTTGTTGGAAACTATTTTTGACTATGAAGATATTCAATTAATTCCAAGAAAATGTGTTGTTCAGAGTCGTTCAGAATGTGATACAACTGTCATGTTAGGTAACCATAAATTTAAATTACCTGTTGTGCCTGCAAATATGCAGACAATTATTGATGAGGAGATTGCGTATTACCTTGCAGAAAACGGTTACTTTTATATCATGCATCGTTTTCAGCCGGAAAAACGTATTGACTTTATTAAAGGGATGCATGAGCGAGGATTGATTGCCTCGATCAGTGTGGGAGTGAAAGAAGAAGAATATCCTTTTATTCAACAATTAGCAGATATACAGATCATTCCTGAATTTATTACAATTGATATCGCTCATGGCCATTCAAACGCGGTCATTCAAATGATTCAGCATATTAAACAGCTACTGCCTCAAACCTTTGTGATTGCTGGAAATGTCGCGACACCTGAAGCGGTCCGTGATTTAGAAACTGCAGGGGCAGACGCCACAAAAATGGGCGTTGGGCCAGGGAAGGTTTGCATTACAAAAATTAAGACTGGATTTGGGACAGCTGGCTGGCAATTAGCAGCGCTGAAATGGTGTGCGGAAGCTGCAAGTAAGCCGATTATTGCAGATGGTGGAATTCGCACACATGGAGATATTGCTAAATCAATTCATTTCGGTGCTTCTATGATTATGGTTGGTTCACTTTTTGCCGGACATGAAGAATCTCCTGGTAGAACGATTATGCAAAATGGCAAGCTTTATAAAGAATATTTCGGTTCTGCTTCTGAATTCCAAAAAGGGGAAAAGAAAAATGTGGAAGGGAAAAAGATGTTAGTGGAACATAAAGGACAATTGCAAGATACACTAACAGAAATGGAGCAAGATCTCCAGTCTGCCATTTCCTATGCGGGTGGAACTAATTTAGAATCCATTCGTGAAGTCGAGCATGTGATCGTGAAAAATTCAATTTTTAATGGGGATTGAAGGCAAAATATATTCGTTTTTAGAATTAAAGAAGAGCCATCGATAGCTGACATCCTGCCAGCTACCAATGGCTCTTCTAATGTGTTATAGAATAAATGCTTCCTTACTCTTTCACTGATCCAATCAATACCCCCTGCACAAAGAAGCGTTGAAGGAATGGGTAGACGATTAACAGCGGTAAGGAAGAGACCATAATGACCGCATATTTCACTAAGCTGGCTGTTTTCACCTGTTCGACCAAGGATTCGATTTCTCCCGGCCCACCGCCACCTTCTTGGCTAATTTGCGCGACCACCAATATCTGCCGTAGAATCAGCTGCAATGGATACAACTTTTCATCTGAAAGATAGATCAAAGCGGTAAAATATTGATTCCACAAGCTGACCGCATGGAATAAAGCCATAACCGCAATAATTGGCATTGAGAGGGGAATCACTACTTTTCCGAAGATATAGTAGTCCGAAGCCCCATCAATTTTAGCGGCTTCTACTAACTGATCGGGAATGGTTTGTTGAAAGAATGTTCGTGCTACAAGAATCGACCACGCTCCAACTACACCCGGAATGACAATCGCCCAAATCGTATCGACCATCCCCAATGTTTTAATGACGAGGTAAGTTGGGATTAATCCCCCATTAAACATCATCGTAAACAGGATGATCCAGAGAATGTATTTCTTCCCCATCACTTCTTTTCTCGATAAAGCATATGCACAAGGCAATAACACAATTAAGTGAATAATTGTCCCGATAATCGTATAAAAAATCGTGTTCCGATATCCCAGCCAAATTGCGTCATTTTGAAAGACCCGTTGATAGCCCGCAAAGGTGATATCGACCGGCCACAGCCACATTTTCCCTGTACTTACCGCTGCCGGATCACTAATTGAGGCACTGATCACAAAAATAAGCGGATACACAATGACTAACGTCAGAAATCCGACTAGAATTTTATTAATCAAATCAAAGGTTTTATCCGATACACTCATATTCTTCATTGTTGCTCCCCTCCTTTACCATAAGCTGTTATCGCTGACTTTTTTCGCAATTTGATTGACTGTCACAAGTAGAATGATATTAATGACCGAGTCGAATAAACCAACAGCCGCAGCGAAACTATATTGCCCTTCCAATAAACCTGTTTCATAGACAAATGTTTGAATAATATCGGATGTTTCCGAGTTCAAGGAGTTTTGCAAAAGCAACACTTTCTCAAATCCAACCGACATAAATTTCCCGATATTCAAAATAAAGAGAATCACAATGGTCGGTAAAATCGCTGGAATATTGATGTGGATAATCCGTTGGAGTCTTGTTGCTCCATCCACCTTCGCTGCTTCTAACAGTTCCGGATTCACCCCTGCAAGCGCCGCCAAATAAATAATCGATCCCCAGCCAAGTCCTTGCCACTCACCAGACCACACATAGATATGCCTAAACCAATCTGGACTTGTCAGGAATTGAACAGAGCTACCACCTAGCGTCTCAATCAAATGATTGACAATCCCGGTCGTCGGATCTAAAAAGGCAATAATCATCCCAACCACTACGACGACAGAAATAAAGTGGGGGGCATAGGTTAACGTTTGCGTCCATTTCTTAAAGGCCCCATTCCGGAGCTCATTTAGCATTAAAGCGAAAATGACGGGCAGTGGAAATAGACATAATTGATAGAGGCTGATAATTAAGGTATTTTTCAATAACCGCCAAAAGTAATAGGAATTGAAAAAACGTTCAAAATGCTCAAAGCCTACCCATGGACTTCCGTTAATCCCCATCGTCGCAAAAAAGTCCTTAAAGGCAATTTGTACCCCATACATCGGGATATAGTGGAATATGATAAAAAAAGTCAGGGCGGGTAATAGAAAGGTATACAATTGCCAGCTTTTAAGAAAGTTTTTGCGGATTCGCGAAAAGCGGCTTCCAGGCATGACGATTTTATGCTCAACCTCTGCGTTCTTCATATGCATAAAGGAACCTCCTTTGTATCATTAAAGTAAAACGGATTGTTAGTTTCTACTAGCAACCATCCCCCACTTACCGTTCTCATTTCTCCTCGAGTTCTTGAAGTGGGGGGAGTACTGCCAGTTGATTCGAGATAAAAGGGATAAGGTTGTGCAAACTGCTGAAGACAGCCCTCCCCCGCTAAATTCAAATCATTAATTGCTTTTATATCGCTTATATGCTTCCTCTTGGATCTCCATATATTGATCTAAGCCCATTTTCTCAATCTCTTTAATATAGTCGTCCCATTTTGAAAAAGGCTCGGTTCCTGTAATGAATTTATCTTGCATTTCGTTAACATATTTATGGATATCCGCTTCCAAGCCAGATAATTTATTATTTTCTTCTACTGTATAGGTGAAACTTGGCCAGATTTCATCCAACATATTCGGCTCTAATTTTTCCGCGGCTTCAATAGAAGATGTCAAACTTTCTGCACCTTGGAATGTTTCTTGCTTTACAATTCCCGGATAGCCGCCTCCAAGCCAAGTGACATAATTAGACAACTCTTGCTCCATTGATAAACCATCAGGGCTATCCGTAATTTTATCTAGGTATTGAGCATTTCCGTCTTCATCGCGTTCAAAGGTCTCGCCTTCAATTCCCATAAAGAATAATTCCGCGCCTTCTTCACTATAGAAATGATCCAGCCATCTCAGGGTTGCAGGAATATTCTCATTTTCGCTTGTCACTACAAATGCCCCCATATGGTTTAATGAAGAGGTGGCTTTATTATATGTTTTCCCACCGGGCCCTTCTAGCGCTGGCATCCCGACAAAGTTGCTCCCCATTTCCTTCCCATAAATTGTTTCGGTGCTTGTGATAGTTGTACTTCCGTATAGTCCTTCTGTTCCTTCACTATAGCTTTGGTTATTATCAATTGTATAAATGTTTTTAGCAATAAGCCCTTCTGAATACAGCTTGTTTAAATATTCCAAAAGCTCTTTGTAGCTATCGGAAATTGGGAAAAAGCGTAAGTCGCCTGTTTTCGGATCCTCATCCAAATAAGCATGTTTATTGCCTTTATTCCCAACTCCAAAGGCACCATTTAACGCCTGTCTTAAATCCGATATATTCGTACCACCATATGGAATTTCATCCTGCTTTCCATTTCCGTTTAAATCCGTTTCCTTCACTGCTTTTAAATAGTCATAGAAATCATCGATGGTTTCTGGCATATCCATGTTTAACTGCTCAAGCCAATCTTTGCGAATCCAAGGCTTAGCCCCTAAAATAACAGAAGTAAATTCTGGATCATATATAGTTGGAATCCCATAGATATTTCCGTCGGGAAAAGTTGCCCCCTTCCTTATTTCCGGATACTCCTCCAATATCGCAGTCAGGTTGGGCATGTATTCCTCAATTAAATCATTTAATTTCACAAAAGTTCCTTGTTCTCCGTATTTCAAAAGGTCAGAGTTAGGGAGTGCCATCGTATAGAAAACATCAGGCAGTTTTCCACCAGCAAGAGCTAGGTTTCGCTTTTCTTCTCTAGCTTCAAATGGGACGAGTTCCCAATCAATATGAACATTCGTCATTTCCTCATATTCCTTCCAAATCAGCACCTCATTATAATCATCAGCCGTGGTTGGCGGCTTTCCTGCCATAAATTTCAATGTAATCGGCTCATTCACAATCGGCATGCCTGAATCATTTACATTTTCCAGCTCCTCCTCACTTATTTCAGGTGTTTCAGGACCAGAAGACTTCTTGCCACTACAAGCGGCTAGAACTAACATTAATGACAGCATTAAAAAGAATATAACTTTTCTGTTTTTCATCGTTGACCCTCCAAATTAATCAGTTAAGGCGTACCAGCTAATGCTTTGATGATTCATCTCCCACATAAAACTTCACTCACAATAAAACGTTTACATACATCCCCAAAACATCCTCACCTCAGGTGTGTTTTTAATAGATTAGATGATAAAACCCTAACCAAATATCTAGATTGTGAGATTACGAAAAAGAAGTAATTGATGATAGTCATTCAGATCTGCTCAACAAGGATAACGAAGGATAAAGATTCCCCCCTTCTTTCATAATCATGATGCTGCTACTAAGATTCGCCATCATCTTTTGCTTTCTAACGCATAGTGTATCATCAAGGAAAAATGAATAAAATAGGTGATTTTCGAACCGACTATGTAAGTTTTGCAAGGACTATTTTCCTTAGATAGATTGATTGGTTCTATACAAATAGGCAGTTGATGTACAAATCGACATATTCAGCAAAAAATCCACATATATCTGCTATAACTGCCTTTTCCATCAGGCAAGCGGAATACCAGATCTTTTTACATACAACAAAAAACTTTGTCTGTTTGGTAATCCAACCAAACGGACAAAGTTTTTATTGTTAAGTTTCTTATAACGCCTTTTGTTCTTCCGTAAGATGTTGATGGTGTTTTCGGTATTGACTAGGGGTGATTCCTTCCTCCTTTCTAAACTTCCGCGTAAAATTGGATACATCCATATAGCCAATATTCATCACAATCTCTTTAATCGTGCGCTGCGTATTGATTAACTGATCTTTACATTCCTGCATCCGCAATTCCCAAACAAACTGAGTAAACGTCACCCCCGTTTGTTCCCTGATAAATCTGCTCACATAAGAGCTTGATATTTGACAATGATCAGCAATGCTATCGAGGCTGAAATCATGGCATTTGTACTGCTTTTGAATATACTCCATGATGTTATCACGCAAGGTATGATTATGACTTTCCTTTCTTTTTTCAACCTCTAAACAAATCTGATCAATCAGTAGATTGGCACTCACCTTCAAATGATCCAATGATTGGAATTCAGTCAGCTCCTTGACATCTTCTGTCTGATGACGAATATCTAATTCAGAAATGGTTTTCAAAATAGTGTTGATAATATCAAAACAAGTGCATTTCAGCATATGATTAGAGATATCCTTTTGAACAAGACTAGATAGGATTTCGTCTAAGGTTTCTTTGGCTACAACATGGTCTCCTTGTTTTAAGCTTTGAATCAGTTTTAATCGGCTCTCTTCCGGAAACCAAATTGTTTCTTTGCTTTCAATATAAAGATTCTCAAAAAAGATCCCTTTATCTTGATGATTTAAGAGGCCGTTTTCTATAGAAGCAGTCGCTTCAATAAAAGAACGATTGATCTTATGTGCCCCTTTGTATATTCTTCCAACCCCAACCACGGGCATAATCAAGCATTGCTCTTTCAAAATCTCAATTAAATGGTGGGCAAATACTTGACGATTATCATTCAGGTTACCGAAGCCTTCTCTAGTATTCACAATAAGAGCAGCAGTATAATCATGGACTAATTCGACTCCATATCCATAGCAATCCTGATAGGAGATCTGATCAATGATTTCTACAATTTTTTCCCAATAACGAAAGGCTTCTTGTTTTTGTATTTTCCCTTTATACGAAACTGCTATGACGAAAAAACTATCTCCTTGTAAAGTTATATTCAGATCATTTGCTAGAGCGCCTATTTCTTGCTCATCCCTCATCTCACCTTTTAGTAACTTTGATAGAAATTGAGCCTTTACAAGGGGGGTATGTGTAATTATTTTTCTCTTTAAATGTTGACTATCTTCATATATAGATTCGATTTTTGTTCTAATTAACTCAATTTCATTATTTTCTACTCGATTGTTTTCAAGCTGTTCTTTATTTCTAAGGAAATGAGCCAAATTTTTAATTGGCTTATAGTGTTTCATAGATAGATAACAAACAACGATCATCCCAACAGCTGCAAGAATAAATAATATTACAAAAATAGACTGTTTCAGTGAAGTCATTTTTCCATAAAATTGTTTTGTAGGTATTACGGTAGCAAAGGTCCAATTACTTGTTTCCGAACGAACAATAGAAAATGAGTATTGTTCGTTTTCAAACTTTTTATTGACAATTCCCGTTTCTGTTGAAACAATATTTTTCACAAAATCCAGATCTATTGGCATCCCGTTTTTATTAGTAGCAAGCAAATTAAATGAATCATCGAAGATAAAGGTCGTACCATCAAATTCATCTAGCGTATTTTTAATCAAGTTGGAAAAAGCTGTTTCCTTAATTAAAAACGTAACAGTACCGATTGGACTAGAACTATGAATGGGTAGAGGGTAAGAATATGCCATCACTCGTTTATTCTCACCGCTGTTGGAAGCGATATCAATCATTTGCAACATAGGTTCAGATTGAGCATGCAATCCATTGGCTAGATCCTCTATGCTGTTGGGTTGTACCTGATAGGTACTGCGAGCAAAATTTTGAAAAGTACTTGCCCCTTTAGAGGAATACACGAGTTCTTCAGACTCATGGAAATTTAAAAATAATTCATCAATAAAAGTGTTATTCATTGTATATCTTACAATTTCCTCCATCGCTTGTTTATCATGATAAGCTTGCGTGAACATATATGGCGTTAAGCGATCATCATAGGAGATTCTAGTGGCTAAATGATTGAGCTCAAGCAATCTTGAATCCGTGATATCCCGGATTTGGTTTATTTTATCCGTATTTGATTGAATAATTTCTCTCTCTAAATTTCCTACTGATATATGATATAAAATGATACTAATCGTAACAAAAGGCAACATAAACACAAACAAGTAGGAAAAGAGATATTTATATAATAACCTTGATTTTTTATTAGACCAATTAAACATTTTTCTCCTCCCCTACCGTTCTATTTTAAATAAATCAATTACCAACCTTGTATTTTCTAACTAAGCTCTTTCCACTAAATATATATAATTTACACTAATATTTCAATACATATCCATTTACTGCCAATCTGATAGATTCTACGATACCTCCCTACAAGTGAATGGTTTGACCATTTACGAGGGGTGCTTCATTCCTGTGTGGACCTTCGCAACCCCTTCAAGATCATTGACTTTTTTGCCTTTTATATGCTTCTTCTTTGACCTGCATGTATTCCTCTAAGCCAAGCCCTTCGATTGTCTGAACATATTGATCCCATTCATCAAAAGAAACCTGCCCTGAAAGGAATTTATCACGCATTTCGTCCACATATTTTTCAATATCATTTCCAGTTGAATCTAAGATCTTTGTTTCTTCTTCTGTATAAATAAAACTTGACCATGGATCTTTTACAACATCAGGCTTAAGTAATTCCGCAGTAGTCAATCGTTTTTCAGAACTCCCTCCACCTCTATAAAATTCTTGAATCGTCATAGTTGGAGAACCGCCACCAGGAAAAGTTAAATACTCTGTAACGGCTTCTTCGAAAGATAATCCGTCTGGATGGTTATTAATTTCATCAATAAAGTCGATTGTGCCATCTGCTTTTTCCTCAAACGTTACTCCCTCTATACCTAAATAAAATAATTCTATTCCCTCTTTCCCGTAAAAATGGTCAATCCATCTCACCGTAGCTTCCGGGTATTGATTCTCTCGTGTAATAAGAAAAGCACCAACTGTATTGACAGACGGATTCATCTTCGTAATCATTTTGTTTCCATGCGGTCCTTCCAAAGCCGGAATCCCCACGAAAGGTTTGCCCCCTTCTTCACCAAATGTTTCAATCGGACCATACCAATTTGTACTTCCATATAGCCCATCACTTCCATTTGCGAGAAATTGATTTGTATCAATCGAAAAGATATTTTGTTCAATTAATTTCTCCTCGTATAGTTTATTGATATATTGCAATAATTCCTTGTACCCTTCGGAAATAGGATAAAAGCGTAACGCTTCCCCATCTTCCGGGTCTACATCAATATTCGGATTAGCGGATCCCATATTTTCTATCCCAAATGCTCCCTTGAGCCAATTCACCATCTCTCCAATATTACCAGATCCATAGGGGATCCCATTATTGCCGCCCGGGTCTTTTTCCTGAACCGCCTTCAAATATTGGTAGAATTCTTCCGTTGTTTTCGGCATATCCATATCTAGCTCCTCAAGCCACTCTTGATTAATCCACGGTACAGAGCCAAGTCGACTTGAAAGAAAGTCAGGCTCAGTTAACAATGGAAAAGAATATATATTTCCATCCGGAAAGGTAATCCCTTTTTCAATTTCTGGATACTCTTCAAATATCTTTTTTAAATTTGGCGCATACTCATCAATCAAATCATTTAAAGGAATAAAAACACCCTGTTGTCCATACTTTAAAATATCATTTTCGGGTACTGAAGCACTATGAAAAGCATCTGGTAAATTATCACTTGCAAGTCTTAAATTTCTTTTTTCTGCAAGTCCAGTGCTTGGAACCATCTCCCATTCGATATCGATATTGGTCATTTTTTCATATTCATTAAATAGCATGACATCATTCCAATTGGGCGCACTTTGAGGAGCCTGCCCAGCAAAAAAGTCTAAACTGATTTTATCTTCTACGATCGGCATCCCAGTTTTATTCAAATTTTCCGTTCGTTCAGCCTTTGTATCAGCCGATTCGGTTTCTTTACTACTGCTACACGCGGCGACAAGAAACAGGATTAAAACTCCAACAATGAACATGAATGATTTTCTCATCATGATCCTCCTCGTTTTCAGTAGTCAGATTATATGAAATCTAACTAGAGACTTGTTTATATCAACAGTTGAATAAATTTAGTCTTCAAGTTGTTAGAGTCATTGATAGTTGAACAAATATGAAAGTACTTATCTTAAATGATGAGCGGGGTTGCGTTAGAATGTTGTGAATTTAGCCTTTAATAGTGGGGGATGAGATCCCCCCACCGATCGCAACCTCCTAGACTACGAGAAACATTAATTATTTTTATAGCGCTCATACGCTTTTTCTTGAATATCCATATATTCTTCTAGGCCCATCTTTTCCAGTCTTTCAATATATTCATCCCATTTTGAGAATGGTTCTGAACCTGTAATAAATTTATCTTGCATTTCATCAACGTATTTATGAATATCGACTTCTAAGCCAGACAGTTGATTATTTTCTTCTATTGAATAGGTAAAACTCGGCCAAATATCCTCTGTGTCCAGCATATAGGGTTCTAATCTGTCAGCAGCTTCATTAGAGGATGGCATGTTTTCCGATCCTTTAAATGTTTCTGAGCGGACAATACCTGGATAGCCACCGCCAAGCCAAGTCATATATTTAGATAGCTCTTGATTTAGCGACAGACCGTCAGCACTGTTTGCAATTTTATCTACATATTGTAATTCTCCATCTTCATCTTCTTCATAAGTCTCCCCTTCAACTCCCATGAAGAATAACTTTGCCCCTTCTTCACTATAGAAATAATCCATCCATCTTAAGGTAGCTGGAATATGTTCGTTCTCATTCGTTACAACAAATCCACCCATGTGGGCTAATGGAGGTGTTGCGCGATGATAGGATTTTCCGGCCGGCCCTTCAAGTGCAGAAAGCCCAACAAACTCTTTTCCCATTTCTTCACCATAAGCAGCCTCTGGACTTGTTAAAACCGTACTTCCATAAAGCCCCTCAGCACCTTCAGCATTACTTTGACTTGTTTCAATCGTATAAATATTTTGGCCAATTAATTTTTCTGAATAAAGTTTGTGTAAATATTCTAATTCCGCTTTGTACCCATCAGAGGTAGGATAGAAGCGCAACTCTTGGGTATCGGGGTCTTCATCAAGATAAGCATGCTTTACCCCTCGATTCCCGATTCCAAATGCCCCTCTTAAAATATCCCTCAATCCCTCAATACTAGTGGCTCCATATGGGATTTCATCCTGTTCTCCATTACCATTAAGGTCCGTTTCCTTCACCGCTTTTAAGTAATCATAAAAATCATCAATTGTTTCAGGCATCTCCATATCCAATTGATCAAGCCAGTCCTGACGTATCCAAGCTTTTGAACCTAAAATAAGTGAGGTAAACTCTGGATCATAAATTGTTGGTAATCCATAAATATTACCATCTGGAAAAGTAATTCCTTTACGAATGGCAGGATACTGTTCTAATAACTCCGAGAGATTTGGCATATACTCCTCGATCAGATCATTGAGCTTTACAAAAATACCTTGTTGTCCATATTTAAGTAAATCATGATTAGGCATATACATTGTATAAAACACATCTGGCAATGTATCACCGGACAACGTTAAATTACGCTTTTCATCTCTAGCCTCAGAGTCTACTAAATCCCAATCGATATGAATATTCGTCATTTCTTCATATGTTTGCCAGAGTAAAACGTCATTATAATCATCAGCATTAGTCGAAGGTTTCCCAGCCATAAACTTGATTGTAATGGGATTATTGACAATCGGCATTCCTGACTCATTCAAGTTTTCTAAATCTTCTTCATTGATTTCTGGAGTTTGTGGAGAGGATTTCTTTCCGCTACAGGCCGCTAATATTAGAAAGAATGACAACATAAGTAACAAAGCACCCTTTTTGATTTTCAAGTTAATCCCCCTCTAGTTTGTTAAAATATAATAAGTATCCACGTTTAGTGGGCACTACACAACCTCAAACGAGTTCATTCTATGAATCTCTCATGTAAATACTGCATAGGGATTTCCTTCATATATTACTTATCTGCCCTCTTATACTGAATGAGTAAATCTTTCCAACAATCGACCAATTGACTCGGGGAACGTTTATCCATTTTAACCTCAAACATAAATGTGCCTTCATAACCAGACTGAGCAAGTGCAGAAATGACGCGATCCCATTGAATAATGCCCTCCCCTGGTAGCCAGTGCCTCTCATCCACTCCATCATAATCAGAAATATGGACGGTTGCTATTTTATCACCGATCTCTTTAATAAAATGTTCAGGTGTCTCTAGTAGTAAGTGGTTAACATCACTACATACCCGTAGATCTTTATTTACATCAATTAACGTTTTCATTTCGTCACTAGTGTTCCCCAAACACGTACGTGGTAAATCTTCTACACAAATATGAATATCTAAAGGCTTTGCTTTTTCTGCCAATAGATGAAGAGAGGACTTACACGCTTCGATCCGCTCCAGCCTTTCATTGTCAGGGATGGGTTCATAGCTCGGATGGATGATCACTTGATTAATATTCCATTCGCTGACCCACCTCAGCCACTCATAATGGTACTTAAGAATCTGATCCCTTTTTTCCAAATTAATGCTAGAAATATCCCAGTCTTTCCCAAAAGGTAAATGGACAGACCAGACTTCAAGACCCAATTCATGTGCTTTTTGGATGTATGAATTGAACCTCCCCTTTAATCCCTTATAACTTAAATCAGCCTCATTTCTTGATATAACAAGTTCAATGCTATCTAAGCCTGCTTCTTTAATCTCACTTAAAGTAAGCGTGCCACTTGGCGAATAGGACGTACCAACCTTCCACTCTACTGGATTACTTCTTTTCATGCTCCTCCACCTCTTTTGTTTGATTATTGATAGCTAGTACTCCAAATCCTCGCTTTATACATCTCAGCATCTTTTATTTCCTTCGGATTTGTTGGTAAATAGAAATCAATCGTATCGGTTGTAAATTTATTTTCGCCAACACTCTCTTTTTGTTGTGTTAATACCACTTGGCCCGACAATTGATTGCCAATACTTTTCACATTTTCTTTATTTATGTCGTCTACTCCTGGATAGTCAGTTATCCATGCTTTTTTCGATTTACTATATTGATAGACATTCGTAACGGTCGTCACCCATAGTTTATCTGTATCACCGTATACGACAGATAGATTATGACCACCACTTGTTGGGGTCTGTTCCCTATGAACTTCTTCAATCCTTGGATCACTGCTGGTTCCCTTTATTTCTAATGCAACAAGAAAATTTGTCCCCAAGGCCCAAAGAAGCTCTTTCTCAGGATCCCATACGACCCCATGGGCTCCAGGTAGGAGATATTCCGCGAATTCTTCAGAATCAGCCCCTTCTGATGATGTGTAAATACGTATGGAACCTGGTGATGAACTAAGTGCGACAGCAATATTCCCATCAGGTAAAATTTCCGCCGCATGCGGACTTAGTCCAATATTTAATCCCCAGGTTCGTTGATCTCCAGCAGGATAAGGGACAATTCCTACAAATCCATAAGAGTCAGTTACAGCCATATACTGCTCACCATCAATTTCACGTAATGTGACATCAGACGGGTGTCCCCATCCATCCAGCAACCCTGCAAAACCATTTTCATCAGTCGGTGACCAAGTCCATTCAGCATCCTGTTTATCCCATACCTCCTTTTCTTCCATTCCTTCTTTGGCTGGATCAAAGACAAGGATCTGCTGAGACTTTTGATCAGTCACGGCAATCCACTGATCATCCGTCTCTTTTGAGGACTCTGCAACAGTCTTACGTTGACAAGATACCATGAGCGTCAGTAAACCTATAAAAAGGGTTAAGATAACAAACTTTTTCATACGCAACCACCTTTTCAAAAAATTGACATCGATGTCATTATAATGATTTAATGACTGTTCTCATCTCTTCATAAGTCAGGGTAGAGCATTAATGAAAAATCTTCGACTTCAGGTAACAGAAGCTCCCCTTAGATCACCTCCCTAAACTAGGATTCCCCTAATTCTATTCTTTAATAACATTAACCAAATGAGGTAATTTGCAAACGATTTTAACGCTATGCTTTATTATTTACAGCTCCTACTCCTCTCCACTAGTTTCTTGATTTATTGCAGAAAAAACCTGCAATGAAATGGAATAAAACTTCTTACTTAGTCAACTAGCTTAATCTGACTCTCTCCTTAAATTCGGCTAAATCTATCGACTTTCCTTGTTCTTTCCTTGATTCTTCTGCCGCAAATGCAATCATATGACTTTCAACTGAAGTACCAGCGGATGTTAGCCCCTTACTCCCATTGTGGTTTCGTACCTCATGTAAAAAATTACTCATAACACCAGTATCCCCTCCACCATGACCAGATTTTGGTCTATGAATAAAGTTCTCCTTTTTTTGTTTTGTCAAAAAGTCATATACTGTAAACTTATCTTCTTTCATATATCCGCGAATTTCACCCTTCGTTCCCATGATTTGAATTCCTCTAGAAATATCGTGTGTAAAGCCAGACATACTGAAGGTTGCCGTTGCACCTTCCTGAAATTGAAGATTGACAACTTGGTGATCGACTACATTATTATCTGTATGATATACACATTTACCATATGGGCCGTTTTCCAGCGCCTTGATAACCCCTTCACGAGAAGGATCATTTGTAATTTTTCTTAATGATCTCTCGTTTTTTTCTAGATAGGCTCTAGGCGCATAGTACTGGCATTGCTCAGCTGCCGGACAACCATCAAGGCAATAGAGAGGCGCACCCTCTGGCGCATTTTCCTTGCGAAAATGCATAAGAGAACCAAATGAACTTACATGTGTGCACGGTTTAGAAACCAACCAAGATAAGAGATCCATATCGTGACATGATTTTGCAAGAATCATTGGACTTGAAACATCTGAATTTCTCCAATTTCCTCTCACAAAGCTATGAGCCATGTGGAGATTACCGACATTTTCATTCAGCTGTATGGAAACAATTTTTCCAATCTCCCCGTCATCAATTGTTCGCTTTATAGCAGACCAGAACGGTGTATAACGAAGAACATGACAAATGGTTAGCAACCGATCATACAGATTTTCAGCCTTTTCCATTTTTATACATTCCTCAGGGTCAGGGGACATTGGTTTTTCCAATAGCACATGGTACCCTTTTTCCAGAGCGCGCATCGTAGGCTCATAATGCATTCGATCCTGTGTAGTGATGACCATAACATCTGCTAATTGAGGTTGAGTAAGCACGTCTGTCCATGTCGAATACACGCAATCTTCCGGTATTTCATGCTGTTTTGCAAAAAGCTGACTTCTTTCTATATCTGGATCAGCAATGGCAACAAAATTTAGCTCGTGCGGAAAATCGATTGCATAATTTCCATAGGCGTTCCCTCTGCTCCCTGCCCCGATCAGTACGGCTGTAACTTGCTTCATCTTTTCTTCCTCCCATTAACATTCCCTTATTAGAGGGTATTCAAAAGTTCGGTAAAAAGGACACTTCAATTCTCTTCGTCCTTTTTGAACACTCTATTTATTGACATTCTTGTATCACTCATATGCCGCATTCTCTATCTCCATTATTCTTCTACATTCATTTTTTCAATCGTTTTTACATACTTATCCTAATCTGAAAAAGATTTACTTCCTGCAATGAATTTGTCTTCCATTTCGTTTATATATTTTTCGATATGATAAAAGTTTCTTCATATTTAGCTTCCCTCCTCCAATTCCTCATCAAGGTCTGCCTATCTCCATCTCGCTCTCTGTTGTGTAACCTTTTTTCACCCGCAATTTCTCTCTTGCCTCGCTACTATATGGCACAAATTCCGACATATCTTCAAAAACCGTGTAATCTATTTTTTCAATCTTCACTGGCTCCATGTTGGTGATGACTTCCCTGCGCAATCGTTCATTTAATTGTGCGATGACTTGCTTTTCTTCCGATGTTAACTCAGCAATCAGATAAGCAAAAGATATATGAAACTGGTACTTATCATGGTTGGCAAATCTTACGCCTGTGGCCTCTGTCAGTTGATCACGAAACGCCTTCATTCTCCGGTTTGTCTCTTCATCACCAGGATCTACCTCTAAAACAGTCGAACGTATTTGTAGCGGTTTCATTTTTAGGTTTTGAATAAAGGGTAATGACTCTAACTTGTTATGAAAAAATTCATCTATTTTCTCTAAAGACTCATCCAAATTTAGAAATTCACTCCATTTTTCTGGCGAACGATTAAAATGACATAATAATTCAAAGACGGTCATGTGAACGGATTCAATTGGTAAAAATGAATATTTTTGCGCAAAAGGTAATGCTTGATATTCCTTTTGGATTTTTTGAATTGTATTTACCACATTCGGATCAGGATATAAATTACTGACAATCGTATTGCCAGGAAACCATTTGATTTTTCCGTTTTGATGAAATTTTAAAGTACTCATTGTATCTCCCTCTCTCTTACTATTGACATCGATGTCAATTTTACAAGATTAGTATTTTACCTATTTCAAGTTTCGACATCGGCATCGCCTCTTTGACACCGATGTCAAATTTAGGTTATTAACACTATACATGA
The DNA here is from genome assembly GCF_017355205.1 of Bacillus sp. SD088. Classification (GTDB taxonomy): domain Bacteria; phylum Bacillota; class Bacilli; order Bacillales; family Bacillaceae_C; genus Lederbergia. Next base: position 48,315 of record NZ_JADIJK010000002.1, read on the forward strand.
ATACGTATTCCATTTCAAGCTAAACCTCAACTTTTTATTTGGTTGTTTCGCGGATAATTAATTTGGTTGGAACCTCTATTGAAGTAAGGTCTGTCATTCCATTAATTAGGCTTTCTAAACGATTGACAATTTCCTTTGATAAAGTTGTAAAATCTTGGGCAATCGTGGTTAAGGAAGGATCAAAATATTGAGCCCATGGAATATTGTCAAATCCAACAATAGAGACATCCGCTGGTATTTTTATATTTAATTCATTCAAAGCTCGGATTAAGCCAATCACTTTTTCATCACCAGAGACAAAAATGGCATCAGGTATATTCTCCTTTGTAAAGCCTGCCTTCGTATATAGGTAGACATCTTCGACTGTCTTCATCTGATAAACCACTTCAATTAAGCTTGCGTCTAATCCTAGTTCACCATAGGCATCCTTTACTCCTTGTACCCGGTCCATATTGACCAGGGATTGATCTCCAATCAATAGAGACACTTTCTCTAAACCTTTGCTGACTAAATAGTACATCAATGACTTTAATGCATCATAGTCATTGTTCGTCACATAGGTAACGCCTTCTGTATCACTCTTTCCAAAAACAATAAAAGGAATTCCTAGCTTTTGAAGATAAATAATCCGCTGGTCCATCGGAGATTCATAAAAAATCACCGCTGCCCCAATAAAACTACTGGATGAGTACAGGACAGAATTTTCCATGCTGTCATTCGGTTCCGTGTACTCCACAATTGTATTCATATCATGCTTTCTACATTCGAGGATAATCTTTTCTAATAAAATATGAAACCATTCCAAAGGGTAAAATTCTGTTTTCGGAACAGAAATTAAAATATTGCGATTGGTTTTATTAATCAATCCTCGCGCATAAGTATTCGGTACATAATTATACTCTTGTAAAATTTGATTGATTTTTTCATAAGTTGACTTTTTTACATTTTTCTCACCATTTACTACTCTGGATACTGTTTTAGGTGAAAATCCGGAAATTCTAGCGATATCATAAATCGTTACTTTCTTTTTCTTGTTCATTTTTACCTCACTGTGAAACGATATTTTTACAAGTACTTGTATATCAAATAGGAGTACTTGTGTTTTATTGTACATGATCGTATGAATAGAGACAATTTTCTACCGGACAGCCATCTAGAAATACTGCTAGGGGAGCTATAATACTGCGGAGTTATTAGCCTTTCGAGTGATTAGGTGAAAATAGGGAGGATAAGCGCGATGGATGAGCAAGCAAATCGACGTATTCTTTGAATCCAGCTGATCTAACATGATGTCATTCATCGAAAATTGCATCTAAACAAGAGCAGCCCCCTAAAGTCTAATCAGGATATTGACACCATTTCTATCTCCAGTTAATTTTTGGAAAGGTTAATGGTATATCACCCGTTTAATAGGGGGCTAAATACATTAAAAACATCGTTATCGTATATCGAATACATATTACTTTATTAACAATCGTTATTCGCAGTCTTTTATTCACCACGAGGATAAGGCAACAAGTAGTAAACCTACGAAACACAAGATTTTCATCGGTTATTATTTGTTACAATTTTACTAAAATTTAGTACCCTCGTTCTCTGTCAAGTGTTCAATTAATCTATTTGTCGCAGTTCGCAGCTCCCTATACGCTTTTGCTGAAATAACCTTTAGTTCTTTTTGCTGGTCTAGTAAAAGGTTAAAGCCATCTAAATGCTTTTTCATTTTACCAAACGCTTTTTTCTTTTCGAAATGTTCGATTGATCGCAAATGAAATTTTAATGTGCGCACTGCTTGTGGATCTGTCATTTCATCTCCATTAGCCAGTCGTTCCACACGATCAAATAGATCTTCTAGTGATGGTCCCGGAAAAGTCCTATCTAGTATGAAAGCTTGCTCCATCAACATGACACCACTTAGATTCTGACTAAGGTCAACCGGATAATTCGGCGGATTTTGCCATGAAGCACCGAAAAGAATTTCATCTTCAGACTCCGCTAATTGCCATGCACTTTCAGCATTATGCAAAATTAACTGTGCAATCGGTTCCTGTGTCAGGTCTTCTAAAGCTAAATCGGACAGATAGCGGATCAATATCCCATTAAACAGACCTCCATCCCCGCCACCACGTTCATGTATAATTTGATTTTCATTGGTAAACCGTTCTATTGTCGTTTCAGCTGTCCGGATCGCTGATTGCAAATATTCCTGATCCTTAGTGACCCTAAAGAGTTCTACATTTGCACCGACGTATGTTCCTTGATTGTAAGTATATTCCTCACTATGGAAGTCATCTCCCTCGATGCCATCATAGACAATACCTGTTTCAGGATCGACAAGTGTGGACGTCTGCCATTCATATATTTTTTGGGCCCATTCTAAATCGCCTTCATCCCCGTACTCTTGATACAGTCGGGCAGCCAGTATAATCGCTGGGGCATTAGATGGTGTATTTAAAAAATCTGAATCTTTATTCCAAGCAATGCCTCCACCCAAGTCATCTCGCCATCCCGTTTTAATATCTTCCCACAATGTAAAAACAGCATTCTTATGCGTTTCATCATTCGTATGTTCATACAGACGAAACATCGCCAATGCCATCCATAACATATCATCATAAAAATGATTTGTTATTCCACCATTTCGCTCGACAACACCAGAATACAATGAATCTGCTCGGTCAATATATTTTTTCTCCCCTGCTCGCTCATAAGCATCTACCAGCACATCAATGGCATGTGCCTGCCACCAATAATTAAAACCGTCATCATTTTCATTCGGATATTTGTTATTAAACATGCTAATGTCCTTATTCCAAAAATTAGCCTGCAAAGAATCCTGTGACCTCTCTGCTCTCTCTCCCCAAATCCCCTCAGCATTCTGCTCCGCTTTCACAACACGAAAACTTGTTTCTTGAAATAACAAAGACAAACATATTAATAGTAAAAATACGCTAAAAGAAACTTTTTTTCTCACTATGGAATCCTCCCATTATTTTTTTGAGAGTAGAATCAACAAAAACACAAGGCTCCCGCTACCTTCGACAAGCAAATGTTCTGAGGCGTTCTTTGCCTTTCATTGTTCCAGGTTATTATGCAGAACATCGGTTAAGTTTGTGCCGTCCTAGCGCTTCGCCTGCACTAGGACATCCTGTAGGTTACAACGCGCTCCTGCGAGTCTATAGCGCCTGGAGCTAGACGTCAAGAATCAACCATTATTTTCATACTCTCGGGATCCATCATTCGTTATCGTTTCCTAATGTACGCCTTTCTTTACCACGTTGGATATGTTATTCAGAATTTTTCCGTTTTACACTGTTGTAGTTTGCCAGTTTTCTATACTTCATTTTCCCCCTTTCAACTTCTGAGCGAAGTAGGTTATTGTTTCTCGTATTCTCTCAGTCCTATTGATTACGCCTACACAAACATCTTCGAATGTCCTTATTGCTGCTCGTTATGTCCCCAAAAGTACTTTTTAGAATGCTGCGGGTAAGCGCATACATTCACCATAACAGGATATATACATCAAAGTCAATACACAAATTAAAATATCAATATATCATTTGAATTTGATATGACTTTATACTAAAATCCTCTAAAGTACGACATAATTTGCATTTTCAGCTTAAATAATCCAATTGGTATATCACTTATGCATACCAATAATTCCCCCTAAAATTTATGGGTTCGAAAGACGCAAGGGACATGAAATAGAAAAAACTTCATTACTGAAAACGGGTTTTCAGTTTCGATAATTGGGATTTTCACCTTCGGTATGGGGTTCTCGAGTCAAGGAATGGGCTTCTTACTTTAAAAATGGGGACTCTTAATCAAGTATGGGGTTCTTATCGGAATTATGGGGTTCTTACTTCAAAAATGGGTTTCTCCTCGGAATTATGGGGGGCTCTATTTAGATATGGGTTTCTCTTCTTAGATATGGTGTCCTCTACTAATTTATGGGTTTCTCACTTCAAGTATGAGTTCCCCTATTTAGATATGGGTCCCTTTATCATGTTAGGGGGTTCTCTACTTTAAGATTGTGTTCTTCCAATTATCGGGGGAGTTTCCATAATAGATTTATCCACTGGCTTGAATTTTACAAACTCCGCAAGTATTTGGTCACAATAAAGTGAAACTTCATTCAGTGGGGGGTTTTTTCATCCCCCACTGAATGTTAGTTGAACCAATCGGGTATTTACTGGCAGTTGTCCCCCACTTACAATTCTCGTTTTTACCTCAAATTTTTGAAGTGGGGGTATTACTGCCAGTTAATTCGGGATAAAAAACGCCAAAATGGCGTTTCTTATTGTGAATGAAAATCCTCATCTCCTAAAAATAGATATTTGCGAATCACACTTACACTTTTTCTTCATTCAAAACCCAATGACGAATGGCCTTTGCAACCCCATCTGCTTCATTCGTGTCTGTTATCCAATCGGCTGATTCTTTCACTAATTCTTGAGCATTTCCCATGGCGACACCACAACCAGCTGCTTTAATCATCGCTAAATCATTCAGGCTATCACCAACAGCCAGCATTTGATCCATCGAAATTCCAAGGCGATCACACACCTTTTTTAAAGCATTTGCTTTGTTGATTCCAAGGGCATTCACCTCAATATTAGAGGGGCTTGAATTGCTAATTTCTAATTGCTTATTCTTTCTTAGCTCTGTTAAAATCTTCTCTCTAACTTCTTGATCATCCACATGAAAGCCAAATTTGAGCCATTCCCGTTCAGCAATTTCATCGGGAAAGCCGTCTCGAAATTCTAATTCAGGAGTCATTGCCCAAAAATGAGCCCCATGTTGATCGCATAGCTCCCACATTGTCTGGACATAATCTCGCTGAAGTGGAGTCCGTTCAAGCAAATTCCCTGATGGATCCCAGATTTCACTTCCATTGACAGCCACAAAATAGGAAGTCAGCTGTAAAGAACCTGCATAATCATTACAAGATTTTACGTGGCGCCCCGTACTAATCACGATTTGAACTCCCTTTTCCACCGCTTCCGCAATTGCCTTTCGATTTTCATCCGAGATCTCATGACGCCGATTTAACAATGTTCCATCCAAATCAAGTGCAATAAGTTTAAATGACCTGTCCTTCTTTGCCGTCTCCATTAATGAAACTCCCCTTCTCCCTCGTCATTCTCTACAAGTTGAGTTTACCATGGTGATTGATTATTTTCAAAATGGTCTAACTATTGACTAATATTTAATATTCATTTATGGTAGTGAGTAATCACTCATTTTCCCTTGAAGGAGGAGTAGATATGACTAGCACAATTGTAATGAAGGGCATTAGCAAACAGTTTGGAAAAAAAGTAGTTTTAAACGAAATTGATTTAACGGTGGAGCCCGGGCAAATCTATGGTCTGATCGGGCCTTCTGGTTCTGGAAAAACAACATTGGTAAAATTAATTGTTGGTATGGATCGTCCTTCTACTGGAGAGGTCCATGTCTTAGGAACAGCTGTCCCTAATTTGAAAGTATTACAAGAAATTGGCTATATGGCGCAAGCAGATGCCTTATATGCAGACCTAACGGGAGCAGAAAATCTCTCCTTCTTTGCCTCGCTCTTTAAGTTAAAAAAAGATGTGAAGAAAAAACGGATTGCTTATGCGGCTGATTTAGTAGACCTCTCTTCTCATCTGCATAAAAAAGTCCAAAATTATTCAGGTGGGATGAAACGTCGCTTATCACTTGCTGTAGCTCTGATTCAAGATCCTGAGGTGCTTGTATTAGATGAACCCACTGTGGGAATTGATCCGGAATTACGCCGATCAATTTGGGCAGAGATCAGCCGACTAAAAAGGACGGGAAAAACCATATTAGTGACAACTCATGTGATGGATGAAGCAGAGAAATGTGATCAACTCGCGATGATCAGGGATGGAAAAATCCTTACAAGCGGAGCTCCACAACAGTTAAAGCAGCAATATGGGATTGTGAATTTAGAGGACGTATTCTTACAAGCTGGAGGGGAAGTAAAATGAGGATAACTGCTGTTGTGAAGCGAATTATCCAGCAAATGCTACGTGATAGGCGGGCGCTCGCCCTGATGATGATTGCCCCATTGCTCATTCTTACTCTCCTGCATTATTTATTTTCTAGCGACACCACGATTCCGAAGCTTGGTGTTCTAAATGCCGATGCGTCTGTTTTCAACCAGCTAGAAGATAACGATATTATTGTCAAAGAATATGAGCAGCCAATAAACAAGGAAAAGGTTATACTGGAAGATGACTTGGATGGAATTCTGCAATTTGATGGGGACAAAATCAATCTAATTTTAACAAATGCGGAGCCATCCTCAACAAAAGCACTCCAAATGAAAGTTATTCAAGCTGTTGCCGCAGAAAACGCGGAGAAACAAGCAGAAAATTTAACTGAGTTCATCAAGAATGTCCAAACTCAGTTGCCAAATGCTCCTGAAAATATTGGGCAGATGGAAGAACCAGACATGAATTTTTCGTATATCTACGGTGATCAAGATACGACCTTTTTTGATCAATTAAGCCCGATTCTTGTTGGCTTCTTCGTTTTCTTCTTTGTCTTTCTTATTTCCGGGATTGCCTTGCTACGAGAACGTACGACTGGAACACTAGACCGATTAATGGCTACCCCGATTCAAAGAAGAGATCTCGTCTTTGGTTACCTTTTAGGTTATGGCATTTTCGCGATCATTCAAACCTTAATTGTTGTTTTTTATGCTGTTAAAGTTTTAGATATTATGCTTGTTGGTTCTTTAGGAAATGTAATTCTCATCAATTTATGCTTAGCATTAGTAGCATTATCATTAGGTATTCTCTTATCCTCCTTTGCCAATTCGGAATTTCAAATGATGCAATTTATTCCGATTGCCATTATTCCACAAGTCTTTTTTGCAGGGATTCTTCCAGTTGACCAAATGGCGGATTGGCTCCAGGTGATTGCCAAATTTATGCCCATGTATTACGGAGGGAATGCCTTGGTTGATGTCATGTATAAAGGTCTGGGCTTAAGCGATATTCGCACTGATTTACTGATCCTTTTAGGGTTTGCGCTGCTCTTCATTATTCTCAACATAATCGCTTTAAAAAAATATCGGAAAATTTAACAATAGGGGAGATACAATGTCTGAAGAAGAAAAACTTATTGAACAAATATTCGCAGATGAAAAATTAACAGATAAACAAAAGAAGATCATCTTAGCTGCGATCGAATCTTTTTCCGAAAAAGGTTACTCCGCCACCTCGACCAGTGAGATTGCAAAAAAGGCCGGGGTAGCGGAGGGAACCATCTTTCGGCATTATAAAACGAAAAAGGAATTATTAATGTCGATTATAGGCCCGTTTATGACAAAATTAATTGCTCCTCATCTTGTAAAGGATTTTCATAAAGTGCTGGATCAACAATATGATCATGTCGAAGACTTTCTACGAGCGACAATGGAAAATCGAAGAAACGCAGTTAAACGTTTGCTCCCAGTCATAAAAATTTTACTTCAGGAAATCCCCTTCCATCCCGAGTTGCGGGAACAGTTTCTAAATCATATTGCCAAGGATACTTTTGACCGTGTTGAAGAATTAATTAAAGGCTACCAGGAAAAGGGGCAAATCATTGACATGCCACCTGCCAGTGTAGCGAGATTGGCCATTACTTCCGCGCTTGGTTTTTTAATCTCTCGCTATGTACTGTTCCCAGAAATGGAATGGGATGATGAGGTCGAAACGGAGCGCACGATTCAATTTATTTTGCATGGGTTGGGTACAACGAAATAACTGTTTCTCCCATCAAATCAAAACATTATACACTTGTAGTATAAGTCCTTTCAATGAAGTTGGCGGACCCTAACCATTGTTTGGAAATTAATAGAGGAGTTCAATATATTTTGGAGAAAAAAATCTAATATGCGAAGGAGAGTATGATGGAGAATCAATGTTTAGAGCACCCAATCTTACATGATTTACTAAAGACCTGTCACCGGCAATTTGGCTTTCATGTATTAGAAAGTGAACCTATTCGGCAGGGATGGTTAAATTTAAAATGGAAAATAACAACAGATACTGGTATCTATTTGATTAAACAATACAACAAAGAAAGACTAAAACTATATAATCGTGAGGAACTGGACAATGCCTTTCATCAACAAAATCGATTGCATAAACGCGGACTTCCTTGTCCCATGCTTCTGTCATATGGGGGAGAATACCTTTTTCACTCTGATCAAGATGAGCTTTTTACGATCATGGAATACTGCGATGGTGTTACCATGCCTCCCGGTAAAGTTACCAGCTCGCAAATATTCCATTTGGGAAAGATGACAGGCTATATGCATCAAATATTAAATGAGCGCACACTAGCAAAAAGGCATTACCCTGCCTTCATTATTCCTACTCCGAAAGAACGATCACGTCATTGGCGAGATGTTTGGAAGCAAACTCATAACACTTCACTCTCCACTATTATTGAGACACAAATAAAAGTGACTGAAATGGTCAATTTCGAGGAATTTAATCAAAATACTGGATGGGCTCATCGTGATCTTTGGGTCGACAACATATTATTTAAGGAAGGACAAGTAAGTGCCATCCTAGATTTTGATCGGCTAAAATTCGATTATCCCCAACTAGATGTTGCAAGAGCTGTCATTTCTGCCGCGTTAGCCGATGAAGTGCTTGATACTGCCCTTGCTTCAGCTTTTCTTGAAGGCTATGGTGAGTATTGTCCTGTTGAAAAAAGCTTTCTAACAGACTCTCTAAAGTTACTGTGGTATATGGAGTGTACATGGTGGATAAACGCTAATATGAACAAGCATACGGGGCCACCTGTTCGTTTTGCTGAAGAAATGGTTTGGTTGGCCAATCATTATGTGGATTTAGAATTAATTTTGGGAGGTCTTTAAGCCCGTCTAAGGGAGGAACGGTTAAAGGCGCCAAGTACCCTGTTCCGATCATATCTTGGCGGCCATAGAATCTATACCTCATTTACTCACGATTATAACTGTTACAAGCAAAGATTTAGGAAATAAGAGGAGAGAAAAATGATTGGAAATATGACGGAAACAGAATATGGAATAGAAGGAACGACATATTGCAGTTTGTTTAATAAACAGATTCGAGTTTGGATAGCAGATGGAGTCGATCTCGAATATGGGCATTTTTGCGTCGAAGCTTTAAATCACTTACATTACATAATGAATTGATTGATCAGATTTACCAAGCAGCTATCGCTTATTGTGAAGACTTCTGTGATGATGTGGGGCTAGAACCACCGAAAATTGATAAGACAACCGACATCCTGAATTATATCGAGCCCACTGGATTCATCATTGATAAACCAAAAGACCCCCATATATCCATTATCCATTTAGAAGGAGATTGTGAGTGGGAAGTAGAACACGGAATTGAAATTATCATCCGTGAAAATCAATTACTGTATCTCTCCTCTTTTAACAGTATGGGCGCTTGGGATGACCCAGAATCATATAAGGACTCCTATAATTATGCCCAGCATGTTTCTGGCATTTAACTAATGTATGTTTTGGCAATATATTTCTTAATATTTTTTCAAAGAAATCATTTAAGCTGCTTTCACTACAATACATCTACCTTTATTTTTATTTCTTTAACTCCCAAGCATAAATCTTGTCACCATATGCTTGGTAAGTCAGATAGTATTGTTCTTCATTGGCGAACTCTTTAACGATGGGGAAAACAATATATACTTGTTGCTCATCCCCAGGGTCAAGGCTGACTGTGTCAATCTCACCATCTATGTACGGAATATTTCCTCCATCATTTATTGCATTGTCTTCTTCTTGTCTCTCTAAGTCTGGTCTAATGAGAAAGGCCTGTGCTATGTTAGTCGTACTCGTATCATCTTCCACATACTCCGCATGTTTGCCGTCGTTTTTAAATGTAACATCCATAATCGCAAACATTTCATCGTCATCCGCTTTTTCATCCTCTATACCCGTCACGCTCTCTGGCAATGTATCTGAAATTGAAAAATCATTCACTTCCACAATCGCGCTATATTGGTGCATCCACTCCTTGATCTTCCCTTCTTTCCCCATTGGAAACACATAGACATCATCACCATTTTCATTTGTCGTCTTTTCTGCGTTGCTTAGGTCTTCCCCCTCCTCTTCTTCTGTATCTCCTTGCGACTCATTTGTCGCTTCTTCCTCATCCTCAGCCAAGTCTTCGCCTTCATCCTGAGCATCATCATCTTCTATATTTTCCACGATAGGCTCATCCTGATTTGTATTCGTGGACCCCTTTTCTTCATCAACATTGCTACAGCCTACAAGCAAAAAACCGAAGAATATCATAAACATCATTTTTTTCATCTTGCATCCCTCCATATCATAATTTTCTGGTCGAAATAGGTAAAAATCTACAATTAAAAAAGTCCCCACGGGTGTGGTAAATTTTACCATACCTATGTGGGGACTTTTCAAGAGATTCGCTCATTTGCTTAAGTCTAAAAAATTCCTAAGCCGACATTTCAATCATTGATCTCAGCATAAGACAGCAATAAACAATATCTTAAAATACCCTTTTAAAAAAGTCAGGGGAATGTCAAAAACCTGCCAATAGGCAAACAATGTGCATCCGCGCCATGACCGAGTTGTTCTGTTGTTGCAATCGGGAATGGGTATTCTTTAGTCATCTCTAATATCAGTTCCTCCAAAAGATGATTCTGATTTTGCGAGCGAATTTCGGTAAATGTTCCTAATAATAGCCCCTGGCATTGTTCTAAATAGCCAGTTTGTTGTAATTGCGCAAGTAAGGAAGCAGTTCGGCTAATTCCTCCTCCTAAACTTTCCAAAAATAATATTTTGTTGGTGAGATCAGGCATATAAGGAGTGCCTGCCAGCTTTAAAAAGCAGCGAATATTTCCACCAATTACGACTCCTTCCATCCCTTGACCGCGTATCCATGTATATCGAAAGGTTATATCATTTGCTCGATCCATATCTTTTTCCATGAACCATTTCCGAAATAGATTCTGTTGGCTGGAAGCATCCTCCTTAACAAGATTCGCTATTTGATAATGGAATGTTGGTACCTGGGTTCTAGCATAGATAGCGTTTAATAGGACCGACAAATCACTAAGCCCTACAAATGGCTTCGGAGTTTTTCTGATGACCTGTTCGTCTAAGTAAGGCAAAATTTGATTTGCTGAATCTCCACCTGAAATATCAAAAATCATCTTTATTTTCTCATCCTGAAACATAGTCATTAGTTCATTTGCCCGCTCTGTTGCTTCCCCGCTGAATGGTGAATCTCCTTTACGGAAAATGGTTTGCGCCAACTTTACTTTTAGCCCTAACATTGCTAAAGCATCTGCAGTTTCTTTAACAATCGTGCTCTCCTTTTCGCGTCCATCAGAACAAGCGATGAGCCCAACTGTATCACCTAGACAAAGTGCTGTTTTCACTGAATCTCTTCCTTTCAACTGTTAAAAGATAATGCTTTACTGTTTTCCGGTAGTTGAAAAGGATTTTCCTTATTGATTCGATCATAAAACATAATGCCGTTTAAATGATCAATTTCATGTTGAACCACAATCGACGCATATCCCCTAAGTTTCAGCACAACCTCTTCTCCTAACAGGTTATACCCTCTCACTTTAATCCGCTCATACCTTGGTACAAACCCTTTTACATCCCGATCAACAGAGAGACACCCTTCACTTGGTGGTAAATAAATCATCGATACAGAATGACTAATTATGCGGGGATTGATCAGGGTATACTCGTGCTCTCTGCCCTTTTCATCTGTTAAATACGCTGCAAACATACGCTTATTCAGCCCAATTTGATTTGCTGATAATCCTACACCAGCACGTAAACGGTACTTCTTCGCTAAAACAGGATCCTGACTATTTTTTAAAAAATTCATCATACAAATAAGCGTCTCTTGGTCTTCTTTTGAAGGTGGGATTTTTACTTCCTGCGTCTGTTGATGCAAGATAGGATCCCCTTCCCTAATAATGTCATTCATTGTTATTGTGTAATGCGCATGAAATTTACTCATAAGTAAACAATTCATCTACCTTTACTTTTAAAATTTTCGATAATTTAAATGCCAATTCTAATGTCGGGTCATATTTATCATTCTCGATACAATTGATCGTTTGCCTAGCAACTCCACATTCAGTCGCAAGCTGCTGTTGAGTCATATCCATTTTCTTCCGTATCGCTTTAATTTTATTATTCATAAGCATCCCCTATGTCAAAAAGATAAGACATTTTCATTTTAAAGCAATTATAAAAAAATTGTCAAGCACTTTGGACATTTCATATCGATCATTAGAGCCAGCAAGTAACTCAGAAAAAGGACTTGCACACTTTTTAATATAATCAAAGGAGAAAATCGCATTAGGAAAAAGTCGAAAAATGAATTGAGCGTGGAATTTACTAGATTTATCTCTTTTGTCCAATCATTAAGAGAGTTAGAAGAGCAAACATAGAACAGTTTAATTGTGGAAGGAAAATGGACTGTACGTAATTGCCCAAATGATGCGCCGGGATAAAAAGCTATCCATTATCGAAATGTAGTGCTTCGTCCACTGCATTCAATTTCCAAAGAGAGTTGCCAACGATGCTAACCTATACTTATAAGGCAACAAAAGTTGAGCTGTTGTTCCATACTCTTTCTTAAACAAAACAGCCCGTCAACATTACATTCACTTCAAAAGTTCTGCAATAATATCTGAGCTACCAGGGAGCAATAATATAAGCGCCATCACAATAAACACTGTCCCTATTACAAATAAAAATATAACTATTTTAATCGGACGAGGGACATCCTTATGAAAGGCTCCAAGCATTAAATAATAAGTAGCAATAGATAATAAAATCCCACTATACCACTCCCTCAACACGTAGCAATTCTGTCGGAGTATTCTTTACAAAATGCTTCTCAATAAAAGTAAGGACTTCATCATTTCCTGGCAAAGCGACATGTTCAATCGCTTCATTAAAGCTCAACCATTTATATTCACTATGTTCATAGTTTAGTATTACATCCTGTTCGTCATCCACATATCCTACAAATATTGGTGCAATATAAATATAGTCCTCATCAGGTGAGTAAAATTGATCAAATTTATTAGAAGTGTACAATGAAAGCTTTGTAATTCCAGTCTCCTCTTCAACTTCCCTTAGAGCAGATTGCCAAGCAGTTTCACCTTCTTTAATCCCCCCACCAATATAACACCATGCATCTTGCAAAACAGGAGTTGCTCGTTTCAATAAAACTACTGCAATCCCCTCACATCGTAAAGGGACTTCAATATTTCCTTTACTCATTTTGAACATCCTTTGCTTAGATTTTTATTACTATCTCTTTATGGTATCTAGCTGGGGTATTAGTTTCTACAGAGGAATTGATTTCTTATCATCCTTAGTCCAACAACTAGCGTTATAACAAATGATTATTCTTCATTTTTTAGCCAAGCAACTAATCTTGGAATTGTCTCTGAATAATTCTTAAGTTCTTTTATCGTTCCTACTGCTTGTACCGTACCTATCCTTTGTTCTTCTTCATCTGTGCATTCAATCCATAACGACCGTTTTAAATTATATTCAACCCAATCTAATTTTCCTAGAAAACCATTTTCTAATACAGCAGACCAGTCTGCATGAATTTCTCCATAATTCTGTTTATATCCATTTATAAAAGCAAAAAATCTTTCTTTTTCCACATTTCCATCCTCATCTTCAGACCAGTATAATGCCGTTTCAATTAAATCGTGCACTGGATTTACATAACCGGCGGACTCCCAATCAATTAGAACTGGGTTATCTTTGTGCCATAATACATTTTTAGGATCTAAATCCCTATGACTAATAACTAAGCTTGCCGAAAGTAATTTATTTGCTTTATTTGCTGCTGCACTCCACTCATAAAGTTCATCAACATTTCCAAGCAGTAATTCCACCCATTCAGCATTATTGTTTTGTCCTTGTTGTATGTAATATTTCCAGTCTATGTTTTTTTCATTGTTACTCCTATCTTCCTTTATGTTAAGCTCCGAAAAATCTGTCCTATGGATGTCAGCCAGTATAGAGCCCATCTTTTCACTATGACTACGATTGATTATATTTGCTTTAAGTGTTTCACCCTCTAACCAATCGAAAACAATATAAAATTGGCTATCTATTTTTTGAATAAAATTGCCATTAATTATTTTAGCTGGGACAGCAGGTATCTTCTTTGATACCAAATTAGCAATTCTCTCTGAATTAATATAATTCATCATGGCATCTGCCCTTTGCATAACTTGAGGATTTAGAAATTTTATGGCAAATTTCCCTTTACTTGTTTCAATGGCATAAATCCGATGTAAAAGACCACCTGATATGGACACGGGGGCCCAACTATCTCACCAAGCTGGGACTCAACACGTAACTTTTTAAATAATTGAATATCAACCATTTCACTCCCCCTAAACTGAAAAACACTAGCCGATAGTTAACGTGCATTTCTTATCTTGAAAAACTTCACAAAAGTATCCCCTTACAAATCAAATTATACCATTATTTAGAAAATTATTTATCCATGGATTGACACACCCCTTGTTTTTTAAAAATTGTAAGGAATTTTTGCAGTATGTTACCTTTTTGTTTTAACTTGAAAGGAAACCCAGACTTATTAAAAGGTAAACATTAAAAAGAACCGGAAATCGGAAAGGTTTATTTTCACGAAGTCCGGATCTGAATTGGAAGGGTATCTTTAACTAAACACCCGTATAAGTCAACAACGCACAACATTCAACATGATATGTTTGCGGAAATAGGTCTACTGGTTGGACGAGTTCTAATTTATAGCCAAATGGGACGAGTTCTTTGAGATCCGTCGCAAATGTATCTGGATTACAAGAAACATAGACGATCCTTTCTGGCTGGGAACGGCCAATTCGGCGCATAACCTTTCCGCCAGCGCCTGAACGTGGTGGATCTAGCAGCAATAGTCCTGGTCTTCCAAAGCTCTCCAAGACCTGATCAATCCCCTTGCGCGCATCCTTGGCTAGAAAGTATGTGTTAGATATATCATTGTCTTCTGCATTTCGTTTCGCTGATTGAATGGACGTTTCGACAATTTCAATTCCTGCTAACTTTTCAACTCTACTAGCAAATGGCAAGGAAAAAGTGCCGACTCCACAGAACAAATCTATCATTTTTTCCGTTTGTTTCGGTTGCCCCATCTCTAGAGCTAGTTCTACTAACTTCTGTGCTTGGATTGGATTCGTTTGAAAAAAGGTATCAAACCATAGACGATAACGATAGCCAAGCATTTCATCATAGATAAAATCACGACCAGATAAGATATGGGTTTTTTCCGATTGTGTCCGATCAGCCCAATCCGTATTTTCCATCCACAAAAGACTTTTTACTTGTGGGAACTTTTGCTCAATACGTTTAACTAAATCCTTTACCTCTTGTTCTAAGTGTAAAAATGGATCTTCTGTTGCAAAAAGAGCCAACATCATTTCCCCAGTCGCATACGATTGACGCACCATCAGATGGCGCAATAACCCTTCATGTAAATCTTTATCATAACCTTTTAATTGATGTTCCTTCGCCCATTTTGCTACTTCTATCGTTGCCTCAACCATTTCTTTTCCGGCAATTAAACATGTTTCTAAAGAAATGATTTTACGGAAATTCCCCTGTTCATGTAAGCCCAAATCCCCCTCAGGAGAGAAGGTGAATTCCATTTTATTCCGATAACGCCAAGGCTCCTCCATTCCAATCGCATCTTTCACTACATTTGGATCAAACCCTTGTGATTCCAATGCTTGTTTCACATGATTGGTCTTTTGCTCCAGCTGGCCTGTATATGCCCAATGCTGCCAAACACAGCCTCCGCAACGATCAAAATGCTGGCAAGCCGGTTCGATTCTTTTAGGATGAGCTTGGATAATTTCATCCGGAATAGCCTTCCTTCGTCTGCGATGGGGCTGATCAACAGTAACTCTCACCTTTTCGCCTGGCAGCGTACGCGGGATCGTTAGCTTTAATTTCTTCTTATTTCCATGTTCATTTTCCCGCCAAACCACAGCCTGCCCCGAACCTTTTGCATCCAATTGACGAATTTCTGTTTCCCAAGTTTCTCCTATCATATCCTTCAACTTAGGGTCCCTCCTCTTCGGATAAGCACAAATGCATTTATCCAACTTCTATTTATATTTTTGTCCATCATATTTAATCGAAAAAATAGCATATGTCATTTTACATACTTTCCTATTATAACGGATTGTGCCTGCTGAGGGAATGATGGATGGATTGACATCTAGTTATACTGTTTCAAACTACTGTGATTGCAGTCTTCGCAACTTCCTTGATGCTTTTCATTACAGCGGATCTGGTGATACGGAAGACATGAATGCCGAAGATCGTTGGTGGATTGATATTCGGCAATAATAAAGAGAGAAAAACAAACGTACTGGTCAAAGTAGAAATTTAAAAGTCCTAGTAAATAAGATTTAAAACGTAATATTTCAATAGGGGCTACGGGATGGTAGTCTTAGAACCTCAAGAGTTTTATCAATTTATCTCATTGCTAAAAGGCATAGCACCTTATCAACTGAAAGTTGGACAAGCAAAACAGCAGTTAAAACCTTATTATGATAAATTAGATCAAGCCTGGTTTACGGAAACAACCCCTTCTTCAAGGTCCCTACGGAATACTTGAAGAAGGGGCTTCCTAATTCACAGATTTACGTAATTAGGAAGCCCCTTCCGTCTTGCATGTTCTCCACAGGGGTTGGTTATAGAAGTTTTTCAATTTCCTTTTCAAGGCTTTCGGGCTTTGTTTGCGGAGCAAATCTATCCACTACTTCGCCGTTTTTATCAATTAAAAATTTCGTAAAGTTCCACTTAATTTGGTTCGTAACCATCCCTTTTGCTTCCTTGGTTAAATATACAAAGAGCGGATGTGCATTTTCTCCTTTCACATCGATCTTACTGAACATTTGAAAGGAAACCCCATAATTTGCCTGACAAAAATTGGAGATTTCTGCATCTGTACCTGGATCTTGGTTACTAAATTGATTACATGGAAATCCAAGTACTTCAATCCCCTGATCTTTATACATTTCATATAGTTTTTGCAATCCTTCGAACTGTGGCGTGAATCCACATTTACTTGCTGTATTCACAATTAAAAGTACTTTGCCTTTATAGTCTGCCAGTGGCTTGTCCTTACCATCTATTGTCTTGGCCGAGAAATCATAAACACTCATGTGCACAATCCTCCTTTACAAGAGAATAGCAATTGAAAAAGATGATGTCAAAGGGGCTTTAGAAGGATTGAATGGAGTCAACTCTGTGGAGGCTCACTTAGATGCCGGAAAAGTTGATGTGAAAGGAAATTACCCATGATTTATTCCCCTTCAATCACTTCAACAAACTTCATTGCTGCTGGTGATAACGGCACACTTTTTAAAAAGCAGACTCCTACACTTCTTTTCGGAATGCTCTCGGATAATTCGATTTCATATAATAAGCCATTATCCAGATAATCCAAGGAAAACTCTTTTGTGACACAGGCGATTCCAAGGTTGATTTTTGCAAATTCTAGTAATAGATCATGAGAGCCTAATTCAAATTCAGGATCAATCTGGATGCCTTTGGAGCGTATATAATCCTCAATATATTGTCTTGAATTCGATTTAGGCTCCAATAAAATCAAAGGGAATTTTGTTATTTTCTCTAAACTAATGGGCTCAATCATACTTTTCCGATATTCTGAGCCACACACGAAAATATCGTGAATATCCAAACATGGGATTTGTTCCAGGCTCCGATCCTCAATTGGAAAATTACAAATCGCGACATCAATCCCACCCGATTTTAAAAGAGAACACATCTCTAAGGTCGTGCCATTGACAATTTTAAAATTAATATTGGGATAGCGATTATGAAAGGTTTCTAAATAGGGAAGCAGAAAGTGCCGTGAAATCGTATCTCCTACCCCAATTTTTAATTCACCTGTTGTCAGGTTTTTAAATTCTAAGATTTTTTCCTCGCCTGTTTCAATCAAATTGATCGCCGATTGGACATACTCAAAGAGAAGACTCCCCTCGTTTGTGAAAGATACTCCTTTAGGTGTACGATTAAATAAACGGATTTCTAATTCTCTTTCCAGCTGTTTCATGGCCTGACTGACAGCGGGTTGTGTCATATACAATTCTTTTGCGGCTTTGGAAAAACTCTTATCTTTCCCTACCTGACAAAAAACTTTATACAGATCTAATTTACTTATCATATAAGCACCTCTTATAAAAAGCCAAAGTAGACTTAACCATTTAATACTTAGCAGCTTTATTGCGAAAATATTCCGGTTTGTAAATGGAAACCCAAGTCATTCGGGGATGGTTCTACAGACATTTAGTGAAGAACAGATTCCAGCTTTAATTATCTCATAAAAAGCAGGGAAGACAATTGATAATACTATACACTTTCCATAACCATTTTTATAAAAAGAAAATAAATTACAAAAAAACGAAACTATTCTATTTAGTGATCGTCATATATTGTATATATTAAAAAGGGGGTTGCTATGAAGATTAAAAAAATATACCGGCTTTATATTGATTTGTACATTTTAATTTATTTAGGATATCTCTTGTATATATACTGGTTACGCCCTACCTATAATTTGGTGAGTACAACAGCGATTCTCTTCCCTTTTATAATCCTACTAGTATTTCAATGGTTTTTGCGGAAACAGACTAAAGCGGCTACTAATAAGAAAGAAAAACGCCGATTTATCATCCATTTTATTTTAGTCTCTATTCTTCCTGTTTATTGTGGCTTTATGTTAACCCTCAATGAATATAAATCTCACTTTTCAACTGAAAGATGGCTGAATAATCCTGATGAAAGAGTCTATATGATTGATGATTTACTCACTTGTTACAAATTAGCAGGTAAGTCAAGAGAAGAAATCGTCCACTTATTAGGAGAGCCGACTGTTAAAGAAGAAGTTAATAGCATTATTTATTATCTTGGGACTGAACGAGGACTAATCAAATTAGACTTTGAATGGTTAGTCATTTCGCTTAATGATCATGATAAAGTAATAAAAAATCGGATAAAAACGGACTAGGGGATGTTTCTTATTGAAAGGGCCTACAATCCAATGTACCATCGTACCCAAATGTATGCTTTCGGTAGATTTTAACTAAGTGGGCTTACAGAGTGAAGAGTTTTTTCTATTGATCACTCTTTTATTTAATAAACGTGAATACTTTTTATCGGGTCTGCTCCATACTATGCGGCATAGGAACTTTTTAATGCAAAATATACATAACCACAACTTATATCCCCCATTCAATATATTCATTTTACTTATATCCTTGTAGTATTGTATATTACAAAGGTGAGTTATTCAAAAGGAAGATATTTTTATCAGGCTTTTTGAATCTCAACAAACGTAAAGCATGTAATTAACTTTTATTTTAAGGAGCGGTCATATTGGAAAGAGTAGTTGGAGCAATAGCCAGAGGTCTTCGCTGTCCGATCATTAATCAAGGGGATCAAATCGAAGACATTGTTGTCGATAGTGTACTAACAGCGGCTGAGGTTGAGGGTTTTCAAATTCAAGATAAAGATATTGTCTCCATTACAGAATCAATCATTGCCCGAGCTCAAGGAAATTATGCAACGGTCGATCATATCGCGAAAGATGTTCAAGCAAAATTCGGGGATGAACCAATTGGCGTCATCTTCCCAATTTTAAGTCGGAACCGCTTTTCCAATTGTTTGCGCGGGATTGCAAAAGGTGCAAAAAAGATTATCTTAATGCTGAGCTATCCTTCTGACGAAGTGGGAAACCATTTAGTGGATATCGACTTGCTTGATGAAAAAGGAGTTAACCCATGGACAGATGTCTTAACGGAGGAACAATTCCGCAACCATTTTGGCTTTATTAAGCACACGTTTACTGGAGTCGATTATATTGAGTATTACAAATCTCTGATTGAGGAATGCGGCGCTACCTGTGAAGTTATTTTTTCCAACCAACCCAAGACCATTTTAGACTATACAAAAAACGTCCTTACATGTGATATTCATACACGAGAAAGAACGAAAAGAATTTTGAAAGCAAATGGTGGAGAAAAAATTTATAGCTTGGATAATATCTTATCAGAATCTATTGATGGCAGTGGATATAATGAAGATTATGGACTTCTAGGTTCAAACAAATCGACAGAGGATAAGGTCAAGCTTTTCCCACGTAATTGTCAGCCAATCGTCGATCAAGTCCAACAAATCTTAAAAGAAAAGACAGGCAAAACAGTAGAAGTGATGGTATACGGGGATGGCGCTTTTAAAGATCCAGTCGGGAAAATTTGGGAACTTGCTGATCCAGTCGTCTCTCCTGCTTATACAAGCGGGCTGGATGGAACACCGAATGAAGTAAAATTAAAGTATTTAGCCGATAACAACTTCTCCGACCTTAGAGGGGAAGAACTCCGGCAAGCGATCAACGAATTTATTGATAATAAAGGCGAAGATCTTGTGGGAGCCATGGAAGCTCAAGGAACAACTCCAAGGAAATTAACAGATTTAATTGGTTCTCTTTCTGATCTAACTTCAGGAAGCGGGGATAAAGGCACACCAATTGTCTTTATTCAGGGATATTTTGATAATTATACGAGTTGATTTTTTAAATTAACTCTTGGAAATCGAAAAAAATAGCATGGAAAGAGGTTTAAAAGGTTCCCCTCTTTCCATGCTTATGATTGTTACTTTTCCGGTAACAATCATACTCTATGAAAATACCTTTCTGAGTTAACAGAATAATGATTTCCTCTGTCGGTAACGATTAACAGCGTATATTAATCAGTAGCTTTAGAATTTGATACTGACCCTAGGTTCCACAAACTCAATATAGCTGTGATTATTCCAAGAATTACACTCGTCCATACCTCCCCACTCGACAATGAATAAAAAAATGGAAAAACAATAAACCAGATACCAGTAATGAATGAGATCCAATTTTGCCACGAATTCCAACCACCACTTTTACTGTAACCCCACAATGCAACGATAATTTGAATGGCTCCGATAATTAAACTTAACCATAAAGCTCCTGATTCATCCGAAAATCCCATAACCCAAGGCGCAATAAAGAACCAAACACCAATCAATGCATTCAAAGCACTTCTTACTTTCATCATACCCCCCCTTAAAATGTAAGAAATCTCAAAAGATTTCTTTGTTAAATTATATGCATCAGAATGGAGGAAATTAATAAAAGTGTAATTCATCATTATCTTGTTGTTAAAGATTTACTAGCTAAGCAGCTGTAGCCCTTGGCTGGATAGCAATCTCTCATACATCTCTCGATACTCTGCAGCCGAAGTCTTCCAACTGAAATCGAGTTTCATGGCCCTTTCTGCTAGCAGTTTCCACTTTTTAGGTTGGAAGCGATATAACCAAATGGCTCTTTCAATGGTGTAGAGCATATCATGGGCATTGTAGTTTGCAAATGAAAAACCATATCCTTCATTCGTAAATTCATTGTATGGGACGACAGAATCGCGTAAACCCCCTGTTTCCCTAACAATCGGCAGGCTGCCATAGCTTAGCGCCAAGAGCTGGCCGATTCCACACGGCTCAAACTGTGACGGCATGAGAAATAGATCGGAACCAGCATAGATTCTGCGAGCCAACCCCTCATCAAAATAATTTAGAAAAGAAACCTGTTCTGGATATTGTGCGGCTAGTTCCTTAAAGGCCTGTTCGTACTTATCTTCCCCTGTTCCAAGTAACACAAATTGAATACCGATGTTCATGATCTCATGAAAGACGTGAAGGACAAGGTCTAAGCCTTTTTGCTCCACTAAACGGGTGACCATTGCCATCACTGGCACTTCTTGATCAACAATTAAGCCGAGGGATTCTTGTAGCCTCTCTTTATTTTTCCCTTTCCCTTTCAGTTCATCATAATTTTGCTCTATAAATGGATCTGTCATAGGATTATATAGGTCAGTGTCAATCCCATTTAAAATCCCTTTTAGCTCGCCCTTTCTTGTTCGTAAAAAACCGTCCAACTGTTCTCCATAATATGGGTCTTGAATTTCTATCGCATAAGTGGGACTAACAGTTGTGATAAGATCCGAATAAGCCAAACCAGCTTTCAAATAACTAACATTCCCAAAAAATTCCAAACCGTCCATATGAAAATATAATTCACTTAAATCCAATAGATTGGCTAAAACGGATTTTGGATACACGCCTTGGTAACGTAGATTATGTATCGTAAACATGGTTTGAATGTGACGATAAAACGGATGACTCTGATAATGAGCCTTTAACAAAACACTAATTGGACCTGCCTGCCAATCGTGGCAATGGATAATATCTGGTTGATCCTCTAAATAAGGCAAGGCTTCTAGTACTGCTCGTGAATAAAAAGCAAAACGTTCTCCATCATCAAAGAATCCATAGCTGCCATGCCGCTTAAAATAGTAGTCATTATCTAAAAAGTAGTAATGAATCCCATCCATTAAAATTCGCTCAATTCCACAATATTGCGATCGCCAGCCAACAGGTACTTGGATACTTGTCACAAAAGATAGTTGTTGCTTATGTTCAAAAAGGAGATCTTCATATTTAGGTAAGATGACACTTACTTTTACATTTCGATCTTGCAAGGCCTTTGGCAATGCTCCAACGACATCCCCAAGACCTCCTGTTTTTATAAAGGGCACACACTCTGAAGCTGCGAACAATACATTCATAAACGTCCTCCATTAAACGATTTCCGATTTTTTAATCACCTTTAGCCCGGTCTCGCCAACCAAAGCTTTCTTCTCACTAATTTTCACATGTTTATCCGTGATAATATTTTCTATATAAGCACCTTCTTCAATTTCTCCCTTCTGCATAATAATGCTATTTCGTACAATCGCTCCTTTCTTCACGGTCACTCCGCGAAAAAGCACACTATTTTCTACGGTTCCTTCGATCTCACAGCCATTGGCGATAAAGGAATTGGAAACATTGGATGCAGCTGAATATTTAACAGGTGCCTCATGCTTTACTTTTGTGTATATATCCCATTGTTCATAAAAATAGGAGCGAATAATGTCTGGATGTAAAAACGCCATATTACTAGCATAATAACTTTCGATTGAGTGAATAAAAGGCATATGACCTTGAAAGGAGTAACCTTGCACATCGAGCTGCTCGACATTGGCTTTGATGCCATCCTTTAAAAAGTCCTGTTGATTATTTTGATAGCAGTGTTCAATCATTTCAATGAATAATGATTTTTTCAGGATATAAGTTTCCAAGCAAATGGGATCTCCTCTATGCGGAACTGAAAACAGATCGAGATCCACTATACTGTCGTCTTCCCGTAATTGGCATATATGATAGATTGGTTTTCGAATCGAGTCACCGTCATAATGCTTGTAAAGAAGCGTTATATCAGCTTGACTAATTTCATGTTGCCGAAGGGCGTCCTGATAATCTATTTTTCCAACATGATAGCCTGGTGAAAGGACTATCACTTCTGCTGGTGAACGTCGAAACATGTCAAGATAATCATAGAAGGCCTGAATATCTCCAGTTAATTTTTTATCCGACTGGACAGCAGGCAGCATAAACAAACCACCATTATGTCTATCCAAATCCCATTCTTTTCCCGAGCCTAGATGATCCATAACTGAGCGGAATTTGTCGTTCGTAAACACGGCTACCTGTTTGATTCCTGCATGCATATAATTGGACAAAGTAAAGTCAATAAAGCGGTAGCGCCCCGCGAATGGAACCGAAGCTAAGCTCCGTTGTTTCGTTAATTCTTTTAAAAATGGCTTTTCATTCATTAAATTAATAACCCCTAAAACTTTCATCTCCAACGTCCTTTCCTTATTATGCATATCCCATCTTAAAGTACGTGTTCAAAGCGGCGAAACAAGCCAACGAGCTACCGCAGGATGTGGTGACTTCTACGTTCGACACAGGACGTGTCGGTACTTAGTCGAAGTTCTTTTATCTCGCAGTGTCATTTTTACCGGACTTTCTGAACATCCTCTTAAAGTACAGTCTGCACCTTTTCCGAGATGATTTCGTCATCCCCAAACAAGGTAATATCCTCCAACCGATTTGTGGACCCAATAACAGCTCCATCTTCAATTACGGTTCCTTTACCAATAATCGCGCGCCCAATCTTAACGTTTTTTCCAACCCTTACATCCGGCATAATCACTGAATCCTTAATCATGGAACCTGCTCCAATATAGACATTGTAAGATATGACCGAGTGCTCAACTGCTCCATATATAATTGATCCCTCATTAATCAGGGATTGCTTTACCTTAGCCGCTGGAGCAATATAGTGAGGAGGATGATTCGCATTTCCCGCATAGATACGCCAGGTTGGATCATCTAAGGCAAAGCCGGTATCATCATCGAGAAAGTCCATGTTAGCTTCCCATAAGCTCTGGACAGTTCCTACATCCTTCCAATATCCATTAAACCGATAAGCATATAGTTTTCTTTGATCCGCAAGCATTTTTGGAATGATGTCTTTGCCAAAATCATTGGATGATGTCTCATTTCGATCATCTTCAGTTAAGTAATGTTTAAGCCATTTCCAGTTAAATAAATAAACCCCCATAGAGGCTAGGTTGCTCTGTGGAAAGGATGGTTTTTCTTCAAATTCAATAATTTTATCAGTTTGGTCCAGATCCATAATGCCAAAACGATGAGCGTCGGCCCAAGGTACTTGAATGACCGCGATCGATGCATCAGCTCCCTTTTTCACATGAGCTTGAAGCAGCTTGTTATAGTCCATTTTGTAAATATGGTCACCAGATATGATCAGGACATACTCAGGATCATATAGATCAATATAATGAGAATTATGGAAAACGGCATTGGCCGTTCCTTTATACCAATGATCTCCATCTTGGCCTTTATAAGGTGGAAGAACAGAGACACCACCAGAGCGACAATCTAAATCCCATGCCCTTCCCTCGCCAACATAATTATTTAAAACATGGGGTTGATACTGCGTTAACACCCCGACCGTATCGATACCAGAATGTGTACAATTACTTAATGTAAAATCAATAATGCGATATTTTCCACCGAATGGAACAGCTGGTTTGGCTATTTCCCTCGTTAATCCCTCAAGTCGAGTTCCTTGTCCGCCTGCAAGTAGCATAGCTATCACTTTTTTAGACACTATAAAAACCACTCCTCCGTCGTTTTTTTGTTTGCTTCATGAAGATGCTCATTCCTAGTGGGGGAACGGTAACTTTCATACTATATCGTTGGTTATGATAAGAGGCTTGATCCACCTTTATCGAATCGGGATTATGCTGATTGGAGCCTCCAAACATTGCCCAATCACTATTGAAAACTTCTATATAGCTTCCATTTGATGGCACACCAATTTTATAATGTTCATAGACATTTGCGCTGAAGTTACACAGAACAACACAGTAATCTCCTTTTCTCTTCCCCTTCCTGATAAAGGTGATCACACTTTGCGTTGCATCATCTGGGGCAATCCATTCAAAACCTTCCTGCTCATGATCTAACCGCCATAAACAACTTGTTTTTTTATAAAATTGACTTAATGCTTTGAAATACGCATTGAATTTCTGATGGTATTCAAAATCAAATAAATTCCAATCAAGCTGTTCTAAATCCTTCCATTCATCAAATTGCGCAAATTCACTTCCCATAAAGTGGAGCTTTTTTCCTGGATGTGTGAAAAAGTATCCATATAATAAGCGCATTTGCGCGAATTTCTGCCAATAATCACCTGGCATTTTATTCAGTAATGAACGTTTACCGTGGACAACTTCGTCATGCGAAAAAGCGAGAACGAAGTTTTCCGAGAATGCATAAAAGAAGGAAAATGTTAAAAGTTGATGATGAGCTGGACGATCTGATATGTCCAGCTTCATATAGTGCAGGACATCATTTGTCCACCCCATATTCCATTTATAATTAAAACCGAGACCCCCTTTATCAGTTGGAGCGCTCACGAGTGGATAATCCGTTGCCTCCTCTGCCATCATTAATATCCCAGGATACTTCTCAAAAACTACTTCATTCAATCTTTTTAAAAACGTAATTGCCTCAAGATTTTCTTCCCCTCCTAGATGATTCTTAAGTGGAACGGATCCAGCGTTATCGTGATTCAAATAAATCATTGAAGAAACTGCATCAATTCGGAAACCGTCTATATGAAAAACGTCGAGCCAAAATAGGGCATTTGAAATAAGAAAGCTCCTTACCTCTGGCTTACTAAAATCAAAATTATAGGTTCCCCAATTTCTCCTCTCCGCTTGCTCTGGATGTATCGGTTCATATAATGGGGTTCCATCAAAGCGACCAAGACCGTGATCATCCTTACAAAAATGCAGAGGAACCCAATCCATAATGACGCCTACGCCATGTTGATGACATTGATCGACAAAATACATAAAATCTTCTGGGAGTCCAAAACGACTAGTGACCGAATAATATCCTGTAATTTGATACCCCCAGGAACGATCATAGGGATGCTCCATCAGGGGCATACATTCAATATGGGTATATCCATGCTCCTTCACATAGGCGATCAGCTCATCTACCAACTCACGATAGGAATAAAAACGTTCATCATCTTTCTTTTTCCATGTTCCCAGATGTATTTCATAAATCAGCATAGGTTGATGATAATGATCTTTTCGCTTTCTTTGTTCCAACCATTTTTGATCTTTCCATTGGTATGTATCCAATTGATAAGTAACGGATGCCGTATTCGGTCTCCTTTCCGAATAAAAAGCATAAGGGTCAGCCTTCAGTAAAATTTCTTTGGCTGCTGTCTTAACCTCGTATTTATACAAAAGCCCCTCTCGTAATCCTGGAATAAATAATCCCCATATGCCTGAATGCTTAATCCTTTCCATGACTGCCTGACTACCATCCCATTGATTAAAATCTCCCACAACGGACACCGATAAAGCATTGGGAGCCCAAACTGTAAATCGCACACCTTGGACCCCATTAACGGTCACGATATGCGCTCCAAGCATTTTATAAGCTTCATAGAGCGTTCCCTCATGAAAAAGATATCGCTCAAATTCACTTGGAAGCCACTCCTCTACACCACTGATCATGTCTTGCAATCTGACACCTCCACTATCCTATTTCGCTTTTCCTAGAAATATTCCATATTTTTCTTGAGAAAAGCACCATTACGCTTTTTCTTCTTCTCCATCATTAACGTCACGATGGACCACTTCCCTCTTCCGTTTTTCCTCCTGCTCTGCCATTAACATCACTATGGGCTTCTAGAAGTTGTTAAAAATCCATAATCTATAAAGCTTCTTTTTGAAATCATTTTAAAAAATCCATAGTAATCTATTTCGTTGCGAAAAATGCGAATCCTTCGATGAAAAATCACTAGTTTTGTCATTTAAACGGAGGAGATATACGTAGTTATTTTCAGACCGTGATTTTTAAGGATCGTATTAATGAAAGGATTTGTCTAAGATAAGTGAAAGACCGAGGGGGATCCTTCCTCCTCGGTCTTTGTATAAAATGCTTCTTCATTCACGCTGGATTCAGTAACAGCAAAAGACCCAGTATGATAATGAAAAGAAATACATAACGTTCAAACTTTTCATTGGAAATGCGACGATGTAAAAAAATACCCAATAAAGTCGCAATAATAATAGAAGGAAAAGATAATCCAAATAAAAGAAAAAGATTTTCTGTCCATAATCCTCCAAGAGCCTGACCTATTACCACAAAAACTCCCGAAATTAAAAAATGGGCCTGCAACGTCCCCCGAAAACGCTGAGGCTCCCAACGCCGTAAAGTTCCATAAACAACAACCGGGACTCCATGTGTATTGTAGGCACTCCCCATAATACCAGATATAATTCCTACCGGTAGTGACCAAAAGCTCGCCTCAAGTCTGGGTTGTACACTACTTTTTGCACGCAAAACTTTAATAAAAGAATAAGAGCCATACGCAATTAAAAAAATACTAAGTCCCACAGTAATGATACTTGCAGGTAGTTTGACAATGAATAGGATACCGATTGGAATTCCAATTAAAGCCCCAATAACTAAGCGTATTAAAGCGGAACGATCAATATAACGCCATCCCGAAATAACAGTAAATAGCGCTACAGTAAGTCCAGCTAAACCAATTAAAGAAATGGATGTGTGTAAATCAATTGGTAATAAGGCAAGTAACGGCATACTCACAACAGCTTCTCCAAACCCAAATGTTGCACGTATTAATGCCCCAATAAAAACAGCAGCAATGATCAAAACGATAACAGTAAAATTCATTATTTCCTCCTAAATACAGTTCGTTTTATTAATAGATATTGAGTTACTCAAAACCTCCTAAATTATTGTGTTTAACTTCTATTAGCATATCATAGTTTATCACTTAAAAACGAAGGTTAATAATCGTTTTTTTATCGATTTTAAAGCGCCTCTCATCTATTATAACGGTTGTAAAATCCATCTTAATGGAATAGTACATAAATTACCCAACACCTCTTATAATCGTTTTTGAAGGGATTATAGCAAGGTCCACATGGTATCAAGGAAACCCCTTTCTCTGCAGACAAATACCCTGAATTTAGGTAGCTAAATTCAGGGTATTATGATCTTACGAAGTCTTTTTATTTGTGAACCTCACTAGCTACGGCCATTTTATTAATGGCCATTCTCTTTAAAAATAAATAGGATAAAGCAACCGACCATGCGAGTGGAGTGTTTCCATTGGGTTCATTTTTTCCACCAATATATAATTCGGGTATTTCCCAGTTATCAGGTATGTTTCGAATAGTTTTTTCTACATATTCATTAGCTTGACCGTCCATCCCTAACTCAAGGTAACATAGCCCCAACCAGGGGAGGCCAAAACACCACTCTGCTTCTCTTCCTTCATTATAGTATTGATCATCTTCATATCGAATACAGCCTCTTTCCCGCTCTAAACGACTCGACACTTGCCGGACAATCGTCAACGCTGTTTCCCGATCAACTAATCGATACGGATAGATTAATGAAAGTAAGGCCAAATCCACTTCTTTAGTTTCACTTTCCCGTGGCAATAAAAAGCGTAATGTTTCTTCCCCTTTTCGAATCAGATCCTCTTTTACATGGACTAACATTTTCACCGCTTTTAAACCAGCCAAACAGGCACCGACACTGGAAGCATGTAACTCAATGTTTTCTTCCCACATCCCGTTATCCTCGGCTTGCCAATACTGTAAACATTCCAGATAATCAACAAGCTTTTGCACAATTCGTAGATCCGCTTCATCCCTTACCACTTTCTGCCCATGCTTCACGCCTTCTCCCACTCCCCATAAAAAGGCACCAACCGCATCATTCTGAGCATGACCCCATTCTACGTCGATTTCCTTTAAATCCGGCGAATACCGAGAGTGAATATATTCAAATAAATATACGGGTTTCTGTTTCGTATGAATATCGATTTTCCATTCATAGTCTCTAAATAAATCAAACAAAGCGTGATAGGCTTTTTCATAGCGTTCAGATCGGTCATGTAAGAAAGGCAGTACCGTATAAACGACATCACGAATCCATACATAATTGTAATCTTTTGAAAGACTGGCTGTATAAGCGCCATTAGATAGACGCATTTTATCAATGACTTGAATAGCCATCTCCATCTTCATCATGAACCACCTCCAATGAGTTCTCATGTAGCTCATTGTTAACATTTCCCCATTTTATAAACCTTTGTTTAAAGTTTTCAATTTGGGATTAGAGAATCCGTTGAATGAAAATGTTTTGTACTATATTCTATGTATAAGCCTTAATTTGGGGATTCAGATGGAGAAAACGGGCGATCGACCATACTCTTGCAATACTATCTTCCCCATCTAACATTAGCCATTGACTTCAAAGCCATACACAAGTATCATTTAATTGAACACCGGTCAATATATGGAGGTCACGATGTCACCGCGTAAATCAGTCCAACAGGAATTAACTCGTGAAATGATAATGGATGCTGCAAGGAACTTATTTATTGATAAAGCCTATCAGCATGTCTCCATGAGGCAAATTGCCAAAGAACTAAAATACAGCCATGGAGCAATTTATTACCATTTCACCAATAAGGCAGAGCTTTT
Organism: Bacillus sp. SD088; assembly: GCF_017355205.1. Lineage (GTDB taxonomy): Bacteria > Bacillota > Bacilli > Bacillales > Bacillaceae_C > Lederbergia. The sequence goes on from NZ_JADIJK010000002.1 coordinate 78,459, forward strand.
TTATGCCTTAGTTGAAGAGCATTTTAAAATGCTGGAATTGGAATTACAGAGGATCATGGACGAGGCTTTGGAGCCCAAGGAAAAATTACGAAATATCCTACTTGGTTTTATCCGCTTTGGTTTAACCCATCAAAGTCACTATGAAATTATGTTTTTAATTAAAGATGAGGAAGTTCGTAATTTTATCAACCAAGAACCAAGTAACACATATGAAATGTTTGCCAGTAATGTACAATCTTTATGTGATAAATCGGTCACCATTCAAGATATCTGGTCGCTTTTCCTTTCTTTACATGGTTTTGTCACACATTATCTACGCCATGTCGTCAACTATGAAGATGTAAAAGATATGGCAAAATTGCATGTAGAATTTCTTCTAAAAAGCCTTAATCATAATAATTGAAAGTTTGGGTTGTCACCTTAACTTTCTTTTTATCCTCTTTTTTGAACAGTGGTCAATTAATAAAGTTGGGGGTTCTAACATGAAAAAAGCACTTGTATTAGGAGCATCGGGAGGCATGGGCTATGCACTCATTCAAGAATTACTGGAAAGAGGGATCGATGTTATCGCATTTGCCCGTTCAGAGCATAAACTACAAGCCTTATATGGGGAACAGGAAGGTGTAAAGATTTACGCAGGAGATATATTCAATCAGAATGACCTTCTATCTGCAGTAGAACACGTGGATACGATTTTTCAATCAGCTAATCTTCCTTATGAACAATGGGAAGAAAGGCTTCTCCCCTTTTTTGAAAACATCATTTATGTTGCAGAAGCGACGGAAGCGAAGTTAGTTTTGGTTGAGAATATTTATGCATATGGAAAGTCCCCCGGAAGTAAGGTAACGGAAGAGACACCTAAAAATCCGCACACCAAAAAGGGGAAGGTTCGTTTACAGGTGGAGAAACGAATAAAAGCTTCAAATGTTCTGGCATTATTTGCTCATTTACCAGACTTTTATGGTCCCAATGCAGAGAATACGCTCTTACACTTCACCTTAGAAAATGTCATACAACATAAAAGTGCACTATACGTTGGTCACAAAAAAATAGCCCGGGAGTTCATCTATACACCTGATGGTGCCAAAGCGCTTGTCAATCTTGCCCTACATGAACAAGCCTTTGGACAAAATTGGAATATTCCGGGGTATAATGTGATCACAGGAGATGAAATCCTCCACATTGTTTATAATATTAATGGATATAAAAAGCCAGTCTTGACTGTTAACAAAGGGATGATTAGACTAGTAGGCCTTTTCGATCCAACTATGCGTGAAGTAGTGGAGATGTTTTACTTAAACGAAGACCCTGTTGTACTAGATGGGACCAAATACGAAAGGGAAATTGGACCACTCCCCCGCACTTCTTATCCAGAAGGCATCAAACAGACGCTAGAGCACATGCTGGCTCACAAGTGAAAACAAAAGCGCAAGCGCCTTGAACTAGAAAGAAAGGTGAAATTCGCCCCGTCCCAGCGCTTCGTCTGTACTAGTACATCCTGTACGTCGAAACACCGATGGACTCGGATCCTGCGGGTCTCTTGCTCCTGCCGTCTGGAGCTAGACAGCACGGCGGAAGCATTAGCCGATGTTGACTTACGCAAACAGAAGCTGAAAGTTTGCTAGGCGCTGGAGCTGGATCAAGCATTGGCCAGAATTACCTTCTTATCTTTCAAAAAACAACGAGTGCCACTTACCTAACACTCCTATTTAGCTCTTTCCACTCGTCCTTTAGAAGACCGTAGATTATTTTGTCATGATATTCCCCATTAAGAAATTCTTCATCTCTTATGACACCCTCGCTCGTAAACCCTAATCGTTCTGGGATTGCCTTACTTTTTGCATTCTTAGTCGCCATTCTGATTTCAACTTTATGTAATTGTAAATCGGAGAAGGCATGTGTAATCAAACATGTACAAGCTTTTGTCGCTAATCCCAGTCCTTCAAATTCCTTCCCTAACCAATAGCCAATTTCTGTCTTTTTATTTCCCCAATCCCAGTTCAAAAAACCAATGGAACCAGCTAGTTGCCCTTTGTACCAAATGCCAGCCCAATAGCCATTGTTCGCAGCTAATCTATTTAACGATCTTTTGATAAAATTCCTTGTGTCTTGGATCTCATTTGTAACTGTTGGAAATGTAAGCCATTTGCCAATACTTTCTCGACTTCCATCGATTAAAGCAAATAATTCCTCCGCATGTCTTGGTTCTAATATGGCAATATACGTATCCGTATCGATAATCGCTTTATACATCTTTTCCCCTCGCTCCCTACTATCCTCTTCATTTTAACTAAAAATTCAAAATCCTACCACCCCTTATCTACTTAAATTTCCCACTCAAATTCGACAATATTTCCTGGGAAAAGATTATTCTCTACAAAATCATAAACTAGCCTTCATTCTCGGTTATAATAATGAAGTGCTGTAATGATTATGATGAACAAGGTGATGAGATGAATATTTTATCAATAAAAAATATAGAGAAGCAGGATGGTCACACACTAATCTTCCCTGCGTTTAGTTTGGATGTCCCGAAGCAGGAAGTGGTAGTCATCCATACAAATACAAATGGACGAACCGTGTTAATGCAAATGTTTATGGGAGAGACACCAACTTCACATGGAGAAATATATGTCAACGGAGTTTCCATAGAATCAGCTAAAAGAGAATTTTTTAGCTATGCAGGTTTTTGCTATTTGGATGATGGACTTTATGAGAGATTGCGAGTAAAAGACCATTTTTCCTTCTTTCAAAAATTATACGGCTCTTCCCTTACAATAGAAGAAGGTCTTCGAATCACTCAATTAGACACAAAGAAAAATGAACGCGTTCGACAATTGTCTTTATCTGAAAAACGCAGAATTCAATTTGGTCGTCTGCTTTTTCAGAATCCACTCTTATATGTCTTTGAAGAGCCTGATCAAAACGCAGATTTGGAAACGAAACGAGTATTTATGAAGATCGTGAGGAATTTAAAACAACAAGAAAAAACGGTTCTAATTCTTACAAGCAATCTGGAAGCCGCTCTATCTGTCACCAACAAAGTGTATCGATTAGATGAAACAGGTTTGCAAAAGCTTGATATCTTATCTGAAGAAGAGGAGAACCAAAAGGGAACCCAATCCGAAGAGAGGGAAGAAGAAATTATCGTGCAACCCGCTCATTTCGAAAAAATCCCAACTAAGGTAAATGATAAGATCGTTTTATTTGATCCTCCTGAAGTTGATTATATCGAAAGCAGCCAAGGCCAATCCCTTATTTACATAAAAGGAGAAGCCTATCCAAGTGTGTTTACTCTGGCCGAATTAGAGAAGAGACTTTATCCTTATGGCTTTTTCCGCTGCCACCGCTCTTATATTGTCAATCTGCAAAAGGTTCGTGAGGTTATAACGTTTACGAGAAATAGCTTCTCTTTAGTGCTGACAGATGAAAAAAAATCTTCTATTCCCTTATCTAAAAATAAAATGGTTGAATTAAGAGAAATCTTGGGACTGAAATAAGGATTATCCACCGCTTTTAATACTCCATTCACCTTAAAATAGCTCTCTTCAGCACGAATATAATGTCTGGTTCTCCATTGTTTACTATGATAAGGACAACACGAAGAGAGCAAGGCCCTAAGGGGATCTTGCTATGGAGGGTGAACAAATGGAAAACATTATCGAAGTAAGAAACTTGGCCAAATTATTTTCAAACCAAACGGCATTAAAGGATGTATCCTTTCATGTTAAAAAAGGAGAAACATTTGGATTCTTAGGTCCAAGTGGATCAGGGAAAACCACCACGATTAAAATTCTTACAGGTCAATTAATTCAAACAGATGGTGAAGCCTATGTACTAGGAGTTCCTGTTACGAAATTAAAGGAACCGACTTATCGTAAAAAAATTGGAGTATTGACAGATAATAGCGGGTTATATGGACGGCTCTCTGTCTATGATAATTTAAAGCTTTTCTGTGATCTTTATGATGTGTCTCTCAGGCGGATCGAGGAAGTGCTGCAAATGGTCAACTTGCAAGAAGCCAAGAAGAAGATCGTATCCAAACTCTCAAAAGGAATGCTCCAACGTGTCACCTTGGCACGAGCCTTTTTACATCGACCAGATTTATTATTCCTTGATGAACCAACATCAGCCCTCGATCCCGTAAACACCGAGCATATTTATAGCGGATTAAAAAGCTTAAAAGCACGAGGAACAACGGTTTTCCTTACAACCCATGATATGTATGAAGCGGAAACACTTTGCGATCGTGTTGCTTTTCTAAACAATGGAGCCATCCAATTATTAGGGGCTCCTCATGAGTTGAGGCAAACATTTGCTGAGCATACTTTAACGATCGTATTAACAGATGGACAAAAGAAAGTTATTGATAAAGGACCTAATGGTGCAGATGCTTTACACAAGCTTATGACTGACAATAAAGTAGAATCCATCTATTCAAACGAACCGACACTTGGTGATATTTTTGTAGAGATAACAGGGAGGAAATTGGCATGATATTTTCATTTAAACGTTCTATGGCGATTTTTCAAAAAGATTATAAGGATATTATGAAAAATTACTTTGTGTCCACATCTGCCGTTATGCCATTAATTTTAGCGGTATTTTACAGTCGAATGGGAACATTAGCCGTTTTCGATCATTATTTGATCTTCAATTTAACTTTTTGCTTAGTCGGGGCTTATATTCAATGTGCGTTAATCGCAGAAGAAAAAGAAAAGAACACTTTACGTGGACTTATGCTTTCTCCTGCAAGTACGATAGAAATTTTAGCTGGAAAAAGTTTGTTAAGCTTTATCGGAACGATTCTTATTATCCTTATTTCTGCCTTTCTAACCGAATATAAGCCAACAAATCTAGCTGTTATTTCTTTGGCAATGGTCTTATCTACCCTGTTTTATATCGGTGTGGGGACATTGCTTGGCTTGTTAACAAAATCAGTTATGGAAGCATCTGTCATTATTCTACCGTTCTTTGGTTTATTCACACTTGGACCAGCCTTGACCAACATGACAAATCAATATCCATTCCTAAAAGTGGCGGAATATCTACCAAGTGTCCAAATAATCCACTTAGCAACAGAGAGTCAAGCAGGGGCAGGATTTCTAAGTGTTTTACCGAATCTTCTAATAATTTCCGGTTGGTTGCTCGCTGTTTTTGCCCTAGTGATCATCGTGTATCAAAGGCGTATGATTGACTAAGATGGTCACTCTCCCATCCATTAAATTATGGATGGGAGAGATTTTTTCAAAACGCGCTCCTTTTTGTGATTAATATCATATCGAGATCGTTATTAGGTTTCTTATGGTATTGAAATGATGGAATGCGGAATGATTGAAATGGAACGATATAACAGTTCAGAATGTTTTTACGTCCCAAATCGCAAATTCACAAAAATTACTTTTGTATAGGCAATCATGTAAAATAGTACATACTAGGGGAAGCGTTCTAGTTCTTACCTTTGAAGAAATGGCTAAAAGTACGTGTTCAAAAAGGAGGATAAAACGGACCAAGTCGGCTAAAAGCGCTAACGTCCTGTCAGCAACGCCGACACTAGTACATCCTGTATGTCGAAAGTTCGAGGCGGCGTAGCTTTGAGTAGCGGAAAAGCAAGCCAACGAGCTACCACAGGATGTGGTGACTTCGACGTTCGACACAGGACGTGTCGGTACTTAGTCGAAGATCTTTTATCTGGAAGTGTCATTTTTACCGGACTTTTTGAACATCCTCTAAAATAAAATTTATTCATTGTTAAAAGTGTGGTGAATCGAGTGTTTAAGCTCTTACTTATTGAAGATGATGCAACTCTTTTTCGCGAAATAAAAGAGAGATTATTGCAATGGTCTTATGACGTATATGGAATTACCGATTTTAATATGGTCATGCAAGAATTTGCAACGTTAAAACCTGATTTAGTGCTTATCGATATTCAGTTACCAAAATTCGACGGGTTTCATTGGTGCCGAATGATCCGCTCCCATTCAAAAGTTCCCATCATCTTTTTATCATCACGGGATCATCCTACAGATATGGTGATGTCCATGCAGCTGGGAGCAGATGATTATATCCAAAAACCGTTCCATTTCGATGTGTTAATCGCAAAAATCCAAGCCATTCTTCGGCGTACCTACAATTACAATACAGAAGAAAGCTTGATTAAAGCTTGGAGCGGGGCAACGGTCGATTACGAAAAAAACGTGGTTCAAAATAAGAGCGGATCGATTGAATTAACAAAGAATGAAATGTTCATTTTAAAAGTATTGATTGAACAAAAGAACAAAATTGTCACTCGAGACGAGCTCATTAAATACTTATGGGATGATGAACGGTTTATCAGTGATAATACTTTAACTGTAAATGTAAATCGATTGCGGAAAAAGCTAGAACAACTTGGTTTAGGACGCTATATTGAAACTAAAGTTGGACAAGGGTATCTCGCTGTAGAAAAGGACGTTTCATATGATTAAACGCTTTATCATTGAACGATATAGCTGGATTTTTCTATTTCTTTTTCTACAACTACTCCTTGTATTTGTTGCTTATATTGATCCATCCATTCCGTTAATGCCTATTCTCTACATCACTTTTTTATCCAGTTTTCTTTTTATCATTTTTCTAGTCATTCGCTACCAAAAGGAAACAAGGTTTTATAAAAGCTTAAACGAATGGAGCCCTGACCTTGATCTAACAACAATCATTCAAGCGGAAAGTCCTTTTGAGCAAATCATTGAAGAAGCGTTAGCCAATCAAACACAACAACTGAAAAAAGAAAGTACTACTCACTTTCTCAGCTTAGAACAAGAAAAAGATGATCTATTATCTTGGATACATGAAGTGAAAACACCATTAACAGCAATGCAGTTAATCATTGATCGTTTAGAAGATGACACTATGAAAACACAATTAACACATGAATGGCTACGTATTTACTTACTGCTTGATCAACAACTTCATCAAAAACGGATGCCCTTTATTGAAAATGATTTGCATATTGAAAGAATTGCGATTAAATCAGTTATTTTCCCAGAAATTAAAGCCTTGCAATCGTGGTGTATGCAAAAGGGAATTGGCTTTGATGTAGATTTAGGGAAAACGGAAGTCTTTAGTGATAGCAAATGGTTGGCTTTTATCATTAGACAATTGTTAACAAATGCGATTAAATACAGTGAATCAGCAGATATACTCATCAAAACCTATCAACAAGACGAGCATGTGCAGGTAGAAATTCAAGATTTCGGGCGAGGAATTGATCCAAAAGACCTGCCAAGGATCTTTGACAAGGGCTTTACCTCGACATCTCAACATCAAGATAATGGAGCAACAGGGATGGGGCTATACCTAGCCAAAAAAGCAGCCGATTCGCTATTCATTCAAATCCACGTTAGCTCAAGACCTCAAGCAGGCACAACTTTTACACTAATATTTCCTAAGATAAATGAATTTCATCATATTTCGAGCATGTGACAACAATGTCACATGCTTTCCTCTTTTGTTCGGCAAATCGAAGGAAAACCAAGGTTACGCTCTTTATAATGAAATTATTGATTAAAATGCGTATTCAAAAAGGAGGATAAAGTGAAACTTCATTCAGTGGGGGGTTTTTCATCCCTCACTGAATGTTAAGGATCAAAGGCTAAATTCGCAACATCCTGTTGGCAGGCTCAAAGCACGATATCCTGTCGTTTCGCCCGCACTAGTACGTCCTGTACGTCGCAACGCCTTTGTGACCTGCGTCCTGCAGGCCCGAACCAATCGGGTATTTACTGGCAGTTGTCCCCCTACTTACAATTCTCGTTTTCACCTCGAATTCTTGAAGTGGGGGTCTTACTGCCAGTTAATTCGGGATAACTAGGACGAAGAAATTCGTAGTGTCATTTTTATCGGGCCTTTTGAACAATCTTTTAAAGGAGTGTGTCGTTTTGAAGATATTAGAAGCAAGCAAATTATATAAGCACTATGGCAATAAATTTAATAAACAGGAAGTGCTAAAGGGAATCGATCTTAGTGTGGACCAAGGGGAATTTGTCGGCATTATGGGAGCATCTGGATCAGGCAAAACTACCTTACTTAATGTACTTTCCTCTATCGATAAAGCAAGTAATGGAACTATTACAATTGATAGCAAAGAAATGACCAATATGAAGGAAAAAGAGTTGGCAACATTTCGGAAGAATCATTTAGGCTTTATCTTTCAAGAATATAACCTATTGGATACATTGACGGTCAAGGAAAATATTCTATTGCCGTTATCTATAGCAAAGATAGCCAAAAAGGAAGCTCAACAAAAATTTACAACAGTTGCCACAGAACTAGGCATTGAAGAGATAAAAGATAAGTATCCAAATGAAATATCAGGTGGTCAAAAGCAACGCACCTCTGCGGCCCGATCCTTTATCCACCAGCCAAGTATTATTTTTGCTGATGAACCAACAGGAGCACTTGATTCGAAATCAGCTGCTGATTTATTAAAAAAGCTAAGCGAATTAAATCAAAAACGAAAGGCTACCATCATTATGGTCACGCACGATCCAACCGCAGCAAGTTTCTGTAGTAGAGTCATTTTTATAAAGGATGGACAGATCTATTCTCAGTTAAATAAAGGCGAACAACCAAGACAAGCATTTTTCGAGGATATTATGAAGACACAAGCTATATTAGGCGGGGTGCAGCATGAATATTAATCAACTCATCCTTCGTAGTCTTAAGAAAAACATAAAAAACTATTATCTCTATGTGTTTGCCTTAGTTTTTAGTGTCGCACTATATTTTGCCTTTGTTACCCTGCAATATGATCCAGCTATGGATGAAACAAAAGGGTCTGTGAAAGGAGCCGCTGGGCTAAGGGCTGCATCTGTCCTCCTTGTTTCTATTGTCACCATTTTCCTTTTATATGCGAATCAGCTCTTTATTAAACGTCGTAGTAAAGAAATTGGCTTGTTTCAGCTGATTGGAATGACGAAAAATAAAATCTTCCAGCTTCTGAGCACAGAAAACTTTATTCTCTATTTTGGCTCCTTACTATTTGGTATTTTTGTCGGCTTTTCTAGTTCAAAACTTATCATGATGATCTTATTTAAAGTGGTCGGCCTTGAGGCAAGCACCAAGCTTCGCTTCTCTATAGAAGCCCTGATTCAAACACTGATCGTTTTTGCTGTCATCTACCTTTTCATCCTGCTCATGAACTATATGTTTATAAAGAGACAAACGATTCTATCCTTATTTAGAGTGGTTTCATCAGCAGAAGGACGAGTGAAAAAAATCGGCCTATTTGACATTGTTTTTGGGGCATTGGGGATTATTTTTATCCTTTCAGGCTATTATATTTCATCAAAATTATTTGATGGGGACTTTTCTGATATGATTCAACTCTTCTTAGCGATGATTTTTATTCTTGGATCAGTGATCATCGGCACATACTTGTTTTATAAAGGATCTGTTACATTCATTACAAATATCATCCGAAAAAGGAAAAAGGGATACTTAAATATAAATGAAGTGTTATCCCTCTCTTCCATTATGTTTCGTATGAAATCAAATGCGCTGTTATTAACGATTATCACAACCGTCTCTGCACTTGCTATTGGCTTACTATCTTTAAGCTATATTTCTTATTATTCTGCGGAAAAGAATGCAGAAAGCAATGTACCCGCTCATTTTTCATTAACAAATGTTGAAGATGCGGACCAATTCAAAGAGGCCTTAATGGGAAAAAATATAGATTATAGTGAAACGCAAATCGATGTCCTCCAAGTAGATGCAAATGTGGAGAAAATACTGGAAGTAGATCTGGAAGAAGTAAACTTTGATCCAAATACCATGACCCTCTCCGTTATTAGCGAAAAAGACGTCAAGGAAGTAGATTTAAAACAGGGAGAAACACTTTTCACAGGGGCCAATAATGCCCTAAATACAATGATGTCCTTCAAAACTAAAGGCAATATCGAATGGATAGGACAAAAAGAAACAATTCAGCAGAGATATATCGGCTTAGAAGATAAAACCATTATTCCTTATAATTTCACGTCCGGCGGTCTGCCTACCGCCATTGTCAAGGACACCGTTTTTCAACGGTTGAAGAATGACCTGAACCCAGATATCCAGATGGATTCCTCGCTATTTATTGGAATCAATCTTAAGGACAATGAGAAATTGGCAGAGGCCAATGATCTGTTTCAAAGTCTTGATTTTAGCGAGAATTCACAAAACCTTTCTCAGCTTCAAGTAAGCATTAATCAGAAATTGAGCATGGGACTAATAATGTTTATCGTCGCCTTTCTGGGCCTCACCTTTTTAATTACATCTGGTTGTATCCTGTATTTTAAACAAATGGATGAAAGTGAAGACGAGAGACCGAATTATACGATATTACGAAAACTAGGCTTCACCCAAGGAGATTTAGTAAGAGGGATTCAAGCCAAACAACTCTTTAATTTTGGTATTCCTTTGGTTGTCGGTCTATCTCATAGCTATTTCGCTGTCAAATCAGGATGGTTCCTTTTTGGCACAGAATTGTGGACACCCATGTTAATTGTCATGGTGATCTATACTGCTTTATACTCGATTTTCGGCATGCTGTCTGTGGTATATTGTAAAACAGTGATTAAAGATGCGTTGTAAAACATTCCCCCGCTTAACCACTGAGATGCGCTTAAGGCGGGGGATTTCCTTCATATCAGTTTGGCAAAGCTCTTTTAGGGATACCAATTTTTCTAGTTTACGACATCGTCCATACCCTTTTGAATCATCAGTATTTCTCGAATATCCTCTTCTGTAAGCAAGGAAGGGAAATTCTCCTTTGAATCAATTACCTCATCTATGAGGTGTCTTTTTTTCTCTTGGAGCTCATTCATTTTTTCCTCAATTGTGCCACGGGCGACTAGTTTGATCACTTGGACAGACTTTGTTTGACCAATTCGGTGAACACGATCTGCGGCTTGTTCCTCCACAGCAGGATTCCACCAAGTATCATAGAGGATGACCGTATCAGCACCTGTTAAGTTAAGACCTGTCCCACCTGCTTTTAAGGAAATAAGAAAAACGTGTCGTTCTCCTGCATTAAAACGACGGCATCTTTCCAATCGTTCTTCTGATGGGGTTTGCCCGTCAAGATAGAAATACGGCTGTCCTTGCTTTGCTAATTCCCTCCCAATAAGTTGAAGCATTTTTGTAAACTGCGAGAAAACCAATACTCTCCTTCCAGAAAGCCTTGCTTCCTCTAAAATCCGAAACAGTTGTGCAAACTTCGCTGAATTCCCTTTATAGCTGTCCACAAACAGAGCTGGGTGGCAACATATTTGCCGCAAGCGTGTTAAACCAGCAAGGATTCTGATCTTATTTTTTCGAAGCGTATCTTTGTCCAGATGTTTTAATGTGTCATGCCTTAATTTGGCTAAATAGGCTGCATACAGTTTTTTCTGCTCTGGAAGTAGCTCCACCGATTCCTGCGCTGTTGTCTTTTCGGGTAATTCTTGGAGTACATCTGCTTTCGTTCTTCGTAATAAAAACGGACGAATCCGGCGAATGATCTTTTTTCTTGAAAGATTACTGTAATCCTTTAATCCTTGAAATAGTTCAGGAAAAACAACATGAAAAATCGACCAAAGCTCCTCTAATGAATTTTCAATCGGTGTCCCCGTAAGAGCAAAGTAATGATCGGCCTGCACTTTTTTTACTGCTTTTGCCGTTTGGGTAAAAGGATTTTTAAATGCCTGTGCCTCATCAAAAAACACTGTATGAAAAGACTGTTTTTCGTACCATTTGATATCTGCTCGTAATAATGGATAAGAAGTGATCACAACATCGTGAGCGGTCATGTCTCTTTGTAAAGCCATCCGTTTCGCCTTTTGACCATCGATCACAACAACTTTAAGATCAGCCGCGAATTGGCCAAACTCATTGAGCCAGTTATAGGTAAGTGAGGACGGACAAACAATAAGAACGGGCCGTTTCTGCTTACGAATATCGGACTGCTCAGATAAAATAAACGTCATACTTTGCAAGGTTTTTCCAAGTCCCATATCATCGGCAAGGATCCCCCCGAAACCGAAACGAGCAAGAGCCTTCATCCATCTGTAACCATGCTTCTGGTATTCATATAAGATTGGTTCCACCGGTTTCGGCACTTCGAAGTCCAATTGATTCGGATCTTGAATTTCTTTTAAAAACTGACGAAAGGAAGTCTCTAGCTTGAATACATCTGGATCATTAGTCGAATCCATAAGTTGGAAGCCACGGACAACGGGCACATTCAGACCACTTTCCAGATCTTCATCCTGAATCGGGACGGCTTGAAGGAAGCGTTGGATTTCTGCAAACTCCCTAGTCTCAAGAGAAAGCAAAGCACCACTCCGTAAACGATAATACTTGCGTTTCTCTTCAAGTGCCGCCAGAACCTCACGAATCTGCCTTTCGGGAATACCATCCATTTCAAATTTAAATTCCAACCAATTCGTCCGTTCCTTTTTGAACCCTACCTTAATCCGCGGATGGGCCTTCTCTTTAAAAACTCTACTTCTTACAGCAGTTGTGGCATATACGTGCACAAGCTTCTCCATTTTAGGAAGCATATGATACAAAAAATCGTATTCCAATTCTTCATTATGCAAAAAATAGCCACCTTCTGTTTGAGCAAAAGAACTTTCCTCCATAAGTTGAAGGATCATCGCCTCCTTTTCCACATCCCTTATCAGTACGGGGCCTGTCTCTACTTCTCGCTCGTGTGGGTAAATAACAAGCCCATCATAATGAAATTCTAACCCGGCAAGAAGGCGGTTTTTAACACGATCCAAGTATAATTTAGCAACCAATGGTGTCCCTGAGAATTCTTCAGAAATGTTCCCTGTTAGCTGGAACTTTCCCAACTTTTTCAAACCAGGCACTACTTTTACTAAAAAATCACGAACTTGGAAGTGCGGAATTAAAATTCGATTGGAGCAAGAAGATGTCAGCATCTGTTTTAACTCTGAAAGACGTTCACTCGCTTTCCTTTCCAGCAGAACAACCTTTTCTTTGAAAAGAACGGTGCGATAGGCATTCAATACCGTCATCAGCTGCAACCCCTCAATTTTGAGTTGATAGTCACCGTTCGGCATCCCCAAAAGATCAAATTGTAAAGGCAACGGCCCGTCGGATCGGCAAAACCGGTCAAACTGTTGTCCACCATGAGTTAATTTCACCAAAGGGGCACTGGATAGTAAAGGGACTAGTCGCTCCCAAGAAGAGGGTGGGATAAGTAAAATATCGTTGCTGAAAGCCCACTCTGTTTTGTCTGGTAATGTATCCACATAGATCTCTTCGTCTTCTATTACTTGAATAAGCTGTTGAAGGACAGCATCTGTTTCCTCTCGAAAACAATGACGCTCTGGATGATAAGCAAAAAGAGAGGTAAGTGGGCTCGAATTTCCTCTTTTCACATCTTCTAAGAATTCTCGGAGATTAGGTACATGGTTCGTTTCTACTTCCACTCCGATCCCCAACATATTTGGTCCATCCTTCACTCTGACAGACTGACAGAAAAACGTGACGTCCAGTACCTTCCGATTCTCAAAATGAAGCTGATGCCGACTAGTTTGCTTTTCTTCAGCATCAAACAAGTGAAACAAGCCTTCCGTAAGCGCATGGTTTTGGGGAGATGAGGACTTGTTGCTATGTTGGCGTTCGTGGATCGCAACTAACACAGCCGCAATATGCTGACAATCATGTTTAATAGATGGTAACGGCGGACAGCTGCACTTCGTCCGGATCCCGCTACTCCCATCCTTTTCAATCGTAACCTGAAAATCCTCCACTCCAGTAACAGTCGCCTCACAACGAGTAGAACCAACACTATTAATCCTCACCTTATCCGCTTCAAAATAAGCCTTCCCTCTTTTAAAGGAAACTGCACCACACATTTCTATGATTTTCTCTTTACTTATCCTACCATTCAAGTGTTTTCCCCCCTTTTCTTAAGGTGCCTGGCACGCCCCGAATCCCCTCGAATTTTGTCGAATTAACTTTATTTACATTCTATCATTTCCAATCTTAAAGTGTTGCCATTCATAGGGAAGCAATGCTTGGTATTTTGGTTGCAAGAACCGATCGTCAATCAAAGCAATGATCCCATGATCCGAATCTGTCCGAATTAATCGGCCACCTGCTTGTAGCACTTTATTCATACCGGGATAAACATACGAGTAATCATACCCATTATGGCCAATTGCTTGGAAATAATCTTTGATAATATCGCGTTCCAGGCCAATCTGCGGCAATCCCACGCCAACAATGATCACACCCTGCAGTCGTTCTCCTTTTAAATCGATCCCCTCAGAGAATATACCACCAAGCACCGCAAATCCTACTAGTCGATCTGTTGAATCCTCATTTTCCTGGAAGGCTGCCAAAAAGTCTTCACGTTGTTCCTCTGTCATCCCCCCATCTTGCACAATCGTCTTCATATCTGGTGCCATCGTGATAAAATGCTCATAGACCATCCGCATATATTGATACGAAGGGAAAAACACGAGGAAATTCCCTGCATTTTTCTGCAAAGTGTCAACCATAAACTGTACCATCGGTTCCAACGTATTGTCTCGATCACGATACCTTGTGGATAACGGCTGGATCATAACTTCGACATGCTCTCGGTCAAAAGGGGACGGAATAGAGAGCACATAATCGTTTTCTTTTCCACCAAGCAAGTTCATATAATAGCCAGCAGGGGTCAAGGTAGCTGAAAAGAAAATTTTGGAGCGAAACCCTTTCCCCATCTGTTCTAATTGGGCCGACGGGTCTAAACAAAATAGCTTTAATTCGACCTCACTACCACTGACAGTCAAATAACTCGTAAAACGTTGATCATACAAGCGGGCAATCTTTACAAAGGCCTGGGCTTCAAAATAGGTTTCCAATAAAAGCTCATCCACTTCTTCGCCTTTTACTAATTCTTCCTCAGCCCTAAAGGTGAAAGCATCTACCGCTTGCACAAGCTTGTCATCCAATGATTTCTCAAGCATTTGATTTTGTTTTTTCTTCTCTAGCAAATGGTCATTCACTTTTTTGGCCGCCTTTGCAATCCCTTTGTGATCCGTTTTGTATAAACGATATAAATCGAGAAAATGGGATTTGACAACAGTGGCTGAGTACATCTCCCTTGCTCGATCAACTAGATTATGGGCTTCATCAATTAATAACACAGTCTTTTTCTTTTCTTCTTCAAAGAGCCGTTGAAGGGATACCCTGGGATCAAACATATAATTATAATCGCAGATCACTGCATCTGCAGCATACGCCAAATCAAGTGAAAACTCGAAAGGACAAACCATATGTTTACGAGCATATTTCTCAATCACAGGTCTCGTAAGCATTTTTTCATGTTCTAATATATCCGAAACAGCACCATTAATTCGATCGTAATAGCCATCCGCAAATGGACATTCCGTTTTGTCGCATTTTACCTTTTCCTGAAAACAAATTTTCTCCTTTGCCGTAATCGTCACGACAATAAGCTCTAGTCCTGTCTCTTGTAAAAGGCGAAACGCTTCCTCAGCAGCTGTACGCGTAATCGTCTTCGCTGTAAGGTAAAAAAGCCGCTCCACATGTCCTTCGCCTATCGCCTTCACTGCAGGAAAAGTCGTTGAAATCGTCTTACCAATTCCTGTTGAAGCTTTTGCGAAAAGAGTCCTTTTCTCCTGAATCGTTTTATAAACTGAACCTGCAAGCCTACGTTGTCCTTGTCGATACTCTCCGAATGGAAAGGATAGAGCTTTGGCGCTCACATCCCTTTTTTGTCGTAGGGCCATCCTTAAACGCGCAAAAGCAGCATAGCGGGAAACGACATCCATAACAAAAGCCGCTAAATCTTCCCTTTTCATCATTCGCTGAAATCTTTTTTCTTCTTCTGTCCGTACCTGAACATACGTGAGTTGAATATGTATTTCCGATAGGTCATGATCCTGAGCATAAATATAGGCATACACAATCGCCTGCGCCCAGTGCACTGGATTGGTTTCCTCTGTGATTTGTTCCAACGGCATCGAGGTCGATTTAATTTCGTCAATGGTGATCATTCCATCCTCGTCTATTAGCAAACCATCACAGCGCCCATCAATCCGAAACGTAAGATCATCAAACGGAACCTCCGTTTTCAAATACACTTCCTTTTGATCTGTTTCACGGTAGGTTTTTTGAATCTTCTGGTGGATTTTTGTGCCTTCATGCAAAGAGGAAGCGGTACGGAACCCTGTTTCAATGCTCCCACTTCGAAAAGCATATTCTACAAGCGTCCTGACAGCTATTTTAATCATTTGTGTCATATGATCACCCATTCGTTATTCTTCACTCCATTTTAGCATAGAGGGCAACTATCAATAAAATTTCCACTTAAAAAGCTAGACTGCCATCAGTGGAAGTTTTCTTCATCCCCCACTGATGGTTAGCGAAACTTATCGGGGTGTTAGCATCCGTTATCCCCCACTTAGATTCTTTGAAATCTCCTAATCTTGAAGTGGGGGTCTTACGGACGGATTGCACCGGGATAAAAAGCCCTTCAATTCATCCTGATTGAAGGGCTTTTTACAATAGATATATGTGCATTCTTTTTGCTAGATTGATTCATTAATTACTAGGTTTCTATAATCAAACTGTATTTTCACAACATCATTATGTAAAAGGAGCTTCCTAAATATGTTTTGCCATAGGAAGTTCTTGCAATTTGCTAGAAGAAAACTCCTAACCCCAGTCTTCAATCATTGCATCAGCTTCTTTACTGAGCACGATAAAAAAGATCAGGGCCGGTAATAGAAAGGTATACAATTGCCAGCTTTTAAGATAGTTTTTGCGGATTCGCGAAAAGCGACTTCCAGGCATGACGATTTTATGCTCGACCTCCGCGTTCTTCATATGCATAAAGGAACCTCCTTTTTGTCAATAGAGGGATAAGGTTGTACAAATGATTGAAGGCAACCTTATCCCCAGTTCAATGCAAATTATTAATTGTTTTTATATCGTTTATGCGCTTCTGCTTGAATGTCCATATATTGATCTAAGCCCACTTTCTCAATCTCTTTGTCACATTTGAAAAGGGCTCGGTTCCATGAGTTAAGGCACACCCAACTGATTATTCAATACCTATTAAGTGAAGCTGATCGTGGTGTAATGTCCCCACTTAGACTCATGGTCTCGAAGTGGAGGACTTACTGCTAGTTAATGCGGGATAAAGCCTCCCGTTCTTTTTGGCGATATTGATCCAATAAGCCTGTCCAATCTGTCTGTAGCACATTACACCCTTTTTCCACGACCTTCCTCCAGCCGTATTCAGGCCCTTTTAAAATGGAGAGATCATCATCTAACTCACCAAACAAAACTTCTTTATCATCTAACCGAATAGCATTTGCAAAAACAAAGTGATACTCATTTCTTAAGCTTTCTATAAGTTCATCCTGAAAAAACGGCGAGTCTTGGTTTTCGGCAATGATTTCTACCCCAACTATATTTACATTTTTACATTCTCGTATGATCTCTAGATCGTCTAGACTTTTTACAATTGGGAAGTACATATACTTCGTTGGATGTTTTTCAAGTTGCTGTAAATATAAATCTTTAACAGGAGATTTTAAAAGAATATGATTTTCTAAATTAAATGAATCGAGATATGGTAACAACCTATCCCAATATGCCCACGAACGATCGATATTAATTAAATAGTCTGTTCCTTTTACATATTTTAATAGATCCTCTAACTTCTCTACTTGATAATTAATTTTATGGCGAATCGAATTATAATAGTGCAATGTCTCGATCTCAGCCGATGAAAGCTGCTTAATATTTCTCTTTTCCCCTAAGAGTCTATTCTCATTTCCATCATGAAATAGATAAAATTGACCATCAGATGACTGAACAACATCGATCTCAACAATATCTGCACCCGATTGACATGCTGCAATTAGGGAAGGGATCGTATTTTCAATAATATTGCCTAGGGCAGTCCCTCTATGAGCGACAATGAGAAAAGGCTCATTTTGTAATTTTTCTATTAATAAATTATTTATTTGCATAAATTCCTTTATCATGTTTTAATCTACTCACTTTCTATGGAACCATGGCGTCCAAAATAGATAATGCTTTCTATGTACCGTATAACAGTGAGGGGGCTTGCTTCCCCCTCTATGATTCTTTATATCTCTCATAAGCGGTATTTTCGATTTCCATATATTCCTCTAAATTCATCTTTTCAATTGTGTTAACATATTTATCCCAATTCTCAAAAGATTCACTTCCTGATATAAACTTATCTTCCATTTCCTTTACATACTTTTCTATATCAGCAGCTAAAGTAGATCTCTTCTTATATTCTTCACTTGTGTAGGAAAATTCTGGCCATACTTCCTCAAGCATATATGGTTTCATTTCTTCGGCAGCAGCTAATGAAGACGGAATACTCTCAGCCCCATCAAAGAATTGCTCTTTCATAATACCTGGATATCCACCACCTAAGTAGGTGACGTATTTGGAAAGTTCTTGTTCCATAGTTAATCCATCTGGGCTATTTTTTATTTTATCTACAAATTCCAATTTACCGTCTTCATTTTCCTCATACGTTTCTCCTTCTATCCCCATAAAGAAAAATTTCGCACCCTCATCACTATAAAAGTAATCTAACCATCTTAATGTTTCCGGCACATGTTCATTTTTATCTGTAATAACAAAAGCTCCTTTTGCTGCAATTGGAGAGCGTTGGGTGGAAACCATTCGATCGCCATGTGGCCCCTCCAATGGAGCAATTCCAATAAATTTAGAACCTTCCTCTTCTCCATAAATGGCTTCAGTATTTACAAATACTGTACTTCCATGCAATCCATTTGTTCCGTTTGCATAGCTCGAATTGTTGTCATTTGCTGAAGAGAATATATTTTCCTGAATTAATCCTTCATCATAAAGTTTATGCAAATATTCAAGCATCTCTTTATAACGATCTGTTGTAGGAATAAACCGTAAGCCATCCGACTCTGGATCAAAATCTACAAAGGTATGACTACTCCCTCTATTTGCAAGTCCAAATGATCCGCGCATCCAACCCTTTAATCCATCTAGACTATAGCTTCCAAATGGAATTTCTTCATTTTTACCATTTCCGATTAAGTCTGTTTCTTTTACTGCTTTTAAGTAATCGTAAAACTCATCTGTTGTTTCTGGAACATCCATCCCTAATTTCTCTAGCCAATCCTCTCTCACCCAAAGCTTGTGTCCAGAAATAACGGACCAAAAATCAGGCTCATATAAACCAGGGAGGGAATAGATATTACCATCTGCATCATATAATCCCTTTTCAATTTCGGGATATTCCTTGAGGACCTCTGTTAAATTAGGCATATACTGCTCGATTAAATCATTCAGCTTCAAGAACATCCCCTGGCTACCATATTCACTTAAATCAGAACTCGAAAGGGCCGCCGTATAAAACACATCCTTATAATCTCCACTAGACAATGCTAAATTACGTTTCTCCGTCCAACCTGAACTTGGAACCAGATTCCAATCAATATGGATCCCTGTCATCTTTTCATATTCCTTCCAGATTAAGACCTCATCATAATTATCAGCGTCACTCTTTCTTGCCATAAACTCTAGAGTAATAGGCTCATCCACAATCGGCATACCCGTTTCGTTAAAGTTTTCATCAGTGGTTATTTCGTTTGTTTTTTCTTTCTTACTACAGGCAGCTAATAAAAGAACGAAAACAAATAATAAAAAATATACTTTTTTCATAATCAAATCCCTCTCTTTCGTTTTTATTTTATCAGGCCTTTTGATCCTTAATTCTCTTCTGTCTTTTCTAATTTCCCCTTTACTTATATCAACTGATCAGCATTATTTTGATTTTATGCCTATTACACCCCTCCGTTTTTGGAACGTGTCAATTTCGACTTCATTATATTCAAAGCCAAAATTATTGTCAACCGCTTTCAAAAATAATCATAAAGATCAATGGCAGAAAAATAGATTCAATTCCTACAAACAAAGGACCTTTTCAAAAGCAAAAACGACCTCCTTTTTTAAAAAAGGAGATCGCTAAATTAAATTGCTTTTCACTATATTTTTACACTTTAATTAAAGTATCTTGCGCATCCAACAGCTGTCTGTTAAGTTGCTGAATGACTTCATCTATATCTACATTACCAATTAATACCTCATGGATCGCTTTTCCAATGATTTGTTCAATACTCCTTGTATTTAGCCTTCTTCCAGTCTTATCTTTCGTGTCTCTAATTCCATCATCATTCGCCTCGTTCATCCCTTCTAGCCAAGGATACAACATACGAATTGTTTGGTTCTCATATACCATTTGATTGGAAGACGTGCCGCCCAATAGTGTAATTTGTTCAGCCGTTTCGGTCTCATTGATCCAATTTAGAAAATTAATCGCTGCACGTTTATTCTTACTTTGCTTGGTAATCCCAACAACCCCACCGCCTAGAAGCGGCTTATTCCCAGGTACAGCAGCATACCCAATCAATGAGCCAATATCACTATGAGCGATTCTAGAAACGTGGTTAGCAAAACCGATCATCATCGCCGTTTCACCATTGGCAAAACT
Organism: Bacillus sp. SD088; assembly: GCF_017355205.1. GTDB lineage: Bacteria > Bacillota > Bacilli > Bacillales > Bacillaceae_C > Lederbergia. Next base: position 99,031 of record NZ_JADIJK010000002.1, read on the forward strand.
TGTTACGGCTTCTCCCCACCAATTTGTATCTAACTTTTGTGAAAGATTAACCGTTTCCATATAATTTTGCAAAGCCTTTTTGGCTATAGCAGGATCTAAACAGATTTGGCCTTGCTTATTGATTAATGTTCCTTTCTCAGTATAATATCTTGTCAAAAATTCCGCTGCCATAATCTCGGATCTTCCCAAAATAACGCTAGTACCATACTTTATCGAGGTATTTTCAAAATAAGAACTCGTATAGAAAGACAGCATTTTATTAAAAGCACTAAAATCCTTAGGGGGGAGCAAATCCCTTTTATATTTTTCAAAATATATACGTTTGATCTTCTGATCCTCAAATAAGTCTTTACGATAAAACAGCATTTGCACACTAGAATCAAATGGCAGGGCATAAGCAACCTTATCTATTTCCGAATAATTCCTTTTAATATACGTTGGATAGCCATTTAATATTTGATCAAAATTTTGATCAATTCCATTTAATGGAGAAAATACGTCTTTACCGAACCAAGAAAGCCAAGCCATATCCATCCTGATAATATCATAGTGGTTATATTTTTCTGGATCAGAGAGAGTCTTGTAGATTTCTTCATATGGTTTTATCGTTAATTTTATCTCTATCCCTGTTTTCTTCTTAAAGTAAGGGATTATTTTACTCATTGCTTCTGTTGTGGGACTTGGAATCGTCAAAAAGTTCAAGGTACTCTTATAAAGTTCACGATCAAGGTAATCCCCGAACTTGTTTAACCCATTATTTTTAAATAAATTAGTAGGATTAATATCTTCTTTACCATTTACCTGGTTAATTAATAATTCTGCAATTTTGCTGCCAAAAAAATGAAAATTTAATTGATAGAATTCAATACTTTCATCAAAATTTAACTGAGTTGGAGCAAGACATAATATTTTTGGCATTTTTTGAGTAGAGCCCCATAGATAGGCCTTTTTTAATATATTTCCTTTGCTTAAACTTGTCGTGACAATAATATCAAATTGTCGTTCTTGGAAAAAGTCAAATACCTTGCTATACGTTTGATTAAGGGTTGAATGTATGATTTTTACTTGTTTCTGCTCACACAGCCCTTCTTTCAAGCGCTCTACAAATTCCTTTTCATTACTAAACCGTATTTGATCTGAGAAGATTCCAATTGATTGATATTCTTTCGTTTTAAGGTAATCTGAAATTTCCCTTCCTGCCAATTCAAAGTCAAACCCTATGAATTTCTCTGCATGCGCCACCCTTCTATTTACAAATACAATATGTTCCTTTGCGATATCTAACTCTTGATAGTAACGAGTAGCATCGTCTAAGCAAGAAACGGTTACAACTCCTGTCATCCGTTCAGCAGCAATCTCTTTTAAAATATGATTTTCATTATGCTGTAAATCGTAGGTCGAGTATAAATGTGTGCGATATCCAAGTTTCGTTAAGGTTTTATCTAATCCTTCATACATCAGCGCATATTCCTCTAGTTTAATACTTGGTAGAATGATTGCCACTGCATTTGTAGAGCCCGACCGTAACGTCTTAGCTGTATAATTTATTTTATAACCTAATTTTTCAGCTGCTGCTTCTACCATTTGAATTTTCTTGACACTGACATTTCCTTTTCCATTTAAAACATTTGAAACGGTACCATGGGATACACCAGCTACCCTTGCTATATCCTTGAAAGTCGGTTTACTCATAACACACCCCTATTTTGCCTCGTATACAAAGTTATTATTTATAAGAAAAGCGCAAGCGCCTTGCTCAGCCCCGACAAGCAAATGTTCTGAGACAAGAAAAGTCCGGTTTTGACTTTTATTGGCTCAGGTTATTTTGCAGAACATCGGCTAAGTTCGCGCCGTCCTGGCGCAACGCCGATGGACTCGCTCCTGCGAGCCTCGAGCCGATGGCGCCTGGAGCTAGATCAAGCATTAGCCGAAATTTATACTTTCTTTCTTACCTTACATAGAAAAGACTCTATAGTTAATAGGACACAATTTAAAAATTCTAAAAGAGATAACGATATGCCATTATTCACAACTAGTATAGGACGACTATTTGAAAAAAGCAAAATAACAGAGATCCTCAAGGGGGTAATTAGCTAGTCTATTTTTTATAAAAAAACAGCCCTGCAAGATGTCACACCACCTTACAGGGCTGTTCCCTATTAATTAATTCTCTTCAATCTCTTTCCTGTTTTTCTTAAACAACTTGGACAAGATCTCATACACGATCGGTACAATGATCAATGTTAGCAAGGTAGAGCTTGCTAGACCACCAATAACGGAAATGGCTAGGCCTTTCGAAATAAAGCCGCCTCCACCTTCTGCACCGACAGCCAATGGAATTAATGCACCTATGGTCGCAATGGCCGTCATTAGGATTGGTCGAAGACGCGTAGCCCCCGCTTCTAAGATCGCTTCACGCATACCCATACCATCGCGTTCCATCCGGACAATACGATCGACTAATACAATCGCATTGGTCACGACAATTCCAATAAGCATCAATAGTCCCATCATCACGGATACCGAGATCGTTTCACCTGCGATATATAAACCAACAAATGAACCAATCACCGCAAATGGTAGTGAGAATAGGATCGAGAATGGCGCAACTCCCTCTCCAAATGTCACAACAAGAATAAAGTAGACAATCGCAATCGCAGCAAGCATTGCTACTCCTAATTGAGTAAAGGTCTCTGTCATATCTGCAGCTACACCACCAACATCAACTGTGACACCTTTTGGTAAATCTAAATCATCAATCGCTTTATCGACTTCAGATGTAGCTTTTGAAATATCATCCCCAAGGATCGTCCCAGATACAGTTGCGTAGTATTCACCTTTACTACGTGCAAGTGTATTTAAAGTTGTTCCTTCTTCCACTTCCACAAGTTCTGATAATGGCATTGTTGTGCCAACCGCAGTTTCTACAGGTTTGTCCAGAAGCTCATCAATGGATTCAGGTTGTTCTTCTTGCTCTTGTTGAACAATGACTTTCACTTCATTTCCATCTTTTTCAATGGTTGTTAAAACCTCTTCTTGTGTGCTTGGATTTAACAGCATCACAAGTTGGCCAGCTGTTAAACCATATTGTAATAATTCATCTTGCTCTACTTTAAAAGTATATTCAACATAAGGATCTTCCGCATCGGAAGTAACATCTTCAATGCCATCATTTTCGTTCATCACGTCTTCTAGCAGGCCTACAGATTCATTTAGCCTATCAAGATTTTCACTATAGAGTGAGTAACTAATTTCATTGGTAGACATTCCCATGGAGGAGAAATCTTGGCTCTTCCACTCGCCGGATTGACCAATGTCAAACACATAGTTTTCAATTTCTTTGCGGACTTCTTGGAAGTCATCCATATCGGGATCAAAGATAAGGTACATTAGCGCACCACCAGCTCCCCCACCCATCATAGCGGACATGGAATCGCCACTCTCGGTAATCGATAATTGTAAAATATCAATATCATCCCGTTTTAATAACTCTTCTTCCACTTTTCCTACATTCTCTAACGTATCTTCTTCCAATTCTCCTGTTGCTGGTGTATAGGTTAGATACATTACTTTCTCTTCATCACTACCTAAAAAACTAAATCCAATCAGAGGCGTTAATGTCAAACTACCGATTAATAAGATAATCGAAATGATCGATGTAATCGCCTTATGATTCAGTGTCCATTCAAGAGCTTTCTTATAGCCGTTCGCTAGTTTACCAACCTCTTTATGGTGACTTTCCGTTTTCTTACCGTATATCTTTTTCCTAAATAAGAAATGAGATAAAGCAGGCACGATCGTGATCGCCACGATTAAGGAAGCACCAAGCGCAAATGCCATCGTTAAGGCAAATGGTACGAATAGTTCCCCAACCATTCCTCCTACAAAAACTAGAGGAGCAAATACGGCAACCGTAACTAATGTGGAGGACATAATCGGTTTAAACATTTCAATCGTTGCCTCTCTAATCAAGGCACGTCCTGTTAACTTCTCATTTTTCAAGTGAAGTCGCCGATAAATATTCTCCACAACAACAATCGAGTCATCAATCACCCGCCCAATCGCTACCGTTATAGCCCCTAGGGTCATAAGGTTTAGGGTAATATCCAACCAGTGTAATAATAATAAAGCCATGAAAATCGAGACTGGAATCGATACAACCGATATAATCGTCGATTTAAAATCACGTAGGAATAGAAGGATAATCAAGATGGCGATCAGTCCACCAAATAGAGCCTTTTCGATCATGGTTGCAACTGAATCTTCAATTGGCTCTCCTTGGTCAAGTGAAACGTCCATAACAAGACCGTCGATATTCTTCTCTTCCTCTTTGACTAATTTCTTCACTTCATTTACAACATCAACAGTATTCGCTTCTTGCCCTTTAATCACTTGAATGGCAATCGCATCTTCCCCATTTGTACGTGAAACCGATTCTACCTTACCAACTAATTCCACTTTGGCAATATCACTAAGTTTGACAAATGGAGATGGGTTCGTTTCTGAAGGTGTAACAGGAATTAACATGTCCTTCAATTCGTCAACGGTCATGAATTTTCCGTCTACCGCAACAGCCTGTTCTCCTTCTTCAAATTCATACAGTCCTAATGAAACAGCCATATCACTTGCTTGTATCATATCTTTCACTGTGTCTTCCGTTATATCCAGTTCAGCCATTTTTTCATCATCATATGTTAGATCGACTTCTTCAATGTGCTGACCTGTAATCGAAGCAGAAGCAACACCGTCTAGCTTCTGAATTTTCGGCAGAATAATATCTTCAACTGTGGATGTCAGCTCAACAATGTCTTCCTCTGTGCTACTCACACTAAGAGCTACGACAGGCATCATATTCATATTAATTGCCGTAATTTCTGGGACCTCTGCCCCATCCGGCAATGTTACATCATCTAAAGCGGAGCTTAATTCTCGATTCGCTTCATCCATATCAATTCCATAATCATATTCCACTTGAATATTAGACATGTTAGAATAAGAGTTGGAATAAACAGCTTTCACATTCTTTAAATTTTCTATCTTTTTTTCTAGAGGCATGGACACTTCTTCCATAACCTTTTCCGGAGTGGCCCCAGGATAGACATCCATCACCATTAAATACGGAATCGAAATATCAGGAATGGTCTCCGTCTTCATCCGACTTCCCGAATATAAACCAAAGACTACAATAATAATCGTCAGAAGCCATACGGCTAATTTATTTTTTATGACAAAATTGACTAAACCCTTCACTACAATACCTACCCCCAATTGACTTTTCTAACTTAATTACCTATACTAATGACTAATTAGTCAATTGTCAACAAAAAAGTTAGAGGAGAAACATTCGAATGCTAAAAAAACAATTAATTATGGAAAAGGCGTTAGAACTTTTTGCAAAACAGGGGTTTGAAGCTACTTCTGTTCAACAAATTACCGATCATTGTGGAATTTCTAAAGGAGCCTTTTATCTTTCTTTTAAATCCAAGGATGAATTGATTTTAACACTCATTGATCATTTTATGATGCAAATTACTTCAGATATTGACTACTTGGTCAAAACCTCATCTGAAGATAAGCTTCTATATGAATTTTACTACACATGTCATACATATTTTCATAAACATATGAACTTTGCGCGAATTTTTATGAAAGAACAAATGCAAACCGTGAACCAAGAACTTATTGTGAAAATACATGATTATGATAAATTTCACGAAAAAGCAATCTTATCGATGATTGAGCGATTATACGGTGACGAAGTTAAGGATACGAAATACGACCTCATCTTCTGTATAAAAAGTTTTATGAAGATGTATGCGGAGCTGTTTTTATTTGAAAATATTCAATTAGATTTTCACTTATTGTCCCAAACCCTTGTAGAGAAGACCAATTTATTAGCTAAGCATATGACGAAACCGTTTATTTCCCAAGATTACACACTTTTAATTGAACACGGGAAAAGTCTTAACATCACCAAGGAACAACTGCTGACTGTCATAGAGAAAAAGATTAGTGAAATGGAAGAATCACTTGAAAAGGAATCTTTACTCTTGCTAAAACAGGAATTAACAAAACCTTCTCTCGGGCTGGTCATTATTCATGGGTTAATCGAAAATATTCGCAATCACCCTCATTGTAAATGGGTTGCTTATTTATTGAGAAATTATTACCAAATAGACAAAAAGTAATACAATAAAGTGAAACTTCAATCAGTAGGGGTTTTACAGCCAGTTAGTGCGGGGAAAAGGGGAAATATGGTTCCAAACATGGAGATATTTTCCCTTTTTAATCACATTTTGCTTTTGGCGTCACTACTTTGAACCCTGTGCAGTCGATTCCATTTTCCTTTGCGAGGTAAATTCCATTTATAGTAGACAGATAACATTCTAAACAGAACAATGAAAGCCAGTAACAGATAGGTCGAGGATGGACTTTTGATCAAACCTAAGCCAATGGAAAGACCTGCTAATGCCGCCCATAAAGCGTAAATATCTGAGTGGAAGATCATCGGTTTTCGGCCAGCAAATACATCCCGAAGCATCCCGCCACCCGCACCAGTTATTGTGGCTGCAATAATCACAGCAATAAGTGGCGCATCAATAGAAACCGCATATCTAGCCCCTTGAATGGCGAAGGCCCCTAAACCAATCGCATCAAAAAAGACGACCCATCTTTGCCAAAAATGTATCCATTTACTAGGGAAAATAAATACAATCAATATCACGAAAAAAGCAACAGCAAATAACAAATCTTGCTGCCAAATATTTTCTATCGGGATCCCAATTAAGAGATTCCGGATCAAACCACCACCAAAAGCTGTTGTATACCCTAAGATAAAAACACCTAATATATCATAATCTTCTTCTATCGCTATCAGTGCACCACTTATTGCAAAAGCTAGTGTACCAATGATGTTAAGAATCTCCCAGGTCAAGGCCATTCTCCTCCCCCAAAATCAATCATTCTCTTATTATAACCATTGATGCACAATCCGGCTATGTGAATTACTTGCCAATTCATTCAGCTTATTATTGAACATAAGGCCGATTAATAAAGTGAAACTTCAATCGACGTATCCTTACTACTTATTCTTTCTCCTCGGCATTTTGAGGACGTCGGGTTGCCCGTCCTTACGTCCAGGATGACTGCTTTCAGAAAAGGGTTTCCTGCTAAACAAGAGTCTTCGTTTAGCAATTCTTCTAATTTCAATAATGTTTTTGTTCCTAATCCTTTACTCCTCACAAGAGGATCCGTAACAATATACACGATAAACCCAATATTAACATCCGCCAAATAATGTCCTGTTGCAAAACATACGATTTTCTCTCCTTCAAACCCAATTAGAAATCGAAAATTATTTGGTTTACTTTTTTTTGCATATTGTAAGCTTCTTAAGAAAACATCATGTGATTCTCTCACTTCGACAGGAAATGCTCGATCAAAAATTTTGAGGGTATTTTCTAAATTACTTATATTATCAAAGGTAATTTCATCCCATTTAATAGTCATGCACTTTCCCCCTAACAAAAATTTTCCTAATTTTATCATAATCAAAGTCAAAACCACCGTAAAAATGCTTAGTAACACAAATAAAATGCAGAAATGTGAGAGAAGCTGGTTTGAAAAATAACATAAAAAAGAGCTTCCAAATAGCCCTAAAGGCGTTTAGGAAGCCCCTTTATTTTATTGAGGCGTTACTTTGTGCATCCCGCTCATAAAGGTTAACCAGCAAGAGAATGGCGCCAATAATTTGTGGGAACGTTATTTTTTCACAATGAGCATAGTTGAAATGAACAGCGTTGCAAGTGGATCAATATAGATTAGAATAGCATTACTATGTTGTTTTAATTTACTCATCCCTAAAAAGAAAAGGTAGAATCCTGATTATGCTCGGAATTTGCATAATTGAAAGGCGCACTCCTTATTCTAGGTGCCTTTTTTACCATATCATTCTTATATCCTTCATAATATTCTTTGGCCACCGTTTTTATTAATGAATTCACCTTCTATATTTTTTTATTTACCACGATGCACGTAATGCTGTGTGGCATTTCCTGCATTAAATTGCTCAGTAATATGTTTAACAGCCTCTTGTAGATCCAATTTACTGCTACACGTGAAAACATCAATTGCTGCATAACCATACTCTGGCCACGTATGAATCGTTAAATGTGACTCTTGAATAATTACTACACCGCTAACCCCATGAGGGGAAAAATGATGGAAATGTTCATTCACAATCGTTGCTTTTGCTTTATGTGCAGCTTGAGACATTATCGTTTTAATTCGTTGCACGTCCTTGAGTAATGCAACATCACAATCATGGAGCTCTAATAAAATATGATGTCCTAAAGCATGTTGGAATTGTGTTTTTTGTACTGTTCTCTTAATTTGTAAAAACTTTTTATTTTTGCAAATCGGACAACCACTAGATTGAAGTTGAACAATCGTGGTGTATTGATGGTGAGCGCCGACTGTAAGTGAGTGCTGACAGTTGATACACTGATAAACAACTGATTTCCGCTCAATTTCTCCTGTGTAAATTGGTCGCATAAATTTACGCTGATTAGGAATGTAGGGAGTCATTTGATCTGTTGTTTGTAATACGAATAATGAGCTTGTAGCACCTAATATCTGCGCACCTTCATAGGTGTTTATATCGTATTTAATACTGTCAATCACGAAGCCCATGGCATGTAAGCTTTGCTGTAGCTGCCACTGCTTTTGATAGCTGCGTTTAGAGTAGGAGAAAAACACATGCCGCATAGCTTCTGGCTTTAGTGCGTTAATTGCACGTGATAAAAAAAGCTGTGCGCCAATCAATGTATACGGAGTATCGGTGTATACACAATCAAAATGATGGGCGTATGTTTTAGGCAAAGGCTCCTGAACGTTATAATAATCTGTTTTAATAGGAAGCTCATACTTCTGAGCAATTTCGCTAATCATACATAAAATTCGCCTATCAATATCTAACACAACAATTTGAGTAGTGGAATGTGGAGCGATTTTTTTTAGTATAAATGCTAGCGCAATACTGATGAAATCATCATCGCCTAAACACAAAATACGCTTATTGAGTAGCATTGTATAGTCTAATGCGAGCAATGCACGTTTTAGGGCAGTTTCAACTGTACATTTTGCTTGATCAATCGCCACGTCAGCTGTGGGTCTAGTTTCATAAATAATGTTTAATTCGCTTTTATTTTGTTTAATCCATTCTGTACGAAATGCATCATTTGTTGTTAATTGAAGATAGAGTTTAGCATCGGCACCTGAGAGTTGAAAATATTGCGAAATAGCTAGCTGACCTTTTTTCGTTAAGCTATGTTTACCCCAACCTTGTTTAGCAAATTCTTTCTTCATTGCTGATACGATAGGTACTGGTAAGTTTGTTATATATGCTAAAGATTTAGTGGTGCAATTTTTATGAAAATATAAAGCAAGTAGAGCCTTTTCTAATGTGAGAAAATGTTCTTCAAGTTGCATATCGGTTGTGATTTTTTGTAATTGTTTTTGCACTGTAGATTCGTCCTCTCAATTTTAATAAGAAAAAATTAAAATTGTCTAAATCAACGAATAGAAAAAGCGCGACTAAAATTAGTCGCGCCAAATGTTTATACGAAGCCAACTAATTCTAATCTTGCTTTTTTTGCAAAACAAATAACACCTCAGACGGGTGGTTGTTCGACAAAATTAAGCTATAACATTGATTTAGATTAGAATTCTACAATTAACAAAAAGTTCACCCTTTAATATAATAGTACTTCCACTATATAATAGAAATAAAAATTCCGCAAGTTTTTATTAAATAAGCGCTTACTTAATCTAATAACTGTCCTACTCCTTTATGTCTAATAATGTCAAATTGCTGCATTTTTATGAAATTGTTTATTGCTTAACTAATTTATTTTTTCGTTTTCTATACATCATAAATGCACCGATTTCATTAACAAAAATCAGCTCAAAAATAGTGTTTCCTAGAGGTGCCCAACCATTCTCGCCTGTGAATAGCAATGACAGTAACCTTTCCAATAAGTGTAACATTCAATATGATCAAACCAAATTTAAGTGAATGCTTCCAAAAACCATCATTAAAGCAATCGTAAAAATTGCTGAAAACTGTGTTACTTACATCGTAATCCAATACTGCCTGCATTTGCTGATTAATCGTCTCTGCTGCTGGAAACCAGACCATACGCTCATCATTAATTCAAATGTTATGATATCACCTTTCCAGCTGCATATATGCAAAATAGACTAATACGATTAAAAAAACGGGGCGAATATACCAGCTTAACGGATTAAGATGCCGCTAAAAGGCCCAATCTAGTAATTCTTGTTAGCTTTTATCTGAGGCATTCTTAGAATGATAATAATAATTCTTTCTCCTCCGCCATGCAATTCCCTTTAAATAAAAAAAAGCACTATCCTTATTCAAGGATAGTGTCCGATTTTATACCAAACTTTTTTATAAACTGTACATCTTTTTATAAAAAACAGTAAAACTTTGTTTCAAACCGGCAATTTCTATGCTTAACTTTTTATTTTGTACACTTATAAACAGTTTCCAACTTTTTGTGCATTTCCAATTTTATCCACACTTTAAGGATTCTTTCTTTGTGAAGTATTGTTCAATTTTTATAAAAAAGTTTGATCATTTTCTACTGTTGATCTTTGATCTGACCCCTGTCAATTAGACACAAAAAATAAGCGCAGTTAAGAAGCCTGGCTTCTATATTCGATAGGAGTCAGGTTGTTTAGCTTGTTTTGAAACCTTTCGTGGTTATAAAAGAGAATATAGTCTTTAATAGACCTTCTAACCTCTTGTGAAGTTTTAAAAGTATACAGGTTAAAACATTCTGTTTTTAAATGACTGAAGAAACTTTCCATACTAGCGTTGTCCCAACAGTTGCCTTTTCTAGACATACTAGCTTTCATTTTATATCTTGTGAGTAGCTGATTATAGTTATGGGACGTGTATTGGTATCCTTGATCACTATGGAGCAGGATTCCTTTTACATTCCTTCCTTTTATGGCTTTTTTAAACGTATCCAAGACTAGTTTATAATCATTGCGTCTACTAATTTGGTACGCAACAACTTCGTTCTTATATAAGTCTTTGATGGCAGACAAATATAGTTTATCAAGCATGTCGCTCTTCAACGAATATAGCTTCACCTCTAATCCTATTTATATCTACCTCCATAAAGTTTTACGTTTCTTTAATAAAACCGATTTTTTCCTACGCTAAGAAAAAATCGGTCTAGTTTTTTAGTGAACGAGTGGACGTAGCAGGAAAGGTTTTTAAATCAAATGTATATTCTACATAGAAATTTTTATATTCCCCCTCAATGAAACTCTCAGTTAGTAGAGTCGGGAGAAATCACTTCCCATTTTCCAAACAGCGTTAAACCCGCCGCTTTAGCCAGTGACGTAGATACCTGGTTATCGAGCTGGCATCGGTACTGGGGTTCGTATCCCTGATCACAAGCGTACTTGCTGATTGAACGCACCACTTTACGAGCGTGACCTTTTCCTCTAAAGGGTGTCAGAGTCAGTACGCCGAGGTCTGCAATTTGCGCATTCTCCCAGGGATACATGCTGGCGGCGCTGACCATGCGGTTTTGCTCAAAAGAGCCTAACACCACCCAGTGATCCAATTCCACAAAGGCATCATCCAAGTCTTGTTCCGAGGCGGAGGATTGGAACTCGGAGAAAACCGCATCATCTTGATCTGTTAACTGGCGTAAGACACCTTCCAGGTTTTCTTGCACCAATACGTTCTTATCGGCTTCTGAAAAATAAAAAAGATAATCTGCGCCATGTAGAGTGACTCCCGCTTCATTCAATATCCGGCGAAAGGTTGGCTCAGACAGGTCTTGTCGTTGATAAAGGCCTAACTTATCGGCCAGCGCAGGCGTCAGGACCGCCATAACCCGGCCATCGGAGGTTTCCAGCACCATAACCCGACGGTCTTCGCTCAGGTCAGGGTTGATTGCGACAGTAAAGACTTCATCGCTATAGAGGACGTTTCCGTTCAAAAATGGCGCCCGCCAAAAGTCAGTTATCGTTTGTGAAAATAAAGGCATACTACTTATTTGACTTGGTTGATTTGTCATTATGTTCACTTCCTTATACTTTAGACTTATTTTTTACAACGCAGGGGCCCAACCGACATTTGACGTAAAACTCAAAGCTAAGACAGTTTTTTAAAGTGTAAAGTTGGTTTTTGTACGCTAAGCGTTCCCTTAAACGTATATCTAATGAGAGTTTGTTTTAGGGAAATCATTTGGGAACGAAAAATTGGCGAATTACAATTATTCAGAAATGATCCCGCGAGAAACAGCAATCAAACAAAGATGATTTACCTTCAATAGAATGTATGATGTCCAAAAATGAAATGTCTTCCCAATTTTAAATAATCGTATATCCTCCGTGGGCCCCTGAAGAAGAATTAATCATTCCTTCCTTAACCAACTTGGTCAATATTTTAGACAAATACGAAGGAGAAACTTTTTGCATCTCTGCTAACTGTTGTACACCAACGGGTTTTCTCTGATGTATCCATTCCAAGAAAAGCATCGTGTGAAGAGCATAAGCAGGATTTTGATCTACGTCGTGAAGAAAACTATAAAGCATTGAAAAAGCCTATCAATCCCGATGAGTTTATCACAAATTTAAAGGAAGAAATGACAAATGCATTAAATAAATTAGATCAAGGAATCCCTAAGAATAATAAGGTTCGTATTTTAACAAAAGGAAATGGCAGAATATCTATTTCTCCTTTTGACCCAGTACCTGAGCCGGTTAACTTGTCACGATTGAAAACCGAAATTATGAAACGCTGGCCAATGACTAGTTTACTAGATATTCTCAAGGAAGCTGATTTGCGTATAAACTTTACGGAACTTTTTAAAACAACAGCTTCTTATACGGTTTGGGAACAAATGCAGGATTAAAACGAATTTCAAATGGGGAACATGGCGAAAAATATAAAGATTTGTTATATATACGGCGAAAATACATTGATAAAGATAATCTACGAAATGCTATAGCTGAGATTGTAAATGCCATTTTACGAAATAAAATGACAGATATATGGGGAGAAGGAACAACTTCCTGTGCTTCTGATTCTAAGAAATTCGGTGCGTGGGACCAAAATCTAATGACTGAATGGCATATTCGGTATAGGGGTGTCATGATTTACTGGCATGCAGCTAAACATTCAACCTGTATTTATTCCCAATTAAAATCATGCTCTTCTTCTGAGGTAGCATCTATGATTGAAGGAGTCTTGAAGCACTGTACGAGCATGGAGGTTGAAAAGAATTATGTAGACAGTCACGGCCAAAGCGAAGTAGCGTTTGCCTTTTGCCATCTCCTGGGGTTTCAGCTTATGCCAAGATTAAAAGCTATTCACTCTCAAAAGTTGTATAGGCCAGACAGTGGCATGAGTGATGCTTTCCCTAATTTACAACCCATTCTTACAAGACCTATCAACTGGGAAATTGATTCGTCAGCAATATGATCAGATGATTAAATACGCTACAGCCCTGCGTCTTGGAACAGCAGAAACAGAGGCTATCTTAAAACGATTTACAAAAAGTAACTTAAAACACCCTACTTATCAAGCCCTATCTGAACTGGGAAAAGTTATTAAAACTATCTTCTTATGTGATTATATAGGCTCGGAAGATATTCGAAGGGAAATTAATGAAGGCCTCAATGTTGTAGAGAATTGGAATTCCGCCAACGGCTTTATTTTTTACGGAAAAGGGGGAGAAATTTCGACAAATAGATTGGAAGATCAGGAGGTTGCCGTTCTTTCCCTGCATTTATTACAAAATTGTCTCGTGTTTATTAATATACACATGATTCAATCTGTTTTATCGGAAAAGAAGTGGTTGGATATGATGACACCTGAAGATTTGAGAGCATTAAGCCCACTAATCTATAGCCATGTAAATCCTTACGGCATCTTTAAATTGGATATGATGGAACGAATTCCAATCGAAAAAAGGCAATCAGAAATAGAAAACCCTTTGCATTTTTAATTTTATTCCTTATTGCGGGTAGTGACAGCTTCGCTGGTACTACCCCATTTTGGGAACGGCCGATGTCCTTCCACTTTTATTGTGTGGAATCTCCCTGCCAGATTTTATAAAACAAAAAAATAGACGATCAAATAGGGGGCTTTCCCCTGATTCGATCGTCCACTTTATGATCTGCTATTGATTACTCTATCTCATTGTCATTTTTTACTTTCGTTTCTTCAATGGTTTCATCAAATTTACGTAAATATTTACTAGCAAATTCCTTTCCGCCAAGACCAAAGGCTAAGCCAAAGGCAAGCGCAAGCGCTCCAAGGATTAAGGTAAATGCCGATGCGACAATGGATGTGGCAATGCCTAATTGTGTTAAAGCCATAAAGACAGACAATGCAATAATCGCATATTTTGCAAATCCAGCCAAAATCTTAATTGCAGGGCCATGGAGCAAATTGATCAAGACTTTTTCAACGATGTTCGCCAAGATTAAAGCAACACCAAGAATGAGCACTGCAGCCAATACATTTGGTAAATAAGCTGTGATAGCAGCTGCTATACCAACTAGGAAATCAAGTTTAATTAAGTAAAGAGCCTGTATCGTTAGGAAAAAGATGATCAATACTTGCACAATATATCCGACTACAGTAGAAGCCTGCATTTTGGTTGTATCTGCTTTTGTCTGACCCATCTGCAGTTTAGCCGTCATGTTATCAAAGCCAGTACGGCTTAAAAAGTCACTCACAAATCCGCCAATGAATTTACCTAACCAAATTCCGACAAAGACTAAGGCAATGGCGATAAGGATATTCGGAATCATATTCATTACTTCATGCAACATACTGATCGCAGGTTCAGTGATGCCTGTTAAGTCCAATTTTTCAAGTGCTGTAATGGTAACTGGAATCAAGATCAGGATAAAGACAAGATTACCGATAAAGGTAGCTAAGCCTGCATCCCCAAAGATCTTACCCATTTTCAACTTACTTACCAGTTTCTCCGATCCAACCGCTTGTAAAAGATTCACAACAATATTTTTAACAATTCTTGCTAGGAACCAGCCCACTGCAAAAATGATGGCTGCGGCAATTAATTTAGGGATAAAAGCTAAGATCGTCGCCAACAAGCCGCTAAATGGCTCCGAAACTCCTTGAATATTTAAAGCATCCATAACACCAGGAATAAAGATTAGTAGAATGAGATAAAAGGCCACTTTTCCAATTGTTGCTAAATATTCATCCGCTTTTTCGATGGTATTGGCTAATTTTATTTTTACAAGCAAATGGTTCACATGGATTTTTTTACTTCCATGTACAATCGCCCACTGAAGAAGAGCGCCAATCACAAATGCCAAAGCAAGGATTAAAACCGCCTTGAGGACCGCAGGAATAAATGCTAAGAATGTTGAAATTAAATCGGTCAATGGGTTTGCAATCATATTTAAATTTAAAACATTAAAGAACAAAATCAAAACAAAGACAAGTAAAATATAATAAATAATTTTGCCGATAATTTTATTCGAATCGACAGGTGGCTCTCCAGGTCGAACCTTTCTATAAAGCTTTTCATCTAATTTCGTCTTTTTGAGGGCCTTTTCCACCCCACCAGCAATTATTTTGGCAATCAGCCAGCCAACTAGTAATACAAGAATGGCCACAACAAAGTTTTGCACACTGTGGAGGAAACCAGATGTTGCATACATATCAAAGATATTCATATATACACTCTCCTTATTTATTTAGCTAAACGCATCTAGTGGTTATATTACCTATTGTTTTTCGAATTAAACTTTTATTTACAAAATTATATAAAATATAGACAACACCTTATGGACTCCTAGGCAGTATGTTAAAATAATCTATTAATAGCTAAAGCAACAGAAAGGATTTTGCATGATGCTTGTAGGGGAAGAATTTTTTTATAGAAAGAAACAGGAGCTAGGGGTTTCGCTGAATGATGTTCAGAAAAGGGCGGTTTTGAATACAGAAGGGCCATTGCTGCTTCTAGCATCGCCTGGTTCTGGAAAAACGACAACTCTTATTATGAAAATAGGATACTTAATTGAGGTAATAGGGTTAGCTCCTTCACGAATCAAGGCGGTGACCTTCAGTAATGCTTCTGCACGAGATATGAAAGAACGCTATCAACGTTTCTTTCCGACACTCCCCCCTGTCGAGTTTTCAACAATTCATAGCCTTGCCTTTCAGGTTGTACGTGAGTATTTCTATAATAGGAAGCTTCAGTATCAGATCATTGAAGGAACCGATCCTAGCCCATTCAATAAAAAAATGCTTTTACGGGATTTATTTAAGTCGTTCAACCACAAGGCTATAACAGATGATCAGTTGGACGAATTGCTTACATATATTAGTCTGATTAAAAACAAACTAATTCCCAAGGAAAAATGGGCCGATATTTCATGTGATGTTCCAAATGCCTTAGAGATTTTTAAAAAGTACGAACGCTTTAAAAGAGCTGGAACCGATCAACTACTTGTCGACTATGATGATATGCTGACAATCGCCAATCAGGCATTTGAAAAGGAGCATACCTTACTAGCTAAATATCAACGAAAGTACGATTATGTGTTGACCGATGAAAGTCAGGATACCTCACTCGTCCAGCATGCGCTTATAGAAAAATTGGTCGATAACCACAAAAATCTATGCGTCGTGGCAGATGATGACCAATCGATTTATCGCTGGCGAGCCGCGGAGCCACAATATTTACTTGATTTTAAAAAGGTCTATCCGGACGCCCAGACTTTAATGATGGTGCAAAATTATCGTTCCTCCCAAGACATCGTTAGTGTTGCAAATATATTTATTAAACAAAATAAAAATCGTTACAACAAAAATATGTTTACAGAAAATGCAGCCTATACGCCAATCAAATTGAAAACATTAGACGATTATCAATACCAATCCAGCTATTTAGTCGATCAGATTGGCAAAGAAGAGAATCTGCGCGAAATCGCAATTTTATACCGTAATAATGCTTCATCAATTTTACTTCTGGATGCATTGGATCAAGCGCATATTCCTTTTTATATGAAGGATTCCAATAATCGCTTTTTCAGTCATTGGGTTGTGGAAGATGTACTAAACTTTATGCGCTTGTCGTATGACGTGACTCGAGTGGATATTTTTGCGCGAATTTATTCTAAGTTTCATCTTTATCTAAAAAAGGCACAAATCCAACAACTGACTCAACGCTCCAACAATCAATCAGTCTTTGATCTTTTAATCAAATTAGGCGATTTAAAAGATTGGCAAAAGGAAAAAGTGAAAGCTTACCAAAAACACTATCAACAAATGCATGGGAAAACACCTTTTCAAGTAATGCTGATTATTCGCGAAGAATTTGGTTATGAACAAGTGCTCAGAAAAATGTCAGAACAGCTAGGCTTTAACATCGATTATTTATTAGAAGTGCTGAATACACTGGAAGAGATCGCCAAATCAACGAATACAATGGTTGAATTTGCAAAGCGGTTAGATCACCTAGATTCCTTATTGAAGAAATCCAAATATAATAAACAGCAAAATGCCATCACACTTTCCACCTTCCATAGTTCCAAGGGCTTGGAATTTGAGAAGGTCTATATGATCGACTTAATCAAGGGAGTCATCCCTACCAAAGCCGAAGATGAGCTGCTCAAAAAAGGCAAAAGAGAAGAAATGGAAGAAGCTGTGCGTCTTTTCTATGTTGGCATGACAAGAGCAAAAAGGGATTTGGAACTGCTCACTTATAAGAAGAGATTCGGAAAAAAGGTTGGCCCTTCTAAATTTGTACTAGATGTCAAAAGAATCCTTCATCCTAAAGAAGAAAAGCAACAGCAATCTAGCAGAATAACCATATCCCAAAATAAGAATCAAAAAAGGAGAATTCCCAATAACCCTAATGTGATCAGAGATCCCGCGAAACTCCTTTCCGGACTAAAAATCAAACATCGCGTATTTGGGCCAGGCAAAATTGAGCAAAGCTCAAATGACACCCTAATCATTCGTTTCAAAAAGGATTCAAAAACCTTATCAACCGACACCTGCCTAGAACACGGATTACTTGAAGTGGTGGAATAGACGATTCCTGGCACGCCTTGGGTTTTACCGAATATTACTTTTTTAATACCAGTTTCTTCAAGTAAGAACAAAAGCGCGAGCGTCCGTTTAGCGACGTACAAACTTCCATAGTAAGGATGAACAGCTAAAAACGCGACGTCCTGTCGCTTCGTCTGCACTAGTACCTCCTGTACGTCGAACGCTGTTCTGACCTACATCCTGTAGCCCTGAGATAAGGATACACGAAATGCGAAAGACGGCTGATAGGAGCGACAAGCAAATGTTCCTGAAACGAAGAAGGGCGAATTTTCCCTTCTGCGATTCAGGGTTATTTGATCTCAAGCTCCTGCCGTCTGTAGCTAGATAGCACGGCGAAGCATGAGTCGATGTTGACTTACGAAAGTAGAAGCTGAAAGTTTGCTAGTCGCTGGGCGCTGGAGCTGGACGACAAAACTCAAAATTACAACTTATCCACAAGCTCCAACCTTATAATTTCCTAGGCTACAAAAAGCCCGCTATCTCATTATTACAATGAAAAGTGGGCTTTTACTTTTGTCATTTCCTTAGTGAACTTGAATTTTTCTAACGGTTTGTTCCATCTGCGAATCTTAGGTTTGCTTATCAGAAAGCCTAGTTTGAAACAAGCGAGATTTTTAATTCATATGAACAGTAAAACTTCCCTTTCGTTCCTCGCTCCATCGCAATTCGTATTTTTCGTCATCTGCAATGGGACCGACCCCTTCAGGAGTTCCTGTAAATATGATATCTCCTTTTTTCAAACCAAAGTTTGCTTGAATATATGCTAAAATGGTCTCAAAAGAAAAGATCATCGACGTCATATTTCCCTCTTGCACGGTCTCCCCATCACGTAACAAGCTGAAGTTCTTTTTCCTACAGGCTTCCTCACCATGAAAGTCCCAAAAATCCGTTACAATCGCCGCATTTTTAAATCCTTTTGCGAGAAGCCATGGATGCCCCTTCTTTTTCAATTCAGATTGCACATCTCTTAAGGTCAAATCAACCCCAAGTGCCATCTTCGTCACGACTTTATCGACCTGAACATCCTCATCCACTATGTCTTCCCCTATGTATAAAACAATCTCAAGCTCATGATGAATCTCCCCACGATCTCCTGGATAATCGATCACCTGCCCATCCGCATACACTAAAGAATTCACAGGCTTGGAAAACACCATCGGTTGATCCGGCACAGCATTCCCTAGTTCCACCGCGTGATTAACATAATTACGTCCAATACAAAATATATTACGAATTTCCATTTTCTCACACCTTTCGGGGCCTGTCCCCCACCTTGTTAACGCGTTGCCAGAGCGGGGGACAGGCCCCCTATTGCATGTATTTCATCCATTTTTTTAGCTTATAACTATTAATTATATATCCGGCAATCGAAATGACTGATAGAGCAATTGTAAACTTTAAAATAAACGGATTTGATAAGTATGCTCCAACAAGAATACCTAATAGTCCAAGTAATGTTAGCTGAAATAGCTGTTTTTTGCGATTTTCATAGATCGTAAATCGAAATTGTCTTCTTTGTTCATTTTCCTTCAAACGTTCGAATGTTTGTGGTGCTTTTAAAAATTCCGTAATAGAATGAAAGATCTTGAATATTGGCTGTGACTGAAACCATTGCCAAATAAAAGACCATTTACTTCCTTCATGCATTACCCATTCCATGAAAACAGGCTTAGCCAATTCAAGAAGCTCTTCGTCTGGCGTTAAATGAACAATGATCCCTTCAATTGTCACAAAAGAACGCCCTAGAAAAACAAAGTGTGTTGGAACCTGAATGGGAAGCGCTTGAATCATATCGTTCAATTCCAGTTTCAGTGCCAACAAATCCACTTCTGTTAACTGAGTAGGTTGGAAGGTCATCCATTCGGCTAAAACCTTTTCCATTAACCTAGTATCTGCTTCTGGAAGTAAGAATCCTAAACGGGTTAGGCAATCAACAGCTTTTGTATAATTTTTGGCTAGGAAGCTTTCAATTAAGCTTTGAAAGGCAGCTGCGTCATTTTTAGATATTTCCCCCACCATGCCAAAGTCCAGTAAAATGACCCGCCCCTCCTTGGATACAAGAACGTTTCCTTGGTGCGGGTCAGCATGGAATTTCCCTGCCTCAAGCCATTGTGGAAGAAATACTTTTATAAGACGCTGAGCCAATTCCTTACGAGTAATTGGTAATCTCTCAACAGCCTCGGAATTAGTTATTTTCACCCCATCAACCCATTCCATCACCAACACTTTAGATGTACAAAGGGCGGGATAAACAGACGGAACTTGGACAATATCAAGATCTTTAAAACGATCCCTAAAATAAAGAAGCGTTTCTTTCTCCTTGGAAAAGTCGAGTTCTCGCTCAATCACTTGCTTTAACTCTGTAAACAAGACCTTCAAATTAATAAATCCTTTAGGGAGGGGGACAACATGTCTAGCAAACCACATAACGATGCTCAGCGTACGAAAGTCAGTCTGAACAATGGATTGTATATGAGGGCGTTGTACTTTAATCGCCACTGTGGAGCCATCTTTTAGAACACCTCTATACACTTCTCCAATGGACGCAGAAGCAATTGCCTCCTTTTCGATCGAACGCAATAATTCGCTATAATCACTTCCCCACTCAGCTTTGAGCGACTCCCGAATTTCCTTCCAGGCAGAAGGAGGGACATGGTCGGTAAGATCTTCTATTTCCTTAATAAATGCTGGTGGCAATAGATCTGCGCGGGTACTAATAATCTGTCCAACCTTAATTAGCAAACCCTCTAATTCAAAAAGCAACCGTCGAAACCTTCTCCCAATACTCCCCCATAAATCTTCCCAATCCGCCTCAGACTTCCTACCTACTTTATACCAGTAAATTTGCATAAATATAATAAAAAACAAAGACAACACCTTGAACATTCGAATAAACTTACCTCTAGTCTTCATCAAGGCCCCTCTTCTCTTCATTGGCGACTTTAATACATTCACTTACTAGTTCACCAACAGAACGCAAATCTCCTTCTTTAATTATCCGGGGACAGGCCCCCAATCCGTTAATGCGTTACAACAGCGGGGGACAGGCCCCACTTTACTTAATAAAATAAGCTGTTTTTTCGAAGAAGAGGGCTAAGTATTCATCGTTGATATAGTTTTCCATATAAAGATACTGATTGTTAGCGGCTTTGGCCATTTTATCGTTTAGTTCGATGTTTTCTATTAGTTCACCTGTTTCGGGTTCTAGTTTTAGTACCTTCGTTGGGGCAGAGGAGTCTTCTCCACCTTCTTGAGTTAGAAGATATAAGGTGTCATCCATAAGATAGGCACCAAATATAAAGTGTTGGCCAAAGTCAATGGACCAGGCTTCTTCCCCTGCCTCCATATCAGCTGCAATCAAGGTCGTGTCTCCACTATCAAAATCCATATTTTGGTAGATCACAAGTGAATCTTTAAAAACGGGATACGGGGCAACTGGTCCTATAATGCTTCCTGGAAATTCATATTCATCCACTGGTTCCCCTGTCGTTGCATCATAGCTGTAGAACACACTATCTCCATCTAAAATATATAAAATATCTCCCGCGACAATGGGAATGAAATAACGCAAATTATCAGGTGAATCCTGTGTCCACTCCTCTTCACCTGTCTCCTTTTGCAATGCGGTTAGTTGCAATTCATTGCTCACATAATAGACAAGATCACCATGAAAGGCGAGCTGAAACAAAGAACCTTTAGAATTCTCCTTTAGTGCACCTATTTCTTGTTCCCAAATAAGAGAGCCATCCTTTACATTATATTTATATAGCGTAAATTCATCCGAGAATAACATATCATCGGGCTTTGACCGTAGTCCAGCTGCAAAATAAAGGGCATCATCGATCACATAAATATCACTCAGATCATTATACTCATCCAGATTGATTTTATAGACAGAGTCTCCTGTTTCTTTATCTAGAGCCTCGATGAATGCTTCTGTCCCCTCTTCGGTTTCGTTATTGACCAAAATGTAGTCATCTGTCTTCACATTCGGCCTTCTAAACGGGTAAGGGACTTCACTATGCCAAATTTCCTCCATATCCTTAGTATAAGCAACAGTCTCATTGTTTTCTGTATTAATAAAAAATTGATCTCCGTCTAAAAAGGCACGGTTTTCCATATTCTTGTCTGTCTCGATACGAATCCAATTGTCTTGATCATACTCATCAATCGATATACTCTCGAAATCATCAATAGAAGCTAACGGTGTACTAGAAGTTTCCTCTTCATTCCCCTCAGAATCTTCCCCTGTCCCATTCTTCTCCTCAGTTGTTGTATTTTCATTCTTTTTCTTTTCATCATCCTTCGGACTAGCATTACTTGCACAACCTGCCATGACTAAAAACAATGCCATACTTAACAATAAAACGATTTTCTTCATGAAAACATCCTTCTAATTTTATGTATTTTAGACTTTTTAATCTCAAACTATACCCTTTCTGTCAGTCTACTAAACGAGAAAGGGAATAATAACCATTAAACCTTCATTCTAGTACCTTAAAATCAACATTCGCCTCAATCTTAACATACTCTCCCTCTTCTCCCAACTTCGCAAAAAAATCGGTGTATCCATTTACCTGATAATAGCCGGTCGGGAATCCTTTGCCTTCCAAAAAGAGATCTATAAATTTATGATAGGATGAATCTTCTTCAGAAAACATCACCGCTTTCTTTGCATACGTTTCACGATAAGGCTCTCCCTGCTTCAACTTAGTTGTCACACCAATTTCTCGTACGCTGCTATGAATCTGATAACCACGCACCTTTTCTTCGATTGGGAATAAAATGGCGGAGGCAGAATGAACGATCGCAACTTCCCTTTTTTTCTCCAACATATTCTATCTCCCCATATAACTTGACTTCTTCATCTTTACTGTACTCATCTTTTTCACTCACTAGCCGAAATATAAAATCCCCCTGCTTTACCTGATCTTCCGTTTGTTCTACCTTATAGTGCTCCAATTCCTTCGGGTCAATTTGAGAAGATGATTGACAGCCAGCTACCAGAACGACAAATAACAAAAGTAAGATTAGCAATAATCGGTTCACAAAGCTCCTCCTATTCTAAGCATCCTATATTAATCAGTATAAATGAAGTAATTTGAAAGCATCGAAACTATTATATAATGAAAGAATCGAATTCATGGAGGTAGATATTTTGAAATGGAGAGATTACGATATAAAAATTGACAAAAAGATTGACGCTTGGATATTGCCATCATTCAGCGATAACGCCAATTTAATAAATAAATATGCTTTTTTTCATGAGCCTATCTCCCAACAATATATTTGGTATAAAGAGCACCCGTCTGAAGGGTCAAATATTGCTGATTACTTTAAAGTCGTGGAAATGGAGAATGAAATCCTTGCATTTTTTATTTTTAATTATTTCAAGGATGATCATAAAAGATTAGTTTTAGGCATTAATCCAATGGCAATTCATCCTCAACATATCAACCAAGGTTATGGAACACTCATTCTATCTAACCTGATAACCAATACTGAAACAATCATAGGTCAAAAAGTAGAAATTATTTACGCAGGTATTGATGAAAAAAATGTCATTAGTACAAACCTCTTCTTAAAATTCGGTTTTAAAGAAGCAGGGAGATCACCAGATAAGGAATTTATTTATTATGAATTAAAAAAATAGCAAACGGGGACTGTCCCCCAATCCGTTAATGCGTTACAACAGCGGGGGACAGGCCCCCTAAACATAAAACCCAATAATTCGTTCAAGTTCTTCTAAATATAGCTTGGCCATGCGGCTTAGTTGGGCTTTTTTGTGGACGATCCAGCCGACGGAGATGACTTCTCCTTCTTCTAGTGGTACGGAGACGATATCGGAACCATTAAGGTCGGCGCTTAAGATGCCTGTTGAAATCGTATATCCATTCAGTCCAATTAATAAATTAAATAAGGTGGCGCGGTCGCTTACTTGAATGCTCTTTTTGCTGGGGATCGTACTAAAGATTTCCTCTGAGTAATAAAACGAGTTATATTCCCCTTGCTCAAAAGTAAGACGCGGGTAGTCTTCTAGGTCCTGCAAAGTAACCGATGACCTGCTAGCCAGCGGATTTTGTGAGCTTACAAAAATATGAGGAGTGGCTTTAAAGAGCAAATGAAACTCAAGCCCTTCTTCCTTAAGCAGCTGCATCATCACTTTTTCATTAAACAAACTGACATATAAAATCCCAATTTCACTACGTAATGTTTTAACATCTTCTATAATTTCATAGGTTCTCGTCTCACGCATGGTAAATTGATATTTATCGGAACCATGCCTCTTAATCATTTCGACCAGTGCATTTACAGCAAAGGCATAATGCTGTGTCGAGACCGAAAAAAGTTGTGGTGATGGGTCAGCATTAAAATAGCGACTTTCTAAAAGCTCTACTTGCTCCACTACTTGCCTTGCATAACCAAGAAACTCTGCCCCATCCGGCGAAAGGGTAATACCGGTTGATGTCCGAGTAAAAATCGTTTTCCCAATTTCCCCTTCAAGATTCTTGATTGCTTTTGACAGGCTCGGCTGTGAAATATAAAGTTTCCGCGCTGCTTCGTTCATAGAGCCGCTTCTAACAATTTCAATCACATATTTTAATTGTTGTAAATTCATCTTTCGTCCCTCATATTCAACACTGTATTTTATTCCTTGAATCTCATAAGAACTACTCTATCTATTATAGCCTTAAGTTATAACCAACTATATCTTTTTTCAGTTACACTATAATACGTTCCCATGATAAGATTCAATATATTCGATTTAAAAGGATGTTCAAATAGACTTTTTTATGGAAAAGAGGGACTTTCATGCAAACGAAGACGACAACATTTTTCCGAGCCGACCAGGTTGGTAGCTTATTAAGAACGGAAATAATTAAAAACGCACGGTTACAGAAAACTTCTGGAGAAATTACACCAGAGCAACTGCGTGCAATTGAGGATACTGAAATCAAGAGAATTGTCGCGAAGCAAAAAGAGGTTGGGCTTCAAGCCGTAACAGATGGTGAATTCCGCAGAGCTTGGTGGCATTTCGATTTCTTAGAGGATTTAGTTGGGGTTGAAGGCTATTGGTCAGGAAGCGGAATTCAATTTCAACAACAACAAACAAGATCACGTGCGATTAAAGTCACAAGTAAATTAGATTTTTCTCAACATCCTATGCTAGATGATTATAAATTTCTTCATACGGCAGCTGGAGATCATGTTGCAAAATTTGCTATTCCCAGTCCAAGTATGCTTCATTTTCGAGGAGAAATCGATCCTGCTGTTTATCCAGATGAAGAAGAATTCTTTGATGATTTAGCAAAAGCTTATAAAAAAGGGATACAAACTTTTTATGATGCTGGTTGCCGTTATCTTCAGCTAGACGATACAGCTTGGGCATACTTATGTTCAGAGGAACAAAAAGAGCAATTGCGTACCAAAGGAAAAGACCCCGAATACTTAATTAACATGTATCTTGATACATTAAACAAAGCGGTAGCTGACCGTCCTGACGACTTAAATGTGACCATGCATATTTGCCGTGGGAATTTCCGTTCTACCTGGATTTCTTCGGGAGGATATGAACCTGTGGCAGAAAAACTCTTTGGCCATTTAAATATCGATGGGTTCTTTCTAGAGTATGATAATGATCGTTCAGGTGGGTTTGAACCGTTGCGCTTTGTCAATCGATCGGATTTAAATATTGTCCTCGGCTTGATTACGTCAAAGCATGGGAAACTGGAACCAAAAGAAGATATTATAAGAAGAATTGAAGAAGCTTCCCAATTTGTTGATTTTAGCCAACTCGCTCTAAGTCCTCAATGTGGATTTGCTTCAACCGAAGAGGGCAACCTGTTGACCGAAGAGGAACAATGGGAAAAGCTTCGTTATGTAGTCGAGCTTGCTGAAGATGTTTGGAAATAATTACGAGCTTGAAAGATAATGGAGACGAGGAAGAACGTGCTAACTATGCTGTTCTTCCCTCTTACTCTGTTTTACGAAATCAACATTTTTCTGTTTTGTT
Source organism: Bacillus sp. SD088 (assembly GCF_017355205.1). GTDB lineage: Bacteria > Bacillota > Bacilli > Bacillales > Bacillaceae_C > Lederbergia. The sequence continues at coordinate 125,193 of NZ_JADIJK010000002.1, forward strand.
TTCTAAATATTGAAAAAACATATACACAAGGAGATTGACATGCGCGTTGTTCAGACTACACAAGTTATCGCCGAAAGTAAATTCAATAAATTTCATTTATTAGTATTTTTATGGTGCTTTTATGCCATTGCATTTGATGGGTTTGACATCGCTCTCTACGGAATTGGATTGCCTTTTATGATGGATGACTTCGGCTTAACGACCGTGGAAGCAGGAGCAATTGGTAGTTATTCATTAATAGGCATGATGATCGGCTCCTTTGTTCTCGGGTCCCTTTCTGACCTAATCGGCCGTAAAAAAATATTAGCAATTTGTATGGGATTATTCAGCTTGTTCTCCTTATTAGCCGGTTTTGCGCCTAATGCAACCACTTTTACTATTATGCGCTTTATTTCTGCTCTTGGGATGGGTGGTTTGATGCCCGCTGTTATTGCAATCATGACTGAATATTCCCCGAAGAAGAATCGGGCTTTAACGGTTGCATTAATGTACTGTGGCTATTCAATCGGTGGAATTTTGGCCTCTCTGATTGGTATGTATGCCATGGAGAGTCTTGGATGGAGATTTCTCTATTGGTTGGGAATTATTCCTTTGCTTACTTTGCCATTTTTCCTCAAACAATTTCCCGAATCCTTATCCTATTCGATTCTTCGGAAACAAGGAGGCAAAATTGCCACCATTCTTAACAAAGTGAATCCAAAAGGCGACTATCAGGCAACAGATGATTTTGAATATGCGACTGTTCAAGAACAAGCAAAAGGATTACCAGTGAAAAAGCTATTTTCCGATCGTCGTCTTGTTAGTACATTGGCCTTCTGGGTGGCTGTCTTTAGCTGCCTGCTTATGATTTACGGTTTAAATACTTGGCTACCTAAAATCATGCAAGAATCGGGCTTTGGCATTACATCGAGTCTATCATTTAACCTAGTATTGGCCGTTGGGCAAATTGGTGGATCCTTACTTGGTGGAATCCTTGTCGAGCGACTTGGCCATCGAAAAGTACTGTTATTCATGTTCTTAATCGGAGCGGTTTGCTTTATTTCCCTTAGCATGACATCACATACACTCGTTTTATATGGATTGATTGCTCTTGGCGGAGCTTGCACAGGCGGTACACAAAATTTGGTGAATCCTTATATATCCGAATTTTACCCACGTGAAATCCGCGCAACAGGACTTAGTGTAACAGTTGGCATTGGGCGGATCGGAGCAATATTAGCGCCTGTTATCATTGGTCTCTTACTTGCGACAAATGTGGCCCCTCAAAGCGCCTTTATGGCATTTGCCATTCCTAGTATTCTAGGAGGAGTGGCCTTCTTATTCGTCCAAGAAAAATATGGGAGCTTTGATAAAGTCTTGAAATCCACATCCTCTAAAGGACTGGAGAATAAGGCGGGATGATTTGAAGCCTCTCTTTTAAAATTTGCTTAGTACCTCGTGTAGACAGAAATAGACCTCGCCTCTCCTTACTTGGAGGGCGGGTCTATTTTTTCATTATTGAACTGAGGATACTTTGTAACGCAACCTTTTTTATAACATTTTCTTTGTACGAAGAGGCGCTAATTTCATTGCCGCCTCCAATCAAAAAGAACCAAACCGGATAAAAGCACTGGCGCCCCGTAAATCGAAAGTTCGAGGCGGACTGCCCGTTTGTGGTGACTTTGACGTTCGACACAGGACGAAATGTCTCTTTTATCGGCCTTTTTGAACATCCTCTTAAAAATCTAGCTGATTATGAATATACTAAGCCCCATTGCTTACGAAGAGCATCCATTGTTTTCATAATATCGTGGGTTTCTTCTAAAGGCATGGTGGAGCTTTCAAGCTTCCCTGCTCTTAAACAAGCCATCGCCTCTTCAGCTTCAAAAAGATAGCCTTGAAGTTTTCGATCATCTTGAAATTCGACTACGTCTGAACCTGATTGGTGTAAATAGGCCCCATCTCCAAATAAGAAGTTAGGAAGGCGGATAAAGCCTTCTGTTCCATAAATATACGCATCATTGGCTAAGTTAAGCCGCACTCCTGAGTTTAGCATTGCTGTTTTTCCATCCGGATACTCGAAGAGAGCAGAAAAGTGTTCATCTACACCCGTTTCTCCTATGTGAGCACTGCTTTTAATTTGCGATGGTTGCTGACCGAAAATGAATGAGGCGAAAGAAATTGGATAAATACCGGCATCCAACATCGCGCCACCCCCTAGTCGCTTATCTAACAAGCGACTCTTGGGGCTCCATCCCACATTAAAGCCAAAATTAGCTGTCAGCATTCGCACTTCGCCAATTTTCCCTTCCTCTAACCATTTCTTCGCTTTCACAATAGCCGGTAAATAACGTGTCCACATCGCTTCCATTAAAAAAGTATTATTTTCTTTTGCCACTTGAATTAATTCCTCAGCCTCTTCTGCATCCATCGTAAACGGTTTCTCACATAATACTGCTTTACCAGACTTTAAACATTGCAATGCACATTCTTTATGCTGAGTATGTAATGTCCCAATATAAACAATCTCAATCTCTTGATCTTGCAAAAATTGATCATAGTTATCATAAGGACGGGCAATATTGAATTCGCTTGCAAAGGCAGCCGCCTTTCCCTCTGTTCTTGACGCTACAGCCAATAGTTCAGCATTTTCCGATTGCACTAAATCTGAGGCAAACTTTCGCGAGATATTCCCCGCACCCATAATTCCCCACTTTATTTTACGCTCTGTCATGTTCATTCCCCTTTCAATTTATGTTCCTATTCTAAATTGTACCTTACTATCTAATAAATTTCCTCTATAGATTCCAGAGAAGCCTTAAAAGACCTATACATATTTCAGTCACTTTCCTCTTTCAAGGCCATCATCCCGTTCCATCAATACCTTACCCTTAGACATCATCCCCTCCATTCACTTCTATATAACTATTCTCGCTTTTGCAGCATTTCCCTGCTTAAATTCCACCAAAAATTAGGAAACTTGCAAGCTCCTTTTTGACGACTTTTTATCGTATAAAACGAATTAAAAATAAAATTGAGAATCTAATTTACTCTCCTCCTTAGATGTCTTATAATGAAGGTGCATAAGAAAGTTTTGGGTAAATGGCTATATCACGATGTGAATGTTTGAACAAGTCTTTTCCGTTCTTGCATTATCCAAATTTTTGGTGAAACGTTTAGATTAGGTAGGTGCCAACAGCTTAAAGCTTTTAAATCGAGCGTATAGCCGTTTTTCCAATACAAGCCTAATAGCTTTTTCCTTTCGTTTGTTAGAAGTATTTTAGATCCTCCATTTAAAAATATGAAAAAAGGGGCGTTCATTCTCATGAAGAAAAGTTTAAGTGTACTAGTTGTACTTTTATTAATGTTGGTACCGCTATTAAGTGCGTGTAATTCAGGAACACAGGATGATGATTCAGGTAACGATTCAGGCGAAAAATCAAGTACAGAGAAACATAAAGTTGGAATTCTTGCACCTGCTGTCACGCATGGTTGGGTATCAGATGTAGCCCATCAGGCAGAGACACGTGCGAAGGAATTGTCTGATGAGATTGATTACCAAATCCAAACAAGTTCTAATGCAGAAGAAATGACTTCTCAATTAGATGATTTAATGACATGGGGTGCGGAAGCCATTGTAGCGTTCCCTCAATGGGAAGGTATGGAAATCCCCATCCAGACCGCTCTTGATGCTGGTATTAAAGTAGTAAACTTTGATATCGAAATTGACGCAGATGGGGTTTACCGCGTATCTGGCGATAATGAAGGTATGGGAATTGAAAGTGCAAAATATATTATTGATAAAATTGGTACAGAAGGTAATGTCGTTGTCCTAGAGGTGCCATCCTCTGGTTCTGTTTCCAAGTTAAGAAAACAAGGTTTTATGGACACGATGGAGGAAATGGCTCCTGACATGGAAATTAGCACATATGCGACTCAGTTTACACGAGAAGATGGTTTGAAGGATTTTGCTGATATTTTAACAAGTAATAAACATATTGATGCTGTCTTTTCTATGGATGACGAAACATCCGTTGGTGTTCTACAAGCAATTAGTGAAGCTGGCAGAGATGATATTAAAGTAGTGACTGGCGGAGGCGGTATGCAAGAATACTTCAACATGATGCCAGAAAACGAAGATATTTGGATTCAATCAACACTTTATAGCCCAGCTATGGTGAAGGACGCTGTCGATGTCTCGCTTAAATTATTAAATGGAGAAGATGCGGACGAAGTAACGATCATCCCTACAACCGTTGTGGACCGGGATAATTACGAAGAATTCATTGACGAAGACTCTTCCTACTAAGAAAAAGGGCTAAGTTCGCGACGTCCTGTCGCTTCGTCTACACTAGTACATCCTGTACGTCGCAACACCTTTCTGACCAACATTCTGTTGGCCTTCGACAAGTAAATGTTCTGGGACAAAGAAAAGCTTTCTCTGCCTTTCATTGTCCCAGGTTATGGAAGTGATCGTATGAAAATTGAAATGAATAATATAAGAAAATCCTTTGGAAAAAACAATGTGCTCAAGGATGTTTCGCTTAGTGTTCAAGGCGGAGATATATGCGCTTTGCTTGGTGAAAATGGTGCGGGAAAGTCAACCCTGATGAACATTCTTGGAGGCGTTCACCAAATGGATGCAGGTTCAATTCTAATCGATGGAAAGCCTGTAAAATTTGCTACACCGGCCCAATCACAGGCAGCGGGTATTGCTTTTATACACCAGGAATTAAATTTAATCAATGACTTGCCCATCTATGAAAACATGTTTCTTGGTAGAGAATTAAAAACTAAAACAGGTAGCTTAGACTTAAAACGCATGTATCATGAAACCAATGAAATATTTAAAAAGATGAATATTGATTTAGATCCCGAAAAAATGGTTCGAGACTTGGATTCCTCCTATAAACAAATAGTAGAAATTTGCCGGGCGATAATGACAGACGCATCCATTATAATAATGGATGAGCCTACCACGTCTCTAACAGACCAAGAAATAGAGCGTGTGTTCACAATGATGAAAACATTAACAAAGCATAACGTCGGCATTATTTTCATTTCCCATAAATTAAATGAAGTTATGCAATTTTGTAGCCGCTATCTCGTCCTTCGCGATGGTAATCTTGTTGCAGAAGGAGCGGTGAGCGATGTCACAACCAATGATTTGGCTAGATATATGGTTGGATTTGATGTAAGAACAGAACCCTTATTAAGGGAGAAAAAAATTGGGAAAGAAATTTTGCGAGTGGAAGGTCTCACTGACCCAGCCGCTTTTAAAGATATTCATTTTTCCATTAGGGCTGGCGAAATTGTCGGGTTTACGGGATTACTTGGGGATGGGCGAAGCGAGCTTTTTCAAGCTACTTTTGGAGCGAAACATCCTTCAGCAGGCAAGATCTTTCTGAATGGAAAAGAAGTCGTCATTCATAGTCCAACACAAGCGATCAAAAAAGGCATTGCCTATCTTCCAAGAAATCGGAAAGAAAATGCCATTATTAAGGATATGGATATTTTTGAGAATGCTTCGATTGCCACTTGGCCTAAATTTTCCAAACGTGGGAAAATTGAAACGAAGAAACATCAGCTCGAGTTTGAAAAACAAAGAGAGCGATTACGTTTAAAAATGGGCAAGCAAACAGACAATATCACAAGTCTCTCTGGAGGGAATCAGCAAAAAGTTGTCCTGGCCAAATGGTTGGCAGCCGATCCACAGTTACTTATTTTGGATAACCCCACACAGGGTGTTGATGTTGGAGCTAAAGAAGATATTTATGATATTATCTTAGATCTCGCAGACAAAAATATTGCGGTTGTCGTCCTTTCTAGTGAAGCCGCAGAAATTATTCGTGTCTGTGATCGTGCTCTTGTAATGTACCATGGGGTCATTCAAGGCGAGGTAACGGGAAAAGAAATGAATGAGCATACGATTATGAATCTCGCTACAGGCGGAAATTGATCAGGCTAAAGGAGGGAAAACCCAATGACCGATAATATCCGTGTTAAAAATAATCGAAACTTTTTTACATGGTTTAAATATAAATGGCACCATGAGCCTGTATTTAGTACAGCCATCGCACTTATTGTGATGATCATTATCCAAACTTTAGTATTGGGCTTTAATTATGATTCATTTGGAAGCTGGTTTCAATCGTGGTTAAATAACTGGGTAAATATCTTAAGAAATAATGCCGGAGTCGGAATTATCGCACTCGGTATGACCTTTGTCATTATGACCGGAGGGATTGACCTTGCCGTCGGCTCTACTCTAGTGGCAACAGGAGCCTTTACGATGGTTCTATTGGATACTAGTACAAAAGGAATTTTAGCCGGCCTTGGCCTAACTGGTTTTCCCGCGATCCTCATCACAATTGTACTTGTCATCCTTATGGGCTATTTACTTGGACTCTTAATTGGAACAAGTGTAACAAAAGGAAATATTCCGCCCTTTATTGCGACCTTAGGAGCAATGATGATCTTTAGAAGTGTCACACAACACTTTATGCAAGGCTACAATCCAAAGGTTCCGATTGAGTTTACCCAGTTAGCAAGCTTTAAAATTGGCAACTATATGATTATGCCAATTGTTTATTGGGCGATCATCGCCTTTATTTTATATTATATATCGAAAAAAACCGTTTTTGGTCGGCAAATTATTGCAGTAGGATCAAACGAAAGAGCGGCTAAGCTCTCTGGTATCAATGTAAATAAAGTCAAACTAAATGTATACGCATTGATGGGCGTCCTTGTTTCGATTGCAGCTGTCATCCAAGTCTCGCGGATTGGCTCTATGGACTTTTCAAATGCTGGGCGAGGAATGGAAATGGATGCGATCGCAGCTGCCGTCGTGGGCGGCACAAGCATGCTTGGAGGCAGAGGGTTTATTTTGGGGACAGTCTATGGGATGCTGATTATCGCCGTCATGAACAATTTATTGAATCTATTTGGTGTTCCGCCGTTTCTTCGAGAGGCTTTCAAAGGATTCATCGTGATCGCAGCAGTGCTTCTGCAACGGAAGGAACAAGCCGCCTAACTGAATTCCTTAGCTAGTAAGACGCAAACATAGGCAGAAATGGGGGCAGAAAATTGTCCCTTTTTCAACTCCACATTAATCCCTACCATCATTTCTTTATTTTCCGCTTACAAGTAAATAAAATCACTCACATATTGCCACAAAGCCGTTAAAAAACATAAGATAGACAGGTGATACTTATGAATATAAAAATGTATATCAATAACGAAAAATGGCTCGCAGGAATGACGATGAAAGATGAAGATCAGCTGGAAAACTTTAATATGGCTCTTCATGCTTGTCAGGATAGGGAAGCGATATTGCAGAATCGCCGGCAATTAGCCCGCTTTTTAAATTGCGAATTAGGTGACTTCGTTTGTGCGGAACAAACACATAGTGCCAATTTCCATCAAGTTGTCCACGCTGATAAAGGCCGCGGGGCTGACAAATTAGAGACTGCTGTTCCAGTGACTGATGCGCTTTACACATACGAACCCAACATTTTACTATGTAGCTTCAATGCAGACTGTGTGCCAGTATTCTTTTATCATGAACCAAATGGTGTTGCGGGCGTTATTCACTCAGGCTGGCAAGGTACTGTCAAAGAGATCTCATTAAAATTATTTAAGCATCTGATTCATGACAACCAATGTGATCCAAATGGTTTTCATGTCCAAATTTGTCCAGCGCTCAGTCAAGAAAAATTTGAAGTGGATGAAGATGTCTACGTACAATATAAAGACTTAGGCTATGCGGATAAGTGGATTGAATATAACGAACAAACAAGCAAATATCATATTGATAATCAGGAAACCGTGAAACAGCAATGCCTATTAGCTGGCATTCCGGAAAATCAAATCCAAATAGATTATACCTGCACGTTTCAAAGTTCTGATGGTTTTTCTCATCGCCAAGATAAGCAAAGCGGGAGGCATCTTTGCTTTATTATGAAAAAGGAAAAATGAAGAGCTCTTCTAAAAGTCGAAAATCTCCAAAAAACTTTCTTGTGACAGACCGACAGGGCATAGATCATGCAGGGGTTGTGCCGTACAAGATGTACTAAACACGTTGACGCGTTTTGAGTCTACCGCTAGAATGCGCGTATCTAGCTTGCGGCACTTATCCCTGACACCATACGCTACAGATGTCTTCAGTTTCCACAAGATTGTCGTCTTTTTTGGAATTTTCTATTCAACAAGCTTTATACTTAAAAGCTTTTTTGATTTAGGCAGATACTGAATTACATACGCTCTTCCTTCTTCAATCCGCCTAAATCCCTTTCCTGAATATCTTTCTGAAAATTCCCGTCCATCAGCAAATATGTATTCATAATAGGTATGTTCTCCTGCAGAACGAATAGCAAATTTTTCAATAACTACCTCCTCTGTTACCGTATTGCCCGTGATATAGCTAGCTATATCAATGAGGTTATCTTTTAAGTTATGAGAAAGAAGCCCCCCTAAACCAATCAAAAATAATGCTATTAAAGGACCAATCCATGCTAAACGCTTCGGATCAGCCGCTTTCTTTTTTACAATAAAGTATATGCAAAAGACTATAAGAGCCAAACCTAGCAAGATAAGGAGAATACCATTCATATTCACGACCAAAACATCATAAACAATGAATTTTATAAATTGTCCCTTATCTTCCTGGCTGGACAACCATCTTGAAATAAATATAATGAACGCTGACACGAGCACGACGCCAATGGCCTCGATCATCCCGTAATCAGATTGTTTTTGTCTTCTATCCATAAGCTCTTTATCCCCTTGACCGTTATGAATACCACACTAAATTTCCTTTTATTATTTTAGCAACGAACATATTTTCAGCTGTTCCGGAAACGAATAAAAAGAGCGATCAAGTGAAATGTAGGAGTGATCACATGTCGCAACATACAAATGAACAGCAAAAAGAAAAGTCTAATAAGTCAACACCGAATACACCCGATAAATTGAAACTTCATTCAGTGGGGGTTTTTTTCCCCCACTGAATGTTAAGGATCAAAGGCTAAATTCGCAACATCCTGTTGCAACGCCTTTGTGACCTGCGTCCTGCAGGCCTGAACCAATCGGGTATTTACTAGCAGTTGTCCCCCACTTACAATTCTCGTTTTCACCTCGAATTCTTGAAGTGGGGGGCTTACTGCCAGTTAATTCGGGATAAATTCGGAAAGTTGATCGGAGGACAAACAGGCGAAATGACCTTTATGATGCAATATCACTTTCACGGTTTAATTCCTTAAATGCTGTTCTCCTATGGGGGGCACAATCAAAAGCGAACCCCATACTGTCCTGCTCAGTATTATATAGGACAAACTTCTACTTTCCTAGCTACTAAAATCCCTGTTATCCCTTAAGCTTGTATTCCTATCGAACTAGCCCCGACTTTCTCCATAAAAATAATCCGCTATGAGGCGGATTGGCTTTATTTTCCAAATGTTGCTTCCATGCGTTTAATCGGATCATCCTCTATCTCTTCCGACCACTCTAATACTTGTCCGCAACGCAGAAGTTCAGTTCTTAAATCATTATATTGTACTTCTTGTACACTTACCTTGTTTATCAAGGCAAGTACAGCTGCTACCCCAGCGGATTGCCCTACTATCATAAAAACAGGTTCCATGCGTATGGCACCATAAGCAATATGCGAGCTCGATAAACAAACAGGGACAAGTAGGTTCCTACATTCGCTTAATTGTGGGCAAATCGAACGATATGAGATAGAAAACGGAGAAGTCGGTACTTGAACATCTCCTTCATTGACACATCGTCCATCTATCACAACACGACGACAATGATGGGAATCCATATGATAGGAAGCAAGGCCAACAGAATCATGAATAGAGGCTTGTCCTAAACAATTATGATCTGTCATCACATAATCAGAAATCATCCGTCTTGCCTCACGAATATAAAGCTGTGGGGGCCAATGCCCTGTTTCCACAAATTCATCTCTAGGAAGCCCCCACTCAGCTACTTCTGCGCGAATACTAATTGGTACTCGTTTATCATTTGCAAGAAAATAAAGGAGACCGAGATCATAATCTACGTGTTGTTGAAAGATTTCCTCGCGATGTTCATAGCTTCCTTCTGGCCAGTCATAGTTCATGCCAATATAATCTGTCGAGAAAGCACCATAATTATTTAAATCAGACTTTCTGTTTGGTAGCATAGTATGGAGTTTAAACACATCCCACACACCAGAATGGATGTATCGTAATAGTAATTGATATTGCTCGGCACAGTAGTTGGCTGGTTTCGGAAAAGGAACCCGCTTTTCGGGATCGTTCGTAAGGCAAATCCGGAAATTATAAGCTTGAATACGGTGATCCCCTTGCCCTTGATAGCCTAGTATGCTTGGGTCATCCTCCGTTATTCCTGGTAAGAGCCCGCTTTTGGCATCTCCTTCTTTTTTATAAGGATCGATCCATTTTTCAAATTTATGGTGGGGGCCGCCAAATTGAATCCCATTATAAATTTCTTTATATGTCGCATTGGATTCCCTTCCAACAAAATAGCATATACCGGCCTTAGCTAATACATCACCTTCGTAACTGCAATCCATAAAAATGTCAGCTTGATAACAAGAACCATCCTCCATGACAATTTCGGTTATTTTCCCCTTTATCGTCAACACCTTCTCTAGATGTTGACGATAATATACGGCAATATCATGCTCCTTTATCCATTTTTGAAAAACATATTGGGCTGCTTTCGGCTCAAAAATCCATTGTTTTTCCTTTTGATAATAACGGGCGATCTCTTGATAGAATTCTTTAGCAAGACCACCAACCGCTTCTTCTGCCCCGAGATCAGTGGCTCCTAAACCACTAGCTGTCATCCCACCGACCTGCTGACTAAATTCCACAATTGCTACTGAATACCCTAAGCGGGCAATCTGCACAGCAGCTGTAATGCCTGCTGGTGTTCCTCCATATATAATGACATCTTTTTTAATGAACCTTTTCTCTGAGTTTTTTGTGGTTGGTACATAATAATGTAGCTTCTCTATTCCCAAAGTCTCCACCACCTCCCTTTCTTGTTTTCCAGGGAAAGCGCCCGCTTTTTGAGCACTACGCCCTGGCACAATGAATATCAACGACCATAAAGTGAAACTTCATTCAGTGGTTTTTTTCATCCCCCACTGAATGGTAAGGATCAAAGGCTAAATTCGCAACATCCTGTCGTTTCGCCCGCACTAGTACGTCCTGTACGTCGCAACGCCTTTATAACCTGCGTCCTGCAGGTCTGAACCAACAGGGTATTTACTGGTAGTTGTCCCCTCGTTTTCACCTCGAATTCTTGAAGTGGGGGGCTTACTGCCAGTTAATTCGGGATAAAAAGTGCCCATTAATAACGAATTAGTTTTGTTAATGTACTTGTCTTCTTATTGCGTAACTGTTCAAATTCACCTAGAACATCGTCAAAAGCCACCTCTGCCGTTATTAACGGCTGGACGTCAATTCGTCTTTCACTTACTAAACGAATATATTCAGCAATGTTTCTCCCTTCCGTCCAACGCACAAACCCATAGGGATAATCAATCGCTTGCTTCTCATAGACCTCATCATAGCGTCCAGGCCCACCCGCTCGCGATATCAAAAGTTCCGCCTCTTTTCCAAACATAAGATCTCTTGGAAAGTCAGGTTCCACATCTCCTACAATTACAACCTTGCCCTTATTTCGAATCCATTTTAGGCTCTCATGGGTCAAAGGAGATCTCTTCCCACCTGTACAAAGCAAAACGGCATCTGCCCCGTGCCCATTTGTACTTTCAAGGATCTTTGCCTCCATCTGCTCTACGTTAGCGAAAGCATGAATACCATTATCAGAAGCTAACATAGCCACACGCTCTTCGTATAAATCACAAGCAATTACATGATAGGCAGCAGCATTGGCAATTTTAGCAATCATTTGCCCAAGCATTCCCAACCCTACGATTACGACCGTTTCGCCAAATTGTAGCTTAGCAATTCTGAGTGCATGAATCGCGATCGCCCCAATTCCTGCAAGTGCAGCCTCTTTTGTCTCCACGCTTTCTGGTACTCTTGTATACAATGTGCGGGGCACCAGCAAATATTCACCATGATGAACAAATGGCGCCCCGTAACAGGCAACAAGGTTACCCTTCTCCACATCGGTGATCCCCTCCCCCCATTCCACAACTTCCCCCATGGCACTATAACCAAGTGGAACTTCACAATTCGTGCTACTCTCCATCATCCCTAATTCCGTCCCTGGAGAGATGACAGAATACATTGTCTTGATCAAAATATAATTCGGTTTGAGTAAAGGAATATCCTCATGGGCTATTTCAATCTGTTGGTTTTTTGCCACTATTTTGCGCAAAGTCATCATTCACACTCTCCTATTCTTATACCTCACTCAACCACTTTTTAAGATGGGCTTGCACAAACTCATCATCATGTAAATGCGGGTATGCCGCATAGACACGATCGATTTCCTTGTCCTGATTGGAGCTTAATCTCTCTTTATCCAATAAACATTCATTTCCTTGCAATAGTCCTTGTCTTGCTAGAACTTCATTGATCCCTGCTATACAGCCTTTAAATTGATTCTTTGCATCAAAAAAGGCGGCGTTTGCATCTGTAATTTCCTGTCCTAAAGTCAAAAACTCGCTTGGTATTTCCTCCTGATCCCTTACGGATTGAATTTGTTTGAACAACTCAACTACTCTTTTCGTCCAAACAGCCCAATGACCAAGCAACCCTCCAACAATCTGCTTTTCTATCTTTTTTCCAGCTACGTCAAAACGATACGTTGTCAATAAATCATTCACAATATTATCATCATTTCCCGTATAGATCGCGATTTCTTCATTCCTTGATGAACGGCAAACAGCGCGCACAACATCAAGCGATTGATAACGATTAAAAGGAGCGATCTTAATAGCATGAACGTTCGGTATTTCTGCAAGCGCCTTCCAAAATTCATAGGATAACACTCTTCCCCCAACAGATGGCTGTAAATAAAAGCCAAATACCGGGATGATTTCCGCAATCCTTTCTGTTCGTTCTAGAAGTTCTCCTTCCGAATATGACTTTAATCCACCCATGCTCAGCAAACCAAGATCGTACCCGATCCCTTTAATAAACTTCGCCTCTTTAATCGCCTGTTCAACCGGACCACTAATCCCCCCTACTTTTATAAAAGCTTCAGTCATCCCAGCCTTTTCAATTTCCTCTATAGCCAAAGCCATCACTTTTTCATAGAGGTTGAACTGAGGGTCACGTATTTCGAATTGAGTTGTATGAACACCAACTGCCACTCCCCCCGCACCTGAATCGATATAATAACGCGTCAGTGCACGTTGTCTTTTCTCATCAAGTTCTCGTTCATTCGTTAAAGCCAAGGGATGAGCTGGAATCACAGCTCCTTCATGTAGCTTTTCTTTTACTTGTTGATTTAACATTTAGAAAGCCCCTTTTCGTTCTTGGAAATGTGTCGGTTTATCATGAGTCTCCCCATTGTTCATCAACCAAATCGAGACCATGTCAATCATTTGCTGGATCGATACCTTTGGGTAGCCAAATAATTGATGGGCTTTAGCCGCATTGTTTAATAAAGCTGTTTGTTGCTCCTCATTCTCAAATTGAGGGCGCTCGCCAAAGCGCTTTCCAAATTCCTCGGCCAACCAACGAATTGAGATGGTTTCTGGTCCTGTTATATTTAAAATCTTCGGTGGTGTTTCACAATGTAATAGAGAACGAATTGCATATTCATTGGCATCTCCCTGCCAAATGACATTCACATTCCCCATCGCTAAATCAATCTTCTTTTTCGCTAATACTTGTTTCCCAATCTCTAAAACTACCCCGTAGCGCATATCGATGGCGTAATTTAATCGAAAGAAAAGCATCGGTGTCTCGTTTTTCCGAGAAAAATAAGTTAAGATTCGCTCCCGTCCTAAACAAGATTGCGCATATTCACCAATCGGTTCTACTGACTTCTCTTCTGTACAATCATTGTTTAACACGTTCGTCAAAGGATACACATTACCGGTTGAAAAAGCGACAATTTTTGAGGAGGAAAATTTCTCAGCCAATCGGCCAGGCAAGTATGTATTCATCGCCCAAGTAAGATGTTCATTCCCAACTGTACCAAACTTATTACCTGCCATATAAATAATGTTTTCAACATTCGGTAAGGCCTGTAAAGCTTGATCATCTAATAAATCGATGGCAATGGTGTCAATTCCAAAATCCTCCAATTCTTTTTGCAAATTTCCCGATGAAAAACGCGAGACGCCAATGACTCTTTTTTTCACTGCTGCTACATCAATAGCCCGTTTCGCTAATTTAGCCAAAGTTGGCCCCATCTTTCCTCCTACGCCTAAAATTAAAATATCGCCATTCATATGTTTAATGTCCTCTAATAGTTGTTTTGAAGGCTTTGTCATAAAGGCTTCTAATTCTGCGATTGTTCTCATTTAAACACCCCTATATTTCTTATGTTACAAACATAAATACCACTTATTCGTATTGTATGAAGAGACCTATTAAAAGACAAGTCTTATAAATGTCTTTAATTAAAACATATAAGAAAATACTACAAATCTAATAAAATCAGACTTTGACAGTCGCTAATGAAAAAAGTAATATGTTAACTAAAGAGACAAGTATGTCCTATAAAGGAGAAGAATCGATGACAATTCAATCTAGAGCTTCTTGCCATTCAGAAATCCAGATCGGTATTATTGGTCCCCCACCTTTGATCGAACTAGCGAGTGAAACGCTAAAATCTTTCCCAAATTTCCAAGCTCAATTTCGTCACTTTAACTCCTTTAACTTTGATCCTAACGCACTCAAAGACTTAATGAGTGATGTTGATGTCATTCTTTTTACCGAATACCATGTTTATGAGTTGGCCAAACAACAAGTTGAGTTCAGCCTCCCAGTCCATCATGTCCCTTTAATGGGAACGGGTCTTTATCGTTCTTTATTCCTTTTGAAAAGTAATCATGGATTAAAGGGATTATCTGTTGATACAGTAGAGCTGAAATATGTAGAACAGATTTTGCTCGAGCTTGGTGAACAGCCAAAAGAAATACTTATTTATAAGAAGCAAAGCCAAGGGTCAAAAATCCAAAAAATCATTGAATTTCACCTTCATAATTATTATACATACGGTACTGTTGCCCTCACTGGGATTCAGGAGGTCGCTGATGGTCTGATGGAACGAGAAATTCCTTTTGAATGGGTGACACCTACACAGCAAGACCTGATTGTCTCCCTTGAGCGCGCACTCTTGGCCACTAATACTCGAAGAAATAAAGAAGCGCAAATTGTATTTGGATTAATTAATATCGACAACTTCAAAGGCGTTGTGGAAAAATTCACGTCTGAACACGATGTACAAATATTGAAATTAAACATTCAACAGATGCTACTTGATTATATGAAACAGCTAGATGGCCATCTTATCAACTTAGGAGGAGAAGAATATTCATTCATTACTACAAGAGGGATCTTTGAACGGGAAACAAGAGGCTATAAGTTCATCCCCCTTCTCCAAGATACTAAAAGCGAACTTGATATTACTCTCAGCATGGGCATTGGATTCGGTAGGACGGCAGCCGAAGCAGGGAACCATGCACGATTAGCCCTCCGTCAATCCAAGGAATTAGGAGGAAATATTTGTTATATTGTGCGAGAAGACCGGAGCGTTTTAGGTCCCGTTGATATCACAACCCATACCCAGTATGAGAGATATGACCTAGCTATTACAGATGCAGGGCTTTTAGATAAAGCCGAGAAGGCAGGAATGTCTGCCGCCTATATGACAAAGTTGATGGCACGTGTTGCCCGCTATCGAAAGTTTGATTACACTGCTCAAGAATTGGCTTCAACTTTAAAGATTACGGTAAGAAGTGCGCATCGCATTCTATTAAAATGGATGGATGCTGAATTAGTTGAGATTGTTGGAGAAGAAAAAGTCACACATAAAGGACGCCCCCGCCGTATCTACCGACTTAGTTTTATTGATGATGAAGAACTTTTTTAAGGACGGGATTGGAGGTTTATCCTCCAGCCTTTCCTTATATCAACTTGGCGACAGACTCTCGACTGCTAGACATCTTAGCTGTCTCAACTCTTCCTAGTGTGAACCCTTATTTCAACCCAGACATTTGAATTCCTTCTGTAAAATAGCGTTGGAAAAAGAGGAAAATCAAAAAGGTTGGGACGAATGAAATCGCCGATCCGGCCATCTCAATCCCAAAGTTCCCTTCTTTCCCCAGCATAGAGGCTAATCCGAGTGTAATCGGGAACATCTTCTCCTGTGTCAAATAAATCAAAGGCTGGAATAAATCGTTCCAGTTTGAAATAAAAGAAAATGTCCCGACCGTCGCTACTACTGGTATGGATAGTGGCAATATAACCCTAAAAAAGATTTGAAAATCATTCGCTCCATCGATATAGGCAGCTTCCTCAAAATCATCCGGGATTCCTTGCAAAAATTGCCTGACAAGAAATACACCCATAATGCCCCAGAGCTCAGGAATAATCAGGGCGTTAAATGTATTGATCCAACCAAAATCAGAGAACATAATATACTTTGGAATAATAAGCAATTGCTGAGGAATCATAATCACTGCCATAAAAATCCAAAAGAGCATTTCCCTTCCAGGAAATTGCTTTTTCGCAAATATATAGCCTAATACCGCACAAAAAATCATTTGACTAAGGACTGGAATGACCGTCACAATGACGGAGTTCATAATCCAACGTAAAAAGGTGCCATCTCTAAAAATGTAAATATAGTTTTTCAAAGTAGGTTGATCTGGAATCCAAAACAAAGGATCTAGTTGTGCATACTGAGCATCTTTAAAAGATCCCAAAATCATAATGATAAATGGTAATAGAAAACAAGCTCCTAATAAAAGCAATGCTGTATACGGAATGATTTTCTTAGCCATGCTCGAATTCTCCTTTCCTAAAGCCTAACCCCATCAATAAATATTTGTTTCTTTCCCCAGGTATTTCCTCTGTATAAGGGAAATAACCAAAATGATAATAAACAAAACATATGATAATACCGATGCATAGCTTAAGTTCAAGCTGGTAAAACCTTGTTCATATAAGTAGTAAACGAGTGTGGTTGTCGAATAATTCGGCCCCCCACCTGTTAACAAATAGGCTGAATCAAAGATTTGGAAAGAGCCAATGGTCGTCGTAATTAATACATAAAAATGAATAGGTTTTAATAATGGAAAAGTGATACTACGAAAAATCCGAAAGGCAGAAGCGCCATCAATGCGTGCAGCTTCATACAATTGCTTTGGAACGGATTGTAATCCAGCAAAGTAATAGATCATTGTACTCCCACTTACTTTGAAAATACTTAAACCTGCTAATACTATTAAAGCTTGATCAGAAGCTGAGAAAAATAGCTGTGGCTTAATCCCAATGAAGCTAATTAAATAGTTGACTAATCCATCTGGAGTTCCTCTAAATAACCAGCCCCAAATACCAGCAATAATAACGAATGATGTCACAACAGGTAAAAAGAAAATCCCTTTAAAAAAGCGAGCAAATCTTACACCAGAATTAATAATAAGCGCTAAAATTAAGCCAAGTGCCATTGTGGGTAATATATAATAAATCGAAAATAAAACAGTATTCCAAATTGCTTTCCATGCTAATTTATCACTCAATAAATTTTTCCAATGTTTGAGTCCTACAAATTCTGGATCCCCAATTATTTTCCAGTCCATAAAAGTTAAATAGAAACTTAATAGAAACGGATACACTTGAAAAATTAAAAAATGAATCATAACTGGGGTAAGGAAAATATAGACAATTGCATTTCGTTTTAGTTCCCTTTTGACGCGCTGTCCCAAAGGCATTTTTTTCTTATTTAAAATATATACGGTCGAATTCGCTTCAGTATTGTCCACTGTCATCACCCTATTTCTTAAAAAGTCAGTAACAGAGAGTTTGATGAACGTTATCAAACCCTCTGTCTATGAAACACTATTTCTTATCTAATTCTAGTTGTACCGCTTCTGCAGCTGCATCGGCTGCTTCCTTCGGCGTTTTCTTTCCTTCCATCATTGTTTGAAGTTCAGATTGAATGAAAGGCATGATCGTACGTCCTGCAGGATGAATGACTCCTGGCAAGGCATATTCAGTATAGGTTGCAAGTTGACTTAAATATGGTTCATCATTAAAAATTTCCTTTGCTGATTCGCGCGTCGGAATATATTGAGTCACTTTATTAAAGCGCTTTTGATTTTCTGTATCTGTCATCACTTTAATAAATTTAGCTGCAGCTGCTGGGTTATCGGTATTCACAGGCACAACAAACATCCCTGTCGTTCCATATGTCACTTGCCTTTCACCTTTTAATGGTGGGGCAATCACAAATTCAAACAAATCTTTACTTAACATATTTGTGATGGAAGCACCTGAACCTTGAACAGCTAAAAGTTTCCCACTATCCCATAAAGCATCATGTTCCATTGCCGTAACCGAATCTTCAGGGATCCACCCTTCTTTATACATGTGATCCAGTCGTTCCCAAGCTTTTAAACTCTTTTCATTATTAATTAATACTTGATTATCTACATTGACGACATCCCCACCAGCTTGCCAAACATATGGATAGAGGGTTCCATTCATAGAACCGCCTCCTGCAAAACTCATAGCATAGTAACCTTTTTCTTTTGCCTTCTTGGCCCATTGATCAAATTCATCCCATGTTTTTGGCAGATTCTCTGGGTCTTCCCCAATATCCTTCACAATATCAACGTTATACAAAAATGTATAAGCCTCTTGCAAAATCGGCAAACCGTATAACTTATCTTTCCATGTCGTGGATACTATGGCTGTATCTACAAAATCATCCATGTCTAGATCTTCTAAATATGGATCAAGCTCTAGCAGCATGCCCTCCTCTGCATATTGCGGCATTTGGTCAGGAATTGCATAGAACACATCGGGGCCATTATTAGCAACCAATGCCGTTAAAATCTTTTGATCACGGTTCGCCCACGGGATTTGTTCAAAATTCACTTTCACCTCTGTCTCTTCTTCAAAGGAAGAAATAATCTCATCCCACATCTTTCCTTCTACGTCTTGATCTCCTGTAAAGGGATGAGCCCAAACAGTAATTTCACCTGACAGCTTCCCATCTGACTTATCGCCGGCTTTTGATTCTGTGCCTCCTGAATTAGATTGGCTATTGTTTCCGGAACTACAACCAACAAGGAGAGTTCCGATCAAAAAAACTACTGATAACAAGCGAAAATTTTTCATGAAATAAAATCCCTCTCTTTACATTGTCTTTGTACAACTATGAGCGTCTCCACCAACATTGAAGGCATTCCACCTCAATAAAACTAAATTTTCGAAATGGGTATTGGAAGCGTTATCATTTCGTACATATAAATTCAAAACTTCAATCGAGGAGACCATTCATATGTTGGAATAGCGCCAAACTTTATACCCTTAAATCTTGTATTCTGAGTGTATAACCTTTCTATATAAGAGACAAGTCTCTAAAGTGTCTTTAAATAGAGTCTATTTCTAAGTTTATAAAATCCGATGTAAAATGGATAAAGAAAATGGTAATAAGACAAAAAGAATCAATGGGAATTGCAGTTTGCAGATAGCCCTATAATAGAAAAGAGCCAGCTCTCCTATGAGAGTCTGACCCTATTAGTCTAAAAATTGATACTATTAAAATATGTTTCTCCCCTTTTAATCGCGTGTGCCTTCTCCTGAAGGTACTTGAATGGAGTCTGAAGTCGATAAAGGGATCCCAAAATTAGGTGTACCATCCGTATTCCATCCAAATTTTTGAATACGAGTACTGCGTTTTTGGCTACCACCTTCTGATTCAGGGATTGCATGATAGACAATCCAATCCTCTGAGCCGTCTGGTGATTGAGAAAAACCATTGTGTCCCGGAGCAAATACACTATTTTCTACTGATTTTTTAAAAACAGGATTAGTTGATTTAGCCCAAGCCTGTGCATCCAATACATCAGCTTCTGCAGAGGCTGTTAACATACCAAGTGAATAATCATCAGACCAGGTGGCACTTGCTGAGTAAACTAAGAAGAGCTTGTTGTTTCTTTTCAGCATAACAGGTCCTTCATTTACAGCAAGTCCTCCTTGTACTTCCCAATCGTATTCCGGCTTTGATATCAGTACATTCGGTCCAGTCAATGTCCAAGGATTAGACATTTCTGCAATATAAAGGGCGGAACCATAGGCCGGAAAGGTTCCATAACCTGCATAAACAAAGTACCATTTTCCATTATGCTCAAAGACTGTTCCATCCAATCCAGGGTGTTCAGTATTGACATAGCCTCGTTCTATCCACTCCCCTTCAAAAGGGTCTTGTGAGGTGTTTTCCAAAACAAAGATTTTCCGCGTCATGTCACCGTCTTTTCCGACTTTTCCATCATTTGCAGTAAAATACACATACCACTTTCCATTTACTTTATGAATCTCCGGAGCCCAAAGGAAGTGGCTATTGATTCCTTCTTCTGGCGGAGACCAGATCGTCTTACACTCTCCATTGGCGATTCCGCTCAATGTAGATGATTTCCATAAGTCAAGGTGCGTCCTTCTAGTAGCCATGAAATAATACATATCGCCATCTTTATAAACCCACGGATCCGCTCCTGGATCCATTAATGGATTTTGGAAAGTATTTTTGGTCATAATAACCCCTTCTCTCTTTTTAAATTGTTAGATATGATTTCCAAAAAATATCAATTTGTTAGATTTTCTATTGATTTATTTTGGGGCTTAAAAATATTTATCCTTTAATAGACCCAATCATTACACCTTTGACAAAATGCTTTTGAACGAAAGGATACATAACCAGGACAGGTAAGCTAGCTACGATAATTAAAGCATACTTAATACTTTCACCTAGCATCATCTTTTCGTCTAATCCAAATTCACTACCCATTTCCTCTGTCATACTCGCCTGACTCACAAGGAGAATTTCCCTCAGAATGAGTTGTAAAGGATATAGTTTATCATCCCGTAGGTAAATCAAAGCGTTAAAAAAGGCATTCCAATGTCCCACTGCATAAAAAAGTAACATAACGGCCATGATCGGTTTTGATAATGGGAGAATCACTTTCCATAGCATCTTCCAATTAGAACAACCATCAATCATTGCGGCTTCTTGAAGTTCCCAAGGAATACTTGTCTGAAAATAAGTACGCATAACGATCAGATTATAGGTTGCAATCGCATTCGGTATAATCATCGCCCAAAAGGTATCGATCATACCTAGTTCTTGTACGACCAAATAGGTTGGGATCATTCCCCCGTTGAAGAACATCGTAAAGGTTATAATAAACATAATGATGTTTCTGCCTGGTACATCTCGTCTTGATAATGGATAAGCAGCTAGAGTAGTTAATATAATATTGACGAAAGTACCACCAATGGTATAAAAAATAGTATTTCTATAGCCATTCCATATAGCTCCATCTTTAAAAACTTCACTATAAGCATCTAATGTAAAATCAACAGGAAAAAGCCACATTTCTCCATTCATAACTCTCTCAGGACTACTAAAAGAAGCACTAACAATAAAAATTAACGGATATAATATGATTACCGAAATGACAGTAGAAATAATGAGCACTCCGATATCAAATACTTTCCCATCCGAGATCTTTTTAGATTGTTGTTTCACCGTAGGCTCCCTCCTTCACTGACATTTTTTAAATTTTTATCTACCATAGGCTTGTCTCTGCCTTTTTCTTTGCAAATTGATTGATAAATATTAATAGAATAAAATTGATAACCGAATTAAATAAACCAATCGCGGCACTATAACTAAAGTCCCCGTTGAGAATACCGTTTCTGTAAACAAATGTCTGGATGACATCACTCGATTTCATATTTAAATTATTTTGCATTAATAGAATTTTTTCGAATCCTACGTTCAAAAAGTTCCCTACATCCAAAATAAGTAAAATAATGATTACGGGAAGAATGCCTGGGATCGATACATGGATAATTCTCTGAAACCGACTTGCTCCGTCCATCTTAGCCGCTTCGTACAATTGTGGATCGATTCCTGCTAAGGCTGCGATATAGATAATCGACTGCCAACCCATGCTCTGCCATATATTAGACCCAATGAATATTGTCTTAAACCATCCTGGTTTTTCCATAAAAGCGACAGAGTCTATTCCCAAAGCATTTAACATGGTATTGACTATTCCGCTAGCGGGATTTAAAAATAGGCTTAGCATTCCGACAATAACGACCACGGAAATAAAGTGGGGAATATATGTAACATTTTGGACCCACTTTTTGAGCGCATTACTTCTAATTTCATTGATAAGTAGGGCCAAAAGTATTGGGATCGGAAATGCTATAAGCAATGAATAGATACTTATGGAAAACGTATTCCATAGCAATCTGCCGAAATAATAAGATTCGAAAAATCTGGTAAAGTTTTCAAAACCAACCCACTCACTTCCTAGAAAACCAAACGAAGGATTGAAGTCTTTGAAGGCAATTTGTAGACCGTACATCGGACCATATTGAAAAATAATATACCAGGCTATGGGTAACAAGAGCATAAGGTACAGGTCATAACTTTTGACAATTTGTTTCCATAACTGACGCTTTTTTAAAATAGGTTGGGGTTCAACACTCGATTTATTCACTTGAGATTTTGCCCTTACATTACTCACTCCATAGTACCTCCCTCTTGAATTATTATAGTCATGACTAGGAACAAAGAATTCTTTGTTCCTAGTCATTCATATTATTCTTTAAAAGTCGAATCATAAGCTTCTTGATAAATTTCTTCCAATCTTTCTAGTCCCATATTTTCTATCGTAGAAACGTATTCATCCCATTTATCAAAACTCAAATCACCATTAATAAATTGAGAACTTGTTTCATTATAATATGCATCCATATCTTGACGAATTTGGTTGACTTCTTTGGTTAACTGCTCATCAAATAATGGTGGACCATAAATTACTTCTGGTAAATAAGGATCGAATTTTTTCTGTGCCTCTTGTACTGCCTCTGAATTAATAGCTGACGAATTATACTCCGTTATATATTGTGGTGCTCCTCCTCCTGGAAATGGAGTAACCGCCTCGAGACTTGCGTCTTCATCTATATACTGAGGTAAACCATCATCATCATAATTAAAGGTTTCTCCCTCAATCCCATATCTGAACATAATGGAACCTTCCTCACTAAAGAAATAATCAATCCAGCGAATCGTTTCCACGGGATACTCATTGACTGATGTAATAGCAAATGTACCAAAATCTCTCGCTATAGGAGACGCCTTGACTAACCGATCTCCAAAAGGCCCCTCTATCGGTGAAATACCCATGTACTCATAGTCCTCATATTGAGTACTCATGTCATCTCCCTGTGTATGGGTCATCCCTATCTTCCCTGTAGACAATTTAGCCGTGTACTCTGAAGGTGTATGTGATAAAACATCCCTATCTAGTAATCCCTCGCTGTAAAGCTTGTTTAGGAATTGTAATAGATCTTTATATCTATCATCTGTTTTCCAAATATGGACTTTATCGTTCTCAACATTTAGCGTATTTCCCAGTTGCTGCAATAATCCCCAAGAACTTGCAAAGTTATTTATTAAGGTAGGGAAATTACGTTCAGTCAATGGAATTTCATCTTGTTTGCCATTCCCATTTGGATCATCATTTTTAAAAGCCGTAAGAACTTCAACCAATTCGTCTGGTGTTGTTGGTTCTTCCAACCCTAATTCATCTAACCAATCTTTATTCAACCAAAATTTTTCTGTTCTTGCTGCATCTAATTCAACAATAGCTGGTAAAGTATAGATATGACCATCTGGTGCTGTAATGGCTGATTTTATTTCTGGATATTGCTCAAATAATGCTGTTAAATTTGGTGCATACTCCTCAAGTAAATCTTCAAGTGGGATAAAGAGTCCGGACGAACCATATTTTACAGCGTCTGCATGCGAAATCTCAGCCTTATAAAAGACATCAGGCGGATTTTTAGCTGCGTACTCTAAGTTCTTCCTTTCATCAAAACCATCCTGTGGAACATCATTCCATTCTATTTTTATATTCGACATCTTTTCAAACTCTTTGAAGACGGACATATTCTCATAAGGTCCATTCACCGGAGAACGTCTAGCAAAGAACTTTAAATTAATCTCCTCATCAACAATCGGCATTCCTTCTTTATTGAAATTATCTGAAGGACCTTTTATAGCATTCTCCTCATTTGTCTTATTGGACTTTGAACAGCCTGCAAATATTAAAGTGACCAAAACTAAAGATACAACTAACGTTAAAAACTTTTTCATGTTTCTTTTTCCCCCTTTACTTTCCAATCATCTATCAGGACACACTTCTATTCTTTAGCAATCGGATACATAGATTCTTATGAAGATACCTATTTCCAATACTTTCATTCACAATAGTTTGTTGTCATGATGCAATCCATTTAAACCCTTACAAACATAAACTTTTTACAATTCAAAGTCTACACTCAATTAATAAGCACTTTGATCGTTGATTTCGTTTACAAAAGGCCTCCCTCAATATATATTTTTATAACCTTCTTAGTTTAGAGTAACTGAAATATCGTGTATAACGAATGTTAATTTGTTAGGTTATCAATTAGCATTTTGTTAGGATGGAAATATAATCTTTTAAAGTATAATAGTCATTGTTCGCATTCTTATGGTGCGTGTAAAAAAAAAGGGGGATAAAAAGGAGCTAGAGATTCAAGGAAGTGCAGACTTGACTTCGGAGGAAACGCATATGATTTCTAAAATAGAATTTTCACTTAATTACTTGTACCTTTATTTCTTTTCTAGAGCTTCAAAAATTATTATACTCTTTCACCAAATCAATACCTTGCAAGAAAATGAGAGTTAAAAAAATTAAGCTTTTCTAACCTCTATTTACCGCTCTGTAAAATCCTATTAGAGGATAGTAATATCATAATTCTTTTCAACCCCTCCTGTAAATTAATTATTTTCATGGGGGTTTTCCTCACCTAGATGTATTTTAGCAAACTTTTCATATTCCTTTTAAGGCTTACCCTTTAATAGACCCAACCATTAAACCCTCGGCAAAACGCTTTTAAACAAAAGGATGCTAGCTAGAACAGGAATACTTGCCACAAAAACTAAAGCATCTTTACAGGTTAAATGTTTGATTTGTTTTTTTGAGACTTCGTCCTTACATGTAGTGAGGCTGGGACAAAAGTGTTTTCACGAACAAAAGCGCAAGCGCCCGTTTAGCGACGTACAAACTTTCATAGTAAGGATGAACAGCTAAAAACGCACCGTCCTGGCGGCAGACTCAAACGCGACGTCCTGTCGCTTCGTCTGCACTAGTACATCCTGTACGTCGCAACGCTGTTCTGACCTACATCCTGTAGCCCTGAGATAAAGGATACACGGCGAAGAATGAGCCGATGTTGACTTATCGTAGGAAGAAGCTGAAAGTTTGCTAGTCGCTGGGCGCTGGAGCTAGACAACAAAACTCAAAATTACAACTTATCCACAAGCTACAATTTTATAATTTCCTAAACGATAAAAAAACCGAACTAGTATGTTGCATATCTCCCGCTCCGGAAATATACTTCGCTTTCCGCGGGCGGCTGGTGAGCTTCCTCGTGCTATCGCACTCCGGGATCTCACCGATGCCTTTTCGACGAACACGATGTGCTAGTGTCGACGTTGGTCACAGGACGTGACCGTCCCTAGCCGACCTCCCGCTGGAGTCTGCGTATATTCCCTCCATTAACGCAATTAATCGTTCGGTTTTAGAGCTTAACTTTTTATTTTTGTCTCAGCCTCATCTCTGTTACTCTTTGAAAGTCGAATCATAAGCTTCCTGGTAAATTTCTTCTAATCTTTCTAAACCTAAATTCTCTATAGTGGAGACGTATTCATCCCACTCATCAAAACTCTTATCGCCATTGATGAATTGAGAAGTAGACTCATTATAATATGCATCCATATCTTGACGGATTTGATTGACTTCTTTGTTTACCTTTTCATCAAATAATGGGGCACCATAAATTACTTCTGGTAAATAAGGGTCAAATTTTTCCTGTGCGTCTTGTACTGACGGCGGATTAATAGCTGATGAATTATACTCCGTTATATATTGTGGTGCTCCCCCACCTGGATATGGACTAAATTCACCTATTGCCGCCCCAGTACCACGCTCATCATTTAAAATTTCATCTACATACTCAGGCAAACCATCCTCATCGTAATTAAAGGTTTCTCCCTCAACCCCATATCTGAACATAATGGAGCCTTCCTTACTAAAGAAGTAATCCATCCACCGAATCGTTTCTGCAGGATACTCATTGGCTGATGTAATAGCAAATGTACCAAAATCCCTAGCGATAGGAGATGCCTTGACTAATCGATCACCAAAAGGTCCTTCTATTGGTGCAATACCAATATACTCATAGTCTTTATATTGAGTATTCATATCATCTGCCTGTATATGGGACATCCCTACCTTCCCGGTAGACAATTTAGCTGTAAACTCTGAAGGTGAATGTGATAAAACATCCCGATCTAGTAATCCCTCTTTGTAAAGCTTATTCAGGAATTGTAATAGATCCTTATATTTATCATCTGTCTTCCAAATATGGACTTTATCGTTCTCAATATTAATTGTATTTCCTAATTGTTGCAATAATCCCCAGGAACCTGCCATATTATTTATTAAAGTAGGGAGGTCGCGTTCAGTAATTGGTATTTCATCTTGTTCACCATTCCCATTCGGGTCATCATTTTTAAAAGCAGCAAGAACATCAACCAATTCATCTGGTGTTGTTGGTTCTTCCAACTCTAATTCATCTAACCAATCTTTATTCACCCAAAATTTTTCTGTTCTTGCAGCATCTAGTTCAACAATAGCCGGCAATGCATAGATATGACCGTCTGGAGCTGTAATAGATGATTTTATTTCCGGATATTGTTCAAAGAGAGCTGTTAAATTGGGTGCATACTCCTCAAGTAAATCTTCAAGTGGAATAAAGAGTCCAGACGAACCATATTTCACGGCCTCTGCCTCCGAAATCGCGGCCTTAAAAAAGGCATCAGGTAGCTTCTTAGCCGCATATTCTAAGTTTTTTCTTTCATCAAAACCATCCTGTGGAACATCATTCCATTCTACTTTTATATTCGACATTTTTTCAAATTCTTTGAAGATGGACATATCTTTATAGGGTCCATTCACAGGAGAACGCCTTGCAAAAAACTTTAAATTTATCTCCTCATCAACGATCGGTAGCCCTTCTTTATTAAAGTTATCCGAAGGTCCTTCGCTAACACTTTCCTCATTTGTCTTATTTGACTTTGAACAGCCTGCAAATATTAAAATCAAAGCTAAACATAACACTAGCATTAAAATTTTTTTCATTTCACTTCTCCCTTCACTTCTTACGAATTGTATTTCCAAACTCATTTGGAACCGCATACAATACTTTCTACTCCTCCTTTTCTTTAAAAAATTTTATACTCAAAATCCTCCCATTGCATTTGTATTACTTTCTCAATTAAGATAATGGAAGCATTGTGTATTCAAGAATAATAACTTAAAATTTTGCCCCCTAAGTCTGGAGAAATTTTGGGTAAAAATCTACTGAATGTCTTTGTTCCTAGTGTATTTTTTAATTATTCCATTTTGTGCTTTTAAGCAGCATTATTCCCTTCAAACAATTGGTTCTCCAAAAATGACAACTCAAATAAATTCTTCAATTATTTTAGGGCAGTGTATCCCCCACCTCTGCTTCTCCGTATTCTCTAAAGCATTTAGGCGGGGGTATTACTGCCCGTTAATGCGGGATAAATTAGTCACTTCAAAGCAGCATTAAATAGCCAGTTAATGGGCACTTTGCCCATTGGTTCCGTTTACAAAAATCCCCCTCGCTTTTATAACCTTCTTAGTTTAAAGTAACTGAAATATCATATATAGTGAATGTTAATTTGTTAGATTATCAATTAGCATTTTGTTAGGATGCAACTATAATCTTTTAAAGTTTGATATTAATATTCATTGTTCACATGCCTATAAATGGCTTTTTATGGACTCAAACCGTTTCCTTACCTAGCTCGCTAAAAATTCTCCTTGTTACTTCCTTTGCTTGTCTCCTTTTTTCCATACTTACTCCGATAATTTAGATTTACCGTTTGATTAATGGGCAGTGTATCTTCATTTTCCATACACCATCTAAGTAATGTACGCTCAAGCTCTACCGCGATCGGATTATACTTTGAATCACCATATAAGTTGTTTAATTCATATGGGTCGTTGTGAAGATCGTATAATTCTCCATCCCCATTCGTATAAACATTTAGCTTCCAATTATGAGTCCGTATACACTTCCCCTTTCCGATAAATGCTTCACGGTAAGCACACCAAACAAAGTAACGTTCATCAAATGGCGTCTCTGGACGTACTGCAATTTCAGATAATGTCATAGGTTCGCCACTTTCTCCACTTTCGATGACCGCAAACTCTCTTGGAGTGTATGGTTGATCAAATAGATAGGGAGTAAAGCTTTTTCCTTGTACTCCTTGAGGAACTTCCATTCCCGATAATTCTAAAATGGTAGGTAAAATATCAACCAATTCGGTTAAGTGGTTGCATGTCTTTGATTGAATCTCTTCTGGCCAAGAAACGATTAAAGGTACTTTTATAAATGAATCATAGAATGCATTGTGCTTTTGGATAAGTCCATGCGCACCCATCGAGTCGCCATGGTCTGAGGTAAATATAATTACAGTGTTTTCTCTTAAGCCTAGTTCTTCCAACTTTTTCAATACTCTACCGATATTATCATCAATAAAATTGATCATACCGTAATGAATCGCCCTGACGCTCCTAATAAGGTCATCGTCTGTTTTATCCATCGCATCCATCATTTGTGCCACTTTTTGCCTTTCAGGTTTGTTTTGCAAGTCATCCTTAGGAGGCAAGGGGATATCTTCTACCTTATACATACTTGCATAGGGTTCAGGTACCTGATAAGGAGTATGCGGATCTGGAAATGATAACCACATAAAAAATGGTTGATCTGATCGCTGATTGTTATCCAAATATTCAATAGCTGCATTACCGAGCAGCTGTGTTCCACAATCCTTATAAGAAGCTGGATTTGTCCCATGGCCTAAAGGACTGTTCCAGCAATGATCTTGTGCCCATTGATGGGCCTGTTGTACTTTGGGATCCTCGCTATAACCATCGACTGAATGTCCATGTCTGCCCTCTCGTACATAATCAAACACATCATGAAGTACATTAGGCTTTTCTTCGCCGTTCGAATAAAAGTTTACTTGATTCCCATCCATAAATACGTGATTTTTACCAATTAAAGCTGTTTGATAACCATTGTCTTTTAAGAGTTTCGGTAACGAAGCCTCAAGTGGATTTAACAACATATGATTAGCATGGGAACGAATCGTCGATGCATACCTACCAGACATCATCGAAGAACGAGATGGCACGCATGCTGGATAGTTACAAAAGGTATTTTCAAACAACACACCTTCCTCAGCTAAACCTTTAAGGTTAGGGGTTTTCACAATTGGATTTCCGTACATTTCCAATGTCTCGGCAGATTGTTGGTCTGTTTGAATCAATACAATATTTGGTTTTCCTTTCATCGTTTGCCTCCTTCAAAAGTAACTTCAGATTACTCATTCCTACCTCATCAGCATTTATGGACCCTATTTTAAACAATGAACCTTGTTAAATAATTTCTTAGTCAGCGATCACCAAGCTGCTTCTTTCTCTGGTAAAGGATCCATTGTCTCCATCATCCGATCGTATAGCCGCTTAAACAATTTCATTTTTATGGCCTGATAATTTATATCATTCCAGAGGTTTGAAGATTCATTGGGATCCTCTTTCATATCATATAATTCTCCGTGTTCCATTCCCGAATAAACAACAAGTTTAAACCTTTCTGTTCGAAGCATATTCGATGATACTCTTAACTCATCCTCCCCTCTTCCATCATCGTAAAATTCACAATAGACATCATCCCTATGAGAATCTTCTTCATTTGAATCTATTAATAAATTCCATAAAGATTTTCCTTGCATCCCTTTACGATAAGGTTGTCCAATCGCTTCTAACAATGTGGGCGCAATATCCACTAGTTCAACCATTGTATCCATTCGTCTATTTCCTCGTATTTTACTTGGGCATGAGATAATAAATGGCACCTTCACTGCCGGATCATAAAAGTGTGGGCCTTTTAAATAAATGCCATGATCTCCTAGCATTTCTCCATGGTCTGACATAAAAATAATGATTGTATTTTCTAACTGCCCCGTTTCCTCTAGGGCATCCATTATTCTCCCAACCTGCTTATCGATTAAATCTACCATAGCCCAATATGCCGCTTTTAAAGATTTATGATCTTTTTCACTCATTTTAGAGCCAGGAAATAATCCCTTTACTCCATATGCTCCCTCATGATCAATTTGTTGAAAAATTGACTTTTCACTTAATTCGTTCTCTGTATAGTTAGGCATAGGGATCTCACCAAGGATATCTAAATATCGCTTCATGTATTCTTCCGGTGGGTCAAATGGGTGATGTGGGTCAAACATATTCACCGAAAATAACCATGGATTCTCAAAATCGGCATTGTTTTTAATAAAATTGATTGCTTTCTGCGCACACCATGTGGTTTGATGATTCTCCTCATCAGCACCATATTCGATATATGGCATTCCTTCAACCTTTCTTTTTTTAACCTTCACACCTTTTTCCGTGAGCCAGTGTTGATAGTCATCAGAGGACCAATTTCGATTGGGATGATGGGACCAATTAAATTCCGTATAACCGTCATTTATCCGAGGTTCCCTAACAGTAGAAACAGATGGGTTACAGGCAGAGATATGTAACTTACCCGCTAAACCACATATGTACCCTGCATCCGCCAACATCTTTGTAACCAGAACTTCATCAGCGGGAATTGATTGTCCATTTTGTCTGGTACGGTTTGTCCTCGGATACCTGCCTGTTAGAAAACTCGCTCGACTTGGGGTACACACTGTACTATTGCTATAGCATTGTTCAAATAACACACCGCTTTTTGCTAATCTATCAATATTTGGCGTATTTACAAATTCATTTCCATAACAACCGAGTGTATCAAAACGTTGTTGATCCGTGCATATCCATAGAATGTTTGGTTGTTCCATTTTCCTTTTCCTCCCCTATAAGTTGTTGGATATAGATATGAAACTTTCAATCATTAATAGTCGTTAAATGAACATGCACATTAACATTGATTGAACATGTTCATTTATCAGAAATTATTTCAATACGGAGTTCTTCCTTTGCTTACCTATTCTAAGTGGATAAACATCTGTCCTTTCAGCCCATTCTTCCCAAATTCCTTTTAATTCCGCTGCAAGTGCTGGGTATTGCTCTTTTACATTGTGCATTTCTGTTCGGTCATGGTCGATATTATAAAGCTCCCAGTCCAATTCTTTGATTTTCGATAGCTTCCATGGACCCCTTCGTACACCGCAGTGCTGCTCATGTTCAAAACAAAATGTTCGCTCCTCTCTTCCTTCTCCTGTAAAAAGAGGAACTAAACTTTCTCCCTCCATTGGAAGAATTTTATGTCCTTTATAATGATTAGGGTATGGGCTATTGCTGATATCAACCAAAGTGGCCATTACATCAATAAAATGACCTGGTTGATGCTCAATCTCCCCTTGACGTTTAATCGTTTCCGGCCAATGAGCTAACAATGGTGTACTAATCCCACCTTCGTGTCCATAATGCTTATATAGCCGAAGTGGTGTGCTGCATGCGTTGGCCCATCCTGAACCATAGCTATGGTACGAGTCAGGTCCCCCCATTTTTTCTAAATCTGCTTCTCGATGCAGGAAATTGGAAGTTGTTCTCCAGTCATCAAATCCCCAAGGATCCCACTCAGCACATGCTCCATTATCAGAACAAAATAAGATCAGGGTATTCTCTAGTTCACCACTTTCACGTAAATCTTCTAGGACTCGTCCAATATTTTGGTCCATTCGATCGACCATCGCTGCATAAATAGCCATTCGCTTTGCTAAGTCCTTTTGCCGATCCGGGTCAAGCGAGTCCCATGCAGGGTTTGTACCTTGAATATCCCGATATCGATTCCAATATTCTGCTCGAGGAGTTAGGGGTGTATTTTCCTCCACAATCTTAAGCTCTTTCATTCTTGCTAATCGCTCTTCCCGAATTCGATCCCAACCCTTTTTGTATACTTGCTCATATTTGGCGATCTCCTCCTCAGGTGCCTGTAGCGGAAAATGAGGAGCATTGTAGGATAGATAGAGAAAATAAGGTTGCTCATCAGAGCGCGAATCCTTCAGAAAATCTAAAGCATAGTCTGTAATCGCATCTGTTGCGTAAAATTCTCCCTCTCCATAATATCTTGTTGGACGGTCTTTAGGTAGGCGAGAATAATCCTTTTGATCCCAGAAACTTGTAAATCCACCTAAAATACCATAAAAATCATCAAAACCGCGTTCTACTGGTCCCTTTTCCCCCACATGCCACTTTCCTGATAAATACGTATGATACCCACCTTCCTTTAACACTTCGGCAAGTGTCACACATTGATCCTTTAAGAATCCACGATACCCCGGAATCTCATGGTCTTCTGTCATATGCCCTACACCAGCTTGATGTGGATATACCCCAGTTAATAACGATGCTCGACTTGGGCAACAGCGTGCAGAATTATAAAATTGCGTTAACCGCAATCCATCCTTAGCGAGCTGGTCTAAGTTCGGGGTTTTAATCTCACTTCCGAAACTTCCTAGATCAGAAAACCCTAAATCATCGGCTAAAATTAATACGATATTTGGCTTTTTCTCAGACATGATTCATCCCTCCAAATGTTTCTATAGTATCTCGGTATTCACCGAGCTAGACGGTACAAGGTTTTTTTGTACTATTTTTATTTCTCCTCCTACATTTTATAGGGGATATTTCACTTTTTTGCAGTACTTCCATTTCATAACAATCTACAAATGGCGAGTCTGCAAGTCACAGTTGATTTCCGTTCCTGGCGGACGCTTTCCGGGGGGCATGCGGTGAGCTTCCTCGCCGCTACCATTTTACGCCGAGGAGGCTCACCGCCCGCCCCGCGGAAAGCAAGCAACTGTAGCGGAAATCAACCACGCACTATCTTGGTAGACAATGTTTAACAACAAGAGGCTTGAAATAAAAGAGTGGGGATTGTTACTGCCAATCCCCTCTTTCACTTATCTTCTAGATGATTATCTTGGTCTGAATGAATCATTAATTTTTTTGATCTTATCTAATGCAATCTTAGGTGTTCGATCTTCTTTTAATAATCCATTGATTTCCTGTTGAACATCTGTTGTTTGTGTATAGCAATATCCCGTTATATAAGGAATCGCTTTAATCGCCTCAGTCATTTCTTCGTAACGCTTTAGGAAAGCTTCCTCAGAATCTACTTGATTCCCGTATCCCCAACCACGTTCGTCATTGAAAGCAATTCCGCCATATTCGGTGATCATGACAGGCTGGCCTTTATATTCATATCCTTCAGCCATGGCATACTTATGATGGTTAGCAGTAATTTCATTGTTAAGAATGCGATCTTTATCTTTATAGCGCTCGTAGAAGACTTTTCCAGATTCTTCATAATCATGCAAGCCGATAATATCGGAAATTGTATGCTCCCATCCATCATTCACGATAACTGGACGTTCAGAATCAATTGATTTTGTTAGATGATAGATAGATTCGGTAAATTTTTGTTGCTTTTTATCTGTAAGGACATTTCGGATGCCCCAAGATTCATTAAATGGAACCCATGTAATAATTGAAGGATGATTATAATGCTGTTGTACAATCTCTAGCCATTCTGTTGTAAAGTTCTCAACTGCTTCATCTGAAAAGTCGAATGTAGAAGCCATCTCGGACCATACCAATAATCCCTTTTTATCACACCAATATAAAAATCGTTCGTCCTCAAGCTTTTGATGTTTTCGGACACCGTTAAAGCCCATCTGCACCGTCTTTTCAATATCCTCTAGCATCGCCTCATCGGATGGAGGGGTAAGCATTGTATCTGTCCAATAACCTTGATCTAATAACAGCTTTTGATAGATTGGCGCATTATTCAGCAGGACTTGCCCGTTTTTAATCGAAATTTTCCTCATTCCAAAATAAGAATCTACTTCATCAACAAGTTTACCTTCCACATACAAACGAAATTGAACATCGTATAAATTCGGATTTTGCGGTGTCCAATGGTAAACCTTCCAGTGGTGTATTTCTGAAGTAAGATCTACTTCAAAATGGATATCCGGACGATCAGGATTTATGGAAAATTGCTTAACTCTTTTTCCTGAAAATGTAACAGTTGTCTCAAGTCTTGTATCCTCTGGCAATTCCCCATGTAGTTTATAATCAAAGACTACGGAGTTAGTATCAATATTTGGTGTCATCTTTACGCTTTCAATACTTTCTTCATTTAAAAATTCCAACCAAACGGTTTGCCAAATACCCGTATTTTGCACATACCAGCAACCAAAGTTTTGATCCATCCACCGCTGTTTTCCTCTAGGCTGATAACAGCTTTGGCTATCTTCTACCTTAACAACTAATTCATTTTCCTTTGTATTGTCTATGACATTGCTAATATCAAAAGAGAATGCGGCATATCCCCCTTTGTGCTGACCGATAAAAATACCATTCACCCATACTTTTGTTAGATAATCAGAAGCTTGAAAACGCAGGATCGCTCTCTTTCCAATTTCCTCTTTCGGGATTTCAAATGTTCTTTGATACCAAATATATGGATGAAACTTTTCCTCACCTATACCACTTGCCTTTGTTTCATACGTAAAAGGGACTTGTATCTCCGTTGAGAAAGAAGACTTTTCATACCAAGATCCCTTTTCACCAATATTCTGGTCGTCAAAGGAAAACTTCCATGTCCCATTTAAATTCACCCAAGATTGACGTTGAAATTGCGGTCTCGGATATTCTGTTCTTTGATATGTTTTTACAGTTGTTGTCATGTACATTGCTCTCCTTTATTTTTAGAATGTCGAACGATCTTCCAGCATCCATAAATACTTTGTATTAATACTAATGCTAGAAAGCCTCGCGCTTTGGGGTGGCCCTATTCATATTACTTTTCGCCTTGCCACTTTAATATCATGGAGTCTGCATCCGCCTCCAATATTCCATGGAGCTCTTTTGAAATGAATTGATTATCCTTTTGATGTTTAATTAATTGTTTAAAGCCTTTCATATGTTTGACAATTTTCTTAGCGTTCTGTTGCTCTTCGTATTGGCCAACTGAGATTAAATGGGTGGACAAAGCCCGATAGACTTGTTCAGATAGTTCTTCCTGATAACTTTCAAGTGTTGTAAGCATGTCAGATGTATTAATATCTTCCTTCCAATCATGCGGATGATCCGAAATATCAAACCCAGTAAAAGAGTTATATGTCGCTTCCGCATTATCGGTATAGAATCCAACTTGCGCAAGTCGATTTTTGAATGGATCCTCTATATCAAAAATCAATTTATTATTGACCCACAGATAGATTCGACCATCTGTACGAACAGTCTTATAAAAGTTCTGTGCGCTAATTTCCTCACGTAGAGCTAAGGAAAATGGGCGGTTATTTGTAGATGGTACTTTTAAACGGATCCTATCTGTTAAGAGTGTGTTATCGAAACTCGCAATATGATAATCTCCTCGTCCCTTCCCATCATAGACATATTCTATTGGACTCCATTTATCTTCAATTGCATTCCAGTTGTCCATTCCGAGATCTTGTGAATCGACATCCGGTAATGTATAAAATTCGTCTATCCAATTAATCAACTCAAACTTTCCATACAACCACAAAATTTTAGCTTGCGAAACTTCAGCGGAGGCTCGCAAATCATATACATATTCTTTTTGCTCTAATCCCTCGTCGAAATTAGAATGCCCATAGATCGTATCGCGTGCAGTTGATGCTGTCTCTAGTAGTTTGGCTTTTCCATTCACTACTTGATGAATTTCAAACTGATTCGTAGCATAATTCGTATATGCTACAACATAATTTTGGTCATCGACATACTCTAGAATAACCCCAGTCTTTCCGGATTCTAGTAGTGATCCCGTATCGATATTCACCGAAAATTCGTGCTCCTGCATTGGGTCACCCTTCACCGTTAGGGATTCAGTCTTAGATGGGGACGTTATTCCTTTGTTCGAAACTTTCCAATTCTTATCCCAATCGCTAAAATAATTTCCATATTCACTCCACCCTACAGTAAGACTCAAATTATCCATGCTGCACTTAGCCTCGTTACATACTAAACCGACCTTCCCAGCAGTAGACATTGCCTCTAATTCAAGTACGGGTTTATCGTTATTTAGCTTGTAATGATCCAGTTCAGCAAATAATTTAGACCCATTTTTATAAACCTTCAGTGGATGGTATTGTTCACCAAAGTCCTTTGCACGATCATCCTCATGGAGAAATTCAAAGGTTTCAGGTAATGGATGCTCTTCTATGGTAGTTTCCCCATTTATGGTGGAAGAGACAATATAGGTAAGATTATCTCGGTCAATGTAAAGGCGAACAAAATTATCTTTATCCTTGTGCCAAACGGTAACACCTGCACGCCCCTGATCACCGCTATTTTTATCATCAAATCGAATATTGATTTCTAAAAAGAAATTCTCAAGCTTATAATCCTTTAACAGAATCTCTTTTAATTTGTTAGGAGTGTTGAAATATAGTGAATCATTTTTAATTGAGACACCTTGACTATCGCTATAATTGTCTAGGCTATCAGTTGTATCAAATCGATCATTAAACGTTGGTTGCCACGCATCAAAATGCTGATCAGGTGAATTTTCTGAAGTCGGACCATCGACAACCATTTCATCATCCCAAAGGTAAACACGGTCTTTCCCTTGGCCATTGTCACCATCCCATAATCCTTTGTAAGTCACCCATGTCTCAAAACCATTAGGCCCTTTAATCACATTTGGTTGGGTCGGACCAACAATATCCGCTTCAACAGCTTGTCCATTCGTGTCATATAATCCAAAATCGAGATGATAAAAATTGAGCTTTGAACCATTTGTGCTCACTTTAGCTGTAATAACATTTTCACCTTTTTGAAGCACATCATCCGGCACTTCTACCATTTCGTAGCTACGTTGTTGACCTTGTTGATGATGAATCTCCTTGCCGTTGATATAGACCTTTCCATATCCCTCCAACCGCAGTCTTAAAGCCACTGTTTCCGGGATGTTACCGAGATGGAAAGTTCGCCGTGCCCATAAATTCTGCGGTCCTTCTTGGGACCCCCATATCTCGCTTTGTTTGGTTTTCTCATCATTATAAATGCTTGGGATTAAAACCTCTCGCTCAGTAAGCGGATAACCGAACCCACCCTTTCCGGTATTCCAATCAGAGGCAATATAATCCACCTTTTTCCAATCCCCTTCGGGTTCGGTGAATGTATATTGATAATTTTGCCAACCGTGTTCCGCTGTTGGTAAAATCACATTATAATCCAGAAGCATTCGTTCTAAGTTTCGTGCTATCAACTTTCCGGGGTACTTGGTACTGTTATCAAAATTATTATAATGATCAGCTTGTGCTACTCCGGTCTCATAGAGTCCAGTTCTCGGTGCCATATTGTTACCCATATAGAGTAAATAATACTGCCCATTTTGATAATACATTTCTGGTCCTTCAAAATTGAACTTATCAAAGCTTGCCCAGTGCCCTTTCTGTGTATGAATTAATTCTTTTCCAGTACTTCTCCCAGGATTCCCTCTTTCATTAAAGAAAGATTCAACCTTCCACATCCAGGCACTTGCATCAAAGGACCTTTCTTCCCCTGTATTTGGATCTGCCTCAAATGGATTTACTTTCCGTAAATAAAGCAACTCCCCATCCGGAGCAACAAAAAATTGGACGTCGATCCCCATATCGTATTTCTCTTCCCAAAAGCTATGTCTGAAATCCGGGATCGTATGCATGGAGCTAGGATCTCCGTGCAATAGGTTGCTACTATTAAATCCGTAAAACATTACGCCATTATGAAACAACAAATCCGAAGCCCCAAATTCGGTGTAATCATTTTCGGCATATGGAGGGAGTGTATTTGGGTCGCTTGAAATGAACTCGTAGGGACTTTCCCAATGAATCATATCTTTGGAACGATATACATTTCCCAGCGACCCTGTTCCCATTACATAATAATAACCATTATATTTTTCAATTGTTCCGTCATAAACTTTTACCTTTTCTCCCTTATTGGGACCTGAATCAACTACAAACTTATTGTTAAGTTTTTTAGATTGCTCTTTACCATACACTGTTTGCGGGATAATCATGATGCTTAGGATCGCTATCAAGCCAATTGATCCGATAAAGAACTGATAAAAAATCCTATTTTTCATCAAAGTTCCCATTCACCTACCCCTTTTTTGGATTTTGAAAGTCAGTAGTTTGCTATCACCACCTTTCATTTTCTTATTTAGAGTTCGAATTCACACAGATATCAATCTACCTTTGCTCAGTTCGAAATAAATAATCCACATCCTCGGCTTGTAAGGGGGCTGTATAAATCCTACAGTCCCTGAATATCCCTTTAAATACTGCTTTACCATCTGATTCACCAAAGGCATCTACACCAAAGCGAGCACCAAGTCCACCTGGATTGGAATGATGTTTAATAAACGGAGAGTATGAGGACTTTGTCTCTGTCAATTTTCCATCCAAGTATACTTTTAAAATCCCCTCATTGAATACGGCGGCTACATGATGCCATTTATTCGTTTCTATCGATCCTGCAGAAACAGTAACTTGCTTCTCCTCGTTTCGGAGCGCTACTGCTAATTCTTCATTTTTGATCCGGATACATAGACCGCTATCATTTCCTCCCTCATCATATAAAACTTGGATTCCATCTGTACTATTAGCTTTAAACCACATTGATATCGAACGCATATAAAACTCATTATGCATAAAGCCACTACTTGAATGGGCAGCCAAAGCTACATAACTATGGAATGTGGTTGGGTAGTAAGCCTCCAAAGAAAAATGGTTCATTAACTGAAATAGCTCATCTTCCTCTAAAGAAAATACTGTTGCATGGCGAATCTGATGGGGAAAACGACACTGTTCACTAGCAAGTTCGTCAGACCAATCTACAAGATTGGTAGATTCCTTGATCCCAAATCTTCCATATTTCCAATAATCATAAATCAGATACCACTTTTGCTTATCCGGAATCTTTAATATTTCGGGTCCTTCCGTATATTCCGGAGTAATAAAATCACTGATCACCTCATATGGTCCGCTTAAATTGGACGATACAGCAAGCTTATTAGCAATTGGCTGAGGGCGCTTTTTCGGATCATAGACGGCGCTTTCGTCTTTTACAAACATATAATTTGTTCCGTTCCATTGTTCGATACTGGCATCAATCGTTTGGAAACCAGGATCAAAAAATAATTTTGTTTCAGAAAAAGTATCCCAGTCCGATGTACGACAGTAATAATGTTTATTATGACTCATATCATCTCCAACACTGGACGCCCAATAGAGAATATAATCCTCTTTTTCTGGGTCGTAATTAAATTCCGGTGCCCATGAATTTTGAACCTGGTCATAGTCAGCCATTACCTCGATCGCCTTTTCATCTTCCCATGTGATTAAGTCTTTTGATTTAGCATATCCCAGCAATTTCCCTTTTGGACGAATGGTAAAGACCAGATGCCAGAATCCATCTTTTCCTTTCTTAATAAAAGGATCACGTAATATTCCTTCTCCGATAGATGGTGACCAAACGGGATTATTTTGATTAAGTTCATACCAATGTAATCCATCGCGGCTATATGCGTAATGAAGTTTCTCATTTTTATTCGTTTGCATAGGGCCAGATCTAAAATAGGCAATTAAGTATGCGGGTGATTCCTTGGCCATCATACAACTCTCCTTTTTTAATGGTATTTATGCAAAGCTTTCTCTCGGCGGTATTGGCTTTTCTAGTTCACCGTAGATGTCTACTAACTTTTGAAACATTTTCAGCTTAATCTCTGCGTAGTCCTCTTTGTTATACAAATTAACAAATTCATTTGGATCTTCTTTAAGGTCGTAAAGTTCACCCTCATCTCGATCAAGAAAATAATTTAGCTTATATCGATCTGTCACTAGTGTTTTTACATAAAAGCTCGGTTCTGCACGATTTTCAACTAAACACCAATCTCGTGTTGCTTGATCAGGTTGATACAGCGTTTTTAATTGACTAGTTCCCTGCATGGTAGGATTTTTGTCGATTCCAGCAGCCTCTAGGAATGTTGGTGCTAAATCGACTAAACTCATTAGTGAATTTGTCCTTCTGCCTTCCGGAAGCTCGCCTTTCCAGCGTACAAGAAACGGTACACGTAAAATATCATCATAGTGTATCGGTCCTTTTAGCCAAAAACCATGATTACCGGCATAATCACCATGATCGGATGTAAACACAATCAATGTGTCTTCGGCTAAACCTAGCTCATCCAATTTATCTAAAATACGTCCAATATGGTGGTCTATTAGGCTTATCATGCCATAATAAGAGGTAAGCCATTTTCTGGCTCGATCATAACCGATCTTTTTATTTGTATGGCCTAGACACTGCACTCCTCCGGTATTATGGCCCGGATCTGATGTAACATCAATATCAAGTTCATTCATCCGATCTTCTAGGAGATATTGATGAATAAGTGGCTTATCAGCCATCTCGCCCTCTTTTTCAACAAATGGCGGCATTTGATCGGGATCATACATACTGTTCCATGGTTCAGGGCATAAAAAGGCATTATGAGGATCTTGAAAGCTACACCAAGCTAAAAACGGTTTATCATCCTCTTGATTCTCAATAAAGTCCATTGTCTGATCTGCCGTCCAACGAGTGTAATGATATTCCTCTGGTATATCCCAAGAACCTTCACGATGGCCACCTCCGGGTCCAAAATACTTCGACGGATCAATACCTTGTTCCACAAGCCATGCCCCATAATGCATACCATGGGAGGAATCTTCGTCGGAATGTCCGTGAACCATTGCGACTTTTTCAAATCCATAGTATGGACCTTGCCATTCCTTCCAAAAGTCACGATCATGTATATGTGGTGGAGCTTCAAAACTACCTTCTTTTAATACAGGCTTAAAATGGGCCTTTCCAAACAATCCTGTCTTATACCCATGTTCCATCATTACCTGACCCATAGTTGTTCTATTTTCATCTAATCCCACACCTATATTCCAGCATTTATGTCTTGATGGGTATTCCCCTGTGATAATAGAGGAACGACTCGGAGAACAAACCGGACTTGCTACATATGCCCGTTCGAAAGCAACCCCTTCCTCCACCATTCGATTCAAGTTCGGAGTATGCATTGTCTCGTTTCCTAATGCATGAATTGTGTTCCAATGTTGTTGATCTGTTGAAATTAACAGAATGTTAGGCTGTTTTCTTTTTCCCACTTGCTAGACCTCCAGTTGTCACAATATAATAAGTATAAAAATAGACCTTGGTTTCTACCATAGCCAAGATCCATGAAATCATGAATGTTACATTGTTAGATGATTGGATAACAATTTGTTAGATTCTAACAAAAGCGCAGGCGCTCGTTTAGCGACGTACAAACTTTCATAATAAGGATGAACAGCTAAATTCGCGTCGTCCTGGCGCAACGCTGTTCTGACCTACATCCTGTAGGCCGGAGATAAAGGATACATGAAATGCGAAAGACGGCTGATTAGGAGCGACAAGCAAATGTTCCTGAAACGCAGAAGGGCGAATTTTCCCTTCAGCGTTTCAGGGTTATTTGACCTCGAGCTCCTGCCGTCTGTAGCTAGACAGCACGGCGAAGCATGAGCCGATGTTGACTTATCGTAGGAAGAGACTGAAAGTTTGCTAGTCGCTGGGCGCTGGAGCTGGAAGAAACAAAAGCGCAAGGCGCCCACCTATCGGCGACAAGCAAATGTTCTGAGACAAAGAAAGGCGTTTTTTGCCTTTCATTGGCTCAGGTTATTTGACCTCGAGCCGATGGCGCCTGGAGCTAGACATTACATTTTACATTTCCTGAAAGGAGGAGTTACATTTGAAGGAATTTTCCCATGAACATGCGGAACATTGGTTTCATAACCCAACTCCTATGGAAAAGGCGGGGGGACTTTGGCCTATTAGAGCGGGGCAGAACAAGGCCAAGCCCAACTACAGAATGGGACCGCGTATGATCTCCTATTACAGCATACACTTTATATTAGATGGCGAAGGGTCATTTAGTCAGAATGAAACAAATAAAAAGATTCAGCAAGGAGATATATTTTGTTTACTCCCTAACC
Organism: Bacillus sp. SD088; assembly: GCF_017355205.1. Lineage (GTDB taxonomy): Bacteria > Bacillota > Bacilli > Bacillales > Bacillaceae_C > Lederbergia. Next base: position 167,616 of record NZ_JADIJK010000002.1, read on the forward strand.
AAACACATCAATATTCATCTAATCCTGACCACCCACTTCGAATGTTCTGGTTGGCCTTTGATGGAAGGCAAGCAAATCCACTTCTCAAACGGATTGGGATAACGAACTACTCCACTCATGTGAAAGGCATTCTTAATCAGGAGATTACTGATATTTTAAGCGAGCTTGCTACATTTTTTAAAAAGGATAATGAAGATGACGACTTATTTGGCTTGAGTATCATATATAAACTATTTCACAGCCTCTCTGTTCAATCAAAACAGAAAAGGCTTACCCCTGCTACACCTAGAAATTGGCTGCAAAAAAGCCAGGAATATATGAATATGCATTTTGCGGAGAATATCTCGGTAGCAGATGTAGCAAAATATGTTGGTGTTCACCGTTCCTACTTTGCCGATTCATTTGTAAATGAGGTCGGGGTAACACCAAGTAACTATCTTCTATCTTTAAAAATGAATAGAGCAGTAGAATTAATTTCAGAGAGAACGCACATGATTACTGAAATCGCTTTGACCCTTGGCTATTCAGACCTTTATTCCTTTTCAAGGGCTTTTAAAAACTATTATGGTGTCTCGCCAAATCAATACCTTGCAAAAGAATGAGTGTCCACCAATAAGAAAGAGCATAATCCTATTGAAACGAAAGGTAACCTAAGAGCTCCCATGCTGAAAGTACCTGCATGGGAGCCTCTTATTTGCCTTCTTTTTTTATTCCGCCTTAACGAGAAGTTAATGTGTTTTCTGGATATTTAACTGGATAACCCCGGTGGGCAATTCCCCTATATTTCATTTCTATCATTCTTTCTGGTATGTTTTTTTATAGATGCTACAATCACCCTTTAATAGAACCGATCATAACCCCTTTAACAAAGTGCTTTTGTACAAATGGATACATTACAATGACTGGTAAACTAGCAATGACAATTACCGCATACTTCATACTTTCAGCCAGCATTACCTGGTTCACCATCTCAAAGTCCATAACGGCATTTTCCATAGCAGATTGATTTTGAATGAGTATTTCCCTTAGAATAATTTGCAGGGGATATAAACGATCACGATCTAAGTAAATTAAGGCGTCAAAATAGGAATTCCAGTGGCCTACAGCGTAAAAAAGAACCATCACGGCAATAATTGGCTTTGATAAAGGGATAATAATCTTTAAAAACAGTTTAAAATCACCGCAGCCATCTATTAAAGCTGCTTCTTGCAATTCCCAAGGAATACTACTCTGGAAAAATGTACGCATAACAATCACATTATAGGTTGCGATCGCATTTGGAATGACCATAGCCCAAATAGTATCGATCATTTCCAAGTTTTGTACAATTAAGTAGGTTGGAATAATTCCTCCCTGGAAAAACATTGTAAAAACAATAATTAACATAAAGATGTTTCTTCCTGGCAAATCCTTTCTTGACAGTGGATATGCAAGTAGAGTGGTTAATACTAGATTAATAAATGTTCCTAAAACGGTGTATACAACTGTATTTTTATAGCTATTCCAAATTCGCCCATCTTGAAATACCTGTGCGTAGGCATCGAACGTAAATCCCTTCGGATATAACCATACCTCTCCACTGAGAATTTTAGTGGGCTCACTAAATGATGCACTTACCACAAAAATCAGTGGATACAAAACAATGATCATAATCATGACCGCAATCGTGTAAATAATGATGTTAAAAATCTTATCTTCGGAGAATTTCTTTGTAATCACACTCACCCCCATGTACTTCTTACCATAAGCTTGTCTCTGCCTTTTTCTTTCCTAGCTGATTAATTAATATCAGTAATATAAAATTAATCACAGCATTAAATAAACCGATTGCAGTTGTGTAACTGTAGTCACCGTCTAAAATACCCTTTCGATAGGTAAAGGTTGCAATAACATCGCTTGAAGACATATTTAGGTCATTTTGCATTAATAAAATTTTTTGAAAGCCAATGTCCATAAAATGGCCGATATCCAAAATTAGCAGAATGATAATTGTAGGTAAAATAGCTGGGATGGAAACATGGATAACCCTTTGCAAACGGCTGGCACCGTCAACTCTGGCTGCTTCATACAATTGTGGATCCACACCACTCAGCGCCGCAATATAAATAATCGACTGCCATCCCATGTCGGTCCATATGTTTGAACTAATAAAAAGAAATTTAAACCATTCCGGTTTTTGCATGAACGGAATTGAATCAATGCCGAAATGACTTAACGCAATATTCACAATCCCATTTTCAGGATCCAAAAATAGGCTTAACATCCCTACAACCACCACTACTGATATAAAATGAGGAATATAGGTGATATTTTGCAGTGTTTTTTTAAACTTGTTCATTCTGATTTCATTAACTAACAAAGCTAATAGAATCGGAATTGGAAAACCAATAATCAAAGAGAATAGTTGAATGGTAACTGTATTTTTGATCAGTCTCCAAAAATAGTAGGAAGAGAAAAAACGCTTAAAGTGCTCAAACCCAATCCATTCGCTCCCCCAAAATCCATTCATGGGTAGATATTCTTTAAACGCAATCTGTAGTCCATACATAGGGCCGTACGTGAAGATAACATACCAAGCCATCGGTAATAAGAGCATTAAATATAATTGATGTCGCTTCAAAATTTGCTTCCAGAGCTTCTTTTTTGGATTAGGAACTGGAACCGTCTCTTTTGATTTTCGATGAGCAATTTCAGGTTTAAGGTTCATTCATTCGCCTCCATATAAATAAAGTGAAACTTCAATCAGTGGGGGTTTTCCTTCATCCCCACTGATTGTTAGTTGAACCAATCGGGCTTTTACGGGCAGTGTATCCCCCACCTATGCTTCTCCGTATTTTCTAAAGCCTTGAGGTGGGGGTATTACTGCCCGTTAATGCGGGATAAAAGGGGATGAGGCTGGGACATTACTAAAATGCTAAGCTTCAAAATGAACAACGCATTACCTTAGCGAAGGAAATATACGTAGACTCCTGGTGGAAGTACGAGTTCGGCAAGACCCGGAAGGCGAAGCCTGAGGAGGCTTGACACTCGCCCGCGGAAAGCGAAGTATATTTCCAAAGCGGAGGTATATGCACAATAGTTCGTTTATTTTCTTTGGTGAAGACACCTCGTCCCAGCCTCGTTTCCTAATGTTTATTTAAATTGTTTATCATAGGCATCCTGATAATATTCTTCAAGTTGATCTATACCTATGTCTTGCAACTGTGAAACATATTGATCCCAAGCATCGAAGCTAAGGTCCCCTGTGATGAATTTTGCTCTGCTTTCATTGGCATACGTGTCAAGATCATCTAGTATGTCAAATACCTTTTTCGACGCATCTTCCTCAAATATTGGGGCAGGATACACTTCCTCCAAAACATAAGGCTCCATCTTTGATGCGGCTTCAGCATCTATTGGCGTATTTACCGCTCCTGCAGTTTTAAGTGTTGAATATTGTGGTGTACCCCCTCCTGGTCCTGGAAATGCAGAGCCAGTACCTTTGGACAAATTACGAACTTCATCTGTATATTGTGGCAAACCTTCTTCATCATACTCAAAGGTCTTTCCTTCCTCGCCATATGCGAAAAACATGGAACCTTCATCCCCGTCATAAAGATAATCTAACCAGCGAATAGACGCTTCCGGGTATTCATTTGAAGCAGAAATGGCAAATGCACCTGTATCACGAGCAATTGGGCTCGAAACATAGCCTTGATCTCCATCTGGGCCTTTAACAGGTGCTATCCCTTTATATTGATCAGCAACCTGTGGAAAAGCGTCAGCAGCTTGATTGGTAAATAAGCCAAGTTCACCAGATTGCATCTGAGCAATGTATTCAGCATATTCTTGGTCCATTACTTTATGACCAATCAAACCTTCTCCATAAAGTTTGTTCAAATACATTAACAATTCTTTATATTTATCATCTGTTAACCAAATATGAACCTTGTCATTGTCAATATTAAGACTATAGCCCATTTGTCGATATAATCCCCATGAACCACTAAGCCCATTAACAAGGTCTTGTACGCCGCTTGTTAGAAAGGGCGTACGGTCGGGATACTTCTCCTTAAACGCCTTCAATAAGTTATATAGATCATCCGTTGTTTCTGGTTCATCCATATTGACATCTTCAAGCATTTGCTTATTGATCCACAGCTTATTTGTTCTTTGTACCAATGGTTCAATAACACTTGACATTCCATAAATATGACCATCTGGTGAGGTTACTCCTTTTTTCACCTCAGGATACTTATCAAAAATGGATTGAATGTTTGGTGCATACTTCTCAATTAATCCTTCCAATGGAACTAATGCGCCACTGCTGCCATATTTCATTAAATTGTCATTAGAAATATACGCTTTATAGAAGATGTCTGGCAGTTCCTTTTTACCGAATACTAGATTTTTCTTTTCATCAAATCCCTCAGCAGGTACATCATTATAATCAAACTTAATATTGGTCTTTTTTTCATACTCCTGAAACATAAACATGTCTTTATATGGCCCATTTGCGGCAGACCTAGATGCAAACATCGTTAATGTAATAGGCTCATCAACAATTGGGAAACCTTCCGCATTAAAATCATCTGACGGTTCTTCCTTAGCAGGGTCAGCCTGGTTTGAACTTCCTTTTGAACTACAACCTGAAAAGACTAGGCATGCTGACGCAATCAATAATAGGACTAAAACACTTTTCTTCAAAACCGATTCCCCCTTTATTTAATTCATTACAATAGAACTCATTTATGAAACGGCTTTCATAAAAATTCATATCCCTTTATCCTGCACAGAAATCACCTTTTAAGATAAGCCCCCTTCCCGGAATTCTTTCTTTTTGTTGCCTTTCCCAACTGTTGAAAAATTATCTGATCACACCGCCTTTACACGAATGACAGTGCTTTCATAACAGATGGAGGAAAAACATCCTTTAGTATCAGTAAGGTTTCCTCCCATTCTCTTGGGCCATAACCACCTCCTCAATGATCCGAGGAACACCTCTAGGGTGCCCTCGGAAAGGATAAGTTTTCCTAGTGCTTTTATGCACCTTTCCATTTCTCGATAAGCGAGTTGGTCGCCATCATCAGAACCTCGTGCAATTCTTTAGAAATCAGTTCATTTTCTCGCTGATAATCAAGTAATTGCTTGAAACCTTCCATATGTTTGCTTATCTTCTCTGCTGCACCTTTTTTCTCAAATTGACTTACGGCTGTTAAATGGATCTTGAGAGATTGATAATCCTTTTCTGATAGATCCTGCTGACGATCCTTAAGGATTGATAGCAAATCATCAGTACTAGGCTCTAGTGGTCGCACAAAGATATTATCGTATTTTGTATCACTCTGAAAACTACGAACACCAACCTTACCGTGGATAAACGCGGTAGCACTATGATCATCGTAATCTATTTTTGGTTTGTCCATGTCCCCAACATAAATCTTGATATTTGTTCCGCTTGCTACTACTTTAATATGTTGCCATTCATCTATTGGATCATCTAGCTTGGCCCCTTTCAGGTAAGTCCAATTGTAGTTAAATTTACCGAGATGAACGCCATCTTTATTAATATATGCAACATATCCTTGTAACATATCGGCATTATTGTGGTTAAGTTCTTTTCCGTGGGCGGGGTTATTTACCCTAAATAGGATACCACCGTCGCCTTTACCATCCACAACCTGGACATCAGCTTCAACGATATAATTATGCCAAGCACTATCACCCATCACGGACTTGCCAAATGTCCCTGCCCCTGAGCGATACACACCCTCTTGTTCAACTCCTTGATACTGATCTTGTTCAATAAAACTAAAATGATGGAAATCAAACTCACCATTGACCGTTTCTACCTTAATGGTATGTTTTCCGGCAGGCAATGAAATATTTTCCTTTATCACACTCGCCCAATCATCCCATTCCCCTGTGCGCGGAATATTGATCACTCCTGTGAGATCTATTTCATCATCTAACCATAATCTTACTTGACCATCCTGTTGTTTAGTTGTGACATTTATATCCAATACATAGTCACCACTTTTGGCAATATCAACATTATATTTATACCATTCATCGGTTTGATTCCAGCCAATATTAAACGTGCCATCCGGATGATTGCGAATATCCACGCGATCATAACGATATTTGCCACCGATATTTCTCGGGGTTTTATCATGATGGGCGACACCTTCACCACCAGTCATATAATCGACTGCCATCACTTTCCCTGGCAAGGAGTGAGGACGATCGAATGTATGGAAAATCATTTTTGTAAAAGATAATTCGCCATCAATCACTTCAATTTTGAGCGTATGTTTTCCTTGCGGTAAATCTAAATCGGAAATAGAAATATTCTCCCAATCCTTTTCTCCATCCGTAACGGGAATAGTAACGCCCTCCACTACATCTATTCCATCATCTAACGAAATACGTATTTTCGTATCTTCATCGGAATTATTGGCAATGAAATCAAGTCCATATTTATCCGATTCGATTATGTTTACGTTATAGTTGATCCATTCTCCTTTTTTAAAATCGTGGATGGCATATCCGCCGTCTGGATCAGGCTGACTATCTACCGCATCGTTTCTAAATTTCCCATCGGTATTTGAATCTGAATGGACATGATAAGCAACACCCTCGCCACCAAGATTATAATCTTCTGCTTCAATTGTGCCTGGGATTGGTTTATGGATATCAAAGGATCTAAAGTGAAATTTAGCGATATCATATTCACCTTCGACAATTTCAATCTTTAACGTATGTTCTCCTTTCGGCAATTGTATATCTTCCATCCTAAGTATCTGCCAATCGTTCCAACCTTCTGCCGCGGGAACATCAACTACACCTGTTAAATCAATATCATCATCTAACCAAAATCGTACTTTTGCATCCTGAAATGTCGTGGCATATTCCATTTCCAGATTGTAGATTCCTTCATCTTCAATAGCCACATTATATTTTAACCATTCACCTGTTTGATTCCAGCCAACCGCTGTTCCGCCCCCTGGCTTATCGCGAATATCAACAGCATCGTCTCTTAGCACACCGCCTATATTTTCTGGAGTGGTATCATGATAGGCTACGCCTTCTCCCCCAGTAATGTAATAGGCTGCTTGAATATCTCCGGGAATCGGTTTAAACCCATCAAATACACTTTCGGAATCTTGATTGGTATCCACTCTCCAAGACCCTTCATAACGATCCCATCCGAAATCAAACCCATCATTAAAATCCTCCAAAACAATTGGTGCATCCTTGTACTTACTAATCTCAAAACTAGCAAAGGATAAAGAACCTTGAGTGACTTCGATTTTCAGCTTCTGTTTTCCCTTTGGCACAGAAACATGGTCAATTATAAAGTTTTGCCATTGCCCATCAGTATTTGGAATACTGACAGTATCAGTCAAATCCTTGTTATCAAGCGATAATCGTACTTTTGCTTCATTGCTGCCTGTAGCCACCCTTAAGCTAATACTATATTGACCTTTTTCTTCTACATTGACGTTATATTGCAGCCAATCTTTTTTCGCTAGTTTGACACTATACCCACCTTCAGAATTTGCTTGAGTATCCACTTCATCCTGCCGATACGTATGATTTAATTCACCGGTGGAAATGTGATAGCCAGTGCCATCCCCTCCTGAATTATAATGAACAGCTTCTACTTTACCTGGCAAAGGTTTATGGAAATCAAATACATTACTGCCATTTACCTTATTACTTGTTGCAATATAACCAAAGGAGGCATGTACATCGCTTGTTGTATAGCCTATTTTCCCACCATGTAAAGAATCAATATCCCTTGTTTGTTTATTCATTCCATCTACAAAAATAGTAAACTTGGAATCTTCCTTTTCAACTCTGATTTGGTGCAACTGTTTAAAATCGAAATCGGTAGGAAGTGTTGATTCCTCCCAGCCTTGTTCAACACCATCAACAAAGAAATTAGTTTCTATTTTATTAGCTTTTGAATTCAACACAGCGATTCCGTAATTTCCTTCATCTTGGTAGGAAAATACCGCGCCATAACGAGGAGACGCACTTTCACCATTATCCATGAAAGTCATGTTAAATTCGGCTGTATAATTTGCCTCTGTCTCGTGAGTGGTGATAAGACGATGCCATGTAGTATCATTTATTGACTTTTGTTCTAGCCCATTGTCATGAATCGACCAAGTACCACTATTAATCTCTGACCACTCCGCACCTATATCATTCCGTTTAAAACGATCACTAAAGTCCGGTAAGCTTGGATTTTGTTGTTCAAATGTAGTCGGGCCCAGCACCGTCATTTTATCCCCATTCCAGGCAATCCGATCCATATTGATAAAGCGGCCAGGATTCGCATGACTATGATAGACAATAAACTCTGAATCTAAGTCAGGACCTCTTATTATAGAGTTATGTCCTAGTCCAACATTTTCACCTTCTGTATTAAGAAGAATTGGATTCTGCAATGGCTTCTCTGTAAAATTTTTCGTCGGCGAATCGCTAGTAGCGTAATCAATACGATATGCTTTGCTCCAAACATGATTACCCACATAAGTCATATAATATTGTCCATGCCTTTTAAATACCGTTGGAGCCTCAGTCCATCCGTCCATCTCTGCTCCCGTATTTATGGCTGGACCAAAAGTATAAGGATCCTCCATTTTGTATGCGCTGATGCGATTGGATCCAGTACCGTAGAAATACCATTGCCCATCATCATCAATAAAAACGTGCCCATCAATTCCCATGCCCAGATTTTCTGTTTGTTTTACAAAAGGACCTAATGGGCTTGAGCTTTTATAAACATAATGCCCATTGCCACCTGGTGATGTATACATATAGAAATCCCCATTCCAATACGTCACCTCAGGCGCATAAGCTGCTTTTGTGCTGGGTTCCTCAGTGACTAGTCCAGCGTACTCCCAGTTTAATAGATCTTCCGACGACCAAGCCTTGACACCACTTTTATCATCAACAGTACTTACATAAAGGTAATAGGTTCCGTTATATTTTAAAATGTGAGGATCTCCTTCTCCGTAGAAGTCCCCATTTTCCCATTCCCACGAATCCGACAAATCAAAGGGATTGCTGTAAGCAAATGAAATACTCGGGAATAGGAATAACCCTCCGATTATGAAGAGTATACGTAAAATCCACATAGTGAATATGACCTCCTTGTATGATTATTCCGAATCTTTCTGCCATGAAAAAATCTTTTCCAATATTATGAAGGGAATAGATGGCTCTACTACTAGTTGCCCCCTCCCCCATTCGCTATCGTTTACAGTTGGGTGCATTATAACTTCCATTCCTTCTGTTTTAGCAGAGCGCACCGATGTTCTTCATTTCTTGGAAGGGATACTTAACTTACTCCCTGCTCGGTTTGAAAGCCGCCTCAGGCAATCTCGTTTAAACACAAAACACCGCCTGAATCATCCTAAAGCAAGGTATCAAGCGGTGTACGTTCTACTCATTAAAGCTCCTTACTTAAGGTTAATGTCTCGAATTTTTTTCAACTCTATTTTTGGTTGTCTGTCTTCAGTCAGGAGTCCATTAACCTCTTGTTGAACATCTGTTATTTGGGTATAGCAGAAGCCACAAATATAATCTATATCCTTAATGGCTTGAGTAATCGACTCAAATCTTTTCAAAAACTCTTCTTCATTTTTCACTTGATTCCCATAGCCCCAGCCTTTTTCCGAGCTAAAGGCAATGCCTCCATATTCACTGATAATGATCGGTTGGCCCTTATATTCGTAACCCTTAGCCATTGCATGCTTATGTTTATTGAAAGCAATTTTATTTTCAACGATAGTTTCTAGATCCTTATACCGTTCTGAAAACTCTTCTCCCATTTCTACATAATCATGTAATGTTAAAATATCTGAAACCGTATGCTCCCAGCCATCATTGACAATAACTGGTCTCATACTATCACATGCTTTGGTCAGGTGATAGATTCCTTCCGTAAACTGCTGTTGCTTCACATCTGTATAAATATTTTTAACTCCCCATGACTCATTAAAAGGTGTCCATGTAATAATGGAAGGATGATTATACTGCTGCTCGACAACTTCTAGCCATTCCTCTGTAAAATTTTGCATCGCTTCTTCTGAAAATTCAAAAGTGGCGGCCATTTCCGACCAAACGAGCAACCCTTTCTTATCAGCCCAGTAGAGAAAGCGTTGATCTTCCACTTTCATATGTTTACGAACGCCGTTATAGCCCATTTCCATTGTTTTATCGATGTCCTCCAAAATGGCTTCCTCTGAAGGCGGTGTTAAATGACTATCCAGCCAATAACCTTGATCCAAAAGCAATCGCTGGTAGATTGGGATGTTATTCAATAGGACATTTCCATTTTCAATCGATATTTTTCTCATGCCAAAGTAGGATTCAACTTGATCCAGTATTTCCCCATTTTTATAAAGGGTAAAAACAACATCATAAAGATTGGGATGCTCTGGACCCCACAGCATCACTTTCCAATCAAAATGATCACTGGCAATGTTTACTTTCGATGTGTGCTTCGGCCGATGGATATCGATACTAAAGGATTTAATCGGTATTTGATTAAAAGTGATCTCCGTCTTCAACTTTAGATCGTCACTAAAATCGACCTCTTCTGGAAGATGGTACGAAAACTCTACTGATTCCGTATCAATATCTGGCGTAATTTTTACTGAATCAACATGTACTTCATTCAAAAATTCCAGCCATACCGTTTGCCAAATTCCCGTTGTTTGTACGTACCAGCAGCCAAAATTCTTATCAAGCCAGCGTTGTTTTCCTCTAGGTTGATGGCAGCTATCACTATCTTCACTTTTTACCACGATATTCACTTCACGATTCTCATCGATAAATTCGCTAATATCAAAAGAAAAAGCAATTTGCCCCCCCTGATGTCTTCCCACAAACTTGCCATTTACCCATAGCTTTGTAATATAATCGGCAGCCTGAAAATGTAAAAGGAACTTCTTATCTTTATATTCTTCAGGAACAGTTATTTGTTTTTGATACCATATATTAGCGCAAAATACTTCTTCGCCAATACCACTTGCCTTCGTTTCATATGTAAAAGGGACAATGATTTTTTGTTTGAGATCCCCAGACTCGTACCACTTTTCCTTTTCCCCTATATTGTTCTTATCAAAGGCAAAGTTCCATTCTCCATTTAAATTTAGCCAATCCTCTCTTGCAAAATGAGGTCTTGGATATTCTTTTCTTGGGATAATATTTTGATCCATTTAGTACATTCTCCTTATCGAGGTTATTTAAAAAGTCCGGTAAAAATGACACTTCGGGATAAAGGAACTTCGACTAAGTACTGACATGTCCTGTGGGCAACACGGAAGTCCGTAAACACGCACAAGTCCGCCTCGAACTTTCGTCGTACAGGATGTAATAGTGTCGAAAGCTTGCTATTGACGTCAGCGTAGTCGCCGACGGTCCTTTTTATCCTTCTTTTTGAACACTCATTTATTGTATAGATTTAATTGTCAATTCTTTAAAATAAACGTCTGAGTATCCTGATCTTATTCCTACTTTTCCGTTCATAAAAGCCATTGGATCTTTATAGGAAATAATTGGCTCTTTTTCATCATCTAAATAAATGTTCATTTCATTACCCTTGACCGAAACACGTAAATGATATTCTTTTCCTCCATCCAGTGAAACAGTTGACGATTCTAGTAAGGTAGAGTTATAGTTTAACTTTTGTAAAGTTACTTCTCTTGCATTGAAAGCAATATAATAACCCATCAACGAATCATCTACTTGATGTTTAAACTCGGATTCATTGGTGACTCTTAATAACAATCCTGCTTCATCCATCAATTCATCATTGATTTCAAATGTCAAATCTGCTTCAATATCTGTCCACTTCTCATCACCTAAGTACATCTTCATATCTTCATTAGAATTAGAAACAGCTCCTATCTCAGGTAGTTCCCAGCGTCCATGGATATCCTCTGTTTCCACTTGCTCCAATCCATCTTCAATATCAAATTTTTCATCAGAGACAAGATTAAATTCTAAATGGTCAATTTCCACTTCTCCACTTTTTAGCAAAAGTTTTAATACATGAAAACCCTCATCTATATTCATTCTGCCGAGTCGCACTTTAAGCAAACTAGTATTAACATCCATATCTTCCCTTTTCACCTTAAATGTCTGTTGCTTTTCGTCATCTATCGATACTCCGAATGAAAGATTTTTTTGGATGGAGTTTGGATTTATAACTGCACTTACCTCATACAATCCCGTTTCACTTGCATTTACTTTATACTTAAGCCAGTCACCTTTATTTTTTAAAGCCACAGAATACGAACCAACATCCTCACGTGTTTGAACAGGCACATTCTCTCGGTAATGATTTTCTTTTGATGGTTCCTTAATCGAATATCCTCTATTTTCCCCCTCCAAGTAATGAACGGCTTCAATCGTACCAGGTAATGGCTTATACAATTCCACATCACTTGAATGATCAACTTGGTCAGAGAATGCGGTATATCCTAAAGACATGCTCGCATGTTCCATTTGATAACCTATTTCCCCTGCACCAAAATCAGACGCTTCCACTTCTATTTTTTTCATTCCATCCAAAAATACGATTGTTTTATCTTTTCTATTTTCTACTCTAATAACATGCAGATAGCTAAAGTCAAATTCTTGAGGAAATGTGGCCTCATCTAAAACTTTGCTCTTCCCATCCACTACTTGTAAAAGCTCTATTTTTTTTCCTTCCAAATCAATCGATACCGCACCATAATTTCGATCATCCTGATAAGAAAATTGGATTGCCAGCTGCGCATCCTTTTCGATAATCGCTGCTGCAAAATTAAACTCCGCAGTAAAATGATCCTTTGTCTTAGCCTCACTTAACCAATTGTTCTTAACAAGTTCACTTTCTTCCCATCTCTGTTCAAAATCAGCTGATTCCGGTACAGGAGTCGGGTAGTGGGTTGGACCAAGCACATCCAACTTTTTCCCATTAAAGACCATCCGATCGATATTCATTTTGCGTACAGGAGGGCCCTCAGCCGAACGGCCAATGAGATTATGGTATATAGCATAATAAGAATCTAAATTCGGACCAAGCACAATGGAATTATGACCAAGTCCATTAAACTCATCTTCAGTACTGATTAAGATCGGATTGTGTTCTGGGACTTCATATCCTTCTAATGGACCTTGTTCAGAAACCGCATAATTAATTCTGTACCCTTTACTGAAAACGTGATTTCCTGTATACGTCATATAATAGAGATCATTATTCTTAATAATCATTGACCCCTCTGTCCAATGATCGAGAAAGACATTTGTTTCCACACCCTCCTCAAATGTATACGGATCTATCATTCTATGGCCAACTATTCCTGTATTTCCTGCATGAGTAAAATACCACGAGCCATCATCATCAATAAAAACAGATCCATCGATAGACATTCCAAGGTTCTCCGTTTCAATCTTAAAAGGACCAGTCGGAGCCTTACTACTTAACACATAATGTCCATTTCCGGCTGGCGACGTATACATATAAAAGGTTCCATTCCAATAAACAACTTCAGGTGCATAAGCAGAAGTTGTCCGCTCATCCTCTGTCACTAACCCTTCGTATGCCCAATTAATTAAATCTGTGGAACTCCATGCTTTAATTCCTACTCTGGCATCCTTTGTACTCACATATAAATAATAGATCCCGTTATAACGGAAAACATAAGGATCACCATTACCATAATCCGGCCATTCGTCAGCCAACTCAAAAGGATTAGCGTAAGTCTGCATCTTATCCATATTTACATCCACCTCTACTTCCTCTATTTGCGTACAAGCTGTTAACCCCCATAGCATCAGACTTAAATAAAGGAGCGTAAAATATTGTTTTCGGTTCATGCGAATTTGTAACCTCCAGAAACGTTCAACTTACTTTAAGTGCGTGTTCAAAAAGAAGGATAAAATGACCAAGTTGGATAAAAGTGCTGAGTCCTGTCTCCGATATTAGCATCCTGAACGTCAAAAGTGCGCGGAGGCTGCAGGGCGCATGTCACAAAACACGTAGCGATTGTTGTCAACAGGGCGTTGGTCAGAACAGCGTTGCTCCAGGACGGTGCGAACTTAGCTGTTCATCCACTTGATCCTTACTTTTTGAACATCCTCTTTAACTATCCTTTTATACCACTGATCGCCAATGATTGGACAAAATGCTTTTGTGCTGCCAAAAAGATGATCACACATGGAATCATGGATATGATGGACGCGGCCAATATCAATGGGTAATTTGAAGAGCCCATATACTGTGCCTGCATCGATGCGATTACGACCTGTAAGGTTTGTTTCTCTGGAGAATGTAAATAAATTAACGGACCGAGAAAGTCATTCCAAATCCCCATAAAACCTAACGCTGCTTGGGCCGCAATAGCCGGTTTGGCGACAGGTAAAACAATGGTAAAAAAGGTACGGATAAAACCGCTACCATCTATTTTGGATGCATCAATTAATTCATCAGGCAAAGCACTCTGTAAGAATTGTCTTAAAAAGAACACGATCACAATATTGCCAAATAGACCTGGTAAAATTAAAGGTAACAAAGTATCTACCCAATCCAATTTAGAAAACATAATAAATTGTGGAATCATCACGACTGCAAAGGGAATCATCATCGTACCTAATAGCGCTAAAAAAATCGTTTCTTTAAAAGGAAAAGCAATTTTAGCAAAAGCATAAGCAGCCATCGTCGAGGTAAAAATGCCAATCACCAATACAAAAACGACAACGATCAGTGTATTGGTAAATCCACTGAACAGCGGGACTTCCTTCCAGACATCGATATAATGTTGAAACGTTGCTGGATCGGGAATCCATTGCGGTGGCATTTGAAATATATTTTTTTGATCTTTTAATGAGGTAGAGATTGACCAAGCAAAAGGTACGAGCATTGCCACTGATCCAACTAACAGTATAGCAAAGGCCCAAATATTAATAATTTTTTCACTTCTCATACCTTCACCCTCCTATCCTTCATAAACCCAGTGTTTAGATAATTTGAATTGGATTAACGTTACAATAAAAACAATCACACCTAGTATCCATGCAATCGAACTTGCATATCCCATATTGTAATATTTAAAACCATGTTCAAAAATATAGAATACAATCGTTGCCGCACTATATTCAGGGCCTCCGTCATTAGCGAGAACATAAATTTGACTGAAAGACTGAAACGCCCCGATTACACCCATAACAAGAACAAAGAAATGAATAGGTGATAACAAAGGAAAAGTAATCTTTACAAACTTTTGGTAAATATTCGCCCCATCCACTTCCGCTGCTTCATAATAAGAACTTGGAATAGATTGAAGTCCTGCTAGATAAAGAATCATATTACTTCCCAATCCTGTCCAAACGCCAATAATGATGAGCGCTGGTTTTACCCAAGATGCACTTCCTAGCCAGTTAGGACCTTGTATTCCGAACCATTCCCAAAGCATATTATTTAAAAGTCCAAAATCATAATTAAGAATCCACTGCCAAACAAGTGAAACAGCAATAATCGGAGTGATGACCGGAATATAATAGATCGCTCTAAAAACGCTAATCCCTCTGATCTTTCTGTTCATCATAACGGCCAATATTAATGAGAGGATCATCCCAATTGGGATTCCAATCATAAGGAAGATGGTATTATAAATAGATTTAAAGACCTTTTCGTCTCCGAGAAGCTCTTTATAATTACCTACTCCTGCAAACGTAGGTTTATTAATTAGATCCCATTCAGTAAAGCTTAAACCAATTGACCAAATGGTAGGAATCAGTCCAAATAATAGAAAACCAATTACCGGGGCTGCAACAAATAAGTAAGCCCACATGATCTCTTTCTTTTTATATCCGGGAATTTTAGAACGGTTTTGTTTGGAAGGGACCTTTTTCTTGGTCTCCATAAGCAACTCACTCAAAATTCTCCCTCCTTTTGTTTAGGCTCTTTTCTCAACGTTAATGTAATCATTTTAATAACGAGACCATCCAACTGAGAAAAGAGCTGCTAACTTTGTAAAAACCGCTAAACTTCATTAATTATGTGTAAAAACCAACTTTTGAGCTTTTACAAAAAGGATGAAAGGGCTGGGAAAAAGGTATAATCCGAACCATCAGCTCGTTGGTACGAATAACTCGATCCGGAAATTTAATTTGCTTAAATAGCAAACCGCCCATTTGCAAACGCATTCTTTATACCCAGCCACTTTATTGGATCACTTCAAGTTTCCCTTTTTGTACAGTTCCTCCATTTTAGGTTTAGCTTGTTTAACCCAATCCTCGACAGACATTTCTCCGTTCCAGACCTTTGCTGCTTCCTGATTAAAATAATCGAGCCACTGAACATCTGGTGATCTCCAACCGTTGTTTGGTTTACCGTAATCCTCAATAATATTAATAAACTCTTGACGGTTTTCCGGAGCCTGTTCCATATTTAAAAATTCGTCTTCCGCTAGACTCTTTAGGTTTGGTACTTGTTGTCCTAACTCCATAAATTGTCTTTGTCCGTCTTCATCCAATGATAAGTAGGAAGCAAGAGCAAACGCCTCATCAGGATGTTCTGTTTTTTTGGAAATAACAAATCCCATAGAGCCAAGCCAAGTTGCCGTTTCCCCCGTATTAGGACTAGCTGGCCAAGGTGCTAAATCCCAGCCAAATGGCAATTCCCAAAAACTTGGTTGGTCCCAGGGGCCCATTGCAAACATTGCCACTCCTCCAGATACAAACCTCGTGTAAGAATTTTGCGCTTCTTCCGCCTCTTGGGATGGTGATACTTTATGCTTTTGGCTTAAATCTGCAACAAATTGCATCGCTTCGATAAATTCAGGTGTATCAATTTTTGCCTCACCCGTATCATAGTCTATAAAATCCGCTCCATTACCCCAAACAGCATTTTCTAAAGGAAAACCCGCGATCCCAAATTGATCCGTTTTCCCATCACCTTTTGTATCTTTTGTTAATTTTAACGCAGCATCTAACATGTCATTCCATGTCCATTCTCCAACCTCTTTAGATGGATACTCTACCCCAGCTTCATCAAACAAGTCTTTGTTGTATACCATTGCCCATGGTCCCATATCTTTTGGCAAGCCATATAAATCTCCCTCGCCTACTGTTGAACCATTATATCGATACCTGTCTAATGCCTGATCCCAAACATTGTCCGGATTAAAAATGTCCGTTTGATCAAGATATGTTTGTAAATTTAATAGTTGATCAGCGCCAGCGAATCGGGCGAACTCAGGTCCAGCAGCATAATACACATCAGGTTGTTTACCAGATGCAATTAATGTAGAGAGTTTTTGCGAATATTCTGCAGGTGGAACACTCGTATACTTTACCTTCACATTTGGATATTTCTCTTCGAAAGATTTAATCACAGATTGGAAAATTTTCTTCTCATCCGGATTTCCGTGTCCCATAAATGATAATTCAATTGTTTCTCCCTTTTTCTCTGATTCTCCTTCTGAATTACTCGAGTTACTATTGCATCCCGCGACAAAGAGAAACGCACTCAGAACAAGTACAAATAACCCATTTCTAACCCTTTTCATATTTGACCCCCTAGAAATGTAATCACTTACATTTACTATATTATTAGGTTGCCAGGACAAAATATATACTACATTTAGTATAAAATAGATTAACTATATTATTTTGAGTATAAAAAAATACCTAATAGAGGTTTAACTTATTAGGTAAAAAGCGATGAAATGATCAAAATAGCTCATTGATAAACTTAACCGGGACAAAGACTCTTCTTGGCCGATAATCCCCCGTAAGTTGCTCTTGTAATAGTTCTATTGTTTGTTTGCTGCATTCTTCAATATCCTGTTGAATATAAGAAACACCCTCTATTCCTGAATAGTCAAAGGATATGATCTCAATCTCCCTGGAAAATTCCTTCTTTATCCTTTCCACGGCTATATTTGTATAGCGTGCCAATTCGGCATTCATAATAAAAAGCGCAGTAATATCTGGATTGCTCATCAAAAACCTCTTAATTAATAATGGGGTTTCTTCGATGGAAATTTTATTAAAATTCAATAATAACCATAAATTTTTATTTACAACCAAATCATTTTTTAAGAAGGCTTGTTCGAAACCAATTGATCGCTCAATTGTAACGGTATTTGTAATTAGTGGTGAAATCAAGCCAATATTTTGATGGCCTTTGCGAATTAAATAAGAAATCACTTCAACTGTCCCTTTTTCATTTTCGGAAGAAACACTGTAGGTCCTAATATTTTCTAAATACCGATCAATTAACACGAAAGGAAATTTATCCAATGAAAGCCTAAGGATCGACTCATTATATACTTCTTTTTCAGTTGGAAAAATGATGAGTCCTTTAACTCCCAATTCTTTAAACGTCTTAATTGCATTACTTTCCTCAAACTGTGATTCTCTTGTAATTTTAACCATTAAATTATACTTATACTTCGATGCATACAACTCAATATAGTTAACTAATTCTTGTTCGATCTTTGTTTTCATGCTAGGCAATATAAGCCCCACTATCCCATTGGAGTAATCCTCCGGACTCATTACAGATGGGTTTGACTCTTTTAGAAAGTCGCTTTCTGCTACAAATGTACCCTTCCCCCGAATTCTCTCTACAATTCCTTCCTCTGCAAGCCCATTAAGTGCATTTTTTGTTGTAATTTGACTCACATGGAACTTTTCCATTAACTCCTTTTCAGAAAAAACCAAATCCCCTAATCGCAATTCCCCAGATTGAATCTGTTCTTTAATATATTCTTTTATCTGTTGATACAAAGGTATATTTTTTATAAGTCATCACCCAAACCTATTGTTATACTAACTATATAGTATATACTAACTCTATTTTTGTCTATTCTTTAGTGAATTAAGTTAATTTTTTAGAAGAGGAGCTTCATTTAGTAGGGGGGGTTACTGCCAGTTAATTCGAGATGAACAATCATCTCTGCTTCCGTAGGCCCAATAGAAAAAGGCCACTTCCTGTAAGGAAAAGCGGCCTTTTTCTATTGGCACTTCATTCTATAGTCTTTAAAATTAGTGAGTTGGATTATTTCCAGGCATTTGCGGTTGGACTTGTGCTGGAGCATATCCATTCTGGATTTTTTGCATATCTTGTTGCGACAGCTGCGGTACCTGATAGTAACCGTGCTTATTTTGATAAAGAGATATTTCATAGGCCATTTCAATACAGTTCGGTATAGAATCAGCAAGTACACGACGAACGACTGGGTTTGTCGTTTCCATTGCGGCAGCTGTTTTAACAGGAGCACCTGATTTAACAGCGTTTAACATGCTAAGTGCTATCATTTCATCATTAAGTTCTGTGGCAGATTGCATTGGTTTTTGTGGTTGACTTGTTGGCTGCATTCCATAAGTAAAATTATTTCCCTGATTCATCTTGTAACTTTGCGTAGGTTTAGCGGGATCTTGCCCTGTTTGAAAACATTCTAAAGTGATGTTATACTCATCTGCCATAAATTGCTTTTGGCGCTCTAAAATATCGCGAAGCTCTTGATCTTGTACATGTTCACTTAGCATCGTATACGTGTTCATTGTGTTAATTACACCAGACAACACCTCGTGTACATCGAACATCTCGTGACCACCATGGTTCATTTGTGGTGAAACGGCTCCTGTTTCAACGTTTTGATTATTTTGTGACTGTTGGAATTCCATTCTAATACCTCCTAAATTTGGTTTACTTGAAATAGTATGAGCCATTTGTTACAAACTATCCGTTCAATTTACATTTAAATCCGGAGAATAATCATTATTTTCTATTGGAGATTTTCCTAAATAAATAAACAGGCCAACTTCTCCATAAGAGAGGCTGACCCGATTGGTTTATAATTTCCTTTTTTTCTTACATGACACTAAAAGCTACTAAAGGATCTACAATAGTTAGTATAGTTAAATGAACATGCCCATCATCATGTATGCACATGTTCATTTATATCCTAGATTCAGTACAATACAGTTAGGATTCCCTACTCATTACTCTCCGCGGATAGACATCGGTCCGCTCGGCCCATTCCTCCCAGATTCCTTTTAATTCTCTCACAAGTTCTGGATGCCGATCTCGTAAATTATGGAGTTCGGTACGATCATTATCGATATTATAAAGCTCCCAATCTCCTTCTTTTATTTTTGACAATTTCCACGGACCCTTTCGCACACCGCAGTGTTGCTCATGTTCAAAACAAAACGTCCGCTCTTCTCTTCCTTCTCCCAAAAAGATAGGAACTAAACTTTCCCCTTCCATTGGCAAAATTTGATGTCCTCTATATTGGTCAGGATAGGGAGCATTTGTAATATCAACCAATGTGGCCATAATATCGATAAAATGACCAGGTTGGTGATCAATCTCTCCTTGACGTTTAATAACCTCAGGCCAATGAACTAACAATGGTGTACTAATCCCACCTTCGTGACCATAATGCTTATACAACCGAAGGGGCGTGCTACATGCGTTTGCCCAGCCTGAACCATAGCTATGATAAGAATCAGGTCCTCCCATTTTTTCTAAATCAGCTTTTCGATGTAAAAAATTAGAGGTTGTGATCCAATTATCAAATCCCCATGGATCCCACTCCGCACATGCCCCATTATCAGAACAAAATAAAATTAGAGTATTCTCCAGTTCGTCATTTTTACGTAAATCATCGATAACTCGTCCAATATTTTGATCCATCCGGTCGATCATCGCCGCATAAATGGCCATTCGTTTCACTAAGTCCTTTTGTCGATCAGGATTAATCGAGTCCCACGCAGGGTTCGTACCTTGGATGTCCCGATCTCGATCCCAGTATTCTGACCGAGGAGTTAATGATGTATTTTCTCCGACAATCTTTAACTTCTTCATTCGTTCTAATCGATCTGCTCGAATTCGATCCCAGCCTTTTTCGTAAACCCTCTCATATTTGGCAATCTCCTCTTTTGGTGCTTGGAGTGGAAAATGAGGTGCATTATAAGATAGATAGAGAAAATATGGCTGGTCGTCCGAACGCGAATCTTCAAGAAAATCTAGTGCATAATCTGTAATTGCATCTGTTGCGTAAAATTCACCATCTTTATATTGTCGTTTTGGTCGATTTTCAGGTAAGCGAGAATAGTCTTTTTGATCCCAAAAACTTGTAAATCCGCCTAACATTCCATAAAAATCGTCAAAGCCCCGCTCTATTGGTCCCTTTTCCCCGACATGCCATTTTCCAGATAGATACGTATGATATCCACCTTCCTTTAACACCTCGGCAATCGTCACACATTGATCCTTTAGAAATCCACGATAACCAGGAGTTTCATAGTCTTCTGTCATTTCTCCAACACCAGCTTGATGTGGATATAATCCAGTTAACAACGATGCCCGACTTGGACAACAACGTGCTGAATTATAAAATTGTGTTAATCTTAATCCATCTTCAGCAAGTCCGTCTAAGTTAGGCGTTTGAATCTCACTTCCGAAGCTCCCTAAATCGGAGAATCCTAAATCATCAGCTAGTATCATTATAATATTTGGTTTTTCTGCAGCCATTTCCACCCCTCCAAACTTGTTTTCTTAAGAATTAGCCTTTTTTTCTAAGAGCGGAATCAGTTCTCCAACCAGCCCTTTTGCTCCTCAATAACTTCCCTAACTCGCTCTTCATATTCTCTTAAAATTTCTGAAACACTGCGATTCCCATTAGCCAACTCTTCAATTAAATCACCTCTAAATGAACCATCAAGTGCATAATCATAGATGGATCTTTGTTCTGGTCCACCATTATACGAGTTGTAAAAAAATGCCCCTGTATTTTTATCAGCCATACGAGGTTCATCTGCGTAAATTTGATTTTGAATCTCTTCATTGGCTAAAGGCGTACTTAAGCCCATTTTTACTTGCTCTGTTTGATATTCATCTGATAAAAGATAAGCAATTGCTTCAAAAGCCTCATCTTTGTATTCACTCGTTGCAGCAACACCAAGGGCCGATCCACCTTGAACAGGGGCTATTTCTGGTCGATCCTCAAAGGTCGGCCACGACACCAAATCCCAGTCCAATCCTGTTTCTTCTTCCACTCGAAGTAATGGTCCAACATCTTTAAAACGAGCAGACATCGCCGTCTGTCCTTCCAACACCCATGGAGGTGATTCATTTCCAGGTATTTGTCGCATATCTCTATATACTTCAAAGCCAGCTTTTAAACCTGGTGAATCAGCAAATATTGGCTCATCCGTTTCCGGATCAACATAAGTAATATCATATGCTTCTCCCACAAAGAATGGATTCCATATTTCCAAACCATAATATTGGGTACCATCATATTCCCTGGTTAGCTGTCTACCCAGATCAAGTACTTGGTCCCATGTCATACCATCGGTAGGATATTCAACACCAAATAGATCAAATATTCCTTTGTTGTAAAATAGAGCTAAAAGATCAGGCTCATAAGGAAGTAAATATAATTCTTGGTTAGGGGCATACGAACGAATACGCGATAACAAGCCGGGTTCAATTCGTTCTAGATCAAATCCATGTTCCTCCACTAATTCATCCATATCATATACTAACTGCGATTCCATATAGAGTGATACCTTAGAAGCATTAAACACCTCGATAATATCAGGATGAACTTGTGCCGCAAGCATTTCCTCTATACCTTCCCTACTCTGAGCTATGCTATGAAACTCAATTGTAATATGGGGAAATTTTTCTTCAATGGCTTCTTTTGCATCGTTATAGCGATCCGGATTATCAGTTGACCAAATTAGAGTAATATCTCCATTATCTTCACTCTTACTAGAATTAGCATTTTCTTGTTTGGAACATGCACCAAGAATAAGTAATATTATTAACGATAAACAAATATTTAAGAAGAACCGATTCATCTTCTAACCTCCGTTTTCAAAAGCACATTGTCCAACTTTCTATAGTTATAAGCGATTAATCCTTTGATTCATAGGGTTTAGAACGCATCTTCCAAGTCATTGAAAAACAAGCGGGATGAGTAAGATTTATGCCCAGCTATTGATTCTTTTCAAACTCTTTGGCAAGGGTCTCCGCTTCTTCCTGGGCCTCACGCAAAATTGTGTTTACATCCTTATTTTCCACAGCCAATTTCCTTCTAAGGTCCATCATGAGCTCGTCAAGTTCTTGGTTATACGGAGAGGGTTTGCGGTCGAGTGACGGGTCAACAGTGAAAATGTCCTGTAAATGTTTCCCTTCATACGCATCTGAGCCAGTGGCGTATGACTCGCGGATTTCCGGGTTGTCCAGTACAGTCACCCGATTCACTTCCTTGCTTAAATACAGCTGTGCCTCTTCCGTCACCATTTCGGCCGCGACATCTAAGGCGGCTTCTCTATTTTCCGCAGTTTCTGGGATGATAATAGCATGATAATCAATATTTCGACCGAATTCAGGTGTGCCAGTAAATGTAGGAAAAGAGGTAATGTCCCAATTTAATCCGGATTCCTCCATTAATGGAATATTCTCCGTTACCATCGTTACCCAGGCTGGGAACATGGCTAACCGACGTTCTTCGATAAAGATACCCATTCCTCCATATCCATAATTCTCTTCATTTTGACCAATCATTCCAGGGATACTATATGCTTGATCAAATACATCCATGACTTCCTTGAATCCGTCAGTCATCAAATCAACTTGGCCGTTGTTATCGACATACGATAAGGAATGGGCACGGAAAAGCTCGTGTATCCATCCTGGATCCAGTCCAATATACTCAATTCCATCCCGCATGCCTGTCGTTTTCCTAGCCAAATCGATAACGTCATCCCAAGTAATGCCCGCCTCGGGATAATCCACACCGAACGTGTCGAAGATATCTTTGTTATACATCAAAACACCGTAATTCAGCGACAGGGGCATTGCATATATAGCGCCTGGTGTGTCAAAGGCCTCCGCATGCTGCTCTAAGTCCTCCACAATAGCTGGATTAAAACGGCTTAAATCAATATTTTGGCTATCAAAGAATTCCGACATGTCACAAGCCAATTCTTTCTCGATATTATCGTACAAACTGGGATTACTAGTAATAATCATGTCAGGCACTTTCCCAGCTGCGACCATATCCTCTATCGAATCACTTGTTGCCTTAAGAGATACGTTTGGGTATTTATCTATGATCGGTTTGAAGAATTCATCGATCATGTCATCATCCACCATCATCGCAGACCCCATGATTGTGATCGTCACAGGTTCTTCCAAAACATCATTGCCTATCTCCTTTGTTTCGTTGTCAACCTCCTTGTTCTGGCATCCAGCCATTGAGACAGTGACTAGCAATATGAACAGGACGCCAAGCGAGCCAACCTTTTTCATCCATATCATCCTCCGGTTATATTAATTTGAACATACTCGATGCAAGACAACTCTCTAAAACCACGACCATTGGATGATAGTGTAAATAGATTTAATAGCTATTCTAATTGGTAATGACTACCGATTTGTCCTGCGTGCATCATTAATCTCTTTAATCTTTTCTAGAGCAATCTTCGGTGTTCGATCTTCCATTAGTAATCCATTAATCTCTTGTTGAACATCTGTTGTTTGGGTATAGCAATATCCACTGATATAAGGAATTGCCTTAATCGCATCGGTCATTTCTCGGTAGCGCTTTAAAAATGCTTCCTCTGTATCCACTTGGTTCCCGTAGCCCCAGCCACTTTCATCTTTAAAAGCAATCCCACCGTATTCCGTCAGCATGACAGGTTGTCCTTTATATTGATAGCCTTCCGCGAATGCATATTTATGATGGTTAGCAGTCGTTTCATTGCTAAGAATTCGATCCTTGTCCTTATAATGCTCGTAGAATACTTCTCCTAGTTCTTCATAATCATGCAAGGCGATAATATCGGAAATCGTATGCTCCCAACCGTCATTAGTGATAACCGGACGTTCAGAATCGATTGATTTTGTTACATAGTAAATAGCCTCTGTAAACTTTTGTTGCTTTTCCTCTGTGAGAATATCGGATACTCCCCAAGATTCATTAAACGGCACCCACGTAATGATCGAAGGATGATTATAATACTGTTGTATAATCTCTAGCCATTCCTTTGTGAAGTTCTCAATCGCCTCATCGGAAAACTCATAGGTCGCAGCCATCTCAGACCAAACCAATAATCCCTTTTTATCACACCAATATAAAAATCGTTCATCCTCAATCTTTTGATGCTTTCGCACGCCGTTAAAACCCATCTGCAAAGTTTTTTCAATATCCTCAATCATCGCTTCATCAGACGGAGGAGTGAGCATTGTGTCTGTCCAATAGCCTTGGTCTAATAGAAGCTTTTGATAGATTGGAAAATTGTTTAACAGCACTTGCCCATTTTTGATCGAGATTTTCCTCATCCCAAAATAGGAATCTACTTCATCTACAAGTTCTCCACCTAGATACAGACGAAAATTTACATCATACAAATTTGGATGCTGCGGTGTCCAGTGAAATATTTTCCATTCATGTATTTCAGAGGCGATGTCCACTTCAAAGCGAAAATTGGAACGATCAGGCGTTACCGAAAATTGCTTCACCTTTTTTCCCGAGAATGTAATGGTCGTCTCAAGTCTTAAATCTTCCAGCAGTTCTCCATGCAGTTTATAGTCAAACGTAACAGACTTTGTATCAATATTTGGTGTCATCTTCACTCTTTCAATGTTCTCTTCACTCAAAAATTCGAGCCACACGGTTTGCCAAATCCCAGTATTTTGTACATACCAGCACCCAAAGTTTTGATCTGTCCAGCGTTGCTTTCCTCTAGGCTGATAACAGCTTTGACTATCTTCTACTTTCACGACTAGTTCGTTTTCTTTGGTAGGATCGATCGCATGACTAATATCAAAAGCAAACGCAGCATATCCTCCTACATGCTTACCGACATAAACCCCATTCACCCATACTTTGGTGACATAATCAGAGGCTTGAAATCGGAGAATAATACTCTTACCTACCTCACTTTTCGGGATCTCAAAAGTTCTTTGATACCAAATATATGGATGAAACTTCTGCTCCCCGATTCCACTCGCCTTTGCTTCATACGTAAACGGGACTTGTATCTCTGTCGAAAAAGAAGGCTTGTCATGCCATGAGCCTTTTTCACCAATATTATGATCATCAAAAGCAAACTTCCACGTGCCATTTAAATTCATCCATGATTGCCGCTGAAATTGTGGTCTCGGATATTCTGTTCGTTGATACGTTTTCACCATCGTCATCTCCATTCCTCCCCTTCAATTATTCTTTACTCTGATACTATCAATCTCTAAATTCTCATCGTCTAAAATAAAATACACTTTAACTGTTTTAATACTGTTTTATTGTATATAACACATAGAATACGCTTTCATTATTCTAGTGTCAAGGTAATTTTTCCGTTATTTTTGGATTATTTCATTATTCCCGTTTTAATTAGAAAGGTCCTAGGTACCCACCTATCAGCACCAAAACAATGTTTTTAATCCTGAGAAACAAAAAATCCCTTCTAAACATATAGAATAGAAGGACTTAGGGGGCTATTGTTTTTCTATGAATACTCTATTAACAACCTTATATCTTGGGGATGGTCACCAAATTGATGACCAAATAAGTTAAATCCCCCTTTATGAACTGCATCATCTTTCACACCAATTTTAAAAGACAGATATTTACGATCCGATAAATCAAGATCATTAATTGTCACATTAGAAAGAGTGAATTCATCAATAGTCGAATTTTCCTTTGTGATTTTCCAAGTTTTTAATGAACCATATTGTGTATTCGTTGTTTCATTCCAATATTTTGGATTTAGCTTTCCATGGCGATCACCGAAATCACCGGGACTGGTCCATGTGCCAATCTCAACTTCATTTATCCATACTGTAATATCCGACGGCCAATTATGATCGTGATTAGGGGCCTCTGAACATAGCTCTAAGGAAAGTTGGATCGTATTTACCGTCGCTTCTTTTGGGATGACTAGTGGAAATCGATATTCAAAGTAACCTTTTCTCGTCCAGATAATTTGGGCCTTTGAACGTTCAGGGCTATAAAAATGAACGGGATCATCCTCCGGGATGATCATTCCATTGTGATCAGCCATCCCACAAGTAGGTGCAACCTCATAGTCAATATACTGTCCAATTGGCATTTCTAGCTCAAATGTCTTTTGATCTCTTTTCATAAAATTCTTTACATTATTTAATTGGATGTGAATATCATCAAAATTCCGTTTACAAACTTTCATAGCTCCTCTGCTAGCCGGGCGAAGCTCAGTTGTGATTAACTCTGCCTTTTCCAATATCTTGACATGGGCAGCTGTAGTTGAAACGGGAATATCAAGGCTTTCAGCTAATTGATTGACATTCATATTTTCTATATTTAGTAGATTCATTATTTGAAGACGTACCTCTGAGGATAGAGCATGGGCTATTATTTGTAGACTTTTAGGATCTTCCATTGATAGTTCTAGCAAGATAACTCCTCCGAATCACAAGTTCTTTATTCTATTGTTCCAGGTTATACATATCTTTATTATAATATATACAGGAAATATGTAAACATATATAAATAATGTATTAATTCAAAAAAAGAGCCCCCCTTCTCTGTGTAAGAATTCTAGGTCAGAGAAGATGGAGCTGTTGTTTAACGTATTAACGCGGCGGGGGACAGTCCCCGCTAGTCTTTTACTATTTCCTGTACTCTTCCTACCTGTCCATTCTGAAGGCGGACTTTAATACCATGGGGATGTGAAGAGGAGTTAGTGAGAATATCTTTCACGATTCCACGCGTTCTTTTCCCTGTTGCTTGGTCTTTTTTTAATACAATT
Organism: Bacillus sp. SD088; assembly: GCF_017355205.1. Classification (GTDB taxonomy): domain Bacteria; phylum Bacillota; class Bacilli; order Bacillales; family Bacillaceae_C; genus Lederbergia. The sequence goes on from NZ_JADIJK010000002.1 coordinate 195,426, forward strand.
TCTACCAATTGCCCTGTTGAGATATTTGTTCTATTTTTTCCGTCCATATAATCCATCCTTCTTATGCAAGTATTTTTCCTTCGAGTTGTGGTTGAATTAGTTGCTTACATTTTGTTGTTCTTAAAGTGTTTTCAACGAGAAAGGCTTTATCCCGTTTTGGCTTTCACTTTTGACATATTCCGTTGAGCCATGATTAAACCATAGTAGATTCCTTGCTTTTGCATTAGTTCTTGGTGGGTGCCAATTTCTGCGATTTCGCCCTTATTCAAAACGAAAAGTCGGTCCGCATTCTTTAGTGTAGAAAGCCTGTGAGCAATGGCAATTGTTGTTCGGTTTTTTGTGATTCGCTGTAAAGCTTCTTGAATGGCCGTTTCTGTGTCAATATCCAGAGAGGCTGTTGCTTCATCCAAAATTAGAATGCGCGGATTATGGAGAACAGCTCGAGCAATGGTAATCCGCTGCCGTTCGCCCCCAGATAAATTATTGCCATTCTCTTCTAACCATGTATCATATCCATCTGGTAAGGTAACGATAAATTCATGAGCATTGGCAATTCTTGCCGCTTGAATTACCTCTTCCATCGTGGCATCAGGCTTAGAATAACGAATATTTTCCATAATTGAACCTCTAAACAACATCGTCTCCTGTAAAACCATCCCAATTTGGGAACGGAGATCCTCCTGTGTAATCGTCTTTATATTATGACCATCTATTAAAATTTCCCCTTCATTTACGTCGTAAAAGCGAGATACAAGATTAATAAGCGTTGACTTTCCAGAACCAGAATGGCCAACTAGTCCGATCATCTCTCCTGGCTTAATCATAAAATTAATATTTTTTAAAACGGGTTCATATGATTTATACCCAAAGGTAACATCGTGAAATTGGATCGTTCCACGAACAGCATGACGAATGGAGCTATCCTTGTCAAAGACCTCAGGTTCCTCATCAATCACCGAAAAAATACGATCAATGGCGATCACAGCATCCGCAATCCATCTCGGCATATTCATGAGCCAGGCAAGCGGTCCAAAAATCATACTCGCATATCCGGTAAACTGGACAAGTTCACCAAGATTCAAGTTACCCTTGAGAATCATATTACACCCAACTAATAATACAAAATACGTACTAATTTGCAGGAGATACGTGGAGATCGGAGTGAGTATACTGTATACTTTCTCCGATTTATAGGCTGCTGTTGCATACTCTGTATTATACTGCCTAAACCGTTTGATTTCGCGTTCTTCCTTTCCAAAGGTCTTGACCACCCGAATGCCGCTCAGCACATCATGAAGATAGGAATTCGCCTTATCAAAAATCTTCCATTGCTTACGAAATAGTCTTCGAACTATCACCCGCCAAGTCATAAATTGTAAATAAGCGACAAACGGTGCCGGCAATAACACGATTAACGCTAAGCGCCAGTCAGTCATAAATAATAAGACTGTCACCGAGATAAGCACAATGATTTGATAGATCGCCGTTGTGAAAACCTCTTGAATAAGCCGTCTAATTCGATTCGTATCAGCTGTCACCCGATTCATCAAATCGCCCGCTCGCTGGGAGGTCAAAAACCCAAGGGACAGGTTTTGAATTTTTTCATAGACCATTTTTCTTAAATCAGCGGCAATCGTAGAACTGACTGTGGCCATCACCCGCCCCTTTGATACATTTAGAAGTTCTCCTGCAACTAAGGCAAACAAAATACCACCAATTGCTACAAAAAACATGGTCAAGTTTGGACTTTGTCCTGCTGGTGGCTGAAGTGCAGAATTGACAAGCAGCTTTTGAAAGTATGGACCTGTTAATGCTACAGCAGAAGTGATAAGTAAAATAAATAGGCCTAACACCATCATACGCCAATGAGCTTTAGACACACCCAATAATCTTTTTAACACTGCCGATTTATTCATACATTTAGCACATGTTCTTGTGCCATGCAGCAGCCTACTTCCACAATTCGAACAAATCCGTTCTTCTTCCTCATTATAAATCCGAATTTCACTATTCGTCGCTATATAGTTTAAGATTTGTGCAATATAGGAAAGTCGAGCGATATGCTCCATCGATACTCTGACAATAATCCTTTTGCCTAGCTCGTCAGTCGCTTCAAGAATAGCATTCCCAACTAATGGGACAACTTTGTAATCATACGCTTCGGAGATAGAGCTACTTTCTTGTACTTTTCCCGCTTCTACATAGGCCCATTTTTGCTGACCAATCACAAAATACCCCTTGGTTCTCCACCCACTTAGAGATAGATCAGCTGGTATACAATAGCGGATCGTTTCTCCAATCACCTTTTGAACAGCTAATCGATCTTCATTTGAAAGTTCATAAATTAAGTTCATAATCGCCTTCCCTTATAAATTAAGACAGTATATTTCCATTTTTCTTATTTGAGATTCAATTACTGCAAACTCTTAGTTTCTATTTACGTACAGCAGCCCATTCTCCTTTAATCAGCCGCTTTTCTTTGTCTAGCTGCTGCGCCTAGCGACTAGCAAATTTACGCCTTCTTCCCACGATAAGTCAACATCGGTTCGTCCTTTGTCCTCACCGTGTTTCCTTTATCTCGTCAGAAGCCTTTAAATTTGTACGTCGCTGAACAGGCGCTTCCGCTTTTCTTTGTCTAGCTCCAACGCCCAGCTACTAGCAAATTTACGTCTTCTTCCTACGATAAGTCAACATCGGCTCATGCTTCGCCGTGTTTCCTTTATCTCGTCAGAAGCCTTTAAATTTGTACGTCGCTGAACGGGCGCTTCCGCTTTTCTTTGTCTAGCTGCAGGCGGTAGGGGCTCGAGGTCAAATAACCTTGAACCACTGAAGGGAAACTTCACCCTTCCTTGGTTCAAGAACATTTGCTTGTCGCCCCTAGTCAACCGCCTTCCGCTTTTCTTTACGTCATGCACATTTCGACCATACGGTATTCTTTGTCTGTAAGCGTGGTGATATCTTTTATGATAAAGCGGTTGCCGTCGACATCGGTAACTAATACTTTAGTTGTGGTGACAGCGATGACATTTCCTTTCCCCATTCGGACAGTGAAGTAGCAGTTGCCAGAAGTGGTTTGGGTTTCCCAATAGGAATAGCCGAATTCTTCGGTTATTTTATCTACTTTTGTAATCTCTGGTGCAAAATAACGTAAGTTGATATGATCTTCTAGCAAGCTTATCGTCTCGCTCGGAAATTCATCTAAGGATCTAATAATGCCAATTTCTTCATTCTCATCCGTTCTAACAGAAATAAAAATTCGATTATTTCGATGAGGAAAGGAGCAATATAAATAGGCAGCGGGATATACTTTTTCATCTATATGGACTGTTAACATATGGCCGTCATTTTCCACAAACAGTGCATTATCCTTCGTTAGATAGTTCATTTTGGCTGCTTCTGCTAGCTCTGATTTATTTTCATGACCATCTGTTTCAATATCAAGCTTCTCCATTTAAATCACCTCTTTCATCTTTAAGGCTTCTTCATACTTTTTCACCATGCCCGCATAGATTGCATCGATCTTCATTAAATCTTCATGTGTACCCTCTTCAACAACCTCCCCTTCTTCCATCACGTATAAATAATCCGCATTTCGCAATGTTGATAAACGATGGGCAATGGCAATAGTGGTTCTCCCCTTCGCCAATGACTCTAGGGCTTCTTGAATTTGTAGTTCTGTCTCTGTATCTAATGATGCAGTCGCTTCATCCAATATTAGAATTTGTGGATCATGTAAAATTGCTCTGGCAATCGAGATCCGTTGCTTTTCACCACCAGACAGATTATAGCCGCCTGTGCCGACAACTGTATCATAACCGTCTGGTAAACTTTCAATAAAATCATGAGCATTCGCTACTTTCGCTGCATGAATTATATCCTCAAGGGAACAATCTGGATTCGCATAAGCAATGTTTTCTGCGATCGTTCCGATAAAAACATATACTTCCTGTGAAACAATTCCAATATTTTTTCGCAACGTATCAGCTGCTAGATCCTTTACATTGATCCCATCTATTTTAATTTCTCCTTCATTCACTTCATAGATCCGCGAAATTAAGTTCACCAACGTAGATTTACCTGCTCCTGACGGGCCCACAATGCCAATCATTTGTCCCGATTTTGCCTGTAACGATACATCTCGCAAAATGGGTTTATTGGCTTCATAATGAAAATGAATCTTAGAAATGTCGATATCCCCTTTGAATTCTTCCAAATGGAGAGCATCTTCCTTTTCGGTTATTTCCGGGACAGCATCTTGAATTTCAAAAACCCGCTGTGCCGCTGACATACAGTAAGACCACCAACCCGCAATATCATTCATGAACTGGACTGGACCAAATAACATGTAAATATACGTAATAAAGGTCATGATTTCTCCAAATGTCAACTCTCCTCCGATCACTCGCCACCCACCGAAGGCCCAAATCAAAACACCGCCAATCTGAGTGAGCATATTGATGATAGGAAAAACCGTACTATTCATTTTATTAAATGATTGTTCAGCATTGGAAAAGGAAACATTTGCCCCCTGGAAACGGTCAATCTCCACCTTTTCCTTCCCGAAAGCCTTTACAATTCTTGCTCCGCGCACCGTATCACTAATAATGGAATTCATCGCGCTCGCCTTCCTATGCCTTTTCCAGGACATTCTCCATAATTTCGGAAAAACAGAGCGGATTAATAAAACGACAAATGGCAATGGAACCAAACAAACAAGTGTCAATTTCCAGTCCATCACCAGTAATATGGTGGTGACCCCAATAATATTCATTGCATTGACAACAAAATAAGGAATACCATCAACAAAGAAAAATTGCAGCTCATTCGCATCATCATTTACCCTTGTCATTAATTGGCCTGTTTGTTTTTTCTGAAAAAATGACAAAGACAATCGCTGCATGGAAGTAAATATGTTTGCCTTTAGATCAAAGACAATATCCGCGGCCATGCGAGCATTGATCACACCAAATAAGATTCCAAAAACTAAAGACAACGTTCGAAAGAGGATAATAAGCAAAATTACGAGTGTAATTTTCCCTGCAAATGTGCCGGTTCCTCCCAATGCTTGGTCAAATAAGACAGTACCTTGAAAATAAGGAATCACAAGACCTGTTGCTGAGTTAAGGAGCATAAATAATATAATGAAGAAAATAGACCGTTTATGTGGGACCGTAAATCCCAATAGTCTTGTAAAAATTGCCCCTTTCTTCAGGCATTTAGGGCAGATTTGTCGTCCCTCTTCGGGATATATCATGCCACATGTAGGACAGGATTTTACGCTTTTATCCTCCTCTTCATGCCAATCGATCGGTTCATCATTCTTTAATTTCATAAAAGTTGAGACAAACTTTGTCGCAGCAGCCATATGTCCATTTGTGACAGCTGCAATCGCCCGTTCTTCAGAATCCTTAATAACAATAAGGCCAGAGGCGATCAAGTTTACGATGTGGATCTTTTCAATTTCTTCTATTTTAAATCGATCTGAATCAAATTTTTGCGTTTCATTAGGGACCTCGTTTTTCTGTTTTTTATCGAGTACTCGAAATCCTTTAAAAACCTTTTCCTTTTGCTTTTCATTGGCGTTGGATAATCGATAAAGTGAGTGTTTTGTCAGAAGCAGATAGGTATCGACAAAACCGCCATCTATGCCCCGATCACAAAACACCCAATCTAGGATCTCCTCTTCTCCTATACCGTTTTGCGATAAAAGGGTTTTCAATTCATCAGATAATATATTCATTACTTGTCAATCATACACCTCACACGGAATGGGCTTTTAACGGCTCATTCTCTTCATCAATTTTTCAAGTGAATCTTTACGGAAGACTTTAACTGAGCTCATAACGGACAAATGCCAACTGTTTGCTGTCCGGTGACCAAGAGTTCACATTAATCGTCCCTTGACCTCCAAACAGCTCTACAAGCATACGTGATTCACCACCAGAGCTTGGCATTAGGCGCAGTTCAACATTCTTATTAGGAGGATGATCGTCAGGTGCTACATCCCCTTTCTGATATGCGATATACACAACATGCTTCCCATCAGGAGACACATGAGGAAACCAGTTATGACTTTCCTCAAACGTCATTTGTGTCTGTGAACTTCCATCTACATTCATTCGCCATACTTGCATAAGGCCGGTACGTGTTGAGTTAAACCAAATGTATTGACCATCTGGTGAATATTCTGGTCCATCATCTAGTCCTGGAGTATGTGTCAATTGCTTCTCCACTCCCCCGATTGCTGGAATGGTATATATATTATATTTCCCGTTCCGCTCAGCACAGTAAGCTAATTCCTTTCCATCAGGGGACCAACCGTGTAAATAGGAAGGCCCCATGGGTGTAATCAGTGTCGGATGCCCGCCCTCTCTAGCTAAAGTATAAATACGAGACTGCCGATCTTCATTAGTTTGGTGACTGATCCCCAAATACATTTCATCCGGTGACAAGACATGATCGTTATTGCAAGAAGTAGCAAAACTCGATTTAATGAAAGTGTTTTCATCTGTTTGCATGTCAAAAGAGTACAGCTTTCCGCCCCTGTTATAAATGAGCTTTCCATCCTTGGTCCAATTAGGCGCCTCAATTACTTGATCAAATGTTGCCAAAGTCGTCCGCTCGCCTGTTTCGGTATGGATCGTTTCCAGAAAACTTTTTACATTTCTCCATTTAAGTTCTTCCATTATATTTACCTCCCCCCTTCTTACTATTTTTAAAGATACTCTACATTTATTCTATAAAAGTCCTTTAATTCCTTCGGAAAGTTTAAATATATATTTTCTGTGACCAGGAAAAAGGGCCCTTCTCTAGGTTTTCAAAGGAATTTATTTTCAGTTAAAGACCTAGAAAAGGGCGTTTTTAACTTTTCTGGGCTATATATATGACAATATGAGGATGTTTATTGCACCTTTTCCACCTCTGGATAGGTAGCACCCATTGTGTCAATCGTTACTTTTTTCATCACTTGGTCTGTCAATGGCTTATCTACAGCATCCCGTTCTACATTGACAATTTTGTCAACAATATCCATTCCCTCTGTTACCTTTCCAAATGCAGCATAATCGTTATCAAGGTGGGAAGCATCCTCTGCTATGATGAAAAATTGCGAACCAGCAGAATCAGGTTCTTTGGTCCGAGCCATTGAGATCACGCCACGCTCATGTTTTAGATTATTTTCAACACCATTTGAAGGAAATTCTCCAACAATACTATAGCCAGGACCACCCGAGCCGTTTCCATCAGGGTCGCCCCCTTGAATCATAAAACCAGGAATAACACGATGAAAAATAAGTCCATCATAAAAATGATCTTCTGCAAGAGCAACAAAATTTGCGACCGTATTGGGCGCTATATTAGGCTCCAACTCAATTTTAATTATTCCTCCATCTTCCATTTCAATCGTCACAATGGGATTTTCTTCAACCTGCATTTTCTCACTTTGTGACTTTACTTCTTCAGGCTTTGCCCCGTTTCCACAACCACTTAACAATAGCGCGAAAAGTAGAATGAAAAACAATATCAGTTTTGTTCTTATGTATTTGTTCAATCTTGAACTCCCCCTTCCATACTCTCCTTTCTATCATAACTTTAATTTAATAGAGAGACTACGATCTTTTTTTAATGCATGTGTTTTATTTTACCTATTCATGGAAAACCTACATACTAAGGAAGTTTAAACGATCGAGAATCGCTTTTGTTAATTGAGAATATAGATACTAACTCCAAATTCGTCAGCTTTCATAGCTAGTATAAATTAGCGTAAACAAACTTTTTTTGATCCATAATGATAATTAATAATGAAACTTTTTAATCAATGTATAAGATTTGACAAAAGATAGTTTTCATATGATAATTAATGTTGTATTAGAATTATTATAGTTAGCGACATAAAATATTAAAATATATTAGGAGGAAGAGTATATGTCTTTAATTGGAAAAAAAGTAGAACCATTCACAGCATCAGCCTACAATAGCAGCAACGGTGAGTTTATCGAAGTTAGTGATGAAAACTTAAAAGGGCAATGGAATGTTGTTTGTTTCTACCCAGCAGACTTTTCATTCGTATGCCCAACTGAACTTGAGGACCTGCAAAATCAATATGCAGAGCTAAAAGAGCTTGGAGCTGAAGTCTATTCCGTTTCAACAGATACGCATTTCGTCCATAAAGCATGGCATGACCACTCAGATGCAATCAGTAAAATCGAATATACGATGATTGGTGACCCATCACAAACGATTTCTCGTAACTTCGATGTTTTGGATGAAGAAGCAGGGCTTGCTCAACGTGGTACATTCATTATTGATCCAGACGGTGTTGTACAAGCAGCTGAAATCAATGCAGACGGGATTGGTCGTGATGCAAGCACGCTTATTAGTAAGATTAAAGCAGCTCAATACGTGCGTAATAATCCAGGAGAGGTTTGCCCAGCTAAATGGGAAGAAGGTTCTACAACGCTTAAACCAAGCTTAGATCTAGTAGGTAAAATTTAAGGAGTAGATTGAATGATATTAGATGCGGAGTTAAAAGCACAATTAGAACAATATCTTCAAATGCTTGAAGGCGATGTGTTACTAAAAGTGAGCGCGGGAACGGATCAGGTTTCCCGCGAGATGCTAGAACTAGTTGATGAGTTAGCGACTATGTCTAGTCATATTAAGGTCGAGCACGCTGAGCTTGAGAGAACACCGAGCTTTAGTCTCAACCGTATTGGAGAAGAGACTGGGATCACCTTTGCTGGTGTCCCGCTTGGCCATGAGTTCACTTCACTCGTACTCGCCCTCCTTCAAGTAAGTGGGAGAGCCCCAAAGGTCGATCAAAAAGTCATCGATCAAGTGCAACTGATTCAAGAAACCTATCATTTTGAGACTTACGTTAGCTTAAGCTGTCAAAATTGTCCTGACGTTGTACAGGCATTAAATACAATGAGCGTTCTTAATCCTAGTATTTCCCATACTATGATTGATGGCGCAGCTTACAAAGAAGAAGTGGAAAGCAAAAACATCATGGCTGTCCCTACCGTATACCTGAATGGTGAACCATTTGGTAACGGACGTATGACGCTTGAAGAGATTCTTGCTAAGTTAGGAAGTGCTCCTGACGCATCGGAATTTGCAGATAAAGATCCGTTTGATGTGCTTGTAGTAGGAGGCGGACCTGCGGGTGCAAGTGCAGCTGTCTATGCAGCACGTAAAGGAATCCGTACAGGAATTGTTGCTGAACGCTTTGGCGGTCAGATCTTGGACACTGCTAGTATCGAAAACTTTATTAGCGTGAAGCATACAGAAGGTCCAAAACTTGCAGCGAATCTTGAAGAGCATGTAAAAGAATACAACATTGATATCATGAATTTGCAGCGTGCAAAACGTTTAGAAAAGAAAAATCAAATTGAAATTGAATTAGAAAACGGCGCTGTTCTAAAAAGTAAGACCGTTATCCTTTCAACAGGTGCCCGCTGGCGTAATATTGGCGTACCAGGTGAGGCTGAATTCAAAAACAAGGGTGTCGCATATTGCCCTCACTGTGATGGTCCATTGTTTGAAGGAAAAGATGTAGCTGTTATTGGCGGTGGAAATTCCGGGATTGAGGCTGCTATTGATCTTGCCGGGATTGTGAAACATGTCACAGTGCTTGAATTTTTGCCTGAATTGAAAGCTGACTCTGTCCTTCAAGATCGTCTTAACAGCCTTCCAAATGTCACAGTTTTGAAGAATGTTCAAACAAAGGAAATTACCGGAACAGACAGTGTCAACGGCATTACCTATATTGAACGTGATACAGAGACAGAACATCATATTGAACTATCTGGAGTATTTGTTCAGATTGGTCTCGTACCAAATACGGATTGGCTCGGTGACACCGTTGAGCGTAATAGATTTGGGGAGATCGTTGTGAACCATCGTGGAGAAACTAATGTCCCTGGCGTATTTGCCGCTGGCGACTGTTCCACTGCTCCATTTAAGCAAATTATTATTTCGATGGGATCTGGTGCAACGGCATCGCTAAGTGCCTTCGATTACCTTGTTCGAAATTAATAGATGAAACTTCAAGTAGCGGGGGTTTTACTGCCTGTTAATGTAGATAACTAAAGTAGACAAGCCTGCTGTAAAGGGAATATCCCTTTTACAGCAGGCTTTTTTATCCTTTAAGTAAAAATAAAATCTTAGCTTGTGGAAAACTATCTTATGCCATGTTTGTCATCCAGCTCCAGCGCCCCTTTGTTCTCTCTTATATATTAAAAACTAAAAACTCCTATCAGTGGGACATACTTCCTCCATGCATATGAGTATAACCATTTTCCTCATAGTGCTAGAATGTTATTGAGAAGAGTAACATCTGAGATAAAAGACGACACTATTAGAAAAAAGGAGTGGTCATGATGAACCAAAGTCAGTTTGAGAAAGTCAAAAACGGAAAAGGTTTTATCGCAGCACTAGACCAAAGTGGCGGCAGTACACCTAAGGCGCTAGCCGCTTATGGAATCTCAGAAGATGCCTATTCAACAGAAGATGAAATGTTCGAGTTAGTCCACAAAATGCGGACGCGTATTATCACGTCTCCTGCTTTCAACGCGAAGTATATTTTAGGGGCTATTCTTTTTGAACAAACAATGGATAGCAAAATCGAAGACATGTACACAGCCGATTATTTAGCTGAAAGAAAGGGCATTGTTCCTTTTCTTAAAATAGACAAAGGACTTGATCAAGAGAAGAATGGTGTACAACTGATGAAGCCGAATCCAGGTCTTGGGGAACTACTAAATCGCGCAAATGAACGCCATATTTTCGGTACAAAAATGCGCTCGGTTATTAAAGAAGCGAATAGAGAAGGCATTAAAGCTGTCGTTCGCCAGCAATTCGAAATCGGCAAGCAAATTATCGCAGCAGGACTCGTTCCGATTATCGAACCAGAAGTTGATATTAACAGCCCTGAAAAGGAAAAATGTGAAGACCTATTAAAAGCAGAACTACTAGACCATCTCAACCAATTAGAGGAAAATGAGTATGTAATGTTAAAAATCACCATTCCTACAAAACCAAACTTATATAAAGAATTAATCGATCATCCAAAGGTCGTTCGAGTTGTAGCCCTCTCCGGAGGTTACTCCGCAGACGAAGCAAATGCAAAGCTAAAAGAAAACGTTGGCCTCATCGCCAGCTTCTCTCGTGCCCTCAGTCAAGACCTAAACAACGACCAAACAGATGAAGAATTTAACACTACCCTTGAAAAAGCCGTTCAATCTATTTACGAAGCATCTATCTAAAGCGGCAATAAAGCGGGGACAGTCCCCCAATGTGTTAAAGTATTAACGCAATGGGGGACTGTCCCCCTTGTTGACTTTAATAGAAAGATAGGGTAATATTACTATGTTAATAAAACCAATCAAAAAAGTATGAATTAACATGCTTTTTTTTATGTTATGTTTACGAGGGAGGATTTACTGGATGAAATTTAAACACCTACACTTTCTATGCTACATTATGCTTACAGCTTTACTGGCTGTTGGGTGTAGTAGTAATGCAGACGACTCTAATAAGGGTGGAGAATCTGCAGAAGGTCAGAAAAACTATGCGGATAAAATAGATATTGCCATTACAGCTCAACCACCAACTCTCGATGCAGCGATAACGGTCTCACAAGCGTCATTAGATATTTCACGAAATATCTTTGAAACATTGGTGACGTTAGATGAAAATTATGAGCCTGTTCCAATGCTAGCTGAATCGATTGATACAAGTGATGACGGTAAAACATACACCTTTCATTTAAGAGAGGGAATTAAATTCCACAACGATGATGAAATGACATCTGAAGATGTGGTAGCATCCATGAATCGTTGGTTGGAAAAATCACCGAAGGCAAAAGAACTTTTAAAGGATGCAAAATTCGAAGCAGAAGATACGTACACCGCTGTATTAACTTTACCAAAAAATTACTCTGATGTACTGATCATGATGGCTTCACAAGCTCAATTTCCAGCCATTATGCCAAAAGAAATAATTGATTCTGCTGATGCAGAAGGTGTGAAGGAATATATTGGAACTGGTCCATATAAGTTTGAAGAATGGAAGCAAGATCAATATATCCATGTAACCAAATATGACGATTATCAGGCTGTTGATGAGGAAGCTAGTGGAGTTGCAGGAAAGAAAGAAGCTTTTATCAAAGATGTATACTATCACTTTGTAACTGACCATTCAACGAGAATTGCTGGAATTCAAACAGGCGAATATGATCTCGCTAATAGCATTCCTATTGAAAACTATGAGCAATTACAATCAGCAAATAATATTGAAGTTCAAGATTTTAAAGGTGGAACATTAACACTTTTCTATAACACGAATGAAGGAAGCTTAGCCGATGTAAAAATGCGCCAAGCGATTCAAACTGGATTAGAAATGGATGAAATAATGTTAGGTGCATTTGCGAACGAAGACTTGTATTCTTTAAATCCAGCTTATATGAACCCTGATCAAACACAGTGGGAAACAGAAGCTGGGCAAGATAACTATAATCAAGGCGATGTCGAGAAGGCAAAAGACTTATTGAAAGAAGCTGGTTATGATGGTGAAGAAATTACCTTACTAACAACCAGCGATTATAATGAAATGTACTCAGCAACACTTGTCGTTCAAGAACAGTTACGACAATTAGGAATGAAAGTAAAAGTAGAGAACTTCGACTTTCCAACATTCTTAGAAAAGAAAAATGATCCTTCACAATGGGATATTTTTATTACAAGTAATGGTTATCCTCTCACTCCACCACAATTACTAGCATTAACAAAAGATTGGGCAGGAGTAGATGATTCGAAGATAACAGATTTAGTCTCGAAGATTCGCGAAGCCAAAACAGACGAAGAAGCAAGCCAGCATTGGGATGAACTACAAGGCTACTTATATGAATATCTTCCGTCCACAGTAATTGGTCACTACAATAGCTTGTTAGCAACAACAGATAAACTTGAAGGATTTACAATCTTAGATTATCCAATCATTTGGAATACGAAAATTGCGGAATAAAAGTGAAACTTCAATCAGTAGGAGTTTTTCCATTCCCCACTGATTTGATAAGATCAAATCCTCCATTGTTATGATAACGATGGAGGTTTCCCTGTTTTTTTAAGAAAAGCGCAAGCGCCCGTTTAGCGACATACAAACTTTTTAGGGGCCTGACGAGATAAAGGAAACACAGTGAGCCTGATAAGGCGAGCTGATGTTGACTTATCGTAGGAAGGCACCGAAAGTTTGCTAGTCGCTGGGCGCTGGAGCTGGATCAAGCATTAGCCAAAATTTATACTTTCTTACCTTATAAGAAAAGCGCAAGGCGCCCGCCTATCGGCGACAAGCAAATGTTCTGAACCAAAGAAAGGCGCTTTTTGCCTTTCATTGGTTCAGGCTATTTATGCAGAACATCGGCTAAGTTCGCGCCGTCCTGGCGGCAGACTCAAACGCGACGTCCTGTCGCTTCGTCTGCACTAGTACCTCCTGTACGTCGCAACGCCGACGGACTCGCTCCTGCGAGCCTCGAGCCGATGGCGCCTGGAGCTGGACAGTTCAAAAAATGTCAGTTCTTTTTAAAAGCCAAGCATGATACGATATGAATTATTATGAATCCAAAAAGGAGGGGTCTCCTTGGTAGGCTATATTGTAAAACGGATTTTATCCTTAATACCTGTATTATTTATTGTCTCAATTGCAATCTTTTTAATTGTCCATCTGACACCAGGGGATCCGGCCTCCGTTATCCTAGGAATGGAAGCAACGGAGGAACAGATTGAAGAATTGAATGAACAAATGGGGTTTAACCTCCCAATTTATAATCAGTATTTTACTTGGATAAAAGGGATCTTTCAGGGTGACTTGGGAAGGTCTTATTTCATGGATGAGCCCGTCACACAAGCCATTTTCAGTCATTTGGCTCCAACATTGTCTCTTGCCATATTAGCTGAAATTGTTGCATTGATTTTAGCGATTCCGATCGGTATTTATGCAGCTTATCGTCGTGGATCATTGGCAGATCATTCACTTATGGTGGTCTCTTTATTAGGAATGGCCGTTCCTAGTTTCCTACTTAGTTTATTATTAATGTTGTTTGTCGGTGTAAAATTAAATTGGTTACCAATCGCTGGTTATCAACCGTTAAGCTTAGGAATTTGTGAGCATTTTAGATACTTAATTTTACCGGCGATTTCTTTAGGGGCGATTCAAGCAGCACTTGTCGCAAGAATGACACGCTCTTCTATGCTGGAAGTTTTAAATATGAACTATATTAAAACAGCCCGTTCGAAAGGTGCAAAGGAACGAAAAGTGATTGTAAAACATGCACTTCGTAACGCATTCCTTCCCATCCTGACAGTGATTGGACAATCCTTTGGTACACTTGTAACTGGTGCAGTAGTAGTTGAAACAATTTTTAATATTCCCGGTCTGGGACAGTTAATTATTAACTCAATTGAACGAAGAGATTTCGCTGTCATACAGGGCGTTGTTCTATTTGTTACCTTTATATATGTCATGATCAACTTAATTGTAGACTTATTGTATGGGATTATTGATCCTCGCGTTAGGTTGGAACGAAAATAGAAAGGAGATAGCATATGGCTGCAATTCAAAAGGAAAATGAATTCCAACAAATCAAGTCTAGTCTAAAAAAACAACAACGATCATTGACCGTGAAAAGATTTTTTTCCAATAAATTAATGGTTCTTGGCGCTATCATTTTTATTTTTCTTATTGTATTTGCCTTCATTGGCCCCTTTCTCATGTCCTATGACCCATATGCCATGGTTGTAACAGAGCGATTAAAAGCACCTAGTTCCGCGCATTTATTAGGGACAGATGAATTTGGAAGGGATCTGCTAACAAGGATTGTGTATGGAGCACGGGTTTCTATGGGAATTGGTTTAGCCGTAACACTAATTTCAGCATTCCTTGGTATGGTGATTGGACTGTATGCTAGTTTTTATAATGCATTAGATCATATCTTAATGCGGATTTGCGATGCACTCATGTCCATTCCGGGTATTTTACTTGCGATTGCTTTAATGGCAGCATTAGGGCCATCAGCCACCAACGTCATTATCGCTTTGAGTATCGTTTTCACCCCAAGTATTGCCCGTATCGTTCGTTCTTCCGCGTTAGTCGTCCGTGAGCAAACGTATATCGAGGCCATGAAGGCACAAGGAGCTAGCAACTTGCGCATCATTTGGGGGCATATAGCACCTAATACTATATCACCATTAATTGTCCAGGCTACCTTTGTGTTTGCCGAAGCCATCATTTCAGAGGCAGCTCTTAGTTTCCTTGGTGCTGGGATTCCCGCTCCAGATCCTAGTTGGGGAAATATCCTATATGCAGGGAAATTAGTGATTTTTAAAGCATGGTGGATGGTTGTTTATCCTGGACTTATCATTGTTGTATCCGTATTGGGCCTTAACCTTTTAGGTGATGGCTTACGAGACTTTATAGACCCACATACAGCAGGAAAAAATAAGCGTTAAATAGAAGCTGTGGCAATCCGTGGTACATCCCAAAGAAGTTGCCTGCAGATCTAGAATTTTACAACTATCAATAGTTGACTGAACGATAAAGGAGGGACACAAATGAACAATCAACCACTTCTTGAAGTAAAAGATTTAAAAACTCACTTTAACACTTCACGTGGACGTGTAACAGCTGTCGATGGAATCAGCTTCCAAGTCAATGAAGGAGAGATTCTAGGTGTTGTCGGTGAATCAGGTTGTGGGAAAAGTGTGATGTCCCAGTCGATTATGCGACTTTTTGATGAAAAGAATACAACTGAACATGAAGGGGAAGTTCGGCTTCATGGAAAAAATCTATTAGAATTGTCAAATGCTAAGATGGGGGCGATTCGTGGAAATGAGATCTCGATGATTTTTCAAGACCCCCTTAGCTCTCTTAATCCTGTCTATACAATCGGTGATCAAATAAGAGAAGCAATTTTATTACATCAAAAGGTTTCAAAAAAGGAAGCAACAAAGAAGGCCATTGACATGCTACGTCTGACAGGGATTCCAGCACCTGAAAAACGAGTAAATGATTATCCTCATCAATTATCTGGAGGAATGCAACAACGCGCCATGATTGCGATGGCTCTTGCTTGTCAACCAAAGCTATTAATTGCTGATGAGCCAACGACAGCCCTTGATGTTACCATTCAGGCACAAATTTTAGATTTAATTATTGAGTTAAATAAAACATTACAGATGGGTGTTATGTTCATTACCCATGATCTTGGGGTTGTAGCTGAGATATGCACCCGCGTGATTGTCATGTATCTTGGTCAGGTTGTGGAAGAAACAGATACAAAAAATCTATTCACCAAACCATTACATCCCTATACGAAAAGCCTAATGAAGTCTATTCCAAAGATAGATGGTGATCGGACCCAAAAGCTGCATGTCATTAAAGGATCTGTTCCTTCCTTAGAGAATGTTCCAAAAGGCTGCCGCTTTGCTTCACGCTGTCCGTTTGCCACAGATCTTTGCCGGGAAAAGGCACCTGAACTAGAAGATCATAGTGAAACTCAAAAGGTCAGATGCTGGCATTACAAAGAAATTGCGGAAAGAGAGGAGGATGATTATGTCTCTACAAGCAAATAAACAAGAGCCAATCCTCCAAGTCCAACATCTAAAAAAATATTTTCCTGTTACTGGACAATTCGGTCGATTAGGTGGTATTAAAGGGCAAGTAAAAGCAGTGAACGACGTCTCCTTTGATATATACAATGGCGAAACATTGGGACTTGTCGGGGAATCAGGCTGTGGAAAAAGTACAACTGGTCGTACGATTCTCCGTTTAATGGAACCAACTGCCGGCAAAGTACTCTACCAAAATCAAGATCTTGTGCAAATGTCTAGGCAGGATCTGCGAAGGGCTCGAAAAGATTTACAAATGGTCTTTCAAGACCCTTATTCATCATTAAATCCAAGAAAAAACGTTGGGCAAATCTTAGAAGAGCCCCTTAACATTCATGCCATCGGAGACAAAAAGGAACGAAGAGAGCGGGCATTAGAGATGTTAAACAAGGTCGGCTTAGGGGCTGATTACTATTATCGATATCCCCATGAATTTTCTGGTGGACAAAGACAACGGCTTGGTTTGGCAAGAGCGCTCATCTTGAATCCAAAAGTGATCATTTGTGATGAACCGGTATCAGCCTTGGATGTGTCCATTCAGTCTCAAGTCCTTAATCTCTTAGAAGAGCTTCAAGATGAATTTGATTTGACTTATTTATTCATTACTCATGATATTAGTGTCGTACGACATATCTCTGATCGAATTGGTGTAATGTATTTGGGGAAAATCGTCGAAGAAGCCTCTACAGACCAGTTATTTGCAGAACCGCTTCATCCATATACAAAAGCTCTATTTTCGGCCGTCCCTCGACCAAATATGGATGAAGATAAACGAGAACGCATTGTTTTGAAGGGAGATATCCCATCACCTCTAAATCCACCATCAGGCTGTATGTTCCATACAAGATGTCCTTTCGCAACAGAAGTATGTAAGAATGTTGTGCCTGAACGCAAAGAAATAGTAAGTGGACATTACGTTTCATGCCATTTGTATTAAAGGTGGATAAGTTTTTTATACCTTTCGGACTATCCGTATCTTATAAGGAGGAATAATATATGGCCATCGTACAAAGAAAAAATGGCACTTTTGGTATTTATAATGAAGCAGGTTATCAAGTAGAAGCCAGCTTTACAGCAGGTTCAACTGGCTTAAACCCGAAGGAATTACTAGAATCCTCTCTAGGACTATGTACAACAATTGTCATTCAAAGAATGCTAGAACGGGATGGAATAGAACTAGACGAAAATGATCCATTCTCCGTTGAAGTCAAAACCATAAAAGCGGCTGATCGCCCATCACGCTTCGAAGAATGTATCGTTCAAGTATCACTTCCAGACCACCTCCCTGAGGCCTATAAAAATAAACTAATCAAATCCGCTGAAAAAGCATGTACAATTGGGAATACATTGAAACAAGGATTAAAGATTACCCAATCTGGGGACTGTCCCCTACCGAGTTAACGCGTTAATACACCAGGGGACAGTCCCCCTGGTGTATTTTTTTAAGCCTTCTCTAATACTCTCGTTTCTCCAGTTTCAGGATGATCTGGATTTGTTGAGCCTTCACTTAGGCCTAGGACCTGTGCTGTGGAAGCGTGAATTTTTTGGAAAAGCTCTGGGTTTTCTACCAATGATATACCATACGATGGAATCATTTGCTTTATTTTCGGTTCCCACTCTTTTAGTTGGTCCGGAAAACATCTGTTTATGATATCAAGCATAACGTGAACAGCTGTCGAAGCCCCTGGAGATGCACCAAGCAATGCTGCAATTGAGCCATCTGCAGCACTTACTACTTCAGTGCCAAATTGTAATGTCCCTTTTCCTCCAGTAACCGTGTCTTTAATCACTTGCACACGCTGACCAGCGACAACTAGATCCCAATCCTCACTCTTGGCGTTTGGAATAAACGCTCGTAATTCTTCCATACGTTGTTCCTTCGATAACATCAGTTGTTGAATCAAATATTTTGTCAAGGATAGCTCTTTAGCTCCTGCCGCCAACATCGTTAAAACATTGTGCGGCTTCACCGAGGTAATTAAATCAAATACCGATCCTGTTTTAAGAAACTTTGGTGAAAAGCCAGCGAACGGTCCAAATAATAACGATTTTTTATTATCAATATACCTTGTGTCCAGATGTGGAACTGACATAGGTGGAGCTCCAACCGAGGCTTTTCCATATACCTTTGCATGATGTTGCTCAGCAATCTCAGGTTTATTACACACCATGAACAACCCACTTACTGGGAAGCCAC
Organism: Bacillus sp. SD088; assembly: GCF_017355205.1. Classification (GTDB taxonomy): domain Bacteria; phylum Bacillota; class Bacilli; order Bacillales; family Bacillaceae_C; genus Lederbergia. The sequence continues at coordinate 214,284 of NZ_JADIJK010000002.1, forward strand.
CAATATGCTTTCCTTCAGGAATACCAGATTTTTGCAGTAAATGTAGACTGCCGCCTCCACCGCCAATAAAGACGAATTTTGCTATATGACGTTCAACCGTGCCACTGTCAAGATTTTTCACTTTCAATTCCCAGCATCCATCATCCATACGTTTGATGTTATCTACACTATGTTTGTAATGGATCTCGACCTCTTGGTTTTGTAAATGATCAAACAACATACGTGTTAGAGAGCCAAAATTAACATCTGTTCCAGAATCAATCTTTGTCGCTGCTATAGGCTCATCCAAAGTGCGATCCTTCAACATAAGGGGTGCCCATTCGGCTAGTTTTTCCGGATCATCGGAAAACTCCATTCCTTCGAATAAAGGATTGTTGGAAAGGGCTTCAAAACGTTTTTTCAGAAACTTTACATTTTCTTCTCCATATACATAACTCATATGGGGCAATGGCATGATAAAGTCTTGCGGATGGCGAATTAGATTACGATTAACCAAATAAGACCAAAACTGTCTCGATAGTTGGAATTGTTCGTTCACTTTAATCGCTTTACTAATATCGAGTGAACCATCCGGTTTTTCAACGGTATAATTAAGTTCACACAGTGCAGAATGTCCTGTACCTGCATTATTCCATTCGTTAGAACTTTCTTCCCCTGGCTTCGTAAGCTTCTCAAAAACCTTAATCTCCCAGTCTGGTGCTAATTCCTTCAAAAGAGTTCCTAAAGTTGCACTCATAACTCCGGCACCGATTAGGATAACGTCCGTTTTCGTTTGTCTGTTACTCATTTTTACCATATCCTTATACCTTGAGATTTGCAGAAAAGATGTAAGCGCGTCCCAGCAAACCATGACACAATCTAGGGACTTACCTTTCCTGTATCAATATTCATTTGATTATAGTATGTCTAAATCTTTTATAGATTAAAATATTCATATAGAAGATTATAACATAGTTGGATCCTTTATGAGTACATCCTCATGCAAAAGCCCTTGGAACTTTTTACTACAAGTTGGTTTGGTAGAGGCTACATTGCCGAAGTTTTCTTCGGGGCACAAAGCATTTCAATGTGTTTTTCCATGTATTCCTGTTATGATAGTTGGGATAAGGGCCAAGCCCAACTTTAACAGGAAAGGAAAATGGACAATGTCAAATATACAAATTCCAATTTCTGTTTTAAACCTTGTGCCAATCAGACAAGGCCAAGAGTCGAAGGAAGCAATTGATTCCATGGTGGATTTAGCACAAGCTACGGAGAAAATGGGGTATACACGTTATTGGATTGCAGAGCATCATAATACTGCGACACTAGTGAGTTCTGCAACATCGATTTTAATCAAACATACATTAGAACATACGGAGAAAATTCGTGTTGGGTCTGGCGGTGTTATGCTGCCAAATCATGCGCCACTAGTTGTGGCGGAACAATTTGGGACAATGGGCACCATCTATCCCGGACGTTTGGATTTAGGGCTTGGACGTGCGCCGGGAACAGACATGGTTACAGCAAATGCATTAAGACGCTCAAAAAGCGATACCGTCTACACGTTCCCTGAGGATGTCAAATCATTACTCACTTATTTTGGGCCAGAGGAAGAGCAAGGGTCGGTAAAAGCCTATCCTGGCGTCGGGACGAATATTCCAATATACATTCTTGGCTCTTCCCCAGATTCTGCTCATTTAGCAGCAAGATTAGGATTGCCTTATGTATTTGCCTCTCACTTTGCACCAAGGTGGATGGCAGATGCAATCGACATTTACCGGAGTGAATTTCAGCCTTCCGAGTATCTTGATCAGCCCTATATGACGGTATGTCTCAATGTGATCGCTGCGGAAACAGACGAAGAAGCAGAACGAGAATCCACCACCATGCAACAATTTTTCCTAAATGTTGTGAGGGGCACCTCTATAAAACTAACCCCTCCCGTCGAGAACATGGATGCACTGTGGAATGAGCAAGAAAAAGCAATTGCATCGAACATGAGTAGCTTCACTTTCATGGGAAGCAAAACAAGAATTCGAGCACAAATAAAACAATTTCAAGATCAATACCATGTTGATGAAATAATGGCCATATCCTATATTTTTGATCCAGAAAAACAAAAACGCTCCTATGAAATTTTGAAAGAAGTTGTGGATGAAGGATAAAGACTGGGGCCTGTCCCCCAACGCTTTAACGCGCTGGGGGACAGGCCCTCAATAACTCAAGGATGCTTCTGGTATAATTTTAAAGCCGTCGACCATCGTATCTTCATCCACTTCAATTAATAAGCAACGTTTGCCATTATGATTCACTTGTTTTACATATTTTATATCCTGAGGGCTGATGGCAATATTGGCTACTTTTGTTTGGATTTTAATAGATTTAGACGTGTAGTTCGGAACAATGCTACTTGCTTTCACCTCGTATTTCTCGTCATCGATCACTTTTTGAAAAGCCATTTCCACCTTATCTGTATCGACGTCTTCTACTCCGCTCACCTTCAAAACACGTTCCACATCTTTATAATCCAACTTAGGTGCTTCATCCTCTTCGTCTTCATTAATGATCCGATTAATTTCCTCATATACATTGGAGAGTGTACTCGTATCGACTTCTTCACCGACGACTTCCTTCACAATTTCCTCAAAAACTGCCTTGTCATCCTCTGCTGTCATGATCTCTTCCCCATTTAGGACATTTTCAATAAAATGATAATCAAGTTTCTTCCCAGCTGAATACAGGATGTGGTTAACATCTGCCGAGTTTTCAGTAAAGCTCGGAAATAAAAACCCAGCGACTGGGGATTTCAAGTTAATGATGGAGTCCACAGCAACACTAGCCTTAAACTCTTTTTCAATATAATCAAAAACAAGAGATTTTTTTGGTTGATCCGTTTGATTCATACTGCAAAGAATAAAAGGATGTAAATAAACCTCATCACGATCGCTGATTTCCGCCTCGTCATTACTTTTCTTCGTTGGTTTATAATACTCCCCGCGAATAAAGGTTACGACCATGTCCTTTTCATACTCAACATCCTTAAACATCTTGGACACGATCTTAAGCATTTGTTCTTCCCATTCCTCGCCATCTATATCAAGTGCCTCGTAAAGAATTACCTGAGTATGATCTTCTGCTTGCTCTTGGAACCTCACCTCAAACAACTTTTGATCCATCTTCCCCGTCAGCACCTTCTTAAAATTCGCCATAAACAACTCCTGCTGCTCCCGCTCCAACATCGGAAACGGCTGACTCTCCTGATGATAAATCTCACTACTCTCTTTCCTTATGTAAACATTAAAAATATCCTGCACTTTTAACAAATCATTATCCAACTTAAATTGCTTCCGTATATTGCCAATATCATTCTTATTCACCTAATGTTCCTCCTTTATTTTTGGGGACTGTCCCCCGTCACGTTAATGCTTTAACACATTGGGGGCCTGTCCCCATCGTGTCCCCATCGTCTAACCGATTTAAACAATGGTGTAAAATCATTTCTATATCATTCAAATTCTGCTTTTCGTTTTTGTTTCTATATATAATATTCATTAACCAATTTGTTAGGTTACGAAGATGGTGTCTGTATGTATACATCCTTAGTAAATCAGGATCTAGCTCTACTGGTGTGGGGATATTTTTTTGATAGGAAGAGAATAGAATCTCAAATCTCTCACCATATAATTAAATAAATCGTACTCCCGGGGGGCCAATATGGCTGATTCCCAATCGATCACATGGATATCTGTTCCTTTTTGAATAAGATTTCCTCCCCATAAGTCTCCATGGCAAAAAACGAATTGATGCTCTGTAAATATTTTGGTCGCAGCTGATGGAGTTTTGTCAGAAGAGAAAATATATACTCCTTCTTTCTTACGACGATTTCAAGGTCGTTATAGGGTAAGTTCTCTTCTAGCACATCGATACATGCCCTAAGGTTCATTTCAAACGATAAATCAAAGTTATCTTTTAAAAGCGGAGAGTGTTCAATGTTTGTTTGATGGATTGTAGCCATTATTTTACCAACATTATATAAAATTGTATTTGAGAGAGGATATGCATCTGCTAATATCTTTCCCTCAATATAATGAAAGAGTATAACAGAAAAATCCGCAAATGCCGTTTTATAATCATGATGAATATTCTCTATTGGCAATGAAATATTTGTTAGCGCACCTTGAGAATAAATTCGCCATAACAGTGGCAAAACACGGTATAAATTACTTAAACTATCCACCTGTCGATCATTCTCATGGTCGAAAAGCTTGAGATAATAGTGATGATCATTGCGACAAGTCACTTTGTACGAATAAGCAGAATCACCCATAGGAATAAAGTGAATATTCACAGCCGACAAATGATATTCCGTCTTTAAAAGATCTATCAGTATGGTATCTTGTAAAGGATATTTGACCTTCATTGCTAATTCTCCTAAAGTAGATTCAAGTGAAAGGGCCTGACCCCCACCACGTTAATACTTTAACACATGAGGGGACTGGCCCCAAAGCTTACCATAACTCCATCTTTATAAATAAATCTATACTCCCGCTCCATTTGTCCATCTAGAATTTTAGGTAGATAGATTGGAATATTGTCTACCACACCCCGGTTGTTGGGATGTAAGATCCAATCAATCTCTTTCCATTCAAGAATGCCCTCATCAGTGCTAAGCGGTGTTTGGATCTCTTCTGTTGCAGGGAAGTCGGCCAGAAACAGGTACATTCCCGAGTTTCCCTTATCACTTTCCCATGTCACATTTCCCGCATGTATGACTTTTGAAAGGGAAATACCCGTTTCTTCCCAAGCTTCCCTCAATATTCCTTCAGTAGGGTTCTCATTTTTCTCTATTTTTCCACCAACTCCATTCCACAAACCCATATTTGGACTTTTCCTTCTGTTCAGCATTAACAGATTATCTCCCTTTCTTATAAAACAAAGCGTATATTTTAGCATTATTATTCTCCTTACACTATAGGGACTGTCCCCCACCACGTTAATGCTTTAGCACGCGGGGGGACTGGCCCCGATTAAATTGGCTTTCATACATTCGATGGTAGAATCCGTTGTTTTTTAGGAGTTCTTGGTGTGAGCCGGATTCGATGATTGCGCCTTGGTGGATGACGAAGATACGGTCGGCGTTTTCAATTGTTTTTAGGCGATGGGCGATGACAAAGCTTGTTCGTCCTTCGGTTAGGCGGTTGATGCCTTTTTGAATTTCAATTTCTGTATTGGTGTCGATGCTGGATGTGGCTTCGTCTAATATTAGGATATCAGAGTCGGCTAAGATCGCTCTTGCAATTGCAAGTAACTGACGTTGCCCCTGACTTAAATTAGAACCACCAGAGGTAATCTGTGTATGATAGCTTTCAGGCAAATGTTTAATATAGTGATGGGCTGAGGCCATTTTGGCTGCCGAAATGACATCTTCATCCGTGGCTTCCAAACGTCCATACCGAATGTTTTCCATAATCGTTCCCGAAAAAAGGAAAGTGTCTTGCAGCACAATTCCGATTCTCCTTCGCAATCCACTTAATTGATAATCGCGAATGTCTCGACCATCTATTCGCAACTGTCCACCTGTCACATCATAAAATCGCATTAATAGATTGATAATTGTCGTCTTTCCAGAACCTGTCGGACCAACAAGAGCAATTTTCTCTCCTGCCTTCACTTGAAAATCAATGTCTTTTAAAATCGGCTGCCCTTCATCATACCCAAAGTGAACATGGGAAAACTCCACATCTCCTCTAAATGAATCTACGACAATCGCTTCTTGCTTATCTACTAAATCTGGTGTCTCATCCATCACCTCAAACACCCGCTCTGCGCCTGCAATCGCCGACTGGAAGGTGTTCAATAGATTCGACAACTGGTTAATTGGTCGAAAGAATTGGCGAGAGTATGTCACAAAAGCCGCAATGATTCCGACCGTAGCCAACTCATTCACTGTCATGACCGCACCAATCGCGATCACAAATCCAAGTCCTAAATTGTTAATAAAATTATTGACAGGACCGAGAAAGCCAGAAACCGTATCAGCCGCCATGGCGGAATGACGCAGACGTTCATTGACTTCTGAAAATTGTTGATCGATTTTTTCTTCCTTGCCAAAAAGCGTAATCACTTGATTGCCAGAAATCGATTCTTCGATAAAACCATTTAATTCACCTAAATCTGTTTGTCTTTTGATAAAATAACTACTACTGTACGAGATCAATTTCTTCGTAGTAAAGATCATTAACGGAATGACGAGAAGCGTGACAATCGCAAGTACCCTGTTCAAGGAAAACATCGCGATCCCTACGCCTATTACCATTAAAACAGAGGAAAAAATTTGGATCACACTTTGACTTAACGCATTATTCAATTGATCGATATCATTCGTGACCCTACTCATCAAATCACCATGCTGCCGCTTATCAAAAAAACCTAGCGACAATGTTTGAAACTTATTAAACAAATCTTGGCGCATTTTTCGAATCGTTTCCAACGAAACACGTACCATCATAAAATTTTGCAACCACGTAAACACGGTTGTCGCAAAATAAACGAGCGCAAGTATGGCTAATAATCGTAATGTGCCACTGATATCTTTTGGTATGATATAGTCATCAACGATCACACCAATCATATACGGGGCAAGTAGTCCTAGTAAGGTAGTGACAATCACGAAAATGATCGATGCGATTAATGCCACTTTTTGCCTCTCCATATAACGCCAAATTCGTTTAATCGTTCCAACTGGATCCTTTGCCTTAACAACTGGTCCACTAAATCCCCGTGGTCCACGCGCACGTCCCATCATATTAGGAGCTGGTTTGCTCATCCAGACTTGACCTCCTTCCCACTTTGAGAGTAATAAATATTACGATACACATCACTTTTTAATAATAACTCGTCATGTGTCCCATTTGCTTCAATGGTGCCATCTTCCATGACAAGAATTTGATCTGCATCAATAATGGAGGAAATTTTAGATGCGATGATCAATACCGTTGTAGCAGAAAAATTCCTCCCTAGTGCCTCTTGTACGGCAAATTCTGATAACGCATCAATGGCAGATGTCGAATCATCAAGAACCACCATCTTCGGGTCCCGAATAAACGCACGAGCCATCGATAACCGTTGTTTTTGCCCGCCTGATAAATTGGTTGCACCTTGCATCAACAAGTGTTCATATTTTCCATCCAATCGATCAATAAATTCACTGGCGGCCGCCGATTGTGCTGCAACATCCATGTCTTCCTCTGTTACATCCTCTTTTCCAAACTGGAAATTTTCCTTAATCGTACCAGAAAATAGCATCGCCTTTTGTGGAACAAACCCAATGGCTGAACGAAGTGTTTCTAGCGGCAGATCCTTCACATTGATCCCATCGATTAGAATCTCCCCTGAATCAGGATCATATAGACGAGGAATGAGCTTAACAAGGGTCGACTTTCCACTCCCGGTTGCTCCAATAATCCCAATGGTTTCTCCAGCCTTTGCAGTAAACGAAATATTTTTCAGCACATACTCGCCATTTTTACTATAGCTAAAGAAGACGTCTCGGAATTCTATATCTCCCTCGATCATATGCCCGGCAACTGAATGAGCACTTTCAGTAATATCAATTTCTGTATCCAACACCTGAACAATTCGCTCTGCAGAAGGAAAAGAACGAGCAATTTGCATTAACACATGACTGCTGCTCATTAATCCGTTCATCATAATGTTTAAGTAATTAATAAAGGCCAAAATGACTCCCACTTGAAGAATCCCTTCATTCATTTTGATCACACCGAGCCAAAGTCCGGCAATGATGCCCATATTCACAACCAACATCATCATCGGCATTAATGTGAGGATAAGCTGCTCTGCTGTCATATTGCGCTTTGTCAGCAAATCATTCACCGTCTTAAAACGGCCCTTCTCATACTCATGTCGATCAAAGGCTTTAATCACTCGAATACCGGCTAACATCTCCTGAAGCTTTGTGTTCACTTGGTCCATCGCTTTTTGCACCTTAGTAAAAAGTTTTCCAGATTTCACGGAGAAAAAATAAATAAGGGCAACCAGAATCGGAATGGAGACAAGTAAAATTGGAAAAAGTTCACGTGCTGTGAACCAAACAATGACAATGGAACCGATAAAAAGCAAAGGACCTCTGACAAAAATACGCAATGTCATAATTACCGCTTGTTGCATGGTAGAGATATCATTCGTTAAAATCGTCATTAATTTCCCTGTCCCAAACGCATCCGTATTTTGATTTGAAAACCGCTCAGTCTTTTTAAACACCGCTCGGCGGATGTCAGTTGAAAAATGAACAGCTGCTTTCGCGGCATAAACGGAACTCCCAGCTCCCCCGATTAAACCAATAAAGGCACTTACTAACGTAATAAGTCCCAGCTTAATAACATAGCCATTATCTTGATTGGCAATCCCGACATCAATCATCTTCTGCATAAATGTCGGCTGTAAAAGATCCATCGCCACTTCCATACACATAAGTAGCGGTCCTAAAATAGCAAAAACGGTATATGGTTTTATAAATTTTAGTAACTTTTTGATTTCTTTCATAAAGGATCCCCTTACTTATTTTTCTTTACTAAACGCTCAGTCATTTTATTAATCAAAGCGATTAATTCCGATGCATCTTCAGGATTTCCTCGTGTTTGTTTCATTGCTTTTCGGAGTTCTCGTTCCCAAGCTTTGACCGACTCCCTTAGTTGTAACGATTCTTTGGAATTTCGCCAAATCATTCTTTCTTTCCATTCCGTCCAGAAATCACCCTCCTCATGCTGCACCATTTCCTCTAACCGCTTCAAACCGCTCTGGTTAATGGAATAAACCTTTTTATCCAATCCTGAATCCAATTCAATGAGTTGCTGATCCAGTAATTCCTGAAGAGCAGGATAGATGGTGCCAGCACTTACCACATATGCACCATCAGATCGTTCTTCAAGCTCCTTCATAATTTGATAACCATGCATCGATTCCTCGGCCAATAAGTGCAAAATCGCTAGTGGGATAAAGCCTCTACGTCTCCTCATTTTAGCCCTCCTTTATCATATCGATAATTATAAACGATATATCGTTAAATAACAATCGTCATAACAAAAAGGATTTGCCTGATTTAAGACAAAACCCTTAATTCCCCCCCATATCATTTGATCTTACTGCTCCGTTTAATTCACAATTGCACCCGAAATACCAAATTTTACAGGTCTTCATTTCCTTATTATTTGCCGCAATTTATTGAATTTTATACAAATGAATAGTATCATAGACTCTATTCATTTATTGCATACATTAAAAACAGGCTATATTTGGGCATCTTTGGAGGGAACAGCTTTGACACAAGAACAATTACCTTTTTCAAAATATATTGCGATCGGCATTATGCTATTTGCGCTATTTTTCGGTGCCGGAAATTTAATTTTCCCAGCGGAATTGGGACAAAATGCAGGGTCACATCTTTGGCCAGCAGCTTTAGGATTTCTGATTACCGGTGTTGGTTTGCCACTAATGGGAGTTTTAGCGATTGGCTTTGCCGGAAGCCGTAATTTACAAGAGCTTGCTAGCAGAGTTAATCCAACGTACGGCATCCTTTTTACTTGCTTACTATATTTAACGATCGGACCATTTTTTGCTTCCCCACGTACGGGAACGGTTGCCTATGAAGTAGGCATTGCTCCTTTCGTAAGCGATGGTTTTCAACAAGGGGGATTGCTGATCTTTTCATTTTTATTTTTCTCTGCTACCCTTTGGTTTTCACTAAATCCTGCAAAGCTTATTGATAATGTTGGAAAGATCTTGGCACCAGGGATCGTGATTCTCCTTACGATTCTCTTACTCTTCGTCATTATAAAACCAATGGGTGCCGTTCAGGTCCCAGTAGGAGAATATGCGAATAACGCATTTTTAACTGGATTTCTAGATGGATATAATACAATGGATGCACTCGCTTCGCTTGTATTCGGGATTATCGTGATCAATTCCGTTCGTTCATTAGGTATTACTTCAAAAAGTGGGATTCTTAATGCCACTGTAAAATCAGGTCTAATTGCCGTCACATTACTCGGTGCTATTTACATTGGCATTGCCTTTATGGGAGCAACAGGTACTGAAGCCTTTGGATTTTTTGAGAATGGCGGGCCCGTGCTAAGCAATGCTACTTCCTATTATTTTGGCGCTTTTGGCATGATAATGTTGGCAGTTCTGATCACACTAGCATGTTTAACAACAGCCATTGGCTTAACAACAGCATGTGCTGAGTATTTTCAAACGCTATTTCCAAGATTCAGCTATAAATCATTAGTAGTATTTTTCGCGGCCATTACCTTTGTTTTTGCTAACTTTGGCTTAACGAATATCATTACTTTCTCAGTTCCTGTTCTGATGTTCCTTTATCCACTTGCGATTGTATTAATGATTTTAGCTTTTCTATCTCCATTATTTCATCATAAGCGTGTCGTTTACGTGTTAACGACTGTTTTTACGTTTTTGATCAGTATCTTTGATGGTTTAAAAGCGTTATGTAAATCATTAGAAATTGACCATTTTGCTTGGATGACACCATTCACTACGTTCTACCAAAAAACATTACCGATGTATGATGAAGGACTTGGCTGGTTACTCCCCGCCTTGATTATTATTATCATCGCGACTATTGGGGTTCGATTGAGAGCCGAAAGACAGAGCAAAATTGAAGATGGTGTGAATCATTATTAGAACTAATATAAAAAGCAGGAGCAAAGAGCCCTGCTTTTTATATCGCTACAATCATTTGGTAGGGTTCTCTGTCAATTATCAATACGGGAGGGTATAGCCTATTATTATAACTAGAGATAAATTTTATATCTTACTTATAACGCTGTTTCAATGGTAAACTATTCCCAATGTAAATTTTTGGGAGGAAATTTGATGACAAAAACACTTGTTAAGGCGCCATTTCGAGCGGACCAAGTAGGAAGTTTATTACGTCCGGAAAATTTAAAAAAGGCTAAACGCGATTTTAAAGATGACAAGATCACAATTGAACAGCTCCATGAGATTGAACGTCAAGAAATTAAACATGCGGTTGAGAAACAAATTGAAGCCGGCTTGCAAGTCGTAACTGAGGGGGAGTTTGGACGTGACTGGTGGCATTCGACCTTTATGGAACATTTATTAGGAGTTGAAGGCTATGTTCCAGAGCAAGGCTATCACTTTTCCAAGCAAGAAACGGATCCTTACGATGTAAGACTTGTTGGCAAAGTAGCATATAACCCGAATCATCCATTTTTTCAACAAGCAAAGGAATTATTAGAAATTGTTGATGATAGGGCTGTGACAAAATTTACGATTCCAAGTCCGAACCAATTCTTCCATCCCGCCATTATCAATGGTCACTATAAACATTTTGAGGAATTTGCAACAGATATTATTGAGGCTTACAGGAAGACGATAGATGAGTTCTATCGAATCGGTATTCGTTACCTTCAACTAGATGATGTGTACTTAGCGGTTATCGCAACAGCCGACCTTCCTCCAGAAGAAAAGAAAATTCAAGCTGAATTGGCAGTAAAAGTTGTTAACAGCATTCTGGAAGGAAAACCTGAAGACTTAACGGTGACAACCCATGTATGTAGAGGAAACTATCGCTCTGACTATTCCTTCTCAGGCGGCTATGACACTGTCGCACCAATTGTCTTTGCGAATGAAAAAGTCGATGGTTTCTTCTTGGAGTATGATGACGAACGATCAGGTTCATTTGAACCCCTTCAATACATTCCAAAAGGCGGCCCAAAAGTTGTTCTAGGTCTAGTAACATCAAAAACTGGTAAATTAGAAGACAAAGAAGTGATTAAAGCAAGAGTTCAAGAGGCAACAAAATATGTACCCTTAGAACAACTATGCCTTAGCCCACAATGCGGCTTTGCCTCCACCTATCACGGCAATATCTTAACAGAAGACGAACAATGGAAAAAACTAAAACTCGTTGTTGATACCGCTAAAGAAATTTGGGGATGACAAAAAGCGGGGCCTGTCCCCCATTGTGATAAAGTATTAACGCAATGGGGGTCAGGCCCTTTTTAATGTAATGCTTTGAATGCTACCATCTTGTCCCGCTAAAAATAATCGATTTCCATATAGTACGGGTGTTGAATATACGCAGTCTGTTGAGAAATGGTGTTGGTCGACAATGTGACCAGTCGACAGATCCAACCCCATAAGTAGGCCATTTACACCAGTGATGTAGACGAGATCACCACTAGCGATTGGTGAGGTATTGAAAATTCTCTGAGGTACCGTGGTTTCCCAAAAAATCTCTCCAGAATATGGATCAATTGAGGCGATATTTCCCCATTCATTCATAAGAATTGCTCTTGTTTCTTCTAATGCATGGATAAGAGGAGCAGAATAAGGATTGGAGACCTTACATGTCCAGATGATTTCCCCGCTATGACGATTCAAGCCGTACGCAGCCGCTACAGTTGAGACCAATACAATCGGAGGATTATCGTGATTATTTGGAACAATGACTGCCTTTGTCCCCCACGGACTATAAATGAGCGTACTAAAAGGCCTGTCCCTTAGGTCCAATGCTTTTTTCCAGAGGATACTCCCTGTTGTTTTATCTAGTGAATAGATGTGGCCATCCCCAGCGCCTAAGTATAGCGCCCGCCCATCAACTGCCGGCATTCCCGCAGAGAACCCGCCTATTTCAGTCGCCCAATTTTGCAATCCACTTTCTATTTTTAAAGATAAGACATGCCTCCCTGCACAAACAATGATCTGAGAATAATCAATCACAAGAGTAGCAAGCACAGCTCCATTTGCCTTATAGGACCATATTTCCTGCCCATTCGAAGGGTTTAAAGCATAAACCCTGTGGTTCTTTGTCCCGAAAATAATAAGATTATCTGAATGGGCATACTGAGGGGTGCCCAAGATTAAAGCCCCTGCATGAAATGTCCATAATACTTTCCCCTCAAGGGTTGAGGCAAGCACCTGACCATTCGTAGTTGCAGCCACCACTAGAGGAGGAGCACCCGGACTTTCGTTCACTATCTCCAGTCCAGCCTGTATAGGTTCTTCCAAATCCAATAGTTTTTCTAACCGATTAGCCGTCCCATGCTCTGGGACGATAATCTTCAGAAATTCATCCCAATATTGCCTTCGAGTATTCACAACACGAACTTGCAAACGATATACTCCTGCTGGCATTTCATTCATAGCAATATCGGTTTTCCACTCTAGTGGGTATTCCTCATCTTTTGAAGAATATAACTTTTTCCAGTTACCGTCCGCTTTACCAGCCCAAGTATACTCCGGCCAAAACTGATAAAGTACGCTGATTGCCTTGCTTCCTTGGTCTAATCCTACAGTTAAAGAAGCATCTGTCTTCTTAGGTTGAACGACAATAGAATGGGGGCGCTCTAATGCTGCCGGCCTATCCCCTTGGAGCGGGATCTCAGCAAAAAGTCGTAGATTTGGTTCCTGTAGCTTTTCTTTTATTTCCCCAGAAAAAATGGATAGTATGGGCACTCCCTTACCATCATTCTTCTTTTCTCCCCAAAAGAAAAATGGACCATTTTTTATCGCAGGTAAACTAAAGAAAGTTGCACCATTCTGTTCCCATTTATTCTCTTCATGGACATGTCCTGAAAAAACGGCTCTTACATTATATCCCTCTATAACCTCAAGAAACTTATCCTCATTACAAATAAAATAATGATGCTCACCTATTGGATAATGCAAATAAATAATAACAGGGGTCTCTGGCTTTAAAGCACTTAAATTTTTACTCAGCCAGGTTAAATCTTCTTGCGTAAAATACCCCGGCTCCCGCAAAGGCTCTGTTGGGTCCAAAGCAATAAAATGTACGCCTCTGATATCAAAAGAGTACGGAGTAGTACCAAATAACTGCTTATACTTCTCGCCAGCCCATTCGTCCCAGCGCACCTCATGATTACCAGGTATCACATGTAAATGTTCTCGAAAAGTTGATGGAATTAATGCTTCAAACTCCTTGTATTCATGAGGTAACCCGCATTCCGTCATATCACCGAGATGTAAGATAAAATGCGGTTGGCGTTGCAGAGTTAGATATTCATATATGTCTTTTAAATACTGGGACCGTTCAGGAACATTCGGGTCAATATGCGAATCTGCCAAAATCGCAAATGAAAAGTCTTGACCCCCTATCTCGTGTGTTGTTAATGACTCACTGGAAATTTTCGAATCATCATTACTTTCCATGTTTGTTTGTAAAAACTGGTCCGACATGTGGTTTTACCTCCTATAAAGCGAAACAGGCAGTTCATTCCGAAAAAACTTCTTGAATAATGCCACCAACAATTTCGTGAATATCACCCTCTGGTTCAATTGGGAATTCATTATTTTTTTGTGTCCATGCATACTCCCATTCAAACCAATCTATATTCTCCAGTGGCTCTCCTGTCTCTAATGAAGTACGTAATGCATCAATATGTTTTTGCCATCTTGGGAAATAAAAGTCCATCGTTAAGCCGGCCCATTCCTTGTGCCCGTAATCATGAAGAATTTCTTGGGCTGGTGATGCCCAAATTGTAATTAATGCTCTGGCATTATATTCATATAGCGCTTTTTCCTCTTTAGTTTTCCCTAGACTTTTCGCCTGTTCCAGCCATGGACCAAGCAAAAATTCCTTTCGAGTATTTAGTAACCTATCTTGTGTTCTTATAATCTTCAAAAAGGCAGAACTGCTTTTAGAAAAAGCACTAATATCCTGATTTTTATAGGCATCCATGAATGCACGATGAAGCCGCCTTGCTTTATTGGCCAATGCCTGCCGAGTCACATCGACTAAATCATATAAGTAACCATCATTTTCCGTCAACTCTGCATAGGCACGATATAAAAGCTGACAAGCTTCTTCAACCAAAGATGGATCATAATAAATCTCGAGAGAATCCCATTTCTTTTGTTCATTATGATCGAAATTTTTAATAACATCTGCCTTAGATGGTCGTTTATTGATCACACTATGTGTAGGACCAGGCTGTTTGGAATATCCGTACGCACTCTCTTTCAAAAGCTCCCACGCTCTTTGAACGTCTTCGTTCTCCCTACCATATCGCCGTATTACATATTGACGTAACCATTCCTTCATATCTATTTCGCTGCGCCAGCTCATTTCCGTCATTAAATCATACATAACTGGATTTTGTTCAATTCCCTCTCCTGTAAATCCTACACCGACTAAATCACCTGAATGAGAATGATGAAGCGCCTCCAATAAATAATGGGCCGATCCGCTCATATCCCCGTACAATCCACTTCTCCCACCAAAGTTCTGTAGAAAGGACCAGACCCATGGTAAGCCAAAGAATACATCTTCCCCTTCTCGTTTCCATCTTGGTGAATTTTCTCCCCATAAATCAAGAATCATTGTATGATTTTTATCTAAGCCTTTCATAAACGCAGTTGTTGGATTTTCCCACCAAGCCTGTAAGACCCAAACGGCTTGATCATCCGCTTTGACTAGTTCATTTTGAATCAATTCAGCTGCTTTTTTTAGATCGATACCATCCAGATTTCCACCTTCATGAAAAGGATCACCTGCATAAAAATGATCATGACCAAACAAATTCTTCTGTTCTTCATAAAATATCTCTGCCATTTTACTAAAGATAGGATCATCTGGTAATAAAATAAATGGACGCTCTAAGCCTACCCAATCTCCTTGATCCAAGGGATTCGACTCTGGCACTTTTTCTTTAAAGTCTGGCGGGACAATTCCTGTATAAGCTTGCAGAACACGTGTCATCCCCAATTCACGCATGCGCTTATGGATTTTCTCAGCTAGCTGCAAGCGGTCCCTGAACCAATTATCGGATAGATCCCCACCCCAACCGTACATGCAGCCTAACCATTGAAAAGGCAAATAAGCAGGACCTGTGAGATATTTCTTAATTTCCTCATCCGTATACCCAACCCTGGAAAGTGTTCTCCTCCAAACTTCCTCATGCCCCGTTAATTCCAAAACAAGATCAATCCCGTTCAAGGCCATCCAATCTAGTTCTTTTTCCCAGCGCTCCCAATCCCAAAAAACCGTAGAATATGAAAAAGTAACATAATTTAAGTGATAGAAATAATCATAAGGTCTTACTTTACGTACTTTTCCCTCTACCTTAGGTATCGGCTCTGGGATGTGTAACTGATTTCCCGACCAGGAAAAACTCGCCTGACAGTTATACTTTAAATACCAGTTCAATCCAAATGACATGGCTACAGGTGAGGAGCCTGAGACCATTATTTTATCAGCTTGATTATCTAATTCGAACACATGCTTTCCGTTCTCCATTGGTATTCTTTTAAAAACGAATTTTTCTGCCATGCTTACACCTAATAATCTCTCTACAACTCCATGGACAGCTTCCACAGAAAATGAATAATCCACACTTTTAATCATGTCTTGACAACCCCTTTCGAATCATGCTGTCGCTGTCATACCGAATATTTCCTTCGTAGCAGCTGTATGTAAAATGATCAATCTATGAATCACTTTTCATACCCTTTCGCAATTACTGGACCGCCCTCCTGCATCACTGTCCACAATGGATCCACAACATAATCCATTGTCGACATCATTTCATCATGCCACTCAAGCAGCAGATAAGCAGCCGTTTCACATATATCTCTTCGCTCTCTGGCAAGATTGGTTTGCTCATGTGGATCACTTTTCAAATGAAACAACATCTCTTTTTCAAATCCATGGTGCCCATCATGATAACTACGAATATACAACCAATCATTAAACCTAACACTTCGCTGACAGACGTGAACACACTGAGACAAGACTAAATAGGATCTTGCTGTTGATTTCCCGTTCATAATAGTATCGGCATAGCTTTGTCCATCCCATAACGCTGCTTTGTCACCACCTAATAGGTCTATCAGTGTAGGTGCTAAATCAAGATGGTAGTGTAATCCATTGTCAACGATTCCCTTTTTGCCTGTTGGCCATTTAAAAATCATGGGAATATGGCAAGTTGCTTCATCCGCAGTTCCATGATCAGAATATATACCTAATTCGCCCATGTTCTCACCGTGATCGGCACTAATTAAAATGGCCGTATCTTCCATAATCCCTATTTGTTCTAATAATTGAAACACCCTACCAATATGATCATCCATATAACGAATAGCACTATCATAATGATCTACAAACGATCGTAAATCAGCATATTCTTCAACCTGTTGCTGATGTCTAGGCCATTTTGCATAATATGTTTTGGCATGAATATTCATATCTGCTATACTGTGCTGCCCTTCCTTGTTTTTATGAAGTGCAAAGACCTCTTCTGTTAACCATTCTGGTATGGGCTCGCCTTCAAAAGGATTGCCAAACTCCTCTGGTGCGCGATAAGGGGTATGAGGATCCCAAAAATTTAAATGTAAGAACCAGTTGTCCTTGCCTGCATGCTCCTCTATCCATTTAAGTGCAATAGGAAGCACCTGTTCAGCAGATTCATTTCCCTTTTCCCCTATATTAAACACTTCATTAAACCCTGCATTGAAGGCCCAAGTCCCATGTCTTTCGGGAAATGTGCTGATTGATGCTGTTTGATAGCCAAGTTGTCTAAGTGACCCCGGCAGACTCTCTTCCGCCAGTCTTCCCCTTGTTCCTCGACTCGCTCCCTCTATCCTGATATCCCCAGCTGTTCCACCATGCCCGACAACTCCATTATGAATGCCAAATTGTCCAGTCATTAATGCCGTTCTCGATGGTGCACATGGAGCATCTGAACAATAATAATTAGTGAACCGTACACCTTCTTTTGCGATCCTATCGATATTAGGTGATGTATTTCGGTGGTAACCATAGCAGCCCAAGTGATCAGGGCGTAAAGAATCTAAATCTAAATAAAGAATTCTCATTGTACCGGACATCCTTTTTTACTGTTTTTAGAGACACATCTTTCGTGCATGCCGTTACTAGCACTAAAACCCTTGACACTTTAAAAGGGGATATCATCAAAGACCTCCCCTTTTACCTATTCTTACATTCTAGTTTTCTTCTTCTAGAAATCTTCCATAGGCATCATTATAAATTTGCATATATTCATCTAATCCCATCTTTTCGACTGATTCCACATATTTATCCCAATTTGATAGTGATTCATCACCGGCAACAAATTTATTAAACATTTCATCTGTATATTTTTCAATATCTGCAGCCAATGATGACATCTTTTTATTTTCCTCCGCTGTCAATAGAAAATGTGGCCAAATATCTTCTACATAAGGCCGAACCCTATCCGCAGCTTCAACTGATGCTGGATCTGCGCTATTTCCTTTAAAGAATTCTCTTTTGATAATCCCAGGATAACCACCACCTAGCCAAGTAAAATATTTACCCACTGTTTGGTCAAAGGTAAGCCCATCCGGGTTATTATAAAATTCGTCTGTGTAGTCAATTTCACCATCTTCATCGACTTCATATGTTTCTCCTTCAACACCCATAAAGTACAATCTTGCCCCTTCATCACTATAAAAATAATCCATCCATCTTAAGGTTTCGGGAATATGCTCATTGCTACTTGTCACAACAAATCCGCCAATAGAGTTCAATGTGGAGCCTATTCTCGTAACTTGGCGATCCCCATGTGGTCCTTCTAATGCATTCATTCCTACAAAATTCTTGCCTTCTTCCCCGTAAATTCCATTCGGACTAGCAATCACGGTGCTTCCATACAATCCATCTGCTCCGTCCGCAAAGCTCTGATTCGTATCAATTGTAAATATATTTTCCTGAATTAATCCTTCGCTATACAATTTATGCATGTATTCAAGCATTTCCTTATATCCTTCTGATATTGGAAAAAAGCGCGGTTCGTTTGTTTCCGGGTCCAAATCAACGTATTGGTTAGCATGGCCTTTGTTGCCGATGCCAAATGAACCTTTTAATACATCCTTTAACCCGCCTATGTTAAACGCACCATATGGAATTTCGTTTCCGGAACCATCCCCAAATAAATCGGTTTCTTTAACAGCCTTTAAATAATCATAAAATTCATCAGTTGTCTCTGGTAGCTTCATATCTAACTTATCAAGCCAATCTTGCCTAATCCAAAACATCATACCTAATCGAACTTCTAAATATTCAGCATCATGAATAGTAGGAAGAGAATAGATATTCCCATCTGGAAAAGTCATTCCAGCCCTCAATTTAGGATCTTCTTCTAATAACTTCGTTAAATTAGGCATATATTCTTCGATTAAATCATTAAGCGCAACAAACGTCCCTTGTTCTCCATACTTCAACAAATCAGAATTCGATACATGCGCGGTGTAGAATACATCAGGAAGATTCCCACCTGCAAGAGCAAGATTTCGCTTTTCTGTTAATCCTTCAGTTGGTACAAGCTCCCAATCAATTTCAATATTTGTTAATTTTTTATATTCCTTCCAAATCAATACATCATTGTAATTATTCGTATTGCTAGGCGATTTCCCGGCCATAAATTTGAGCGTTATGGGCTCATCAACGATTGGCATACCCGTTTTGTTGAAGTTTTCAGTGTCTTCTTTCTCCGGAGTATCATTGGCTTTCCCCTCATTATTCGATGAGGAATTTTCACTACACGCAACAAGCAGCATCATCGTTAAAATTAAGAACAAAAAAAGTATTTTTTTCGTTTTCATATTCATCCTCCCCATTACTGAGTATTGTCCCCTCGTAAGATCTGTTAGTTCATTTCTTTTCAGAAGCTCTCATTCACCTAATTCCTCACACTGGCTGTTCTTTTTGAGCTTATTATTTTAACGATCGTCCCACCTCCTTCATGGAAATTTCTTGTAAATGTAAGCGGTTTTAAATGGAGTTTTAACACTTATCCATTTGGCCTTATATTTAAATCAAATTTATCACGTTATCTGGTCTTTTGTTATATGTCACTTTTATTTGGGTATGTAAAATGTGATCACCCCTGTTCTTTTTGAACAAACACTCATAATATTCTTGATCCAAAACGAACTGGTATAGGCCTCTCTTCAAGACTTCGAAGGAAACAAGAATGATAAACGCTCGTATTTTAAGTTTCACTCTCATTCGAGTTTTGATTAGGTTTTGCTAAGTATTTTATTCGGTCATAATAACGAGCAATCAACTGCTTATTATGTTTATCTCCCCCTTCTGTATTGGCACTTAATAGTACAGGAGGTGAAGCATTTCTCTTTATTAATTCCTCTACGATTGCGATCATAAGAGTCTGAATAATAATAAGTCCGCCGATCGTCGATGTTGGTCCCACCTTCTTCCCTGACTGATCGTAGGAAAGCACTGCATCTCCGTAAACACCACAATTATCCAATACTAAATCAGCTAGTTCATAAAGCTTTTTCCCGCTTTCATGTCTTGAGTCTGCTGTTGAGGTGTGGTCCATATTGGTTAAGACAATAATGTAAAGACCTCGAGCTTTACATTCCATCGCCATCTCAATCGGAACGGCGTTCATTCCAGAATTAGACACAATAATAATGACTTCTCCCGCTTTTAAATCATAACCATTCAATAAAATACTTGCGTAACCATTTAATCGTTCTAACTGCGTTGTTCTTCCGACATTGATTTCCATAAGGGATTCCTCAAGCATAGCATTAATACAAATTAGTCCCCCTGCGCGATGGAATACATCTTCTGCAATCATATGGGAATGTCCACTTCCAAAGATGTGAAGGATCCCACCCTTTGCAATAGAGTCTGCAATCCGATCTGCAGCTTTTTGAATGTTATCTTTTTGGCTTGTCCGTATCGCGTTTAATTGTTTTTCTAATTCTCCTATATAGCGATCTACTAAATTCATCTTCATTTCCTTCCTCTAATTTTTCTTTTCTCTTTCAAACACATACATTGCAGCACCAATCACCCCCGCTGTTGTCGGCACAGTCGATTGAATAATCCTAATCTTGTTTTCTTTGTACCTACTTTTAACCTCTCTCTGTGCGGAGTCTAGCATGTATCGCCCAGCCTGACTAACACCTCCTCCAATAATATAGTTGTGTGCATCAAATAGGTGTATACAATTGACAATAGCCATGCCTAGTAATTGGCCAGCTTCTTGAAACAACGATATTGCATAGGTATCCCCATTCTCTGCCGCTTCAAATAAATGATGGGGAGTCAACTCTTTGCTTTCGGTGGATTGGTTAAACGTATTATAATTGTTATTTAAATCCACTTTTACTCTTTCAATAAGAGCAGAAGCGGATACATATTTTTCTAAACAGCCCGTATTTCCACAATTGCACTGCTTTCCATTGTGAATAATGCTCATATGTCCTAAATTTATCGCTCCTCCTGCCCCGTTAAAAGCCTCACCATTCTGGATTAAACTAGCTCCTAAGCCAGTACCAATACAAATAAACATATAATGATCTAGGGCTGTTGCTGTGTAAAATTGTTCTCCTATCGCCCCTGCCACTGAATCACTTAATAAATGGACATTGAGATGCAATTTGTTCTGCATGATCTCAACTAACCGTACATGATTCCAGCCTAAATTTACTGCATATTCAATCACACCATTATCAGTGTCTAATATTCCAGGACTAGCAACTCCAATACCTGACAGTTGGGGGTATACATTATGTTTGTCCATGAAGCTTTTAATCGCTTGACAAATGAAGTCTAGCTCAGCACGGTGAGCAGCATCTCTTTTCACCAATAAAGACTGACTATCAATCCATTCACCATATTCAGTCACAAGTGCTATTTTTATATTTGTCCCTCCAATGTCGACACCCACTGCGATTTGAGCATTTTTCATCATTACTCACACCTTTGTCATTCATCCAATATTTTTATAGCGCTTACATAAGGGGTATACTATCGTCGGATGCCAGCACCTTTTTGAACATCCTTATAGTTTAGAATTTAGCATGTGCTCCATTATTTTGTATATATGTCGCTTTTCATTCACTATGTAAAATATGATCTAGCCACTATTGTAGCTACTGTTAAGACATTGGCTACATTGTATTTTTACAAATAGTGGGTTACTATTTATTTAGAATTAACTATTAGATTTATGGACGATCTTCTAAATATGAAACTATCTTTGCAAACGCTTACTATAGGATTTCGCAAATGTTTGCAATACATACTAATCGGCAAATAGAGAATTCATACTGTAATCATAATAATAATGAATCTAGGAAACTAGATAAGAAATGAGGGATCATATGTTTAGAAATACAAAACTTTTTTACAAATATTTCTTGTCTTATCTGATTATATTCCTGATCCCTTATATCACGATTAGCATCATTTTATATAACATGTCTGTTTCAGATCTCCGTGATGAAATTATTAGGACGAATACGATAACTTTAGAACAAGTGAGAGAACTTACGGATTCGAGAATAAATGAATTGGAGAATATAGCACAAAGGATTTCTGTAGATAGTCATTTGACTCCATATCTGCTGAAAAATCCATCTAATCAAATACAGGCAATTGAGCAATTAGTATCCTATAAAGTGAATAGCTCCATTATTGATCAGTTATATTTGTATTACGATGGTGAAAAAACCATATATTCATCACAGGGCACAAGCTCTGTTGATAATTTCACAAATAATATTATTCATCTAGATGGATCAGATTTCTCCACTACGAGTATGCTAGAAGATATAGATCTAGATATGAAGCCTTTCATTGCACCAATGGAATTTCGCTCATACAACCAATCCGAACATTTTATCTCATATATTTATCCTGTCTCGCCGTATAACCCGTATTCTTACGGAACGGTCATCTTCCTAGTAACTGAAGATACACTCACAAAATTAATTGAGAATGTACTAGGTGACTTCAATGGAAATATTTATATTTTTAATGACAAGGATAAGCTTCTTGCCTCAAGTAGTAATGGCATTGAGCTCGATATCAATCAGGTAAAAGATTTAGCCTTGGACAAGGCGGGGGTAACAGATGGTAGATTGAATAATGAAAGCTTTTCTTTAGTCACAGTCCAATCAGAGGTAAGTCATTGGACTTTTGTGACAGCGATGCCTACTGATCAATTTTACGATAAAATGTCTAATCTAAAATCATCCCTGCTTCTAATCTTGTCTATCATTGCATTATTTGGCTTAGCAACAAGCATATGGATGTCGCTTAGACAATATCAACCTATTCATAGACTTACTCATTTTATAAAAAATAAACAATTTGAATTCTATCCTAATAAAAACAAAAATATTATAGATAATATACGTGAGACCATCGAAACATTTTACGATGATAGTGAACAATTACAAAAAAAGATTGAAGTCCATCAACCTTTTATTAGAGATCACTTCTTATTAAAGCTATTAAGAGGCGGAGCAACGATTCTCGAGGATATGAAGGATCAGGATTTGTTGAATGAGTCGAAGATTACGTTTAAAGGAAGCAGCTTTTTTGTTATAGTTGTTTCTTTCAAAGAGAACGAATTTGAACAAGCTTCTCTTAAAACCAAGGAAGAAATCCTGCATTCATTGAGTGTTTTATCCACCAAAGATAGTATTGGGTATGGTGTAGAATTAACTCACGATCAAGCAGTTGGATTCATTATTAATATGAAGGATAAACTAGATTCTCCATTTGAAAGTAGACGCACATTCGTAAATACATTAATTCTTCAATTGCAGGACTTCAACCAGCTTATTTCTGGAATAGGTGTCGGAAAAATTTATACTGGAATCGATAAAGTAAACCGTTCATATATCGAATCCACAACGGCATTAGAATTTAATCGTCTAAACTACAATGGCGAAGCATTTTACTTTGAGGACATTGTAACCCATCATCAAGATAAAGAGATTTGGTACCCTGTAAACAACCAGAATCAAGCAAAATTCATTCACAGTTTAAAACAAGGCGATCAAATCGTTGCGAAAGAGACAGTCAATATCATTTTAAGCGACTTAAAAAAGAGCGATATTTCAATTCATATTTTTAAATGTATATGTTTCGATATTATTAATTCTGTCTTAAAGTGTATGGCGGAAACTGGTCCTACTCCGTCGGTAGATGATGTTAAATCTCTAGTTGAATTTCAATCAGTAGAGGACCTCGAAAAGGTCATCCATAGCTTAATCGTAAAAACCTGTAGGGAAATCCAAAATAGAAAAGAAAGTAGTAATATTATTTTGCGTGATCGTATTTTGCTATATATTGAAAAACATTATAAATCCTATGATATAAGCCTTGAGAGTATGGCTGAAAAATTCCAGCTAACCACTTCCTATCTAAGTAGATTTATCAGAGAGCAAACAGGTGAAACCTTTACTCAATATCTCTGGAATTTAAGGGTTAACGAGTGTAAAAGGCAATTGTTAGAAACAGACCTTCCAATCAAAGACATTGTGATTGATATTGGATATATAGACACTGCTAACTTCACAAGGAAATTCAAAAAAGAAGAGGGATTAACACCAGGCCAGTATAGAAAATCTCATTCTCCTGACTAAATTCATGCTCATTACGCGTTTGTCATTTTTCATTTTGTGGTAATGTGATGATAAGGGTACTAGATTCCGAATAATTTCGGTGCCTAGTGCCCTTTGAAATTGTACACCTATTTTATTTATCATATCTGAAACTTGAGTACTACAGGATAAAATTGGTACAATAGAACCAGGGACATTTGATACACATAACTAGATAACTGGAGGGATTTTTTATGACAAATCGTTTTAGTGGAAAAACCGTCATTGTTACTGGTGGGGCAAGCGGAATTGGCGAAGCTGCCGTTATTGAATTTGCTAAAGAAGGGGCAAAGGTTGTGATTTCAGATATGTCCGGTCACGGACAAGAGTTGTCTGACAAATTAAACCAAGATGGATATGAAACCTCCTTCACGAAAGTCGATGTTACAGCTGAAGATGAAGTAAAAGGTCTTGTTGATGATACCGTGAAAAAATACGGTAGCCTCGACGTGATGTTCGCCAATGCAGGAATTGGTGGCATGACACTTGTACACGAAACTGATTTTGCAGAGTGGAAAAAAATTATTGATGTCAACCTACACGGAGTATTCCTGTGTAATAAATATGCCATTGCACAAATGCTAAAACAAGAAAATGGTGGAGCCATTGTCAACAACGATTCCATTCATGGAGTTGTTGGAAAACTAGGTGTCGGTGCATACAGTGCTGCTAAAGGCGGAGTCAAATTATTGACTCAAACGGAAAGTGCCGAATATTCATCTAAGGGGATCCGGATTAACAATGTGAACCCAGGTTATATTGATACACCATTACTTGCCAATCTACCAGAAGAAGCAAAACAGGAACTTATCAATCTTCATCCAATTGGCCGGTTAGGGAAAGCGGAAGAAGTCGCAAAAGCCGTTCTCTTCCTCGCAAGTGATGATGCTTCCTTCATTACAGGAGCAAGTTTATTGGTAGACGGTGGCTATACAGCAGTATAAAAGGGTGTAAGAAAAGCGCAAGCGCCCGTTTAGCGACGTACAAACTTTTTAGGGGCCTGACGAGATAAAGGAAACACAGTGAGCCTGATAAGGCGAGCTGATGTTGACTTATCGTAGGAAGGCACCGAAAGTTTGCTAGTCGCTGGGCGCTGGAGCTGGATCAAGCACTAGCCAAAATTTTATACTTTCTTATCTTGTAAGAAAAGCGCAAGGCGCCCGCCTATCGGCGACAAGCAAATGTTCTGAGACAAAGAAAGGCGTTCTTTGCCTTTCATTGTCTCAGGTTATTTGACCTCGAGCCGATGGCGCCTGGAACTGGATCAAGCACTAACCAAAATTTATACTTTCCTATACTGTTAAAAAGGATCTAACGTTATTTCGTTAGATCCTTTTTGGTATATGCATCTTGAATGTTAGTTGATTTCTTTCCATACAATACTTTTTTTGGATTGATCACGGTCATAAAAACCGCTGCGACCAAATAGGAGATGGCACTATACATGATTAAATCGATTAAGTTTCCATTTATTAAGCCAATAAAAAAATTAAAAAATTGGTGGATGATGATTGGGATGATTAAATTCTGATTTAGGTTATAAAATGCTGTCATAACGATTTTAGTAGATATAAGAGCGATCATAAAGAAGAGTATATATTTAATTAAATCAATGCCCACAAATCCTGTAGTAAACCATATGGGTAGATGACAAAGTCCCCACCAAAATCCAATAATAATCGAAGCTTTTAATGGGGAATACTTCTTCTGAAGCTCAATTTGGGCGAAACCTCGCCAGCCTATTTCTTCTCCTAGTGGCCCTGCCAGAAGGTTTTTAAAAAAGAAATAAATTAGCATTCCCCACGAAGAAATAGTAAAAATTGAGTCTACTTCACTATTTCGAGATACGAGAAACAAAATCAGTAAAAATATGGAGACACATACTGGCTTTTAAAAAACAAAAGGAAAATCCGAATGTTCTATTCCTAATTCACTTCATTAAAGACATGTTCTTATTCAAAGAAGTTCCCTAAGACACTTTAAGGACTTTCCCAATATTCCCGAATATTTTAAAATCTCGCCCAACCTAATTACAGTGAATCAACATCAAGATCATTGACTTACTTAGTTAAATCGAATAAGCTTGCTGTGATAATCATTTCTTTGGAGGAATTATGCATATATGCTGACTGTTCATAATGTAAGTTTACAATATGGGGATCGAAAATTATTTGAGGATGTCAATATTAAATTCACCCCAGGTAATTGCTATGGGTTAATTGGTGCGAACGGAGCTGGCAAATCGACGTTTCTTAAGATTCTCTCTGGTGACATTGAGCCGCAAACTGGGAATGTCAGTCTCGGTCCAAACGAACGCCTTACCGTTTTAAAACAAAACCATTTCGAATATGAAGAATTTGAAGTGCTTCAGCTTGTGATCATGGGGCATGAACGACTCTATCAAATCATGAAAGAAAAAGACGCCATTTATATGAAACCGGATTTCACAGATGAAGACGGTATTAAAGCTGCCGAACTTGAAGGTGAATTTGCAGAATTAAATGGATGGGAAGCGGAATCTAGTGCTGCGATTCTTTTAAAAGGTCTTGGAATCGATGAAGAACTCCATTCCAAGAAAATGGTTGAGCTTACCGGCAGTCAAAAGGTGAAGGTGCTGCTCGCACAAGCTCTATTTGGAAATCCTGATATCCTGCTTCTTGACGAGCCGACGAACCACCTTGATCTAAAAGCGATTCAGTGGCTAGAGGAATTTCTCATGAATTTTGAAAATACGGTTATCGTTGTTTCTCATGATCGTCATTTTCTAAATAGAGTTTGTACCCACATTGCTGATCTTGATTTTGGTAAAATTGAAATTTACGTTGGTAATTATGACTTCTGGTATGAATCTAGTCA
The DNA here is from genome assembly GCF_017355205.1 of Bacillus sp. SD088. Classification (GTDB taxonomy): domain Bacteria; phylum Bacillota; class Bacilli; order Bacillales; family Bacillaceae_C; genus Lederbergia. The sequence goes on from NZ_JADIJK010000002.1 coordinate 241,611, forward strand.
ACTCGCAACAAAATTGGCTCAAGACCGCAATGCAAAAAAGGAAGCTCAAGTCGAAGAATTGAAGAAATTTATTGCCCGATTTAGCGCGAATGCGGCGAAATCAAAACAAGCAACATCCCGTAAGAAATTATTGGAAAAAATTACACCTGAAGATATTAAACCTTCGTCCCGCCGCTATCCTTATATTGCTTTTACACAAGGACGTGAAATCGGGAATGATCTGTTAACCGTGAAGGACTTATCTAAAACTATTGATGGTGTTAAAGTGCTTGATCGTGTGAGCTTTACTATGAATAAGGATGATAAAATTGCGCTTGTAGGTAAAAACGAAATCGCAAAAACAACCTTATTTAAAATCTTGATGGGTGAAATGGAACCTGATGAAGGGGAATTCAAATGGGGTGTGACAACCTCACAATCCTACTTTCCAAAGGATAATGCGGAATATTTTGAAGGTAGTCAACTTCCTCTTGTCGATTGGCTGCGTCAATATTCACCAAACGATCAGACGGAAAGCTTTTTAAGAGGATTTCTTGGAAGAATGCTCTTCTCAGGCGAAGAAGCACTAAAAAAGGCCAATGTTCTTTCAGGAGGAGAAAAGGTTCGTTGCATGCTTTCGAAAATGATGCTTACAGAGGCCAATGTCCTTCTACTTGATGAGCCAACGAACCACCTTGATTTAGAGTCGATCACAGCGTTAAATAATGGGTTAATTAAATTTAAAGGCTCGATTATTTTTGCTTCCCACGACTACCAATTTATACAGTCGATTGCAAACCGCATTATCGAAATTACACCGAATGGTTTGATCGATAAACAAATGGCGTACAATGAATATCTTGAAGGTGAGAAATTATAAAAACAAGTTGCTGAAATGTACGCTTAATCAAACTTGCCAGAAACTAAATTGTGTTAGTTCCTGGCATTTGTTTTAGCGAAAAATTGGAGCTCCCCCCATAAGTTATTGCATTATGGTGAAATTTGTTGCATTACTTTTGTCCCAGCCTCTTTTTTTGTCAAGCTTCGGACTACCACTTGTTGTTCATTTCTAATAATTGAAGATCAACAACAAGCCTTTTCATTCGTAATTCCCAACTATAGTGTAACAACTGTGGTCTTACTTAAAGATTATTATTCAGTATTTCACTTCAACGATAAATGTATCAGGACCCGTCTGGACATGACTGCCACCCTTAGGCTCGATACTTGCTTTAATTCGCTTCAAGTGGCTGAAGTCCTTCCCTTGAATTAGAACTCGGGTTGATCCCTCCTCAATCGGAATGATTTCATGTTGAATATCATCATTATTATAAAGAACCCACAGCTGGTAGTCATAGTTATTGAGTGATTGTAACCCATGTACTTCTAAAAACATTTGGTCTGTCATTTGATTAATCCATACGTTTCCCATTACCTCTTCCTCGTTTGACACCGGAATAATACTTAATTGTTGGGTATCAGGTTTTTCCCGGAAATCTTGGATATTCCCTTCATGATAACGGGCAATTTGAAAGGAATTTTGCTCCGTATTATCTTGATTATAATAAATTAAACCTACAAATAGGCAAACCATTACAGCTAAGGAGGCTATAGAGAAAACCCTTTTGCCTGATATTGACTTCTCTTTTCGTTTTTGTTTCGCTTCAAAGCTTTCCCATATCTGTTCCTTCAATTTAGGAGAAGGAAAATAAGGTTGTTCTTTCTCTGTAAGAAGGAGATTTTGCCAATGATTGAACGCTTGTTGACAGTTTTTACATTCTTCTAAATGCGCGCTTACTTCCAATTCCTCATTAGAAGGTAAATCACCCAATACATAATCAATGATTTTCTGCTCAGATATTGAATGCTTACATACCATTGTTCTTTTCACCCCCACCTGATTGGACCCAGTTGAGTAAGGATTTCTGTTTTCGCAGATTATGTAAACCGTAGCGAATAAGTGACTTGATGGATCCTAATGGTTTATTCATGGTGCTCGCTATTTCCCTGTGCGTTTCCCCCTGAAAATAAGAGCGAATAATAGCTTCTCGTTGCTCGTTTGGAATAGCCCTTAGCGCCTCGATAATAATCGACTGCTCTAAATGTGCAAGAAAGGTAACATCTGCACTTTTTTCCTCTCCACTCAATAATTCTTCTAGTCTATTGGTTAATAGTGCTTTCTTTTTGCGCAAGCGATCTAATGATCGGCTTTTTGTTTTCACCGCCAGCCACGCTCTGACACTGCCTTTTACCGGATCATATTGATCCGCCTTCTGCAATACTTCCAGAAAGATGTCATGACATAGATCCTCGGTTTCTCCATGATCCTTCGTATACTGGAAGGCAATGTTGTAAACAAAATGAATATATTTTTCATAAAAAATGTCAAAGGAATGACGAGAACCTTGAGAGATACTTTGAAGTAAATGGATACTTTCTCGATTTTCATCCATGGTATACCCCCCTTAATAACGCTCTTAATAAAGGCTATTCAAAGAATTCAATAAAAAGGATACTTCGAAATAAAGGAACTTCGACTAAGTACCCACACGCCTATGGACAACATGAAAGTCAGTACAACACGCTCCAAGTCTACTCCTTGATTGTACTAATGTCCGGACGTTTGCGATTGACATCAGTGCTTTTATCCGCCTTGGTCCTTTTTGAACATCGATCTTAATAATATTTTACATTTTTTTTCGTTTTAGACAAATCCAAAATGAAATGGGCTGCGTATCCAATATGAATACTAAAAAAGCAGGGGGAATTTATCATGCTCAAAAGAAGGTTCTTTTCATTGTTCGTCATTGCCATTATTGTAGTTGGGTCACTTTTCCAAATGGATCGGGCCTTTGCCATGGACAACATCTCTTTATTTTCAGCTTATACAGGGGTAACGGCCTCACCAGGTGAAAAGATGAATTATGATGTAGATGTCATCAATAATGGCTCATCCATTCAAACAATGTCTTTTTCGATGGAAGGATTGCCAAAAGGATGGGATTATTCCATTAGTTCGAATGGAACAAATATACAAGAGCTATCGGTAAAGGCTGACAGTGAAACACCGATAACAGTGGAAATCTCCGTTCCACTTGATGCCGATAAAGGCGATCATGAATTTCAACTAGTCGCAACAGATGAAAACAGTAAATCCTCTGTGCCATTGTCTATCTCTGTTAAGGAACAAGGTTCTCTTAAAACAGAATTAACAACAGATCAAGCAAATATGGAAGGACATGCAGACTCAACCTTCTCTTACACAGTCTCGTTAAACAATAAGACAACAGAAACGCAGAATTATGCTTTAAGCAGTACCGCTGATGATAGTTGGCAAGTTCGTTTTGTATCAGACTCAAATTCTGTCACATCTATTTCATTAGAACCTAACACTTCAGCAGACATAACGGTTGAAGCCACCCCTCCTCAAAATGTAGAAGCAGGCACTTATGATATTCCTATTACGGCAACGACCAATGATTCAACCTCAGAATTAAAGTTAGAAGCGGTTGTAACAGGTTCGTATGATATTGAAATTAGCACGAAATCAGAAGTGTTAAGTGATACGATAAACGCCGGTAGTGACAAAACCGTTGAACTCGTGGTCAAAAATACAGGGACTTCTCCATTAACAGACATCGAACTCACAGCTGAGACACCATCCAACTGGGAGACAAATTTCGAAGAATCCACTATTGCTGAACTGGAGCCAGGTAAATCGAAGACCATCAAAGTAAAGGTATCAGCACCAAAAGATGCTATTGCTGGAGATTATGTCACGACCTTTACGGCAACCACTGATCAAGCAAGTGCTGATGCTACCTTTAGAATGTCGGTTGAAACTTCTACCTTATGGGGAATTGTCGCTATCCTTATTATCGCAGCAGTAATTGGTGGCCTTTATTTAATCATTAGAAAATATGGGAGGAGATAATAGTGACAGAAGCGATCATTGAGCTAGATCAGATTACCAAAAGCTATCATAATCATGATGCCGTTGATCATTTATCTCTTTCTATTTATAAAGGGGAAGTTTTCGGCTTACTAGGGCCTAATGGAGCTGGAAAAACGACGAGTATTTTAATGTTGCTTGGTTTAACGGAACCGACCTCTGGTCGTGTTGAAGTAGCCGGTATAAATTCAACAAAACATCCAATTGAGGTGAAAAAGAAAGTCGGTTATTTACCAGATAATGTTGGTTTTTACACTCATATGACGGGGATGGATAATTTGTTATTTACAGCAAGATTAAATGGCATTCCGAAAGCAGAGGCAAGGGAAAGAGCCACACAACTGCTAAAGAAAGTGGGTCTCTCGGATGCAGCAGCTAAAAAAGCTGGGGAATATTCAAGAGGGATGAAGCAAAGACTTGGTCTTGCGGATGTACTGATTAAAAATCCGGAGATCATTATACTAGATGAACCGACTTTAGGGATTGATCCTGAGGGGGTACGCGATTTTCTACAATTAATTCAGGAGTTAAATAAAAAGGAAAACATGACGGTGCTCTTATCTTCTCATCATCTCCACCAGGTTCAACAAGTATGTGATCGTGTCGGTATTTTTGTAGACGGGAAATTGCTTGCCCAAGGGGATTTAGCAGCATTAAATCGTCAGCTCTTTATTGAAGATTCGATTGTGATTGAAGTGACTGCTTCACCATTCGATGACAACCTTGTCGCAAACCTTCAGGAAGTAAGGGGCGTCACCAAGTTAGAAAAGGTCCAAGACAATCGGTTCGATATTCATTGCCAGGAGGACATATCTCCCTTACTAAGTAGAATGATCATTGAATCAGGCTCAGATCTTTATCAATTAAATCGAAAAAATTTTGGATTGGATGAAATCTACCATCGTTATTTTGAAGGACGTGAAGTAAATGAGCCTAACTAATATCCAAAAAACGATTGGAAAATTTACCGAAAAAAATAAATCGAAGCCTAAAGGAGAAAGAGATACTGTAAGTAATAATATATTCTGGGGATTTGTTGGAAAGGAATTTACAGATTATCTTTCAAGCTGGAGAATTATTATTCTCTTAGGGATTATCTTGTTAACATGTATCGGTTCTCTATATACGGCGGTGTCTACAATTTCAGAAGCCTTAGAATCTTATGAGGATGCTAGTCAAATTGGTCGAAACGCTTATTTATTCTTGCAAATCTTTACGGTTTCGGATGGAACGTTACCATCCTTTGTATCCTTTGTCAGTTTTCTCGGTCCTCTATTAGGGATTGCCCTTGGATTTGATGCAATTAATGGGGAAAGAAGCAGAGGAACATTAAGTAGATTAATGGCTCAACCGATCCCAAGAGACTATGTGATCAACGCAAAATTCACGGCTGCCTTGCTAATCAATATCATTCTCTTTTTCGCCTTAGGCTTGCTTGTAATGGCCTTCGGAATTCTAATGCTGGGCATTACACCCAGTTGGGATGAATTTTTAAGGGTCATGAGCTTTATTGTTTTGATTATTGTTTATATTGCCTTTTGGCTAAACCTATCGATTCTCTTTTCAGTTATTTTTAAGCAACAGGCAACATCTGCATTATCGAGTATTGCAATTTGGCTATTCTACAATGTGTTCTTCTCAATCGTGGTGAAACTGTTCACGAATTCATATTTAGGAAATGCCACAACACAAGGAGAATACGTATCACGCTATAATGCCATTCTAAATGTCTATCGCTTTTCGCCCAATTATTTATTCCAAGAAATGACGAGTGTATTACTATCTCCCACAACCAGGAGTATGAGTCTGATGACGATGGAACAAGTCTCTGGTTCCCTCGCCAGTCCCTTGAAGCTTCAGGCCAGCCTATTGCTAGTTTGGCCTCAAATCACCGGACTCATCGCAGCAACACTCATTTGTTTCGCGATCGGGTATATCGTCTTTACAAGACAGGAAATTAGAGCAAATTAGGGAGCAGACTGGATAATAGAAGTGGCCGGGACAAAAGTGTTTTCACCAAAGAGAAAACGAAAGATTATCGTGCGTATAACCCGCTCTGGAAATATACTTCGCTTTCCGCGGGCGAGTGGCAAGCCTCCTCAGGCTTCCTTCCGGGGTCTTGCCGAACTCTCACTTCCCGCAGGAGTCTACGCATATTTCCTCCGCTAAGGTAATGAATAGTTCGTCTTTGGAGTTTAACATTTTAGTTTTGTCCCAGCCTCTTTGTATAAAGGTAATAATCCACAAAGACTACCCCGATATTAAAGAAAATAGGATTCTTATAAGTTAGTTACCTGCCAATTTATCTTTATTTTCTTGCCATTTTTGTGTTTTAAATTCTAATAATTTATCATATCCTACAGCTTGGGCATCTTTTTCAGCTTGGTCAAGTATATTTATGACTTCTTGTTCACTTTTCGCATAAAGTGCCTTTGCTCTAGCTTCGTCATAAATTTCATTTATACGTTGTTCCGCCATCCCTTCTTCTGTTTCTGGAAGTGGAGATAGGTTAGAGAATTCAGTACCATTTCCTTGTGTTTCCCAGGTAATATTCATTTGGTATTTTGTTTCCCAGTTTTGTTGATCTTCTGGTAACGTCATTTCAAAGGCTGTTTTCGATTTATCGATATAAACAGTGTTACCAACCCATTGGAAAGCGTCCGTAGTATTCATTAGTTTGGAAAGATTTTCAACATCTGTTAAATATTTATCAGTAAATACTGGTGCTTCATCAATACCTTCAACAGCCTGTGTCCCTTCCCAGTATAGGCCTTCAGGTCCCCAGAAAATAGTACGTTGCCCTTCTGGACCTACCATCCAATCATAAAAAGCAAAGATTGCTTCAGGATCTTCAGCTGCTTTTGTAATGACATTTACGTTCCAGCCAAGTTGATTCCAAGTTCCTGGAGTGATGTTATCTTTATTCAATCCTTCTTTATGGATTGGCCAAATCATTTTAAGACCTGCCTCTGGGTCCTGAGCTACTAATTGCGTATGAGCCAAGCTTGCAGATTCAGTAGGACTGCTATCTGCGAATACCGCAAAATTCCCGGAAACTATCTTTTCTTTTACTTGTTCGGCGGTTTGAGACAAAGTATCTTGTGAGATTAATCGTTCACTAAAAAGCTTATTCATATAAACCATTGCTTCCCTAAATACAGGATCTGTAAATATAGATTCTAGTTTATCACCATTTGGTACAATGTGATTGCTCATGAATAGGTTTGGATGCTCTTCTCCAAATGCGGAATAAAGAACATCAAGTCCTCCACCTTGTCCTGCTTCAAACGGAACTACATCAGGATATTCTTCTTTGACTTGCTGCAAATAGGCATATAGTTCATCCGTTGTTTCCAAATTAGGTGAACCAAGCTCTTTATAAATTTTATCATTTACAACATAACCTGTATTACCATTTGGCTCTGTTGTATACCAGTTAGGAATACCATAAACATGTCCATCCTCTGCTCGCAGCATGTTAAGTGTAGACTCTCCAACCCATTCCTTAATGTTTGGATATTTCTCAATATACTCATCAAGTGGAACTAACATATCTGCTTCACGAAGTCTATCTAAGTCCGCGTTACGATCTAACATTATAACATCCGGGAGGTCATTACCAACAATCATCGTATTGAATTTTTGGGCAGCATTTCCACCAGAACTAATAGGCTTTACATTGACTTTTTTGTTTTCCTTAATCCACTCTGTGGCAGCGTCTTCGCCCCATGGTGGCATTGTGTACCAATCATAATGACCATACATGGTGTATTCTAGTTCTCCTTCACCCAGAACAAAGCCTTCCCCCTCACTACCGGAGTCTTTTGATCCTCCACCAGCACTGTCCTTTGAGCAGCCTGATAATATACTAAAAACCATAAGTAGAGCAACTAAAGACAAAGATAAAAATTTCGACTTGTTTCTCATTTCTTTTCCCCCTTGTAATTTTTTTATTTAAAACTTGCGTCTTAAACCAATTTGATTACCCTTTCAAAGATCCAACCAATACTCCTTTAACGAAATACTTTTGTACAAATGGATATACACAGATAATTGGTATTGTTGCAACCATCATAGTTGCCATTGAAAGGGACTTTGTTGAGACTGATTTTAGTTTCTGCATATGCGCTGCAGCTGTTGAATCAGCCTGTGCCATTTGCTCCGTCATGATATTGGAGCTAAGAATTTGCTGTAACATCGTTTGAATTGGTAATAATTTTTGATCTGAGATATAGATGCTTGGAGAGAACCAATCATTCCAATGATAAACAGCCGTAAACAAGGATAATGTTGCGATAACCGGGCCAGATAGCGGAAGGACAATTCTGAAAAATGTACCCCAATATCCACATCCGTCAATTTTAGCCGATTCCTCCAGTCCTGCAGGCAAGGCTTGGAAGAAGGTTCGAAAGATGATCATATTCCAAACGCTAACAAGTCCTGGAATGATCATTACCCAAAATGTATTGAATAGTCCCAATCCCCTAATCAATAGAAAGGTAGGGATCAAGCCACCGCTGAAAAACATTGTGATGACACAAAAAATCATGTAGTAGTTCTTGCCGATCAATTCTTTCCTCGACATTCCATATGCGAAGATCGCGGTAAATAAAACGGCTGTGACTGTTCCAATTACAGTCCGAAAGATAGAGATAAAAAAACCATGAAGGATACGAGAGTCCTGGAATACGATAGCATAATTGTCCAAGGAAAATACCCTTGGCCAAAAGGTGACTCCACCTTTCATCGTATCAACGCCACTGTTAAAGGAGATAACCAACGCATTCCAGAACGGATAAAAAGTGATAAAGGCTAAGATTGTAAGTATGATATAGATGATAATCGACATAATTCGATCACCTGTTGTCATTTTTAACATGTAGAATACCCCTCTCCCCTTTTTCTCACCATAAACTACTTCCCGCCTTTCTTGACATGAAGTTTGCCATCGTGAGTAAGCCTACACTAATAATCGCTTTAAATAATCCAACTGCTGTGGCATAAGAAAATAGTGAGTGTTGAATACCTCTACGATAGACATATGTATCCAATACATCGGATACATCCCTCACGACAGGGTTGGAGCCTAAAAGAAGAATATCTTCAAATCCGGCATTTAATAAATCCCCTATTGCTAAAATCATAAAAATCAAGATGACTGGCAAAATCGAGGGAATGGTAATCAAATACATTTGCTTAAATCTGTTGGCACCATCAAGAGCAGCTGCTTCATAAAGTTGCTGGTCAACACCAGCAATGGCAGCCAAATAAACAATTGATCCAAAACCGATATCTTTCCACACATTCGTTGTGACTAGAATTGTCCAAAAATACTTCGGTATGCTTAGAAAACCGATTGGTTCATCGATCAAACCAATTTTTTCCATAACAATATTTAGACTCCCATTATCCGTAGACAATAGTGACATGACAAATCCTGATACAATGACCCAGGAGAGGAAGTGAGGTAGATAACTCACTGTCTGAACAACGCGTTTAAATACCATATTCCTGATTTCATTCAGCATTAAAGCGAGAATGATTGGCGCCGGAAATCCAATGAAGAATTTAAGGAAACTAATCACAAGTGTATTTCTCATTACTTGTGAAAACTCGGGTGCGGTAAAAAACATATTGAAATGTTTCCATCCAACCCAAGGACTGTCAGCAATTCCCTTAAAAATGTTGTAATCCTTGAAGGCCATTACAATTCCGTACATCGGAATATAACTAAAGATAAAGATGAAAATGATTGCAGGAATAACCATTAACTGAAGTTCCCATTGATTCATAAGATTAAAAAAGACTGATTTTCTTTTTGGCACAATCATGACATCTTTATTCACACCCACCTTTGCCATATAATATCCTCCGGTTCCTTCTATTTTTTTGCTTTCTCTCATTTGAAACTATTTAAACGGATAAAGTAATTGAACTTGAAAAGGTGTCAAAATAACTCGGTAAAAGTGACACTACGAATTTCTCCGTTTCCTTGTTTCTCCATTGCCCATGTAGCCAACATTTCATCTGCAATCCGCTACCTAAAAGCTCCCCCCTCGAGCTTTCAGTGTATAGGATTACTCTAGTTCCACTATTGCGCTTGATGTTTGCAACTTTATCCGGCTTGATCCTTTTTATTTATCATGGTACTTGTAAGTACTTGGGAATTTTAAATACATGATTTTTAAGAGTTGTAACGTTTTTATTCATCATGATGTTATAACAAATTTTTATAAGCGAATTCTTATTAATTAAAGTTTGGTAAATAATCTTTATTAGCTGCTAATATTTCATCTAATAACGGTTTAGCAGATTTTAATGATCCAACTAACGGGTGAATAACTAGTGCTTGTAAGGCCTTTTCATAATCCCCATGAACGGCAGCTTCTATGGTGAGCTCCTCATAAGCCTTCACTACTTGTAACAACCCTCTTATCTGGGGTGTGATGGGAGTAGTGATCTGCACAGGCGTCGCGCCTTCCGAATCAATTACACAATTGACCTCAACAGAAACATTATTGGGCAAGCAAGGAATCACGCCCTTGTTTTGCACATTTACAGTTTGTACGTCTTTCTTGCTGTTATAGATGGATGTGATTAATCTTACAGCGGCTTCAGAATAATAAGCGCCACCTCTCTTTTCCAATTGTTCTGGTTTATCACATAAATTTGGGTTTTTATAAAGCTCAAACAGCTCTTTTTCTACTCGTTTTACAACTTCAGCCCTAGTACCCTCTGTATTTACAGATTGAACTTGATCATTGTACATCTCTTCTTTTAAATAATAATATCGATGATACGCACATGGCAGCGCATTCAAAGAAAGCAGAAACTCTTTACTCCAATCAAAGCTTGGTATGTTTTTCATCGTCAACCCTTTAGAAGAGGCAGCCTTATTTAAAATATCCTTTGTAACATCAATGCTGTTAACAAGAATTTTGGTTGTCCAAATTAAATGGTTTATTCCTACCACTTCAATGTCTATCTGTGAAGGATCCACATTATAAATATCGGCTATTTGCATCTTTGTCCCAATTGGCAGGTTGCATAAACCAATTGTTTTTACGTTTGAATATTTGAGCGCAACCTCAGTCACAATACCTGCAGGGTTTGTAAAATTTAGCAAGAATGCATCTGGGGCCAATTCCTCAATTTCTTTACATATTTCTAAGATCACTGGAATTGTGCGTAAAGCTTTTGCAAATCCACCTGCACCAGTCGTTTCTTGACCAATCAAATTGTGCTTCATGGGAATTCTTTCATCTTTAGCTCGTGCATCCAATTGTCCCACTCTTATTTGTGTTATTATAAAATCCGCGTCTTTAATGGCACTCTTTCTATCAAACGTTAGGTACACATTAACCGGAACACCCGCCTTTTTTAACATCCTTTTGGCAAGCGCGCCAATAACTTCGAGTTTCTCTCTTCCCTCTTCAATATCTACTAAGTATAAATCATTGACTGGCAGCTCATCAAAGCGTTCAATAAATCCCTCTATTAACTCTGGTGTATATGAAGAGCCTCCGCCAATAACAGCTATTTTTAGATGTTCTTTTTTCAATCTTGATATCCCCCATATTGTATGAATTTTTCTTCCACCTCTAAAGTTGTCGGAATACCTAAACGGTCCATTCCTAATAAATTTGCTCCATACACAGGTTCCATTTTAGGAGTGATGAACTCGACCTCGTGAAACTCTTCTACAATGGTTTTTCTTAGCGCATTTAACAATGATGCACTTCTGCCTTTTTGTAAAACGCTTCCAATTAAAACAATTGGAATGGGCCTCCTTGTAAACTCTGCTAATCTTTTGATTACAGACTTAGCAGCCCTTCCTAGCTCGGTTCCCATCTTTTCAAGAATATGTATGGATAATTTATCACCTTCCTTTGCAGCCTCATGCAAAACAATCGTTAATCCATTAGAGACTGTATCTATTTGGTTATCTAAATAATAATCTATGAGCTCTTCCATCGAAGCAAATCCCAAAAACTTAGGGACTTTTTTGACAAGGCTTGAAGGTATTTCCCTTTGTTCCCATGATCGAATACTTGCTCGGAACGTTTCCAATGCAAGATGCGAGCCACCTGCCTCATCTCCAAACATATAACCAAATCCACCTGTCTGTACACTTGTACCATCACTCGTTCTTCCAGCTGCATTTGTCCCAGTTCCACAGACTAAGGCAACCCCTTCATTATCCCGACTGCCTGTCCTTAAACCAATCATTGTATCACAGACTAAATCCCAACTTTTTAGGGGTATTCGTTTTAAAGCAGGCTCAATAATTTGAAAGTCTATAGGGCGATCCGCTCCTGCAAGTCCATACTGAGTAAAATCAATTTCATGATAGTCTAAGCCGCCATCCTTTAAGGCAAGATCAATAGCTTCCTTAATGTTCAAGTATGCTCGCTCCATACCAATCGTTTGATGATTTGCCTCTCCCGATAAACCGCTTCCAATTTTCCTCCCGTTATGGTCAGTAATAACCGCATAAGTTTTTGTACCGCCCGCATCCACCCCCATAATATAACGATACATAAATGCACCACCTTTTTTATTCAATTATAATACTAGTAAAATTAAACCTTTTGTTACATATTCTATTAAGTTGTTACAACAATAACAATATGGTATCATTGTTATAACAACTAGTCAATCGATTCTTTTAAAAACAGAGAGAGGTAATCTAAATAATGAATAGAGATAAAAATAACAATAAATCTGGTGTAGCGCTGTATTCCTTGGTTAAAGATGAGATTATTGAATTAATAAAGTCGAAAAAGTATGTTGCTGGTGATCAATTACCAACAGAGAATGAATTTTGTAAAATGTTTGATGTAAGCAGAACGACAACAAGAATAGCACTACAACAACTTGAACTAGAAGGTAGAATTTACCGTGCACAAGGAAAAGGTACCTTTGTCTCAGAATCCAAGGTTAAACAATCTCTTTCCAGCACTGATAAAGGCTTTACACAGCAAATGTTAGCTCAAGGGGTTCGTCCAAAAATAAAAGTGGTTAGCTCACAAGTTGTGCCCGCAACTGAAATATTAGCTACAAACCTATACCTTAAAGTTAATGATGCTATTAATAAACTTGTACGAATCCGCTATGCAAATGATGAACCTATTCAATACGAAGTTGCTTATATCCCTTGGGGGATCGCACCAGGATTAGTTGATGACGATTGCCAAGGCTCTCTTTATCATTTATTACAATCAAAATATGATGTCAATATTCTAAGAACGGTTGAAACAATCGACCCCATTCTTGCAGACGATTATATTTCGTCTACTCTACAGGTTCAATTAGGTGCTCCCTGCTTATCCATTGAAACAACGGCATATACTGATAATGATATACCCGTCGAATATTCTTATGCTGTTTTCAGAGGTGACCGTTCGAACTTCACTGTTGAACGAAACTACAAAGATATAAAGCGAGAGAAAAACTAAGTATCTTACTAGGTTCTATTAGTGGACATACCACTACATTGCGTTCCCCCCCGTGCTATGGCATGATAAGTTTATCTGCAACAGTGACCTGAGCAACTTATGAGAGGGGTAAAACAGTGGCACATCGATATAAGACCTATTCCCTTGATCAATTACAAGAAGAAGTTGACATTCTAAAGGGGAAATTAGAACAAGCTCAGTTGGAAGACAGAACGAATCATATTCTAGTCTATACACGAAAAATAGAAGTTGTCCGTTCCTTCATGTTAGACTCAAATTATTTTCAAGTTGGGGACATATTCGAGATCATCGATGAACCAGGTTATCTATTTGAAATTATTGAAGTCAGTGGGGTAACAGCTTGGGGATACAAAATCGATAAAGAAACAAAGAAGAAGGATGAAGAACAACGCGGCAAGTTGCTAGCCCAATTAGGCAAGACAAGCGAACACCCCTGAACGCATTTTCTTCGCTTTTATGCATAAAGAAACAAATACAGGGTAAATAGAAAAATAGAACAAATTTTTTTATTTAGGAGTTGATCGTTCATGTCAGATACACTATTTACGTCAACGGCAACCGCTACAGGTGGCCGCGAAGGTCATGTTCATTCATCAGATAACGTCATTCAATTTGATACAGCTCAACCAGGGAGTGCTAGAGCCAAAGAATTAGAGCAATCGACAAACCCTGAACAATTATTTGCAGCAGGATATGCCGCCTGCTTTGATGGTGCCTTACAATTAGTTTCCAGTAAAGAACATGTCAAGTTCTCATCAGAGGTCACAGCCAATGTAAGCCTATTGAAGGATGAGACAGATCAAGGCTTCAAACTAGCTGTTACACTGCAAGTGAAAGGAACAGACATTGAAAAGGACAAGCTAGAGGACCTAGTCGAAAAAGCCCACCAATTCTGCCCTTATTCAAAAGCTACTAGAGGCAATATTGAAGTAAAGTTAGAAGTACTATAAAAGGATGTTCAACAGAAGGCTTGAAAGAAGCGACATTGTGAATTTTTTCAATCAGCAGTTGTAATTCGCGACGTCATATCGTCTTGCCTGAACTAAAACGTCCTCCCCTAAACCGATCGGGAATAAATGTAATGAACTAGAGACTGTAGACACTGGATAGGTCTACAGTCTTTTTATCGTGGAAACAATTCTTACCTCCCCACATCAGAAAGTCCAGTCAATACCTTTTTAATTGCATTGAAAAACTTCCAGTCAACCTTTCAATTCTCTCAGTTTCTTTTTGAATTTTATTTTCCCTTTACGGATGGATTTAAGCTAGCGCTAGAAATTCCAGTTGAATTTCCCCATTCAACATGATAAAGTTAGCTCCATAAAAAGTCCTACAGCAGGGGGGTGAAGGGGTATGGGGACAAGTGGTTTCATGAGAGGCTTGTATAGCTTTTCCGTATGGGCGGTAAAATTTGTTTCACTTAATGCGCTATGGTTGATCATGAACATTCCGATTGTGTTTCTTGTTTTGAATGTATTGGCTGCAAAAAAAGCTGATCATTTGCTCATTAATATGATGACGATTGTTCTATTGATCCCATTTATATTATTTCCCTCTATTACTGCCATGTTTGGCATTGTCCGGCAATGGATTATGGGTAATACAGAGATCAAGATCCTATCTTCTTTTTGGAAATATTACCGCGAAAATTACCGAAGAAGTCTATTAGGTGGTTTGATTATCGCTCCACTTACTGCCATTTTGATGATCGATTACTTTTATTTCGCCGGGGCAAATTCTCCACTATTTTATATTTTTCTCTTTGTCGGAGTATTTATCTTCGTCTTTGTTATGCATTTTTTCTCTAATACTGTGCATGTTGATCTGAAATTTTCTACAACATTAAGAAATTCCTTTCTACTTTCTGTAGGTAGTCCAGTTTATACGATTGGGATTGCTGCTAGCAGTTTCATCATTATCTATCTTAGTATGAAAATAGTGAGTGTTTTCATCTTTTTAGGGCTAGGCTCTTGCATCGCATATTGCAGCTTTTATTTATATTACAAGAGTCAAAGTAAAATGCTAGAACAAAAATCTTGATCGTTTCTTTTATGTATGCGTTGACACAAGAAATGGGAAGTGGTAAATTAGTCATAAATAAAAACGTTTTTATTTCAAGGAAGGTGAGTATGATAAAAAAAGTAACCATTAAGGATGTGGCAAGAGAGGCGAATGTGTCAATCTCTACTGTATCCAATGCATTAAATGATATAAATGTACTTCACCCTGATACAAAGGAACATATTTTAAGGGTGGCAAAAAGTTTAAATTACATCCCTAATGTACACGGGAGAAATTTGAAGTCAAGAAATACGAAAACACTTGGACTCTTTTTAAGAAGTATAAAAGGTCCTTATTATGGAACCCTGATTGATTCCATCGCAAATGAATGCGATAAGTTCGGATACAATTTGAGCGTATTTATCACCAAAAATGAAGGCGCCACAATTAATAATATCATGGGGAGACAAGTGGATGGGGCTATCGTGCTGAACGAATGGCTTACGGAAGACAACCTCGATTTATTGGAAAAATCGTCGATCCCTCTAGTCTTTCTTGATCGAGAAAAAGTAGGCAGATATATTTCTAGTGTTGTGTTCTCATCCTATAAAGGGGGAGAAATGGTTGCCCATCATTTGTTGCAGCTTGGGCACAAGAAGATAGGCTATATACATGGAGTAGAAGATCAATATGATGATAAGGAAAGATTTAAAGGGTTTCAAGATGTTCTAGCAAAAGCCGGGATTTCACTTGAAGAAAAGGATTGTCTGTATGGATCCTTTGAAGAGGATACAACATTTGATGCTGTGAAGCAATTCATCCAAAGCGGAAAGGAACTACCCGATGCTTTCTTCGCTGCCAACGATCTTAGTGCAATTGGGTGTATTAAAGCCTTACAATCTGAAGGGTATGCAGTACCTAAGGATATAACAGTTATCGGCTTTGATGATATTGAGCTTAGTGCCTATTTTAATAATGGTCTCACAACAGTCAGAAACCCAATTGTAAAGCAAGGTGTCAAAGCAGTAGAGAGATTATTAAATATAATCGCAAACAAGGAAGTAGGAAAGTTAGATAAATTGGATGGCGAATTGATTATTAGAAATTCATGCTCACCTAATAAACAAATAACCTCGGACATAATTAATTAAAGCTACTATGACGTCAGTTTAAACGCAAATAAAAACGTTTTTATATTTTAGTTGTTATAAAAACGTTTTTATTAACAAAGGAGGCTTTTTCATGGGGAATAAAACCTTTTTGGGAAGACTAAAAAATGAGCTCCCACTACAGTTAATGGTTTTACCAGGTGTTATTTTTATGATTATCTTCGGATATCTACCGATCTACGGATTAATTATCGCTTTTAAGAGTTTCTCTGTGACAGACACCATTAGCTCCGCTCCATGGGTAGGATGGGAAAACTTCAAAATTGCCTTCACCGATAAATTCTTTTGGGAGGCTGTTGTCAATACATTAGCGATTAGCTTTATCAAGCTATTGATTGGCTTTATCTCACCTATTATTCTAGCAATTATGATTTTCGAATTAAAGGATGGCAAGTTTAAAAAAATGGTCCAAACGATTTCTTATCTCCCCCACTTCCTCTCATGGGTCGTTCTCGGTGGGATGTTAATCAGCTGGCTGTCGACAACAGGTCTATTAAGCACATTATTAGTAAATATTGGCCTTATGGATCAGCCCCGAAACTTTTTAGTTAATGCCAATAATTATTGGGCCATCGCGTCGCTTTCCGAAGTGTGGAAAAGTGTTGGTTGGGGGACGATCCTATACTTAGCTACTATGGCAGGCATTGACCCATCTTATTATGAGGCCGCTAAAATGGATGGCGCTACAAAGTTACAACGAATTTGGCATGTGACATTGCCAAATATGAAGTTCATCATTATTTTGATGTTTATCTTAGCAGTCGGAGGGATTCTGAATTCCAATTTAGACCAAACTTTAGTCTTGATAAATCCATTAAATGCCTCAAAAGCTGAAGTCATTAATTCATATGTCTTTAAAATTGGGCTGGCACAAGGAGACTTTTCGTATGCAACTGCTGTTGGACTAGCCATTTCCGTCATCTCCTTACTTCTGGTTTTAATTACACATGCGGTTACTAAAAGGCTAAATGATAATAAATCCGTATTTTAAGAAAGGGAGTGATTGGTTTGGCTAAAAAAAGAAATGAAGTTGTCGAAGATAGAATTTTCAATATTGTCAATATTACATTACTAAGTGTATTTACTGTAATTATCTTTTATCCAATATGGAATATCGTTGTTCAATCTTTTAGTAGTTTGGATGCGCTATCAGATTCTGGATTAAGAATTTGGCCAAAGGAGTTTTCGTTCGAAAGCTATAAATTGGTCTTTAATGATGAAACGATTTGGCGCTCTTTTATTATCTCGGTCTTAAAAACTGTTCTCGGTGTTCTCACCCACGTATTTTTCACAGCAATGGTAGCGTATGGAATGAGTAAAAGTAATATTTTGGGGAGAAATATCTACACTGCCTTAGGGATAGGAACTCTGTTCTTTAGTGGTGGGATGATCCCGACTTATTTATTGATTAGATCACTAGGATTGTTAGATAGCTTTTGGGTTTATATCATCCCTTCCCTATTTAGTTATTATGACATGATCATTATGATGAACTTCTTTAGGGAGATACCTGATTCGATGGAAGAAGCTGCCAAAATGGACGGGGCCGGAGTATGGAAGATTTTTTTACGAATTATCCTCCCGCTTTCGATGCCAGTCTTAGCAACAATCGCTTTATTTAATGGGGTCTTTCAGTGGAATGATTATATGACTGCCAAACTCTATATTAGCAGTGAAGCACTCTATCCAATTCAAATGAAGCTTTATGAGATTATTGTCCAACAAGAAGCGGCTAATATGCAAAATGTTACAGCCTCAGTTGTAATCCCAACGACTTCACAATCAGTACAATTGGCAACGATTGTAATCGCTACAATTCCGATTGTGATGGTGTATCCATTTTTACAAAAATATTTTATGTCAGGCATTATGATTGGTGCTGTGAAAGAATAAGTATCCGTTTTCGTATAGAGGAGGTGAAAAATCCATAAAACATACTCAGCTGTTAGATACTTTGAGCATATAGGTGAAAAAACATAATAGGGAGGAAATAAAATGAGAAATAGACTTAGTCGAATGAATGGAAAATGGGCATTTATCTTAGTTGCTTTCGTAATCGGGCTTGCCGCTTGCTCAAATGGGGGTGAGAAGACACAAAAAACGGCAAAATTAGAGGATGCTAGATATGAAATAGATGAAGAAACTCCTGCTTGGGAATTAGATACACAGGAAAACACCGAGTTGACCTGGTATGTTAATGGGGATTGGTTTAATACAGAGTACGGGGAAGATCCGATAACGAAAACCTTAAAAGAAGACTTGAAATTAGATGTGAAGTTTATAAAAGGGGATGACGAAAAACTAAACACCCTCTTTGCTGGGAAAAAAATGCCCGATCTTATTACAATCTTTGATGGTAATTCAGATGTTGCGACAAAGGCTGAATCATGGGCTCTACCTTTGCAAGAATTAGCTGACAAATATGATCCTTATTTTTACAAAGTCGCCCAAGAACAGACTTTGGACTGGTACCAATTAAGTGAAGGAAAATCATATGGTTATCCTAGTTTCTCCAATACAGCTGAACATTTTGAGAAAGGCCAAGTTCATGGAAATGACGGATTTCTCATTAAAGAAGATATTTATGAAGCAATTGGAAAACCAGATATGTCAACACCAGATGGTTTACTAGCTGCATTGGGAGAAATCAAAGAAAAATTCCCAGAAGTCACTCCTTTCGCCTTTAAAGGGTTTGCCTCTGAAGGTGACGCTGGCTCACTGAGTGGAACATTGCAAAATTTCTTAGGAATTCCTATTCAAACAGAAGATGGACAGTGGTATGACCGTAACCTAGATGAAGATTATTTAGACTGGATTAAAACCTTCAATGAAGCATTTAAAAAAGGTTATATAAGTGAAGATAACTTCTCTGATGATAATACCGTTTTTGAAGAAAATATCGCAAGTGGAAAATACGCTAGTGTTTTGACTGGGGGAATTGCACAATTATCCGGCTTTTTACAGCGTAATTATGAAACAAATCCAGATAGTAAGTACATTGCCATCGATGGGCCAAGCATCGGAAACGAGCCAATGCTCGAACAAGCAGGGCCATCGGGTTGGTCTGTTACCTATATTTCGAAAGATGTGAAAGATCCTGCGAAAGCGATCCAACTGTACACCTATCTATTGAGTGAAAAAGGGCAATATTTGACAACCTTTGGTGTAGAAGGGGAAACCTTTGAATTTAATGATGATGGAAAAGCAGTTTTACTTCCAGAGGTTAAAAAAATGAAGGATGAGAACCCAGAAGAATTTAAAAAGAAATATCGCATGGGCGAGTTTTGGTTTTTTGGACATGATAGTTTTGAATTAGAAAATGGAGAAAATGACCCACCTGAATCTATTGTTCAAATTAGAAAATGGGCAGAAGAATATTTATCCCCAGAATATTTTGTGCTGGCTAATATTGATCCTGATCAAGGAACAGCTGAAGCCCGCAGTCTCGTAAATATTAAATCTAGATGGGCATCAACCCTTGCGAATCTATTGACTGCCAAAGACGAAAACGAGTTTAATAAAACCCTTGATAGCTATAAAAAGTTTTTAGATGAAAATAACTTTGATGCAATTGCGGAAATCCGCAATGAAAAAATGCAAGAAAACAAAGAAAAGTTAGGCTGGGAGTAAGTTTTAAACCGAATCAAGGATGGTCACCCCCTCCTTGATTCTTTATTCATATACTAGAGCTGAGTTTTTTAGACAAAGTGAATCTTCAATCAGTGACGCACAGGATTGTGCTAGTGCAGATGTGGCGGTTGTTGCCGCGAAATTAGTCTGCTTCCTCATCCCCACTGATTTCAGAGGATCTAGGGCTAAGATCGCAGGAAGAAATCGTAAATTTGCTAGGCGCTGAAGCTAGATTAGGACAGCTATCCCCCCTACGCTTCTCTGTATTCTCTCAAGCCTTGATCTGGGGATATTACTGCCCGTTAATGCGGGATAAAGGAGAAAAAAATGGACAACATAGGTACTTTACAATCGACATTTACTTTTCAAAAGATTGATGGAAAAATGATTCCTTTCCAGAACGGAATACCTTATCCATCATTTGAACCACAACAACGACAAATCTTCTCACTTTCAGGAAAATGGCAAAAGCAACGTTTTGCAGCTGACCATAACTGGACCATGACCCTTCGTGATGACGATTGGATCGCTAAAACGGAAAAAGATAGTCAAGGAATTCCCACACGAGGTCTTGATGATTCAAACTGGGAAACACATACCATTCCCTTACCTGAAAATAAATTAACAGGCAAAGCAGAAATCAATGGCGCCGAAACATATGAAAATGGTGTATGGTATCGCAAGGTTTTTTCGCTTAATGATGAATGGAAGGAAAAAGAGATAACATTAAAATGTTTAGGCTTATCCTATGTGGGTGATTTTTGGATAAATGGTCAATATGTTGGCTATCACGAAGGTGGATATACTCCCTTTTCCTTTGAGGTGACATCCTTCCTGCAAACAGGCGAAAATCTGATTGCGATTAGGATTGATAATCCACCTTGGACATCACGTGACGATATTGTTCCTGCTGTGAATAATGATTTCTTTAATTATACAGGGATCATCCAAGATATATTTCTGGAAGCGACCAACAGTGTTCAAGTCGTGAGAACAGATATTGTCCCAAAAGATAAAATGGGAAATGTAGATATAACAGTCATAGTAGAAAATAAAGGGAATGAGACGAGAACGCTTTCCTCTTCCTTTTCAATCTACGAAACAGACTTTACTCATACAAATTGGCTTACAGATCCAAGTGCAAAGAGCATTTGTGGACAAAAGGCAAAGGTTGAGGGATTACCCGGACAAACGATTCAATTGTCCCCTCATGAGGTGAAGGTTATTTCGTTTGAAATATCCATTCCTAACCCTAAAGTTTGGAGTATTCGAGCGCCCCATTTATATGTATTCGCGACCGAGCTTTACGAAAATGAACAGGAAATAGACTCCTTTTATACGCAATTTGGTGTTAGAAGAATTGCGACTGAAAAGGCCCATATTCATTTAAATGATGAACCGATTTTCTTAGCAGGCGTCGCAAGACATGAAGAGTGGCCTGGTTACGGCCGAACAGCTTGCTGGGATCGGATAAAAAGTGACTTTTTAAAAATTGAGAAGTTATCCGTTAATATGGTAAGAACAGCACATTATCCTAATCATATTTATACCTTTATTCTACTCGATCGCCTTGGGCTAACAGCTATGGGTGAAATTCCGCTTTGGCAATTTGAAACACATCATTATCAAATTCAGGAAGAACGCGGCATCTCTTACCAAATGTGGCGAGAAATGATCTTTTCTAACTTTAACCGCCCTTCCATTATTATGTGGAGCACGCAGAATGAATCAAAGGATGTTTCATTACGAAAAAAATACAATGAGAATTTAGTCCATGAAGTTAGAAATACGTATGATGATAAAAGGCTTATCACCCAGAGCGCTGCAGCGGATCAGCCAGGAGCACACGATGACTCAATGGAACCATTGGATGTAGCAGGCTGGACGATGTATTTTGGGATTTTCCATGGTAGTACGCCCTATGAAGGGACAAGGAATTTTATAGAAAAGGCTCATCAAAAGTGGCCAAATAAACCAATTATCAACACAGAATATGGAATATGGAGCAACGCTGATAATAGTCTCTTACAAAAACAAGTCGAGATTTATCAACATGTCCAGCAAGCCTTATTAGAAAAGGCAACAGTAACCCCAGAGGGAATCATCAATCAAAATGGCTATGTTGCTGGTATTGATTATTGGACGGCTTTTGATTGGTATGTCAATCATAATGAGTTCTACCAAACGATGGGGATCTACCATATGGACAGGCAAACAAAAAAACCGCTATATGACGAGTTTATTAGAGATCATCAGCGATTAATCAAACAAACAAATGGCATTGGGAAAGCTCAAGCAGATCTGTTTGAAAAAACGTTACCTGTACAAACAAAACATGCGCATCCAGGTCAGACAGACATCCAATTTGCCGATGGACAAGATCTTCAGCCGTTTCATTATCTTATGATAAAAGTATTCGATCCGCTATCAGCGGATGGGTTTATGGTTGAATTCGCCAATCATGACGGACAAACGGCTTCCTATCAAACCTTTAACATTGAAATCAACCAAGAATTTAATGTGTTCATCCCGCTTTGGACATTACCAGCATCCATTACTTCTGATGTCCGTTCTATTCGCATTTCATATGAAGCGCAGCGACAAATAGAAGTAATTGAGTTCATAAGCGCAATGGGTGGAAAGTAATATTTACAAATCCATGAATAGGAATGATTATCCGTATTCCTATTCATGGCAATTTATCGTATATTGAAATAACGGACTTCTTGCGCCTACTAGATTCCGAACTTTTAAACTTCTTTGTTTTTTCTGAAGTCTCTATAATCCAAAATATATTTCAGAGGAGAACATTATGTCAAAACTTATATTTATGTCCATTGTTTCCATTGCTATTATCTTTGTAGCCATTGGTTTAGGAAAAACTGCAAATATACAAGCAAAAGAACCTACAAAAATATCCTTTCAAGACTTTGAAGAGCAAGAAGTGAACTTTTCCGTAACAAACAATGTAAAGGGATCACTAACAGATGAAGAGGCATTTGCAGGGAAGCAATCCTTAAAATACGAAGTTGAGGCAAGTGGTGATCCAACCAGAGAAAATGGAAGTATTAGTTTTACAGCTAGTGAGAAAGCAGTCGATGCGTCGGAAAGTGACTATCTTATTTTTCATATAAAAGATACCCAAGGATCCAATACTTTAAAAGTATCCCTGACGGATAGTAGTGGAAAAGCTTCTAATTTTGAATGGCAGTCAGTAAGTACAGAAAAAGATAAGTGGATTCAATATCATGTTCCACTGGATAGCATTAGAGGAATTGATCAATCAAATATTACAGACATTCGCATTGGTCAATGGAATGAAGGCGTTTATTACATTGATGATGTTTACTTTACAGATTCCCTCCCGCCTACACCTCCAGCAAGTCCAGAAACCAATCATCCTAGTGGAGAATATCATGGATCTGTCAGAATAGAGTTAAAGTCTAAGGCTGGAAAGCTACCGATCTATTATACAGTAGATGGAACACAACCAGATAAAACCTCACAACAATATACCCGGCCATTGATGATCACAAATGATTCTACCATCACCGCTGTTACATATGATCCAGATCATGATTTGTATAGTGACTACAGTATATTTGAATATACGATTCTTGATAAAAAGGAAATCATGGAACCTAGTTTTTCCCCGGCAAGTGGGACTTATTTTAACAATCAAAGTATTTCGCTTGCGACCCCAACGGAAGGTGCAACCATTTATTATACTCTTGATGGAAGCACACCAACAAAAGAAGCAAATAAGTATACTGAACCTATAGATTTAACAGAGGACACGATTATCAAAGCGATTGCTGTAAAAGATGACTATCAAAGTGAAGAGATGACGAGTGAATATAAGATTACCAATGCTTCGTCGCCTTTTCTAAAAGCAGATGGGAAAATATTGCGTAACAACTTTGGTGCTGGAGAGCAAGTAACACTTCGCGGGACAAATGTAGGTGGTTGGTTAGTGATGGAAGAATGGATGACTCCAATCCATTCACCTGATCAAAAAACAACCATAGAAACATTAACCAATCGATTTGGTTCAGATAAAGCCTGGGAGCTTATTAATCTTTATCAAGATCATTATTGGCAGGAATCCGACTTTGATCAAGTAAAAAAGGAAGGGATGAATGTATTACGCCTGCCATTTACTTATTTTGATATGCTGAATGATGATGGAAGCTTAAAAAGCACTGCATTTGATCGATTAGATTGGTTCATTGCAGAAGCCGAAAAAAGGGAACTATATGTGATATTAGACCTGCATGGTGCCCCTGGCTCACAAAATGGGAAAGACCATTCAGGTGATACGAGTCATCCTGATGGAGGAAACTTATATGGTCATGAAGAAAATGTGCAGAAAACGATCTTTTTGTGGGAAAAAGTAGCGGAAAGATATAAAGATCGTGAATGGGTTGCCGGCTATGATGTACTTAATGAACCTGAGGGTGCACACGGTAATGAGCAGTTTGAATTCTATGATCAACTTTATCAAGCGATTCGCGCCGTTGACCAAAATCATGTCCTCTATTTTGAAGCGATCTGGGATCCGCATGACCTTCCAAATCCAGAAGTCTATCAATGGGAAAATGTGGCCTATTCCTACCATTTTTATGGATGGGATGATACGGACGGCTTTTTATATCAAAAGGATTTTACAAATTCGAAAGTCCGATTGGTCAATGAAATGACAAATTATAATGTACCTTTATTAGTTGGCGAGTTCACCTTATTTAACAATATTCAAAGCTGGGATTACGCATTAAATATCTATGAGGAACAGCAATGGAACTATACAACATGGGCCTATAAAGCAACTGGTCTCGGCAGTAGTTGGGGGCTCTATACTGGTGAGCCGCAGAAAGTCGATATCAATCAGGATAGTGAAAATGAAATAAGGGGAAAATGGAGCAAGGTAGGAACAGATACATCCTATGTTCGAAATGATTATATAGCTGATACATTACGGAATTACTCCAATCCTTCAGCAAGAGTTTCAGATGAAAGAACGCTTATTACTGACTTTGAAGACCTTGATCGAGATATACGCTTTGCCACTGGAAAATATGCAAAGGCTTCATTAGACTTTGAAAACAAATCAAGTGGAGATGCATCCGTTCAATTGATTGTCGAGAATGATTCAGATTTGAAAGAACAATATGTAGGGATTAAGGCGGCGAAAAATCAGGTATGGAATATAGCCGACAAGGAAGGCGCCTTTCCTAAATATCTTGTTTTTGATATATATAATGGGACAAATGATCCGCAAACAGCCCATATTACATTGATTGATCAAAAAGGAAATGAAGCAAGTGCATGGACACATCTTGATACCCCCGCTCTCGCAACAGCTTGGTCAAAAATACCTTTGCTTTTAACATCTGTAGAAGGCGATATCGATAAAGAAGCAATTGTTGAAATTAGAATCGCTATGGAGAAAACTGGCGTCTATAATATAGATAATATCTTCATTGGGCAATCATTTGCTAATGAGTTACCAGAAGCTTCTACGGTAGTCCCAGAACCAGATGAAGATGATCCAACAGAGGGAAATCCAAATAATGAAGGAGAAGATCCGATAGGCAAGGATCCAGATGATGGAGGAAAAGATCCTGATGGTCAAAAGCCCGATGATCCGGCCCCTGATAAGGATCTTCCTGGTCGAAATGACGATAAACCAAAGGATAAAGACAAGCAAGATGTAAATAATGGCAAGCATGACACAAACATTGATCCTAAAAAGGACAGCAAAAAGGGATTACCCAATACAGCCACGAATATCTATAACTATCTACTCATTGGCATTGCGTGCATGGTATTAGGCGGCCTATTTTACTTTAAATTTAGAAAGCTCTCATAGGTTTCTATCTATTATAAGTTACAAGGCTAATAAAGAGGCTGGGACATAACTAAAATGTTAAGCTCCAAAGACGAACAATGTATTACCTTAGCGAAGGAAATATACGTAGACTCCTGCTAGAAGTGAGAGTCCGGCAAGAGCCCGGAAGGCGAATGAGGATCAAAGGCTAAGTACGCGCCGTCCTGGCGCAACGCCTTCGTGACCTACATCCTGTAGGCCTAAGGAGGCTTGCCACTCGCCTGCGGAAAGCAAAGTATATTTCCGGAGCGGGGGTATATGCACCCTATTCGTTCGGTTTTTTCTTCGGTGAAAATACCTATGTCCCAGCCTCTTCAAATAAAAATTATTTCGATGAATGAAGCTGCTTTTCTCTTATGATGAAATTAATAAAATCAATAATGAGTCTTGCTGCAATCTGGGAGGTTACGCCGGCTGGATCATATAAAGGATTTACCTCTACTAAATCAAAACCAATAATTTGCCCTTTTTTTGCCACAATCTCTAAAATTTCACTAACTTCGTCGTAATAAAATCCGCCAGGTGAAGGTGAACCGGCGCCAGGTGCGACAGAAGCATCCAAGCCATCAATATCGATTGTAACATAATATTTTTCACCATCCGGCATATCTTTTAACGCCTCTTCAATTCCTATTTTTCTGATTTGTTTTGGTGATAAAATCGTACTTCCATATGCACGCGCATCATCAAAGTCTTCTTTTTGGCTGCTTCCAACCCCTCTTATTCCAAGTTGTGCCATTCTATTTATATGCTTCATTTCAGACATTCTGCGCATCGGGTTACTTAACGTAAAGCGTTGACCAGAAGCATCTTTTAACCAGTCTAAATGGGCATCAATTTGGACAACATTCACTTTTTCTTCACTTTCTAAAGCAAAAGCAACAGGGTTTGTAATGGAATGATCCCCGCCTAAAACAATAGGAATGGACCCTTTGGAAATAATTTTTCTAATCGCTTCCTCGGTATTTTCGTGACTTTGCTCTACGTCCCCATTAATAATGGAAACATCGCCACAGTCAACAATTTTCCATCCATCATGATTGTAAACAATATCTTTTTCGTGATCATACCCTGAACCGAATGCATATAAAGAGGATTGCTCACGAATGGATCTTGGTCCCATACGAGCTCCTGATCGCCATGCAGTCGTCATATCATTTGGAACACCGATAATGGCAAAATCAGCATCTAATTCATCTAAATTCGTACAGATTGGATACTTTCTAAATGAAGTAATACCGGTAAAAGGCATATCAAGTTTTACTCTTTTGTAATCTGGTTTTTTTGCATATTTACTCATGTTTTCCCCTCATTTTTTAAATTTTTTACTTACATCTACTATATTAGAAGTGACTTCCATTTTTCCCTTATTAATAAATTGGCGATAAAGCATCCCCACCATTAATATCAATCCGATATATCCTACAATCGGATAAACGAGATCGATAATTTTAGCGAATGGAAATAATCCGCCAAAAAAGCCAAGTATCGTTAAGGCAATTACGATGATTCTATATTTAAATGTACTCCCTTTTGAAAATTGTATAGCAACAGTCCATAGCATTCCTACTGCTGTCGTATAAATAGCGATGAGTAAAATAATAGAAAATATAAATGCTATAGCTGGACTAATTTGACTTGCTAAAAATAATGTTGGGATATCTTTTGTGTGAAGTTGTTCAATGTTTGATAGGGTTCCTATATAGATTGCAAAGACACCTGTCAACATGATTAAGCCGCCTAGGATACCACCAATGATCACATTTTTTCTTCTAGATTCTTCTTTACCTAGATTCGCCAAGAACGGAAGGGCTACGAGTAAAACGAATGAAGAATATACAAAGCCAGCTTGCCACCATGAATTAGTAGCCTTTGATAAGTTGAGCTCCTTAATAACTTCCTCCGCCTGTGAAAATCCTGCTGAATCAAAATTTCCCGCTCCTACAATAACTGCAAAAATAATGATTATCGGCCCTGCAATTCCTAAGATTTTGATAATGGTTTCTAACCGTAATAATGCTGTAATTAAAACTAAGATTGCCATAATTGCTCGACCGGTGACAATTCCCGTACCGAAATACTCAGAAACAGTTGCCCCTGCCCCCGAAATCATCACAACAAAAACGACTAGTATAAACAATTGTGCGAACCAATAAAAGAATATGCCAAGATATTTTCCACAAAAATAAATAAAAACATCTTTTGAGTCGTCAGCCTTTAAACGGCTTCCTACTTCCATGGCATATGCCCCGAACCACATATGCAAAACGGCCGCAATAATAATAGCACCAATACCAAGGTAGCCAAAGGACGCGAAAAATTGCAAAATTTCTTGTCCTGTTGCCGTTCCAGCCCCTAGGATAAATGATACAAAGGCTCCTGCTAAGACAATTATTTTAAAAGTATGATTCATGATAACCTCTTTTCTATTTTCATTTAAAAATTTAATCCTTCTATTTCGACACAACGGAATCACAAAGCTTACATAGTTCATGAATTTTTATTCTTCAAACAATTTATATGTGATTACAATCATAGTATATTTAGAGGAGGAATTACATACCAAAAAGGAGGTTTTTATTCACATATTCGTTGCATTCGAACAAAAGAAACAAAAATACTTTACACTTTGAAGGTGGTTGTGATTAGATGGATCAAGTAGATATTAATATGATTGAACTATTACAAATGGATGGACGTATCTCTATAAGTGATTTATCGAAAAAATTAGCGCTTAGTCGTCCAAGTGTCTCGGAACGTTTGAAAAGACTCCAAGAAAAGGGGGTCATTGGTGGCTTTTTTGCCCTCGTTCCTCCTGAAGCCGTTGGAAAGAAGTTATTGGTTATGATCGAATTAAGTGATCTCCGCGTATCTCAGGAGGAATTTGAACAAATGATAACGAGTGAGTCGGACGTGATCGAATGCCATCGGGCCACAGGACATGTTTATTACTATATTAAAGCAGCATTAAAGGGAACGGATGAACTGACACGATTAATCGAAAATTTAATCCCTTTTGGAAATACTAGAACTGCTATCTTGTTGGGCTCTCCTGTTGATAGACGAGTGATATTACCTGACTAAAGAATGCCACCCCGTTTATTTTTCAACGGGGCTAAAATAAGTATTTAACCAGCTGGATGCATAAAAAACATGCTCAGACTACTTCTAACGACCTTGTTTATGAATTACGCTCCTAAATATTTCTGGATAGTCGGATAAAAGTGTGGAAAATCAATAGGATCAAAATTGCTCATGGACCTTCATTCTAGATTTCCACACTTTCTCCTTTAGTAAAGTAATAGGGCTAAGTATAGACCGAATAATGTGTTAAATAGAATGGGAATCGTTAATACAATCCCTGTTTTAAAATAGGTTCCCCATGAGATTTTAACCCCTTTTTGAGACAAAACATGGAGCCATACTAAGGTAGCTAATGAGCCGATTGCTAGATGTAATTTTTTATATTCTTTCCATGCAAAAGATGATTCGGGGAAATTAGAAATGACTGATAGTTCCTCTAAAAAGATTCCCTTTCTTTTAATACTACAAGAGGTCGCAGCTGTGACTTCCTTCAATTACGGTTCCCCATGATCTATTTTCACCAAAATGAATTGACTAGAAATTCCACAACGGACACTATTTATAGGCAAAATAAGCTCAATCGCTCTTGCGAACCTGCTAAGACTTCTTCTGGCACCTTCCTGACCTTTATATCTCCACCTAAAAAAAGAAGCCAGTTCGTCATTTCAGTCACCTCTTCAGGGTTGCTTACATGAATAAAAGTCTTTAAAATCGCTGCTGTTTGGTATGGATTCGTATAAGAAAGGGAAACTTTTACAGGATGGTACTTTTTGAACTGGGCAATTGCTTTTGGACCAAGTTCGAGGGTAAGGTTGGTTACTTCTTCCTGTTTACTTAATTTTTCTAAGATCTTTTTCTTACTCAATCTTTTTTTTGACGTATAGGGTTCGACATGAGTGAGATCATCAACAGGAAAAATCCCCTTCCTCTCTTCTTTTAAATCAAAACCTTCAATCAACCATTGGCCTTTTTCTTGATAAAGGTGTAAGAGATAAATGGGATAAGACTTTTTGCTTCTTCCTTCTTCGATGGTTACCCATAAATAGCGATCCACAAGCAGGCTTTGAATCAATTGTTCTAGCATGGGATGCGGAAGATCTGAAAGCTCAAGTAAATCAGGATTATTAGGATTAGTCCCTGCAAAAAGCAAAATTTGATTTAAAAGAACGAGGGTTTCTTGCTGGTTTTCTGAGATAAGACCGAGTAATTTTTCAGCCAATGACTGCCGACTCTTTAGATAAGGAAGTTGTTGATTTCTTGTGGCCATAAAGGCAATAAAAAGAGCCTTGACCTCGTTATCAGTAAAGTGCACAACAGGCAGGACGGCGTTATGCATAACGGAATACCCCCCATCCCTCCCAACTTCAGCGACAAGTGGCATTCCCATAGCTTCAATTTCTCTGATATCTCTAATAGCTGTCGAACGAGAGATGTTAAATTCTCGCATGATTTCAGAAATGGTAAAGTGGGCGCGGTTATTGATATACCGCATCATAATATTAATTCGTTCAACTTTTTTCATCGCAACTCCTAAACAGTATCACTTTTTGACATGATTTAGGTTTATTATAAACCCATCAAGTGAAAAAACAAATTTTTAAAAAAGGAAGGTTTTGAATATGGCTGATTATACGATAGTAGAAAAAGATAGCTTTACTGTATTAGGTATTGGAACAGAGCTTAAGAGTGATTACACAGATTTTGCTGGTATAAACAAGGAAAAGGCAGAATTTTGGCAAGCTGTCGAACAAGATGGCAGACTTGACGATTTAAAATCGGTAGCGACAAATCATTATATATTTTCCGTGAACGAAGCGGTCAATAACAAGATGATGCATTATGCTGGCGTCATGACAGAGGCATCGCTACCAGAAGCAACCAGGCTTATCCAATTTCCTCAAGGGGAATACCTTGTTGTGAAAGGCGAAGGACAAACCGGTGAGGAGCTGAGTCAAAATCTGACAGGCATTGCCTTTGGTCAAGCCTTACCAGAAGCAAAGGACTTTGCCTATGTTGGCGGGCCAAATACAACAGTTGAGATGGAACAACGAGATGGCTTGGTATTTGGTGAAATGTGGATTCCTGTTGTTAGAAAATAAAGGAGGAATAGAGATGTCCTATATCGTTGATTTTAAAAACGTGTCTACAGTTGGGCTAGAATCTTCACCTGTAGCAGAAGCGCTTGCTGGTTTACGAGCAAATGAAGCCCGTTACTTTATGAACAAATATAAGCATGAATTTACGGTTGTACCCGCTAGTGAGTCCAACGAGACGCTTGATTATGTGAATCGAATTTTAAAGGAAGAACGAGATATTGAGTTTGCGGCCAAACCTTTAGAAACATCACGCTTTCAAGTGGAAAATATCAAATTTTCCTACGTCTTTTATGAGGATGGTCTTGCGATCAATGTCATGTATACAGTCGACAATCCAAAGAAACGAGCCGTTGGTTTTAAGCTTTCAGACGGGATGGATATCCCAAAGGAATTGGCGGAGAAGTTTAAATTTGCTAGGCAGAAGTCTAAACTAGCTGGAACGATCCGAGGTTCATTCTTTGTTATTAAAGGAGAATATTGAAGTAAGCTAAAGCGCAAATGCCGAGGGAAACATTAAATCATCTGACCAAGACCATGATCGAGAGACATGGTCTTGGTCAGAATTTTATTTGGTAACGGAAAGCATAGCTTCTCATCAATAAAGCGAGACCGCCATCAGTGAGGTGTTCTTCATTCCCCACTTAGACTCCTATCTATTCTTAAAAGAGTCTACTCCATTATTCCTACGCATTTATACAATCACTAGATGGATTCCTTATAAAAAATATAAAATATTAAAATAAACAGAGAGTTCCTAAGCACATAGCATTATAATGAAGATAGAAGGTGTCTTTTCTACCAGCTTTCACAAGTGAATTTTCTGGAGGGACCGTCCGTGTCTATTAGGAAGATAGTGTTCATTGTGTCGGTATTTTTCGTTGTTCTTACCGCTTTTCGCCTACTGTGGATTTATGTTTATTCTATTCCAGATTCTCCAAAGGCTTCCCAAGGAGTTTTGGATTTGCGTAATTGGGACGATATAACAGATTACCCGCTAACATTGGATGGTGATTGGGAGTTCTTCCCTGAAAAATTTTTGATGGAAGAGAGAGAAGAAAATGATTCCATCGATAACAATCAGGCTTTTACACAAGTTGGAAAAGGTTGGGAACTTGCAACCGACTCGTCAAACACATATGGTTTTGGTTCGTATCGCTTGCAAATATTAGTCGAACCAACAAAAGGCGATACATATGGAATCAGGCTTCCCTACATAAGCAGTTCATCAGAAATATATGTGAATGGGGAATTATTGGCGGGAGCAGGGAAAGTCGGACAGATAAAGGAAGAATACAAACCGTCAAACAAGCCGTATACGGTTTATTTTCCCATAGAAAATAAAGAAGAAATCACACTTGTCATCCAGGTTGCCAACTTTGACAACCCTGGTAAAGGAGGGATTGTTCGCCCGCCGAAATTTGGTCTAGAGGAGCCTTTGAGAGAAAATATCAATTTTAGCAAAAATATCATTCTTATATCTTGCATCATGTATATGATTCATGCTCTGTATAGCTTTATTTTGTTTCTAGTGGGCAATCGCGACAAAAGGTTTTTTTATTTCTCTATGATGATCGTTTGTTTGGCTCTTGGTACGCTGATTGGAGAACGTTTAATATTTGAATGGTTTCCATTTAATTTTAAATGGGGTATAAAAGTCAAATATCTCATAATCATTTCTGGTGGCTTCTTTTTATTGCAATGCATAAGACAGCAGCTAACTCGTGTCAAGTTGGTCTCTATATATAATATATTATGTGTATTTTTAACCCTAGCTATTCTATTATTACCCGCTGAATACAACCTAAAGTTTACTCTTTTTTATACAATCATCATGCTGATACCGTGTCTACTCGCTTTACATCTCATGTATCAGGTCACAAAGCAAATTGATAAAAATAACATCTTTTTGTTACTGGCAATAGTTGCGGCTGTTAGCAGCCTAATGTGGCTGATTATCTTAACGTTCACACAAAATGAAATGGGTCCATATCCTTTTGATTTATTGATTGCAACCATTTGCTTTGCGATCTACTGGTTTAAGCAATACTTTCGTATATTGGATGAATCACAAAAATTAGCGTTTAAACTTCAGAAGGAAGATAAGCGAAAAGATACGTTTCTACAGAACGTAGCACATGAAATGAGAAACCCACTTCATGGAATTTTAAATATTTCACAGGCTGTTACAGCGAGAGAAGAGGAAACACTTAATAGGAAAAGTATTGAGGATTTAAATTTGTTAAATACCGTTGGAAAAAGAATGACATTTTTACTAAATGATCTACTTGAATTAGAGAGATTTAAAGAAAACCGAATTGCTTTACAGCCATACGACATATCGATTTATGGTGTTACGGAAGCTGTCATAAGTATACTTCGTTTTATGATAGAAGGAAAATCGGTCACGCTCGTTAATCGAATCCCAAAAAATTTCCCGCCTGTTTTTGCTGATGAAAATAGAGTAAATCAAATATTATTTAATCTCCTTCATAACGCCATTAAATATACGAATGAAGGCGAAATATCTGTTCAGGCATCCGTCCAAGGCGAATGGGCCAGTATTTCTGTACAAGATACAGGTAAAGGGATCGAAGAAGAACTACTAAACGAGTTGTTTGAACCTTATTTTCAAGCTACCGACGATATGGAAAATGGATTTGGATTAGGTCTGAACATTAGTCAGCAACTTGTTGAAATGCATGGAGGAAAAATAACGATTCGTTCCAAATCGGGAGAAGGTTCAATTTTTACCTTTACTCTTAAATTATCATCTCATACACAACAGGACACTGTCGCAAATATCCCGCTCATTGTTCAAGAAAGACAGATTGCTTCGGAAGAATTTGCAGTCTCTATAGAACTTGAGAATAGCAAAAATACGGTAGAGTCATTGAAAACTAGTGATCATAAACCTATTCGGATATTAGTCGTTGATGATGATCCAATCAATTTGAAAGTGATGGAAAGTATTTTTGAAGTTGAATTATTTCATGTGTATACAACTACAAATGGAAAACAGGCGCTTACAATGATCAACGGTCATGAATGGGATATTATGATTGTCGATGTAATGATGCCGCATATGTCAGGGTATGAATTAACTGCCCATGTCAGAGAACGCTATTCCATCGTAGAAATGCCAATATTACTTCTAACTGCGCATAATCGAACTGAAGATATAGAGTTGGGCTTTCAAGTAGGGGCCAACGACTATGTCACAAAACCGGTAAATGCACCTGAACTAATAGCTAGAGTAAAATCACTTACAAGTGTTAAACAATCAATGAGTGAACGATTACGAATGGAAGCAGCCTGGTTACAAGCACAAATTAAGCCGCATTTTATTCTCAATACGTTTAATTCAATCGCGGCACTAAGTAGATTAGATTTGGACAGAATGGATAAACTCATCCATGAGCTCTCAAACTTTATTCATCTCAGTATCCAATTTCAAAATACGGATGGTTTATCATCACTGGAAAATGAGCTTCAATTAGTTCATTCTTACCTATTTATTCAAAAGGAACGCTTTAGAGAACGATTACGCGTCGTTTGGAATGTGGACAAGCATATTCAAATAAATATTCCTCCTTTATCGATTCAACCGCTTGTAGAAAATGCAATTCAACATGGGCTAATGAAAAGATCGGAAGGTGGGGAAGTTCGCATTTCCGTTAAAGATCTCCAAAAAAGTATAGTCATATCCGTTGCCGACAATGGAGTGGGAATGAAAGAGGAAGCAGTCGAACAGCTATTGGATGGAAAACGAAAAGAAGGTACGGGAATTGGTATTTTTAATACAGATCGACGTTTGAAACACCTATATGGCCAAGGTCTCAAAATCGATAGCACGCTTGAGGTGGGGACCATTATTTCCTTTTCTATCAATAAGGAATTAAGATGATAAAGCTGCTTTACTCATACTAAAGGCTAAGTGAGTTTTCTCACTCTCCCGCGAGACCTCACCTAGCACTTGGATAAAGATTTCAGTGCCTGGCACTTTTGTACGTTAACAGTCGGAATAGCAGCCCTTTATACTTTAAGTCAGCTATTCCGGCAATAGCTATGGCAGCAACTGTAGCAAACACGATTGCCTTTTTTGTATTTTTATTAGGCTTGGTCATAAATTCACCTTCATAAAGAACTTTATCGTTTATTCCATTATATCTCTTTTCTTTTACAAAAATCAAAACAAGCCATCAGATTAGCAACTAGAGTGCTTGATCCATTTGATTCGGTATGTTAGCAGGCTTTTTGTGTGGGCTTGGACTATTAACATAGCGAATGCCTACTAGTACAAGACAAATTCCCACTAAGGTTACAAGACTTAGGTTTTCATTTAAAAATAAATAGCCACAAATAACCCCCACGATCGGCACAAACAATAAAGAAATTGATGCTTTACTCGCTTCTGTTTGGCGTAAAATGTAATTCCACATCACAAAGGCAAGTGCTGATGCAACAATACCAGAATACAGAATATAAACGACAGGCATGATTCCCCATTGAGATTCTCCATGCTCAAATAATAAAGTATACAGAAATAACCCAATTGTCCCGATCGTCATTTGCCATGTCGTAAATTGCACGCTGTCACTGTGTTTTAATTTTATTTTAAAAATCAAATTAGCTATAGCCCAAGAAATGGCAGAGCTCAATCCCAATAGCATAATCCAAACGGATCCTCCTCCATGAATATCCATCGCAACAAACAGTCCTATGATCCCGATCACAATGCCCATTGTCTTTTTGGTTGTCAGGCGTTCTCCAGGAATCCATTTATGAGCCATAAGAGATAAGAAAAGTGGCATACTGTAGGTCAATACCGAGGTTAGACCTGCACTAATATAATTCAGTGAGATTTGAATTGCGATATTGAAATAAGCTGTTTGGAGCAATCCGCATAAAATAAGCCACTTTAAATCAGCTTTATGGGGCAAAGGTGTTTTTTTCAATACACATATAAAAATCAGTACGATTGCCCCTGTTAAAAATCTAAGTGTCGCAAACTCTCCAGGTGGGAAAAAACCATTTCCTAGCTTCATGATGACAAAATTAAAACCCCAGATTATACATAAAATAACCATATAAATATACATGTAGACGGTTTTCTCCTCACTTTAAATAGATCTAACTTCTTTCGTTTCTTCTTAAAAAACTCTACAATAAGAATGAATAAGTGTCTAATATATATTTATGGAAGTTTTCATTCGTAAAACGACTTAATAACAAAAGCGCAAGCGTCCGTTTAGCGACGACAAACTTTCATAGTAAGAATGAGCCGATGTTGACTTACGCAAGCAGAACCTGAAAGTTTGCTGGGCGCTGGAGCTGGACGATGAAACACAAAATTAGACTTTTCCGAAGGCTAGAATTTTACAAATGACTAAGCAAGCAAAAAGGTGAGACAAATGGAACTAAGGCAGATTAAATATTTTATTGCGGTAGCAGAAGAACTACATTTTGGCCGTGCTGCCATTCGCTTACAAATGACACAGCCCCCTTTGAGTCAACAAATTCTACAGTTAGAAAGAGAACTTGGTGTTACATTGTTTAAAAGAACAAAACGCCATGTAGCATTAACCAATGCTGGCAAAATTTTTTTGCAGGAAGTGCGGGGGATTTTCACCCAATTAGAACAAGCAAGAGCTCTTGCTTTAAGAGCCGCAGAGGGAATGGTGGGGCGACTTGCGAGTGGTTTTGTAGGATCTGCCACTTTCGACATTTTTCCTCTTGTGATAAGAGGATTTCAAGAACAATTTCCCCATGTCGATCTAGTGCTATATGAAATGCCGACACCCAAACAAATTGAAGCATTTCATCATAGAGAAATTGATATTGGCTTTGTCAGACCTTCAGTATTTGACCCAACGATCTCACTTTTGTCGATTCAACAGGAGACATGTGTAGCGGTCGTGCCAAAATCTCACCCTCTTGCTCAACGTTCCACAATCTCCATGAATGATTTAATGAAAGAACAATTTATTCTTGTGGAAAGGGAGATTTGGCCAAGTTGGTATGATGACATTTTGTCCAAATGTCATCAGGCGGGATTTAGTCCGACTATACGGCAACATGTCAAAGAAATTCAGACGGTCGTAGGCTTAGTTGCTTCAGGACTAGGTGTTAGTATTGTTCCAAGGTCAACGTCAAACTTTCATGTATGGGACGTTTCCTACTTAAACATCCAGCAGGATTCACCCCGTATTGAGATGGGGCTTGCCTGGCGAACAGATGATGAATCGATTTTAGTAAAACAATTTATTGAAACAGCCTCACAAATCACAGGTCAACTGGCAAATCGAGATAAACGCTCTTGAATTTGGAGCCTTGGCATGAAGTTACCAAGTGACTTAAGCATTTGAAGAGGAAATTTTTAAAAAAAAAGCAAAAACTCCTTTGTAGAGACCTTGTTTGATATAAGAGCATCACAAGGTTTATTTCTACAATAGGAGTTTTTTTCATCTAGTCCACTATTATTAATTTTTGAGTCATTATTATCCAAATCATGAGAGGCTAGTAATCGCCCTTTATTTCTTCGCCTTTTCATCCTCTAGTAAAATTGTTATCTCTTCATCTGCTTCGCGCAAGACTGTGTTAATATCCTTACCTTCTTCTATCAGCTCTCGGAGCATTGGTTGATATTGATCTGCTGCCAAATTATTGTATATAGAATAACGCTCATTTCCTGCTGCTGGTGTTTGTTTGGTTAATGCTTGTAGATTGAGATCGCCAACAGAAGGATGTTCATTAATTAATTGTTCGAATAAATGCTCATTTATCGCAGGATCTGTAAGTGAAGATGCCTGACTCATCTTCGCCCACTCCATTTGTTTCTCATCAGAAAGTAAATAGGCAATCACCTCAAATGCTTCATCCGGATATTCACTCGTCTGCGTAACCCCTAAACTGTAGGCGAGGGATGGACGATTAATCCCTGGTCGTCCTTCCCATTCAGGGTAAGTCACTACATCAAAATTCATTGTATCATCACTGGAAAACCACTCAATTAGTTGCCAAAGTGGGAGCATTGCCACATTACGGTCACTGATAAATCGTTCTCCCCAATCAAATAGAAATGTGTCGACTGGACTCTCTTCTGGCATATTCCCAGGAATACTGGCAATTCGCTCCATTGTTTGTAAGACTCTAACAAATTCATCCCCATACTCATCACTCAAAATCGTTGACTCATCCGTATCTGGGTCTACAAAAGGAAGCTCAAGTTGTTCTAATAACATATTTGGAAAAGCAGGTTGTAACCCGTGATACTGTACACCATCTCTTTCTCCGGTTACTTTTTCAGCTAATGAAATAACCTCTTCCCAAGTCATATCATCTGTTGGATATTCAACCCCAAATAAATCAAATATATCCTTGTTATAATGTAAGGCAGTCATCCCCCTTGATAGCGGAATCGTATATAAATTACCGTCTGAATAAGCACGATGTTCAGCTAAAACATTAGGTTCTATTCGATTTAAATCAAAATCATGCTTATCTATCAGTTCGGACATATCCATTGCTAATTCATTTTCTACATATCTGTTTATGATGTGGATAGGGTTTTCCACAAAATAAATGTCAGGAATATCTCCTTTTGCAATTACTTCTGACAGATCACCTGAATCAATACGTTCAATCGTTATATAAGGGAACTCCTTTTCGATTGGATCTTTATACTCCTTATTAAATCCCTCTTCATCTAGTCCATGAGAATGCAGGAACTTTAAAGTAATGGGTTCTGGTTCAGCATTCTGTTCATTTTCTACATTTTTTGTACCTTCTTCAGAACTATTCGTACTGGAAGAGCAGGCCGCTACGAAAAAGCTCAATAATACGAGTACAATAATGATCCGCCATTGTAAAACCTTCATTTGCATCTCCTCACTATCTTTATTTATTTTTTATAAAATCGACTAAAAATCAGAAATAGGCTCATACACTCGGACATAATCAATTTCAAACGTTTTTGGAAAGGCAGTCGTTAAATCAGGATTTCCCGGCCAATTCCCGCCAACAGCAAGGTTTAATTGTAAATAAAATGCTCTGTTAAATGGCGCCGGGAAGGGTTCTTGCTCTTTTCCTTTTTCATGAGAAAACCACGTACTTTGTTTCGCATAAAGTTGGTCATCAACAAACCACCGCATCTCAGTAGGTGTCCATTCCAATGCGAAAATATGATAGTCTGTGGAGAAATCTCCGTTGCTAAGAGTATAGCTTTTCCCCGTGTACGTATGAGGATGACCATAATGTAACGTTCCATGAACTGTATTGGGAGCGCTGCCGATCAACTCCATAATGTCGATTTCACCACTGCTAGGCCATTCCCCATATTTCACCATATCAACTGGCATCATCCAAAAGGCTGGCCAAATTCCTTGACCCTTTGGCGTTTTAGCTCTAGCTTCAAATCTGCCATATGTCCATTCGGCCTTTCCCTTTGTTATCAATTTTGCCGACGTATAGGCATTATCTTCATAGGTTTCTTTCAATGCGCGAATAACTAACTTTCCATTTTCTAAGTAAGCGTTTTCTTTACGAGCCGTATAAAACTGCAACTCATTATTCCCAAAACCACCTCCTCCTTCAACTCGGGTCCACTTCGATCGATCGATCTCATCACCATCGAATTCGTCTGCCCAGATCAATCTCCATTCATCTTGAGAAACACTTGTATCTATAGTTTTTCCTGAGTTTATCTTCACTTTAAAACCTCCTCCTTTAAAAAATCGAAACCCATTTCGTCAAAGGGCAAAAAATATTATTTGATGCTTTGGCATGATTCTCTTACTATTATTTTAGTAGGAATCATATTCATGGAAATCGTTTCTTTACTATCAATAGCCTCCATTAAAATATCAGCTGCTTTCCCGCCTATGCGCTTCGTATTCTGTCTAATCGTCGTTAACTTTGGCGTAGTATATTGAGCTAATTCAATATCATCAAAGCCAATAACAGAGATGTCTTGAGGAACTCGAAGACCACGATCTTTAATAGCTTGTACGGCGCCAAGAGCCATATAATCGCCGGCAACAAAAACAGCCGTTGGACTCTCTGCTAAATTCAGAAGTGTTTGCATCGCTTGATACCCACTATCATAAGTAAAATAACCGCCATCAACGATCCATTCCGCTTTGATCGGTAATCCATACTGCTTTAGCGCTTGTTTAAACCCGTCTCTCCGTTTTGGCCCGGAAAAGGTGTCATCTCCTCCTGAAATATGGGCGATGTTTCTATGCCCTAAAGAATATAAATAGTCTAGTGCTTCAAAACCACCGCGATAATTATCTGAACAGATCGTACTGCCGTGTTCTGATTCCATATCAATTAAGACACAGGGGATATCACTTCTAAGTAATTCCTGTACATCTTCATTATGATAATCAGAATGAACAATAATAACGCCGTCAATACTCCTAAACTGGCAATGCTCCAAGTAACTAAATTTCCCGTTTCCAATATCCTTTGAAATGAACATTAAGTCATATCCTTTAGATTCAATGCTTTCTTTGAAACCTTCAATGACTGCATTAAAAAATGGGTGTTTAATCCCTCTTCCCGAGGATTCTAAATAGAGAACGCCAACTGTCCATGATTTCTTTGTTAAAATAGTCCTCGCATGTGAGTTAGGGAGATAACCCATTTCCTTTGCTACTTTTAAAATTTCGTTTTTAGTTTTAGTACTAATATCGGAATAATCATTAAAGGCCTTAGAAACAGTTGTTGCTGAAAATCCTGATTTTAAGGCAACATCATAAATTGTAGGCAAATTCATACACCTCATTTTTTAGAACGAAATGGGTTTCGTGTTAAATATACAGTATCACCTTCAAAAAAAATAATCAACAGAATTAATAAAAAATTTTGAGTTTTTTATTATATGTCAAGATTCTATTTTTTTATCGACAAAAATAAACAAAACCGAACTAACATAGGGATAAGAGTGTTAGTTCGGTTTTGAATTATAGAAGCATATTTATTATTTTCTCTAATTGCTTCCGAAGATATTTTTCGCTACATCTAACCGACTCCTACACCACCTTTGCTTTTACTCAAGAAAAGTTACAAAATCTGCACCGCATTTACTGAAGCGCCTTTACGAGTGTTGTCACTAACGGTAAACAAGTTAATTGTATTAGGGCGACTGCTATCCACGCGGACACGACCGACAAATACCTCGTTGCGTCCGTTTGCGATTATTGGCATTGGATAGATGTTATTTTCGCCACCATCCCAGAAAATAGCACCTGGGGCCTT
Organism: Bacillus sp. SD088; assembly: GCF_017355205.1. Lineage (GTDB taxonomy): Bacteria > Bacillota > Bacilli > Bacillales > Bacillaceae_C > Lederbergia. The sequence goes on from NZ_JADIJK010000002.1 coordinate 283,148, forward strand.
CTTTAAAATTTCTTCAATGTCATTGATGTCAAATCCCTTTTCAAATTCAACGTTAATGCTGACACTATGGCAGTTTTCAATCGAGACACGAACAGAAGTCGCAGAGATAGCAAGATTAGGCTTGTGAAGAATTTTGCGTGTTTCGTTTATCACTCAAGTTTCGGACATGAAAAATAAGCCTCAATCATTGTGGCTCAAGGGCTGCGCTTCATTCAGCTATCAGGGATACGTGTATGGAGCAACGAATTCTTTAAAAAACCCGGTAATTTACTGAAGAACCGGTCAAAAAATTGGTTAATTTGTTCGTCGGTCAGAAGATATTCTTCCGCCATGGTCGAACTGATTATGTCCAGTATCATCATCAGGACCTCAGCGAATCGAATATCTTCCATCTCATCGCAGCACAAATAGAATAGCTGTCCAATGGTTCTTGGATCCTCTTCTTCCCGGACACTGAGTGAAAGCATCATATAACGGAGGAAAACAATCGTAGTGTGAGCCGTCATGAAATCATAGCTACGACACTGAAATTCCTTTGCCAATCGTAAATTGGATTTAACCACCTTGGAAAAGCACTCGACTTCCCAACGCTTGCCATAAATACGAATGGCATCTTCTTCTGTATGTTCGAGGTTGGTTGTTAAAAGTGCGAGCCACTGTTTAGACCGGTTCCTATCGCGGACAAATACGATTCGTGCTTGGATTTCTTTTCCACTTTCATCGTCATGACGAAGTCCAACTACAATGCTTGCAAGGATTTTAGCACGTCCACGCTTTTTGCGAACCATTTTGTAAAGATTCCAGGTATGGCTGAGTGAGTGTTACCAACACAAATCGCATTCAGCACTCCCTGAAGGGGCTAGCCCGGAGGCTGCCTATCGCAGTGACCGCAAGCCGTTACGTTTCTAGATCCAGAAACGTTAGCCAATGCCTTTCTTCACTGTGAAACTCGTAAAGTGGACAAATCCGGATGTATCAGTTTTATGGGAAAGAAATACGAGGTCGGACTCACTTTTATCGGTTGTAAAGTGGATATAGTGTATGATCCTGCGGATAATACGGAGTTAACGATTGAATACGAGGGTCACCCTTCCTGGATTGCCCGTGAACTGGTTATTGGGGAACGAGCTGGTAAACGCCCTGCTATGCCTGAGCACATAAATAAGCAGCCAACAGAGAACTCAAGATTACTGAATGCAGCTGAGATACAGTATGAATCCCGTCAGTCTAAACAGATGACCGCTGTCTCCTATCGCAATGTAAAGAAAGGAGACATGGGCCATGTTTGAGATATTCTATGATTTGAAAAGAACCCCATTTACGCGAAACATCCCAACCGGTTGTGACGGGCGATTCCGGAACCGGAAAAACCACCACACTCCGAAGGTTTTATGATCAGTTGGATCCCGGTCGATTCAAGATTCTGTATTTAGCAGATTCAAAGTTAACACCTCGTCACTTTTATAAGGGTTTGCTAGAGCAGTTAGGCTGTGTAGCAAAGTTCAAACGGCAATTGCGCCAACAGATTGAAGTGATGCGAGGCATTCATGGCTTGCAGCCGGTCGTCATTGTCAATGAAGCCCATTTACTGGATCGGGAGATGTTGGAGGAGGTTCGCTTTTGCTTAATTTCAAAATGGACGCCGAAGGACCGATGGCACTGATCCTTGTAGGTCAAAGCGAACTGTGGGACCGCCTCCGGCTCCAATCCTTTGCCGCCATCCGTCAAAGAATCGACCTGCAATGCAAATTGCCTCATTATGACCGGGCTCAAGTAGGTGAATATGTACAACAACATTTGATTAGTTCTGGAGCACAAAGGGATATTTTTACAGAGGCAGCGATTGACGAAATCTATCAATTTTCCAACGGAACCGCCAGACTGATAAATAAAGTTTGTATGCATTCCTTACCCTACGGCTTTCAAAATGAACAACGAATCATTTACGATCACATGATCAAAAGGGTAATTGATGGTGAATTATCATGAAAAGCTATACAGAGATGATTTAAGATGACGTTCAGGATCGTTGGATCATCCATTTAAGTGGCCGTACTTTCGGCCTTCACTGTGGGGAATGCTTTAACCTGGACATTGGTTCCATAATGATCCCTTGTCGAATAGAGGTTGATAGCCATTGGTATGTCATGATTGGAGAGGCACGCTTGAATTTACGCCCCCAGGATATCTACAAGGTAGTCATTTAAATGTGATAAGAACTTTCATACCCTCGTCGTCAAGTGATGGAAAAGTTTTTCTTCCATTACTTGATGACGAGGCCACCAAGCGATAGCGCGGTAGCTATACCATGCATGGTTAAATATTTATCAAAAACAAGAAGGAATAGTCAGGTCGATATTCCTTCCTTTTATTCACTATTATGGCCAATGAGACTGGCAACTGGCGGACAACTAACAATATCAATTTTAGGGCGTTTTAAGGTATCAGTAACAGATAACGGATTAAATATTTGTTATGCTAGCTTTTTCATTACCAGAAAAAATGGAATGAAGGCTAGTGTGGCAATTGCGCCAAATGCGATTCCGGCTGCAAAGCCAAAGCCCCAAGGGTATCATAACCTCCATATCCATACCCCCCAATTCCGCAGGGAGGACCACCTAATGGTCGAAGGAATCTCTATCTGGAGATACTCTTTCAATAATGCCTCGATGAACTTCTCCGTAATGTGTGCGAATTTCAACTGCTCTCCCAATACCTCGATTACAAATATGATAATAGTGTGCCGACAAATTATTACACCTCCTTAATTACAACAGTAATGTTGACTTTATTAAGGTATTCTTACAATTTGATATTAGAGTAGTCGACAACACAAGGCGATGGTGGAAAAGCAGGTTTATCATGGAAGAGGTATCATTCATATGGTTTTATAGCATTAAAGATTTAAATTAAAAACCTCATTTATATACACCACGGCGAACCGTATCATAAGTAAATGAGGTATTATATTAATATTATTAGTGATACGATAAAATGAATACAAACACGGAGAGAGAGATATGTATGTTTCTGGATAAACTGAAAGAACAGTTAAATCAAAATAAATCTCTATTTATAGGCGAGGAAACTGCTTTTCGTTCAGCTGTTTTGATTCCGTTAGTTCAAGTGGAAAATGAATGGCATGTCCTATTTGAAGTTCGTGCAACTACTATGAGAAAACAGCCAGGTGATATTTGTTTTCCTGGAGGTAAAATCGACGCTACTGATGAATCCCCACTGGCAGCAGCTTTAAGAGAAACATATGAAGAATTAGGTGTCGATACACAAAAGGTCACGGTTTTAGGACAATTAAGTCCCTTTATTGCTTTTCCTTCCTTTGTGATCTACCCATTTATAGGAATCATAGATTACAATCAAATCATTCATTCTTACAACAAGGAAGAAGTAGCTGAGGTATTTACGGTACCAGTCAATTGGCTATTGGATTATGAGCCTTATATGCATTTAGTTTCCCTAGAACCAATGCCTTCAACAGATTTTCCTTTTGAAAAAATAATGAACGGTGTCGGGTATCAATGGAGATCCCGTTCAATGGAAGAATGGTTTTTTGATTATGAGAAGTATACCATATGGGGGTTTACAGCAAGGATTTTAAAGCATTTTATTGAGATGATATAATAAACACCTCAATCGCCTTGAAAAATTCTCCTCGAATGATGTATCGTTACTCCTATGCGTAGTTGGGAGAACAACAAGAGATTGAGTTTTCCTATTAAATTGAAAGATTTTTATAATATAAGCGTCAAACAATCTCTCTTAAAAAGAAACAAAAATAATGGCCGAACTTATATAAGGTTTCAGCCACTAAGGTTTTGTGAATCTCTATAATGAATTATTAAAATTCACCTTTTTACTTCCTTTGCTTATTAATTAATGCTTTTACTAAACAAAAAAACGTGCAGCAATTAATTTATATGCTACACGCTGGAATGCAATTTTTAATCCAAAGGAAATAACGGTCTTGGAACATGACGGTAATTGATTTTCTCTATACGTTGATATGTCGCACCAGGTGTCATGGAGAGAATGTCCAACTTAGAAATGGCACTTAACTCGTTGAATAAGTATCCTTGTTTTACTACAATTATGTCATAATCCTCAATATTTAATCCGGCACGGGTAAAGTGGTTTAACGTAATAAACGATTCCCCACGATTAGCGACAACAACATCTAAATTGCCAACAGAAACTGTGCATACGTCTCCTACTTTGTCACTTGTAGCATTTAAGTATCCTAGAAGATCACCTTTGGATTTAAGTGTTCCTTCTAACAATACTGGTCGACTATCTTCATCTACCTTTGTTCCAACTTCAACTGTGACAGTCTCCCCTACCTCGTAACCATTCAGTCTTTCATATGCATTTGGATCGTAAACGGCGGAAATTAACACCTTTTTTTCGCCTAAATCCTTATTTTTAAATAAATCCAACAGCAAGGTGCTCATCCCAATTGCTCCGGCCGTTGTATTATCTCCGGAATCGGAAATAAAGATTGGTTTTACTTGTTCATTAAGTGCCCTTTCTATAGATTCTTCTGGGTCAAGCACAACAGCATCAAAATCAAATTCATGGCGTTTACTATACACATAACTAACTAATTCTTCTTTTACCTTTTCAACAATTTCTTCGTATTCTTCAGATTCAGGAATAACGAAGATAGAGGAAGCTGTATTTTCCGAATCACTCCAAGCATGACAAATGAAAAATGATGCAGTCGAAATTCCTTTTATTTTTTCAACCTCATATAACTTTTCAAAGATAGAACGGAGCGGTTCACTTTTGCCAAGTGCTTTTTCACCAGGAATGATCATTGGCAATCTAGTAAACACAGGCCTGATCTTCGTATTATTTTTTACACAATCTACTAATAGTTGTGCGGTCTCTTTCTCGACTTCACGTTGGTCAACATGCGGTACTGTTCGATACGCCTTTACAATGTTGATGTACTTATAATAGTCTAATGCGATATTACCATGAATATCCATTGTTAGAGAGATTGGAACTTCTGGGCCAACACATTCTCGAATTTCTTTCACGAGTGCTAGTTCACCTGAACCAATTTCCTCAACAACCATCGCTCCGTGCAGATGTAACCAAATACCGTCGATATCTGTATTTTGTTTTAATGTGGAAATAAATTTATCTGCAAAGTATCTATATGCCTCTTTTTTTACAATGCCTGATGATAATGCTGTTGCATAAATACTTGGTATTACTTCAATACCATTTTCCCTAAATACTTCTGTTCCAGCAAGACGGCTAGCAGCATCCTCACCTTCTGCTAATACAAAATCATGAATGTCTGTTAGGATCGGATTAAATGTGTTTGTTTCGTGGTATAGACAGCCTACAACAACTTTCATTTCTATATCCCCCTTATTTAAGTTTCAAAGCGTTAACGATGTCAGCATGTTCTTTATCCAATCTGTAAAAGAATAATACAACGACTTGAAGAACCGTGATGAGAACGGGCAATCCTATCATTAACATTATAATCATATTTTTCACCTGATCTGTAATGGCCTCTGGATTATATCCAGCCCATCCGAGCGCATAAGCAAGAAGAGAAGAACCAAGGGCTACCCCGAATTTTGTCGAAAAGCTATAACTTGATACGAGTAACCCTTCTGGACGTTCGCCAAACTTATATTCCTGGTAATCTATCGTGTCACCGAGCATCGTCAAATTCGCAGGATCTCCGTATCCAATTAAGATATTGGCAATAAAGAAAATAATAGAGAATAGCACGACAGATTGACCATCCACGAAATAAAGTGAAGCAAGTAGCACTGCAGCAATCGCGTAGAAAAGCATACTTGAATTACGGCTGCTGAACTTTCTTAAAATAGAAAGAGCAAAGAAACCACCAGCTAAATTGGCAACATTTAATAAAGTAAGATAATAAGGCACCATATTAGGTTGAACAAGTACGTAATTTACATAATAGATGAGAACACCATTCATAATCCCTAGCCTTACAAACCATAAAAAGGAATTTAATGAGGTAAGGACCCAATATTTATTTTTAAACATATAACTAATAGAACGCTTTACATTCGTATTCTTCTTAGCTTCTTTAATCGGGAGTACACGCTCTTTACAATACTTAAAAGTGAGCCAGAATAAAATGATTCCGATCACTGAATAAATTGCCATGACAATGGGAAATCCTAACTGCTGGTTTCCGCCACCAAGATAATTCACTAAAGGAAGTGTGAGAGAGGCCACTAAAATGGCTCCAATCGAACGACCAATCGCTCGATAACTGTTTAATTCACCTTTTTCTTTTGAGTCCCTCGACATCATTGGCATAAGAGCTCCATAAGGAATATTAATCGCTGTATAAACAATACCCAATACTCCATACGTAATATAGGCGTAGATCAGCTTACCTGTATCAGAAAAATCAGGAGTAATAAAGGTAATAACACTTAAAATACCAAACGGAATAGCCATATAAAGTAAATATGGTCGTGCTTTCCCATGCTTACTATTCGTTTTATCCACAAGAATTCCCATTAATGGGTCGTTTAGCGCATCGAAAATCCGAGTAATAAGAAATAAGGTACCTACAGCTCCAGCCGCAAGTCCAAAAACATCTGTATAAAAGAATAACAGATATCCATTAACCATTCCCCACACAAAATTTGAAGCAATATCTCCATAACCATAGCCGATTTTTTCTTTCAGACTCAGCTTCGGAGTAGAAAGTTTAGGTCCGTTATTTTGTAAAACTGGCTCCATGGGTTTGCACCATCCTCTGTTGTATAAATCTATATTAGTAAAATTTCCTTGCATACCTTGCTAATTTTCCATTTCCTTTAAGCGCTTTCTACAAGTCGAGAAAACAATATTTTCTATACATGTAAAACAACTTCTTGTGTTTCTTGTTTAACTAAGTAAGCTGCCCCAATCATTCCGGCATCATTTCCTAGTTTTGCAATGTCAATTGTACAATTGTCGCTAATTCTAGGTAGAGAATATTTTTGGAAAGAATTCCTAACCGGACGAAGCAGGTGCTCTCCAGCTTTGGATACCCCCCCACCGATAATAATTTTAGAAGGATTAATCATCGTAGCTGCATTGGCAATTAATAACCCTAAAATATCAGCAGTTCGGTTAATAACACTCTCACTTACCATGTCACCTTTTTTTGCAAAGTTAAAAATATCCTTAGCATCTATTTTTCCATTCTCCTGATACAGGGCGGCTAATCCGCTTTCAGGAGTTTCAGCAATTTTATCCATCGCTTGGTTTACAATCCCAGTGGCAGATGCAATTGTATCTAAACACCCTATCCGGCCACAATTACAAGGATACCCTTCTGGATCTGCAATAATATGCCCAATTTCTCCAGCAGTACCATTCATCCCATTTAAAATCTTACCATTTGCGATTACTCCACTGCCTACACCTGTTCCGAGTGTAATTGCAATAAGCTCTTTTGCGTTGTTTCCAGCCCCAATCCAATTCTCAGCCAAGGCAACTAGATTCACATCATTTTCTACATATACTGGTAATCCAGATCGCTTTTCTAATTCTTTTCCCAGCTCAAAGTCTTTCCAGCCAATGTTTACAGCCTCGTAAACGATACCAGTTGTTTTATCAACAAATCCTGGTGCTCCAACACCTATACCTAAAATATTGGTCATTTGAAATTCCGATATTTTACTTGCAACTGAATTCCAAATTTCATCGATAATATAAAGGCCTTGTTTTTCTTTATTTGTATCTATTTCCCATTTATGTATGATATCTCCCTGCTTATTCAAGAAGCCGATTTTGACCGCTGTCCCTCCGATATCTATTCCTATGATGGTTTCAGCCATTGAAGGCACCCCTTTACATCTACCTATTTTCCAAGAATTATTATGGACCAGTACCTAAAACGATAAATATCGAAATACACTTTTAGGCACTGACACTTTTATATGTTTTTTATTAATACAAATTATTGATTAGATTCGTATTGTATATTAATACTTTTTATCTAACAAAGAAGCAGCTGCAGCATCCATAATAAATGTTACATTTGGATGTGCTCTTAAAATAGATGCCGGACAATCCTCATTTATCGGCCCTTCAAGCGTCGCTTTAACTGCTTCGGCTTTTCTCTGTCCAGATGAGGCTACTAGAATATGCTTTGCCTCCATAATATCGGCTAATCCCATCGTCAGCATTTGCGTTGGTGCTTCTTCAGCTTTCAGGTTATGGTAACCCATTGTGCTTTGAATTGTGGATTCGTCACTGTCTGCTAAGAATAGGCGCGAGTTAAACGGTGTGCCAGGTTCGTTTGCGGCTAAATGAGCATTCACCCCAAGTCCTACAATTTGCAAATCACGTGGATATTTTTCTAGAACCTTGCTGTAACGGTAGAGTTCCGCTTCTGTATCCTCGACGCTTCCATCAAGAAGACCAATGTATTTTGGGTGGACTTTGATTAAGTCATAAAAGTTTTTCTGCATATATGTGTATACTGAAAAAGGCTTATCTCTTTCAGAAACATATTCATCCAGATTCGTAAAAATCGCATTTGCAATATTAAGTTCATCATTATTAATAGCATCAACCATTAATTCGAATGTTCCGTCATAACTTGCACCTGTTGTTGTATTAATGCTTGCATGCTCATTTTGCTTTAGTGTTTCAGCAATCACATCAAATGCAGCTTTGGATAATTCTTTATAATCTCTTACTTGAATAATCTTCATAATATTTCTCCTTTTAAAAGATATTTTTGTAAAACTATAAAAGTAACAAGATATTACACATACGTTTATATTAAACTAAGTTTAGTTATTAAGTGTGATTACGCTGAAAATACGTTAATTAAGGGAGGAATTACATTAATTTTGATCCCACATATTTAAACTTAGTTTAATAATTGCATTATAACATCCATTTATTTAATATACAACTGCAATTAGTAATTCCAGAAAATTAAATAATTGGACGCTCTACTTTTTGGAAAAAATTGATTGAAAGGTCTAAATATCATCATTTGTAAAACGTAAAAATTCATTTAAAACTAGAGCGCTAGCTCCAATTACCCCGCTATCTTTGCCAATACTCGGATGTATTAGGTGAAAAGAATTATTAAGCGGTGACCAAACATATTTGTTTGTTATTGTTGCAATATCCTTAATTAGTATTGGATATTCTTGAATCATTGGGCCTGCCAGCAAAACTCCTTTAGGATTATACATACAAATAACATTGGCAATGGCTAAACATATATAATTACGAGCTCGATTAATAAGGGTTAACGCCCAACCTTCCTTTCTTTCATATGCTGCAAATATCTCCTTAATAGGTCTTTTCGATTGTTTTTCAATTTCGGAGGAACACACATATGTCTGCAAACACCCCAATCTTCCACAATCACACATTGCTCCATTTGGTTCCATTGTTATATGCCCAATTTCTCCAAGAGTATTGAGGTGACCTCGCAAGATTTCACCGTTCGCCATGACAGCCCCGCCTACCCCGCTTCCTATGTAAATACAAACAGAGTCATGAAATTCAGTCATATTTCCAAATAAACTTTCAGCTAATAATACGGTTCGAACATGGTTATCAACGTATACAATATAATCAATCTTTTTTTCCAAATAGGCTTTTACTTGAACTTTTTCCCAGTGAAACTGAGGAACGATGAGGGCCTCACCTTCCGGCCATGAAATAAGGCCGGGTATACTGATCCCAACGGCTATGATCTTTTCAGAGATCTGATGATCAACCTGTTCTGTTAATATGGAAATTCCATCGGCAATTCTATCAAGTACAGTTTCTGCTTCTTGTTTAGCATCAAATTCTAAGTACTTTTTTTCTAGCACTTTTCCGTTTAAAGCGACAATCCCAATTTTAATAGAATTCCAATCAACCTCCACACCAATGATGTAGGAGCCATTTGGATTTATTTCTAAAAGTGTCGCCCGTCTTCCAACTTCTCCTTCTATTTGTCCTACCTCTATAACCAACCCATCATTAATCAATTCTTTAATAATTTTTCCAATACTTGTATTACTCATCTTTGTTAAGTTCGCTAATTGGGTTCTTGAAATTTGTTTATGTTTTTGAATTAAACTTAATAGCATAAAATAATGATATTTCCTTACCCTGCCTTGATCATATTTCAAATTAAAACTAGACATACACTCGCTCCTTTAACATAAACCTTTAATAAACTGAGTTTACATATTATATAATTTTTCCATTGATTGTCAATTTAGTCGGGACTTGTTGAGGCCATGGATCACTTTATGGATAACTTTCACTTTACTATATGTTTATTTATCCAATCCCACATAATTCAATGACGATACAAATCATTTGGAGGGCTATCAATTATTATGATAACCCTCCAATTATTTTTTGTAAAAAATGCACCAGTAACATTTCATTCAATATCTTTCATATAATTGACAAATCGTTCATACAACAAACTTAATACTAGATTTAATGTACAAAATGATGAATTGTTTAATTGGCTCACTTTATTTAAATTAGAAACCTGATAGTAAAGATTATAATCTGCTAAATAGGCTAAATCATTTCTTGAAAAAACAGTAACCGAAACCATTGGTACTTGCTTTACTGCAATATTTTTTATCATCGAATCAATGGATTTCATATTTCCAGATAATGATGCAACCAATAATAAATCATTTGGAGTGATCGCTTTAGAAACTAAATCTAATTCAGTTTTACTCGGTATGATATTTATATATATAATATATTATTATTCATTAAACATCTTGAGAATTCTTTCAGCATCAAATTTTGTCCATATCCGGTTCCGTAAGCAAAAATATTTTTCGACTCTAAAAATAATTGATATATTTTTTCTGAATTTTTATCTTCTTCAAAAAGTTTAATCGTTTCCTTCACATCTTTTAATATAACTGAACTATTGAAGTATTGATTATTAGGCACTTTCGTTTCTTTTATTCGATCAGCCTCTTTTTTTAGAAAATAACGAAATTCACTATAGCCACGAAAACCTAACTTTTTTGTCATTCTAATGATCGTAGATGGCGAGACATTAGAATACTTTGCAATTTCTGTGACAGTTTTATCTTTACATAACTCTATATTTTGACTAATGTAACTGATTACATGTAAGTCATTATCGTTTAATTGATCATAATATTTATTAATCAATGCTTCCAAGTTCATTATCAGGATTGACCTCCCTAAATGCTCCTAATGCTTTGCAAGCTTGTAATAATATATCAATATCGCACCAAAATTAGGTAAACTAATCCAATATCGTAGTTGTCGTAAATTTTTAAAGTTTTTTTATCTATACCAGGTAATTTCGAGTATTGAATAACCTGATTAAGTTTGATCTGCATAGCTACTTTAAGCCGTTGTATTTAATAGCTTAACTAAATTTCAAAGACTTGAAAATAGGAATTAATTTTATTATTCAAAAAGCTTTTTTTCCTTCACACTATATTGAAATATGGAAAGAGGAGAGCATTCAACAGCAAAAAATAACAATTTATATGTAAATTTCTTTTCCATTATTATAACACACAGGCCATGGATTCGATATCGATATAATTCCCTTCTTCCCACCGTGCGTGAAAGTTTCCCTTCACACGGTGTTCCATCTATCACTGTTTCAATACACTGTGAAATTGCAGGAGAGGGGACGATGCTTACTTCCATCAATTCTTTTGATATTTAGTGAGTAGAAAGCAATAGTGCTTTATTCTCGAGAATATGAAGGTAGGGATGCATTTTTTATTGATGTGTACTTCTTTTTTGATTTTAAATCTCATTTTCCCTTCTTTCTTCATCCACTTTTATTGTTAAAATAGGAATAAAAGACTTAAAGATAAGCAACCAATTGGTCCATTTACAATAAACGGAATTCAATATACTATTAAACTATCAATTCAATAACACCACGAGCTTTTCCTTGTAATGTAGAAGAGAGGTGTTTAGTATAAGAGATTTGTAAGCGCGAACAATCGCTGTCAATCTTTTTTTTAAAATCGAGGAGTGAGAAAATGAAAAGGAGAATTGCAGCTAGCTTCCTAAAGGGTACCCAGGTAAAATAGCTTCAGTACAAGGGTATTGGAGAGGTACTAGCTTTTATTGCACAAGGCAAAAAACTCCTTTGTAGAAAACCTGTTTTGCATCGAAACATCACAAGGTCTATCACTTCTACAATTGGAGTTTTTTCTGAGTCATTATTTCCAAGTCATGCAACACTTGCGATTTTCATAGTTATTGCCATTCCCTCCTCTTAGCTCAAGACGCAAAACGGTATAAAACCGTTCGCATTGGGCGATTTTCAATTCTTAGATTACGAGCATCCCAGTTCACTAAAAGCATCAAGAGGTAAATCCCCCTTTTATCTAAGACGACCGCATAGTTATATGTAGATTGCCCTTCAAAGTACCACCTCCAAAGAAAATAATCAACTTAATTAATGAATAATTTTGATTTCCTCATTATATGTCAAAATTCTATTTTTAACGAGAAGGTTTTTTGTAAAAAAGAAATATGGTTGTCCTTTACAAACGAACATACATTTGGTATTCTAAAGAAAAATATGGGAGGAGAGTGGAGGTTGAACAGTTCAACTATAGTGATTGACCTTCTTTTAAGGAAATACAAGGCAGACCAGAAATGGACTCGCGTGGTAATTGAGCAATTGTCGGAAGAGGATATTGTGTGGTCCCCTACGCCCGAGAGTAACAGCATTGCTAATTTGATAGCGCACATTTCGGGTACTGTCCATCAATGGTTTGAAACCGCATACTTGGGTGCTCCATCTATCCAAGATCGGAGTCGAGAATTCGAACGCGGTCTGCAAATGTCAAAAGAGGATGCATTGGAACTCTCTAAGAAATCATACGACTGCATTATACAAGTTCTTGAAATCATGAAGGCAAACCCGGAAAGGTTACTGGAGCTGCCGTATTTAAATTTTCCAACGTTCAACGATGCCTTAAATAATCAAGCCACCATTTTAGAAATGCTTCTTCACCAATTCAGACATTTACCCAGTCACACAGGGCAGATCATTTATATTGCAAAAATGAGGAAGGGAGATCTCGTATGGGAATAACACCTAAATCAACCTATTTGACCATCCCGGTAAGCAATTACGAGCGTTCTATAGAGTGGTACGGGGAACATTTGGGTTTCAAAGTCATTATAAGAGATCTTTTGAGCTCCTATTCTGCCACTGCTTTTTGATGCATGATTACACCTTAAGGAGAACCGACCATGCCCATATATAATAAATTAGTCCGTGACCGTATCCCGGAAATAATTCAAAACTCAGGAAAAAGACTAAAAACAGAAATACTTACAGATAAGCGCTATATAGGGGAATTAAGAAAGAAATTGAATGAGGAAGTACATGAATATCAAGAGGCTGCTACAGACCAAGATGCACTAGAGGAACTTGCCGATGTATTGGAGTTACTTCATGCTCTTGCCCATCAGCATGGGGCTTCCATAAATGACGTAGAAGAAATACGGAAGAAAAAAGCAGATAACCGCGGGAGTTTTAAAGAGAAAATCTATTTGCTTGAAGTGGAAGACAAATAAACGATTAGGCTGTCGTAAAAACACTTGCTCACGCCCAGCACGGGGAGCAAGCAAGTGCCTTTTACTTGATAACTTATAGGTTAATCGTGACCTCTGCATCTTCACGGAGTTCCGCCACATACTTCTGGGTTGCCTCTTGTTGCTTCGATTCTTTTAGTTGATCTGCTATCTGTGATTTTATTTCGTCAAAGCTAGGCAATTCTTGATCGCCGCCTGTTTCTTCTTGTTGTGCTTTCACACCTTCATAAGCTTCTTTAATTTCCTCTTCCGATGGTTCAGTATCTCCGGACACTTTCTCGATTAGTTGGTCAAGCTTCACTTGTGTCTCCATCTGTGACATGACTTCATCTTCATCCATGCCTTGTTCTTTAAATGCCTTAAGGAGTTCGTCTTTAGACTCCATGTCAAATTGTGCAATTACTTCATCTATGGTTTTATTGATATCATCATCAGAAACATTCTTTATTGTATTATTTGCTTCTTGAATAAGCAGAGTTTGTCCCACCATACCTTCGGCAACCTGCTCTTTTAATTGGTCTTGATCAAGATCATCTACACTCTGTCCAGACATTTGCGCTTGCATGACTAGTTGTTGAAATTGACTTTGATACATCTCCTCGAAGTCTTCTTTCGATACTTCTTCATCATTCACTTTAGCTACGACATCTGGAATACCCTCTAAATCAGGTTCTGGCATTTCTGCCTGTTCGTTGCCATTGTCTTCGGAAGCTTCTTGTTTTTGTCCTTGTTCTTGTCCATTATCTTTATCCCCACACGCGGCAAGGATACCAGCCATGAGTACAAAAGATAGCATTAATAACCAAGTCCTTTTCATAGGAACCTCCCTTTTTTATCGTGTTTTGTCAGTCTAACATATACACAATAGAAATAACAAGGGGTGGGATTTTCCAGCACACTTCTGAATCGTGTTAGCACCGTTTACTTCGATTCCATTAGAGATGGTTCAAGAGATTCCGAATAATAAAGCTCACCATTATTCGTCACGACTATTCCTGCTACATCTTTTACTTGATTTAATGTCTCAATGATTTGGTCAGGCGACTGTCCGAATAAGCGACCTGTCCATATTTCTCCATCAACTGATTTTTTCGATACAATCGTTAATCCGGCAATTTCTGATTGAATCGGATATCCTGTATGGGGGTCCAAAATATGGTGGTATGTTTTGTCATTAGTAGTAAATTTCCTTTCATATATTCCAGAGGTCACAACAGATTGATTTAATGCTTTTAAAATCGCAATGTAATGTCCACGTGGAAGGGAAGGGTGTTGAATGCCTACTCTCCAGTAACCATCCTCATGCTTTGGAGAATGTCCATAGGTCATGACATTGCCACCTAAATTGATTAAACCTGCCTGAACATTCATAGACTCCAAATCATGGATAAGAAGATCAGCAATAAACCCCTTTGCCAAAGCGCCTAGATCAATAAACATTCCGGTATGTTGTAGAAAAACGGTTTGCTCCTGGTCATCTAGAATAATATCACTAGCACTTGTTTTACGAAGCAAAGATTGAATAGTTGCTTCTGAGGGAACTTGAGCATCTGCAAAACCGATACGCCAAGCTTGAACAAGCGGACCAATGGCGATATTTAGAGAACTACCTGCAGCCGTGCTATGTTTCTTTCCAATTTTAATTAATTCATACAAATTCGGATGTACTTTCACTGGCTTAATGCCTGCATTTTTGTTCACTTCCATTAATTCAGAGGCTGGGTCATGAGCACTAAAACGTTGCTCGTATTCTTTCAATTGAATAAATAGTTCATCCAAAACAAAATCTGCATACTTATGCTGAACTGATAATTGGATAATCGTCCCCATCATATGTATTTCACGACTTTGCATGATGATCCCCCTTCCGCACTGAAGGTTGCTTTAAAACAGATCTGTAAAAGGAGTTATGATTAAAGTCCGAATTAAAGTGGGACTGTGGGCGCATTTCCCGTCCGGAAGGCGAAGTATTTATCGGACTAATCGGGCCGAACCTACGTTAAATCGGGCGGTATTCTGAACTAATCGGGCCAAAC
>NZ_JADIJK010000020.1 GCF_017355205.1 Bacillus sp. SD088
TTCTTCCATGAGTTATGGGTTTCTTCCATGAGTTATGGGTTTCTTCCATGAGTTATGGGTTTCGATCGGTCAGTCCCCTCCGATCGAAACCTACTTAACTATCAAATTACTGCAATAACTGCAGTATTCCTTGTGGAAGTTGATTCGCCTGTGCCAACATCGCTTGTCCTGCTTGGTTTAAGATATTATTACGGGTAAAGTTGGTCATTTCAAGCGCCATGTCCAGGTCACGGATCCGTGATTCGGCTGCTGTTAAGTTTTCGTTGGCTGTTTGTAGGTTGGTGACTGTGTGCTCTAGGCGGTTTTGGTATGCACCGAGTTTAGCTCGCTGTTCAGATACTTTTCCTATAGCTTTATCAAGTGTTGAAATAGCTTCCTCAGCCTGTTCAGAGGTAGAAATATTAAGATTTCCCACACCTATTTCACTAGCAGTCATACTGTCTAATGTTATGTCTAATGTATCCTCCTGATTAGGACCAATTTGGAATTGGAAATCATTTTTCCCATTAAGTAATGGCATACCATTAAACTCTGTTTTTTGTGCGATTCTCTCAATCTCAGCTGTTAATTCCTTTATCTCTAGTTGAACTGATTCTCGATCCTTATCATCCAATGTCCCACTCGCCGCTTGTACGCTCAACTCTCGCATTCTCTGTAAAATCGAATGTGTTTCGTTTAAGGCGCCTTCTGCGGTTTGGATTAAAGAAACGGCGTCCAGCGCATTCCGTTCTGCCATGCCGAGGCCACGGATTTGTGAGCGCATTTTTTCAGAAATGGCTAGTCCAGCAGCGTCATCGGCTGCACGGTTGATGCGTAGTCCTGATGATAGTTTTTCTAGGCTTTTGGATGTGCTTCCCATTGTTTGTGATAGGTTGCGATAAGCGTTTAAGGCTTGGATATTATGATTAATTCTCATTGTTTTTCCCCTTCCATTTTGTTATTCCCCTTGTTGGATCACTCTGACGTTTTTCTCGTAGGCGTTGGTTTGCTTATAGCGTTCACGCTGGCCAGTTTTGATTTCCGAGTTCATGGCTTCTGTCCAGGCTGCACTCAGGTGCTCCATGATCGCCAATACTTCTTGAAGTATTTGGATATCTTTTTTCAAGTTGCCTGTGACAAGTTGATTGGCCATATAGTTATATAAGGTATCGAGCTGATTCGCGATCGTGCCTGCTTCATAGTTCAGACCAGCTCCGAGTCTTTCAATAATATCATTGACTTTTTGTAATTTCTGATTGGCTTCAGCCCATTGTTTGTTCTCGATACAGGCAATGGCTTTTTGCAATTGCTGAATGCCAGCTTCATAGAGGAAGGCTGTCAGTTGTTGTGGTGATTTTTGATAAAGCAATTCTTTTGATAGAAAGTCCAAGTGCTTAGCCTCCATTCATATAGATTATCGGATTACTTCCCGTATTATTTAGTGATTCGATCGATTTCTTCAATCATTAATAAAATTTCTGCAATCACAGAATAGAGCTGTGGTGGAACATTGTTGCCAAGATCAATGTCCATTAGCTGTCCTACCAGACTCGCATCCTCTTGCATATGGATTCCGTGTTCTTTCGCCATGTCCATCAATTTGACAGCCATCGCTCCTTTCCCTTGTGCAACAACTTGTGGAGTCTGATGGCTTTCTGACTCATCATAACGTAACACTGCCGCAGACGGACCGTTTTTTATGCGGCGCATTTTTTGATTGTAATAGTGTGGCATGATCGCACACTCACTTTCTATTAAAAATTAGACAGAATAATCATAACCATGATCGGAATAAGTTGGTCGACCTTTAACAGACGTATCCTCTTTTGCTTCTTCTGTTTTCAATGGAGAGAAGTGAATTTGTCCAACTTGGTAGCCAATCTCCTGAAGGCGTTCCTTTGTTGTTTCTACTAAGGGACTCATTTTTCGTTCAAAATCGGCTGAGTCATTTTTTAATGTCACAGATAACACGCGATCCGTTGCATTCAAGAGGATTCCGACATCCCCCACCTGCTTCGTTTCTAATAGGAAGTAGAGACTACAATTCTCCCAATCCATTTTTTGCCCAGATTGCTTTGATTGGAGGAAAACTTTTACGTTTTCTACTTGTTCCCGCAAGATAAGCGGAAGGGTAAACATCATTGTTTGCAATCCAGATGCATCAGGCTTACTTAACAATTGTTGACCCGTGACATTTTGCAAGGCTTGTTCAGCCTTCTGACCTGTCCCATGGCTCTCTGCAAGTTTCATCAACACTTGCTTAAGTGTAGAATCTACCTCACCTGATTTTCCATTTAACAAGTCAGCTTCCCGTGTTATCCCTAGTTGGCGCAGGTATTCAAGTGCATGTCTAGCCGTTGGTTCTTGCCGTAAAGCTTGCTGTGGATCTTCAATTGTACGCCAAAGTTGCCTGTCTAACGGCTCTTCCTGTAAACCAGCCCATTGCTTTGCCACAAAATGCTTGACCTTTTGATCAGATGGCTGAAAAATAATCTTATCCACGGTTGCCCTTACTTGTTGAACAATCTCACTAGCCTTCTCTCTATCGCCTTTGGCTAACCATTTCTTCGCCTCATGCAGTTGGGAACTTGCCTGCAATAACGTTTTTTCGGTCGTCATATCCGTATAGAGCATGAAATCACTTTTTAAAATTGCATTATCAAGCTGTTTGATCGCTGTTTCTATAGATGGCCTGGCAAGTACCGGAGATTGCTGCACCATTTTCTCAGCAGTATAGAGTGCATTCGAAATATCCCGTTGTACGGCTTTAAAATCAATAGCAGCTTGTGACATCTTCTTCGTGATTGTCGTGACAATCAAATCTCGTGACGAAGCAGGTATGGCCGCTACAAATTCCTCACTTAATTGATAAGCAGGATTCGTCCCGACACTCCCATGCTGATGTTCCCCGGTTTCAAAAGCTGTTAATCCTTCAGCAAGTGCCTGGCGTGCTGCTAATTCTTTTCCCGCTACCAATAGTTGCTCTGCTTTTCCAATCGTCTCTTCTAAAGCCTGTTGCTGTTGGGCTGGTAAAATATCCATTTCCTTCTGCAACGTCGCAAGAAGCTTCTCCAGTTGAGGTTGCTTTTTCACCTGAGAAAGCGCGTGTTCAACGAATTCCTGTTGCGGTGAAATCGTCGACAGCTCTTGTCCGCCCCCAGCATGTGAAATAATCACGGATGGAAAAGCTGTCTGCAATTGCGCAACCACTTTCGCCAGCTCAGGATTCGCCTTTAACTCTGTCGCAAATTCTGCTTCAATCATTTTTAGGGCCTGACTCTCACTCCCACCTGTTTGTAAAAAACGGATGATTTCTTGCGCAAAGCGCGCCTTATCTGAGGAAGCTTGTTGTTGCACACTTTTTAATACATCGACTAACCGGGCTACATCTCGTTGCACTCCACTAGTTTCGGTTGCTTTCGAGGCAAGTCCATTCAACACTTCTCCCAGTTTGGAACCATGTAAGGTTTCATGTACGGCTTTTAACTGACTTGAAGTAAAGTCCAAATTTTTATTCGCCAGCTGCTGGATGGTAGCCAACTTCTGATCGGTCGTCCCATCTCCTTTTTCCATAAATTGCTGGATCGTTTGCAGCATCTCGCGCGTGATTGGGATTTGCTGTTGATTTAGTATTTGGATTGCTTGCCTCGTGCTCTCTGGAAGAGTAGCAGTCTTTGCTGGGATTGCTTGTGGTTGATCCGGAACAACTTTCACTGTCGGAGGTTCTGTTTTCAGATCTGTCACCTGTAGTCGCACACTCCCAGAGTCTGGAAGCTTCCCCTCATATTGCACCCTCATTTCCCGGCCTTTCACCTGAACAAGGGCTCCCTTCTCTGGTAGCTTCTCTTTCACATTGCCAGAATAAATTCCGCCTTCCTTAACCGAGGCTGCTGAATCAGCTTGTGGCAAAATGGCTGTTTGGCTATCATTTTGTACTTGCATTTTTTGCACTCCTATTCCTTTCGCTGGCTAGAATGTTAAATGAACGCTATATGTAATGGTTTGTATTTTTTCAATAAAAAAGAGAATTCGCCTCATTCCGCGGATTGCGGAAATATCCATTTGACTGGTGCAAATTCCCTAACCTCTGGATGATGGCATAGTGATGCAAAGGGATACACAGAAGAACAACGATCTCCATCCTCTATATAAATCCCATTGCTATTGCTCTTCCTTGAGCCATCTTCGAATCCGTTCGGTAATTTTTATTCAACTATTTTTGGCAATTTAGTATTCAATCCCCATCCTAGAGATCAAAAAACTTAGCCATGCTTTTTGCAACTTCTTGAGGATCGACTTCATAATTTCCAGCTTGCACTTGTTTTTTCAATTCAGCAACACGCAATTCTCCTTCCTTCACAATCGATGGAGTATTTTGCATTTTTTGGGCCTCGGAGGAAATTTCAACTTTATCTGTCTTTTGGCCAGATTCTGATCCTTCTTTTTTATGGACTTGTCTTTGATATGGATTATTTTCGACATGTCTGAAAGGATTAATTTTCATTTCATCCCCTCCTTCATTTCTTCGTCTGTATCATTAATATCGGTAAACTGCCTGATTTATTTAGTTTCTTTTGATAGGTGAAATTCACCATTTTTCCCTGTTACTTTTTTCGCTGATCTTGTGAATAATAAACAGCCTTATTTAGTTCTTCATGCCGGGTTTTTTCTTTCTCAAATAAAGAGAGATCCTCCTTAAGTCCTGTTGAACAAGTTTCACATAACTTTCCTTCTTTGATCAGTTTACCACACCGGTCACAAGGATAACCAAGATTCGGAAATTGCGCAGCATGTAAACGCCCTTTCCTTACCCATTTATACAATAAGTTTTCCTCAACACCTGTCGTTTGGGCGATCGTCTCAATGGTGGCTGCACGGTTTTCTCGCTTTCGTAAGAAACGATAGACTTGGTCATAATCAGCTTCCTCTTTTCGATAACACTCATCACACACATCTCGCACGGAATGATTCAGATAGATCTTCCCACAAGTTGGACAATTTAATAAGTCCATGAAAATCCCCCGCTCTAATAAATTGATCTATTGTTTATATCGGCATAATGGAAGAGTTGTTAACATAATTTAAGGAAGTTCTCAAGCATATCCCATCGGAGGGAATGATCTTTTATCCTACATATTTATTTTATCAAAATTGAAGGTTCATGAATATGTAAGAGTTGATCATCTCTGTTTATCCCCTAGCCATCGTGATCGCTTGAATATCTTTCGCCCCTGCCGCTTTCAACACCTTCGCCGCCTGTCTTAACGTCGTCCCCGTCGTGTAAATATCGTCGAGCAATACAATGTTTCTTTCTTTGATCTCTTCACGATTTCCTTGAAACTGGAAAATTTGTTTTTGTCTTAGTCTTTCTCCACGTGATTTTTTTGATTGTTTTTCTGAATGGATTCTTTTTAAGCAATCCTTCGTTTCCTGCCCAGCCATTTGGGCAAGTGCTTCCGTCTGATTAAACCCCCTCTCCTGTAAACGTTCTGTACTCAAGGGGATCGTCACCACCCAATCGAATTGGAGCTTTTTCAACTCCTTTGCTAGGGTTTGAGCAAATATTTCAGCTATCTGATAATCTCCACGAAATTTCAATAGAGCCATAACGTCTTTTAAAAATTCATTATAATGATACATAGAGATATTTTGTTTAAGTGTATTAGCCCACTGGGGATCTTGTTCCCAACGAACACAATCCATACACACATCATTTTTTATGAACGTTTTATTTAATGTATCTAGAGAGCGGGAACATATTCGACAGCGTTCCCCTGTAATCAGTTGGAGTTTCGCTTTGCATGAGGTGCATATCGGAGAGTGTATAGTTGGAAAGATAAGGGTTGTCCATGTCAAATCCCGCTTTAAATGGGAATCACAGACCAAACAATAATTATTCATGAATCAATCAACCCCTTTCTTCTCGCTTCTTGATTCATTTGATCGATATGAGAAAGGGCCTGAATCATCGCTTTTGTCCGTCCATAATGAAAAAATGTGATATTTCCTTTTGGGAAATCAGTACTTCTTCCTACACGACCAGAAATTTGTACAAGTGCAGCCTCTGTAAACGTATCATTCTCCGAACCGAGTACAGCGACATCAATATTTGGAAATGTAACGCCTCTTTCTAAAATCGTGGTCGTTAAAAGTAGGGGAATTTCTTGATTCCTCATCTTTTCAACCTTTTGCTTACGATTAGGATCTTCAGCATGAACAGCGGCTATTTTTGGATCTAAACGTTGAAATAAGGGCAATGCTTTTTCCATTAAGTGAATATCGGGTAAGAAAACAAGGGCCTGCTTATTTCCTTCCAGTCTTGTTTCGACCCATGTTTTCACATTCGGCGGAATTTTCCCTTTGGCAAATGCTTTTGACCAATTTCCACACCACTTGAATATAGGAATGGGAAGAGAGTGACGGTGATAGCGAGCAGGTATTTTGATATAGGAGCGCTTTCCTCGTTTACACTCGCGCTGCCATTTTTCCGAGGGTGTTGCTGTTAAAAAGATGCGGGAAGATTGTGGCTTGGCTGCTTTTTGCATAGCTGCTTGCAAGCTATGATCATAAGAGAACGGAAATGCATCCACTTCATCAACAATGATGACATCAAATGCCTCTTCGAAACGATATAACTGATGAGTGGTCGAGATCGTCAAAGGGGCAAATAAATGGCGATCTTCACTACCACCATATAGTGCCGCAACACGAAGATTCGGAAAAACTTTTTGAAACCGTGGTGCTAATTCAAGGACAACATCTGTCCTTGGTGTCGCCACACATACTCTTTGCTTCCTTTTTATTGCCTCATCAATCCCTGTAAATAAAACTTCAGTTTTTCCAGCTCCACAAACCGCCCAACAAAGAAACTCGGAATGGGAGCGAACCGCTTCTACGACGGCTAATGAAGCTTCCTGTTGTCCTACAGATAAGACGCCATTCCAGTCTAGGCAGCTTTGTCCATCTTCATTTTCTAAAGCTGGTAGCAAATTCGCCCAATGTACAGGGGGACCACTCCACCTATAAAGTGAAGTACATGTAGATACCCGTCCCATCTTAATACAATTTCGGCAATAATGGCTTTCTTTCCCACAACAAGCACAGGGGAATGCCGAAAATAAATGTTGCTTGCGATTGTGACAACGTTGGCACAGAAAAGCGCCATTCTTACCAGTGATCCCTTGAGTTCTTTTCACGAATCCATGTTGGAGATGTTCTTGCATGATGTGTTTTGAGAAGGGGATTTCTTGGCGTAATAACGAGCGGCCGGAGAGGAATTGTTGGAGAGCTGGAGAATAATTTTTCAATCTATCACCTCAGAAATGTATGTTCTTGGAGACGATTTGTTGCCATATCGCCCCCTCCCTATCATTCTAGCGAAGAATGAAGATTTTTGAAAGCCCTTCTCAGAGATGCTTTTTGGAAAAAATTATTTTATCGTCCAACAAAGTCCCATTGAACCTTCCCCTAGGTGAGTGCCAATCACAGGACCAAAATAGCTAATGTTAAATTCAACTTGAGGATATTGCTTGGCTAATTCCTCTTTCCAGTCAAGGGCTTCATCCAAACGGTTCGCATGAATAATGGTAGCTTGCAGATTCTTCCCTTTTTTCACATCTTCATCTAGTAAATCGACGATCCGTTTTAATGCTTTTTTACGTGTACGAATTTTTTCAAATGGAACAATCACTTTGTCTTGGAAGTGTAGGAGTGGTTTAATACTGAGCAGACTTCCTATCATTGCTTGGGCACTGGACAATCTTCCGCCACGCTGAAGATGAGTAAGATTATCCACCATGAAATAAGCACGCATATTTTCTTTCATTTCATCTAATACAGGAAGAATTTCTTGAGGACCCTTTCCTTCCTTAGCCATCGTTGCGGCTTTAATCGCATAAAAGCCTTGCGCCATACAGCTAAGCTCAGAATCATAAGCATAAACCTTTGCACCAGCAATTAGATTACCTGCCGTAACAGCCCCTTGATACGTTCCACTTATACCACTGGAAAGATGAACACTAATAATTGCGTCAAAATCTTTCGCAAGCTCAGTAAATAATGCTTCAAATTCCCCGATCGGTGGTTGGGTTGTTGTTGGAAGCTTGTCCCCGTATCTCACCTCGTCATAGAAATCTTTCACAGTGATATCGATCTCTTCTCGGTAAGATTCTCCCTTGATTACCACACTCAGTGGGATCATATGAATATCCAATGTTTCTCGAACCTGTTTTGGTATATATGAAGTACTATCTGTCACAATAGCTGTCTTCATTTCTATCAACCTCATTTTTTTATCCCGCATTAACGGGGCAGTAATTCCCCCACCTTAAGACTCTAGAGAATACGGAGAAGCGTAGGTGGGGATACACTGTCCGAAAAAGCCCGAATCAGTAGGAGATTGAAGACCTCCGCACTGATTGAAGTTTCACTTTATGTTACTTTCGCTTTCATCATTCTATCGGATAAACATCACTTTGAAAAGTCTAAATTAATAGGAACAACTACCTCAGTACATGAAAATGGTGAATAAGGTTTTAAAATGACCCCTATTTAGAAAAATTCCTTTGATGTGGATACCTATTTTAGCTGGCAGATACCCATTCTTTAATGGAGAAACCCATTTAAGAGGATTGGTGCCCATTCTTCGGCGAAGATCCCCATTTCAGATAAATGATGCCCATTCTCGGACAGAGAAACCCATTCAAGAGGAATGATCCACATTCTCGGACAGAGAAACCCATTCAAAGGGAATGATGCCCATTCTTTAACAGAGAAACCCATTTTAATAGGGAGCTGAATCAAGCCAAAAAAAGGAATCTGTTAAAAATTCAACAGATTCCTTTTTCCGTTAACGAACTTCTACCCAGCCATTTTTAATTGCTGTAACAACAGCTTGAGTACGGTCGTTTACATTCATTTTTTGCAGGATATTACTAACATGATTTTTAACCGTCTTTTCACTTATGTAAAGTGTTTCTCCGATTGCACGGTTACTTTTTCCATCTGCAAGTAGTTGCAATACTTCACATTCTCTGCTTGTCAGCAAATGAAGTGGTATTTGTACTTCTGGTTGTTGATAACCTTGACCATCATTTTGTTGGTTCGCAAGTCTGCGGTATTCGTTGACAAGCTTATGAGTGATTTTTGGATGGATATAGGATCCTCCATCCGCTACTACTTTCACAGCCTCAATCAATTCGTCTGAATCCATTTCCTTCAGCATATAACCAGCTGCTCCAGTTTTTAGTGCATGTGTCACATAAGCTTCATCATCATGAATCGACAAAATCATCGCTTTTGTATCAGGATAGGATTCAATTAATTGACGGGTAGCTTCAATACCATTTGTATCCTTCATATTAATGTCTAGTAGAACGACATCTGGATGGTGTTCCTCTACCAAGCCAATTACATCAGATCCATCATCCCCTTCCGCTACAACTGAAAAGGATTTTTCAAATTCTAAGATTCGTTTAACTCCTTCACGAAACAATTGATGATCATCGATAATAATAATCTTTGTGGTCATTTTTTCTCCCCCTACATATCTATCGGCAATATTTCTCAACTTTTTATTCCAATACGGGAACCTTTATATGGATCATTGTCCCTTTATCTGGAGCGGATTCAATCTTTAGCTCTCCATCTAGAATGGTAACACGCTCCTTCATTCCAATTAAACCAAATGATCCATCTTTATTAATAGCAGGATCAAAGCCTTTTCCATTATCCTTTATAACGGCAGATACTTGATCATTGCAAACTTGTAATTTCACTTTAATTTCTTTTGCTTCAGCATGTTTAAGTGCATTATTAAGGGATTCTTGAATCAATCGAAACAAAGCTACCTCATACTTGGAGGGCAATCGTTTATCTTCTCCCAAATTAATAAATTGGATATAAACGGATGGATGATACTCACCCATTGACGAAATATATTTTTCAAGTGTAGGAATTAATCCTAAATCATCCAAAGCCATCGGACGTAGATCATAGATAATCCTCCGCACTTCATAAATGGCATCCCGAATCATTTCTTTCAAGCTCCGAATTTCTTTAAATGCCTCATCAGGTCCTTGTTCAATATGTACTTTTTCTGCCAAATCAGACCGGATTAATACATTCGCTAATAGCTGTGCGGGCCCGTCATGGATCTCACGTGATATTCGCTTTCGTTCTTCCTCTTGTGCTTCAATAATTCGCAACCCAAAATCTTGCTTCATTTTTGCATCTTCTAAAGCGATCCCAATATCTTTGATATCGCTAATAAGGTAATTAGAAATAACCGTAATCTGCGATACAAGTAATTCTGAACGATCAATGGTTTCCTGTAATCCTAGTAATCTTCTTTCCAAATCATCTCGTCGCTGTCTTAGTTGCTTTTCTAATTGTTCGTTAACAATATACTGGGTCTGCAAATTATTAGCAAATTCATATACCTTTCGGACCTGTTCTTCTGAATATGTTTTGAAATTGCGGCTTACCTCTGAAAGACGTTTCCTCGCAAATCTCGACTTTTCTTCAAGTTCATCACTTTCAGTAATCACTTGTCCGACTTTGGTTTTGATTTCTTTCAGTTCCGTAATAAGGGAATCATGTTCCTTTCGACACTGTTCGCCGATTCGGAATATTTCATTTTTACTTTTGTCAACTGTGTCTATCATTTGTTCTACAATAAAATCCAGTGCTTTTACATCAAGTTTTCTTAGTGGCATCTTCCCGCTGAAGGATACCCTCCTTTCTGGATAAAATTTATTTTACATGATTACGTAAATTCCAACTATTTTTAGAACGTAAATTTGCATAAAATCCATCTTAAAGGCTAATAAACGGTCACCCATTTCACGCCAAAAGACCTACATTAAAATGCTATAGACCTATAGATCAAGACATTAATTCTATCTATTTTTATTTGTAAATGGCGTCATCACTATTTCATTATTATAGCATGGAAATTTGATGTGAATATTAAGTTTAGCTTACAATTATTTCACTAAAGTGAGTACCATTGCTTCTGGCCTAGTTTATTCTACGAACAAGAAAGCGTAATTCAAAAGTCAAGAGCTTGTACCAAAGCCCCATGTTATCCTCAGTTTAACATGAAACTTGGCTAAAAAGACTGAGTGATTAGCATTGGTCATAATTGGCATAAGAAAAGCGCAAGCGCCTTGCTCAGCCCCGACAAGCAAATGTTCTGAGACAAGAAAAGTCCGGTTTTGACTTTTATTGGCTCAGGTTATTTGACCTCGAGGGGCTAGGCGCTGGAGCTAGATCAAAACACTAGCCAAAATTTTATACTTTCTTATCTTTTAAGAAAAGCGCAAGCGCCTTGGTATAGGAAGAAAGGCTAAATTCGCGACGTCCTGGCGCTTCGTCTGCATTGGTACATCCTGTACATCGCAACACTGTTCTGCCCAACATCCTATTGCCCTCCGACAAGCAAATGTTCCAAGTCAAGAAAAGTCCGGTTTTGAGTTTTATTGGCTCAGGTTATTTAGTGGAACATCGTCCTGAGGCAACGCCGATGGACTCGCATCCTGCGAGCCTCTCGGGGCTAGGCGCTGGAGCTAGATCCAAACACTAGTCAAAATCTCTTTCTAATCTTTTAAAAAGAGGCACCAGGTCCTTATGACCTGGTGCCATTATATCTATTAATCCTTCACCGCTCCCGCTGCGATCCCAGAAATAAACTGCCGGCTGACAAATAAAAACATAATGATTAATGGAAGCGTCGCTAAAAGTGTACCAGCCATCACCATTCCATAATCAGTATCATAAATTCCGTTTAATTGTGATAAGGTCACTTGTAAAGTATATTTCACGGGATCATTCAGCACAATAAGCGGCCAGAGGTAATCATTCCATACGCCAATAAAAGAGAAGATACCTAGGAAAGCTAAGGCAGGCCTTAATATCGGTAAAGCAATATTCCAGTATAGTCTGAAATAATTGCAACCATCTAATCTGCCAGCATCAAGGAGACTATCATGAATGGATTCTTGCGAAAATTGTCTGATCCAGAAAATCCCAAAAGCATTGGCAATTCCAGGTACAATGAGGGCTTTATAAGTCCCTATCCAACCGATCTTTGAAATCAAAATGTAAGATGGAATAAAAGATAATTGAGAAGGTATCATAAGAGTGATAAGTAGGAGGCCGAACAGCCAATTCTTTCCTGGAAAATCAAATTTCGCAAAAGTGAAGCCTGCTAGTGAGCAAAAGAAAAGAACACATAAGGCAGAGATCACAGTTACAAAGAGGGTGTTCAAAAAGGCTTGAAAAAAATTTACATTGTCTAGAACATTTCGTATATTTGTGATTAATTCTACTCCAAACACTAGTCTTGGTGGAAACCGTAAAATATCACTCGTTTGATTCGTTGCCATCACAGTCAACCAATAAAACGGAAAGATTGAAACGAAAACACCAATCATGAGTAAAAAGTGCAAACCCAGCGTTTTCAGGAGATTTTGCGTTTTATTCACGTCGGCACTCCTTTCTTATTTCACTTCGCTCCCGTTTTTTGAACGACCTGCCAATTAATCAGTGAAAATAAAGCAATAATGATAAACAAAGCCCAGGATACGACGGAAGCATAGCCGAATTGATGATCGACAAACCCTTGCTTATACATATATAACGTAATGGTAAGACCTGCGCCGCCAACTCCTCCAGAATTTCCAAGTAAAACCTGTGGCTCTGTAAATAATTGCATGGAACCAATCGTCGTCATTAAAACCGTAAATAAAATAATTGGTCGTAATAACGGAACCGTAATATAGAAAAATTGTTGAAAAATACTGGCTCCATCGATCTTAGCTGCTTCATAGAGATCATTTGGGATCGCTTGTAATCCCGCTAAATAAATAATGGCATTATATCCCGTCCACCTCCAGACGACCATAGATGCAATTACAAGCTTAATTAAGAAACTAGAATCCAGCCAGTTAACTGGTTCAAACCCAATTGTTGTGATTAAATAATTTAGTAAACCATAATGATTTCCAAATACCGATTTAAAAATAATCGTGACAGCCACGATAGAGGTTACATTGGTGACAAAATAGGCTGCACGATAAAAACCTTTCATTTTTATAAACGAAGCATTTAATAAAAAGGAGATCACTAATGCACCAAAAAGCATCGGGATGGTCGAAATAAACCAAATAAGGAACGTATTAGTAACCGCCTGCCAAAAAAGATGATCGGTTATCAGGTATTTGAATTGCTGTAGTCCAACAAATTGCATTTCGCCAATACCATCCCATTTTTGAAAGGATAGATATAAAGAGAATAAGATGGGAAATAGACCAAAAATAAGAAACAGTAGATAAAAAGGAGAAATGAATAAATAAAGCACCTTTTTCTCATATATTTCTGCCCAAACACTTTTCTTAGATGTTTTTTCCATGTTCTGTTCAAGGCAATCCATTTCAGCGCCTCCCTTATTCGTTAGCATAATAGCTAATGAGACAGAAGAGACGAGAACCTCATTCCCGTCTCTCATTCTTCCAAGTTAGCGAGAAAGCTCTTTTTCCACCTGATCAAGAACCTCTTGCCATGCTTTATCAGGAACTTTCCCCTGTTTGGCAATATCGGTTAACGCATCACTAAAGAGCGTATTGACACGCGAATAGTCAACCCCGAAATACATCGGTTTTACATGTTTAGCCGATTCTGAGAAAATTTGAGTGGTTTCTTGCCCTCCAAAGAATTCCTCGGTAGAAGTCATTCTTTCGTCTTCAAAAACACTTGGGGTGGAAGGGAATAAATCCATTTTCACATACGACTCTAATTGATTTTCAGGATTCATCATCCATTCAATTACCTTATAAGCCTCCTCTGGATGCTTAGAACTTTTAAGTATGCCAATAAAGGAGCCGCCTTGGTTTCCATCCCCACCAGGAGCTCTGGCTATTCTCCATTTACCAGCAGTATCAGGAGCCGCGTCTTTTAAAATATTTTTCACCCAAACTCCACCGATAAAAGAGGCTACTTGCCCATTATTCATGCTGGCGTTCCATTCTGGACCATCCACTTCTGTATTGGCACTCAAGCCTTTCTCGTTAATGCTAACCGCACGGTCCCACGCTTCCTTGATGGTTCCAGTATCACCAATAAATTGATCATTTTCATCAAAATAACTGGTATCACTTTGACTAATTGATTGTGTGAACACACGGTTAATCGTATCGAACATTTTCACACCCGTTGCCGCTTCTAACTTCTCCCCTGCGGCAATATAATCATCCCATGTAGCAATTTCAGCGGAAACCTCCTCAGGATCGGTCGGTAAACCAGCCTCTGCAAAAAGATCCTCTCGGTAATATAAGGCAGTAGGTGCTGTATCCATCGGTAAAGCAATTAGATTTTCGCCATCAGGGGTTAACGCATAATTCCATTTCCATTCCAAGTAATCGCCCTGCACTTTATCCGCATCATAGTCTAATAGGTTGACGAACTTATCATGATTCGGAAGAAACTCGGTTACCCAGTCATTCAGAGCAACGATATCGGGTGCACCTGTACTAGTAGTTAAAGAGGTTTGCAATTTCGTCTTGTATTCTCCACCATCAATTTTTTGCGCATTAATTTTTATATCGGGAAATTCCTCACTCACTCTTTTGATCAAATCATCATCAATGGAACGATTCCAATACCATACGTTTAAGGTCACTTTCTCATCCTTATCACCACCGCTGCAGCCAACCAGCATGAAGACAAATAGTCCCAATAAGATTAATAAAAATGATCCCCTTTTCATCCCATTCACCTCTTTTGTTATTTGAATTTATCCACTAGCTGCATTTCATAAATAACAGGATGCCTAACTGTGAGAGAGATTGCTTTCACTTCGAAAGTAGATCTATTTTAGAATATTGTATGAGTTTTCATTCAGAATATGTCAAAACTTGTCCATTGTTCTTGATTCAAATAAAGATAGCAAATTTTGTAGATTTTTAATCCATTAAGACATAACAAATAGAGAACTAGAAAGAGAAAACCAGCCCAATCCTCTTGCGAATCGGGCTGGTTTCTCTCATTTTATTTCGAGGCTGCTGGACGTTCCTTCGCTTTATCTGCTTCCCCTGCATTTTTATTTGCTGCTTCTCGGTCTTGTGCCATTTCCTCTACCGACTTGACTTTGATCCGAGCTGCACCCTTGTAGTCTGGATTGGTGGGTAGTAATTCCTCTGTAGCAAGGCGGTGCTTCGCGTTTGCAATCGCCTCTTTATATTGTGGCAACCATTTTTCTTGAGCTACTAGCATTTCATCGACCATTTGCCAAATTTCCTGCGGATTACAAACTGCTCCCGTAAGAGGGTCCATCATCATCGCTTGACAAAGAAGAGCATCATCCCCATGAACCGCAGCTTCTACCGCCAATCTTTGCACCGAAATGCTTACATTACAAACAGCCGCACAACCTAATGGTAAATCGCCGACTTGCGGCATATTGATGCCATTTCGATCGACATATCCCGGTGCTTCAATAATTGCATCATCTGGTAGATTGGCAATCACTCCATTATTCACAACATTAAAATGCCCTCTATACACCCGTCCTGTCTCAAGACCTTCAATAATATAAGACCCATGCTCTTCACTGCGATTTTCTTGGGTGTACTCCATTGGTTTTTCTTTTAACCAGTTCGGGAAGTCTGTTTCAAACCAATTTCTTCCTTCTGTGCAGACACGTAAGTAACCGCCTGTCTCCCCGTTAATCCAAGAACCTAAGTCAATCCACTCTTGAATCTCCTCTGGACGTTTGCGATACCATGGGACATACTCACTTAAATGACCATTTGATTCCGTGCTATAATAACCAAATCGACGTAACATATCAATTCGGACTTTTTCCGTATTTTTAAAATCAGGATGTTGTTCAAAGGCTTCCAATAATTTCCCTGTTAAATCCTTGCCTTTATGTTTGATACTGATATACCAAGTTTGGTGGTTTATTCCTGCACAAATAATGTCTACTTCTTTTTTCGGGAAACCAAAAGCCTCAGCAATCTGTGAGTGCCCACCTTGGACACCATGACAGAGACCAATCGTTCGTACTCCACCATAATGGTTACAAGCCCAAGTCATCATGGCCATTGGATTGGCGTAATTAAGCAGTAGGCAGTCCGCGGCAGCGGTTTCACGAATATCCTTACAAATATCAAGAATTTCGGCAATGCCTCGCTGTCCATACATAATCCCGCCTGCACATAATGTATCCCCAACACATTGATCGATCCCATATTTTAAAGGAATATCGATATCCGTTTGGAAAGCTTCAAGTCCACCAATTCTTACAACAGAAAAGATGTATTTCGCATCCTTAAATGCCTCGCGTCGATCAGTCGTTGGCTTGATTTTGATGTTTAAGCCGTTTGCATCGATATCGCGTTGACAAAGCTGTGTGACCATTTCTAAATTACGTTCATTAATATCGGTAAAAGCAATATCAATATCCTGAAATTCTGGTACCGCTAATAAATCGCGCAATAGCCCTCTTGTAAACCCAATACTCCCCGCTCCAATAAAAGCTACTTTAAATGACATTCAACCACTCCCTTTAAAATATCTGTCAATAAAAGTGTAACAAGCTTTATGTTTGAATGATTGTATCTTCATCACTTTATACGAAGTTTGATGTTTAAAATCCTAACTTTTATTCCACTTCTCGATTGTGCGTACTGAAGAACGCCGGTAGTCAACAGGGGTTTTACCTGTATACTTTTTAAACACCTGGCTAAAATATTGGCTGCTGTTCATCCCAACATATTGGGAAATTTCGATAATCGGAATGTCTGTATCAGCTAATAACATTTTCGCCTTTTCCATTCGAAAAGAATTGACATATTCCATGAGAGAGCTCTGCACTAATTTTTTAAAAATACGATGTAAATATCCGGGATGGAGATTTACCGCATCTGCAATATCCTTCACTTGAATATCTTGGTCATAGTGTTGATGAATATATTCCAAAGCATGATGAATATAAAGATTGGCCTGTGGGTCCTCTTCTTTACTTTTTATCGCCATTCTTGCCAGCTGTATCAAAAGCTGGGTCAAAAGAAGATGAACCATTAAGTCTTGTTTTTTATCACTCTCTAGGACGATGTTTTTAAGCGTATAGTAGATTTGGGCAGAATCCTTTAGGATCAAGTAGCCTTCATTCAAGCTTAAAAAGCGGGAGAATACCTCATTTTCGCTCACAAGATCTTGGACGCTTGGTACGCGGTCCATTTTCAGCCTAAAAGTAAACTCAATATTTAGCATTCTACACGGAGTGCCTGATCCAACAATTAAACGATGTGGCACATGCGCATCCAGTAAAATAAAGTCTCCTTTTTTTAATGAGAAAGCTTCTTTTACAAGCTCAACAGTGCATCTTCCATCTATTACATACATGATTTCCACTTCTTTATGGGCGTGAAAATCCATTTCATAACCATCCCATTGTTTAAAATAATAAGCGTTTATTTTTGGCACAAAATCTCCTTTTCTCAATTTAGGATCAAATAGACTTGTCATCTATAGCATCGCCTCCTAGTCTTAGGCTTTCATTGATATCTATGATATATTGAATATAATAAGTATCGTTTCAACTATCCTATTATTATACTTTATCATAAACTCGGAGGCTCGTATGAAAACAATTCCATCTTATTTTACAGTCAAACAGCGCGGCGAACATGAAATCGTCATTCAAAAATCAAGATTTATTGCCCATCTTGCCCGAGTAGAAACGGAGGAAGAGGCACAAAATTTTATTCAAGAAATTAAAAAGCAACATTGGAGTGCAACCCATAATTGTTCCGCCTATCTGATTGGGGAGCAAGACCAGATTCAAAAAGCGAATGATGACGGGGAACCAAGCGGAACAGCAGGCGTCCCGATGCTAGAAGTATTAAAAAAGCGAGAATTAAAAGATATCGTTGTGGTTGTAACAAGATATTTCGGTGGGATCAAACTTGGAGCAGGTGGCCTTATCCGTGCTTATGGTGGTGCTACTTCTGAAGGATTAAACGCAGTCGGCGTCGTTGAAAGAATACGAACAACACTCATGCATGTGAAGGCAGATTACACCTGGCTCGGAAAGCTGGAAAATGAATTACGGGGCTCCACCTATCCCCTAAAAGACATTCACTATACCGACTCCGTAATCTTAGACGTCTATGTGCAAGATGCAGATATCCCGGCATTTACCGACTGGATCACCGATATGACCAGCGCACAAGTCGACATTTCGGAAGGGGAAAAAGTCTATTTAGAAACGGATATTCCCCCACGATAAAGAGGAACTCCATTTATAGAATGGGGTTCTTTGCTTTCTGAATGACTTTTCCTAATCAAAATATAGTGTTCTCTTCCCTTTAGAGTCAGTTGCTTCGGCTCGGGATTTGGGTTCTCATCTGAGAAATGGGGGTCTTCTATGAGTTATGTGGTTCTCGGCACAAGAATGGGTTTCTCAAGTTATAAATGGGGGTCTTACTTCAACTATGGGGTTTTTCTTCAAGATATGAGCTTCTCCTACGAGATATGGGCTTCTTCTCCAAAATATGGGCTTCCTTGATCAAGATTGGGCTTTTTTTCATTTATGGGGTTCTCGGCACAACTATGGGTTCCTCAAGTTATAAATGGGGGTTTTATCTCATCTATGGGTTTTTCTTCTTAAGTATGGGCTTCTCCTTCAAGATATGGGCTTCTTTTCCAAGTTATGGGCCTCTTCTCCAAAATATGAGCTTCTCCTCTTAGGTATGGGTTTCTCCATCCCACCTCAATATGATTTTCTCATTTCAAAGCAAAAAAGGGATAGAACTTTAAATTCTATCCCTTTTCTATCGGGTGCAATCGTCCAAATGAGGATAACCCCGATCAGTGGGAATGAAGAACACCTAACTAATGGCAGAGTCTCGGTTTATTTTTCAATAGCTCGTTTAGCGAGCATGAGTGCACCGGTGATGCCGGCGTTATCGCCAAGTGCAGGTGGAACGATATATTCATCGATATGTTCTAAGATTTGCGGAACAGCGACATATCCATTTAGTAATTCTTGAACTTTCTTCTGAATGAGTGGGAATAATTGCTTTTGTTTCATGACCCCACCACCCATGATGATTTTCTTCGGTGAGACGATTAGGATGAATTGCATGAGGGCTTGAGCTAAATAATAAGCTTCTAGTTCCCAGACCTCTTGCTGATCTTGAAGTTCGACTCCCTTTTTGCCCCAGCGTTGCTCAATGGCTGGTCCTGCTGCCATTCCCTCTAGACAATCGCCATGATAGGGGCAGAAGCCTTCATATGTATCATCCGGATGCCTTCTCACTAAAATATGGCCCATTTCTGGATGAGAGAGTCCTTGCAATAGTTCACCTTGTATAACTGCACCAACACCCACGCCTGTACCAACCGTTATGTACATACAGCTATCCACATCTTGAGCAGCCCCTAGCATCACTTCCCCTAGAGCAGCTGCATTCACATCTGTATTAAACTCCATTGGTACTTGCAAAGCGTTCTTTAGTTCCTGGAGAAAGGGATAATTTCTCCATTTTAGTTTCGGAGTCGACGTGATATTCCCATATGTTTTACTCTTTTTATCTATATCAATTGGCCCAAAGGATCCAATCCCTAATGCATCAATTTCATGTTTTTTAAAAAACTCAATAACATGAGGAATGGTATTTTCCGGAGTCAATGTATCAAGTTGAATCCGTTCAATTAGAGTACCGTCCTCTTTCCCCACTGCACAAACAAATTTTGTACCCCCTGCTTCAATAGCTCCAAGCATATGCTAACACTCCGTCTCAATAATTTTTATATGATACGCCTATTTTACCATAAATATAGCGTTAAAGAGTTAACCCGCTACAAATTATAATCCATTATTCATTTTTTGAAAATGATAGAGAGCACCGATTAACCCAGCTTTGTTCTTTTGCTTACATTCTTCAATGTCCATTTTTGCGGCGATAGCGGTCGGTACTTTGGCAATCTGCTTTTTCACATAAGGAATTAATTCAGGGCGACTACTAATGCCTCCGCCAATCACGATCTTTTCAGGAGCAAAAATATGCATCAAATTGATGATTCCAATGGAAAGCCGATCATAAAAGGAATGAATGATCTCCATCACCACAGCGTTCTGTTGGTCATATAATTCAAACCATTCTTCTCCGGTTCTTTCTTCACCAAAATGTTTATTTAATCGGTCCACCATATTCCATGTGGAGGAATAGCGACTGAAGTTTCGTTGATCTAATAACTCAGGGATATTTGCATGTGTATCCAGCATCATTAAGCCGAATTCTCCTGCCATCCCTTCTACTCCATGGATAATTTCATTTCGGCTAAAAATTGCCCCGCCGATCCCTGTTCCAATCGTTACACAAAGGAAGTTATGACAATCTTGTGCATTCCCCTTCCACTTTTCTGCCAAGGCAGCACAATTCGCATCATTTTCAACTTCCATTGGAACCCCGAGATCAGCTAACTCCTCTTTCATTTTCACGCCAATAATATCCATCACGGAACCCGCATAGGAAACATAGCCGCTTTCAACCTCCACTGCCCCAGGAATACTCAAAGCAACCCCCGCAATATCAGGATAAAGCTCTTTTTGCTGATGGAAAATCTCTCGAATCACCCGGAAAATGCCTCCATCACCAGAGGCAGGAGTCGCCACTCTCTCCTCCGCTAAAATTTCTGCGTCTTCCTTCATCACAGCTACCTTAATAAACGTCCCACCAACATCCATAACTAAAAACTTCTTCATCATACTACACCTCATTCTTGATGCCCGGCACTACCCGAATTTTGTCGAAAAGCGCCTGGCACCGCCCGGGTTTTGTCGAATTGCTTAATCTTCAAATCCACCTTGTTCAGATACGGAGCGATACCATTCGCCGCTTTTTTTGATGGTGCGTTTGAAGTTGTTGTCAAGGTCAAGGGAGACGAGGCCATAGCGGTTTTTATAAGCATTTAGCCATGACCAGTTATCAATAAAGGTCCAGACATGATAGCCTTTGACATTGGTCCCTTCTTCAAGGGCTTTATGAACCCATTTTAAATGGCTCTTGTAAAAGTCAATCCGGTAATCATCTTGAATTTGGCCGTTTTCATCAACAAAACGCCCCTCGTCTTCCACACCCATACCATTTTCGGAAATAAAGCAGGGGATATTGCCATAATTTTCTCGTACATTCACTAAAATATCGTAAATGCCTTTTTCATAGATTTCCCAGCCACGATATTTATTGATTTTCCGACCATGCATTTCATTGAAATAATCAAAAAACCGTTCAGGAACAAATGGAGCCTTTAAGTTTGGCATATTTTCTTTTGCTTTAATGCGTCGTGGTTGGTAATAATTAATCCCTAATAGATCTACGGTGTTATCGGCAATAATCTCCAAATCACCATCCATCACTTCTGGCATAAATCCTTCCTCACGCAAAAGCTCAACAAAATCGGCAGGAAATTCACCTTTTACAAATGGGTCAAGGAAAGAACGGTTGAAGAACAAATCTGCAATATGAGCAGCCTTCAAATCTTCCGGATGTTGACTGCGTGGATAAGATGGAGTGAGATTCAAAATCACACCAATCTCTCCTTCATGCCCACCTGCACGGAAAGCTTGTACCGCTTTTGCCCCAGCTAAAATAGAATGAAAACCAGCTTGTACACCTTTTTTGAAATCAAGTTCCCCAGGATAATGGAAACCATACAAATACTGGCCTTCTATTGTTACAACAGGCTCGTTATGTGTAAACCATTTTGTGACAAGATCGCCAAATTGATCAAAACAAGTCTTTGCATAACGGACATAGGCTTCTACCACTTCACGATTAGTCCAGCCACCTTTTTCTTGCATCGCAATCGGCATGTCGAAATGATATAAATTGACGAACGGCTCAATTCCATTTTCGCGCATTGTTTGGAAAACATCGCGATAAAAGCGAACAGCCTCTTGATTCACTTCTCCATCGCCGGTTGGAATCAAACGTGACCAAGAAATCGACGGACGGAAACTATTATGTCCCGTTTCTTTCAATAATTGAATATCTTCTTTATATTGATGGTAGAAATCTGACGTATTCTCTGGTCCTACTCCATTGAAGAAGCGATTTGGTTCCTCTTGATACCAGCGATCCCAAATATTTTCTCCTCTTCCACCTTCATGAGCGCCCCCTTCCATCTGTGTTGCAGAGGAAGCAGACCCCCACCAAAAATCCTTTGGAAATTGATAAAATTGTTTTGTCATTGTACTCC
The DNA here is from genome assembly GCF_017355205.1 of Bacillus sp. SD088. Lineage (GTDB taxonomy): Bacteria > Bacillota > Bacilli > Bacillales > Bacillaceae_C > Lederbergia. The sequence goes on from NZ_JADIJK010000020.1 coordinate 22,249, forward strand.
ATCCTTTCTTCAATTTTACTAAACGGCCGTTCCCATTATATAGTAAGCCCCTAGATATTTCTCCACTCTGTTGGTGTTGTGCCGATATGTTTTTTAAATTGTTTATAAAAATAAGCGGTGTCTGAATAGCCAACCTTCTTGCCAATTTCACCAGCGCGAAGATGAGTAGTTTTCAATAATTCCTTTGCCTTCTCTAACCGAAAATGGTTAATGTATTCCGAAAAAACAACACCGATTTCCTTTTGGAATAGTTGGCCCAGATAAATGGGATTAATATGAAAGCGTTGGCTCAATGTTTTCAAGGATAATTCCTCATTATAATGAGCATGCATATAATCTAAGACATTTTGGATGATCGGGCTTCTGGAATCTTGCTGGTGATCAATCGCTGATAGTAATTCCTGACAGTAATCCATTAAGATATGTTTGATCTGTTTTAAGTTTGTTGCATATACTAACTTTTCAATAGCGGCTGTATGATTATAATGTTTCACATCTTGAATCGAGTGGTGTATATACGCGATTAAATCAATTGCATATTTTCTTGCAACAGCTGGTGCTAGAAACTCTGTGTGCTTCGTTAAAGTTTGAAAAAATAATCCGATTCCTTCTTCTACCTTTTCATCAGCATCAAGAATTCTTTTTACTAGATCTGCTTTATAGGTTTGCTGATTCTTTAATAAGGTTTGACGATCCACATGCACTTGACTAGAGATCACTGTATTGGGCTCTAAACAGATTTGGTAAAGTGAATATTCTCGTGCTTGGAAATAACTTTCCTCTATCCTTTCCATTGAATCGACTGGGTCTCCCATCGATAAATAGAAGGAACCCATTTCAGGACAATTTGTATGCAAATATTGAGCTAACTGCTGATTTATTTGATAAAGATCTGAAGGATCTGTTCCATCCAGAATAATTAATAATTCTTGGTCAGGGCTCAACAAGCAATGCGCGGAAAATTGGCTTTCAATTATCTTTCGTAATTCTATATATATTTCCCGATTGCCCACATTGGAAAATTCTAAAGCTGAGACATTATAAAATGGCCGTAAACTACTCATTCCATATAAAGACAATCTTTGTTCCCATTCATTCTTATTGATGTCACCATTTAATAAACGCCATAATGTATTATCTTTTAAAGTGTGGAAGGCAGTAGCTTCTGCCTCTTCATGGGCAGCTGTTAACTTTTCACTTACTGCCTGTACAGTTTTTAACAGCTCATCTTCATCGACCGGCTTGACTAAGTAGTTTTCAATCCCTAATACCATGCCTTTTTTCACATAATCAAACTCTTCATAGCCTGATAATACAATACATTTTAATTGCGGACGTACTTTCTTTGCTTCCTCAAACAGCTCCAGTCCCGTACGTTTTGGCATAATAATATCTGTTACTAAGAGATCAATCGGATTTTCTTGAATATAGGCAAGAGCTTCCTCGCCATCCTCCGAAATATGCATGATCTCGAAACCATAATCCTCCCAATCAATAAGTGCTCCTAATCCTCGCGTAATAAGCGGTTCATCATCTGCTAACAAAACTTTATACATGGTCATCCCCTCCGACTGGGATATTAAAGGTAATACTCGTCCCCTGATTTTCTTTACTTTCAACTGTTAAGCCATACTCTTTACCATGCTTCAATTTTAAGCGCTGATGAACATTTTTCATACCAATTGAATGCAAGTTCTCACCTTCTTCATCATTAATATGTTCAAGGATTGTGTTCAACCTTTCTTCTTGGATCCCTTTTCCATTGTCCTTAATCAATAGTCGAATATGATTCTTTTCCTGATTTGCGATGATTTCTAGCCGGTTGTCGTTTCGATCCTTTTGAAAACCATGGACTATATAGTTCTCCACGATCGGTTGGAGCAGTAATTTTTGCACCGGTGTTTTCTCAATTTCTCTCGGGATCTCCAAATGAACCGTCAATTTATCGGGATGCTGTAGCTGAACAAGCTGTAAATACTGTTGAATATTTTCTACTTCCGCTTGTAATGGAACCATTTCTTTCGATTCAAGCGAATAACGTAATAATCTAGATAGGTGGTAGATCATTTTACTTGATGTTTTCGCTCCATCTACAACTGCTGTCATCCGAATAACCTCAAGCGTATTAAATAAAAAATGCGGGTTAATTTGCGATTGTAAGGCCTTTAATTCTGCCTGATTTTGTTTCAAGCTTAGAACATAGACCTGCTCGATATATTCATTTAATTCGTCTAACATCGCATTAAAGCTGAACGCAATCGTCGCCAATTCATCCTCGTTTTTCGATTCTGGAATACGAATTGATAAATTGCCTTTTTGCACTTCTCGAATAGAGGCGTCAATCGTTTTAATTCTTGCTGAATACTTCCGCATAAATGTATACGTTAGGCTAAGTGCAACGATTAAGACAGCAAAAATCAAAATCCACATTGTTCCTCGTACAAACGTTAATTTATTCAATTCCTCTTGGGGAGTGACAGTATAAGCACTAAATTCTCCGATATCGGTAATCGCATTGACAAAATACGTTTTATCTCCCCATTTGACTTCATTTTCATTACTTTCATCTGAAAGCTTTTGAACCATTGCCTTTGGAATCCCTTGATTATTTGAATAGACAACTTGTTCTTCTTTCCCTATTAGGAAAAAGGAAGATTTAACGTCAGCATTTTCTCTTTGAACAATATTTTGTAAGCCCTCGGTTGAATAATAAATTCGCAAATCTCCCATTTTTTTTAATGTCGTTGGATTATTGATCAAGATTGTCTTTATAAATGTATTCTCTGGTGTTTTTGCAGGGATGCCCCCTTCAAGTAATGGATTATCTGAAGAAGATGGGTTCATATTTTGATTCCAGCGACCATGGTTATAAATGAAGAGATAATAAATCTCTGGATATTCAGATGATTCTAACGTAATCGCATTGACATCAGGATCTTGACTGAAATACCCATAAAAATACGTATCCATATTACTAGGCATAAAAGAAGATTGTCCCGTGAATTTATCCAATCTATACTTTAAATAATCATTATATTCATTATGAAGGGCCACAGAAAGATCATCAATAATTTCCTCTTTTTCATAAAGGTTTCGAATCAACCCATTCCAATCGGCTTCCTTATTAACAAAGTAATCCTCGACTCTCTCTAATGTTCTTATATTTAAATCCATTTCTCTTTGAACAATCACATCGGAGTAATAATTGGTAATTAAAACGATCAAAAAAATAACGGTTATAATAATGGTTAGAGATGAAGTTAAAAGAATTCGCTTAAATACTTGATGCTTTAAACGTTTTATTGCCATGTATTCAGATCTCCTGTCTATCAATGAGATTCGCATCTAAGTAGAAATGAACGCTTATGTAATTGTAAAAAACATATGTATAAAAAAGCAAGCTGGAACTAGGGCAATGGATCGTTTTATGAGTGATTATTCATAAACTAGTTTTCGACATGCTAAAAATCAAGCTGGAGGATGATCCAGCTTGATTCTTTTATCGGTCAGATTCCTTTATTTTTGCTCGGCTTTCCATTCTTCAAACTGTGTTTGAATTTCATCCAACACTTTGTCGATACCCGCAGCTTTTAGTTTTTGATTAAACTTAGGCAGATATTCTTCAGGATTAACAGATCCTGTTGCTAAAGCTGGATAAAATTCTTTTGATACATTGGAAATCGAAGCAATTTCAGTTCTTACTGGATCACTGTTAAAGTGGAATCCAAGTGTTGGTGCTGGTTCTGCAGAATCATTAAATTCTTTGAATTTATCCCATTTATCGGAAGGATCATTTTCGTATAGATCCAAAATAAAGTGGTTCCCTAATGAGTAGGTTGGCATATTGTATTTTTCGATACGAGCCGGTAGATCTTTAATTTTCCCATCATCATTTTTTTCGTAATGAACCCCTTCAATTCCTTTGTCCACAAGGTTACGAAGATATGGATCAGTATTTAATAGGTTTAAGAATTCCATCGCTTTTTCAGGGTTTTGCGATGTAGATGAAATCGCCTGAATCGCTCCAGTTACAGAATTATTGAACGTAACAGGATCCTCCATTGGTACGGAAACAACCTCATATTTTGCAGAACGGCTCCAAAGCAAATCTGAATATGGCTGCGAATCCTCTTTACGTACAAACCAGTTTTCTACATCCATTGGCCAACTATCTTTACTGGTGGCTGCATCTGATTTAAGATAACCTGCTTTGAAATATTTATGCATTGTTTTAAATGTGTCCATCGCAATATCAGATTCGAATGGATTCACAACATGATCACGGTCACCTTCAAGAGCAAAGCCAAACGGCATTTCTTCTCCAAGGATATAGTCAAAAGGTAGATAAGCTTTAATCGTTGCCATCGGTGTAACATTTGGCTCATTTTCTTTTATCTCTTTTAACATTGGTTCAAGATCTTCTAAGTTTCTTACTTTCGATAGATCAAAATCATATTTATCCACTAAGCGTTTATTAAATGTATAAACACTTTGTCTAGCGGTTTCTTTATTGGAAGGTATACCATAAAGCTCGCCATCTACTCTAGCCCCTTCCAAAAGTGCAGGCTCTAGAATTTCTTTCAAGTCTTTTCCTTGTTCGTCTAGTAAATCATCTAGTGGAAGGAAAGCCCCTTTTTGGGCATCTTGAACATATGTGCCACCCTCAGTGAAACCAATGTCAAATGGCTCGCCTGAAGAGATGACTACTTGCATTTTTTGATCATAGTCGCCCCAATCAATTTGTGTCAATTTAACAGTGGCATTGATCTTTTCTTCCGTATATTTGTTTACTTCTTCAAATACCTTCTCAGTATCTTTTTGCGGAGTACCAATCGTATACCATTTAATTTCGTATGGTTTTTCGCCCTCTCCGCCTCGGCTTTCATTTTTAGAAGAGCCACAAGCTGCAAGCACTGTTCCTACGCTTAGAAGCAAAACTAACAATAACACTAGCTTCTTTTTCATTGTAAAACTCACCTTTTCATTTTATTCTTGGGTAATCAGAAAATAGTATGGATTTTTTTGAATGCCGCAAAATGGGATATGCTCCCTTCCGCGGGCGGCTTAATGAGCCTCCTAGTGCTACGTCTATCGAGGCCTTTACGACGTGTCGGCGTTGGTCATAGGACGTAACCGTCACTAGCCGACATCCCGCAGGACTCTCGCATATATTCTTATTTCCACACGATAATCTGAATAGCCTTATTCTTTAACGCCACCAATTGTCAATCCACTAATAAAGTATTTTTGGAAAAATGGATAAGAGACGGCAATTGGCAATGTGGCAATAACGACCATAGCCATTTTAGCTGCATCAGCTGGAATCGTATTGAACAAGCTAGACTGCTGAGAACTGATGTCAATGTTCTGCCGCATAAACTCTAGATTCGCTTCAATTTTCATTAGTAGAGATTGCAAAGGAACTAAATTAGGCTGATCTATATACAACAGGGCGTTAAACCAGTCATTCCAATATCCAAGTGTACTAAATAAAGCAATCGTGGCAATCCCTGGTAAAGACAATGGGAACACAATTTGGAAAAACGATCTCCATTCATTTGCTCCATCTATTCTTGCTGATTCCAGAATCGCTTCTGGAACAGATCTTATAAAGAAGGTTCTCATAATAATAATGTAAAATGCATTCATCGCGAGTGGTAAGATCAATGCCCATATCGTATTTTTAATGCCCAAAAATTGCGTTGCTACGATATATGTTGGAACCATTCCACCACTAAATAGCATCGTGAAAAAAGCAAAGAAAGTAAAGAACTTACGATATTTAAATTGCGGTCTAGAAATCGCATAGGAATAGAAGGTAATCATCGCCACACTGATGATCGTCCCTAAAATCGTGACAACAATCGTGATCCAATAGGATTGAAGTAATTGGTCTTTCGTCTGCCACAAATATTTATAGGCATCTAGACTCCATGTTTCTGGTATTAGTTGGAAACCATTTCGCACGATACTCTCTTCACTTGTGAAAGAAATGACAATGACATAGGCAAATGGGAATAAACAAGCAATCGTAAATATCCCTAGCAGTACTGTCATAATGCCATTCGTGACTGGGTGAAATTGATGGTAATCGCGAGCTTTCTTTCTCTTTTTATTGATAATGCCATTTGGCGTTTCGTTACCTTTTGGTTGAGAAGATTGCTCAACATTATTGTTTTTACTCATAATATCAGTCGCAGGGCGACCTTCCTCCTCTCTGTAAAGGGTAAGCTTTAGAACAAAGCACTATCCTCATCAATTTTTCTCACAATATAGTTCGTAATCATAACGAGGACAAATCCAACAGCAGATTGGTAAAGACCAGCAGCAGTACTCATTCCAATATCACCAAGCGACATCAATCCTCTATATACAAAGGTATCAATGGTGTTTGTCACGGAATAAAGGGCACCTGCATCCCTCGGTACCTGGAAGAATAACCCAAAGTCTGAGTTGAAAATTTTCCCAACATCCATAATTAAAAGAATAATAATAAGTGGCTTAAGCATTGGCAATGTTACATGTTTAACCTGTTGCCATTTTGTCGCACCATCAATCATAGCTGCTTCATAATAGGTTTTATCAATCCCAACAATAGATGCTAGATACACAATACTGCCGTATCCAATTCCCTTCCACATGCTCATAAACACAAGGAGGAACGGCCAATATTTTGGTTCACTATACCATGCGATAGCATCAACATTGAACCACCCTAAAATGTTGTTCAATAAACCACGATCTGGGCTTAAAAAGGTAAAGACGAAATAACTCACTATAACCCAGGAAAGGAAATGTGGAAATAACATCCCTGTTTGGAAAAACTTCGCTAATTTTTTATTCGCTAATTCACTGAGTAGGATAGCTGTGGTAACCGCTGTTACCATCCCTAACACAATAAAAATCAGATTATACCCAATTGTATTTCTTGTAATAATATAGGCACTGTCTGTACTAAATAGGTATTTAAAGTTATCCCAACCAATCCACTCACTGTTGATAATACTGGCGAAAAAACCACCTGGATCGATTCGGAACTTTTTAAAGGCGATTACGTTTCCCGCCATTGGCAAATAAGCAAAAAGTAGAAACCAAATGGTTCCTGGCAAAACCATCAAAAGCCATATACGGTTTTTATAAATATCTTTAAAAAACTTCATTCTGCACTATCCTCCCTTACCATGGCCTGAAACCACTTTCATGTATTTATTATAAAATTTACTATAGTAGAATAGTAGTTAAGAAATTTGAGATTCACTAGATAAATTAAATAATCATGTAAAGACTTTCATTTTAATTTGTACAGGGTGTATTGACTTCCATGTTGGGCTGAAAATCGCCCGCCGCAAGCATTGCTTCAGCCTCCTCACTTCGCTTCGGGGTCTTCAGCTGATGCTATTCCTGCAGGCGTGTCGCCGTTTTGGGCGATTTTCTTTGCGTTTGAAAAAGCAGAGGCTGAGCGTTAATCTCCAAGGACGGAAAATACATTTCCGTAGCGGGGTTTGTGAACCCTAGTTGTTCGTTTTTTTGGTAAAAATATTTATGCCCTAGCTTTTTTGCTCGTCTCCGAGGATTCTTTGTACAGCCTCGATTTTAGCGGGAGCCCATTTATCTCGCAGTATCATTTTTACCAGACTTTTTAAACTTCCTCTTAAAGTAAAACATCAATCAGCCAGAAATTTTCATTCCTACTGATTGATGTTTAATAGCTTATTTTTGTTCCGCCTTCCATGCGTCAAATTGTGTTTGAATTTCATCTAACACTTTGTCGATACCAGCATCTTTTAGTTTTTGGTTAAACTTAGGTAGATATTCTTCAGGATCAACAGAGCCTGTTGATAAAGCTGGATAGAATTCTTTTGACACATTGGAAATCGAAGCAATTTCGGTTCTCACTGGATCACTGTTAAAATGAAATCCAAGTGTTGGTGATGGTTGTGCAGATTCATTAAATTCTTTGAATTTATCCCATTTATCAGAAGGATCATCTTCGTATAGATCTAAGATAAAGTGGTTTCCTAGAGAGTAAGTTGGCATATTATAATCTTCGATACGTGCTGGAAGATCTGTAATTTTTCCATCATCATTCTTTTCATAATGAACCCCTTCAATTCCTTTGTCCACAAGGTTACGAAGATATGGATCCGTATTTAAGAGATTCAAGAATTCCATTGCTTTTTCAGGGTTTTGTGATGTAGATGAAATCGCCTGAATCGCTCCCGTAACCGATGTATTAAAGGTAGTTGGCTCTTCTGCTGGGACAGAGACTACTTCATACTTTGCTGAACGAGACCAAAGTAGGTCTGCATATGGTTGAGAATCTCCCATACGAACAAACCAGTTTTCTACATCCATTGGCCAGCTATCTTTACTGGTAGCTGCATCTGATTTAAGATAGCCTGCTTTGAAATACTTATGCATTGTTTTAAATGTCTCCATCGCAATATCAGATTCAAATGGATTCACAACATGATCACGATCTCCTTCAAGAGCAAAGCCAAAAGGCATGTCTCCTTCAAAGATATAATCGAATGGAAGATAAGCTTTAAATGTTGCCACTGGTGTAATATTTGACTCATTTTCTTTAATCGTTTTCAACATTGGTTCAAGGTCTTCTAATGTTTTTACTGTGGAAATATCGAAATTATATTCATCCACTAAGCGTTTGTTAAAAGTATAAACACTTTGTCTAGCGGCTTCTTTATTGGAAGGAATGCCATAAAGCTCTCCATCTACTCTAGCCCCTTCTAAAAGAGCTGGGTCCAAAGTTTCTTTTAACTCTTTCCCATGTTCATCTAATAAATCATCTAGCGGGAGATAAGCGCCTTTTTGGGCATCTTGAACATACGTTCCACCATTTGTAAAACCAATGTCAAATGGTTCACCTGAAGAGATGATCACCTGCATTTTTTGTTCAAAATCGCCCCAATCAATTTGTGTTAGCTTGACAGTCGCATTGATCTTTTCTTTTGTATATTTGTTTACTTCTTCAAATACCTTATTTGTATCTTTTTGTGGTGTACCAATTGTGTACCATTTAATTTCATATGGTTTTTCACCATCTCCACCCTTGCTTGATTCAGTCTTATTATTGCCACAAGCAGCAAGAACTGTACCAAGACTTAGAAGAAGCACAAGCATTAATAGTAGCGTTTTCTTCATTTTAAATCCCCCTTTTTATTCTTACAAATTAACATTACCCTAGTTGTTTTGTACTATTCCTTTCAAACGCTTTCATGTATTTATCATAAGATATACCCGAATAAAATAGTAGTTCATTTTTCTTACATTTACTGCACAAATCATAGATTTAATCGTTTTCATATTAATAGAAAATGTTCAATATTCAAAAAAATAAGAACTATTCCGTCTTAAAGTGCTAAGCGCTTTAAAACGGAACAGCTCTATCTTTTAAACTATTCAGCCAAAATCCAGTCAACATTTTTTTTATCTAATTCGGACTCCCATGAAGAGGGTGGCTTCTTATCACATATCATCACATCTACCTGTTCTAAAGTCGTAATCTTGGTAAAGGATTGTACACCTATTTTACTATAATCCGCTAAAACGATTACTTCCTTGGCATTTGTAGCTGCTAATTTTGAAATGGAGGATTCGTTAAAATCATAATCACTTATTCCTGTTTTAAGTGATACACCACCGACCGACAAGAAAGCTTTATCAACATAAAAGTTTTTCAGCATTTCTTCACATAGATAGCCAGATACGGACTGCTGATCTGGGGAGAGTTCTCCACCTAAAAGAATGACCTTTCCGCGAAACAACCCCTGTGCTAAGGCATCCTTTAAAACATTGGCGACAGGTAAAGAATTTGTAAGAATCATAAGACGATTGAGGTTTTTTATAAATTTAGCTAGGTTTAATATCGTAGTTCCCGTATCCAAAAAGATCGTGTCCCCATCTTTTATTAAAGAAGCTGCCTTTTTCCCAATAAGCTTTTTTTCAGTCCCCTGAATAATTTGCCGCTGTTGGTAGGGAGGCTCTCCATCTTCGTAGGATATTTTCACTGCTCCTCCGTAAACCCTTTTCAATTTCTTTACTTTTTCCAATGCTTCTAAATCTCGGCGGATTGTCTCATTCGATACCTCTAATTTCTGTGCCAAGTCAGAAACTCGAACTTTCCCATGAGTATCCAACTCATCGATTAACAATCTTTTTCTTTCCTCAGATAGAAGAGACAAATTTTGCACCTTCTCTCTATTTCCTTTTCAAACGAAATTACTTATATCGTACCCCTTTACTATAGCATTTTCAAATTATATTTTTATTGTTTATCATACCTCTCATAGGCATCATTATAAATTTCCATATATTTCTCAAGTTTCATTTTATCAAATTGGGCAACATAGTCATCCCATTCATCTAATGATCTCGCTCCCGTAATGAATTTCGCATTCATCTCATTAATGTACGTTTCAATATCATTTCTCAAGGCATTCATTTCTTCAAGCTCTTCAATTGTATAATTAAACGGTGGCCATATTTCCTCAGGGATAAATGGATCTACCTTTTCAGATGCTTCAATAGAACTTGGCTTTCCTTCAGAACCCTTGAAATAATCTTGCTTTAAGATTCCTGGGTATCCGACACCAGGCCAAACAAGATACTCTCCAACAGCCTGGTCTTGTGTTAAGCCGTCCGGATGATTCTTGATTTCATCTGTATAATCTAAGGTACCATCTTCATTTTCAACATAGGTCTCGTCTTCAAAGCCCATAAAAAACATCTTACTGCCTTCATCACTATAAAGGTAATCTACCCAACGCACCGTTGCTTCAGGATTTGGGTTATCCTTTGTAATAACGAATTGACCTACAGAACCGATAGGGGAACCAATATGAGCATATAGCTGATCACCATGTGGGCCTTTTAATGCCTTCCCGCCAATATACCCCGTTAAATTACTATATACAGCTTCTGGGTTATAATCTGGTAGGACACCATATATTCCTTGAGAACCTTTGGCAATGACTTGATCCGCATTTGCTGTAAAAAAGTCTTTATCAATTAATCCGTCCTCATAAATCTTGTTTAAATACTCCAACATCTCCTTATAACGAGGAGCGGTCGGGATAAATCGTAGTTCATTTGTTTCAGGATCAACATCAACATAAGGATGTGAAGCTCCTCTATTGCCTAGCCCCCAAGCGCCCTTAAAGAAAGGGATTAAATATGCGTCTATTCCAGGTCCTCCTCCCATCGGAATGGCATCTGGGTAGTTTTCTTTAATCGCCTTCAATAATTGATACATTTCTTCCGTTGTTTCTGGTTCCTCAAGATCTAGCTCCTTTAACCACTCCTCTTTTAGCCACATGAAGGATCCTTCCAACATCGCCTTAAATTCAGGATCCGTAATCGTTGGAAAAGAATAAATGTTTCCATCTGGCATCGTAATGGCCTTTTCTACTTCCGGATATTGTTCAAGCAATGCCTTAAAATTAGGCGCATACTGATCAATTAAATCATTTAACGCCATAAAGTCTTCCTGTTTTCCATATTTCATTAAATCATTTACCGTTAAACCGTTTCCAAAAAGTACATCTGGATAATCACCGCCTGCTAGTAAAATATTACGTTTCTCTGCTAAATTATCCCGATCAACATTCTCCCATTTCACTTTGATATTAGTCATATTTTCGTACTCATTCCATATCTTAATATCATTCCAGTTTTGTGAAGCGAAGCGTTTAGGAGCAAACATCTTAAGTTCAATTTCTTCTTTCACTATTGGCATTCCATCCAAATTAAGATTATCTAAATTGGCTTCTGCTTTTTTATCCGTTTTTTCATTACAGGCAGCAAGAAAAGAAACAGACATGATTACAAATAAGGCAAGCATAAAAATTTTCTTCATCTCTATAAACCTCCTAATTTTTCTATCCTTTTATAGCCCCAACCATTATTCCTTGTACAAAGTATTTTTGTAAAAATGGGTAGAGTAAAAGAACAGGTAAATTCGCTACGATCACAACTGCATATTTGATTGATTGTGCATACATCACTTGTTGAGCCATCGATTCCCCACTGCCAGCCATTTCATCCATCGAATTCTGGATAAGGATTTCTCGTAATATTAATTGTAAAGGGAATTTCTCCCGATCCGTTAAATAGATTAATGCATCAAAATAGGCATTCCAATGACCAACACTATAAAACAAAATCATGACAGCAATAATCGGTGTTGATAAAGGCAGCACAACTCTTCTTAAAATTTGGAAATCGGAACAGCCATCAATCTCTGCTGCCTCTTCAATCTCTCTGGGAATATTTGATTGAAAAAAGGAACGCATAATAATTAAATTAAATACGGCCACTGCATTTGGAATCACAAGTGCCCAAAACGTATTCAACATGTCTAAATTTTTAATGACTAAATAAGTTGGGATTAAACCACCACTAAAGAACATTGTAAAAACTAAAAAGAACATAATGAGATTTTTCCCATAAAAATCTCTACGTGAAAGTGGATAGGCACCTAATGTGGTTAAAAAGAGATTAATCAGTGTCCCCACAGTAGTGTACAGGATGGTATTAAGGTACCCGCTTAAAATATCGCGATTCTGAAAAACCTTTTGATAACCAATTAAAGTGAGTTCCTTAGGAAATAGCCATAATTCTCCATTTGCCACTAACAGTGGATTACTTATGGATGCACTCACTACAAAAATAAGCGGATACAGAACAAGGAGCAGAAGAATAAACAACAACGTATTATTTATTGCACCAAATATTTTATCTCCAATGGTTTGATTCATCCGCAAACGACACCTCCATTTTTACCATAGACTCGTTTGTCCTACTTTCTTAGCAATCGAATTTACTGTAATAAGTAGAATAAAATTAATAATGGTACTAAATAGTCCAACTGCTGAAGCAAAACTAAATTCTGCGTCTAAAATACCGCTCCGATAAACATATGTGGCGATCACGTCAGAAGCTTCTAAATTCAAATCATTTTGCATTAAGAAAACCTTTTCAAAACCAACACTTACAATAGATCCGGTATTAAGGATTAATAGAATGATAATTGTTGGTAGAATACCTGGAATATTAATATTCCAAATCCGCTGCCATCTATTTGCCCCATCCATAATTGCCGATTCATGTAACTGCGGGTCAATCCCTGCTAAGGCCGCTAAATAAATAATCGAACTCCAACCCATTGACTGCCAAACACCAGAAAAGACATAGACCGTTTTAAACCATTGGGGTTCTGTAAGGAATGAAATTTCCTTGCCGCCAAATAGTTGGATCAATTGATTCACAACCCCGCTATCAGGAGATAAAAAGATAATGATCATCCCTACTAATACAACGGTTGATAGAAAATGCGGCGCGTAAGTAACCGTTTGCACAGTTCTCTTAAAAAACTTTAAACGAACTTCATTGATCATTAATGCCAATATGATCGGTACAGGAAATCCTACTAACAGCTCGTACACACCAATTCCTAATGTATTTTTCATTAACCGCCAAAAATGATAGCTATCAAAGAATCGTATAAAATGCTTGAACCCTACCCATTCGCTCCCAGTTATGCCCTTTGAGGCAATAAAATCTTTAAAGGCAATCTGGACTCCATACATAGGAACATAATGAAAAATGACAAAATAAGCGATGACTGGCAGAATCATAATATATAATTGCCATCTCTTTTTAATACTTTTTTTGAGATTGGCACCGCGACTTTTTAAAGATGGAGTAGTATTAGTCTGAACAGTTGTTGCAACTTTGTTTGTTTGCTGAACCAATTCTAAGAGCCCCCTTTCAAAATACTTTTTTTGATCGCGTTTGTTTCACAAAACTACATAATCTTATTTAATTAAATACTGCATCCGACTCACCTCCCTTGTTTGCTTACTAAAGCCATAAAGTATTTACTATTGGCAAAATAATAAATAAATAGAAAACTAGTCAGATAAAAGATATGAATATAAGTCATCTAGGTTCTATAAGCTGGGACTAACTAAAATACCAAACTCCAAGGACGAACTTCTCTTAGCGGAGGAAATATACATAGAAGTAAGAAGTTCGGCAAGTCCCCGGAAGGCAAAGCCTGATGAGGCTTGTCACTCGCCTGCGGAAAGCGAAATATATTTCCGAACCGGGGAATATGCACTTTTCTGTGGTGATATCACCTTTGTCTCAGCATTGAATATGTTCTAAGTAAAGACTTTCTCAATCTGATGCTTGATCTTTTCGCCATTTTCAAATGTGACCACTTCATGAATGCCCGCATTTTGTAATGCCTCCAATTGCATCTCAACAAATCTCCCAAGATCATCTGGATAATGAGCATCTGAGGAAACGGTCAGTGGTACCTGATAGTCTGCTAGTACCTTTAGAAAAGTGGGACTTGGGCACATTTCCTTAATTGGATAGCGGTAATAGAGCCCTGCATTGATCTCAGTAGCTGTATTTGATTCTACTAATCTCTCGGCTATTCGACGATAAGCTGGCATAAGCTGTTCTTCATCAGGTCGATAGCCAAAAACTTTTAGGTTATCCAGATGTGCGACAAAATCGAATAACTTTGAGGAAATTGCCTTCTCTACTAATTGGAAAAACTCATCATAAAGCTTAATTAAATCATAGTTTAGGAACAGATCCTGGGTTTTCGGGTTATCAAAGCCCCAGCCATTAAAAAAATGCACAGAACCAATCACATAATCATACGGATGATCTTCGAGAATTTCTCGCAATTCCTCTTCCCCATCGAGGAAATAATCTGTTTCTATGCCTAAATGGAGTTTCACACCATTTTCTTCCCATTTTTGTTTGGCATCTTCAATAAGTGCGATAAATTCATCCCTTGATTCCACGCAAACCTGGTCGAGCCATTTTCTCTGTAGCTTTCCAAGCTCATCATCCTCTAGATGAATATGTTTTTCATAATACGGTTTATATTCCTTAAAGCGATATAAGTGGTCCACGATCCCAACTTCTTGGATACCTAAATGCTTCGCTTGTTGTAAATATAAATCCAACCATTCCATCGAAAAAGGGCCACCCATTAGCCGCTTATGTAATTTTTCTGTTTGCTCAAGCATCCATTCTCGTGTGTGCGAAGATTGGGAGTTATTATCTAGATGATTGATTGCTTCAAATGTCCGATTCAACCAATTGGGTGAATAAGGTCCTTCCTCCAAATGTAAATGATAATCAATTTTCAAGTTTTTCACTCCTTTTCTTTGATGCATCCTTGACCCGGAGCTAGTTGTTCAAAAAGCCCTATGCTAGTCATTAATTTTATGCTCATGTGTGTAAGGAGCGATAACCTTCCCATCATCCAGCCTGATCCATGTATCAAATTTATGTTGCCCTTCATACAATTGGATAACCCTTGCGCCCCGCTGTAATGATCCGTAGACATTATATCCACTTATCCGCCCATAACATAAGGAAATACCATGAAGTTCGCCACAGTAATCATTGTCATGATCATGCCCCACAAACGTACCCATGACATTACCTGATTCTAGTAAAGCTGTGAATAAACCACTATTAATCACAGGGGCACAAACTTGTTCCAATTTATTTCCAGACACTTTGCCAATGTTTAGGACATCACGATATTCAGGTAGTGGAATATGGAAAAAGGCTAATGCGGGAATTGTTTCTTTTCCGTTTGCATACTTTTTCGATTCTTCTAGAAACCAGCTTACTTGATCTGGATGAACCCATGCATAGCCGCCAACAGATTTTGGTGCATAATCACCTGAATCTAAAAAATATAAAACGGATTCATTTTTCTCTTTATTTGAAGATTGAATCGTAAGCGAATAATTGCCAACACCATGAATATCTTCAGGTCCAGCCATTCCTAAAAAATGTTTATACTCAGTATTAATAGCAAATAACTGCTCTCGTGTGACATTTGCTTCTGCATCATGATTGCCGAAGACAGTGGTAAATGGAATCCCCCATTGGGAAATTTGGTCCAATACCCTGCGATAGGATTGTTCAGGCTGTTCCACCCCTTCACTCCAAATCAGATCACCTGTCACAACAATTAAATCAGGTTTTTCGTGCTGAATGGTTTCGCTGATCACACGAAACGTCTTTTGATCAGGCAAATGGTTCTCTTCTCCTCCAATATGTAAGTCAGTAAATTGAATAATTTTAAACGATTGATCCGTTCGAAATCTTAAAGTTCCTTCCACGACTTCTCCCCTCCTATTTTTAACACCTCAAAAACTATCACAAAACTCCAATTAAAATCACAAAGAACTTAATGAATACACAAACACAATATACAACAATTGTCGAAACTCGTCAATATAATTTTTACAAAATTTCAACTAGATTGATATTACACTCATTTGGGTGTTTTCTAGAAACAAAAAAAGAGCCTGGGACAAAAGTATTTTCTCCAAAGAAAAAACCGAACTAGTTTGATGCATATCTCCCGCTACGGAAACATACTTCGCTTTCCGCGGGCGGCTGGTGATCTTCCTCGTGCTATCGCACTCCGTGATCTCACCGATGCCTTTTCTCCCGCTGGAGTCTACGTATATTTCCTCCGATAGGTAATGCATTGTTCGGTTTTAGAGCTTAACTTTCTTTGTAGTTTTGTCCCCGTCTCTTCATTTACGTTATAGACTTCTATAGGTAAGACTTTGAAGTTATCTCTAGCATGCCAAATTCCGACTACTTTTTCTGAATTTCTTTCATCAATTTGTATTTACCACTTATTTCTTCTGTTTTTCGCATCTAGCAGCCTTTTAAGGCGCTCACTGTTATCATTATTTGGCTGTTCCGCGTCTTTCTTCCGTTCTGTTTTGGGTTGTTTATCCACTTTTCTTATTACATCTGTTTGCACCTTTTTAATTTCCCCTTTAGGTTTAGCTGATACTTTTGAAGTGGATTTTTTAAGTCGTGAATATTTTTGCTTTATTTCCTTTTCTTTTTTCTCCTTTTTATCAGCCCTTTGACTATTAAAGGAACGGATTTTCTCAACTGCTAATGTTACGCCAAATCTTCTTATAGCGATTTCGATAAAGAACAACAGAAAAGCAATTAAGAGAAGCTGCATCGTAATCGGTTGTTTTTTAGATTTTTCTATATCAATTGGCCGGAAAGCTTCTTCTGGATCTGTTAAAATTTTCCCATTTCCGAGCTCTATTACGTCATTTAAAAGTGTATTATTTTGATTTTGGAGTTTAAATTCCTTGGAATATGGAACAACAATACCTGTTTGGAAAGTTGAAGTAATATCTTCGCCATCAAATTTAGCAAGCTGCAAAGAATAAATACCCGATCCTGCAGTAAAATTCACCTCATGCTCACCAGGGGATTTTATTCTGTAATCTGCTTCAATTTGCTTGCCCTTTTCATCCACTACAGTAGCTTCAATTGGTAGCATATCCTGATTTATGGAGGTGATATCCAGTTTAATATTTTTCCCGTCTATCGTTTGCTCTATATCATATAATTCATTTTCATATGTTGGAAAGCTCCATGTAATGATTTCATTCCATAATGATGGCCAGTTTGACCAGGCTGGCCACTCGCCTGCCCATTCACCACTGGTGTCAGATGTCCATGCAACAGTATTTCCCAGTCCGTATTGCCATCTTGTTAGAACAGGATCATTTTTTTCACTCATTAAAATCGTTTCTGCTCTTGATTTTGGTTCTGTGGCTACATATGCATTCATTACTGGAACACCTTTTTCAAATACCGAACCCCAGTTATTTCCTTCTGTGTACATTGGATAGAAAGGATTATCTTCAATATACGTTCTTGTTGTTAGAACTGTTTCTCTTGATAGAATACTTGGTATGGTGGAAGCATCCTGGACATCATAGAATCTTCCTGTTCCCTCTGTTGCTAATTGCTCGAGTAGAAAGCGATCAGCATCACCGCCGATTGCAACCGTCGATAATGTCACATTGTTTTCGAGTCCTGTTGAAATTAGTTCCGAATAATCCCCATTCGTTGCTGACTGTCCATCTGTTAATAATATAATATGTTTTCGCTGCAATTTTAAATCTTTTAGTTCATTATAGGCCTGTTCAAGTGGTGTGAAGATCTCCGTTCCCCCACCTTCTGTTATGGAACGGATTTTTTCGGCAGCTTCTACTTTGTCATCAAGTGGTCCTGTTTCAATTATTGTCCATGGTTTATCATCAAAAGCAATAAAGCCTAATGTATCTTTATTACGGAGTAATTCAATGGAACGTGCCGCTGCCTCCTTTGCCAAATCCAGTTTATAGCCACTCATACTACCAGATCGATCCAGTACGATAACCATTCCGAGTGATGGCAGTTCTTTCTTTCCTTTTAAATCCATTTCAACTGGCAATAATTTTTCGATCGGTGTTTTGAAATAACCACCTAGACCATAACTCTTATTTCCCCCAGCCATGACAAACCCTTTGCCAAAATCACGGACAGCACTTTCAATCATTTCCATTTGTTCCTGAGTCACATCAGTAGCGGAAATATTATTGAAAATAATCATTTCATACTCTAAAAAACCAGATAGAGATGTTGGCAATAATTCTGGTTTTGTTTTGGTCACTGTGAGATCGGATGCTTCCAGTGCCTGCAGTAAATTATCCCCTTCCGTTTCATCATCCACCATTAGGATTTGTGGAGGTCCTTTTGCTTCAGCAACAGCAAATGACTGATTGTTTTGTGAAACGCCATCATCATCAGAAATGATTTCAGCCTTATAATTATGAACACCTGAGGATTTTATGAAATCAATGAAATTATAGGAATTCTCCCCTTTTTTCACTTGAACCTCTTCATCAATCACTGTTTCATTATTTTTTGTAATTCTTACTCTAGCTTTTGTATCCATCGTACTTGATAGATTGACAGTTAACTTTGCATTTTCTCCCTGATACAAAGTTGATGGGCTACTAAAACTTTCAATTGCGACATCTTTTTGAATAGAAGGATTAAATGGAAGTACATCAATGAGGATTTCCTGACCATGCAAAAGTTCTACTTGCTGTCTAGCGTCACCCATATTTTCATTTCCATCTGTCATTAAAACAATCCGCCCTTTTTTATCGCTAGACAATAAACTGGAAGCAAGCTGCAGCCCCTCTTCCAAATTTGTATAAGATTTATTTTCTATATTGACGTTCGTGATCAACCCTTGTTCACTGTTTGATGGTGACTGGATTATTTGTGCATTTTCTGCTGTTGAAATAACCGCATAGCTGTCTTCTGGCTCCATTCCACTAATCGCTTGTTCAATTGCAGCAAACATTTCCTCTTCCTGGTTTTTAACACTTTCAGATTGATCAATAACAAAAACGGTTGTTATACCTTTAACTGGGTATAAAATATTCGGAACAGATAAAGATAAAATCAAGATAGCAAATATGAGGAATCGAATCGTTAGGATGATATTTTTTTCAATAAGGGGGGTAACCTTATTCTTTTTCCAGTAAAGATATAAGACAATGAATGCCGGTATTAGTAATAATAGAAATAGGGGTTTTTCAACCTGTAATCCCACGGCGATATACCTCCCATTCCAAAAATAAAATGAATAATGCAAGGGTTGCAAAAACAGTCCAAATCTCATTTGGGTGTTTCTGATTATCTCCACCAGTCTCCTCATTTTCAGTTTCAATTGTAAAACTGTCCTCTGGTGAAATGTATTTCTCCTCTTCATCCACAATAACTGCGAAAAGCCGCTCTTTTAAGCCAAATTCTGTTTCTTCTGCAACCTTGTATAGGCCAGGGCGTTCTGGAGCAATTAAAATGGAATTATCTATATTCATGTCAGCTATTGTCTCATTCTCTTCATTTAAAATAGTACTACTAGTCACTCCAGTGGAATAAGCAATTTCTTTTCTTTCATTCGACTGTAAATATCCAAGCAGCTGGTTTTGATCTGTGAGATAATCAATCGCATTATATAAAAAGATTGGAAAACTGGAATGCATTGGCCAATCAGTATCCTCCATATCAAACCCGAGCAATATGATCGGACTACCCTGATAATTCCCTTTACTGATTATGGAAGTTTCCCCACTCGATACAATTGCTTGGAGCTCCGGCATAGTAAATGGATAGCTTTTTTGAATATAGACCTCCTCTATATCTACAAACTGTAGAAGGGAATCATCGCTAACCGCTTTTAATCTTGTCTGTAACATCTGCTCATTTTTGATATTAAATGGTTCACCCACCGTTGGTGAAATTATAAGCTTTGGTCCATTTGGCCAGTTTTCAGCTGGAACGTTACTAAGCACATAGATTGCGTTTTCTGTTTGTGGAACTTCATTCAGTTCTTCAATTTGGATTATATCAGTGCTTAAATGCGATAAAGCTTTTGTGAGAAATGAATTCATCTTGCCCACCAAATAAAAAGTTGGCTGTCTGTCCTCTCCAAGAAATGCAAAACTGGCATTGTCTGCCTGAAAATGATCCTTATTAACAATCATAGCTTTATAATAAGGCTTTTCTGGTAAGTCCTGGATATGAATCTGGGTCGGTTTTTCTGGATCAACTGTTTCTTCAATTTCGGCAAGTTTTTCATCTTCAAAAACGATTTGAATGGTAACCTGCTGTTGTTCGTCCATTTCATTCGCGATTGACAATACCCCATTCACAGTGTCTTCTTGTTTAGCCGCGCCGAATGCATGAATGGATAAATTATTTGTCGTTGTTCCAATATTATGTACTTCAGTCTTATGGCTCAAATGGGTAGTCGTTATTTCCTCTTGCCTTGTGCGATCAGAAAAAACATGTATTTCTCCACTTGAATCTGATAAGAGCTGATTGGCTAATTGAACAGATTTATCTATATCTTCACTTTGAAAAGAAGGAGATATATTCTCAATAGCACGCCGCATTTCACTTTTATTTGTTTCATTCGAAAATAATATTTCTGGTGTTTGTTTAGCAAGAATGGCTGTCAGCCTCTGAGTATCCAATTGATCAATAAGCTCATTCATCTCTTCTTTTGCCAATTCTAATCTATTATTCTCACCTTCTAGTGCTGTCATTGATGCAGACGTATCGATAACGACTACAATTTGTTCCCCTGAAAGATCACTAACGCCAATATAAGGACGAACTAAAGCGAACATTAATAATGTAAGGATGAGTAATTGCAGGTATAAGAGCAAGTGTTGCTGTATTTTCCTCCACCATTTCGTCGCTTGCCACTCCCGCATTACCTGCTGCCAAAAAAATGTTGATGATACAATTTGTTTTTCATATTGTTTTCTAAATAAATAAAACAGGATAACCCCTAGTAAAAAGACTGATAATCCTAAAAATCCGGGTGTTAAAAACCGCATAGACTCACCTCACACAATCCAGCCTTTTGATAATAGTTCTTTGAATAAAATATCTTCCAGGGAGCTACTGGCATTACATTGAATAAAACCAATTCCCCGCATATGACAAAACTTCTGGATTGCTTCGGTATGTCCCAGAAGTCTGGTTTGATATTGTTTTTTTATTGAACTGCTCATAGAAACATTCATAAAGTTTTGTGTCTCACTGTCAATCAACTCGAGATCTCCTTGAAAGACGGGGTTGATCTCTTCTTCAGTCAAAATCTGAATCACAAATAACTCCTGTTTGTAGCCCTGCATTTTTTTTAGAGCGGTCTCGATTTTTTCAGGTGCTTCCATTAGATCACTTATCAAGATCGATACACTGGACTTTGGCTGAATCACCTTTTGAATCGATTCTGAAAAGGTAATCGGCCGCTCATTTGAATTGACATTCTTTACATAATGAATAAGCCGATTTGAAAAGGCTCGCCCTTTTTTGTACATAAAAGGATGATTGTCTGAACCAATTGGAAAAACCCCCACACGATCATCACTTGCAAGAGACATGAATCCAAGAGCAGCAGTGAGTCCTTTGGCAAACTCCCACTTCCTTGAAAGAAGTGTCATTGATTTGGAGCAGTCAATATAAAGAGAAATGACTAATTCCTGTTCATCAAGATACCTTTTGATATAATGCTTGTTTGTCCTTGCATATACATTCCAGTCGATCAGCCGTAAATCATCACCAGGCTGATAAAAACGGTAATCGGAAAACTCCAATGAAGTACCAGATCTCATCGAACGTCTCCCACCTTTTTGATGTCCACGCCTCATTCGTTTCGATTGCAATTGATGCTTAGAGAGCCTGTACATGAGTGTGCTTGACAGAAATTCTTTCATGACTGATCAGAACCAATTGTTTCGATGATCTCTTTAATTATTTCATCACTGCTGATCCCTGTCGCTTCCCCTTCAAAATTCAAGAAAAGCCGGTGCCTTAGGACAGGCAATGCAGCATGTTTGATATCTCCTCTTGAAACATGGTACCTTCCACTCGCAAGTGCTCTGACTTTTGCAATTTTAACCAAACTTTGCAACCCGCGTGGTCCAGCTCCATAGCGTACAAATTTCTTTACAGATTCCGGAGAGTTTTCCGTCTCGGGATGTGTTGCCATGACCATATTTACCGCATAATCCAGTATATCCTCGGAAACAAGTAATTCTAAAGCTAACTGCTGGATTTCGATGATCTCAGCGGCATTCATAACCCTTGATAAGCTGTTTGTCTTTGTTCCGGTAGTATTTACAATGATCTGTTTCAAATCCTCTTTTGATGGATACTCAATATTAATTTTTAGCAAAAATCGGTCCATTTGCGCTTCTGGTAATGGATATGTACCTTCTAAATCCAACGGATTCTGTGTTGCCAATACAAAAAAGGGCTCCTTTAGTTGTTTTGTATCGCCCATCACAGTTACCGTTTTTTCCCCCATTGCTTCAAGCAGTGAGCTTTGCGTTTTTGGAGTTGCCCTGTTTATCTCATCCGCTAATACAATATTGGCAAACACTGGACCTTCGTGAAAAACAAATGACTGCCGCTTCCCATCCTCGGAAGGTTCAATCATCATTGTTCCGGTAATATCTGAAGGCATCAGATCAGGTGTAAATTGTATTCTGGAAAAACTTAAGTCCAAGCATTCGGAAACAGTACGGACAAGCATTGTTTTCCCAAGTCCAGGCAAGCCTTCCAAAAGCGCATGTCCTCCAGCAAATATCGCCCATAACACTTGATCGATAATTTCATCTTGTCCAACAATAAATGATGCTATTTCAGCTTTTGCTGCTGCTATTTTGTCCATTACTTCCTGATGCTGCTTTTCTTTCATTTGAATATCAGGCAAATCCTTATTCCCCTTCCGGATTAAGTTCACTAAAATACTCTTTCACTGCATCTTCCAAATATGCAGGTAAGTCCATTCTTTCAACACTTTCCCGATAAGTACGCTCATAATTGCCATAGACTTCTTCATATGAACGTACATTTCCTTTTAATACAGGAGCTTCAGGTGCCAATTGCTGTTCACCACTGCCTTCTCCCAATGCTCCCAAATCATTTTCTATTGATTCTTCTCCGTCAATTTTTTCAGGAATCATCAATTCACGGGAGCCTTGCCCGAACCCGGCACCGGACCCCGATCCCGCTCCACTTCCGCCATTTCCGCTACCAGAGCCGGAACCACTACCAGAGCCATTTCCTGCCCCTGAGCCGTTTCCTGAGCCAGACCCACTGCCATTTCCTGAGCCTTGTCCCTGTCCATCTTGGCCCTCTCCATCCTGCCCCTCTTCATCTTGTTCCTGACCGTTTGAATTGTTGTTATTTCCACTAGAGGTTTGCCCATTGTCCCCTTGATTATTGGCTGTTTGTGAAGCAAATGAAAGCTTACCTGAATTCGATATGCCAGTATTTGTTATGCTTTGATTCAATGAAGTAGCTAGCTGCTGCAACTGCTCCTGAGAGATTGCCAATTGATTTAGTGAGCCAGCATTTTCGATTAAAGTACCAAGCTGCTCCTCTAAAGCTCCCAGCAGTTCCTCCCTTTCTTCTTCAGTCATCTCAGCAAAGCCACTTGCTTTTTCCCCAGTAACATCAGATAACAACTTTTCCAAATCCTGCTGTTGCTGTTTAGAAAGTGCTGGCAGCTCTTCACTCAATTGTTTCAGTGCTTGTTTCATCTTTTCGGAATCAACTTCATTTAATGCAGCCTGAAGCTCATCAAATTCATCTAAACCGTCAGCTAATTTCTGTAATCGCTGTTCATCTGTTCGTGCATCCTGCTTCATTTCTTCAAGACCAGCTTCTTTTTCCAAAAGCTTTGCCAGCAATTCTTTACTTTTGTCTATATCAGCTGTTTCTTTCTTCAATTCTTCTATTTGCTCACTTACTGTTTCATCATCAACTAACTTTTCTATTTCCTTTTTCGCCTCTTCCGCTATTTTCTTATCTGTTTCCTTCTGTTTAGCAGTCTCCATGACATCATTCGGAAAAATCAGCGATAATCCTGCAAGGGCAAACAGCAATAAGGAAATCAGCAATTTCTTCCAATAAAATAGCTTCAGCTGGCTTTTCTCAATTTCTGGCAAAGATTCTTTCATATGTGATAAGGCGTCGCGCCTCTGTAACTGACTAAAAGAAGATTCGTCTTTTAAATAGGACAATGCTGTTTTTACCCTGTCTTCAGCCACGTAATGATCAAATACAACCGCCGCATTTGTATTGTTAGGCTTTTTAAAATAGGCGACAATGATTGTAAAAAGCATGATACTTCCTGCAAGGATCAAAATCGATTGATAGAAATACATAATTGGTGTTACTCGTGCGATTGTGGCTGTGAGTACTGTTGCAACACCGACAAGTAATAAACCCATATGAAAATAGCTGCTAAAGTGTTCGATAAGAAGCCTGCGTTTGCACACTGTCAACAATTTTAAAAATTGTTTTATCTCATTCATTTTTAGGCGGCTCCTTTTTTCACTTTCTTATCTGGACGAAGTTTCTTAATACTGATAAACAGGCAGAGAAAACTGATCAGTAAAAATGAAATGATGAAAGCTGCAGTCATGGGAAACTCAATCCCCGAGATTCTATTAATCTCATTTGCCATTCCTTCCTCAAATGTATTAAATAAAATAATAAATGGATTAAGCATGGACGTGATATATGGAAAAACCGAAGTCTGGTTTGCACTTTGATAGCTGATAAGCTGTACGACAAATAGGGTTATAAACGCAGTTCCTGCTGTTATAAACAAAGTGATTCCATATGTAATAATGGTGGCAACAATTGTTTTTCTAATGATTGTTGAAAAAAGCACCCCGATACTGCCAACTGTCAGCATTGTCACAAGATACAGAGCGAATGTCATAAGAAGTAAGCTTGGTGAAACACCACCAAAAAGAAATACAATACTATAGAGCGGAAGCGATGCAATCATCATCAATAGCAAATAGGCAATCGACGAAAAAAGCTTGCTTAAGATGATGCTTGTTGATGATTGCGGTGTTGTTAGCAAAATATTCAGCGTTTGCCGCTCCCTCTCCCCACTAATAACACCTGAAGTTAGACCTGGTGTCATGAAAAGGACTAACGCCATTTGCACAAATGATAACACCATAAACATTGTTCTGCTTTGTTCTGGACGAAATATGACTGTGGAAGAATAGGAAAAAATCGTATTCATAAGGATAAAACCAATAGCAATACCCCCTATAGCCAATAGATAAAAGAATACACCTAAAGAACTTTTAAAGGAACGAAAACGGAGCTTGATTTCTTTATTTAGCACAGGGTTTATCCAAATTGACTTCATGAGAAATCCACTCCTTTCGTGATTTCCAGGAATACATCTTCTAAATTCGATTCTTCTTGACTGAAGCCTAAAATAGCAAGACCACTATCCAGTGCTTTCTTGAGCAATTCTATCTGTTCTGCATCATTACCTGTAAATGCGAATGACAGCATATCTGTATACTTCTCATTTTTCGTAATTGTTGAAACCCTAGGATCATCTTCAAAAAACGAAACAGCTTTTTCTACATCGGAGGCAAGCTTGACATTGATAACCTTGTTTGCCTGCAGCTGATTCTGAATGGAAGCTACAGATCCAGATGCGACTAGCTCACCATTTGTGATGACACCTAATTCATCACACATTTGGGCAAGCTCCGGGAGGATATGTGATGAAATGAGAATGGTTTTCCCCATATTTTTCAGTTCTTTTAAAACTTCTCTCATCTCGATCCGGGCACGTGGGTCCAGTCCGGAAGCTGGCTCATCCAATATAAGCACCTCTGGATCATGAATAAGGGACCTAGCAAGACAAAGACGCTGCTTCATACCACGTGACAGTACATCAACATATACATCACTTTTATTCGAAAGATTCACAAGCTCTAATAATTGCGGTATCAGCAATCTTCGCTCTGCTGCACTGATCCCATAGCTCGCTCCATAGAAATCCAGGTATTCGACTGTTTTAAATTGATCATATACACCAAAGAAATCTGGCATATAGCCAATATGATTCCGAACTTTCTTCGGCTCTGTTGTCACATCATATCCGTTAACGTATGCTGCTCCAGAAGTTGGGGCAAGCAATGTCGCCAATATTGAAAAGGTTGTTGATTTACCTGCACCATTATGGCCGACAAATCCAAAAACTGTTCCTTTTTCAATTTTGAGATTTAGCTCATTTAATGCTGTAAAGCTACCGTATTTTTTCGTCAAATTTATTGTTTCAATCATTTTTTATACTCTCCCTCCAGGCTGACAGCTGGAACACGTACCTCAGGATTACTCATACCGCTTTTCTCAAAGGTCAAAACAATGGAGCCGTCTTCAGTTAAAAATTCATGTGCGTTTTCTTCAAATTCCATTGAACGGTCCTCAAGCGGAAGAAACTCTCCTTTTTCAACATTGAAAATAGAAAAAGCTGTATCTTCCTGGGAAAGCTTAACTTGAAGCTTATGAATCGATGCATTATTTATTTTCATTTGTTCAGGCAATTGGTAGGTTATCTGATACTTACCTGGCTCTACCACAAGTAAATTTTCCCCTTCAGGTAGACCATTATGAATAATGTCTGCATTGACTCCTTCCAATATGGAAATAGCTGTCTGAAGTTTTTCCTCAGTTAGCGTAAAATCACCCTCAAAAGAGGAAGTAATATCTACTGCCTGAGTGATCAATGTCTGTGACCCGGAATTCGACTGCTTTTTATCCATTTCAATTGAGATTATGGAATCCGTTGAAAAGCCGACAATTAATGGCCGATTTAGATTTTGCTGATGTATTTCATATGCCAGCATCATTCGCAGCAGTTCCTGCTTTTTCCACTCATCTAAACTTTCCTTATTATCTGGTGCACTCTGGCCGTACATCCCAATGGCAGCACCCTGGTATATCGAATTAGCGACATTACTCCTCGGTGCACTAAGCGGTATATCTGATTTCTCCGTATCGACTGAAACTTCAGTAGTCGCCCCAGCTTTAATCTCACCTAGTGAATAAGCGTTTGATCCTGATAATAAAAAGGCTTCCTCTATATCCATTGAAAGGGCACTATTAATCGTACCAACAAGCTTTTGATTTTCAATTTTTAAATCTGCCATCAATTTCCCTGTATCGATAGAAGGGATAGCCCCTATGGCAGATCGAATTGACCAATATTCAACATTATTAAATGTTATTTTTGTCTGCTCCTGCCCTTTTTCCACCATCGCATGATTCAAATTCAGCTCATCATAATTGTAGTCATTAGTTAAAGGAAATGGATTAAATCCCCTGGGACTTATATTTAATGGATATTCGCCACCACTATTTGTCAGGATTGATACTGCCCCATATCCGCTGGCAATGCCAGTATCGTCGATAGAGAGAATACTCACATCGCTCGTTTGTGAGCCAGCAATCCGGTTCTTTGCTCCTACAAGGAAAATAACCACCGAAACTATGATCGCGACACTAGGAATAATCCACCATGAGTTTTCCCGTTTATCTAACCTTTTCAGAAGAAAGTAAAGACCAGGTATCAATAGAATCAGATAAACGATGAATAACACAATCAGTGCAGTTACTGGCAAAAATGAAGACGGAAAGGAATTGACAATATTTCCAAATTGATCGGACAATTCCTCCATCATGTACTGCTGGCCATTGGTAAATTTATCAACCGTTTTTTGCAGGACATCTTCCCACCAGGCAGGATATAATTCCCATGTGGCAAGCGTCTCACTTCCCACGTTAAATGCAAACTGAGTGACCTCACCAAGTCCAAAGCTTTTATTCATTACCATTGGAAGCGAATGATCCGCATAAACAACCTTCGTATGCTCAGACACCTCTCCCGTCATAATTTCAACTTGGCTAAAAGAGGGGGTGTTTTCATTTTCTGCTGTCGCAAAAAAATTCAGATCATCAAAAGATGTTTGATCATCAATATGTAATAAAGAAAGATTTTGCAGCTCCCCTAGCTGTTGAGATAACCCTGGGGTACTCCCCAGCATTAAATGCCCACCAGAACGAACCCAGTTTTTCAGAGCATGTTGCTTTTCAGTAGAAACAGTTGATAGATTAAAATCATTGATCAACAGAACATCAAACATCTCTAATCCTGTGGCATCATTTGGTATATCATCTTCTTTCAATGTGATAAGTTCAATTGACTCAGCATTGTATTTCGAGAGTTTTAAATAATTTAATGAATCGGGTGAATCACTTAAAACACCTAAAACAAGCCGATGTTCCGGAAAAAAACCTGGATTTACTTTTTTCCCCAGTGCTCCTTTTATTTCTTCTCCATCTTTCCAACCACCTTTATAAAAGCGAATGAGCGAATTCTGGCTTGACTGCGGATTAGAATAATTTTCGACTTGCCCCGGGATTGAGACATTCACAACCTTCTCTTCCCCTGTTGGAAGCTCAATAGGAACAACGATATTTCCCTCTGATCGGTAATTTGGATTAGAATAAATAACGAGATCTCCTGAAAGATCTTCCCCTTTATTTATAAGTGTGATCTCCATAGGAAATCCTTTGCCTATTTGTACTTTTCCATCAATTCCATATTGAACTGAAATGTCTATCTCTTCCTTTGCAGCAACAGACTGTGGAAACACAAAAGCAATAAAAAATAGGATAAAAACCGCGATTTTTATAAATGATTTCACCATACTCCCCCTACTGTAATGAGCCTCTATTAATTTTCTAAATATATAAACAATATAACACATAATGGTTTAAAAAATATACAGAAGTTCTAAATATAGGAATATACAAAAAAGAATTATACCAATATGTACGGCCTATCAAAAACAAAAAACCAGCCCCCTCTGGAGCTGGTTTCACATACGTTATAGATGCGTGTTCAAAAAGGAGGATAAAAAGTACCAAGAAGTTCGAGGCGGCGCAGCTTCGAGCAGCGGAATGTATGCATTTAAATACATGAGCAGCAAAGAAGCAAGCCAACGAAGAAATTCGCAGCGTCATTTTTACCGGACTTTTTGAACATCCTCTATAGGCTTAGTTTAAAAGTTTTAATCTCATACGGTTTAATACTAAATTCAAGAGACGAACTAGATTGCTCTTCGCCGATTGTTTCTTCTATTAGATTGGTTTCTACCCATTTTTTGATTGGTTTGTGTACTTCCAATGCCGCTTTTCCTCTACGTCCTTCATACTCATGTACGCGAATGATCACACCATTTCCATCTTGGGCAGGCTTCACTGCATCAACCCAAATATGGTCGGAATGTAAATCAAAGAAGGATTCATTATCTTTCCATTCTCCTTGCAGTGTCAAAACAGGATCATTTAGATCCCACGCTTTTTCTACTGTTTTCGCTTCACGCCAATCACCAGTATGTGGATAAAGGGCATACGTAAAGGTATGCTGTCCTTGGTCCGCATGGGGATCTGGATGTGTCGCAGCTTTTAGTAGAGACAAGCGCATGCGATTTTCTTTAATATCATACCCATATTTGGAGTCATTCAATAAGCTAACTCCGAAGCCTGCTTCAGATAAATCGGCCCATTGATGACCAACAGATTCAAAGCGTGCCATATCCCAGCTTGTATTCCAGTGATTCGGACGTTTCACATTTCCATATTGGACATCATACGTCGCTTCTGTCGCACGAATATCGACAGGGAACGCAGTTTTTAATAACTTATTTTTCTCATGCCAATCAACATTCGTTTTGAAATCAATCCGGCGTTCATTCGCATAAAAGACAATATTTTGCGTGAATTCGGATTTATGATAGTGCCATTTTGCTTGAATTTCTATTGCTAGTGGGCCATTTTCTTTGACTTCAAATGCGACCAATTCACGGATTTCTTCCATCTTTTCCTGATAGAAAATATCAATATCCCATGCATCATGGGCAAGTGGCTTGTCTTCAAAAATTTGTAAGACATTGCCATTTTCACCTTCAGCAAGGATGGAGCGTTCAGCCTCTTTATCATACAGCTTGGAAATTTGTCCATATTGGTTGAATGCTACTGAATAGAAAGGCGTTTCGAGCTTCTGATCAGCATAATGGAATGGGGTGTCTTCTTCCGATCTTGCAGCGACTTCAAAGTATAGAGTTTTCGCGCCAAAAGCTGGAAGAGATTCCACTTCTACAAGCCAACCATTCACTTGTTTTTGAGCCGGTAATATAACCCCATCTGCTGTTTTCCAAACACCATCTTCCCCTATGTGCTCAGGAACCCACACATTTCTTGCCTTCTTTATATGTGAAGCATTATAAAGCGTAACTGCTTGATCAGCATTTTCTAATGGGGTAGATAAAATCTCTGCTTCCACCTGATCGACAATCTTAAATGCTTCTTCGTATTCCTTTCTCGCATCCTCATAAACCTCAGTAATAGAGGAGCCTGGAATAATATCATGGAATTGATTGCGTAAGATGATCTTCCAGCCTTCTTTTAACGCATCATTACCTTGCCAGTCGCCAGTTTGTGATAACCAACTAGTCAGGATTTCAGCCCGCCGATATTGTAGCTCCAATTGACGGTTCATCCTTTTCATAAAGGCTTGACTTGTATACGTGCCGCGATGATATTCAAGATATAATTCGCCATCCCATTTATGAATATAACCATCCGATCCCTTCACATTTTCATGGAGTTTCTCGAAAAATTCTCCTGCTGTAGAAGTTTTGACGTTTGGCATCCCTGGAAGCTGATCGAGACGGCGTCTCATCTCAAGCATATGACGGTTTACTCCGCCACCACCATCACCATACCCATAAGAGACAAGCAAATCCTTTGTCAATTCTTTATCTCGGTAGCCATCCCATGAGCCTTTGACTGTTTTTGCCGTAATAAAGCCATTGTACGTATAGAACCAAGAATCCGGTCCATTCCAAGGTTCAGGTGTTGTAATGAAATGTGTCAATATCTCCGACCCATCAATCCCTTTCCAATAGAAAGTATCATGTGGCATCCGGTTATATTGGTTCCAACTAATTTTCGTTGTCATCATCGTGTTAATCCCTGATTTTTTCAAAATCTGTGGAAGGGCCCAACTATAGCCGAATACATCTGGAAGCCAGAGATAGGTACTATCGGCATTAAATTCCTTTTTGAAAAATTCCTTCCCATAAAGGATTTGACGCACAAGTGACTCACCACTTGGGATATTACAGTCAGCCTCAAGCCACATCGCCCCAGCTGCTTCCCATTTCCCTTCCGAAATCTTCGCTTTGATTTGTTCATACATTTCTGGATAATCGGATTTAATATAATCATACAATTGTGGTTGTGTTTGTAAAAATAAATATTCTGGGAATCGCTTCATCAAATTCAAAACAGTTGAAAAAGAACGAGCTGATTTTTCCCGAGTATTTCTCAATCGCCATAACCAAGCAACATCGATATGTGTATGACCAACAGTATGGATCGTAATTTCAGATGTAGGGTCGATCGCATCAACAGCCTTCATTAACTCGGCTTCAGCCTCATAACAAGATTGATAAAATTCCTCACTACCTGGCTCTGTCCAATTGATCAGCCTAAGGGCCTCTCCAATCAGCTTACTCAATGTTAAATGAGCCGGATCAGCCTCTGTCGTTTCTTTTAAGATTTCGAAGGCGGCATACAATGTATAAAATAAATTATCCACCTTTGAATCAAGCCAAGCGATCTCGGCTTTTTCTAGCTTATACTCTTGTTCCCTCGGGGCGCCTCCCCCTTCCATACCTGACCAAAGCCGGAAGTCAAGACGTAAAGGACCTTGCGTATATTCGTCATCAAATAAAACTTCCTCATGATTAGAATCCACCCCTTGATAAGGTTTTCCGTTCACAAATAACAAAGATTCAAATCCTGAGTTATTTCCTCCACCTGTTCGGCCGAATGAGAAAAGGCCAACTACTTGTTTCCCTGATAATTTTTTCTGCTCCTCCACTTTCGCATGAAGCCATAAATAGCGATCTCGACCTTTCCAATGATCACCTAGACTCATTTTTTGTTGTGAATCATACTGGGCAGGTGGATAGGCGCCGATTTCTCCAGTATCCTCTTGAATAATAAATTCTTTGATTGAAACACCATCACGATAACGATAATTGGCTAATTCACGAATACGATTTTCATATTTATTTTCTGTTAAAAACAACTTCATCACTCCTTGATTACTGTGTTTTTTTCCATTTTACGGAATCGTTTCATACAAATCGTCATAATCCAATAACTTGGGAGAACTCCTCCTAAAAAAGGAATAAGCCCTGGAACTTTTGTTAGTAAAAAGCCAATAAGGGTAAGCCCAAGTAAAAGGATAATAATATCTTTTATGCTCGCAATCGCGTGGAACAGTGATTGTTTTACATATTCTTTGATTGAGAACGTATATTGCACATAAAGCGGGAAAAAGAACGCTAATGTTAGGAAATAAATGATCGATAGAACAAGAAAGAAGACATATAGAAATAACGAGAAAAATCCTGTCATTTGTTCAGAAAAGCTAAGATCAAGAAATAGAAAAATCCCAATCAAAGCAAAGATCACACCAACCATATTACTCTTTTTCCATTCTTTAAAATATGTAGTTTTAAATGTTGACCAAATCGGTGCGTCGAAATCCTTCATTGTCCATCTACGAACAATCGTGAACATAGCCACAGTTGCTGGCATAATCCCGAAAACACCTAATCCAAGCAGTGTAAATCCAATCCATAAGAGGTTGGTCCATATCAAACGGAGTAGCCACTCACTTACTATTTGAAACAATTTCATTCTTGACCAACCTCCAAAGTGTAATCTTTATTTCAGCTCAACATGTTTTTGGTAATATAAAAGGATCTCCGGTCTCTTCAATCCATTTTTGCAAGCGCTCCTGTAATTGTCGCTTTTTTTCAAGATAAAATGGATTATGGGCAAGATTTATCTGTTCAAATGGATCCTCATTCAGATTAAATAAAAGCCATGGAGTACCTTCAAAGCAAACATATTTCCAACCGTCCTTTGTGACAATCCCTCGCCATGGTTTATCAACACTGTCACCATGTCCAGTCGGGATAACCGATTGTAAAAAGGCGGAATCCGGCTCCGCATCACCCGGTCGATCGGTTAAACGATGGGAAGAGAAGTCCGTTCCCTCCATCCACTCGGGTTTGTCAATCTCACAAAGCCCCAATGTCGTTGGTGCGATATCGACAAGATTGAAAGGAAGCGAACAATTTCCAGTTTTTCTTCCTTCATAAAAAGGTTGCTCACCGCCAATTATAAACGGAATCCGGATCGATTCCTCATATGGACTCAGTTTCTTAAATTGTCCGTGTGATCCATGTAGATCCCCATGGTCACTAAAGAAGATGATGTGAGTATCGAAAGCTAAATCTACCGCTTGAAGGGCCTGTTGAATTCTGCCAAGATTCCAATCTAAATTTTCGATCATCGCATAGTATCCCGATAAGTCTTTCCTAGCTTGCTCCTCAACTCGGGAAACATTCGGAACATTGGTCCTTAATTGGATGTTGGCAGGTGTGTGCCCTTTCCGATAATCTTCAGGAGCGATATACGGATCATGAGGGGGTTGGACAGATAAGACAGCAAAAAATGGATCTTCCTTCCCTTGCTGTTTTTCCATTCCCTTTTCCTCAATATAATCGATAAAAAGATTCGTCATCTCATCTGTTTCGAAACCTGGCAAGCGATAATGAAACGCTTCCTCTCCTTCACCACCATGAACCCAACAATCCCATTGACTATTGTTGTTCTCGTAACCAAGCCATTTTTTAAATCCGCCTCTTCTTTCAGGTGGAATAATATGATGTGCCGCTCTACCTGCTTCCTCATGATATCCATCAATATGCCATTTGCCAAAATAAGCGGTATCATACCCTGCTTCATTGAATACATGGGCGATCGTCGGTTGATCTTCTGGCAGCCGATGTTCATGTCCGGGAACACATTTATGCGGATAGCGACTTGTTAAAATTGAGCCTCTCGCTGGAGAGCATAAAGGTGAACCAGAAACAGCGTTGGAAAAATGGACACCTGCTGCCGCAAGATTATCAATATTAGGTGTATGTACATTCGGATCGCCATTCAAACCAAGAGCTTGAGCACGATGCTGATCGCCAAAAACCCAAATGACATTTTTCTTTGTCCTCTTCATCCTTCTCAACTCCAACTTATGTATGACATATATTGCTTGCCTGCGTCTAATCATCAAGGCAATTAGACGCAGGAAGACATAGTTATTTTTTAAAATTTACTGTTGCTTTTGCTGTAGTGGACTACCTTTGACGGTTTTTCCAATATAGCTAAGGACAAATTCACTAAACATTGTGTTCGACCATGCAAACCACTCGCGTGTAAATGCTTCTGGGTTGGATGCATTAAAGCCTTCATGCATAAAGCCTGTTCCACCATCTGTATTCAACAGCGTACGCAAGAGCGATTCTTTTTCTTTCTGGTCAATACTTGTCATACCTTGTACAGAAAGAGCGATATGCCAAATATAATGATCTGGTGTATGCGGACTCCCAATACCACTAGCTACTTTTCCTTCATAATAATAAGGATTGTCTCGGCTTAGAATAAAATTTCGTGTGTTTTGATAGATTTCATCATCAAAATCACAATAGCCTAGATACGGAGCTGACATTAGACTCGGCACATTGGCATCATCCATTAGTTGATAGCCGCCTGCTCCATCTACCTCAAAGGCATAGATTTTTCCGTACATTGGATGTTCGATTACCGCGTGATTTTCAATACCTTCACGGATTTCTTGTCCTAAGTTAGCACACTCTTTGCCTAGCTCTGCATCTTGTAAAACTGTTTCGCAGATTTCTGCGGCATAGCCCATCACAACAGATGCAAACATGTTGGCAGGTACTAAATAACCGTATGTGCAAGCATCATCACTTGGACGGAATGCACTCCATGTCATCCCAGTTGGTACAACCTTTGAACCTTTTCCATCCCGAATTAATGTATCCTGTGGTCTGTCTTCTGTTCGTTCAAAACGATATGGAGAGTTTTGCTCATGATCTTGCTCTGTTTTCCATACCTTGACAATCGTGCGGACTGCTTCATGGAAATCTGCGTTTAGATGGCTTGTTTCCTCTGTCGATTTCCAAAGTAAGTACGCTAATTGAATTGGGTAGCAAAGGGAATCAATCTCATATTTTCGCTCCCAAATCCACGGCGTCATTTCTGTTTTATCTGTTTGATGTCCTTTCCCATTCGCGGAATCATTAAAAGCATTCGCATAAGGATCATGTAAAACAAATTGGATTTGTCGATTAACGACACCAACAAGCATCTCTTTAATTGCATCATCTTCATTTGCCGCCATTAAATAAGGGCGGACTTGAGCTGCAGAATCGCGCAGCCACATTGCTGGAATATCTCCAGTAATAACGAAGGTTGTCCAATCATCTAGTTGTTTTAAAGTCGTTGAATACGTGTTAACAAAACATTGAGCAAACATCTCGTGTAGCTTTTCCTCCCCTGGAAAAGCTGTTTTGACTTGCTCGATTATCGCTTGCAATGAAGCTGGTATATTAGTCATGATTAGTTAACTCCTTCCATACCCACAGTCATAATTTTGTAAGCACCGACTGGTCGCTCTTGGCAGTTTTCCCCAATCGTTTCGATTTTCTCTTCAATTAGATTACTCTCGTAGTAGTTTACATGATCAGGATGATGAATGGTTAGTACTTTGTCTTGATAAGAAGGATTATATACCCTTAAGAAAAGATCCTCACTTGTTTCTCCTCTTTTTACACTCGTTAAGACAAGTCCATTGCTTTCCCATTGCATGAATTGGCCATTCGGTGTTAGCTCTCCGTCATGTGAGTCTGTTTGCACACATACAATCGGAATTTGGAAGTCATAAGCTGCCTCATAAGCTTTTGCGGAAATCGCATCTCCAGCATGAGGAATCACATACCATTCCGCTGTTTGCTCTCCTAAGCATTGTGCCTCAGGCGTTGGGAAGTATCCCCAGTCACCAAGTTCAGAGACAGCACGTAATACCGTAATGGCTAGTGTAGTATTGTCTTCCACCACTTCATATTCTTGCAAACCTTTTGTCGCAACAGTCAATCCATTTTTCCCATCTGATAAAGAGGCGAAAGAATGTTGATGATGATCGAAACTTGGATTACTCCATTCTAGCTCTGGCTTATTTGGTCTTTCTACGATTTCAAAAGCACTTTCCGCTAAATGGTGATTGGTCGAAAAATCAGTTGGATAGACAACCCGAAGCCGATGGTCTTTCGCTGTATTATTGAATGCTAATTTTACGGCAACCCCTTTTGCTTGTCGATCTAGTGTCAAAATGGTTTTCAATTCAAGTGTAGTCATTTCGTCTGATCGTCTAGCTTCCCGATCTTTATGCCATACAACCCGATCCTTCAAGTCCTCTAATTCTTCATGAACTGCTGCAGGTATGTTAAATTGATGAGTGATCTCAATTCTTCCTCGTGAAGCATTGTTTTCGACAATTTTTACGTTTGCCTGCAAGCCTTTTGTAGTATAAGCTTTTTCTCCAGTTGCTTTTTTAAACATATACTCATTGCCGATATCACTTGTGTCTTCATAACTTCCTACATTTTGTAATTCATGACCTGTTACTTTATCCAGAACATTATACGTTCCATCCTCGTGAACATCTACACGCAGATAGTCATTTTCAAGTACGTTACCGTCTTTAGCGATTTGTTGTAGTGAAATAGTTGATTCTTTTTCTACAAGGAAGTAAGTAGCATAACCAAGTTCTGCAAGTTCCTCTGTCGCAAACGTTACTTTTACTTTTTTCGCATAATGTGGCTGCCTAAATTTATCGTCAGGTAAATCATATCCAAATGTAGAGCCTAGGTCTTCAATGGTTGCAGGAATTTCTTCCCCTTTTTCATTCACAATGGCCAATTTTGGTAGAGCCTTATTTTTCAAATGCCCATGAATTTCTTGTAAAGGCATTTCTCCAAAATAAACTTTTTCAAAATCAATCACTTTTTCAACAGTAGTATGACGCTTATAGCCAGCTGTATTCATGACAATCAACGGAATGGCTTTATCAAATCCAGCAGGTGCGGTTGTATTGATTTTCGCCGCTAATTTTTCTGATTGTTCCTCAATAAGCTTATCAGCCATTTGACCTACTTTTTTAAATCGGGTTACCATTTCTTCATGAACTTCATCAATTGAACAACCACAAATACTATCATGTGGATGATTTTGCATCAATTGCTTCCAAGCAAAACGCAGATAATCTTCTGGATATTCTTCCCCGTTCATATAAGCGAATGTAGCTAACGGTTCTAATAATCGTTCTAGCTTCGTTTGGGCAGATTGATTCATTTGTTTTAAATAAATACGAGCAGAAGCAGTATTCACTAAAGTAGACCAACCGTCTGTACGTTGGTTACGCAATTCTCCTTTTACAGTTTGAAGCTTTTCCGGAAGATTGTTTTTGACGGCTTCCATATATTCTTCAAAACTCGAATGTTTAAATTCAATATCTTGATACATTTCATTAGCTAATTTAATCGCTTCTGGAAGATCCTTTTGTAATGGCTGGTGATCACAGCCGTTCATGTAAAGTAGATGCGGTGTTGATGCATATTTTTTCGAATCTGCTAGTTTTTGCTCCCAGAATTTCTTTGCTTCTTCCTCTGAAGCCGGAATTTCATTTCCGTTTGAATACCAATTGGCAAACAATACACCTAAAACACTTGAACCATCAGGAGATTGCCATTCTAATTCAGAATAAGGAGATTCAAAGTTTTCCGAATCACTGACCATGTTATTAAAGCCAGTTGGTTTAACTCCACGGCCAAATGCAGCTGTATCAATACCAGCTTGTTTGAGCATTTGTGGAGCTTGTCCATAGATGCCGAATGTATCTGGGAAATAACCAAGCTTTGAATAAGGACCATATTTCTTCGCTTCATTAATCCCAATCACTAAATTACGTACATTGGCTTCTGCACTTGTTAGAAAAGCATCCTGTAAAATATACCAAGGTCCAATGATGATTCTTTTTTCTTGAATATATTTTTTTACGAGTTCAAATTTTTCCGGACGGACTTCCAAATAATCGTCCAAAGCAATGGTTTGTCCATCTAAATGAAAGCTTTTATAATCAGGATCATTTTCTAATTTCTCCAATAAAGCATCCATTAATTTCACTAAATAAAAACGATGTTTCTCAAAAGGCAGATACCACTCACGATCCCAATGTGAATGAGAAATAATATGTGCTGTTGTGTTTGCCATGTTGTTCACAATCCTTTCTAGTCATCACGACATCCTAATTTATCCCGCTTTAACGGGCAGTAAGACCCCCACAAGAATTCAAGGTGAAAACAAGAATTGTAAGTGGGGGATGAAAAAACCCCACTGAATGAAGTTTCACTTTATGGGTACTTACAGAAACCGCTGTCAAACACCCCCGAAATTACCCTATCTTTCATACTTGTTAATCATACAACTATACATTAGTAATCTAGAAAAAAAAAGTCAATCCCCTCGAACTCTTCCATATCATTTTTTCAGCTTTTCTAAACATAATCAACACACTAAATTTCGACAGCAAAAGTACAAGCTA
Organism: Bacillus sp. SD088; assembly: GCF_017355205.1. Classification (GTDB taxonomy): domain Bacteria; phylum Bacillota; class Bacilli; order Bacillales; family Bacillaceae_C; genus Lederbergia. The sequence goes on from NZ_JADIJK010000020.1 coordinate 61,154, forward strand.
TTTAGCGATGTACAACTTGTCGATAGGGATGAACGGCCAAAGACATGCCGTCCTGGCGGCAAACTCAAACCGCAACGACAATTGCACTAGTATATCCTGTCCGGCGCTACGCCGATGGAGCCTGGGACGACAAAAGTCAAAACTACAACTTAGCCATAAGCGACAATTTTATAATTTCCTTAACCACAAAGAAAAGTCAGCACTAGGCTGACTTCTAATCTTTATTAATCGTATGAATAAATGTCTGAAAGGCTGCTTTTCCTTCTTGGGTTCTTTTGAATACTCCTGCATGTTCTAATACAGTTGAGAAAACATGGCCCACTTCTTCTTGGAGGATAGACTGTACATTGTCTTGACTTAGTTCTGAATAATTTGCTTTAATCTGACAAGCCCAGTCAGCATGTTTCTCTGTCATCTCATCTGTCTTTAATTTCTCTTCATAGTTTGGTAGAAGAAGATATTCTCCCACTCGTTGAAGCTCATCCTTTAAGCGGCCTGGAAGAACAGCAAGGCCCATTACTTCAATTAAGCCAATGTTTTCCTTCTTGATATGGTGAACTTCTGCATGCGGATGAAAAATGCCTAATGGATGCCGTTCACTTGTTCGATTATTACGTAACACAAGATCAAATTCATATTTTTCCCCAGAGCGACAAACAATCGGTGTAATCGTATTATGAGGAACTCCGTCGGTTGATGCCATGATATCCACGGTGGGATCACTGTAATCTTGCCAGCGTTTCAAAATATAATGCGCTAATTCTGCTAGTTGCTGACGATCTTTGCCTCTTAAACGAATAACAGACATGGGCCAGCGTACAATCCCCGCTTCTACTTCTTCATAGCCTTCAAAAGAAAATGTGTATTCCATTTCCGCCTTCGCCATCGGGAAAATATGGTTTCCACCCTGAAAGTGATCATGACTTAAAATCGAGCCACCGACAATTGGCAAATCAGCATTGGACCCAACAAAATAGTGTGGGAACTGTTCAACAAAAGCTAATAAACGATGAAAGCCTTTTTTAGATATTTTCATAGGAACATGTTCTCCAGAGAAAACGATCGCATGCTCGTTATAATAAACATAAGGAGAAAATTGCAAATACCATTGTTCTCCTTCTAATTCTACAGGGATAATGCGATGATTTTGCCGTGCAGGATGATCCACTCGCCCCGAGTATCCGGTGTTTTCTTTACATAACAAGCATTTTGGATAACTGAATGTCTTTTTTGTTTTTTCTGCTGAAATCGCAATCGGGTCTTTTTCTGGCTTCGATAAATTAATCGTGATTTCTAAATCTCCATAAGGGGTTGGTGAAAACCAATGTTCATTTTTGGCAATTCGATCTGTTCGAATATAGTGAGAATCCTTCGCCAATTGATAAAAGTATTCAGTTGCTCTTTGCGGTCCTTCTTCTTTATAAATCGAATAGAAGTTATCAATAATGCTTGAAGGTCTGGCGATTAAAGTGCCCATTAAATTAGTATCCAACAAATCTCGAAATGTGACTGTGTTATGCTCTAAGCGGCCATTTTCAGCCGCCCAATCTAAAATAGTTGCCAATATATGGACAGGAGATGCCTCGCTCGAATCTGTCCCTGTTGTTGTGATAGACAAGTCCCAATCCTCTAAATCAAGGGCTTGCAGTAACTGATTACGCACAAAGTCGACATCCCATTTTTCAATTAGCTGTTTCTGTAAGCCATACTGGACTAGCTGTTCTAACGCAGAATAAATATTCATATGCTGCCTCCTCTTTATTACCACACTACTTATTTAACAATAAAAGGCTGGGACATAAGTATTTTCCTCCGCTAAGGGCATACAATTGTTCGTCCTTGAGGTTAACGTTTTTAATTATGTCCAGCCTTGTTCCATTCGTACGAACGCCTATTTCTCGTAGCCATTAGGATGTTCAACAAACCAATCCCATGCACTTTGGATCATCGATTCTAATGAAGCATGCTGTGGCTTCCATCCAAGCTCCTTTTGGGCTTTTGCAGAAGTGGCAACGAGTTTTGCCGGGTCACCAGCACGTCTTGGAGCAACAACAGCCGGAATTTCTTTTTCCGTCACTTTTCGAGCCGCTTCAATCACTTCTTTTACACTGAAGCCATTGCCATTTCCTAAATTATAAGTACCGCTTTCCCCTGTTTTACGTAATTTCTCAATGGCTAAGAGATGGGCATCAACAAGGTCCATAACATGGATATAGTCACGAATACAGGTGCCATCCGCGGTATCATAGTCCTCACCGAAAATAGAAATTTCCTTTCGTTTGCCAAGTGCTACTTGTAAAATAATCGGGATGAGGTGAGTCTCAGGATCATGATCTTCTCCAATAATGCCATTTGGATGAGCGCCCGCAACGTTAAAGTAGCGTAAAACAACATAGTGAATACCATGAGCCGCTTCTGTCCATTTCAACATTTTCTCTATCGACAATTTTGTTTCTCCATAAGGATTTGTTGGATCCGTGACTGCCGTTTCAGGAATCGGAATTTCCGTAGGTTCCCCAAAGACCGCTGCTGTTGAAGAGAAAACAATTTTGTCAACTTGATGCTTTTTCATGGTTTGTAATAAGGCCATTGCTCCGCCAACATTATTATCATAATAGTCAAGCGGGATTTGCACACTTTCCCCTACAAGTGAATTGGCTGCAAAATGCATCACAGCATCAATTTTATTTTCCGAAAAAACTTTATCTAAAAAGGGCAAATCTCTTATATCCCCTTCATAAAACTTTGCCCCTTCTAGCAAAGCTTCCTTATGCCCCTTCTGCAAATTATCGACTACAACTACATCTTCACCCTGTGCCAGTACCTGTGCCACCGCATGGCTTCCAATATAGCCTGCTCCACCACACACTAAAATCGCCATCTATTTTCCCCTCCCATTAATATCATTCGACATTATTCGAGTCGATTCGGTTCGTGCCTGTCACCGTAGTTCTTTCGCACCATCACCAATTGCGACGGTGTAGAAGTCTGCCTTGATTCCTGTTGCTTCTTCATAGCTTGCACCGACGTTTTGGATGAAGGAATCAAGATGCGTTTTTTTGACGAGATTGATGGTGCAGCCACCGAACCCCGCTCCAGTCATCCTTGCTCCTAAAGCATCTTCATTCCAAGCTGCTTCTACAAGCGTATCTAATTCTTTTCCCGTTACTTCATAGTCATCGCGTAGTGATAGATGCGAGGCACTCATTAATTTTCCAAAAGCCGCAAGATCTCCATCTTTTAATTTATCGACGGCCACTAGGGTACGAGCATTTTCGGAAACAGCATGTTTCGCGCGTTTACGGTCTGTTTCATTATCGATTAAGTATTTATTAGCTTCAAATTCATCTACGGTTAAATCTCCTAGAGATTGAATATCCAATTCCTTTTGCAATTGCTTCAAAGCCCGTTCACATTCCGCGCGACGTTCATTATATTTGGAGTCTGCTAAACCACGGCTTTTATTTGTATTGGCAATAACCAAAGCATAATCCTCCAAGTGGATTGGCGTATAGTGATATTCGAGTGTCTGACAATCTAAGAGAACCGCATGATCCTTCTTCCCCATCCCACTTGCAAATTGATCCATAATCCCACAATTCACACCAACAAATTCATTTTCTGCTTTTTGCGAGTACTTCACCATATCAAGCATCTCTACTTGAAAATCGAATAACTCATTGATCATAACCGACGTAACAAGTTCAAGCGATGCAGAAGAAGAAAGACCGGCACTATTCGGAATATCGCCATAATACAAGATATCCAAGCCATGAGGAAGCTTATGACCTGCCTTCTGGAATATATCGATCACACCTTTTGGATAATTAACCCAATCATCGCTTTTCTTATAGACGAGATCATCTACATTCACTTCTACGACGCCCTTTTCCGCAAAATTCATCGAGTAAAATCTTAGCGTCTGATCCTCTCTTTTTTTCACTAAAATAGTTGTACCCACATCTAACGCACAAGGAAAAACATGGCCGCCGTTATAGTCAGTATGCTCACCAATTAAATTGACACGCCCTGGCGCAAAGAAAAAGCGTGCATTTTTGCTGTCACCGTATACCTTTTCAAATTTCTTTGTTAACTTCTCTAGATTTTCCAATTTGGTCACCTCTTTGTTTTGTAAGATTTAATCTCCGAAAACTTAATTAATTAATTTAACTTACTTTATATGTTATTATAAAAATAACATTTTTGCAATGACTAATTATCATAAGAAAAGCGCAAGCGCCCGTTTAGCGACGTACAAACTTTTTAGGGGCCTGACGAGATAAAGGAAACACAGTGAGCCTGATAAGGCGAGCTGATGTTGACTTATCGTAGGAAGGCACCGAAAGTTTGCTAGTCGCTGGGCGCTGGAGCTGGATCAAGCATTAGCCAAAATTTATACTTTCTTACCTCATAAGAAAAGCGCAAGCGCCCGTTTAGCGACGTACAAACTTTTCATAATAAGGATGAACAGCTAAATTCGCGCCGTCTTGGCGGCAGACTCAAACCGCGCCGTCCTAGCGCTTTGTCTGCACTAGTACATCCTTGTACGTCGCAACGCTGTTCTGACCAACATCTTACGTGATTAAAAAGAGTTTTCCTTCTTGTGGATAACAACTATTATCTCCTAAATAGAAGAAAGGATTTGTCATAATGAAAAAAGGCAGTTTTAAATGGATGAAATCATTAAATCGAACGATTATTTTAAATAAAATTCGTACTGATGGCCCTATTTCCCGCGCCACCATTGCCAAACAAACAAATTTAACGCCACCAACCGTAAGTAGTCTTGTGAATGAACTTATTACCTCAGGCCTTGTCATCGAAAGTGAACAGGGACAATCTGTTGGCGGCAGAAAGCCAACCCTATTGATAATTGATCAGGCTCATTACCATATTATTGGCCTTGATGTTGGGACAACGGTGATTCGAGCTGTGCTTATAGATTTATCGGGAGTGATGATCGAACAGATAGAAGTCCCTATCCCTTTATCAAATTCCAAGGATGCCTTGCTAAAATTGATTGAGAATACGATCATGAAACTCATTCTTCAACATAAGGAAAAAGAGCTAATCGGAATCGGAATTGGTATGCACGGGGTTGTGGATGTGAAAACTGGTGTCAGTATCTATGCACCTGGATTAAATTTGCATGAGATCCCTTTGAAGGATGAATTGGAAAAGAGATTCGGTCTACATGTCAAAGTAGATAATGATGTACGCGCAATGGCTTTTGGTGAATATTGGTTCGCTAACGAAAAGAATCATGATAATATGGCAGTCCTCAATATAGGACATGGAGTCGGTGCCGGGGTTATTCTGAATGGGAAGTTGTTTCATGGCGAGCATGATCTTGCTGGGGAAATTGGTCATATGACGATTGATATTCATGGAAAACTATGCTCCTGTGGAAATCATGGATGTTGGGAAACCCTTATTTCCGGTCCAGCAATTGGAAGAGAAGCCCAACACCAGATTCAACAAGGACGGGATACAATTATAAAAAATTTAGCAAAAAATAATGGCGAGAAAATAGATGGAAAGTTAGTGTATGAAGCAGCTTTGGCAGAAGATCTATTAGCTTTGGAGATTTTAGAAAAAACAGGGGTCTATATTGGAGTTGGCTTGACTAATCTTATCCACATTTTGAACCCGACTAAAATAATTATTGGAGGTGGTGTTGCTCAGGCTGAATCGTTTATCATGCCAAAAATTAAAGAAACGATTGCAAATAAAGCACTAACTAAACAAGCTAGAGATACGGAAATTTTCTGTTCAAAACAAGGGGTTTTTGCAACAGCTAACGGAGCGGCTGCTTTAGTTTTAGAAGATATATTTGCAGGGGACTTTCCGTTAGTGCGTGAGTAAGAGGAAAACAGAAGCCAAGCGGCTATTTCAATTATCAGCATGTTTTAAGGGAGATGCCGCTTTGCTTGGAACGATATTCATTTAAATTGGGCGGCAATAGGTTCCATATCTTTCTGTCATGTTTTATAATTTGTTTCATACACCTAATATGATGAATGTATGTGGAGGGAAGACTTATGAAAATACAAGTTCGTTCAGGAGATACACTCGAATATTATGGACAATTGTTCTCGATTCCCCTTGTCCTTATCGCCGATTCCAATGCAAATAGAAGTACCGAACAGCTCCAAATTGGGGAAACCGTACATATTCCCGGCTATACAACAAGCACATATATCATTCGCCACGGTGATACGATATCAAAACTTGCAAATGTACATCAACTTAAAGAGGATGCTTTACTCCTTGTCAACCAGCCAATAGATCTCCATCATCTTTCACCAGGTGAAAAAGTACATATTCCTTTGCGTACCAGCCAAAATATAGTTGATCCAAAAGCTCATTATGATTTTACCCAACTCCAGATGGATATTAAGTCTCTATTGGATCATTATCCATTTATACGAAACCTTCAGGTAGGGAACAGTGTTCTAAAAAAATCTTTATATGGACTACAGATCGGAAAAGGAGAAAGAAAAGTACAGATTAATGCCTCTTTCCATGCAAATGAATGGATCACAACCTGTATATTCATGCAATTTTTAAACGATTATTTACGGGCTCTCGTAGATGGCCAAAAGATCAATGGGGTTAAAGCCCTTACTCTTTATGAACAATCACAGCTTTTCGCTATTCCGATGGTCAATCCAGATGGAGTAGATTTGGTTTTGAATGGCCCCCCTATAGATTTGCAAGATAATTTAGTTGACCTGAATAATGGTAATATCGACTTCTCTGGTTGGAAAGCAAATATTCGAGGGGTAGATTTGAATAAACAATTCCCAGCAAACTGGGATGTTGAGAAGAAAAGAAAGCCAACAAAGCCTGGTCCCCGTGATTTTCAAGGGGATACACCGATCAGTGAACCAGAAACGAAAGCCATGGCTCAGCTAGCTCTACAAGAAGGATTTGATCGCCTTCTCTCCTTACACACACAAGGCAAAGAAATTTATTGGGGATATGAGGCATTAGAACCTACTGAATCCGCTATACTTGCACAAGATTTTGCCGTAGCAAGTGGCTATGAGGCAGTTCAATATGTTGATAGTTTCGTGGGCTACAAAGATTGGTTTATCCAAGAATTCCGCAAACCAGGCTTTACGATCGAGTTGGGGATTGGGCAAAATCCTCTCCCTATTTCCCAGTTTGATGAAATTTATACGGATACGAAACCTCTTTTAGTGAGAGCGCTAAGCTAGACTTACGGGACTACTATTTTCCACTCAATTTAATTTTTTGTGATATTCAGAAGGGGCTATCCCCAAAATAGAAAATCGCCAAAAAGCCTCCCTTGCCTCAGGGGTAGCTTCAGCTGATGCTATTCCCACAGGCGTGTCGCCGTTTTTGGCGATTTTATTAAAATGTATTCATCAACAAAAACGAAGAGAGAGTCATTCGTTTCCCCTTCGTTTCGTTGCTGAAAACTTATTGGTCAGCCTCTTCCGCAATATTTTCTATTAAACATGCGAAACAATTAGTTTTGCTTCTCCATCCATTTCAATATCACCTACTTCATCAGGTAAAATAAAGTGGTCACCTTTTTGAATCGGATAGAATTGGCCATCCACCAGCATGTCTGCTTCGCCGTCAATGACACTAACAAGCATGAATGGCTTGTCTTGTTCAAAGGTAGCTTTTCCATCAACTTCCCATTTATAAACTGTAAAATACTCTGCTTCAACAAAAGTCGTAATTTCTGCTCCAGGTACTTTGCTAATCGCTTCTTGAACATCTGCATTTTTATGTGGAATCGTAGCTACAGCGATCGACTGATCAATATGTAGTTCACGTGTCTTCCCATCTTGGCCAATTCTGCCATAATCGTATAAGCGATATGTCGTATCAGAACTTTGCTGTGTTTCAAGTACGAGCGTTCCTTCTCCTAAGGCATGGATCGTTCCACTTGGAACGTAGAAGAAATCTCCTGGCTTAATTTTCACGCGTCGAAGCAACTGATCCCATTCATCCTTCTCAATCATACTTGCGAAATCCTCTTTTGTTTTTGCAGTATGCCCGTATATTAGTTCTGCTCCCTCTTTACAATCAATAATATACCAGCATTCTGTCTTTCCAAGTTCACCATTTTCATGCTCATTTGCATATTCATCATCTGGATGGACTTGAACAGATAAATCCGTATTCGCATCTAAAATCTTAGTTAGGAGCGGAAATACCTTTGTTGGATGGTTTCCAAATAGTTCAGGTTGCTCTTCCCAAAGTTCTATCAATGTCTTACCGGCAAATGGACCATTTTTAATAATAGAAGGACCATTTGGATGGGCAGAAATAGCCCAGCATTCTCCTGTATGGTCAGATGGGATCTCATAGCCAAATTGGGTTTTAAGGGCAGTACCTCCCCAGATTCTTTCTTGAAAAACAGGTTGTAAAAATAAAGGTTCCATCATGCTGTCATCCTTTCTTCCGTCTCACTACATATTTTTTCAGAACTTTCAGGGTCAATAAAGCGAGTAATGCACCTAGTGAATCCAAGCCTACATCCCATACTGAACCTGTTCTCTCAGGAATGAAGGCTTGGTGAATTTCATCTGTTGCCGCATAACCAGTGGTGATTATCCATGCCCATAAAAATCTATTTTTCTCAAAACTATTGTAGAATAAAATAGCTAGAAAGCCAAATGCCGTCAAATGGACTAATTTTCGGAATAAAAAATTTACATTAGCTGCTACTTCCTCTGATATCGGCAAAAACTGCAAAATTAGAAGCTTCGTCTGCCCACCTGTTGACACGGGTAATGCCGTTGTCACGAAAATGGCGATACAAACTAGAATTGCAAATCCAAGCCATACATACTTTTTTTTCATATACCGATTCCTTCAGTTAATTTTCTAAAAAAACGGATAAAAATAAGTTCAACCACTTTGTAGTATAATGTGCTCTAGCAAATGTGTCAAAAAACCTCAAGGAACCAACCCTATTTGAGTTGGCTCCTTGCTTTTCACACTGCCCTATTCCCATAGAGATTTACAAGCTTTCATCCAAGATTTTGCCATTAACATATCGCCTGCTGACTTCATATGAACTCCGTCAGTCGTTAACTTATGGCTATTTCCTGAAAGGAGATAGTTTTGAAAAGCTTGATGGGTTGGCACAAGAATGGCATTGTATTTCTTTGCAAGTCTCCTCACAATTTGAACATAGTCTACTAGCTTTTGATTCCCTTCAGATTCCAAATTCTCTTCAATAATCGTTGGCTCCATTAAAATGAGCCGAGCATTCGTCTGCTTACATAATTCATGATAAATTTTTTCATATTGCTCAGGATATACCTGCTCCATTTGCTGTTGATCTAACTGGCGCCAAACATCATTAATACCGATGGAGATTGATACATAGTCAGGTTGTTCACGCAAGACATCTTCTTGCCATCTTGCCTGCAAATTAGTAATACGGTCGCCACCAATTCCTTTATTTAATATTTCTATTTGCTTGTCAGGATTCGTGACCAAAAGCTCGTCATGGATAAGACGTACATAACCAAAACCGAGCTTGTCTGGGTCTTCCCTTCTCCCTGAATCCGTAATACTATCCCCAATGAATAGAATCCGAGCTGGATATTCCATGTTTCATTCCTCCGTTTTTTGCCACAGTAAATGGCCAATATTGATCTCTAGTAACCTAACTCACTTTATATACTTATAAATCGTTTGCAAGGTTTGTACCTTTACATCTTGCTCTCCATATCTTACTTGTTCATAAGCTTCTCTTACTAAATCCAAGTTCTGCTCATGACTGAGTCTACTAAGCACTTCACGCGGCGTCATCGAAGCCACGAGATCCTTATCCTTTGCCTGTTGTTCGACAAGCTTTCGATAAATGAATCTTGCTTTTTCTTTGTTGGTAAGCGACTCATAGCGTACCTCCCGGTTGAATAAACGCGATACTATATTCTTCGCTTTTGCCTGCTGTTCCCTTCGCCATTCTTGCCAATCAAATAGACTCTCTTTTTCATCAATATATTGCTCCGTCTCCCAATCCTCTGACGAACGACTTAGAAGATTTTTGATCATGCTAAGGAATTTGCGAAAAAGCATGAGCAAACGTTGACGTACTTTTTTGAACAGTAATAATAAGGCGAGAAGCAGGATAACAGCCACCACAACATACGCGATATAGGTCATTACCATGTCTAGGAATTCGAGAAAGGCGGATTTTTCTTCAGCTGGAAAATCGGGCAACAACGGTGAGGAGGGAGCGCTCCCTTCTGGCATCGGTTCAATTTCTTTTTCCGTCGATTCTCTAAAGATCAATCCCATGATTGCCCTAAAACCATCCCATAGCCATTCACGAATCTTGCCGAGATTAGAAATCGCCACAATCACAAGCAGAGTCCCGATCAAGAAAAAGCGATTTTGACTCTGGATCGTACGACTAATAAAAGGTTTTTGCTCCTGAGATAAGGTTGAAGCTTTTAACGTTTCATCATTGGAAACGAATAAGATAATACCAACTAAGACAACACCACAAATGGAGAACACGGTTAAGTATGGTTGGAAAAGAGATTGATAGCGAAACAGAAAATAACTAACAAAATAAATAAGCAAACCGCCGTACCACATAAAAAGAAGTGGGATCACGGATGAATTCCCTAAATAAGTCAATCCTCTAAAGACCAACACAACCTGAATAATCCCTAACAATACTTGGATATACCATAGATCTGAAAAAAGCCATGTAGGCAGAAGCCCAAGGGCAATAGCGATAAATATATAGAACCACCATTGCTTCTGCGGCCATACAGCACGCAGGACAATCCCGAGAAAAAATAAGCCCCATAAACTAAAGAGCCATCCCCATAGTTTCTCTGTTCCAACGAGGAGCACACCTGCCATTAAGACTAGTGGAAAGGTAAGTAATAGTTCAATGATACCATAGTAAAAGGAGGTCCTTAGCTGCTTCATCATGCTCAACTCCTCTCCCTGTTAGTTTGCTTGCTTCAGTGGCTCTGCTGGTTCTAATTCAAGGATTTCTACAGAATTCCCACGAGCTTCTAATTGCTTGATATATTCTCTCATTTTGTCTGTCACGAGGGCGGTAATGATTAAAATATCTGTCCCCTCAACCTCACGCTCTACTTCATCTTTTAGAAAAAAATCAAAATAAGTACTAGAACCAATCTTTAACTTCGCCATCGTTTCTAGTAAATACATTAAGTGTTGCTCACCATTTGCTGGATCAATATGGATCGACTGCTTATCCATTTCATTAAAATAACTATTACAGCCAAAACCTGTATCAATCCCATTATCCAATGCATATTGAGCAATTGAGGCCGCATAGGATATTGCCTTTTCCATCAAAAGCTCATCCACAATCGGTCTCCATATATCCTCCGTCTGAGTGAAATTCACATAAATCATTAAATGATGATCTGCTGAAAAATCCTTTTGACTAACCTGCAATACCTGCGACTTGGCCGTTGCCTTCCAATTAATTGTATTCAATGGATCTCCCGGACTATATTCTCGAACCCCCGCAATCAAAAATGGATCCTCCATGATCCAGCGACGTACCACTACATCTCCTAACCAACTATGGGTTGGCAAAGGAATATCGTCCATAGAAATCAAACTGGGATATACGATAATTTCCGCTTTGGAGGGAACGCTTTTAAAAACTTGGCCAAATCCAAAAATATCACCGGTTGTCAAAGAGACTGTTTCAAAACGATAATACCCTCTCTTCTGACACGTTAACATTTGTCTTCTTCTTACTTTTTGATAAGGCATTAGACTAAAAAGTGTTCGATGAAAATCGCCACCTGCATGAACTTCATTATCTAAATTAGAACGTTTCTGAAATTGAAGATTGGCATCAATTTTTGACTCTAATCGAAGCCATGGTACAGGTAATAATTTTTTATTGGATATTTCATCTACCATTTCAATGCTCTCACCCGTGAAAACCGCCTGCTTACTAAAGGAACGGCGATAACGGATCTTTGCAAGGCCCCAGCGGTGAAATACAAATACTTGTCCAATAATAATGATAATCGTCATGACAATAAACCAAGCAATATTCATTTTGACACAAAGCCTTTTCCTATATTTTCCTCTGCCGGAACGGGGATTTCTCGTAAAATATCATCCAAAATTTGGTAGGCTTGATTTTCTCCTACTCGTTTCATTTGAGTTAAAATAATACGATGCCCTAAAACAGGCTTAACTACCGCCTTTATATCATCCGGTATCACGTATTCTCTTCCCTTAATCGCTGCATAGGCCTGTACTGCTTTAAGTAAGGCCTGACTTCCACGGGGGCTCACCCCTAAAGCAATATGTTCATGTGATCTTGTTTTCTCAATAATATCAACTATATATTGAAAGAGATCTTCACTCACATGGACTTGATGATAAAGGCGCTGAGCCTCCAAAATAATATCTCGGTCTGCTACAGCTTCAATCTCTTCGGCCGGATTCTTCTCTTTAAATCGTTTTAGAATGGCAAGTCCCTCTTCTTTCGTTGGATAACCTAAATGGATTTTCAATAGAAAACGATCCAATTGTGCTTCAGGTAAGGGGAACGTGCCTTGGCTTTCAAGTGGATTTTGTGTAGCAATTACCATAAAAGGTCGATCTAACTGATGGGTTTCTCCATCAATCGTTGTTTGCCTTTCCTCCATACACTCTAGTAAACTAGATTGCGTCCTTGGAGTAGCTCGATTGATTTCATCCGCCAACACAATATTTGTAAAAATAGGACCAGATCGAAACTCAAACTCTCCTATTTTCTGATTGTAAAAATGAATCCCTGTTACGTCAGAAGGTAATAAATCGGGGGTAAATTGGATCCTTTTAAAAGAACAGGCCAAGGACTTAGCCAATGTTTTAGCCGTTAATGTCTTCCCGGTTCCCGGTACATCCTCAAGTAAAACATGACCTGATGAAATAAGTGCTACAAGCAGTAATTCAATTGTTTCATCTTTCCCAACAATGACTTTTTGGACATTTTCCTTTAATTGATTCGCTAATTCTTTTATAGTGAGCAGTTCCATCTGTTCTCCTCCTCAGTAATCGCATTTATGTCACGAACAGTCTTCGGATTTTGCCATGATAGCTGATTCAGGTTAGCTCTTGTAAAAAATATGTATGGTTAAACGTTTTCCCTTGTAAGCGGAACCATTCGTTTATGAAAGGGAAACCACTCATTGGCGGTTTCAATCAAAATCTATTAGAGGATATTTAAAAAGTCCGGTAAAAATGACACTTCGAATTTCTTCGTTGGCTTGTTTCTGGACTACTCATGTATTTAAAAGCATACATTTCGCTGCTCGAACTGCGCCGCCTCGAACTTTCGACGTACAGGATGTACTAGTGTCGGCGTTGCTGACAGGAAGTCAGTGCCTTTAGCCGACTTGGTCCTTTTTATCCTCCTTTTTGAACACACACTCTTATTTATTTTCCAAGTTGACCAAAATAATATTTAGTCACAGATGAAAATGGTTTATTTTTCTCTAAAACCCAGGATGGGAATTCAGGTTGATTCACTGCATCTGGCAGGCCTTGAGTTTCCAAGCAAATCCCCAAATGTTTGCGGGCTGGAACCCCCAAAATTTCTCCTTCTGCTTTCAATTGATTGGCTGTATAAACGACAACCCCTACTTCATCTGTCTCTACCGTAAGCGTGCGTCCACTTTCAGGATCTGCAAGGACAATTTCATCGCAATGATGATTTTTCAATATAAATGGATGATCATACCCACCACCTACAAGTTGATTCTGTGGATGAGTCGACACTACGCCATTTTTAATAGGTTGTCCTTCACGAAAATCAAAAGCAGTCCCTTCAACGTCCATAATTGTACCAGTTGGGATTAATCCTTCATCTAATTCCAAAAATTGGTCACTTTCCATCTTTAGAGTATGATCAAGAATATCTCTCTTTAGATCTCCACTTAAATTAAAATATGAGTGGTTTGTCACATTGAGAACTGTTTTCTCATCAGACTTACCAGAATAATGGATCATAAATTCATTGTCATTGGTCAGAGTATAGGTTACCTTCATTGCCAGATTTCCTGGATAGCCTTCATCTCCATCATGGCTAAAATAAGCAAAATGCACTTTAGCTTGATTAATATCTTCTTCATAGGATGAATTCCAGAGGACTTCCCCGAAACCCTTTTCACCGCCATGGAGGTGATTGCCATTGTTATTTTTGGCAAGATGGTACGTCTTCTCGTCTAGAGAAAAAGTAGCATCTTTTATCCTTCCTGCTACCCGTCCTACTACACAACCAAAGTTACCAGTCCCATGGACATATTCATCAAGCTGATTATACCCGAGAACAATATTCTCTAAGCGCCCTTCACGATCCGGCGTTACCATTTTGGTAATGATACAACCATAATCAATGCAAGTGATTTCCACGCCATGCGCATTTTTCATGGTGTAGGAATATACGGGTGTATCTCCTAAATAACCGTATATACTTCTTGTTACCTCCATATCCATCCGCCTTTCCTGAGTTATACATACTAAATGATAGACCTCCTTAAGCAAACAGTCAATTTGAAATGCAAGAATCGTCACATCTTTTTGAAAGTATTTGCCAAAAAAAGGGAAAAAGGGAAATATTTCGTCTCTTTTTGCGACAAAGAAGGTCATTGAGACATTATAGCACTATTAAATAAAAATAGCTCCCAGCCGTACACAAGAGGTTAGACTATGTCAGTGTAAATTTGCACTGGAAAGGAGCTATAAAGTGGGCTACCATTAGTTTGCTTCATCCCCCACTGATGGTTAGCATCGTGCCTATAAATCCATCATTTATATTGATCGGCTAAATCGCCAATAACTGGAAGTTTAAAGGTTTGTTTCTGGTAAGCTTTCACCATACAAACGATCCATATCGCCAAAGTAATACCATTCACTAAAAGAACGAGTAGCCAACCAATAAATGGAATAATGTCCAACACATTTTTAATAATCAACCATGCTACCGTTAAAATCGTAGATTGCAAGGCATGAAAACGGATAAATTTATTGTCCTTTTCCAAAAAGAAAAAGATAATGCCTGTCACAAATCCACCAATGTACGAAATCAATGCTGCAATATTTTCATCCAAACCGGTTGATGTTTTTGCATTGCTTTCAGATTGTTGAGAGGACTCTTTCGCGGAAAGATTCGCCTCTGGAAAACTTTGACTGTCTTCTGCTTTGTTTGTTTCTTCAGCATTTTCAATGTTTTCTTGTGATTCATTACTTCCATCTTCATTCTGGTTTACTTCATTCCCATCGATTGACCCCTGACTTTCTGGATTCTCGTCTCCCTCATTCAGGTTTTCCGGATCCTGACTCATACTAATCCCTCCTTCTCCTAAAATAAAGAAAATTCACCTTTTTATTAAAGTGCAATACTCTTATTTTAGTAAAAAAACACACAACTTTCCCGTACTGAAAGTCCTATGTATCTTTCTCCCTCTATTTTACTAGTCATTTGATTTTTACTGTTTCATTTATCAAACTTTTGTATTTATAAAATTCATCTTTTTTTAACTCATGTATCATGTATCCAACGCCATCCTTAAATTTCACATAAAATCTGGGTCCCTTACGGTTGCCATTTCCGCAAAAGTTTTACTTTCAATAGTTTCTTTAGTATCCCGGTTTATCAGTTAAGTAGATCTCGTCTTTATAAATCCCTTCTGTTTCAAATAAAATGATTTCGTTCGTTCCTTTTTTTAATAACGGCCCCGGAATGTAAAGCTTTTTCTGCGGGCCAATCTTCCAAAAGCGGCCAATGTTAAAACCATTCACAAATGCAACACCCTTACCCCAGCCTTGAAAATCTAAAAATGTATCGCAGGTCTCTTCAACCTCAAACTGAAATTGATGAAAGGCCGCGCTCCCTTCTTTAAATTCTTTGTTAAAATCAATAAGATCAAGATTGTCTAAAGATAGTGGATAGTGTTGCCATTCACTTTGGTATGCTCCGTTGATAACGACACCGTTTTTAATCCCTTTTCGCTGTTCTTCCATTTTAATTGAGTAATTGACTCTTCCCATATTTTCAACAAGAATATCTAATGTATTTTCCTCAGCAGTTAGTTTAAAAGACTCCTTTTCAGGTAGCTCCAGATCATATTTTGTACATTTCAATTCTTGATTAATGTAGATATGGGCACGGTCGTTGGCATTGACTAGGCGGAAATCCTCAATTTCCCTCCGCTTCCCAATAATCGTTCTATATAAAATATAACCGTCATTTTGATCCAGTTTTTCCATCGGCAATGTGTAATCTGAGTAGATTGATTCAGAGATGGAATCAAGTGTCTCAAACAGCGACACCCGGTTCTTACATAAGATCGCTCCATACTCTTTTTTTACAATTCTCGTAGAATATTCAACCTCTGGAATCTTAGTTGTTTTCGAAATCACCTGTTTAAATGCCTCATATTTTGGAGTTGTATCACCCCATTCAGTTAAAGGCGCATCATAATCATAAGATGTTGTGTCAGGTAATAATTTTTCATAATAATTCGCACCGCTTGTAAAGCCAAAATTGGTGCCACCGTGGAACATGTAAAAATTCACATGTCCTACCTCTAAAACATCCGCTAACTCTTGTGCAGCACTCTTTTCATCTCTTACGTGGTGTTCAGCATCTCCCCATGCATCAAACCAACCGATCCAGAATTCCATCACCATTAAGGGGCCTGTCCCCTTATTAAATTCTTTTAGTCTTTTAAAATGAGCTTTTAAATTAGATCCGCAATTCACGGTAGGAAAAGCGAGTTCTGGAATCGAACCATTTTCTAACATATCATGCCAAGGGCCATCTGAAGTCACTAAAGGAACAACACAGCCCTTTTCTAGCATTATATTCGCAAGGGCGCGCATATACTTCTTATCACTGCCATATCCACCGTACTCATTTTCAACCTGCATCATAATAACTGGGCCGCCATAATTAACTTGTAATGGCACTAACTCTTTAAATAATACTTCGAAATATTCGTCTACATGCTGTAAAAACGGCTCATAATAACAGCGTATGCGCATATTTTCATCTTTTAATAGCCAAGCAGGCAATCCACCAAATTCCCATTCCGCACAAATATATGGCGAAGGACGAACAATCACCCATAGGTCCAATTCTTGAGCAATGGAGATAAATTCAGCAATATTATACATTCCGTTAAAATTAAACTTTCCTTTTATAGGCTCATGAACATTCCATGGTACATACGTCTCAACTGTATTGCACCCCATTGCTTTTAGCTTCTCAAGCCGATCCCGCCAGTATTCAGGAACAACTCTAAAATAGTGAAGAGCTCCTGAGATGATTTTAACTTGCTCACCATTTAACAAAAATTCATCCTTAATTACAAATTCATTGGTCTTTTTCATAGTAGTCAGTCATCCTTTGATAAATCTAGTAGTTTGTTTATTGAAAAAATCACTATCTACTTTCCTTGGTTATTCCCAAAACTTGATTCTCTAATAATTAGCTTTGTATCGATTAAAATATCCTTTTGAGGATCCTTTTTTTCAATGATCTTTTTTATTACCTCAATAATTTCCGAAGTTAAAAGGTCATAATTGTGATTGACCGTTGTTAAGCTGGGATAAACGATGTCCGATGGAAAAATATCATCAAAACCAACGAATGAAAATTCATTAATAGGTACTTTTTGTGCTCGGCATTCCTTTAAAGCCCCATAGATCACCATATCATTAATGCCAATAATAGCAGTGGGCATTAGTGGATTTTCCAGTAATTGCTTCATTGCCGTCCGACCGTCCTCAATCCCAAACCCTGAATAAATTTGCCATTCGTTGTGGAATGGCAAACCATGCTTAGTTAGCTCCTGTCGAAATATTGAAACCTTAATATCTCCTGTTGAAACACCTTCTGCTCCCCCAATTAAACCAATATCTTGATGACCATGGGAAATAAGATGATCAACAATCGACCGCATCCCTTCTTCCTCGTCCGTCCGGATGGTGTGACAATCGACTCCTTCCATCCGGCCATTCACCATGATAAGGGGAACCCGTTTCATCACCTCGTTCATTTCCTTTGTTTCTCTTTCTGGTGGATTAGATTTATTGATACGGCCTCCCATGAAAACAATACATTCTACTCGCCTTTCTACAAACTCTCGTAAATGGGCAGATTCCATTTCACTACTATTCATAGAATTCCTAAGCAAAATCGTATAACCTTTTTCAAACGCCTTCCTTTCAATCTCAATATAGGTTTGGGAGAAAAATGGATTCGTAATATCTGGAAGAATAAACCCAATCATATTTGTTTGCTTTTTCGTTAAGCTTCTTGCCGCTTCATTAGGAGTAAACTCCAGCTCTTCCATTTTTTCAAGCACTCGTCTTCTGGTGGTTTCTTTTACTAACGGATTACCTGTGAGTACCCGAGAAACCGTTGTTGGTGAAACATTTGCTACCTTGGCAATATCGTATATCGTAATATTTTTCTTTTTCATGTTTGTATTCGACCTCGTCTTTATTGGAAACGCATTCCATATTTATATATAGAATAGCATAAGTGACCCTTTTATTTTCATAATTTTAGCTTTTATATTGGTACCGATTTCATACACATAAAAATAGTTACTGTATTTCTACATTAGATAGAACAATCGTTGTCACTGACTTGCTTTCTACTAAAATTTTAAAACCATTACGATATACCGGAATTTGAGAATGTGCTAGATCTTTTAGTAAGCTGGTTTCATATACATCTGCTGATTCAGTATCAAATTGAAACGCGCTTAAGTCATACTCAAGCTCTTCTTTCAAACGTTCATTTCTTACTACAATTGTAAGATGTTTTTTCCTCTGATCATAAGCCGCAATAGAACGCCCATGATCTGTCCTGATAATCTCACTTCCTGGTCGAATAAAGCGGCTGAAATTAGCCATTGCATAGTATTGCTTTGTCAGCTCATAATTTTCTTTGCCTCGAAAATCAGAGTGGATAAAGCCCCAGTTATTTTTTGCACTTTCATCTTCAACAGTCTGCCAATAGATCCAAGCAGAAGGTTGTAATAATCTTAGATCAAGGATAATTCGTTCTGCCAGTTCCATTACACTGCTCATATCTTCATGATTATGTGATTCTGTCCCACCCGTACCATATTCAGACATCCATAGCCTTTTCTTCTTCTCGGCCGCTAATTCACGTAGTTCTTCTAATTGGCTGCCGTTATAGGAATGTGTATTTATTTGTGCTAGTTTATGGAGAGTTTCATTATCATAGCCTTGTAACATATCCATTGTCTCATCAATACTATTTTCATCTGGTGCACTGATGACAGTGTCCCTTAGGCCTTTTACCTCTAAGGAGTCAGCGACGCTTTTGATGATCTCCATTTGTTTATCGAGACTAAAGTGAGCCCCTTCTTGAATATTTCCCTTTATCCACCAATTAGAAGCTGGTTCATTTAAAGGGTTTAATGTACGGAAGGTAACACCACATTTTTCTTTGTAGAACTTTACAACCTCGGTTAAATAATCTGCAAAGGCAGCATAATATTCTTCTTTTAAATTATTTCCACCATCTTCTGCTCCTGTCACTGAACCGCTTATCGTCATCCAGTATGGAGGAGAGTTAGAAAATGCTTCAGCAATCGTTGCGCCGCGTTCAAAAGCGGCCAATAACACTGTCCTTTGACCTTTGTCAGCCTCCCAATTCCATACTCCTTCATCAGGTTGAAAACCAGGAACATCCCCACCAGGCCGCAAAGTGTTTGGGACAATACTGGGATCCTCTCCGCCCCCGATATTGTATCGTACAATATTAAGACCAAGACCTTTCTTCTCATCAAATACTAAATCCAGCAATTCGCTCATTTTCTCTTTGTCTTTCCACTGCCCTATAATATGGGCCCACCACGCAAGTGAAGTTCCCCAACCTTCGAAATTGCTATACCCATCATCTGGTTGAATTTGAATCGGTAATTTCTCAAACACCAATTGATCTTTTTGCTGCTCAAATGGTCTCATTACCTTCCCTCCCGTTAATAAGGATTATGATTACTAGTATGAAAACAAAAACTTCCCCCCTCGTATGTACTTAATCATTCATAGCTCCATTCTTTCTTTGTATATTCCGTTTCGTCAAATTTTCCTCACTAATATGCAACCGGTGTCAAACATCAGTATTTTAAGTATAATATATACTTCTATTTTTCTCATCTCCAATATTTTGTAAAGCATAAGGGGACCGGAAACTATATTATCGGAATATCATGTGAGAATGAGCATTCCCTACAAACACGATGTTTAATATTTTTCCAACTAACTTTTTATTTATCATTCTCCAGCCAACGCATGGTTACTGTCTAGCTTTTTGAAAATACTCCATGCAAAATGTGTAATGACTAAACTAATCACACTTCCAGAAAAGAATAGAAGTAGTCCAGGGAAAATAAGAAATATAAATACAATCGGCACAATAATTATTGTTAACAATAGAAGTTGGAGTGGATGACTAATAACAATTAAAAAGGAGTATCTTAAATACTGTGCATTTTTAATATTGTAATGAGCAAACATCGGATACGTAAATAACGCGGTGAATAGATAGATAATCATGATACTTGCTAATCCAGCAGTTAATACTGTATATATCCATCCCTCAAAATGTATCAAAAATCTAAAATCAAAAAATAGTACATAGCCAATAACAAATAATATTGAAAATAACATATTTGATTTTATAAAATCGGTTCGATATGAGCTCCAAAAAGTAGAGAAAATCGGAATCTCTTTCCCTTCTATCACCCATTTTCTGGTAACAGCGAACATAGCCTGGGTTGAAGGGCCAATACCAAGAATGATTAAACCGATAAGGGTAAAGAGAATCCATAACAAATTTACATAAGCTAAACGCATGCACCAGTCACATATATAATGAATTTTTTCCATTATTGGGTTCATTTATTTACTCCTCTTAAAACATATCGTTGACATAAAAGGGACAATTGTCTTGACCTTATACTTATTTTGCAATTATTTAATCAAAGGTTACGATATCTAACGAGTGTCGAATTTCATTTTCGATCAATCTATTTTCTTCCCTTAAAAGGTAGTATAAGGTCAAGATCGATAGACGTTCCCTTAAATTTTATTAATTATCATAACAATCGGCCAAGAGTCACGAATAGCTTCTTGATGCCATCAACCTTTCATTGAACCGCCTAGTCTTATTCCACTTAAAATATGTTTCTGTAATGATAGAAATAGGAGTAATGGCGGAACTAAAGCTGTCAGGGAAGCAGCGAATAATAGACTAAAATCAGTCTGTCCTTCGCGTTCACTTTCTAATGAATACAGTCCAAGCTGTAATGGGAACTTTTCTGGGTCTCTTAAGTAAATTAACGGGCCTAAGAAATCATTCCAATGAAAATTAAAGGTCATAATCGCTATTGTAATCAAAATTGGGATACAAAGCGGTGCAATAATTTTAGTTAATACTTTAAATGAATTGGCTCCATCCATGTATGCTGACTCATCCAGCTCCCTAGGAAGACCCTTAATAAATTGCCTCATAAGAAAAATGTTATAAGGCGAACCGAATGCACCTACAATAATTAAAGGTAAATAAGTGTTGACCCAACCTAATTCAGTGAATAGTAAAAACTGCGGAACCAATGTCACATGTTCTGGGATCATCATTGTTGCAAGAACAATTAAAAACAAAGGCCCATTAAAACGACTCTTGAACCTTGCAAAACCGTAAGCTACAAAAAATGATGAAGCTGTTGTTAAGATGATGTTAAAACCAGTGATAATAGAACTATTTAAAGCATAGCGAAGCATTGGTACCGCATCAAACATTCGAACGTAATTTTCCCATCTAAACTCACTCGGTATCCATGTAATAGGAACACTGAAGATCTCTCCGTTCGGTTTTAATGAACCTGAAATCGTCCATGCCAACGGTAGCATAAATAAAATGGTTGCTCCAATTAACAATAAATATTTTAAAAAAGTCAAAAATGCTTTATTCATTTTTTTTCTAGTATTTTTCCGTACAACTTTACTATAATAATTAGTCGAATTCTCTACTTTATTCTGAGTCATAGTACACCCACTTTTTCGACAACTGAAGATTTATTAATGTTACGATTAATATAACGACAAACATAATCCATGCAAGTGCTGATGCATAGCCCATTTTAAAATTCTCAAATGCATTTTGATACAAATACACCATTACAGAGTCTGTCCATCTTTGATTCGTTCCTGGAAGAATCATCGGTTCTATAAACATCTTTAATGTACCGATAAGCTCCATCGTTGCAACAAAAAGAACTGCTGGACTAATTGTAGGGAGTACAATAGAGAAGAATTTTCTCCAAACAGAACCACCATCCATATCACACGCCTCTAACAGTTCTTTTGGTACACTTGCTAAGGCCGGCAAAAATATCAAGATTGTCCCACCAACACCCCAAATTTTCGTAAGAATAACAGCAGGTTTTGCCCAAGTTTCTGAACTCGACCATCCAGGTCCATCTATTCCAATCATATTGAGCATTGCATTTACTAAACCAACATTTTGTCCTTGATATCCGGGAGCTAACATATAATTCCATAATAATAGAATAGCTACACCGCCAAATATTGATGGTAGATAAAAGGCCGTCCTAAACAACTTAATTCCGGGAATATTTTTTAATAAAAGTAGGGAAACAAGCAAGCCTAGTATGACATGTAATGGTACTCCGACAATGGTGTAATAAAAGGTATTCCCTAGTGCATTCCAAAATCTATCATTTGTAAATATTTTTATATAATTATCAAACCCTATCCATTTGGAAGGTGTTAGAATATCATATTTTGTAAAGCTTAAATATAAAGAAGCCAACATGGGGCCGAGAGTAAAAGCAAGAAACCCAAATATCCATGGGGATATATACATCCAAAATCTTCTGCTGTCTTTCTTCATCAAGTACACTCCCTTCAAATGGGGAGCATCAAAAGTTATAAAATACCCCCCGAAACAATTATCTTGTACCTCTCAGAATGATCAAAAATCCATCATTCTTGTGATTCTTTCAATTCCTCTGCTTCTTCTAAGAGTTCCTCAATTTCCGCTTTCATACTAGGCATGACATCTTCAATCGATTCATTTAAGTCAACTATTCTCGCCATTCCTTCATCCACTACTCGATTGACCTCTGTCCATACTAATGAAACCTCTGGGGCAAAAGCGGTCTCTAAACCATCTAGCATTATGGCAAAATTCTCAGGCGCTTTGCCGTCTAGATCTAAAAATAAATCTGATTCCGCTACTTCTTTCATAGTGGGAATGTCTCCATGGTCTTTGGCCAATATTTCCTGCGCTGTTTTTCCTGTCCAAAAACTAATAACCTCCCATGCAGCATCTTTATTTTTAGAGTCTTTTGCCATATGGAATGCATTCGAGAAAATAGGCGCCGACTCTTGGGTTCCAGCAGGAGCGGTAGTAATATCCCAATCAAAATCCGCATTTTTTTGACTACTAATAATCCACCATGGGCCATCAATTTGCATGCCTATCTTACCGCTAATCCACAAGTCTACCCCTTCCGGTACCTGGGTGGAGGTAGGAGCAACATCTAGATCCCATGATAATTCTTGCATCTTCTCAATAGCGGTTAGAGACTCTGGTGAATCTAGATTAAATTCAGTTTTATCTTCACTTAATACACTTCCACCATAGGAATGAAGAGATTGAGCAGTTCCTGCCCACCAACCGCCTTGCCCACTAACCCCAAACACGCCTTCTTCAGGATCTGTAATGATTTTTGCTGCCTCTGTCACATCATCCCAAGTCCAGTCTTCGTTTGGATATTCTAAGTCATGCTTATCAAATAAATCTTTGTTATATAACATAATCGTTGAGCTAACACGCAACGGCATGCCATAAACTTTATCATTATGCGTATATGCATCAATGGCAACATCATAGTACTGACTTAAATCTACATCATCATCCTTTTCAATATAAGGTGTTAGATCTTCTAGCACCCCGCGGGAAGCATAAGCTAATGATTGCTCTGCAAATTGTATGACATCATATGGAGTGCCAGCTGAAAACATTACTGTTTGTTTCTGGTCGTACTCCTCACCCTCAGGTAAAAGAACAAGTTTCACCTCAATGTCAGAATGTTCCTTTTCGAATTCCGCTTTAATAGCTTCCATTCTTTCCGTATCTTCGTCCCCACCCCAATAACTGAAACTAACAGTGGTTTTTCCATTTTTCTTACCATCACTACCATTTGCTTTTTCATCATTACTAGAACAAGCAGCCATTCCAAATACAAGCAAACAAACCGTTAACAAAAATAAAAGTTTTTTCACTTCATAAACCCCCTTGTATATAATTTGCCTCTCATATATCTAAGTAAATTTTTCATCTGAAATATGACAACTAGAAAGGTAAACTTATATTCTTAAATTTCATTCTTTTCACACTCATTAATTTCTCACCCCCAAATAATGGTACCGGTTGCAATTAATTTAAATAAATAACTCACTTATCCAACTAAGTGAATTATTTATTGGCAGTAAGACCTTCACTTCAGGAATTCGGTGAGAAACAAGAAGTGTAGTATAGGATAAAGAAAACTCAACTGAAGGAAGTCCTTGTTTATGTAGTATCAATATATTGAAATGGGTTTCAATATATTTAAAATCAATAGTCTTTTGGATTTGTTTCAAAAGACTATTGATGTTTGTCCCTTATCCCAATAAAAGGCTTACCTTTTCACAAAAATGAAACCGGTGTCAATCCGGAGAAAAAATAAAGGTTATTCCTTTTCAATGCATTTATGAATGTTCTAAAAAGAATTGAAACCGGTTTCCTTATTTTTAAATATACATCTCAATATTTGACTTGTCAATCACCTTATGTAAAAAAACTACATTTTTTTACATTTTTCAACAATACCAAACGTAAACGTGCTCCTAGAACATTTATGTTCTCCCCCTGTATGAAACAGGGGAGATCGCTTATTGCCAGTGAGCAATCACTATCTTGGCATCTCGTTTAAGCATTTTAAACATATCATCAGAAACAAGCCCTTTTTCTTTCTGATGTTCCAATAGTTCTATAAAACTATTCATATGTTTCACGGTTTTTTCAGCCTCTTCTTGACGTTCATAATGTTGAAGTGCAGTAAGGTGCACTTGTAGAGAATGGTAAACAGAATCTTGTAAATCCGATTTATATTCCATCAATGTTTCTAACATCTTTGAGACATTCACATCTTGTTTCTGTTCATCTCCAACAATCATAATCCAACTAATTTGTGGATCAGGGGTATTTGTTTTACGAATGGTCACATCCAAGAGGTTATCCGTAATTTCCACATCTCCTCCAACCACATCATAAGCTTCAGTGAACACATAATCCTTCGTATGGACTTCTCCGTTGAATAAAATATCCGCTTTTCGACTCCCACGAGTTGAACTATACCAAGGATCATACAATCCGAGATAAACAGTATACTCGCCATTATCCAGATTAAATTTATATGTCAGATCTGTGCCGGAATTAGGAGTCAGATATCGCAGTGCCGAGAATAGGTCACCGCCTTCACTTCCCGAGGGACTTGTACGATCGCCAACATATCCCCAATTTTGGCCATTTTCCGGATCATATTGTTGATCAATCCTATTTTTATTCAAGAGCGTTTCTTGCATATAAGAGGCCCAAAGCTTGTAATCTTGGGTTTCGGCACCACCAGCATGAATAAAATATTCCACATTATTAGGGAGCACTAGGATCTCGATTCTAACTACCTTACCTGCCAGCTCTGGTAGTTTTCCTTCAACTATCATCATTCCAGGCTGGGAAAAGTCTTCAACGTTCATTTCCCATATAACCGTTGTGTCCATTTGCTTCCCTTCAGTATTTGTCACATTGATAACATCAGGTAAATCTGGTGTTTTATCTAATGTTACTTTTTCAGGTAACTTGCTGTTAATTGTCACCCGACCCATTTTATCTAGAATAGACAAATCCCATTCATCATACCACCTTAAGGTCATCTCATCTTCTTGCCCAAATTCAATGGGGAGCCATACATAAGATGAATTTGCTAAGTCTTCTTTTTTCCACCGATCCCCCATATAAATAAATTTACCATTTTCAGGATCAACAGGGATGACATGGGTACTCTGCGAATCAAAAGTTGTTGAAGACTTTTCACCAACTGCTGGATTCCGCATTGGCTTCCACTCACCAAAGATATCATCTGCTACTGTGTATCTGGCCGGATTTGGATCCCATCCGGTTGCACCTGATGTTATCATATAATATTTTCCTTGATACTTAAAAAGAGCTGGAGCTTCTCTTTGAGCACCTGGGAATACCCTTATATAGTCTTCTCCATGCACTGCTTTATAGGTCGAATCCCGTTCTTCCTTGCCTTCTTTATGCCATCCAACCACATCTGAGTATCTATCATTTAATTTTGAAATATAGATGGTCATATTTTCTTCGCTTGAATAGATTAAATAAGCGGTTCCATCATCATCCTTAAACAATGTCATATCCCGCGCCATTCCTGGCTGATCTGGCTGTCCATTATAATCAGCATCTTCTGGTGCCCTATCCATTCGATTACTTTCTTGGTACACAAAAGGACCTATAGGAGAATCACTAAGTGCATAGCCAGCATGTGCCTTCGCGTACATTGCATCAGAAGTTTCAGATGGACCATCAATATGCATCCACATCACATATTTCTTCGTTTTTTCATTGTAAATTACTTTCGGCCTTTCAATGACCCGATCTGTCCCAATATCATTCAAAATAGCTGCCTTGTCGTCTCTTCCCTTATAAAGTTTGGAAATAAGTGGATCATCTGCAAATTGATCCATCGACTCAATCGCTGTTAAGGCTAAACCCTCGTCTTTCCAATTATATAGATCTTTAGAGGAATAGACTCTAACTCCCCTTGCAGGTAAATAACCATGCGTCTTATCTTCTCCATACCAATAATAGGTTTCCGTTTGTTCGTCATACATAATCCCGCTGCCATGAGCTTGGATAGGTTTTCCATCCGTATCCTTCCATGTTTGCCCCGGTTTAAAAGATTCATTTTCTTTATACAACTCTAGCCCCCCTATAGCAGTGTCTACATCATGAATAGTCGTATAAATATCTTTTTGGACAGCTCTTGATTCTACATCCAGCCCTTCATTCGTGATACTATCCAGCAATTTAGCTCCCTGATCAATGGCAGCCTGAAGTTGTTGAACACTATAATTCGTGTATGGATTGGGCTCCTCCACTTTTTCCCTAGCTTCTGCTATTTTGGCTTCTAGGTCAGAAAGGGGAATGAGTACGCTCTCCTTAATAAAAATATAGTTTACTAATGGATCATTATAATTGGTTAATTCAGCGCTTTCAGGGCCTTGAATTTTCAGAGTCAATTCTCCTTCTTTCACTAATAGCTGGCGATAATTGAATTCTTTCTCTGCACCATATTCGCCAATATCATAATCTCCATTGGACAAATTTTCCCCTTCAGCGATAATATTAACATTTCGTCCACTCCATTTATTTTTAAATCCAAGTGTAAGATCATAATTCCCTTCCGGAAGTTCAAATTTGTATTCAATCGCTTTATCGCGCGATTGTGGACCGTTATAATATCTTAAGGAAGAATACTTGTCTGACTTCCCCTCGTCAAAGTTACTTGTAGCGGTCGTTTCAGTGACTAATCCCCACTTTTTCCCTGTTCCTTCATCGGTCCCATACATCTGTTCCGTTTGGCTTTGATATATACCTAATTGATCATCCTCCCCCACCCTTTCTGGTGTTGGATCACCTGCATTGACAAAATATAGAACATCCTCGACCTTTCTTAAATCATTATCTGCTGCCTTTGTTGTTAAAGGCGTATTCATGATCAAACCGGAAAACAACACCATGACCGTTACTAATAAACACATTTTTTTATTCGTCACCAAAATATACACCTCCAAGTAATAATCATCGAAACAATCGAATTTTCCATACTTATCTTCATAAAGTTCCAACATTTAATTTGCTGAATTCATTAGCCATGCAATTCAGTTCTCGGTCTAACTACTTTAAAGCTATCTTCTGTTTCTTCCATCTCGTAAATCATTGCACGTGATTCAGGTGTACTAAATGGATGATGAAGAATCAGCATCCATTTACCCGCAAAGGTTTTAAATAGCATTCCATGTCCACTGTCAGCGCCTACTAATGGTTCAAGCTGTTCCCAAGGTCCCTTTAACTGACCTGATTTCGACCTGGCAATCGTTTGTACATATCCTTCTTTGTTATAAGTTGACCAAAGTATAATAAGGTGACCACTCTTGGTACGATACAATTGGCATCCATCCGATACATAAATCGAAGGCTGCACTCCGGGCTGTTGTTCCGTATTGATCCACGGGGCATCAGAAGCTTTGAAAAGATGCTGTGGTGGGCCAGTTGCTGCGGACAAATCATCCTTTAAAGGAATTGCCTCAAATGTACCATCCATCACCTGAATCCATTCATGGCAATAGACCATCCACGGCTTTTGCTCCTCATCCACATACAAAGTTCCATCTAATGTCATAAAGTTTTTTGGAGGAACCGGTCCATCTGTTTTAAGTAATATAAAGGGACCTTCTGGTGAATCAGCTACAGCAATACTTGTCCCCCGTAGATGATTGGTTTTCCAGACCTTTGGTGGTTCTGCTAATATACGCTCTCTATTATGTAAGGTTACAAATAGATAATATTTATGATTATAGTAGTGAACCTCTGGTGCCCATGTACCATGCTGTGGATGGGCCCACGCTCCATCAGGAATTTTAAAAACGACAAAGGGCCCCTCCCAATTAAGTAAATCTTTACTTTTATAAACTAGTACTCCATATCTTTCTAAATCTGTTAATTCTGGAATTGCCGTTGTATATAGATAGTAAGTATTTGTTTCTTTATGCGCCAATACATACGGATCATGCGCAGGAATATCCCGAAGTCGGAGCCCCTTTGTTGGATGAAAAGGGTCAGACGCATTGTTATAAGGCATGTAAGCACCTCCTAGCAATTATTTTTGCCCATGCAAACTTCTTATTTTCAATTTTTTAAAAATTGAAATATCATATCTCACAGTGTCATTTTTATCAGACCTTTTGCATTTTTATAAGAATTCATCAGAATGCTCATTATTCCTTTGCTTTCTCTTCTTCAATCCGAACCAATTCCTCTTCGTACTTTTCTCTCATAAGAGTATTTAAATCCATTTGATCATCGTCAATATATTCATATAAGGCATCATAAACTATATCATCATTTTGATATTTAGATTTTTCCTCAAGCGGTTCCGCTACTGGAAGAGAGAAAAGTGCTTCCATATTCCGTCCCTCCCATAGATCTGGAAATAATTCTAAGGCTCTTTCTACTGCTGAACCATCGTCATAAAGATGGGCATACGGTACAGAGAGGGGACCACCTGTAAAAGTATTATTCATTAGCTGCTCATCTGAATACCAAAAATCAAAGACCTTCATTACTTCTTCTTTATATTCACTTGTAGAACTAATCCCCATTGCCCATCCACCTGCAGGAACACCATTTTCTGGCTCAGGATAGGTTGCGACATCCCAGCTTACATTTGATTCTTCCCCTGGGTGCATAAACCAATGTGCCGCCATGGCTAATTTCCCTTGTGCAAATAATTCTGGCCAGCCCTCTTCTTCCCAATGCTCAGGAATATACGGGTTTCCTGGGATGGAGTAAACTTCCTTATACAATTCGAAGAAATTTCTAACTGTATCATTATTTGTCCATAACGGTTCATCCGTTTCTGGATCAACTAGATTACCTGCTGTCCAGGCAATAGGGGCTCCAGACTTCGGCATATATAAACCTTGATATTCCATTCCATTTCGTTCACCAGTTAGCTTTCTTGCTAAGTCCACAACCTCTTCCCAGGTCATCCCATCTGCTGGATACTCAACACCAAACAAGTCAAAAATATCCTTATTATACATTAATGCAAAGCGATCGGAACTCATGGGCAGAACCCATAATTCTTCCCCAGAAAACTCCTGCCATTCAGCTAACTGATTAGGATTGAAACGCGAAATGTCAAAGCCTGTCTCTTCAATTAGCTCCCGCATATCATAGGTCATTTCAAGCTCACTCGCATGTTCAAGCCATCCTTGATCCCAGAACCACAAAATATCTGGTGCCTTCCTTGCGGCAATCAATTCTTCTAAATCTCCCTCTACATGTTCAAATGTAATATAAGGAAACTTTTCTTCCGCTGGCTTGATAAATGCATCGATAAACGCTTCATCTTCAGCAAAATGGATCTTTAATGTGATTGGGTCAGGCTCACCATTGTTTGCTGATTCTGTCTTTGTTTTTGATGTGCATCCTGACAACACAGCGATGCCGAAAAGTAATATTCCAATAATTAGTAAAACGCGAAGCCTTAAGGTTAATTTCATTAAGGGTCAACCTCCATAAATAGTGAATGATATTGTTTTATATCGTCCCTCCCCTTAAATGACACCGGTTTCAATAAAAGTGAAAGAAAAAGGACCTTTTGATTAAACTATCAGCTAACAGTCAGAAACAAGCGGTTCACCTTCATCTATGCCTTCTTCATGTAACTCCCACAAAATTTTGTTTTATCATCCCCTCCTAGAAATTGGTTTCAAAAATCCAAAAATTATGTTTCTATTGAAACCGGTATCAATTTAAAGTATGCTAAATATTGGTACTTATAAAAATCTTACAACCCATTGCTATCATTTGTCAACGATAATTATTTGAAAATTTAAATATACTAAGATTATAAAAAACAGTTATAGATCATTATGTAATGATTATGACGATGAGTAAATAGATTCAGAGGGGGGATTTCACATGACCCGTTATACAATAGCCACCAAATTAACGAATGAAATAGTAGAAGAGGCAACCGAATATCGTGTTAAAAACAGAGTTGAACCAATTGATTTATTAGGGTACAAAGAATATCTCGAAACAGGTGAGCGTTTGACTTTTGAACAGCAATATTTCGATCGAAGAAAACAATTAAATGTATTAGCTTTAGATGTTTTCCTTAGAAAAAGCGAGGAAAGTCTTCCACTATTAGAAGAGGTTATTTTTCAAATTTGTAATGAATATTCATGGGCACTCCCTGCACATATTCCGATTGTGGATGATAGTTTTAGTTGTGAAGGTAAAATTGTAATAGATCTATTTGCTGCAGAAACAGCGCAAACTCTTGCGGAAATTATTGAAATTATCGGTGAACAACTCTCCAATTTTATGAAACAATTAGTTTCTGAAGAAATTGAGCGTCGAGTCTTTACTCCATTTGAAGAGCGAGACTGGCATTGGGAGCGTTTAGAAAATAACTGGAGTTCCGTCATTGCCGGTTGTATCGGCCTAACAGCTTTGTCTGCTTTGCTCCTGCACTCTACAAGACAAAAACAGATTCTGCAGCGTCTTGAAACATCCTTTGCTTATTATTTAAAAAGTTTTGCTGAAGATGGAGTATGTACAGAAGGTGTAGGGTATTGGGCCTATGGATTTGGCTATTACTGTTATTTTGCAGAAAAATACACCCACTTATATCAGGATGATCGATATATAAATGATCCAAAAGTAAAGAGTATTGCTACGTTCCCCTTTTATGCCATAGTTTCCAAAGATCAATATATTCCTTATTCAGATTCCAATCATCATTTGGTTTTGCCAAGTGGCTTGCTTTGTTTCTGCGAAAAAACATTTGATGTGGCCATCCCTCCTGTCACAGAAGCCAGCTCACTGTATGATGATCATTGTTATCGCTGGGCACCGATGTACCGGAATCTGATCTGGACAAAAGAAGCAAACCATACCAATATCATATCCTGTAAACACTATCTTAAAGATGCTCAATGGGCGATCATTCGGAATTCAGAGAAACAATTTATTTTTTCTGCTAAAGGGGGAAGCAATCAGGAAAGCCATAATCATAATGATATTGGACACTTTATCATTGGGAATGATTGTGATTTATTTTTAACAGATTTAGGCGCTGGAGAATATACAAGAGATTACTTTGGAGAAAAACGCTATACATTTTTACCAAATCGAGCTCTCGGACATTCTTTACCAATTATCCAGGGGAAAGAACAAAAAGAGGGGAACTTTCAGGCGAGAGATAGTCATTTTCAGATGATTGATGGACACACCAGTACGTTCTCATTTGAGTTGGCTGAAACATATCCTGATGTGGACGGATTGCAATTTTTCAAACGCAAATGGATTATAGATGAGCAACAAAAGTATGTGCTGTTAGAAGATACACTGCAATTTGGTACAGATGAACAGGCAATCATTACGGAGAATTTTGTCAGTCTCTTTAAACCATCGATACTGAACAATCAGATTGTTTGGCAAGGAAAGGACAATATATTCATTTTGCAATTCGATCAAAGTATTGATACACCTAAGATCATAGAAGAGATTTTTTCCAACCATCATGGCATACAAACGAAAGTTTATTTGATACAGCTTGAAAGTAAGCAAAAAAACAAGCATTATATCCGACGCTATTCATTTAGGCTACAAAAATTAGTGTGAGTCTTCAAGCGGGAATTTTTACCAAGACAATAGAAACTTCATTAGATATACTTGTTATAATGTTTGAATACAACTAACTGGAGGTACGCTGTGATAAAATATAAAAGTATTTTTTACTCATCCATATTTTTATTGATAAGTGCATTAATCATGAATGCTGCATTAACGAATTATAATTATTTCCAAGGATACACTGGTACAATTTTGAGCATCCCTATCTGGAATACAGGAGGGTACTATGCAATCGGCTTTTCCTTATTGTTTATAGGTGTAATGGGGTTGGTTTTATTGCCAATATCATTAAAAGAAAAGAAAGTTAGATTTACACTGATTGCAATACTCATATTTATTATCATTCCTCCAGTATTAAAATAAATGGTTAAAAAAGTAACTCATCCTTGCTCTCCATATCACTGGTGAGGGTGAGTTACTTTTTTTCTTGTAATTTGGAATAAGATGAGGGAATACAGGACATATCTGCCATCACCTGTATTCTCTCCTCCGCTAATGGCCAAATATTTGATTTACTGCCGATTGATTTTGCTTCGACAATGTCAGTTTATTCTATTATTTTTTCCCTTTTTCATCCTTGATACGGTTAATTTCTTCGTCGTATTTTTGCCTTAAAAGAGTATTTAAATCAGTTTGGTCTTCAGTGACTAATTCGTATAACGCTCCATCGATCGTCCCGATTGCGCCTTCGTCATAATCAGAGATCTCTTCTGGCGAATCCGCAACAGGAAGAGAGTATAAGGCATCCATATTGCGATCTTCCCAAATCTCCCCATCCCTCTCTAGAGCTTTTTCTAAGGCAGATCCATCCTCATATAGATGAAGAAACGGGACATAAAGTGGTCCTCTTATAAAAGTGTTGTTGAGTAACTGTTCATCGGAATACCAAAGATCAAATACCTTCATTATTTCTTCCTTATGTTCACTTGTTGCACTGATCCCCATTGCCCATCCTCTGGAAGGAACGCCATTCTCCGGCTCTGGATAAGTTGCAATATCCCAATTTATATTTGCATCTGGATTTGGCGCTCCGAAAAACTGGGCCACCATCGCTAATTTTCCTTGTTCAAATAACTCTACCCATCCTCCCTCTTCCCAATGCTCGGGGATATACGGATTACCGGGAATGGAATAAGCTCGCTGATACGAGTTAAAGTATTCCCTAATCGTCCCGTTCTCCGTCCAAATCGGCTCGTCCGTCTCTGGATCAACAAGATTTCCAGCAGTCCAAAAAATGGGCGCTTCATGTTTTGGCATATATAACCCTTGATACTCTGTACCATTTCTTTCACCAGTTACTTTTTCCGCCAAATCAATCACTTCTTCCCAATTCATTCCATCTTTAGGATATTCGACACCAAATAAGTCAAAAATATCCTTATTATACATAAGCGCAAAACGACTTGTCATAATTGGAAGAGCCCAAGTCTCCCCATTTGCGGCCGCTTGCCATTCTGCTATATGATTGGGATCAAATCGAGAAATATCAAATCCGGATTGTGCAATCAGATCTGTCATATCATAAGCTAGTCCATACTCCTCTGCTTCAGCATATCCCCCTTTATTCCAATGAAATAATATGTCTGGCGTGCTGCCAGCCGCATTTAATTCTTCATAGCTTCCTTCCACATGTTCAAATGTAATATACGGAAATTTTTCTTCTGCAGGTTTAATAAATGAATTAATAAAATTCTCATCTTCTCCAAAATGGATCTTTAAGGTAATTGGTTCTGGTTCACCATCAGCTGATACCTTTTCCTTCTCCTTTGCTGTACATCCAGAAAAAATTAACACACAACATAGCAACAAACTAAACATTAGAAAAATACGACTGCTAAATATTGATTTCATAAAAACTACCTCCCTTTGAAATTTTGATAAACCATTGTTCGTCTTGCTTTTTTATCCCTTTCAACTCAAAATCGGTTCCGAAATTCGTCAATAAAATAAGTCCAAAAAAGAAATCGGTTTCATTTCACTAGTAAAATGTCTCCTTTCATCTGCGCTTATCGTTCTATCCACTCATGACTCCTAATCTTCCATCTTAATCATTAGGATTGTTCCCCATTTAAATCCATATGGAAAATTGAATACAAACTTCCCTGCCAGACTGTTAGCAAGAATTGTCGTAAGCATCCCACTTGGAATACATTTACCTCGATATTTAAAACTTCCATCTTATTATTTTTTCCCTTTTTCATCCTTGATACGGTTGATTTCTTCGTCATATTTTTGTCTTAAAAGGGTATTTAAATCAGTTTGATCTTCAGTGACTAATTCGTATAACGCTCCATCAATCGTCCCGATTGCGCCCTCGTCATAATCAGAAATCTTCTCTGGCGAATCCGCAGTAGGAAGAGAAAATAGTGCTTCCATATTACGATTTTCCCAAATCTCACCCTCCCTCTCGTTCGCTTTGTCTAAAGCAGCTCCATTTTCATATAGGTGTGGAAATGGAACATAAAGAGGACCAGATATGAAGGTATTGTTAAGTAACTGTTCATCAGAAAACCAAAAATCAAACACCTTCATCACTTCTTCCTTGTGTTCACTTGTTGCACTAATTCCCATGGCCCATCCTCTAGACGCAACACCATTCTCAGGTTCTGGATAGGTTGCAATATCCCAATTTATGTTTGCTTCTGGATTCGGGGGAGAAAAAAACTGGGCCACCATCGCTAATTTCCCTTGTTCAAATAGCTCTACCCAACCTCCTTCTTCCCAATGTTCAGGAATATATGGGTTGCCAGGAATAGAATAAGCTCGCTGATACGAGTTAAAGTAATCCCTAATTGTTCCGTCCTCTGTCCAAAGCGGCTCATCTGACTCTGGATCAACAAAATTTCCTGTAGTCCAAAAAATGGGTGCCTCATGTTTTGGCATATATAGCCCTTGATATTCCATACCATTTCTTTCACCAGTCACTTTTTCCGCTAAATCAATTACTTCTTCCCAATTCATCCCATCTTCAGGATATTCAACACCAAACGCGTCAAAAACGTCCTTATTATACATAAGCGCCCAACGACTCGTCATGATCGGAAGAACCCAAGTTTCTCCATGTGAAGCCGTTTGCCATTCTGCTAACTGATTAGGATCAAACCGTGAAATATCAAATCCAGATTGTTCAATTAGCTCCGTCATATCGTAGGCTAATCCGTACTCTTCTTGATCTGCTAATCCGCCTTTATTCCAATGAAACACTATGTCTGGAGTACTTCCCGCTGCATTTAATTCTTCATAGCTTCCTTCCACATGTTCAAAGGTAATATACGGAAATTCCTCTTCCGCAGGCTTAATATAGGAATTAATAAAATTCTCATCTTCTCCAAAATGGATCTTTAAGGTAATTGGTTCTGGTTCACCATCAGCTGATACCTTTTGCTCCTTCTTTGCTGTACATCCAGAGAAAATTAACACACAACACAGTAGCGAACTAAATATTAGAGTAATACGATTGCCAAATATTAATTTCATATGAATTCCCCCTTTAAATTTTTAATAAAGCTTTGTGTTGATTAAGCATCTTGCCCTTTTTCACCTCCTTCAATCAGAAACCGCTTCCAAATATACATGTAAGGAAACCGGTTTCAATTCATCCGTAGAATTGCTCCTTTCCTCTAGCTTTATTGTTCTTTCCATTTATGCCTCTTAATTCTTTCATAATCTTCCATTGTAATCGTTAGAATCGTTCCATGTTTAAATCCATATGGAAAATTGAATGCCTGGTCAGAGCGTACAAACTTCCCTTCTGCTAGACTATCAGCAATGAAAGGAACATAGCCTTGCCCTGCTCCAGGTACACCATAATAATCAAGAAATAGACACCATTTTCCATCTTCCAGACGAACTGCAGTTGGTGCTTCATAAAGTCCAGACTCTAATACTTCCATGCTTCGGACAAATTCTTCAACTCGACTATATGGTCCATGCACATGATCTGCCTTCAAAAGTACAATCCTTGCTGGCTTATCCTCGCTTTTTAAAAACATATAATACTTGCCATCTTCCTCATAAATTGCAGAATCAATCACACCGCTATCTTCTTTCCTGTACAGAAGCTGAGGGTCAGAAAAATCTTCAAAATTCTGCGTACGGCTGCAGTATATACCTTTCCAGCCAAAATTATTTTCTTTATGGGATGAAGACCAGTGGAGGACATAGTCACCATGTTCCCGATCGTAGATAATGTCTGGCGCCCACATACAACCAAAATCTTCATTTCCTATCTTTACAAGACGTTGCTCTGTCCAATTCACTAAATCCTCTGATTCCCATACAGAGAAACATTTGCTTCCTTTTTTTGAGATTTCGTCCCAAGACTGGTGATACTGATTGCGCATCCCATAGGCAAGGCTTAAGTCTGTTGCAAAGATATAATATTTTCCGCTCCTCTTACAGCGAGTGATTGTAAAATCCCGTACACCTTTATCTCCATAGTATGCCCATAAGAGCGGTCGACCTTTATTCACTTCTTCCCATTGGAAGCCATCTTTACTAATTCCAAAATACACCTGCTCCCCATCTGGACTAGTCTTCTCCCGAAAATGCACAAATAAATAAGCTTGCATTTATTTCTTCCTTTCTCTTATTTTTATAGAGTTGATTTGAAATTGAATATTCAGAATTTATTTTGAAAAGGCATCTGTTTTTCACCCCCACTTCCATTTATGTCTCTCTTTGAAGTGGAGGCATGCTATCCGTTGATTCGAAAATAAATACACCAACGAAATAATAAGCTATTCTCACTGAATATTATAGCTTTTCAACATCGTAAAACGATCCCTTAATAAGTAGGCTTCTTTTAAACTTCTATCCACAAGGTTTTCCTCAATCTCTAATTGTTCAGGAGTGGTTGGTCCTCCCAATTGTTCCATTAGCTTCGTTAGATATGTGGCATCAGGAAGGGATTCAATGATTTCTTCCACTTCAATCTTTTGTTCAAAGTCGTTAGGGAACAACTTTCCCTCTTGGTACCATTTTGGATAAAGAGAAGACATTAAAATGGTACTGACACCAACCTTTGCTCCATGCAAAACCTGTTGTCTTTTCTTCTGAAGGAATTCCATTTCCCAGTAATGAGATAGATGGTGTTCTCCACCAGAGGCAGGGTGAGACTGCCCAAACATTAACATCGCTAATCCAGATTGAATAAGAGCGTTCATTAAAATTTTCAGTCCTTCTTCTTCCCCTCTAGCAATTGTATCTACTGCCATTAGACAATCGTCCAAAGCCGTTTTGGTTATTTCTGCTGCAAGTGAACAATATGGTTCCCCATGCATTAGATGACCAAATTTCCAATCTGCTAAAGATGTAAATTTTGCCATCATATCGCCAACCCCAGCGGCAGTCATCTTTTTTGGAGCTGCCACTAATATCTCAATATCAGCGAATAAGGCGATGGGCGAGGCAGTTGGAAAAGTCTTCTTCACCCCTTTAATAATGAGGGGAGCGCCAAGTGAAGTAAAGCCATCGACAGAAGCCGCAGTTGGCAGCGAAATAAATGGTTTACCCGTCTTTGCCCCGCAAAATCTCGTAATATCATGGATCGTGCCAGACCCAACAGCTAACAAACAATCAACCTCAGCTTCAATCGCTAGCAAAGCTTGGACAAGTGCTTGTTCATCCGCGACCACATCGCCGATTTCATTTGGTTCGATCAAACAGATTCTATAGGTAAGCTCTAATTTTTCCAAGTATGTGACTACTTTCTCCCCTGCTGCTGTAAAAGTATTTTCATCCGCAATCATCAATACATTTTTAAATCCTTTATCGGTTACAAACATAGAAAACTGATCATAAGCATCTGAATCCACAGTCATTTTCTCGATTGTAATAGGGGAGTGTGCGTGGGTGCAGGAACAATTTTCATCCGCATGATTAACGAGTTCAATTACCTTTTCTGTCTTCATTGCAGTCATCCTTACATAAAAATTAGATTTTCTATTTCATGGAAACAACATCTTATAAGAATTAGGGGGCGGGCCCTATCCCTTATTGTTACTATTTTTTCAAACGTATAACGTTCCAAGACAATTTTGGCAATGTCGCTGAAATATGACCATTATCCAGAATTGCATCTCCGTTAGTATGTGGGACAACTGCTTGTTTTATCGCAGTATTAACTTGTTTCAAATCATCATTTTCAAGCACAATATGCTCAACAATCTTATAGCCTGTAAAGTTACGAATATCGCAATCAAGCTGTAGACGTTCTTCAAGATCACGGTTCATAGCAAAGATCGTTAATTCCTCTTCTTCCTCGTTATAAACAGCAGTTGTATCTAGTACCGGAACATCTGTAAAATCCTTACTATCATATTTTGGACTTGAAACGATTGGATTTAAAACTGTTCCTCTTCCGTATTTAGATGCATGCATATAAGGATAAAAGATCGTTTGTTTCCAAGCTGATCCGCCATTTTCTGTCATAATGGGTGCGATAACATTGACTAGCTGGGCCATGCAGGCAATCTTCACACGGTCAGCATGTTTTAATAGTGTAATCAGCATGGAACCAACTAATAAAGCATCTTCAAAATTATAAATATCCTCCAATTGAGGTGGTGCAATCGACCATGGTTCAATTTTTTGATCAGCTGCATTGGAATGATACCAAACATTCCATTCATCAAAAGATAAATTGATGGTCTTTTTACTACGTTTTTTCGCTTTTATATAATCGGCAATTGAAATGACGGACTGGATAAAATCTTCCATTTCTAACGTTTTCGCTAAATAGTTGGCAACATCATTATCGTGATTTCCATAGTATTGGTGAAGGGAGATGAAATCGACTTGATCATAAGATAAATCAAGTACAGTCGCTTCCCAATCTGCAAAGGTTGGCATTGTTCGACTGGAACTTCCACAAGCCACAAGTTCAATGGAAGGATCCACGAGCTTCATCACTTTTCCAGCTTCGTTAGCAATACGGCCATATTCTACTGCTGTTTTCTGGCCCATTTGCCATGGACCATCCATCTCATTTCCCAAACACCATGTTTTAATATCATGGGGATCCTGATAACCATGAGAGCGGCGCAAATCACTATAATATGTACCTGATGGGTGATTACAATACTCAACAAGATTCCTTGCTACATCAGGGTCTCTAGTACCAAGGTTTACCGCCAT
The DNA here is from genome assembly GCF_017355205.1 of Bacillus sp. SD088. Taxonomy (GTDB): domain Bacteria; phylum Bacillota; class Bacilli; order Bacillales; family Bacillaceae_C; genus Lederbergia. The sequence continues at coordinate 100,920 of NZ_JADIJK010000020.1, forward strand.
GTTGACATCAGCATTGACAAGCTTAGCCCAGTCCATGAATTCATTTGTACCAAGTTCATTTGTTTCGATTGTTCTCCAGGCTAGTTCTAGTCGACGGGGACGATCCTTTTTCGGACCTACACCGTCTTCCCAATTGTATCCTGAAACAAAATTCCCTCCAGGGTAACGAACAAGTGGTACATCTAATTCCTTAACCAGCTCAATGACATCCTGCCGAAAGCCTTGCTCATTGGCTGCTGGATGGCCCGGCTCGTAAATACCGCCATAAACTGCACGTCCCAAATGCTCAACAAAAGATCCGTAAATACGCTTATCCACTTCTGATACTTTAAAATCCTTCTCCACAATCATCTTTGCTTTCTTGCTACTCATCGCTTCTCTCCCTCTCTTTACTCTCGGATAGAGTTGATTTACTCTCGGATAGAGTTGATT
>NZ_JADIJK010000021.1 GCF_017355205.1 Bacillus sp. SD088
ACATATACAGAGGGAGGGATCCCTAATAACAGAAGAGGCGGGATAATAAAATAATGGATACTCATGAATAACATATGAGAGCTAAATAAGAGGTGACTCAAGATGGATAAGGGACTTTCTATAATTAAATAAGTTAAACATAATCCCAAGAAAAAAATCAGAGGTTGTGGAGAAGAGAGTTTCAAATTGGTCGCCTGCTTGATCAGGATGCCATAAAGAATGGCAATACAGACTAGAATACTCAAGAAAATACCACTCCACTCATCACTGACAAGCACATACATAGAAAACATGTGATCACCCCCATGTTTTCTATAAATATGCCTTCTTGCCAGCTATTATGATTGTGCGATCTGTTGGAGCATCACCACTTATTCTTCATGCTTACAAACGGGATCTTGGAAAATGCGGGTTAGTTGGTTAAGATTAGCTATTTTTGTTAAAGCAATGAGTAATTTAATCCTTGCTTTTTGTCCATTTAATCCATTACTAAAGATAACTCCCATATCTTTCAATTGCTTTCCTCCGCCTTGGTAATCATAAACGTCTTGAGCAACACCCTTAAAGCAGCGAGAAACGATCACAATAGGAATATTCGCCTTCATTAATTTTTCGACTCCAGGTAGGCAGTAAGGTGGAAGATTTCCTTGTCCCAATGCTTCTATCACAACTCCATCATATTTTTGCTCATAGATTGCCTCAAGCATATCTGCTTCCATTCCCGCGTAAGCTTTTAACAATGCGACTCTTTTGGAAATCTGATGAATATCATAGTGTTCGCCATAGAGTGGTTTATAATGAAACAAGACTTCTCGCTTCGTGACTAAACCTATAGGGCCATATTGTGGACTCTGAAAGGTTGAGACATTACTGGCATGCGTCTTTGTCACATTTTTTGCAGCATGAATTTCATCGTTAAGAGCAACGAGAACTCCTTTATCTTTTGCCTCATTACAACAGGCAACACGAACTGCAGAAATAAAATTATATAAACCATCAGAGCCAATTTCATTACTCGACCGCATTGCTCCAGTGATGACAATTGGAATTTCGATGTCAAGTGTGAGATCTAGGAAATACGCAGTCTCTTCCAAGGTATCTGTTCCGTGGGTAATCACTACTCCATCAAATGAGTGTTGCCTGTATTCTTCCTCAATTAAGGTTTTCAAGACTAGCATCTCTGCTGGCCTAATGTGAGGTGAGGGAAGGTGGAGTGGTTGTTTTGTGGTGAGATGCGCCACATTTTTAAATTCCTCTGTGAAGTCTGTGAGCGGATGATCCAGCGATGGAGCAACCGCACCTGACTGGGTGTCTTCATGCATGGAAATCGTCCCGCCAGTATGTAATACAAGTATGTTTTTCAATTATTTTCACCTTTTCATCGTTGCTTAGGAATTTATAAAATCCTAGCTTTTCTTGTTAGTATGATTCATTACTAAAATCATTCCCAATTCACCTTTTCCATGTTAACATAAAAGAAACAGACAGAAATGAGAGCTGGTTATGTTTGGCATATTATCTGCCGGGATTGCTCCGGGGTTAGCTTTAATAAGTTATTTTTATTTGCGTGACCAATATAGTCAAGAACCTGTTGCAAATGTATTTAAAATGTTTTTGTTTGGCGCAATTTTAACATTTCCGATTATGTTTATGCAATACGTGATAGATGCTGAAAATATGATTGTAAATCTATATTTTAGATCATTCATTTCCGCAGCTTTTTTAGAAGAGTTTTTTAAATGGTTTATTCTATTCCTAACTGTTTACCCGCATGCTGACTTTGATGAGCCATATGACGGGATTGTGTACGGTGCTTCTCTCTCATTGGGTTTTGCCACTGTCGAAAATATTCTGTATTTATTAGGTAATGGAGTAGAGTTTGCAATGGGGAGAGCTTTATTGCCTGTATCTAGCCATGCTTTATTCGGTGTATTAATGGGCTATTATCTTGGTAAAGCGAAATTCAACATTGCCGGAAGTCCGGTTAAATGGATTTGCTTATCCTTTTTTATTCCATTTATTTTGCATGGATTTTATGATTCTATTCTAGTCGGGAAAAGCTGGATTTATTATATAATTCCTTTTATGTTATTTCTATGGTATTTTGGACTGAAGAAAGCCAAACAAGCGCATGTATTATCGAAACGTCATTTTCAAAATAAAAGCGAAGACAAAACAGCTGCATTCTAATTAAGAATGATGGCTGTTTTTTTATTGCCAGAAATTTATCAAATCCTAGCTTGTGGATAACTTTCTTAGGTCATTGCAGTGGATAGCGATTTCTTCCTACGATAAGTCAAAGCTCTAAAAAGTTTGTACGTTGCTAAACGAGCACTTGCACTTTTTGTACAAAAATAAGAAAGTATAAAGTTTTTCTTAGATTGCTTCAAGGCTGAGCAGTTGTTGAGGCTCGCAGGAACGAGTCCATCGGCGTTGCGACGTACAGGATGTACTAGTGCAGACGAAGCGACAGGACGTCGCATTTGAGTCTGCCGCCAGGACGGCGCGAACTTAGCCGATGTTCTGCAAAATAACCTGATACAAAAAGGCAAAGAACGCCTTTCTGTATCAGAACATTTGCTTGTCGCCGATAGGCGGGCGCCTTGCGTTTTTCTTATATAGATATTTTTCTTGACTTTTATGAATAAAAATGGGTTTTCCTAAGGACAATATGGATAGGAAAACAATTTTTGGAGGCTATAAAAGTGAGAGATAGCAAAGCGATCAAGCTACTGACTGTATTATTTGTAAGCATCATCGTCCTATCTATCCCAACAATACATGAAACACGCGCATTTACAAATCAAGTGATTCAAAAAGGGGCAGTTGGAGACGATGTCATCGAGTTACAAGCAAGATTACAGTATATTGGTTTTTATGAGGGAAAAATTGATGGTGTATTCGGCTGGGGAACATACTGGGCACTAAGAAATTTCCAAAGTGAATTTGGCTTACCGATTGATGGACTTGCTGGAGCAAATACAAAAGCAAAACTCGCGAACGCTTCAAAGTATGATCAACAGTATGTGAAGGACCAAATTCAAAAAGGCAATAAATTTACTCATTATGGTGGAACAGATCTATCTCAACAATCTTCGCCAAATAAGGGACAATCTGGTAATCAAGGTGGTGGAGATTCTCAACCAAAGCCATCTGCTACAAACACCCCTGCGGGCTTTTCGCAAAACGATATTCGACTTATGGCTAATGCTGTGCATGGGGAAGCTCGTGGAGAACCATATGAAGGCCAGGTTGCCGTTGCTGCTGTTATCTTAAACAGAGTGAATAGCGCATCGTTTCCAAATACAGTATCCGGCGTTATCTTCGAACCTCGGGCATTTACCGCGGTGGCAGATGGTCAAATATGGTTGGAGCCAAATGATACCGCAAAACGTGCAGTCTTGGATGCGATTAATGGCTGGGACCCTACAAGCAGTGCATTGTATTACTTTAATCCGGATACCGCAACAAGTGAGTGGATTTGGACTCGTCCACAAATCAAACGAATTGGAAAACATATCTTTTGCATGTAATAAGGGAGGTGTTCAATTTTGATTAGATCTATCTTAATTGCTGTTTTAGTAATAGGAATTGCTGGTACTGCTTATTGGGGGTATCAGGAGCACCAGGAAAAAAATGCCATTTTAATGAATTCGGAAAATAACTATCAACGTGCTTTTCATGATTTGTCCTATCAAATGGATGTATTACACGACAAAATTGGAACAACGCTTGCAATGAATTCTAAAAAATCTTTATCACCAGCGCTTGCGGATGTTTGGCGGATTACTTCTGAAGCAAGAACACAGGTAGGACAATTGCCATTGACATTGTTACCATTTAATAAGACAGAGGAATTTCTTGCGAATATCGGAAATTTTAGTTATCAAACAGCCGTACGTGATTTAGATAAGGAACCATTATCCAAGAAGGAATACACAACATTGCAAAAGCTGTATAGTCAAAGTGATGAAATTCGTTCAGAACTGCGGAATGTACAACACTCAGTGTTGGAAAACAACCTACGATGGATGGATGTTGAATTGGCTCTAGCTTCTGGAAAAGAAGCGGCTGATAATACAATCATAGATGGATTCAAAACAGTTGATAAAAAAGTTAAAGGATTTGATGAAGAAAATTTAGAAGATACGACGATGGTCACATTTCAAAAAAGAGAAGAGAATTTTAAGCATTTAAAGGGTAAATCAATTTCGAAAGAAGAAGCTGTTTCGCTTGCGAAAGACTATGCAGGATTAAAAGATATTTCAGATGTAAAGGTAGCTAAGAGCGGCAAAGGTTCAGAGTACCGTTTTTATAGTGTAAATCTAGATAGTGGTGGAGACCAAGTTAGTCTTGATATGACTGAAAAAGGTGGCTATCCGATTTGGTTAATTAATCATCGAGATATTGGAGACCAAAAAATAAGCTTAAATGAAGCAGCTTCAAAAGCAGAAGAGTATTTACAAGCACATCAATATAAAGATTTGCACTTGAATGAAAGTCTGCAATATGATACCCAAGGATTGTTTACATTCACGACTATTCAAGATGGCGTAACAATTTACCCCGAGTCAATTAAGGTCAAGGTTGCCCTTGATAATGGGCAGATTATTGGGTTTGCTGCTTCGGATTATTTAAAGGGACAACATGAACGAGAAATCCCCGAACCGAAGTTAACTGAGCAAGAAGCAGAAGAATATATCAATGGAAACGTAGAAATTAGAGATCATCAGTTAGCGATTGTCGCTAACGATCTAGGGAAAGATGTATTTTGTCATGAATTTGTAGGTACCATGAACAATGATACGTATCGTATTTTTATCAATGCGGAAACTGGAATGGAAGAAAAAGTCGACAAGCTCCAAAACGCCGAGCCATTATACGAAGACGTTCTATAAGTCGAAAACCCATCTTAGATGGGTTTTTGCTATGCGGGCGCTTTTCTTGATCTAAAAACTAGAAATTCACAAAATTCTTTGCGATAATACTAAATGATTAGTAAAAAAGTAACGGGTGGGATGTTGGATGATCAAGGCGGGCATGGAACTGACATTAGAATTAGATAGGGAAAATAAACAGGAAAGCTTTAAAGCAAAAATAGCTGATTACGCTGAAAATAAAATTTATATAACCTATCCGGTGGGGAATGAATCAAATCAAGTTATTTTTTTACTAAAAGAGGAAGAGTTATTTGCAAACTTTATTGACAAGGATTCAGGGGATGCTTATTTATTCAGGACAAAGGTGCTAGGACAAATAAAAAATAAGATACCATTATTGATTTTATTTTTCCCGAATGAGGATCGATTGATGAAGATCCAACGCCGAGAATTTGTTCGGGTAAAAACAGCTCTAGATGCCTCACTGAAAATCTCAGGAACATACTTTCCAACCGTAACGAAAGATATAAGTGCCGGAGGTTGTTCAATTATTAATCGTCATACCCAAATTAAAAAGGGTGAATTAGGCGAAGTTTTGCTTGTATTGCCATTTTCTTCAAAGGATTATCGTTACCTTACTCTTCCTTGTAGAGTTGTAAGAAATTTTGAGAAAAGCAAGATACACCTTATTTCCTTACAATTTTTAAATTTATCTAGTCAGGAGCAACAGCAGCTCATTCGCTTTACGTTTGAAAAACAATTAGAGTATCGAAAAAGAGGGCTGAGTGAAATAAATTAATGCAAACTTGGCGATAATAAATGAAAAAACGGAATGGTGAATATGAAGAGATTGGAACGAATTTTCCTAAAATTAGTTTTAGTCCACCTGTTTATTCTAATTGGTGTTCAAATGTTGTTTCAACATGTAACTTGGTTTGATTATGTAAACAAGTTAATTCAATATGAAGGAGTCTCTGGTATGGAAGAGCAAGAGAAACTGGATGTATTTCATCAAAAGATCGAATCACACGAATAAAAAATGAAAAGGGATTCACCTTTCTTCCAACTCCATGTTGAAGATGGAAGGTCACCTGCTGATTTATTTAAATTAAATTCTAAATATATTTTTAGAAGGAATTTAGCGTGTTATATGATAATATAGAAATAAATTAAAATCATATTTATATGAAGCAAGCAGGTGAAGGAATTTGAAGAAAATCAGTATTGCGATTGATGGACCAGCAGGTGCTGGGAAAAGTACTGTAGCTAAAATTGTGGCAGAGAAAATGACTTATATATATGTTGATACAGGCGCTATGTACAGGGCTCTAACATACATGGTTTTGGAAGAAAATGTTAATGTGCAAAATGATCAGGAATTGGCTGACCTATTATCTCATACGGTCATAGAGCTAACTCCATCTGAAAAAGGACAACTTGTCATTGTCAATGGAAAAGATGTGACAGACGTCATCCGTGAAGATAAAGTTACAAATACCGTATCGACCGTAGCTGCTCATCGGCTTGTAAGGGAAAAAATGGTTAAACAACAAAAGGCATTAGGACAAGCTGGCGGCGTTGTAATGGATGGACGTGATATCGGGACTGAAGTGTTGCCAAATGCGGAATTAAAAGTATTTTTGGTAGCGAGTGTTGAAGTAAGAGCAGAGAGAAGACATCTTGAAAATATTGACAAGGGCTATACCTCAGATTTAGAGAAGCTAAAAAAAGAAATTAGTTTACGAGATCAACAAGATTCAGAACGAGAAGTTTCTCCGTTAAGAAAAGCAGACGACGCAATTGAAATAGACACATCTTTTCTTTCGATTGTTGAAGTGGCTGACCGGATTTATCAGTTAGCCAATGAAAGGATGGGGGAATAGTGAGTTTTTACGATTTTGCAAGAGGTGTCGTCAAATGTATTATCAAGCCTCTTTATCGTGTTGAAGTAATTGGTCTCGAGCATTTTCCAAAAGAAGGTGGGGTTTTACTATGTTCTAATCATATTAGTAATCTTGATCCCCCGTCAGTCGGAATGTCAGCACCCAGACCAGTGCATTTTATGGCCAAAGCAGAGTTATTCCAAAAATCAGCCACAAAGAAATTAATGAATGCGATCAATGCTTTTCCAGTTAAACGGGGCATGAGTGATCGAGAAGCTTTAAGAAACGGATTAAAGTTATTAAAGGAAGATAGGGTCGTAGGGCTATTTCCAGAAGGAAAGAGAAGTTCAACTGGGGAACTTGGCAAGGGACTCGCTGGCGCAGGTTTTTTCGCCCTACGTTCGAATGCGCAGATACTTCCTTGTGCAGTGATTGGACCCTATAAGCCATTTAAAAAACAAAAGATTGTTTTTGGAAAGCCAATAGATTTTACCGAGATTCGTAAAAAGAAAACATCAGCCGATATTGCAACAGAGGTAATCATGGCAGAAATTCAAAAACTTTTAGATGAACATACTGGATAATTGAATATTGACACAATAGTTACAATTACTTGACAAACGTATTCATTTGTAAGAAGTTAATAAGAGGACGATTTAAAATTAACTTAAAGGCAAAGGAATTTTTATTAATTCTTATATTTTTAAAGCCGATAGGAGGAGTACATATGCCCGAGGATATGAATGATATTGAAGTGAGAAATTTCTCTGAGGGAGATCAAGTGAAAGGAACTGTCACTAAAATCGAGGAAAAACAAGTTCTTGTCAATATTGATGGAAGTAAACTTGACGGTATCATCCCGATTAGTGAATTATCCAGCCTCCATGTTGAAAAAGCATCGGATGTTGTTAACGAGGGAGACGTTCTTGACCTAATTGTGACAAAAGTGGAAGAAGAACTATTGGTTCTCTCGAAGCGCAAAGTAGATGCAGAAAAGGCTTGGGAGAAGTTGGAAGAACGCTATCAAAATGGCGAAATCTTTGATGCTGAAGTGAATGAAATTGTCAAAGGTGGTCTTGTGGTGGATCTAGGAGTAAGAGCCTTTGTGCCCGCTTCTATGGTAGAAGACCATTATGTTGAGGATTTTGCAGAATATCAAGGAAAAACGCTTTCTTTTAAAATTGTAGAATTGGATAAGGAGAAAAACAGACTTATTCTTTCACATCGTGCTGTAGTTGAAGAAGAGAAGAAGCAAGAAAGAATGAATGTATTAGATCAATTATCAGCAGACCAGGTGCTTGAAGGAACTGTACAGAGATTAACAGATTTTGGTGCATTTGTTGATATTGGTGGAGTAGATGGCTTAGTGCACATTTCTCAACTTTCTCACCAACACATTGACAAACCTTCTGAAGTGGTTCATGAAGGAGAAAAAGTCAAGGTTAAGGTTTTATCAGTAGATCGAGATAATGAACGCATCTCTTTGTCTATTAAAGAAACTTTACCTGGACCTTGGGAAAATATTGCTGAAAAAGCACCTGTAGGTTCCGTTCTTGAAGGAACTGTAAAACGACTCGTATCTTTTGGAGCTTTTGTTGAAGTACTTCCTGGAGTAGAAGGGTTAGTCCATATTTCTCAAATCTCTCATAAACATATTGGAACACCTCAAGAAGTATTAGAAGAGGGCCAAGCTGTTCATGTGAAAGTATTGGATGTTAATGAAGGCGATCAACGTCTTTCATTAAGTATAAAAGAACTAGAAGAACAGGAAGACAACAATCAAGATTATGAGCTTCCAGAAGAAACTTCCGGTTTTCAGTTAAGTGACATGATCGGTGATAAATTAAAAGACTTTAATAAATAAATGTTAGCCTCCCGAATAGACCGTCGGGAGGTTTTTTATTTAAAGATAAGAAAGTATAAAATTTTGGCTAGTGTTTTGATCTAGCTCCAGCGCCTAGCCCCTCGAGGTCAAATAACCTGAGCCAATAAAAGTCAAAACCGGACTTTTCTTGTCTCAGAACATTTGCTTGTCGGGGCTGAGCAAGGCGCTTGCGCTTTTCTTATGTTCAACCATTCGTAAGATCCCATTTAGAGACGATAAGATTTCAGAGAAGTCTAAGTAAAATCTCAAGAAATACTCTACCCATTCGTAAAGGAAAAGTGGACCACAGACTAATTTTGGATGTCTGCACGTCTTCATCTACAACCTGCCTGCCAAAGTGAAGGGATCTTAAGTATTTGTGTTTTTTGTTGTATTAATTGTTTTGTTGCATTTTGTTGTTGACTTTGTTGTGTATGCATCGTAATATCATATTTAGTAAGCGCTTACTAAAACCAAAAAAAGAGGGAGGGGAATCATGGAAAGATTTGCAAAATTTATTATTATTAATCTATTAGGAATAATGCTTATTCTAGTTCTGACTGCCTGTAAATCAGGACGAGGAGCGGTGAAGAGTGAGACCGATAATGTTGAAGCATCTGAAGATAACCCTGTAGAAGATATTACCTTAAACGTTGTTTATCCTGACGCTTGGGAAGAAAAACGGTTTAACGAGGAGATTAAGGAGCCAGTTGAGAGGGAATTTCCTCATATTAAACTAAAGTATCTAGATCAACCGATTGAGGATTTGCTGGCCAAGAAAATTATGCCTGACATCATTTTTTTGGGTAATCCTTCAGGACTGCCCAATTTTACAGAGCACGGATTAACGATGGATATGAGTGAGTTAATTGAGAAACATGATTTTGATTTAAATAGAATTGAACCAAGCCTTTTAGCTGAATCACGGATGTTCGCTGATGGCAATTTGTACACATTACCATATACTCGAGGAATCACAGTGTTGCACTATAATAAAGACATTTTTGATATGTTTGGCGTAGACTACCCAAAAGATGATATGACTTGGGATGAGATCATCGATTTGGCCGCTAAATTGACTGGAGAAAAGAATGGTGTGCACTACTATGGGTTACAAATTCCGTATGCAAGTATTATGTTAGACCAACGGGGTGTACCAAAAGTGGATCCAGAAACAGATGAGCCAACATATACAAGTGAGAAATATATGCCGTTATATCAGGAGTATCTAAGAAAGATGGAACGTGTATATTCAATCCCGGGCAATGTACCGGAAGGTGATGATGATAGGGATCCTAGCATCGGGCCATTCTTCGGGGACCGGAACGTGGCGATGAATCCAATTTGGTCGCAAGTTGAACTTTTTTCCGAAGACGAAGGTTTCAACTTTGATATTGTAACATATCCTAATTGGAAAGATCGTCCTGGCATTTCACGGCCTTCAAGATCGGGAAATATCGGTGTTGCGTCATCTTCGGCACATCCTGATGAAGCATTTAAAGTGATTGCGTATTTATTTACAGATGAGATTCAACGGACGACAGCCAGAAAAGGCCGTGCATCCTCATTGGCCGATCCGACAATAAATGATGACTACCTAGGTGACTTAATCGAAGAACGCCCATGGATGGAGGAGCTGAATATCGATGCAATGACGAAGCACTCCTATCCGACGGATTTGGATCGCTTTTCTCCGTATGAGGAGGATGCTTACGCAGGTTTAGAAGAGAGGTTGCTAGATGGGGTAGACATTAATACGATTTTGAGAGAAGCTCAAGAGGAAGCGGAAACAGCAGTAAAGGAAGCGAAGGAAAAGAAATAGTAAGAGCCTGGATCAGAACCAGAGTGGAAGTATTATTGTGAAGGTTGGAAGCACTTCTTAATCTAGCACACATAAAGAGTGAACAGGCAGCTATTGAAGTTTTGTCTCCGAGAATCTGGCGCAGAAAACTATGATTTTTGATGATATTTCTTAAGGCTCGCATTTTTTAAATAGCAACAAATTTTATGTCAACAGTCACTTACTTTCAAAGTGGCTGTTTTAAGTTATATTTACTCTTTTCTCTCATGGATTAAATAATTGATTAAATTCTGTTTTCCTTTCCTATAATGGAAAGGGAGGTGGTTAAATGGCGGGAAGCATATTTTTACTTTTTATTTGGGTAATATGGATTTTTGCTACCTTTTTAATGGACAAACAAGAAGTACACCGACGGACGTTAGCCATATTTGCACTTGTGATGATTATTTGTCTACCAATAAAGCTATCTTTAAATGGCTTCATGATTAGTGGGCAGAGCCTAGTTGTCTTAATCACTTGTTATCTGATCATAGTGAAGCTATCTTTTAAAAAGCAAGTTGTCTTACTTATAGCTGTTCTTTCTCTTATATTGGGGTACACGGGCGCTCGATTATTCGAATTATTTGATCCGATTTTAATGATAGTGGACAGAAAGATTTTACTGTCTTTTATATTGATTGTAATGAGTTATATTGTTTACCCATTTAATTTTTTAGAAAGAGCCTTATTTATTTGCCTCGGTGTTTTACAGGGAGATTTTTTATTGGCTATTATATTATCTAAGTGGGAAATCCCTTATGTAATCGGCTCTCTGGAAATACTCGATATTTTGTCGATTACTATTTTTACAATGATTATAAGCTATATTTTCTCGAAAATTCTCGTTCTAATGAGGGTAAATAAAAACAAAAAAGTTTTACATTAAATTGTCCATTACTATTTTTTGTCTATCTTTCACAAGTGGACGTCTTGCACTTACTCGCAGGATGCGAGCCCATCGGGGAAGACATGGACATGGCGTCCTTCGCTGATGTTCCACTAAATAACCTGAGACAATAAAAGTCAAAACTGGATTTTATTGTCTCAGGTTATTTGCCTGTCGGAGGGCAGCAGGATGTTGGGGCAGAAAGACGTTGCGAGTGCAGACGAAGCGACAGGACGTCTCAAACTTAGCCTTTCTTCTTGCATCAAGGCACTTACGCTTTTGTTCTTGTCTAAGATTTTATAAAATGGTATATTGTGGACTATACGTCTAGCTTGAGTATAATAAGGTGAGGAGAGTAGCAGGGTGCCAATTTGCTGAGCATACAAATATTGAAAGATGTTCTGAAATTTTCACCAAGCTTTCTGAGAATGAAAAAGTTTTTGAAATTGACTTGAAGTGAGTGATGATAATATGGCTAAGGCTACGGTTGCAATTGTAGGACGTCCTAATGTAGGGAAGTCTACAATTTTTAATAGAATTGTTGGGGAACGGATCTCCATTGTAGAAGATTCACCAGGTGTAACGCGAGATCGAATTTACGGGACGGGTGATTGGCTCACACATGAGTTTCACCTGATTGATACAGGTGGAATTGATCTGGGAGATGCTCCTTTTTTAGTCGAAATTCGCGAGCAAGCTGAATTAGCCATTGAAGAAGCAGATGTCATAATTTTCATTGTAAGTGCTCGAGAAGGTGTCACATCTACAGATGAGGAAGTTGGAAAGATTTTATTCCGCTCGAAAAAACCGGTTGTTCTAGCAGTTAATAAAGTGGATAATCCGGAGATGAGAACAGATATTTTTGAGTTTTATTCTCTAGGTTTTGGAGAACCTTTTCCTATCTCTGGCTCTCATGGACTCGGGTTAGGAGACATGCTAGATGAGATTGTCCGACATTTTCCAAGCGATTTGGAAGAAAATGAAGATGAGGATATTATCAAATTTAGTCTAATTGGCAGACCAAATGTGGGGAAATCCTCAATTGTGAATGCGTTTCTTGGTGAAGACCGTGTAATTGTTAGCGATATTGCTGGTACAACAAGGGATGCGACCGATTCTTCCTATGAATTTGAAGATCAAAAGTACACGATTATTGATACGGCTGGAATGCGAAAAAAAGGAAAAGTGTATGAGAAAACAGAAAAATATAGTGTATTGAGGGCTCTAAAGGCAATTGATCGTTCAGATATAGTTCTTGTCGTGTTGAATGGGCAAGAAGGAATTTTGGAGCAAGACAAAAAGATAGCTGGGTACGCCCACGAAGCCGGTAGAGGAATCGTCATTGTAGTCAATAAATGGGATGTTGTTGAAAAAGACGACAAAACGCTGAAAAACTTTGAAGAGAAAATTAGAGCCCATTTTCAGTTTCTTGATTATGCCCCGATTGTCTTCGTATCTGCTAAAACGAAGAAGAGACTTACGACGTTACCCCCTATTATTAAAATGGTGAGTGAGAATCACTCCTTACGTGTCCAATCAAGCGTTTTGAACGAGATTATTATGGATGCGATTGCCCGTAATCCGGCACCAACTGATAAAGGTCGTAGGTTAAAAATCTTATACGCTACACAGATTGGAGTCAAACCACCCACTTTTGTAATTTTTGTGAATGATCCCGAGCTCATGCACTTTTCTTATGAGCGATTTTTGGAAAATCGGATTCGGGAAGCATTTGGGTTTGAAGGAACTCCGATAAGGATGATTGCTAGAGCGAGAACGTAAGACTTAATAACTACAGAGTAGGTGAATGTTTTGGCTAATAAAAAAGAAAAGCTTGCGGTGATTGGGGCTGGAAGTTGGGGAACAGCTCTAGCTCTCGTATTAGCTGATAATGGGCATGAAGTAATACTGTGGACGAGAAATGATGAACAAAAGCAGGAAATAAATACAAAACAGGAGAACTCAAAATACCTCGCAGGAATTTCCTTGCCGGAAAATATTATTGCGTCCACTTCATTGGAGGAGACACTTGCAGGGGTAAAGACTGTGATTATAGCTGTACCAACAAAAGCAATCAGAGAGCAATTGAGAGCGATTCTGACCTTCCAGCAAACTCCATTAACGTTTGTTCATGTTAGCAAAGGAATAGAACCAGATACACTGTTACGTATTTCGGAAATGTTTGAAGAAGAAGTCAAAGAAAATATTCTTAAAGATATCGTCGTGTTATCAGGACCAAGCCATGCGGAAGAAGTTAGTTTAAGACATCCTACGACAGTGACGGTTTCGTCTAAAAATATGGAAGCAGCAGAATATGTTCGTGATCTATTTATGAATCAGAACTTCCGAATCTACACAAATCCAGATTTAATTGGAGTAGAAATTGGGGGGGCATTAAAGAATATTATTGCGCTTGCAGCAGGAGTGTCTGATGGATTAGGTTTTGGGGATAATGCTAAGGCTGCCCTAATTACAAGGGGACTGGCTGAAATCTCTCGTCTTGGTACAAAGATGGGGGCCAATCCACTAACATTCTCCGGCCTAACAGGTGTTGGTGATTTAATTGTGACATGTACAAGTGTTCATTCGCGGAATTGGCGAGCTGGGAATATGCTTGGACAAGGACAAAATTTAGAAGATGTACTCCAAAAAATGGGGATGGCAGTGGAGGGTGTAAGAACTACGAAAGCTGCTTATCAACTTGCTCAAAAATATCATTGTCAAATGCCTATCACTGAAACGTTGTATCATGTGTTATTTAATAATGTAGAGCCCAAACAAGCTGTCGAAAGACTAATGGCGCGCCTAAAGAAAAATGAAATGGAAGAACTTGTGGATATTTTAAGTGCACAAATGGAACAGCGGTGAGATGGGCAAGAGATGGTGCGTTATTGCGTTTTGTTGCATATACTAACTTTGAAGCGATCATGCTTGAACTACTGGCATGGGTACTGGGTTGTCACTATGGAGCAAGGAAATTTCCTTTGCTTCATATTTTTTTATGTTATTCAAGAACAAAAGCGCAAGGCGCCTGGAGCTAGCCGACACAAAACTCAATATTTCAACTTATCCACAAGCTACAATTTTATAATTTCCTAAACCAGAACAAAAGCGTACGTAGAACAGCTTCAGACCGTCCTATTGGCGGCTGTACGATGCTGCTGTTGTTCTGACAAGCATCTGCGAGCCTCTCGTGGCCTAGGTACTGGAGCTGGATGACGACGGCATAAGTAAGTTATCTACAAGCTAGGATTTTATAATACACTAGGCAAGGGCGAAATTAGTGTTCAGTTTTCATATTGTTTATTTCTATATCCGGAAAAATGTTATAATAAAAATGAAATTTCACTCAGTCTGGGGCTAGTGCCAGTTGATTCAAGATAACATAAACCTTAAAAATGAAATTTTCCAAGCAAATGAGATAAAGAGTAACGGAGGAAAAAATTATGTCAGTATCAATGCAAAAGATGTGGATTTCAATAATAGGTATGGGCTTATTTGCAGTAGCTATGTTTGCAATGTATTTAGTCCGTTATAAACTGAAAAATAGGTGGATGAAAGTGATTATAAGTATTGTTGGTTGGCTGTGTTTAATTATCGGAGGTCTCATCACATTATTTATTGTGCTGTCAGGTCCGACTTACTAAATTTCACTAGATTCTTATGAGTGACGTGAGTAATTGAAAGGATGAACATGGATGCCATTACGTTTTATTATGCCATTATTTCTTATATTGTTATTATCAGGTTGCATGTATCCGGATGAAAGAAAAGCTGAAAATAAGATCCCGTACGAAGATCAAATTGAGTCGGTGCAAAAGGCAGTGAACCAATATCAAGATGAAAAAGGTGGAATTTTACCAATTAAAACTCGGGATCAAGACACACCTATATACATAAAGTACCCTATTGATTTTTCAGGAATTGTACCGAATTATCTATCTTCACCTCCAGGAAATTCATTTGAGAGTGGAGGGGTTTTTCAGTATGTGCTTATAGATGTGGAAACAGATCCTACCGTAAAATTAGTGGATTTGAGAATAGCTGAAAAAATAAGAGAAATAAAAATTAGGCTACAATCACATAAATATCCTCCATTCAAAGAGGCAATAGCTGATAATGTCTACTCGATTGATTTTTCAAAGTTAGGTTATAAAAATGAGCCATATATTACATCCCCTTTTAGCCAAAACAATTTATCTTTTGTTATGGATGGAAAAGGAGAAATATATGTTGATTATATAAGTGATTTGTACCAAGCGTTAAAAGAAGGGTCTGAATCCTATCAAAATGGTGATAATATAGTTGAAATTCTTACGAAAGATTCTCCATTTGTTCCAGCATATTCTTTACCTTACACAATCGATGAAAACAATGAACCGATTTATATGGCTAAATAGGAATATTCCTTCTTTCACTAAATATAATGTGGAAGAAGGATTTTTTAGTTGGTAATAATTATGGTCATATGAGAATCGGACAACATCATAAACATATATTGACGAGCATCTATTATGGTTTGTCCCTTGAACTTAATGATAGGAGGGAACCTCTTGGAAAAGGTGGATATTTTTAAAGATATTGCGGAAAGAACGGGCGGGGACATCTATTTGGGAGTAGTAGGAGCTGTTCGTACAGGTAAGTCCACATTCATTAAAAAGTTTATGGAATTAGCTGTTCTACCGAATATTAAGAGTGAAGCAGATCGAGCACGGGCTCAGGATGAGCTGCCACAAAGCGCGGCAGGAAGAACGATTATGACAACTGAACCGAAATTTGTCCCCAATCAGGCAGTTACTGTTCAGGTGGATGAGGGGCTAGAAGTAAATGTAAGGCTTGTAGATTGTGTTGGGTATACAGTCCCAGGGGCAAAAGGCTATGAAGATGAGAACGGGCCGAGAATGATTCACACACCATGGTATGAAGATCCCATCTCATTTCACGAAGCAGCTGAGATTGGAACACGAAAAGTTATTCAAGAACACTCTGTATTAGGTGTTGTTATTACAACAGATGGCACAATTGGTGATATTCCACGTAGTGATTATATTGATGCAGAAGAACGTGTGATAAATGAGCTGAAAGAAGTAGGAAAGCCATTTATAATGGTGATTAATTCTTCCCGTCCGCATCACACTGAAACAGAGGCACTGAGAAAGGAATTAGAAGGTAAATATGATATCCCTGTGCTTGCTATGTCTGTTGAGGGGATGAGAGAAGAGGATGTCATGAGTGTCCTCAGGGAGTCTCTCTATGAATTCCCAGTCCTTGAAGTAAATGTGAATTTGCCAAGCTGGGTCATGGTTTTAAAAGAAGATCATTGGTTAAGAGCTAACTATCAAGAAGCTGTAAAAGAAACAGTGAAAGACATCAAACGTTTGCGTGATGTTGATCGTGTTGTCCAGCAATTCTATGAATATGATTATATCGATAATGCTGGTATGGCAGGAGTAGATATGGGGCAGGGCATTGCCGAAATTGATTTATTTGCCCCAGATGAACTTTATGATGATGTGTTAAAAGAAATTGTGGGAGTCGAGGTTAGAGGGAAAGACCATTTGTTAGAATTAATGCAAGATTTCGCGGATGCGAAAAGGGAATACGATCAAATCTCAGATGCGCTGGTGATGGTGAAACAAACGGGTTATGGGATTGCGGCTCCTTCCTTAACAGATATGAGTCTTGATGAGCCTGAGATCATTCGTCAAGGATCAAGATTTGGTGTTAGGTTAAAAGCCGTAGCCCCTTCTATCCATATGATTAAAGTGGATGTTGAATCAGAGTTCTCGCCAATTATTGGAACAGAGAAACAAAGTGAAGAACTTGTCCGCTACTTAATGCAGGACTTTGAAGATGATCCATTATCCATCTGGAATTCAGATATTTTTGGTAGAAGTCTAAGCTCGCTTGTGAGAGAAGGAATACAAGGGAAAATTGCCATGATGCCAGAAAATGCTCGGTATAAACTAAAGGAAACACTCGAAAGAATTATTAACGAAGGATCAGGAGGCTTAATTGCCATTATTTTGTAAGGGAAATGAAAAGCTTGTAATACTAAATTAAAGTTTGTGAATACATTAAATTTAATGAATGAAACGCGTGGTAACTCACTTTTTATTAAAAAAGATGCCGAATTTGACGAAATTCGGCATCTTTTCCATTTTTCGCCGCATTAATTCTTGCTAACCGATATTTATTATGTTAATCTTTTAAACAGAATTGCTGATGAATCCCTGATTTCCAGCAATTGTGATAGGATTTCTGCCGTTGCATGTTTAGAAATTCATAAAATTGTTTACAAATGTAATAGCGGTTGAGAAACTTGGTTTCTCTATTTTCTTAGAAGGAGGTGAATGGCATGAACAAAACTGAACTTATTAATTCTGTTGCCGAAGCAGCTGAGCTTTCTAAAAAAGATGCAACTAAAGCGGTTGATGCCGTATTTCAATCAATTCAAGATACATTGGCGAATGGCGATAAAGTAGCATTGATTGGTTTTGGAAACTTTGAAGTGCGCGAACGTGCAGCACGTAAAGGTAGAAACCCACAAACTGGTGAAGAAATTGAAATTGCAGCAAGCAAAGTTCCAGCTTTCAAACCAGGTAAAGCATTAAAAGATGCTGTAAAATAATATTTTTACATACATTCTTGTGAAAGAGTGTAGGGAGGAACTGTCTATTTAGGCAGTTCCTTTTTATATTGCAAACAATTTGTGGTACTATGTACAATAAAATAGCGGATGCTTTATTCCACATTAATGGGCACTAATCCCCCTCACTGATAGAAATTTCACTTTATGAATATGAATGCATAGAATTGGATAGTGATTAAGAATAAGATGAAAGCCAAAGGAGTGTAATGATTGAAGGAACAGTCGGATTTTATTATTATTAAATCGCTAGAAGATGGTGTGAATGTAATTGGACTCACAAGAGGGTCCGATACTAAATTTCATCATGCAGAGAAGCTAGATCAAGGAGAAGTGATGATCGCTCAATTTACTGAACATACTTCTGCTATAAAGGTTAGAGGAGAAGCCAAGATTTTAACGGCTTTTGGCGAAATAGATAGTGAAAGAACAAAATAGCCTCTTAATAGACAATCGCCATACCCCACACCATTATGTTATAATGAATTTTGTGCACAAAGGAACATATTGATTAATGCGATAGAAATGAGGCTTACTAAATGGCGGTTTTTAATTATGAGCAACAAATTCATAACTTAAAGAAAAGGGTTGAAAAAAAGAGCTTTCATCCTTATTTCAGTCAATACGTGAAACCGTCGATGATTGATGAAGACCGAATTCTTTTTTTGGTCCATTCCTTACGAAATGCAGATTTTCAAAAAGAAGAAATGGATACATATATTTCAGCGGCTATGCTTGCTCATTATGCGATTGATATGCATGAGAAGGTAACAGAACACCAGCTAACAACTGTAAAAGAAAAACAGCTCAAGGTTTTGGCTGGTGATTACTATAGTGGCCTATACTATAGTTTATTAGCTGGATACCAAAATATAGAATTAATTAAAAACTTAGCAGATGCGATCAGGATAATAAATGAACAAAAAATAAGTATTTTTCAAATGGGGGAGGGGAATGATCACCTATTTATGAAATGTATTAAACAAGTGGAATCCATCCTGCTTACGAAATTTAATGATCATTTTGATCAGGCATCACATTATAACGAATTGATCGAGGAATTTCTATTCTTAAAAAAACTATTAAATGAAATCAGAAATATGAGAGAAGGCAAGAAAAACCTTTTTTTCAAAAGCTTGGCAAGTTGTTGCTTACCTCATGTTCCTGAAACAACTACCCTTGAAAGTATTTGCTTTAAGTATGCTACAGAATCAAAAATAAAGCTTGAAGATATCATGAAGTCCTTGCCTAATTTACCTGCAATTGTGAAAACACGATTGAATCAGTTGAATCGTCATTACTTTGATCTCTCAAGCCTGCGGGTGGAGGAAAGATAATGGTACAACCAAACGAAGAGCATGTTCATAGGGTCTTTGAAAATATCTACCAAAATTATGATAAAATGAATTCAGTTATCAGTTTCCAGCAACATAAAAAATGGCGAAGAGAAACGATGAAGAAAATGAATGTCCAGCCTGGACAGACTTGTTTAGACCTTTGCTGTGGTACAGGGGACTGGACGATTGCTTTGGGAAAAGCAACAGGACCTGAAGGGAAAGCAATTGGACTAGATTTCAGTCATAATATGTTGCATGTAGCGGAAGAAAAGATCGAGCATGAACAATTAACAAATGTTGAACTTGTTCAGGGGAACGCTATGGAATTACCTTTTGAAGATAATCAATTTGATTATGTCACAATTGGTTTCGGTCTACGAAATGTCCCAGATTATGAGCAGGTTCTACAAGAAATGGAACGAGTTTTAAAGCCGGGGGGAATGGCTGTATGCTTGGAAACGTCTCAACCGAATCTTCCTGTGTATCGCCAAGGCTATTATATTTATTTTCGTTTTTTAATGCCGCTTATGGGCAAATTCTTGGCGAAGAGCTTTAAAGAGTATTCTTGGCTGCAAGAATCTGCACGCGATTTTCCCGGAATGAATCAATTGGCCCAATTATTTTGGAGAGTAGGATTCGTGGATGTGATCTACAAATCTTTTACAGGCGGTGTCGCAGCGGCCCATATCGGAATAAAAAAGAAATAATAACCCAGGTGGAAATGAAATGAAAATTAATTTAATAAATTCTCCCTTAAAAACAGATCTAGAATTAATTGAAACCGAATTGGAAGCATCGATCCATTCCGATATTGATTTATTGCAGCAGGCATCCATTCAATTATTAAAGGCTGGGGGAAAACGAATTCGCCCGATCTTTGTTCTTTTATGCGCAAAATTCGGGACTTATGATATACATACTGTTAAAAATGCTGCCATAGCGTTAGAACTTATTCATATGGCTTCTCTAGTTCATGATGATGTGATTGATGAGGCTGATTTAAGAAGAGGCCAAGCAACGATTAATTATACATGGAACGATAGGGTAGCAATGTATACTGGTGACTATATGTTAGCAAGATCTCTCGATTATATGACGAATATTAAAGATTCCATTGCGCATCGTACTTTGGCAAAAGCGATTGTTGAAGTGTGCAAAGGAGAAATTGAACAAATAAAAGACAAATATCGTTTTGATCAAAATATAAGAGATTATTTGCGCAGAATAAGGAGGAAAACAGCTTTATTAATTGCTGTAAGCTGTGAACTTGGTGCCATTGCAGCAGGTGCAGACGAAAAAACATACAAAACCCTTTACCGATTCGGCTATTGTATCGGAATGTCTTATCAGATTATTGACGATATCCTTGATTTTATTGCTACAGAAGAAACCTTGGGCAAACCTGCTGGAGAGGATTTAAGGCAAGGAAATATTACGTTACCTGCCCTTTATGCTATGGAAGATAAACAGCTTCGAAAGCAAATTTTAAATGTCAGTGAAGATACTGATAAACGAGAAATGAAGCACATTATTACCCAAATAAAAAATTCACCTGCAATTGAAAAATCATATGATGTAAGTCAAAAATATTTAAACAAAGCGTTGCTTTTACTGAATGATCTCCCGGCAAATCCTGCAAAAAAAATGTTACAAGATATTGCAAAATATATTGGCAAGAGAAAATATTGATAGGGGTTGTTCAAAAAGTCCGGTAAAAAATGACACTGCAGGATATATGATTTTCGACTAAGTGCCGACACATCCTGTGTCGAACGTCGAAGTAACCACTTCCTGTGAAGGCTCGTTGGCTTGCTTCTAAAAGGATACCACTTTTCCTTCATGCAGATTCGAGGAAGCTTTCCTAGTGCTCGAAGACTTCGCCGCCTCGAACTTTCGACGTAAAGGATGTACTAGTGGTGGTGTTGCTGACTGGACGTCAGCGCCTTTATCCGACTTGCTCCATTTTATCCTCCTTTTGAACAAGTATTGAGAGCATTGCCAATAATAGGAAATAGTGATATTATTTTGATAAGTTTTGTCAATTGTAATCGATTTTTAGCAGGAGGATATAAAAATATGGAAAAAACATTTTTAATGGTAAAACCTGATGGAGTTCAAAGGGGATTGATTGGAGAAATTATATCTCGCTTTGAAGCAAAGGGCTTTCAATTAGTTGGCGCAAAGCTAATGTCTATTTCTGAGGAACTGGCGGAAAGCCACTATGCAGAGCATAAAGAACGACCTTTTTTCCCAGGACTCGTTCAATTTATTACCTCTGGCCCCGTATTTGCGATGGTTTGGCAAGGGGAGCAGGTCATTGCAACTGCAAGGCAAATGATGGGGACGACAAATCCGCAAGAGGCAGCACCAGGTACGATCCGCGGAGATTTTGGCTTAATTATGGGGAAAAACATTATTCATGGCTCTGATTCTGTGCAAAGTGCTGAAAGGGAAATAAAACTTTTCTTTCGAGATGACGAACTTGTGGAATATTCAAAACTCATCAATAATTGGATTTATTAATTAACCGCCGCCTGTTTATACAGGGGGCTTTTTAATCTAATAGTATATTTCTTTAGATAGACGAGGGGAAGAATTTGAGTCAAGATTATGAGGTTTTTATCACTTCAATGAAGACAAAGACGGGAATTGACTTATCTCTGTATAAAGAAGCACAAATGAAAAGAAGACTTACCTCACTTTTTCAAAAAAAGGGATATCGATCATTTCGTGAGTTCTTTGAAAAATTAGATCAAGATCAAGACCTTTTAGAAGAATTTTTGGATAGAATGACGATTAATGTAACGGAGTTTTATCGTAATCGAAGTCGATGGGAAGTATTAGAAAATAAAATATTGCCCCGTTTATTAAAGGAAAATCAAATGCTAAAGGTTTGGAGCTCAGCATCTTCAACTGGGGAAGAACCTTATACAATCTCAATGATTTTATCCCGGTTTATGCCAATGCAGCAGATTTCCATCCTTGCTACAGATATAGATGAAGGGGCAATTGAAAGAGCAAAACTTGGAATATATGCAGAACGCTCTCTAGCTGAAATGTCAACTGAAGATAGAAAGAAACATTTTGTTAAAGATGGTTCTGTTTATAAAATTAGCGATGTTATCAAGAAACCAGTTCAGTTTAAAAAGACGAATCTGCTAGCTGATCCATTTGACTCTGGCTATCATTTGATCGTTTGTCGAAATGTGCTTATTTACTTTACGGAGGAAGCAAAAGATCGTTTATATCAAAAATTTTCGCAAGCACTTGCTCCAGGCGGTGTCCTATTTGTTGGCAGCACCGAGCAAATATTTAATCCTGGACAATATGGATTAGAGGTAGAAGATACATTTTTCTATAAAAAATGTGATAGCTATTAAGTATAGAGATAACGATGAAAAAAAAGATGATAGACTCTCAAGGTGTAAATCCATCGAATGACCAAAGTTTTACTGGGAATCTAGGCCCTATTGTAATTTCGGTATTCGTTTTTCAAAACCTTTTCAAAAAAGGCACGCCAAAGAAGCGCCACAAATGTAATTTTTAAACGTGGTTGATTCCGCTAAAGTTGCTCGCTTTTCCGCGGGGCGGGCGGTGAGCCCGCAGGAGTGTTTTATAGATCAAAGGCTAAATACGCGCGCCGTCCTGGCGGTAGGTTCAAAGCGCAACATCGCCTGTACTAGTGTCCTTGTACGTCGCAACGCCTTTGTGACCTGCATTCTGCAGCGTCCGCCTAGAACGAAAATCACCGGTGATTAGCAGACTCGCCATTTGTAGATGATGATCTCGTTCAATATAGAATGGAAATTCCATAAAAAGTGAAATATCCCTTATAAAATGTAGAGGAGAAATCAAAAATAGTACAAGAAAACCTTGTACCATCCAAATCGGTGAATGCCGAGAGTCTATGATGAATCAAGGAGGAGAATTTATGTCGATCCATATTCAAACTTCATCGAAAACATATCCTGTTGTCATTGGTGAAAAGGCGCTCCAATCGCTTATTGATCATGTAGAAGAAAAGGATTATACGAAAATTCTTATCATGACAGATTACACAGTAGCAAATCTACATTTGAACGAGTTACAATCTTGTTTATCTGGATTGGCTGATTATTCTGTCTATAAGATGCCTATCGGTGAAAAAGCAAAACAGTTCTCTGTTTATGAGGAGGCACTTACGTTTGCATTAGACAATGGCCTTGATCGAAAATCTTGTATAATCGCTTTTGGTGGAGGAGCAGTTGGAGATTTAGCTGGTTTTGTTGCCGCGACTTTCATGAGAGGAATTCGTTTTATACAAGTTCCAACAACAATCTTAGCGCATGATAGTGCAGTCGGGGGAAAAACAGGAATTAATCACCCACTAGGAAAAAATATGATCGGGGCCTTCCATCAGCCAGAAGGGGTGTATTACTATACCAATTTTTTAGACACACTTCCGCTAGTAGAAATCCGTTCAGGGTTTGCTGAGGTAGTCAAGCATGCTTTCATAGCAGACAAAGAACTGCTTGATTTTTTGATGAATTCAATTACGGATTTAACAAACATTAACAAGCAGGATTTAAGTTATATATTGAAAAAAGGCATCGAAATAAAGGCGAAAATTGTTCATCAGGATGAGCGGGAAAATGGGCTTCGCGCAGTTTTGAATTTTGGTCATACATTGGGCCATGCGATAGAAGCCAATGCTGGTTATGGAGCCGTGACGCATGGCGAGGCGATTATGACTGGTTTAGTATATGCCTTATATTTAAGTGAAGCTGAAGCAGGGCTCAAGATGGATATCCAGCGTTTTGAACAATGGTTACGGACATTAGGCTATCAGCTGGAAATTGCTGAACAATTTGACTTCGATAAAGCTGTCATCTCCATGAAAAGAGATAAAAAATCATTTGCAAACAAACCAAGGTTTATCCTACTAGAGGAAATTGGAAAACCAGTTATCAAAGAAGTGGAAGAAGAGCAATTAAAGAGAACCTATGAAAAGTTCATTTTAACAACGCAATTACAAAGAAAATCGTTAAATAGCTAATGGAAGTTTTCGCATGATTCCTTCCGATTGAGCATAGTTTGTTTTAAGTGCGTGTTTAAAAAGCACCGGTCTTTTTGAACATCCCTTATAACAGCTATTTTCACAGAAAGGAAGGAATCGATGCGCTACTTGATGGAAGATGTGACGCTCTTATTTGCGGACCAATTAAAAAAAGTCTCTGTACTTGTTCAAAAAAATGAAATACGTTATATTGGGTACTCAGTGCCAAAATTTAATGTGATGAAAGTAAATGTACAAGCTTTTTTACTTACTCCTTCATTTGTTTTTTATTCTCCCAACATTCCCAGTTTTTCCTTCGAAGCATTTAAAACGTACTTTTCGCAAGAATATTTGTTAAAAGGTTGTGGCTGTATATTGACTGATTTTGCAATCCAGTATCAGCATCAGTTTTTAGAAAAGCTGGAGAAAAAGCGATTAGAGCTCTTGAATAGTTCGATTGATTATGTATTAGGTGTGAAATTGAAGGCAAATAAATTGACCCCTAAAATCGTTCAGCTATGTAATAGAGAGAAAATTCCAATGTTATTTGTAGAATTGGAAAATAGCCAAGAATTAGAGGGAATTCCCTGGGGGTGGATAAGAGAAACTTCTTATCCGAATAAACCATTATTCATTCCGGATGTTTCTAATGTAGTTAAACCTTTACTGCAAAGACATTTATTAAAAAAGTGGCATGAAATTCTTCAATATGAAAAGATCAATCATCTTCCAACCCCTCCACCTTCAAACAAACCTTTAAACCCTGATATTTTGAAGAAAATTGGTTTGTATCCGAAAAAAGGAGTTTTGAAAGCGGGTGGCGAAATAAGTTATAACCTTGTTTTAAAACAAGCTAAACGAGGTAATCTTTCATCCTGGAATGATCGTAGCATCGTTCCACATATTTCTGTTCATAATGGAAAGTTTGTCATCTTAAACCAAAGTCCCATTTTTCGACCAGGCTTTGGTAAGGAAATGAAAATTCAGCAAACTGGACTTTTTATATAAGAAACTATAAGTGTGTTCAAAAAAGGATCAAGTCGACTAAAGGTGCTGACGTTCTGTCAGCATACATCCGTGTTGTGGAGACGTTCGACACATGAGGTGTCGGTACTTAGTCGAAGGACCTTTATCTCGCAGAGACATTTGAACATCCTCTATAAGAACTGTTTAGAAAGGAATTTTATTGTGAATGCAGCAGAACGAATGATTCAACACTTACAAGCAGAAGATATTGTAGAAGCTGAAAAACAATTAGAACTAGTCATTGCAAAGGGAACAGACGAGGAAAAATTATTATCTGCTGAGGAATTGGCAAGGTTTGGTTATTTATCGGAATCGAAAGAATTGTATGAAACTTTATTGGAGACCTATCCTGAAGAAAGTGAGCTAAAACTACGCTTAGCAGAATTAAGCATTGAAATGAATGATGATGAGCAAGCATATGCTTATTTAGAGACTATTACAACAGATGACCCTGAATATGTTGCGGCGCTTTTAATAGAGGCTGACTTATACCAAATGCAGGGGTTATATGAAGTAAGTGAACATAAACTTTTACTTGCCAAAGAACGTTTACCACAAGAGTCTGTTATTGATTTTGCTTTGGGAGAATTGTATATGACACAAGGTCGTTTCTTAGAAGCTTCCAGATATTATACACTTCTATTGGAGAAGGAAGAGGTCGAGTTTGCGGGTATGAACGTTCACTCACGGATGGCGGAAGCTTTGAGTGCAGGAGGAGCATTCGAGGAAGCTTTGCCATTTTATCAAAAAGCATTGGATCGAAAAGTGGAGGCAGATACACTTTTTGGTTATGGGCTTACTTCCTTCCAAGTGGGGCAACATCTTTTAGCCATTAAAGCATTTAAGCAACTTAAGGAGCTTGATCCTGATTATCTTTCCCTTTATCTCTACTTAGCCAAAAGTTTTGAACATGAGGAGCAACTAGAGGAAGCATTAGAAGCAGTGCAAGCAGGGATCGAACTGGACGAATTTAATAAAGATCTAATTTTTTATGCCGGAAAGCTATCATTAAAGGTTAGAGAAGAAGTTCAAGCCGAGAGCTATTTCAGAAATGCACTTGCATTAGACCCTGAATTTATCGAGGCTGCAACAACTTTAAACAAGCTGTTACTTCATCAAGAAAGGTATGAGGATGTTCTGGAAATAGCAGAACTGTTTATTCAAGAAGGGGGTGTCGAACCACAATTTTATTGGGATTCGGCTATCAGCTTTCAATCGCTTGAAAAATATAAAGAAGCATTAAAACAGTATGAGCTCGCATATAATGATTTTAAAAATAATCAAAGCTTCTTAAAAGATTATGGGTACTTTTTATTAGAAGAAGGAAGAAAATCCGAAGCAGTAAATGTTTTTAAACAATTGGCAAACATAGAACCAACAAATGAGGAATGGATTTCTATTTTAGAAAGGCTGACTGAAGAATAGTCTGAATCGCAGAGGAGGGATATTAAATGGAAACCCCTGTATCTGTCAACGAGAAGAAGGAATTTATCCGCTGGTTTCTAAATCGTTATCAACTAAAAAGAAGGGAGTCTGTTTGGATTCTAAATTATCTGATGAGTCATGAAAAGCTTCTGCAAAAAGTTCATTTCGTTGAAGATGCACAATTTTGCCCTAGAGGACTTGTGATGTCTACGCATTGTTCAAGAGACGTGCCTTTTCGCTTTTATAAAGAAAACATTATGACGACAGATGCGGAAAAATCTTTTCATGATATTAGATTAAATCGCGATGAAGAGATTTATATTCAGATTAATTTTAGGGCAGCCCATTTATCTTATCAATATGCTGCTGTGTTGGAAGAAAATCCATATATCCAAACAAAGGTCCTGTTAACAGAGAAGGATAAAAAGTATGCTGAGGATTTTTTATCGCAAAGTATTCTATTGCATCAAAAAGAAAAATTGCAAAAAGAAATTGATGCTGCTTTAGATCAACGAGATCAATCCAAATTTGAACAGCTTGTTCAACAACTAAATCACTTGCAGAAATCTAGACCGCCTTCTTCTTAAGAGAAGGCTTTTTAGGTTTGTCTAGTGTTTGGATCTAGCTCCAGCGCCTAGCCCCGAGAAGCTCACAGGATGTGAATTCATCGGCATTGCCAGGACGGTGCGAATTTAGCCTTTCTTCCTAGTTCAAGGCGCTTGCGCTTTTCTATTAGCATGCCTAATTCTGTACAAGCAATTAATATGAATGATAAAATACAAATAAGAACATATTAGAAAAGAGGGTATATTTTTGAAGTGGAATGTGAAAGATGTTGAACTTTTTATTCGCGAAAAAGAGTATGTCGATACGGCTCTTATTCCTCTACTACCCGTAGATTTTGGTGCAAATATGAAACGGGCAGCAGAGCAAGGTGAGTTTATTCAATTGCTTTCTATGCATCTTGAAAGACAATTTAAAGGTAGATTGGTGTTATTGCCATCGGTTACTTACCTTCAAGAGCCAGAGGCTGAAGGGGAGATATTATCATCGTGGAGAGTTCAGGCAAAGGAAGGCGGTTTTAGTCACGTTTTCTTTTTAACAGCAGATAAACGCTGGAATTCTCTTGGAGAAGAAGAATTGGGCTCTTTTTTTTATGTCCCGAGCATTCCTCTTGAACATATGGAAGAAAAATATAAACATGCAGCAATGGATGACCAACTAAAATCTTTGATTCCCAAAATGATTAAAAATTGGGGATGAAGAAAAAGTGTTATGAATTTGCCACATTGTTGACAATGTTTGCCTTCCTATATGATTGACCTCTCGCGTTTATTGATATATCATAATGATGTCCTAGTTTGAATAATGTGCATGAATTGTCCGTTGGACTTACCTTACTGACAGAGGGGGGGATAAGGATGAGCAAGAATCCTGTAACAAGACGTCAATTTTTAAGCTATACTCTTACCGGAGTTGGTGGTTTCATGGCAGCTGGAATGCTGATGCCGATGCTTCGTTTCGCTATTGATCCAGTTTTACAAGTAGAAGCATCTGGTGACTTCAAAATGACAGACAAGAAAATAGCCGATATAACGGCAGATCCAGTTCGTGTCGATTTTGAATATGATCAAGTTGATGCATGGTATGAATCAAAAGTTACGAACTCAGCATGGGTTTACAAAGATGATGCTGGCGAGATTGTTGCGCTGTCACCAATTTGTAAACATTTAGGCTGTACGGTTAACTGGGAAGGAAGCGATAAACATCCTGACATGTTCTATTGCCCTTGCCATGGTGGCCTCTATGAAAAAAATGGGAAAAACGTTCCAGGAACTCCGCCAAGAGGACCTTTGGATGCTTATCCAACACAAGAAAAAGATGGCTTTTTGATGCTAGGAACACCTGTTGAAAATCCATTCGTCAAAAAATAGTAAAGGAGGCTAATATCTTGCTAAATAAGATGTACGACTGGATTGACGAGCGTATGGATATTACGCCGATATGGAGAGACATTGCGGATCATGAAGTGCCTGAGCATGTAAACCCTGCTCATCATTTTTCTGCTTTTGTTTACTGTTTTGGCGGATTGACATTTTTCATAACCGTTATACAAATCCTTTCAGGTATGTTTTTAACGATGTATTATGTACCTGATATTAAAAACGCTTGGGAATCCGTATTTTATTTGCAAAATCAAGTTGCTTTCGGACAAATTGTTCGTGGTATGCACCATTGGGGTGCGAGTCTGGTTATTGTCATGATGTTCTTACATACATTGCGCGTATTTTTCCAAGGAGCTTACAAAAAACCGCGTGAGCTAAACTGGGTAGTTGGTGTACTTATCTTTTTCGTTATGCTTGCACTTGGCTTGACCGGTTACTTGCTTCCTTGGGATATGAAAGCTTTGTTTGCTACAAAAGTAACACTTGATATTGTTGAATCTGTTCCACTTGTTGGAATGCATTTGAAAACGTTAATTGCTGGAGATCCTACAATTGTTGGTGCTCAGACATTAACACGTTTCTTCGCAATCCATGTATTTTTCCTGCCAGCTGCACTTATCGCCTTAATGGCAGCTCACTTTATTATGATTCGGAGACAAGGTATTTCTGGACCATTGTAAAAAAATTAACAAAATGCACATAAAGGAGGGGACAGAATGCATCGTGGAAAAGGAATGAAATTTGTTGGTGATTCCCGTATTTCGGCAACACGGAAGTCGAATTTACCAAAAGACTATTCCGAATATCCGGGAAAAACGGAAGCTTTCTGGCCGGACTTTCTTTTGAAAGAGTGGCTAGTAGGGGCTGTTTTCTTAATTGGATTTTTATGTCTAACTGTAGCTCATCCAAGTCCGTTGGAAAGAATTGCAGATCCTACTGATACAGGATACATACCGGTTCCTGACTGGTATTTTATGTTTTTGTATCAGCTGATTAAATATACTTATGCTTCAGGCCCTTATAACGTAATAGGTACTTTAGTTATTCCTGGTCTTGCATTTGGTGCTCTTACTCTTGCTCCATTTCTTGATCGCGGCCCAGAACGTCGTGCGTCTAAAAGACCTTTTGCAACAGGTTTTATGCTACTAGCTTTTGCGGGTGTTTTCTATCTTACTTGGGAAGCAGCAGCGAACCATGACTGGGCAGCAGCAAAGGCTCAAGGAGCAATCGAAGAAAAAGTAGATGTTGAAATTGACAAAGAATCTGAAGGTTACCAAGTTTATTCAGCACAAAGCTGTATAAATTGCCACGGGGAAAATCTAGAGGGTGGTCCTGCAGCTCCATCGCTTGTTGACACTGGTCATTCAGTTGATGAAGTGAAAGACATTGCCCATAATGGAATTGGGACGATGCCCGCTGATCAATATGACGGTTCAGAGGAAGATCTTGACAAGCTTGCTGACTTTATTGCAAACTTGAAAAGTGAAGAAGAATAATAAGTAATTCATAAGAGCCGGCGAATAGCCGGCTTTCTTTCTGTACATTAAACATTCGGAGGAATATTGCTAGTGAGCTTTGTATATCTTATTTTAAGAAACCGCTTATTTTTATGGATGTTATTGATTATTAATATTTTGGGAACAATTTATGGCTATATTTGGTATGGATATCAATTGTCTGAAACGCCTACTATTTTCATTCCATTTGTTCCAGATAGTCCAACCGCAAGTCTATTCTTTGTTTTTGTTTTAATAGCTTTTCTTTTAAAAAGAAATTGGCCATTATTTGAAGCTTTGGCCTTAATCACGCTCGTTAAATATGGAGTTTGGGCTGTCGTGATGAATATCCTGACTTTAAAGGTGACAGGCGATCTGCCTTGGGAAGGGTATATGTTAATGGTTTCCCATGGAGCAATGGCACTCCAAGGACTGCTATATGCAATGTTTTATAAAATGAAATGGTGGCATGTGACGGTTGCGGCTATTTGGACCTTGCATAATGATGTCATTGATTATGTGTACATGCAGTATCCCGTCTACCCTGGATTAGAGGGGTATATTAGCCATATTGGCTATTTTACTTTCTGGTTAAGTATCCTCACTATTGCGATCGCGTATTATTTCGCCCGCCAATATCAGCAAAATCGAACGCTCACGATTTACTAAATTTCAATCCTATATGGTCTAATCTTGTCCTTTTCATCATACAGATAACAGTAGTATGAGGAGGGACAAGGTATGAAATTTAAAGTTGTTATCCTTCTGTTCGCTTGCACAATCCTTTTTGGCCATTCCGTATTGGCAAAATCGCAAACGACAATGCAAGAACTCAATCACATAGCCGATGAGGCATTACAGCTGACAAAATTTGGCCGATTTGAAGAAGCAAAGAATCTACTAGAACAATTTGGAGATACTTTTGCGAAGCAAGGAACTAAATTGGAATCTTTAACAATGGATGAATTACGCGTAGTCACTGCTGTTCACTATGAGGCATTAAATGCATTAACAAGTGTTACATTAAGCCATGAAGATAGAGTCAAGCGAGTAACGTCATTTCGCTTGGCGACAGATGCTGTGACCTCTCAATATCAACCGTTATGGTTTGGTATGAAAGATAACATTCTGGGATCTTTTCAAAATGTGAAAAATGCCGCTTTGGAAGGGGATAAAGTTTTATATAACGAAGAATTAAATGATTTTCTCACGAAATACGCAGTGATCCTACCGAGTTTGAAAATTGATTTATCTGTCGAGAAAGTTCAAAAATTAGATTCGAGAATTACTTATTTGGATCGGTATCGTTCTTCTTTTTCCGAACAAAGCTGGTTACAAGAACTAGATCAAATTGAAGCAGATCTTAAAAGTCTCTTTTCTGGAGCAGAAAAAGATGATACAGATCCTTCCATTTGGTGGGTTATCATGATGACGGGTGGAATTATTATCACGACTTTATCTTATGTAAGTTGGAAACAATATAGAGGAGAAAAGAAGTTCAAGAAAAGTTCAAAAAAACGAAGGGTATAAATAATTGACCATTCTTGTCCTTTAGAATAAAATAGAAGTATCTCAATATGATATGGAGGATATAAATGGTACAGTATCTGATTTATTTGGCCATTATTATTTTAATACCGATTTGGGCGCAAATGAAAGTGAAGAGCACCTATACTCGATTTTCCAAAGTTCCAACTTCAGCGGGGATGAGTGGAGCAGAGGTAGCTAGAAGGATACTGGATGCGAATGGACTTTCAAATGTAGCTGTTGTAGAAACAAAAGGGGTTTTAAGTGATCATTATAATCCTATGAAAAAAACGGTTCATTTGTCTTCGGAAAACTACCGTAAGCATTCTGTTGCTGGCGCTGCAATAGCCGCTCATGAGGTTGGACATGCTATCCAAGATAAAGAGGGATATGCAGCATTACGCTTCAGACATGCTTTAGTACCAGTAGCAAACATAAGCTCAAATATGGCATGGTTCTTTATTTTAGCCGGTATCTTCTTTAGCGCTCTTTCTCAGTTAATGCTTGTCGGAATTATTCTGATGGCTGTTGGTGTTCTATTCCAAATCGTCACTTTACCCGTCGAATTTAACGCTTCATCAAGGGCGATGAATCAAATTGTGACATTAGGGATTATTAATAACGAAGAAGAGCGCGATGCAAAGAAGGTTCTAAATGCTGCTGCTATGACTTATGTAGCTGCTGCTGCAGTTGCAGTCCTTGAACTATTAAGATTGATCTTAATCTACACAAGTTCTAGAGATTAGTGATTTAAACCCGGAGATTCCGGGTTTTTCCTTTGGGCTGGAATAGATGTTTTTTTTGGATAGGGGCGCCTTGCGCTTTTCTTGTTATTTGTTAAACTATTTTAAATAAGAATTATACAGTTAGAGGGGTATGAAATGCTGAAAGATTATCGAAAGACATTGGAAGAATATCGTCAAAATAATTTAGATCGCGCAAGATTACTTATTAAATGTCCAGACCAGCCAGGAATTGTTGCTACAGTTTCAACATTCTTACAAACACATGATGCAAACATTCTTGAATCAAGTCAATATTCTGAGGATCCTGTAGGAGGAAACTTTTTTATCCGGATGGAATTTGCTTGTCCAAAATTAACAGAAAAGAAAGCGAAAATAGAAGCAGAGTTCGCTGAGATTGGTTCTCGTTTCAATATGAAATATGAGTTTCGTTATGTAAGTTCCCTTAAAAAAACCGCCATTTTTGTATCGAAAGAACCACATTGCTTAAGAGAGTTATTGTGGGAATGGCAAAATGGAGATGTAATGATGGATATCTCTTGCATCATTAGTAATTATGAGGATTCACGAGAATTAGCGGCATCACTAGGAATTCCCTTTTACTATATCCCGGCAAATAAAGAAATCCGTAATGAAGTGGAAGAGAAACAACTGAAGATTTTAAAGGATCATGGTATAGAGTTAATTATCTTAGCAAGATATATGCAAATCTTAACACCAAATTTTGTTTCCCACTATCCAAAACAAATCATCAATATCCACCATTCGTTTTTACCTGCATTTATTGGAGCAAGACCGTACGAAAAAGCGTTTGCCCGTGGAGTTAAATTGATTGGCGCAACTTCGCATTACGTGACAAACGATCTAGATGAGGGCCCGATTATTGAGCAAGGGGTAGAACGAGTGAATCACCGAGACCAAGTACAAGATTTAAAGAAAATTGGTAAAAACATTGAACGAAGTGTATTAGCACGTGCTGTTAAATGGCACTTGCAAGATCGAGTCATTGTAACAGGTAATAAGACGATTGTTTTTGATTAATACATTTGAAAAAAACCTTACCCATGCGTGGGAAGGTTTTTTATAGTATGAAGTGGTTTGAAGGGATGTTATGCAATCTTAAGGCTACACATCGAGTGGTCTTTTATTCTCATCCAAAGTAAATCCTTCTCCCATTACATCATGGACAGTCGTTACGGAAACAAAAGCGGCAGGGTCAACAGCATTAACGAGCTTTTTTAAATGGACGATTTCATTTCGGGCAACAACACAATAGAGAATTTCTTTCTCATGCTTTGTGAATGAGCCATAACCTCTTAGTACGGTTACTCCGCGCCCCATGCGCATCAAAATTTCACTCGCAATATCGTCATGCTTGTTTTCCGATATAATGAATACGCCTTTTGCTGCATAGGATCCTTCTTGAATAAAATCAATCACTTTGGCTGCTACAAAAACGGCTACCAAGGTGTACATTGCTTCAATATGATCTAAATAAGTTAATAATGAGACGGTAATCACGATAGCATCAAACATGAACATTGTTTTTCCCATACTATAACCTTTATATTTCAAAAATAGTCGAGCAATAATGTCGACACCGCCGGTTGTTCCCCCATATCGAAAGATGATTCCTAAACCAATTCCAATAAAAACACCGGCAAATAAAGCAGCCAAAAACATATCATTATTTAAAGGAATCGTAAAATGGAATCTTTGAAAAATGAATAAAAAGACGGAAACAGCGACCGTACCAATTAGAGTATAAGTAAATGGTTTTGGTCCAAGGAGCTTCCAACCAATAAAAAATATTGGAATATTCAAGACCAAGTTGGAAATAGATGGATCGATTTCAAAAACAAAATACAGTAAAAGTGTGATTCCTGTAAAACCACCTTCCGCTAAATTGTTCTGCATATTGAAATGAACGAGTCCAAACGAGAAAATTGCTGCGCCAAATAAGATAAGCACCACATTTTTAGTTTTTATACCAAACATGATTTTGCCCCCAAGCATATACTGAAGTCTATAAATTTATCGCGAATGAACTGGCAACAATCAGGGTGAGAAAAAATCCCGCTGAATGAAGTTTCATATTATATTATGTAAGCTCATCTATTATAATCATTGTGTTCTTAGTATGCAAAAATAAAGGGAAGTACGGATAGCAAATAGCTCAGGGTCCAAGCGGTAATATTTGTATAAAAAAAAAGAATTCGATAATATAAAGTGAAGCATCTTAAGATGTATTAGTTAATCATTCCCCTTTGTCTGTCATTATAAGCGTAAATGAAATGGCAGAATTCAATTGTGATCATATTGGAAAGGTTGATTTATATGAGTAATCAAAAAACAATACAAGCATTGCAAAAAGAAGTTGATGATTATATCAGCCAATTTAAAGAAGGATATTTTAGTCCACTGGCTTTAACGGCACGATTAACAGAAGAGTTAGGCGAATTAGCTCGTGAGATTAATCATTATTATGGTGAGAAGCCAAAGAAATCTTCGGAAGAAGAAAAAACAATAGAGGAAGAATTAGGTGATGTATTATTTGTGATGATATGCATGGCTAATTCGTTAGAGATTGATTTACAAAGTGCTCATGATCGAGTGATGAAAAAATTTAATACGCGAGACAAAGATAGATGGACAAAAAAGAGGGGGAAATCCAATGAGTGATTTTATTAAGATTGTAGTTGCAGGACCACGGGGAAGGATGGGACGAGAAGCAGTCAAGCTTGTAGAAGAAACAGAAAACTTCCAACTAGTGGCCGTGATTGATCATCGACATAATGGAATGAAGTTAGCAGATATTTTGGAAACATCGCAATCACAGGTAAAAGTTTACACAGACATAGAGGAATGTTTTCAAAATGAGCAAGCCGATGTTCTTATTGATTTAACGACACCTGAAACCGGCTATTTACATACGAAAACAGCTTTAACTTATGGCGTTAGACCTGTAGTCGGCACAACTGGATTTTCTCAAGAGGAATTATCAGAGCTCAAAAGCTTAGCGGAAGTAAAAGGACTAGGGTGTATTATTGCTCCAAATTTTGCAATTGGAGCTATCTTAATGATGAAATTTTCACAAATGGCAAGTAAATACTTTCCGGATGTTGAAATTATGGAAATGCATCATGATCAGAAATTAGATGCACCATCGGGGACTGCAGTGAAAACAGCAGAAATGATCAAAGAAAATCGCCCATCTCATCGCCAAGGACATGAAGATGAAAAAGAAACAATCGAAGGTGCAAGAGGTGCGAACTATGATGGAATGCGAATTCATAGTGTTCGTCTTCCAGGCTTGGTTGCTCATCAACAAGTATTATTTGGTGCGGAAGGACAAACTCTTACTTTGCGCCACGATTCTTATAATCGCGCATCGTTTATGTCAGGTGTAAAAGTTTCCATAGAAACAATTATGTCTTTAGATACGTTAGTATATGGTTTAGAGCATATTCTTGTATAAAGCGAGACTGTTGAAGTGAGGACACCCTCACTTACCATTCTTATTTCTACTCGAATTCTTGCAATGGAAATATTACTACCAGTTGATTCGAGGAAAAGAAATTTGGAATAAGTTACAGAAGGGGGAATAGAAGATATGAATGAACAAGGGATAGATGTCCTTGCTTTCGGTGCCCATGCTGACGATGTTGAGATCGGGATGGGTGGATCATTAGCGAAATGGGCAAAGGAGAAGAAGGAAATCGTCATATGTGACTTGACAGAAGCTGAGCTATCATCAAATGGAGATGTCATTACTAGACGAGATGAAGCTGAGAAAGCGGCTACTTTGCTTGGTGTGCGGGAAAGATTAAATCTTAAATTTCCTGATCGTGGGTTGAGTATAGCAGATAAGCATATACGAGAAATGGTACAAGTGATACGTAAATATAAGCCTAAGGTCATTTTTGCGCCATATTATAAAGATCGGCATCCTGATCATGAACATTGTGCACAACTGGTGACGGAGGCTTTTTTTTCAGCGGGCATTAGAAAATATCTAGTTGCAGGTGATGCAAAGGCTCATAAACCTACTTTTTTATATCACTATATGATTAACGGTTTTGCAACACCTACTTTCATGGTGGATATTACCAATCACATAGAACATAAGATTCAAGCTCTTCAAATGTATCAGTCACAGTTTTTTCAGGCGGAGAAAGGGGTCCAAACACCCTTAACAGAAGGATATATTGAAACAGTAACAGCAAGAGAAAAATTATTTGGAAAAGAAGTGGGCGTTTCTTTTGCAGAGGGGTTTGTGGCCAATAAACCACTATTATTACATGAGGATTTATTTGGTGAGAAATTATGAAAATTGGTATAACGTGTTATCCAACTGTTGGTGGTTCTGGTGTAATAGCGACGGAACTAGGTCAATTATTGGCTGAAAGAGGACATGAGATTCATTTTATCACTTCTAATGTACCGTTCCGTTTAAATGTTTTACATCCCAATATATTTTTTCATCAAGTATCAGTTAATCAATATTCTGTTTTTCAATACGCTCCTTATGATATTGCTTTGGCAAGTAAAATGGCTGAAGTGATAAGAAGAGAAGAGCTTGATCTTCTACATGTTCACTATGCAATTCCTCATGCGGTTTGTGCCATCTTAGCAAAACAAATGGTTGATCGCGATGTTAAAATTGTCACGACTTTACATGGCACAGATATTTCTGTGCTTGGGTATGATCCTACTTTGGTTGAAGCGATTAAATTTGGAATAGAAAAATCGGATGCTGTAACAGCTGTATCACAGGCTTTAAAAATGCAGACAAATGATTTGATCCATCCTGAGAAAGAAATACGTGTTATTCATAATTTTATTGATGAGCGAGTGTATCATAAGGTGAATGCGGAGAAATTAAAAGAAGCTTACGGCATTCATCCACATGAGAAGGTATTGATTCATGTTTCTAATTTTCGCCCGGTTAAAAGAGTCGATGATGTTATTTCAGCATTTGCGAGAATTGCTGAAGAAACACCTGCTAAACTTCTGCTAATCGGTGATGGACCGGAGAAGTCAAATTTATGCCATTTAACAAAAGAGTTGGACATTGAAGACAAAGTATTATTTTTAGGAAAACAAGATCATTTGGAAGAATTATACTCAATCAGCGATCTTATGCTGCTTCTTTCGGAAAAAGAAAGTTTTGGATTAGTAGCATTAGAAGCAATGGCCTGTGGTGTCCCCTGTATTGGAACGAATATCGGTGGGATCCCGGAAGTGATTATGGATAGTTTTAATGGATTTCTTTGCAATATCGGAGACGTAGAATCGATCGCGGAAAAAGCGATTTTAATCTTAACGGATCCGACTCTGTATAATCAACTTTCGGAAAATGCGATCATTACCCCTGAAAAATATTTCCCTTCGCATATGATTGTGGAGCAATATGAGCAGTTGTATCAATCTTTTACCGAAAAGGTAAAATAAGGAGTTTATGATGATGGACAGATTATTCATCCAGGCAAAGCCAATCATTCTTCGACTAAAGGAAGCGGGCTATGAAGCATATTATGTTGGTGGAGCAGTGAGAGATTATATTCTTAAAAGGGAAATCCATGATATCGATATTGCGACTTCAGCCACTCCAATGGAAGTAAAATCCATTTTTTCTTCTACAGTGGATGTCGGGATCGAACACGGAACGATATTGGTTATTCACGAAGGACGGGGCTATGAAGTCACGACATTTCGGGCTGAAGCCAAATATGTTGATTTTCGTAGACCTGAAAGTGTCTCTTTTATTCGTTCTTTACAAGATGATTTAAGGCGTCGAGATTTTACGATCAATGCAATGGCTATGGATGAAGAAGGAATCATCAAGGACCCCTTCAATGGCAGAGAAGCGATTGAAAAGCGCTGTATAAAAACTGTCGGCTCCGCAACAGAACGATTTGGCGAAGATGCTCTCAGGTTAATGAGAGCCATACGCTTTGTCAGCCAGCTTGGCTTTAAACTCGATTCAAGGACGGAAGAAGCATTAATCCAACAAGCTCCGTTACTGCAAAATATTGCTATAGAAAGAATTTTGCTGGAGATGGAGAAACTTTTAAAAGGAAAAAAAGTAAAATGCGCTTTAAAAATAGCAAGAAAATCCAAATTAAACCATTATTGGCCTGCTATTTTTAATCAAGATTATATAATCGATCAGATCTTCGAAATGCCTATAGAGGAATTAACTCTTATGGAACGATGGTTACTAGCGTTGTATTTAGAAAAAGCGGAAGAACCTCAAAAACAATTAAAAAAGTGGAAAATGCCAACAAAAGAAATAAAGAAGCTACAACGAGCATTATCATTCTTGACCTGGCGAATGAAAAATAAATGGACAAATGTCCAACTTTACCGAGCAGGTAAGGAGATTGCAGGGATGGTTGAGAAGGTAGCTTGTGTTTTACAAGATAAAAGCCCTCGTTTAGTAACAGCTATAATCTATGAACAGTTTGCTGAATTTCCAATTACGGACCGTTCGCAATTAGCCATTACTGGAACAGATGTGTTGAAATGGAAGCAAAAAGCGCCAGGGGCATGGATAAGTCAATTATTGAATCAACTGGAAGAGGAAATTCTTAATCAAAAAATTCCAAATGAACGGGAAATGATTCGGGGGTGGGTGAAGGAGTGGGAAAATCCATCAAGCAACAAATATTCGAAGCCTTAGCTAAAGCGGAGGGGCAATATTTATCAGGTCAACATCTTGCCGATCTAATTGGTTGCTCTAGAACGGCCATTTGGAAACAAATAGAGGAACTGAGAAAATCAAGCATTGAAATTGAGGCTGTTCGAAAAAAAGGCTACCGTTTAATACATTTACCAGATGGGCTTACGGAAAATGAAATTTTATATGGACTCGAAGCAACTATACTGGGAAAAAAAGTGATTCATTTGGAAACAACTACTTCTACTCAGGAAATTGCTCATCAAGAGGCAGCTAAAGGTGCGCCCGAGGGCACGCTGATCATTTCTGAGGAACAAACAAGTGGGAGGGGAAGAATGTCACGTGCATGGCATTCTTCTAAACAAAAAGGGATATGGATGAGTTTAATTTTACGACCAATCGTACCTTTAGAAAAAGCACCACCATTTACACTCATTACCGCCATTGCTGTAGCGAAAGCGATTGAGGACCTGTTTGAGCTAGAACCTGAAATAAAATGGCCAAATGACCTATTATTGAATGGCAAAAAGATTACAGGCATTTTAACGGAATTACAAGGAGAAGCAGATCAAGTCAATTATTTAATCATTGGCATGGGGATCAATGTGAACCAGGATATTCAAGATTTTCCTAATGAATTACAGGATAAAGTAACTTCTTTATTTATTGAGTCTGGGAAAAGAATAAAGAGAAAAATAATTGTTCAACATATTTTGAAGAATTTAGAGAAATATTATTTGATTTTCATAGAAAAAGGCTTCGCTCCCCTGAAGATTATTTGGGAAGAATATGCCGTCAGTATTGGAAAAGTAATAACAGCACAAACGAGTAGGGAAAAGATAACGGGCATTGCCGAGGGAATCACAAACGACGGAGTGCTTCTAATTCG
The DNA here is from genome assembly GCF_017355205.1 of Bacillus sp. SD088. Lineage (GTDB taxonomy): Bacteria > Bacillota > Bacilli > Bacillales > Bacillaceae_C > Lederbergia. Next base: position 40,109 of record NZ_JADIJK010000021.1, read on the forward strand.
CGATGGAAATGGTCAAGTTCATTCTATTTATTCAGCAGATATTTTCATTCATTAATGGTCAGATGGAAAAGAGTTTGTTATAATTTAGTTGGGCAGTATCTATACGAACTGCACCTACAAATATAATGATTTTGGATTTAGCTCCAGTAACTAAAGTGAGCTACTCTATAATCTGCCTTGATCCATTTTGTGACTGGGACAGAGGACCTGTGAATAATGAATGAGAGATGTAAGAGTCCTTCTGCCTATTTGCAGAGGACTCTTTTGTTAATTGATGGTAATCTCGCATTTCATTACGGTATCCTCGGACAAAAAAGGAGGAGACGAAATGAAGAAGACAACAGATTTTCAGCAAATGAAACAAGCGAAAGAAAAAATTGCCATGGTGACGGCTTATGATTGTCCGCAAGGCAAACTGGCTGAAAAGGCGGAAGTTGATTTAGTGCTTGTCGGAGATTCTTTAGGTATGGTGGTTTTAGGTTATGATTCGACTGTACCCGTGACCTTGGATGATATGATTCATCATACAAAAGCGGTTAAAAGAGGAGCAAGTGATACGTTTATTGTCGCGGATTTACCGTTTATGACTTATCATGTGAGCAAAGCGGAAGCAATGAAATCAGCTGCAATGCTTATGCAAAAAGGTGGAGCACATGCGATTAAGGTTGAAGGGGGCGGCGAGGTTATCGAAACGATCCGTGCTTTAACGGCAGCTGGAGTTCCTGTAATGGCGCATTTAGGACTTACTCCGCAAACAGCCGGTGTTTTGGGTGGTTTCAAAGTACAAGGAAAAACCGCAGAAGCTGCATCTCTCTTAGTTGAAGAAGCCAAAAGATGTGAAGAGGCTGGGGCATTTGCTCTTGTGCTTGAATGTATTCCCAAGCAACTAGGGCAAATTGTAACTGAGAGTATTTCGATTCCGACCATTGGCATAGGCGCGGGAAATGAAACAGATGGTCAGGTGCTTGTGCTTCATGATCTCATTAATTTTGGCGTTGATCGTGTCGCAAAGTTTGTGAGACAATATGGTGATGTAAATCAAGTCCTTGAAACTGGCATTCGAGATTATATAGAAGATGTTAAGCAAGGTACGTTTCCATCTGAGAAACATTCATTTACGATGAATGAACATGAGCTCGAATTATTATATGGAGGAAAATAGCATGGAGATTTTCACCACGAAAAAAGCATTGCAAAAGCATATACAGCATGTAATAACAAGTGGAAAGTCTATAGGATTTGTTCCCACAATGGGTTCTTTACATGAGGGACATTTAACTTTGGTTGAAAAGTCCGTTGCGGATAATGATTGTACAGTCATGAGTATTTTTGTGAATCCGCTCCAATTTGGGCCCAAGGAAGATTTTCATGCTTATCCAAGGAATCACGAGCAAGATCAAAGTCTAGCTGAAAGAGCTGGTGTCGATATTTTATTTATGCCAGATGTTGCGGAAATGTATGACCAAGAACGTTCATTCAAAATAGATGTACTGCAACGAACGGACCAGCTTTGTGGGAAAAGTAGGCCAGGGCATTTTGATGGTGTTGCCACGATTTTAATGAAATTATTTCATCTTGTTAGTCCTCACCGAGTGTATTTTGGGTTAAAAGATGCTCAACAAATATCAGTAATAGATGCACTTATTCACTATTTTGATTTTCCAATTGAGCTCGTAGCTGTTGATACGGTGAGGGAACATGACGGTTTAGCCAAAAGCTCTCGAAATGTGAATTTAACTAACCTAGAGCGTAAAGAAGCTCCTTCTCTATACAGGGCTTTACAAATCGGTGAGCAACTCATTAGTCAAGGTGAAAGAAACATAGCAAGTGTTACAAAAGAGATTCATCATCATATAGAAAAACATACAAGCGGAAAAATCGACTATATCGAGCTCCTTCGATTTCCAGAATTACAGCCATTACAAATGATTGAAGGGAAAGTAATTATTGCGATAGCTGTTCAATTTTCCAAAGCACGGTTAATTGATAATATGATTCTTAATGTTGAGGCGCAAGGAGGGAATTTAGATGTTCCGGACAATGATGAACGGAAAAATTCATAGAGCAACTGTAACGGAAGCAAATTTAAATTATGTTGGCAGTATTACGATTGATCGGGATATTCTCGATGCTGTTGATATGGTTGCAAATGAAAAAGTACAAATCGTGAATAACAATAATGGGGCACGATTTGAGACATATATTATTGAAGGAGAAAGAGGTTCTGGTGTCATATGTGTAAATGGGGCAGCAGCGCGCCTCGTTCAACCTGGTGATATTATTATCATTATCTCCTATGCGCTTATTGCAACAGATCAATTGCGCACCCATCAACCGAAAATAGCGATTATGACGGAAGATAACCAAATTAAAGAATTGATTCATCATGAACCAGAGTCAACTTTTTGTTAGTTGCTTCTGCAGCTTGCCAGTCCTTGGGAATAAAGGGACTGGTTTTTTAGATCTAACTCTAGCGCATAGCCCAAGAGGCTCGCAGGATACGAATCCACCGGCGGCGCTCTAGGATGTGCGCTTTTAGCCAGTGTCCTGCTTGAATCTGAGCTAATAAAAGTCAAAATCGCACTTTTTTTGTCGTAGAACATTTGCTTGTCACCGATAAGGTGGGGCGCCTTGCACTTTTCCTGTCGTAGAACAAGAGGATGTTGGCAAGAAAGGCGTTGTAACGTACAGGATATACTAGTATAGGCGAAGAGACAAGAGATCCACCGGCTGAGTCTGACATCAGGACGGTCTAAACTAAGCTTTTCTTCCTGAATAAGCCGTTTGTGCTTTTCTTACCATGAATAGAAAGATATGGTACAATAATGAAGATCAAGTAGAGGTATTAATGCCCGCTAATACTAAAGCGGGATAAAGCATGGGCTAGATTAAAAAAGGTGAGATTAGCATGTCACAAAAATATGTTGTTGTTGATTTAGAAACAACAGGAAATATGTGGGGAAAAGGAGATCGCATCATTCAATTATCCGCAGTCGTGATTCTCGATTCCCAGATCGTTGATCAGTATACAACGTTCATTAATCCAGGAATTTCCATTCCACCCTTTATTGCTGAACTAACTGGAATTGAAGATGAAATGGTAGAAGATGCGCCCCATTTTTCCGAGATTGCTGAGAAAATCCAAACGTTACTTTGCGATGCCGTTTTTGTCGCACATAACGTCTTGTTTGATTTAGGATTTTTACGAAAAGAAATGGAAGAGGCAGGGTATTTTAATGTTTTTTCAAACGCCGTCGATACAGTAGAGTTAACTAAAATTCTATTACCAGAATCTCCAAGCTATAAATTATCTGATCTCTCCGATGTCTTAGGCTTTGATCATGATCGTCCTCACCAAGCTGATAGTGATGCCTTAGTCACGGCAGAATTGCTGTTAATGCTTATTGATAGAGCTAAACAATTACCTATCATAACGCTAGAAAAATTAACGGAGCTTGCTTTTTATTTAAAAAGTGATATAGGACCCTTATTTCATGAACTTTTACGTGAACAAGAAGAAAAGATAGAAAATTTAGCAGACGATTTGGAAGTACATCGAGGTATTGCACTGAAGAAGAAAAGCAAACCAATTCATAACCAAATCCAAGACCATCATCCATATCCGGTGATAGCGGAAGAAAAAGTCCGCTTGCTTTCCCCTCATATAAATGGTTTTCAAGCTAGGGAAATGCAGTTTGATATGATGGACACGATTTATGAAGCCTTTATTGATCAGCAGCATATGGTGGTTGAAGCAGGAACCGGAACTGGAAAGTCATTAGCCTATTTACTACCTGCGCTTTATATGGCAATTGAAAAGCAACAACCTGTTGTGATCAGTACATATACGACACAAATGCAAGAACAAATACTAAACAATGAAATCAGAAGATTAGCTGAAGCCGTACCATTCCCAATTCAGGCTTGTATTGTAAAAGGTAGAAACCACTATATTCATTTATTAAAATTTGAACAAACCTTACGTGAAAAAGAGAGCCACTCCGATATTGTTCTGACTAAAATGCAAATTTTAGTTTGGCTTACACGAACAGAAACAGGTGACTTAGATGAGCTCAATTTCACTAGTGGAGGTCAATTATTTAGATACAGAATTCAACATGATGGTTGGTTTACGGATAAAGAAAAGGACGCTTGGCTATCAAGAGATTTCTATCTTTTTGCACGTGAAAAAGCACAGGAATCCAATATTATTATTACGAATCATTCCATGTTACTTTTGGATACAGAAAAGGAAATTCTTCCGAAATATCAATATGTGATAATAGATGAGGCTCATCATCTTGAACGAACGGCAAGAAACTCCTTTGGTGAAAAATTAGAATATAATTCGGTGAAATATTGGATCGGCCGATTAGGAACGTTGGAAAAAGACTTTTTCTTTAAAACGCTAGAGTCACTTATTAAAAGTAAAAAATTAACACCAGCTATACTTTCGATGGAATTAGAACAGGCGATCCTGCAAATGGACGAAGAACTAGATATTTTATACGGCCAATTAGGGAAATTATTAGCTGATTCAAAGCAAAAAAATAAAGGAGTGCAAACGAGAAAAGACTTTTTCCGTATTACGAATGAAATGAAAGAAAAGCGTACATGGCAATCGATTGTCATGTGTGCGGAAAGAGTCTATGATCAACATCGATTGATCAAAAGAGGGTTGGAAGAGCGACTAGTATTAATAAAAGACCATAAAGAAAAACTTACGATCGGCGAACAGGCTTTTATTGAGGAAATGAATAGTTTTATTCGAGAATGGACGGCAATGGGCGAGAGGATAAGAGACATCTTTATTTCCCCTGTGGAGGAAGAAATTCTATGGTTGCAAGGTGATATAAAAGCATTGCCAACAAGTATTACAATTCGAAACGAACCTACGGAAATTGGTCCTATCTTAAGGGAGCAACTATTTCAGCAAAAAAAGTCGATCGTATTAACATCAGCTACTTTATCTATTCAAGGGTCTTTTCACTATTTTTTATATGAGCTGGGACTTACAAAGGATGAGCTGATTCAGAAAATCTATCCATCTCCCTTTAAATTTGAAAAAATGGCTAAGCTTCTAATCCCAACAGATTTACCCGAAATTCGTGGTCAGGCGATGGATCATGAAATTGAAATGATTGCCAGCCATCTATTGGCGATTGCAGAGGTAACCAATGGCAGGATGTTAATTCTATTCACATCTTATGACATGTTAAAGAAGACGTATTATTTGGTAAAAGAGGCTGGGTGTTTGGAAGATTATGCGATTTTAGCGCAAGGAATTTCAGCCGGAAGTAGATCAAGACTCATTAAAAACTTTCAACAATTTCAGAAAGCCATTCTTTTTGGTACTAGTAGTTTTTGGGAAGGTGTAGACATACCTGGAAAAGATCTTTCTTGTCTGATCATCGTAAGGCTTCCTTTTGCACCACCTGATGAACCAGTGACAGAAGCAAAGTATGAAAGGATAAAGGAAAAAGGGATGAATCCTTTTACTACTTATGCCTTACCTCAAGCAGTACTCCGCTTTAAACAAGGATTTGGGAGATTGATACGCGGTGAAGAAGATCGTGGTGTAGTGGTTGTATTCGATAAGCGGTTAGATACAACTTCATACGGAAAGGTATTTTTACAATCCATCCCACTGATTCCAATCGAGAGAGGACCGTTGCCTGTCATATTGGATGAGATCCAGCAATGGCTTGATTGAGGCTGTAGGATTCTACAACCTCAATCATGTGGGCTAAAATTTATTTTAAAACGCAAAATCCATCATCTTTCAACAAAAATCCTGTTATAATGATGGGAGACATTGCTTACCTAGTAGTATGACCTTTTTATGGAGTGATATGATGACATTTTTTGTGCGCAATAATCCTGTGAAAAGGAAAATGTAAAGGAATGATGGTAGTGAGAGGGCTCATATGAAAAAATGGATTTTAATTGTAATAGCAAGCATTATCCTTTTGGGTACGGCACTCTTTTTTTACATATACGAATCAAGCCGTGCTCCATTAAAGGAGATGAAAGCATATGCTGAAGAAAGAGCAACAACGGAAGCTGAACTAACAAAAATCGACGAATTTTACTTATATAATGGCACTGAGACTCATTATGTCATCGTAGGAGAGAACAAATCTGGAGAAAAGTTGGCTGTTTGGGTTCCAGAAAAGAAAGATAAAGAAATAGTCGAGAAAAAAATGGCTGATGGCATCTCGATGCAGGATGCCATTGCAAAATTAAACCAAGAAGAAAACCCGAAAAAAATCATGGGAGTAAAACTTGGAATGGAAAAGGATTTGCCACTTTGGGAAATTTCGTATCTAGACAAACAGTCGAAACTTAATTATTATTATATTCATTTTGATACTGGTAAATGGTGGCGAAAAATTGAAAATTTATAGTAGAGAGAGGAATTATCATGACAATTCATTTGGCAAATCGTGTTGAAACACTAACTCCGTCCACAACTTTGGCCATTACCGCTAAAGCAAAAGAATTAAGGGCGCAAGGGATGGATGTCATCGGTCTTGGAGCAGGAGAGCCTGATTTTAATACACCAAGTAATATAATTGAAGCAGCTTATCGTTCTATGAAAGAAGGTAAAACGAAGTATACACCTGCTGGAGGATTACCGGAGCTTAAGCAGGCAATCATTGCAAAATTAAAAAAAGATCAAGGTCTTGAATATACCCCTGCTGAAGTGATCGTAGGGAATGGGGCAAAGCATATTCTATACACATTATTTCAGGTTCTTTTAAACCCTGATGATGAAGTTGTTATCCCGACACCTTATTGGGTTAGTTATCCTGAACAGGTGAAATTAGCAGGAGGAGTACCCGTTTATGTAGATGGAGAAGAACAGCAGGACTTTAAAATCACACCTGAACAATTAGAAGAAGCCATTACACCTAAAACAAAAGCGTTTATACTAAATTCACCTAGCAACCCAACAGGTATGCTCTACACGAAAGATGAATTAGTTGCATTAGGGGAAATTTGTTTAAAACATCAAGTGTATATTGTGTCTGATGAAATTTATGAAAAGTTAATTTATGGGGATAATAGTCATACATCGATTGCAGAAATTTCTCAAGACCTAAAGGAGATCACCATTCTGATCAATGGTGTTTCCAAATCGCATTCCATGACGGGATGGAGAATAGGTTATGCAGCAGGAGACAAAAAGTTAATTGCAGCTATGACAGACCTTGCGAGTCACTCTACCTCTAATCCAACGACTACTTCTCAGTTTGGTGCGATTGAGGCTTATAATGGTTCACAAGCGGCCGTAGAAACCATGAGAACAGCTTTTGAAGAAAGACTAAATATTATCTATCCAAAACTAGTCTCGATCCCAGGAGTGACATGTAAAAAGCCACAAGGAGCCTTTTACTTATTTCCGAATGTCAAAGAAGCTGCGACTTTAACAGGCTATGAAACAGTGGATCAGTTTGTAGCGGGATTATTAGAGGAAGCGTTAGTGGCGGTTGTACCGGGGTCCGGTTTCGGCTCAGCGGATAATATCCGTTTGTCTTACGCAACATCTTTAGAAAATCTAGAAGAAGCGATTAAAAGAATCCACACTTTTGTTCAAAATAAAATAAAGTAAATAGTAAAGAGGATGTTCAAAAAGTTTGGTAAAATGACACTGTGAGCTAAAGGTCCTTCGACTAAGTATTGACACGTCTTGTGTCAAACGTGGAAGTTTCAACAGCAAGCGCAAGTCCGCCTAGGATGTACTAGTGTCGGCCGTTTTCGATTGACATCAGCGGTCTTAGCCGTTCATCCTTATTAAGAAAGTTGGTACGTCGCTAAACGGGCGTTGCGCTTTTCTTATTTTTATCCTCCTTTTGAACATGTATTTAAACGAATTTTTTGTATGATGAAAGGACGACTAGTATGAAAGTATCGATTTCTGAAGTAAATAAATATGTAGGACAGGAAGTTACAATAGGGGCCTGGTTAGATAATAAGCGCTCAAGTGGGAAAATTGCGTTTTTGCAATTACGTGATGGAACTGGCTTTATCCAAGGCGTTATGGTTAAGAGTGAAGTAGACGAATCCCTTTTTCAAAAAGCCAAATCCTTATCTCAAGAAACATCTCTATTTGTTACAGGGGTAATCCAAGAAGATAGTCGTTCTTCATTTGGCTATGAATTATTAGTTTCAAATGTAGAGGTGATTCATGAAGCAGCTAATTATCCAATAACACCTAAAAATCATGGAACCGAGTTTCTGATGGATCATCGTCATTTATGGCTCCGTTCTCGCCGCCAACATGCTGTAATGAAAATCAGAAATGAGATTATTCGGGCCACTTATGAATTCTTTAATTCACATGGATTTGTTAAAATCGACCCACCAATTTTAACAGGCAGTGCACCAGAAGGAACAACAGAGCTTTTTCATACAAAATATTTTGATGAAGATGCCTTCCTATCGCAAAGTGGGCAGTTATATATGGAAGCTGCGGCAATGGCGCTAGGAAAAGTATTTTCTTTTGGTCCTACGTTTAGAGCAGAGAAATCAAAAACACGTAGACATTTAATTGAATTTTGGATGATTGAACCTGAAATGGCCTTTTATGAGTTTGAGGACAGTTTAAAAGTACAAGAAGAATATGTCGCATTTATCGTACAATCCGTATTAAAAAATTGTTCACTAGAATTAGAACGACTTGGAAGAGATACAGCGAAGTTAGAAAAAGTGGTGGCTCCATTCCCACGTATCACGTATGATGATGCAATTGAATTTTTACATGAACAAGGCTTTGCTGATATAGAGTGGGGAGATGATTTTGGAGCTCCTCATGAAACTGCCATTGCTGACCATTTTGATCAACCCGTTTTTATTACAAAATATCCAACGAAAATAAAGCCGTTTTATATGCAACCGGCTCCTGAAAATGATGATGTTGTCCTTTGTGCGGATATGATTGCACCTGAAGGCTATGGAGAAATCATCGGTGGATCTGAAAGAATTCATGATTTGGAATTATTGAAGAAGAGAATGGAAGAACATCAATTGCCACAAGAAACCTATGAGTGGTATTTAGATATTTCTCGCTATGGTTCTGTCCCACATTCCGGATTTGGATTAGGTTTAGAACGGACTGTGGCATGGATATCTGGAGTGGAACATGTTCGAGAAACAATCCCATTCCCGCGTTTATTAAATCGTCTGTATCCTTAAGTGTGTAACATTTTGGTGACTAAGAGGAAAACAGAAGCTCGTTTATGAAAGCATCCAGATAAAGAGACTATCCACGATAGGTTAGTCTCTTTCACTCATGTTCCTAAGAAAACGAAAAGCGAGGTGTCACAAAATGGATCAAGACTTAATGGTATCTTGGATTGAAGCAGGAACAATACAAATTCCTGTTCTACTTATTCAAAAATATCGAAACCTAGGATTGGATGAAAAGGAGCTTTCCTTAATCCTCCAAATTATTGCTTATAAAGAAAAAGGTAATGAGTTTCCAACGCCTGAACAAATTGCTGAGAGAATGACGATTACTCATAATGAATGCTCATCCATTCTTCGTAAACTCGTTCAACATGAGCTGATAAAGATTGAACAGCAAAGTAACAAGGGGTTAGGCTTTGATCAATATTCTCTTACACCTCTCTGGTATAGGCTTGCAGAAGAAATGATAAAAGAAAGAAAACAAGACAATCTTAAAAATGTGTTAGAAGCAGAACAAGATTTATACACGATCTTTGAGAACGAATTTGGCAGGCCGCTATCTCCAATGGAGTGTGAGTCATTAGCAATGTGGGTCGATCAAGATGGCCAAGAGCCAACATTGATAAGGGCTGCCTTAAAAGAAGCAGTGATGTCAAATACGCTTAATTTTCGCTATATTGATCGAATTTTATTTGAGTGGAAGAAAAATGGTATACAAACTGTTGAGCAAGCAAAGATTCATAGTTCGAAATTTAGACAAAAATCAAAAGCCAGCAAACCAACGCAATCGACATCAAAGACAATGCCTGTTTATAATTGGCTTGAGCAATAAGGTGAGAGAATGTTAAATAAACAACAAATACGCTTCTGTTTGGACGAGATGGGGAAGATGTTTCCAGATGCTCATTGTGAACTGGTTCATTCCAATCCTTTTGAGCTTGTTATTGCGGTTTCCTTATCTGCGCAATGCACGGATGCATTAGTCAATCGGGTAACAAAGCAATTATTTACAAAATATAAAAAACCTGAAGATTATTTAGCTGTTCCTTTAGAGGAACTGCAAACGGACATTCGTTCGATTGGATTATTTCGTAATAAAGCAAAGAATATTCAAAAGCTCTGTCAAATGCTATTAGCTGAGTTTGGCGGGGAAGTTCCGAGGAATCGTGAAGAACTTGAGAAATTACCTGGTGTAGGAAGAAAAACAGCGAATGTTGTTTTATCAGTGGCATTTGGCATCCCAGCGATTGCTGTTGATACCCATGTAGAACGAGTCAGTAAACGACTAGCTTTTTGTCGCTGGAAGGATAATGTACTTGAAGTTGAAAGGACTTTAATGCGGAAAATCCCTGCAGAAGAGTGGTCTGTTACACATCACAGAATGATTTTCTTTGGTCGTTATCACTGTAAAGCGCAAAAACCACAATGTGTAACCTGCCCCTTAAACGAGATATGTAGAGAGGGGAAAAAACGCCTGAAAAAGCAGACACAAGGAGTGACATAAAAAAACGTCAATCTCTGATTAGCTTAAGAGATTGACGTTTTTTTATATAGCTGATGTTAGGAGAGGGGGAGGGAGGAAGACTTCCTCCAACTAACTCTTACTCTGATTCTCCTGCATTTGCGTCCTCTTGGTCAGGATTATCATCTGCTTCATCCTGATTGGTTGTTTCCTCTGATTCTTCTTGTTCCTCTTCTTCCTGAGCTTGCTCTTCGTCTTCATTTGCCTCGTTCTCTTCTGGTTGTTCTGTGTCTTCTTCCTCTTCCGCGTTTTCCTCTTCTTGTCCCTGATCATCCTGATCTTCCGTTTCATCAGAGGCATCGTCCTCAGGAGGAGTAGCTTCTTCTTCCTCTTCCTCCTCTTGTTTAGGCACGGTCACACTTGCTGTTCCAGCACTACTTTTTTGGCCTCCGAAAACAGCTACGACTTCTATGCTATAAGTCTTTTCAGGTTCTACATCTTTCAGTACATAGCTTCGGTCCGATATCTCTCCGAGCGACTTCTTCTCACCATCAATTGTTATGGAAACATCAAATACTAAGCCCTTTTTATCGCTATCAGGGTGATTCCAACTAAACTCAATTTCATTGGAGTCTTCATGATATTTCCCATCTACTGATGGTGTATCTAATTTATCAAAATTTGTAGAAGTTTCCTTTGGTTCTGTTCCAGCTACAAAATATTCATAAATAATATTACTCTCTGGTGTATATTTACTCGGTTTCTTTGCTGGGTTAGAGCCTTTTTCAACGGCTGCTTTTACTACACTTTTCGGCATTGTAAAGTCCGGAGTATCAATGCCTTGAGAGACATGAGCCATTAAGTTTTTATACAATTCTTTAGCAATTTGTTGATCACTTCCAGCTCGTAAAGGCTTTTTGCGATCTTCATAACCCGTCCATACGGCAATCGTATAATTGGTTGTGTAGCCTGCAAACCAAGCATCAGGAACATCTTCGGAACTAAGCCCCCAATCCCTAATTTGGTCTTCTGTATAGTTAGTTGTTCCTGTTTTTCCCGCTGCAGGAAGTCCAGGAATAATTGCACCACTTCCCGTAGCACCAGCTTTACTTGAGATGACATCTTTAAGCATGCTTGTAATCATATAGGCGGTTGAATCCTTCATCGCCAGTTGTGGTGATACTTTATTGACAATTTCTGTTTCATTATCCTTCAGAATAATTTTCTTCACGGTATGTGGCTTATTATATGTTCCGTTATTTCCAAAGGTTGCATATGCTCCAGCAAGCTTTAATGGAGAAACATCTTCAATAGCCCCAATAGATGCTGATTCATTTTCAATTTTGTCATATTCCATTCCAACCTTGGCAGCAAAGTCTCGCACTTTATCATTACCTACGGCTTGAAAGGCCTTAAGAGCTGGGATATTTCGTGATTTATATAGAGCTTCCCGAATCGACATTTGGCCTTCATAATTGTCATTCCAATTTCCAATCGATTCGCCAGTGCTATACTGATAAGGTTCATCAACGATTTGCTCATAGGTGGACCAATTTAAGTTTTCAATCGCAGGTCCATAGTCGAAGATCGGTTTAATGGTCGACCCTGGTTGCCGCTCTGAGAGCGTCGTAGCAAAGTTTCTGCCCCGTTTTATATCTTTGTAACGATTCCCGCCAATTGCGCGGATTTCACCTGTTTGTGTGTCTGTAAGCACAAGTCCCGCTTGCATTTCCTCATCTGGGAATTGGACAACATCATTATCAAAAAACATTTTTTCTGTATATTTCTGTGCTTCTGGATCAAGCGTGGTGTGGATTTTTAAACCATCTTCATATACATTATAGTCACCCATTTCCTCCACTTCACGAATAACTTGATCCACGAAGGAATCATATTTATAAGAAGCAGATGCTTGATTTTCCTCTTTTGGAATCAGGGTATCTGTAACAGATTTCTCCTTAGCGGCATCCATTTCCTCTTTATTTATTTTGCCGTGCTGATACATTAACGACAAAACAACATTCTTTCTTTTATCTGCTTGTTCAGCATGGTCGTATGGCTCATAGCGATTGGGCGATTGTGGTAGCCCGGCTAAAAAGGCTCTCTCCTGTAATTCTAACTCGTCTAACTTTTTGTCAAAGTAATAATCAGCCGCTGTAGCAATGCCGCTCACGCCATTGCCGTAATAAATTTTGTTCACATAAATTTCAAAAATTTGTTCCTTTGAATATTCCTTTTCCAATTTTATCGAAAGCCAGGCTTCTTGTGCTTTTCGTTTTAACGATTTTACATCTGATAAAAATGAAAGCTTTACAACCTGTTGCGTAATAGTAGAGCCACCTTCAGCCCCAAATCCACGCGTAATATTAGCAAGCACAGCTCCGGCAAGTCTTCGGAAATCAATTCCTCCATGTTTATAGAAGCGAACATCCTCTGTTGCTAATACTGCATCAACCACCTCATCTGGAATCTGCTCAAACTCAATAAAATCGCGATTTTCTGTACCGACGGTGGCAAAGACATCACCATTTACATCAAGTAAATCTGATGCAACTGGGTCAATTAATAGTACTTTATCCAGTGGGGGGGCGCTCTTCGCATAAACTGCAAAGGTAGTACCTCCAACAATGACACCGACGAGACCAAGAATAAAAATGGTTAGAAATATCGTTTTAAAGACTTTTCTTGCTTTTTTAGGTTGTTTCTTTTTATTTGAAGGTTGCTTTTTTCGTGCAACTCGACTTTGATTATTATCTGCCATATGGAGTTCCTCACTTTCAAAGATGTTAAAGAAGGTTTAATGCTTGGATTTTTTTTATATAGTCAATTCTCGGTTGTAATCCATAGGGGATTTGAATCCCATTTTGTATAATCTCATCCTTCTTTATGGATTTTCTCCCTCCATTCATCATGCGTTCCCAATAAAAGAATAAAACTTTCCCCTCTAGTAGAAAAACTTCATCTGTTGCCGCAAACCTTACAATCACAAAGGTGATCCCATTTTGCGCAACCACACTTTTCATATGTTCAATTTGATGTTGATGGAAATTTTTTAAAGGAAAAGAGCTATTACTTTTTGTTTCTTTTGCTTCAAAATCGATATATTTACCATTCCAAACGCCATTATAATCTGTCGTGGATGCCTGACGAAAATAGGCCTCCTTGATGACAGCGGCACTTCTTGAAGGATAGTCTACATTCACAATTTGAATAGGGGTAGGCTTCTTATGAATAACCGCAATATTATGGGTAAGATAATATTGATTGGTTTCGTTTAGATCCTCCTCTAATGTCATTCCTCTGTTACTATACGATTTTTGTTTGCCTATCTGTTTTCTTTCGTTTTTACCATTTGTATTGTCTTGGTATTTTTTCCCATTGGGGTAATGAAAAACCATCAAGATCCACCTCACTCTAATTATATCATACCCTTGATAAAGGAAAAATCTTACATATGGGAGTATAGCTTTTTTTCCTACGATTGTATATACGTTTCAAATGCAAAAAAGATACATGAAGTTCAGTTAAATGGACAAGTTAAACACGAAAAGGAAGTAGAAGTTAAGAAAGGATGATAAATGTGGCAAAAAATAAACAAACTGAAGAAAAGAAAAGAATAAAAGACCAACCGACAAAAGCAGGGGAAGGGAATCCTAAACTAAATGGTCCCAACCGACCATCCACTTAAAATTTGTCGAAAAAATGAAAAAGAGAGAAAGTAATCACTTTGTTTGCCGAAACGCTTCTAGTTTTGTCAGCCTAGCAGGGATCGCTGCGATAATGGTGAAATACTAATGCAAAGGCTGAGGATGGAGGCAGGAATGTGACTAAAAAAGAGCTGTTAAACAGGTTGGAAGATATCCAAATGCAAATGAATCTAGTGGAACAAATGCTGAAAGACAAATCTGCACTGAGCAAAAGGCAGGTTACGCTTGATGGAAAACAAAAGAAGTTTATCAATCTAGAGCAGGATAAAGCGAGAGTAGGGCTGGATACAACGTATGTTTTAGCAGAATAATCCATTGATTTTTGTTAGACTTATTTGCTTCAATATGTTAATAACAGTAAAATGGAAAAGTAGCGGGATTATAACCAGCTACTTTTTCGTTTTAAAAAAGCTAGTTTATACATAACGAGATCCATCCTTCATTAAAACGTCATGAATAACTGGTCAAGAAAAGGGGGAGATAGGAATGGAAACAAATAATCTAAAAAAATTAACAGAACAATTATATACATTTAATAACGAGGCCTATGAGACTTTTCTTAAACATCGAGAAACGGGTGAAAAAGGGGACTTTTTTAAAGAGGTAAAACCTTTTGCAGATCAAGTAAAGGTCTGTTGTGATCAATGGGAACCACTCGCGGTGAAGTGGTCGATGCAAGAAAAGCCAAAAAATCTTCACCCCATGCAAATTCGTAATACAGCAGAAAATATTCAAATGGTTTCAATCCGTGCTTTTTTTCCTGAATCCAGTTTAAAGCGATTTAATTCTCATATTCAATCGATTGATTTTATTCTGCGGAGAATGCTAGAAGAATTAGCGAGGGAGTAGCACCATTTTCTAAGGTTGGGCATAAGGTGTAGTAGAAATTTATAGAAGGAGGGGTAAAATGCAGCCATTTCCGATCATAAACGGTCAACAACGATATTATCGAAATGCCTACCCTTACGCTTATCCTTATCCTCCTACCCCATATCCAACAAATTATCAACCAGGCATTCAGTACGGAATGAATAACCCTTATGCTGTACCTTATCAAAATCAACAGCCATCTTTACCGCAGAAGCAATATAATAATTCTGCCTATTTATTTCAAAACCCTCTACAATCTGAAGAGGATTATCAGTACAATCACCAAACAATCCCTTATGCAAAAACACATTCACAATTAAATCAAGCAAAACCGGCGAAACCACTCAATTCGGTATTTCAATCATTTAAATCGCAAGATGGATCATATGACTTTAATAAGATGGTGAATACTGCTGGTCAACTCGTAAATGCCATTAATCAAGTGTCTGGAATGGCAAAAGGGATTGGCGGTATGTTTAAGCTCTAAGAAGGAATCGATTTTTTGTGATCGATTCCTTTTTACATTAATCTTTTTCATTTTAATCAATGGATAGCTTTTTTCCACGTTCTTTCGGAATCCTAATATTGAGAATGCCATCTTTGTATTGAGCAACAGCTTTATGTTGGATTGTAGGCTTTGAAAGTGGAATGGTTCTAGAGGATTTTTTCCATAAGCCCTTTTTATAAAAGCCTTGGTTTTTTGTATCTTCTTTTTCATAGCTTTCTTCCTGCTGAACATTAATCGTTACATATTGCGGCAAGATTTCTAGTTCAATTTGTTCTTTTTTTACACCTGGGAGTTGTGCTGTAATGATATATTCCTTACTGTTTTCAGTAAAGTCTACTGGAAATCCTCCGAATGGTTTTGCTTGATTAAAAAAATCGTTCATACTTTGTAAAAGTCCATGATTTGGCGATTCTGTAAATAAGCGATCCATACTGTGAATTAAATGCTGAAAGGGCTCACTTATATTATTCATATTCTTAGGCTTTTCCTTCAATTTTTACACCTCCTACATAGTCTGTTGTATCGTATGAATATTGATTTTAAAGAGTTCAATAAAAAATCCTCAAATTCTAACTTAATGGGGAATAATTGCTCTATCTAGATAATTAATTTCCCGGGCAAGCGCATATTTCGACGGTCTTGTCAAGTGTTTAATCAACTATAGGGATTTACGGTAGAAATTTGTTGATTTTAGTATTTTTTCGTCAGTTGTGCAGATTTAATTCAAGCTGCTCACACTTTAATTCAGAAATTGGGTTTTATGATTAGTACATGTATCCACTAATTTTCATAGGTTATATATGAAAGGAAAAGATGACAAGAGAGAGGAGCTTTTTTATGAATAAAAATTGTTGTACTAAAGTGTTGCCAGCGATTGTTCATCCAACGAAATGTTGTGTGAATCATACGTGTCAAAACTATATCGTTCCAGAAATCCATCCTAGTCATACAACAACAGTAAATCATGAAAATTTTATTCATGAGCATTATTTCCCGCATACCCAGTCTGTTGTGAATAAGGTATCCAATCAACAAGTGATGATGCCAGGTTCAGGGCCAATGGCCGGTGGGCCTATGTCAGGACAAATGTCGGGACCAGGATTTGGACCGCGTCCAGGATTTGGACCAAGACCCAATTTTCCATATTAATTTATTTTGCGAGGACATTATGTCCTCGCTTTTATATTTCTGAACCCATGTAGCCTTTTTTTGACGAAGGTTGGGCCTATAGTCATAGCTTTTGTACAAGTATAAAATAAACCATCTTGAAAAATTGACAAAATGGCATTATTTTGGAAGAATAATGATATGGTAGTGTGAATTTTAAGGTGGTGTTTTGGATTGTTAGCAGATCGACTAAAATTAACTGCTAAAGAAATATTAGAAAAGGAATTTAAAACGAAGTTCCGCGGTTATAAACAAGATGAGGTAGATCATTTCTTAGATCAAATTATTAAAGATTATGAAGCCATGCATCAAGTAGTAGAAGAATTGCAACAAGAAAATACTAAGTTGAAAAAGCAAGTAGGAGAGCAATCACGTCGACAGCCGCCACCAGCACAACCCGCTGGAACGACTAATTTCGACATTTTAAAGCGACTTTCTAACTTGGAAAAACATGTATTTGGCAGCAAATTGGACGAATAATTGTCCATTCTTTTTTTACCACTTGCATGTAGGGGAAAAAAGAGATAAAATAATATCTTGGTATGAATCATAACATCTGGGTAATCGCTGCTCATCGCAGAGGAAAGTCCATGCTCACACGGTGCTGAGATGCCCGTAGTGTTCACGCCTAGCGAAACAATAAGCTAGGGCAGCTAAGATCATTCTTAGTTGACGGCAGGGAAAATACCTACGTTATTTTAATAATATGGTGTTGGTACCTTTAAAGTGCCACAGTGACGGAGCTCTGTTGGAAACGACAGAGGTGGAACGAGGTAAACCCCGTGAGTGAGAAACCCAAATTTTGGTAGGGGAACTTTTTCGCAGGAAATGAACGAAGAAAAAGGCAAGATTAACTTGCAGATAGATGATTACCACCGGAGTACGAGGTCTACCTATGATCGTTTGGAGTACGATGGTACAGAACATGGCTTATAAGATGTTATGATGGAACGCTCACCTTTTATCGGGTGAGTTTTTTTGTTGTTTAGAAAACGTGAATAATACTCTTCCTTACTGAATATACTGTTGAATATGAGGGAGGGGTAGTTGTAATATGACAAATAAATTAACGGAATTTGAAACAATTTCGAAGGCTCTTCAGTCAACATATCATTTATTAGATACAAATAAACAATATGCGCCATCAGCCATGGAGGGACTAAAAGAAGCGGAAGATTGCCTAAACAAAGCGATTGATTACACATTATTTCATCGAAAAGAAAAATAAGCTTCTACATAACAGTTCATTAATCAAAAACAACCCTGTGTGAATCATACAGGGTTGTTTTGGGATTATGGTTTTGGAGATTATAAAATTTTTTGTTCTAATTATAGAGCTGGTGTTTTTTGAATAGCATCTGCGAAGCCTTTTGCTTCAGCCATAAACTGGTTGAATTCATCAATATCCATTTGTTGAGCTGAATCAGAGAGTGCGACAGCCGGATCCGGATGTACCTCAGCCATTACCCCGTCTGCTCCAATCGCTAATGCGGCTTTGGCTGCTGGGAGCAATAAGTCTTTTCTACCTGTAGAGTGAGTGACATCTACTAATACAGGCAAATGTGTTTCTTTCTTCAGAATCGGGACAGCAGAAATATCTAACGTATTACGTGTTGCTTTCTCGTAGGTCCTAATTCCTCTTTCACAAAGCATGATTTGACTATTTCCTTGAGAAATAATGTATTCAGCTGCATAAATGAACTCCTCAATTGTAGCAGACAACCCGCGCTTCAATAAAACAGGCTTTTGGACAGAACCGACTAATTTTAATAGTTCGAAATTCTGCATATTACGAGCACCAATTTGAATCACATCTACATAATCTAAAGCAGATTCTACATCTCTCGTATCAAGGACTTCACTAATGATAGACATTCCTTCTTCGTCGGCAACACGGCGAAGAATCTTTAAGCCTTCAAGTCCCAGCCCTTGGAAATCATATGGAGAAGTTCGCGGCTTGTAGGCACCGCCGCGCATTAAAGATAGACCTTGTTTTTTCATGGCTTGAGCGACAAGCTTCACTTGCTCATAGCTTTCTACAGCACATGGTCCCATAATAAAATGTTGGTTTCCATCTCCTATATTTATATCGTTGACATTGACAACCGTATTTTCTGACTTTTTCTTACGTGATACGAGTAATGCTTTGCGGTTGTCATCCTCCTGAAGTTCCAAGCTTGCTTTTAAAATTTGCTTGAAAATATGTTGAAGGGTTGATGTTTCATATGGCCCTTTGTTATGAGCGGCAACCATATCCATTATTTTTCGTTCTTGAACAGGGTCAAATCGTTTTACACCTTGTGTTTCCTTTTGTCGTCCAATTTCTTTGGAAATTTCTCCTCGTTCATTTAGTAGTTCTAGGATCTCAAGTGTTTTCTTCTCAATCTTGTCACGCAATAATTCTAATTCCGACATCATAAGCCCTCCCAAGTTTTATTGAATATTTCTTCAATACTTCAACGCTGTAAAGCGTGTTAGAATTTTATAAGTTGTTAGCTCAATACGATAGACTGAAACAATTAAATTGTCAATAGAAAATAAAATAAAAATTAGAATATGATTACAATTTTATGTGATAAAGCTGTGATTGACAATCAAAAAATGATAAAAACAATTTGAAAACGCTATCAATAAGACTCTTTTAGAAAATAATGAAATTTTGCTTTACAATGCTTCGACATTGTGATAAAAATTAGATTTAACAATACCTAAAACGGATGTTCAAATAAGAGGATAAAAAGGACCAAGTCGGTTAAATACGCTGACGTCCTGTCAGCAACACCGACACAGGATGTGCCGGGACTTAGTCGAGGATCATATATCCTGCAGTGTCATTTTTATCGCACCTTTTTGAACCTCTTTTAAAAAGCAAAGACGGGGCATAGTAGCTTCATGAATTTGTAGTACCAGAGAACTGATGGATAGTGTGAATCAGTACAATCATGAATGTGAATTACTCTCCCGAGCTTCTTTTTTGAACATTTGAATTCTCAAATTAGTAAAAAAAGACGGTAACAGCCGTTATGTTATAAGAGAGGCGGAAATAAGTCCGCAAATTAGGGTGGTACCGCGTAACATAACGTCCCTGCTTCGGCAGGGGCGTTTTTATTATTTTATCTTTTAGGAGGAATGAAAATGAGATACTTAACAGCAGGGGAATCCCATGGGCCCCAACTTACAACTATTTTAGAAGGTGTACCAGCTGGTCTTGAATTAACCGAGGAAATGATTAATACAGAATTACAAAGAAGACAAAAAGGGTATGGTCGCGGACGCAGGATGCAGATTGAAAAAGATCAAATCCAAATCACGAGTGGAGTTCGTCATGGGATTACAATGGGTGCTCCAATTGCCTTGGTTGTACAAAATAATGATTTTAAACATTGGAGAAAAATCATGGGGGCTGCACCGATTAGCCCTGAAGAACAAGAAGAAGTAAAAAGAAAGATTACTCGTCCACGTCCTGGTCACGCTGATTTAAATGGTGCAATTAAGTATGGTCATCGAGATATGAGAAATGTACTTGAGCGTTCTTCTGCAAGAGAAACAACAGTACGGGTAGCAGCAGCTGCAGTTGCTAAAAGAATACTAGCAGAAGTTGGCATAAATGTTGGCGGACATGTGCTGGAAATTGGTGGAATAAAAGCAGAGAAGTCCTCTTATTCTACGTTAGAAGAATTGCAGGAAAAAACAGAGGCTTCTCCTGTTCGTTGTCTTGATGAAGAAGCTGGAGAAAAGATGATGCAAGCTATAGATGATGCCAAAAAACAAGGGGACTCCATCGGAGGTATTGTTGAAGTTATTGTTGAAGGCATGCCGATCGGCGTAGGGAGCCATGTTCAATATGATAAAAAGCTAGAAGCAAAACTAGCGGCAGCAATCATGAGTATTAATGCCTTTAAAGGGGTGGAAGTAGGAATTGGCTTTGAAGCAGCCCATCGACCTGGAAGCAAAGTCCATGATGAAATCCAATGGACGGAAGAAGAAGGGTATACTCGCCGAACAAATAATGCTGGTGGATTTGAGGGCGGAATGACAACAGGTATGCCAATTGTTATAAGAGGGGTTATGAAGCCTATTCCGACTCTTTACAAACCTCTTGAGAGTGTTGATATTGATACAAAAGAGCCTTTTAAAGCAAGTATTGAGCGCTCTGATAGTTGTGCTGTTCCTGCTGCTAGTGTCGTTGCAGAAGCTGTTATAGCTTGGGAATTGGCTGTTGCTATCGTAGAGCAATTTGGTCATGATCGGATGGATTCGTTAAAGGATTCGATTGAAAGGCATCGAAAATACTCTAAAGAATTTTAATAAGGTGGGAAAAAATATGAATGTAAAAGCTCAGCTTTCAGAGTTGAAAGCATACACACCTGGTAAAACAACAGATGAAGTAAAAAGAGAATATCAATTAGATAAGATTGTGAAATTAGCGTCCAATGAAAATCCTTACGGTTGTTCTCCAAATGTTTTAAAAGCTATATCGCAAACTAATACATTGGCAATTTATCCAGATGGTGCAGCTGTAAATTTAAAAAAGGCCGTTGCAGAACATCTTGAAATCGATCAAGCGAAGTTGATTTTTTCGAGTGGATTAGATGAATTAATTCAAATCATAAGCAGAGCCGTGTTAAGTCCTGAATCGAATACTGTAATGGCGAGCGAAACATTCTCACAATATCGTCATCATGCGATTATAGAAGGGGCTGAAGTGAGGGAAATATCCTTACTAGAAGGCACCCATGATCTAGACAAAATGGCCGAAGCGATTGATGTTAATACAAAGCTTGTTTGGATTTGTAATCCGAATAATCCAACAGGTACATATGTTGCAAAAGAAGAACTGATCCGATTTTTAGATAAAGTTCCGAATGATGTACTTGTGGTTGTCGATGAGGCTTATTATGAATACGTCACGATAAATGATTATCCGCAAACCATCCCGTTGCTAGATGAATACGAAAATGTATTGGTTATGAGAACTTTTTCTAAAGCCTATGGATTAGCGGGAATTCGGATTGGCTATGGGATAGCCTCACCTGCATTAATTAACAAGTTAGATGTCGTTCGTTTGCCGTTTAATACCTCTTCTTTAGCGCAAACAGCGGCAATAGCAGCGTTGGAAGATCCGGAGTTTATTGAGGAATGTGTCATCATTAACACCAATGAATTGCAGAAGTATTATCATTTCTTTGATCAGCACCAAATATCTTATTATCCATCGCAAACGAATTTTATTTTTCTACAATTAAGTGAACCTTCTATAGAGAAAATGTTTCAACAATTGCTAGAAAAAGGGTGGATTGTAAGAAAATTTCCAAAGGGCATTCGGATTACCGTTGGAACAGAACAGGAAAATGAAGAGCTATTAAACATTTTAAAGGAAGTTATTCCAAGGATATAATAGATAGATGAGGCTGTGTGAAGATGAAGGAAAGTAAGTTGGTTTTATTAATTGGTGTCGGGTTGATTGGTGGGTCTGTCGCGCTAGCTATTAAACAGGAGCATCATGCGCGTGTGATCGGTTATGATGTTAATATTGATAATTGTAAGCTTGCCCAGAAGCTAGGTATTATTGATGATTATACGGAAACATATGAAAGTAGTGCAGAAAAAGCAGATTTAATTATTCTTTCCTGCCCAGTAGAAATTGCAGAAGGCTTTCTTGAGAAATTAGCAAAGCTTTCTTTAAAAGAAGATGTCCTTATTACGGATGTAGGGAGTACGAAAGCGCGGATAATGGAAAGAGCGGAACGCCTTTTTGGCCGCTCAAATGTTTATATTGGGGGGCACCCAATGGCAGGTTCACATAAGATTGGACCAGGAAGTGCAAAGGCGCATTTATTTGAAAATGCTTATTATGTTTTGACACCCTCCCAAAATGCAAATGGGAGAGTAGATCAATTAAAAGAGTGGCTGAAAGGTACAAAAGCCCATTTCATTGTGATGGATCCTAAACAACATGATCTAGTGACCGGAGTTGTTAGTCATTTTCCGCATGTTGTAGCGGCGAGCCTAGTACGACAAGTACAAGGTCATGCCGCCCAGGATAAAAATATTCAATTTCTTGCAGCAGGTGGTTTTCGAGATATAACACGAATTGCTTCAAGTAGTCCAGTGATGTGGAGGGATATCGTCCAACACAACCAACCGGTTCTTCTTTCGTTACTTGAAGAATGGATAAATGAAATGAATACTGTTAAGCAATTGATTGAGAGTGGAGATGCAGATCCATTATTTGCTTATTTTGATGGGGCAAAGCAATTCAGGGATTCGCTACCTGTACGTGCGAAAGGCGCCATTACATCATTTTATGATTTATTTGTTGATGTTTTGGATAAACCGGGTGTTATTTCGGATATTACCACCATCCTTGCTCAGAAATCGATTAGTATAACGAATATCCGGATTATTGAAGCGCGAGAGGATGTCTATGGTGTCCTTAGGATTAGTTTTCAAACAGAAGAGGATATGGAATCTGCTAAACAATTATTAGAAAATGAAGGGTATGAAACGTACATCAGTATGTAAGGAGGGAAAATATTGGAAACACAAAGCGCAAAAATTTCCCCACTAAGGGGCACGATCAAAGTACCAGGTGATAAATCGATTTCCCATCGATCCATTATGCTGGGGTCCATTGCGAAAGGAAAAACTACTGTTCATGGACTTTTAACAGGGGATGATTGTCTTCATACAATTGAATGCTTTAAACAGATGGGTGTTCATATCTATCGTGATGGAGAATACGTCGAGATTGAAGGAAGAGGAGTAGATGGATTAATTGAACCAATGGATATATTAGATGTTGGTAATTCAGGTACCACCATTCGTTTGATGCTTGGGATATTATCTAATCTCCCATTCCATTCCATTGTGAAAGGGGACAGTTCCATTGCCAAAAGGCCGATGGATCGAGTAACTAATCCTTTGAGACAGATGGGAGCCAATATTGATGGACGTGATAATGGCAAGCTAACCCCACTAGCTGTGAGAGGGGGAGGTTTATCAGGCATTGACTATATTTCGCCTGTTGCAAGTGCCCAAGTGAAGTCCGCTATTTTACTAGCTGGTCTGTTTGCAAATGGTATGACAAGTGTAACGGAACCTGAGGCTTCGCGTGACCATACTGAACGGATGATTCAAGCATTTGGTGGAGAAGTGACAACCACTGGCTTGAAAAAGACGATTCGTGGGCAACAGCAATTAAAAGGAACAACCATTACTGTGCCTGGTGACATCTCATCTGCTGCTTTTTTCCTTGTGGCTGGCTCTATTATTCCAGATAGTCATATTACATTGAAAAATGTAGGCATTAACCCTACTAGGAGTGGAATTTTAGATGTACTAAAGGAAATGGGAGCAGATGTAGTGATTGATCAGCTACACGACCAAGTTATGGAGCCCTATGCAGATCTTACTGTAAATGCTTCTTCTTTAAGGAGCGTGACAATAGAAGGGGACATGATTCCAAGGCTGATTGATGAAATTCCGATACTTGCTCTAGCTGCTACACAGGCTGAAGGTACGACCATTATTAAAGATGCGGCAGAATTAAAGGTGAAAGAAACGAATCGAATTGATACAGTTGTGGAAGAATTAAAGAAAATGGGTGCAAAGATCGAAGCAACATCAGATGGAATGAAGATTTATGGTAAAACTTCTTTGCATGGCGCCAATGTGAATAGTCATGGTGATCACAGAATTGGCATGATGTTGGCGATTGCTAGTTGCCTTACACATGAAAAGGTAGAGATTGAGGATAAAGAAGCCATTACGGTGTCTTATCCAGGATTCTTTCAACAATTAAAAGCTTTAACAATTTGACAATGATGATGTCTTTGCCCCAATTTAAAAGGAGAGTCATCAGATGCCCCGTATAATTTCGGTCGGAACTGCAACACCTGAATTTGTTGTTCATCAAGAAGAGACAATGCAACTCGCCAAACGGTTATTTTCCGATTCTATGAAAGAGATTGATCGTTTATTAAAAGTGTTTAAAAACGGAGAAATTAAAAAAAGACATTTTGTTAAGCCTTTAGATTGGTATACAGAACCGCATTCTTTTTCTGAAAAAAATAACGTGTTTATTGAATCAGCAGTAGGACTTTGTCTTACTGCTATTCGGGATTGTTTCGCACAGGCAAAGACGAAAAGGGTAATCGCTTATGATGAGATTGATGCGATTTTTCTAATTAATACGACTGGCCTATCCACTCCTAGTCTAGATGCAAGAATCATCAATCAATTGCCATTTTCCTCCCAAACGAAAAGAATTCCCATTTGGGGATTAGGCTGCGGAGGAGGGGCTAGCGGCCTATCGAGAGCCCATGAATACTGTCTTGCTTATCCGAAGGCAAAGGTCTTGGTTGTAGGAGTAGAATTATGTAGTCTTACATTTCAGCTGAATGATCGAAGTAAAAGTAATTTTATTGGGACCTCACTTTTTTCCGATGGAGCGGCGGCTGTGTTGATTGGAGGCGAAGATATTCCTTACGATGAACTGGTTGACCGATCATTGCCGGCAATTATAGAGACGCAGTCAACTATTATGAAAGATTCACTTGATGTGATGGGATGGCAATTTGAAGATAATGGGTTTTATGTTGTTTTTTCTAAGGACATTCCGACCCTTGTCAGAAATTGGCTTCAGCCCGTGATGCTACAATTTCTTGAGCAAAACAATCTGAACGAAGCTGAAATCGCTCATTTTATTGCTCACCCTGGCGGTAAAAAAGTAATTAAGGCGTATGAAGAAGCTCTGCAATTGCCAGAAAGTAAAACCGCCCAATCATTGGAAATACTAAAGGAGTATGGAAATATGTCTTCTGTGACCGTTTTCTTCGTGTTAGAACGTTTTATGAACCAGTCAATATCTTTTGGGGATTATGGAGTCATTGCCGCCTTGGGGCCCGGTTTTAGTTCTGAATTGTTGTTACTAAGGTGGGAGTAGAGATGTTTTTTCTGATAATCCTTACTTTGTTGCTGATCCAAAGATTAACCGAATTATTCATAGCTAGACAAAATGAAAGATGGATGCTACAACATGGAGCCATCATCTACGGACAAAGCCATTATCCTTATATGATTCTTCTTCATGTTGGTTTCTTTCTGTTTTTCACCGTCGAGGTGGTTATTTCTGGACAGAGGCCCGCACGTTTTTGGCCAATCTTTTTAAGTGTCTTTTTTCTTCTCCAATTCGCGCGTTATTGGGTGATTATCTCACTAGGCAAATATTGGAATACAAAGATTATTGTTTTGCCGAATGCTGCTCTTATTCGCAAGGGACCTTTTCGATTTATAAAACATCCAAATTATATGATTGTTACATTGGAACTTTTGGTTGTCCCGCTTATGTTTCAGGCATATATAACCGCAATTCTCTTTTTCTTTTTGAATCAATGGATGCTTTTCATTAGGATTCGTAAAGAGGATCAGGCTCTTCAACAAAATTTGGCTGGAAATAAGTAAATAAATAGTGGTGTTGTCGCGGTTTGGCGGCAGTCTGAGATTTCGGTAATGCTTTCAAGTTCAATGATTTTCAGGTAGAATAGATCTAATTAAATGAAAAGTATTAAAAATGTGTGTTCAAAAATGAGGATAAAAAAGACCAAGTCGGCTAAAAGCGCTAACGTCAATTGTAAACGGCTGACACTAGCACATCCTGTACGTCAGAAGTTCGAGGCGAAGAAGTTTCGAGCACAAGGAAAGCTTTCCGAATCCACAATGCACGAAGAAAAGCGCAAGACTTGTAGTGGAAGACTGACTTCCGTGTTGCCTACAGGACGTGTCGGCACTTAGTCGAAGAGCCTTTACCCGAAGTGTCATTTTTACCGAACTTTCTGAACATCCTGTAAAAGAGGAGTTTGCTTAATCCATGGATAACGTTTTATTAACTTCAAGCCGGGAACACCAGCTTGAACAGGCTCTAACATTGTTGGAACGCTTCAAACAACATGAAGATCAAGAAAGAGTCGAGAAAACATTAAAACTAATTGAAAAAATATATAAGCAAGAAACAGTGATTGCTTTTAGTGGCCATTTTTCAGCTGGAAAATCAACAATGATCAACCAACTAACAGGGGAGAACATTTTACCATCAAGTCCAATTCCTACAAGTGCAAACATTGTGAAGGTTCATCGCTCGGAAAAGGACTTTGCTAAAGTGTATAGTCATGATGCACCGCCGCTACTTTTTACTGCACCATACGAATTCACTGCAGTACAAAACTATTGTAAAAAAGAGAATATTACCGAAATTGAAATAGGCAGGAAGGGTTTGGAACTTCCTGATGGTTTAACGATCATGGATACGCCTGGAATCGATTCTACTGATGAAGCGCATCGTCTTTCTACAGAATCTGCTTTACATATTGCGGATGCTGTTTTTTATGTGATGGATTATAATCATGTTCAATCAGAACTGAATTTTATGTATACAAAAAATCTGCTACGACATGGGGTTAGACTGTATTTAATTATTAATCAAATTGATAAGCATCAATCTGAAGAATTATTTTTTCAAGCTTATAAACAATCGGTGCTTGATGCGTTTGCATTCTGGAATGTCCGACCTGCTGGAGTCTTTTTTACAACCTTAAAACAAATGAAGCATCCAGAAAACGAATTTACTTCGGTCAAAATGATGATTCAAGATATTTTCTCACATCAAGTTGAATGGAGCTTAGCTGCTTTTACTTCTTCTTTTAACAAATTGGTAGAAGAGCATGAAGAGTGGCTTGACGAAAGCTTTCAAAATGAGGCAGTAGGCTTGAACCAAGAGATTTCTCTCTTTGCTCAGGATCACCAAGATGTTTTTCAAACAGAAGATAGGTTAAAAAATAAAAAAAGGCAGATAGTAGATGGACTGGAAACACTTGGGGATGAGTATACAACAGAATGTGAAAAAATATTGCATAATGCTTATTTAATGCCTTATGAAACAAGGGAGTTGGCAGAACAATTTCTTCAAGCAAAACAAACTGATTTTAAAGTCGGTCTATTATTTAGCAAAAAAAAGACTGAAGATGAGCGCAATAGACGACGACAAGAATTTACAGAAGTCTTAACGAAACAAGTGGACTCACAAATTGTGTGGCATTTACGACAGTTGGCTAATGCGGTCCTTGATAAGGAAGAGGCCAATAATAGGGAATGGCAAGAAAACGTGCAGTCTCTACAGGTGAACTGGTCTGAAAAGCTATTGGATGAAACGGTAAAAAAGGGAGCTGGTGTAAATGGCCAATATGTCCTGCAATATTGTGAGGAAATAGCGGAAAGGATCAAGCGGCTCGCAAAA
Source organism: Bacillus sp. SD088 (assembly GCF_017355205.1). GTDB lineage: Bacteria > Bacillota > Bacilli > Bacillales > Bacillaceae_C > Lederbergia. The sequence goes on from NZ_JADIJK010000021.1 coordinate 68,308, forward strand.
AAAGAGTGGGAGCAATTTTTGGAACCTGTCATCACCCATAGGCAAGAGAAAATGATAAATACACTCGAAAAACTAGATGAGCAACTCATCACTATTTCAAATGCGTCAAGAGCGAAACGACAGCTCGATCAACTAGAAGATTTATATACGAAAATGAAGCAGGAAATCACTGTCTTAACAGGGACCGAGGCAAATACTTTACAAAAACTACGTGAACAATGGAAAAAATCTGCAGAGAACTTCACCATTTATCAAGAGGATGAGCAAGAGGAAAATGTAAAGAAGGATAGCGGTACGAACGTACCAACCCATGAAGATGAAACACAGGTAAATATACTTGAATCGTCTCAGGTGATCCAGCAATTAGAACGTATGATCCAGTTATTGCGAGAAGATCACTATTTTAAAAGAATCAGATCCCAATTACAAGATAAAGTAAAAACGTTAACTGAACGAAATTATACGATCGCTTTATTTGGAGCATTTAGCGCAGGGAAATCTTCTTTTGCTAATGCCTTGTTAGGGAAGGCAGTACTACCAGTTTCCCCAAATCCGACCACAGCAGCCATCAATCGAATTTGTCCACCAACAGCAGAATATACACATGGTACGGCTGTTGTTAGTTTAAAAAGTGATCAGGATATGTTGGCTGATGTAAATAAGTCATTATCGTATTTTGATCAACCTTGTTTGTCTTTAACAGATGCTTATCAAAGGGCGCTTAATCTAACCATTGCTTCGAATCAAAATGAGAAGGAGAAAGTCCATCTTTCGTTTTTAACGGCTTTCCAAAAGGGATTTCTCGATCACAAGCACCAATTAGGGCAAACATTCAAGACAGATATGGAAAATTTCCGGGAGTACGTAGGAAATGAGGCGCAATCCTGTTTTGTTGAATCGATTGATCTATACTATGACTGCTCATTTACAAGGCAAGGCATTACGCTAGTGGATACACCTGGGGCAGATTCGATTAATGCGAGACACACAGGTGTAGCCTTTGATTACATTAAGAATGCAGATGCTGTATTGTTTGTCACTTATTATAATCATGCCTTTTCAAAAGCGGACAGGGAATTTTTGATCCAGTTAGGACGGGTGAAGGATAGTTTCGAATTAGATAAAATGTTTTTCATCGTTAACGCAATCGACCTAGCTTCTTCCCAAACTGAAATGGAGGAAGTGCTTGATTATGTTAAGAGTGAACTTATTCAAAATGGGATTCGTTTTCCAAAAATATTTGGTCTTTCAAGTAAATTAGCGCTTCATGATCTAGATCGAGAAAAATCCCAAATCGATCTGTTTCAAACGGCATTTGATCATTTTCTCCAACATGATTTGCAGAAAATGGCAGTACAATCCGCAAAAATAGAGTACAACCGTACTTTACAATTTTTAGATCAGCTGATTAAAACAGCAAATGAGGATCAAGAGCTCAAAAACGAACGTCATAAAGAGTGGCAGCAGGCCAAAACAGAAATGTTAGATATATTGTCTAACGATCATGTTAAAGTTTTATCACAACAAATGGAGCAAGAGGTAGAGGAATTGACCTTTTATGTGAAACAAAGAGTGTTTTATCGGTTTCCGCAATTTTTTAAGGAAGCCTTTAATCCAGCTATATTAAAGAAAAATGATCGCTCTTTGCTACAGAAATGCTTGCAAGAACTATTAGATACTGTTGGTTATGACTTTTCACAAGAAATGCGTGTCACTTCTTTAAGAGTGGAGAAATATACTCAAAAATTACTAGCCAACTTTTATTCCAATTTGCAAAGAGAACTACAAGCCATTAAAGCAGATATAACTTTCTCACAAATGGAATGGAATGCTATTCCAACACCTGAATTTGCAGCAGCTTTTGCCGATAGTGAAAGAAAACCATTTGAAACTCAGTTTAAGTATTTCCGTAATCCAAAAGCTTTTTTTGAACAAGATGAGAGGAAAAAAATGGAGGAAGCCTTTCTTGAGATACTCTCTCCTTTAGCTGATGACTATTTACAACAGGAATATAAACGGATTACCAAAGTATATCTACATTATCTTATTCAAGAATATGGTAGCTTAATCAATAATGCTGAGCAGGAAGTTCTGGACCAGTTTGATTCATGGTTTGAGGCTTTAGAAGGCCAAGAAAATTTAGCTGAATGGATCAAAATAAAAGAAACACTACCACTTATGTGAGGAGGATCTGCCATGCAGTCCATTAAATCTATACAATGGCTTTTTGATCATCTACATTCAGATTCATTGTGTGTGATCGATTGCCGCTTTTCCCTAAAGGATCCTACCTACGGGGAGAAGGCTTATCAAAAAAATCATATCCCAGGAGCTGTCTATTTTGATCTTGAGCTCGACTTGTCTTCCCCCGTAAAAAAACATGGAGGTAGACACCCTTTACCAAATATCCAGGAACTAGTAGAAAAACTGGAGAACAAAGGGGTGAGTCATCAAGATACGATCATTATTTACGATGATGGGGATAGCAGTTTTGCTGCACGATGCTGGTGGTTATTAACCTATTTAGGCCATCGACAAGTTTTCCTATTAGATGGAGGGATGAATGCGTGGAGGGAAAATGGCTATCCTCTAACAAACAAGCCGCCAATTAAGAAAAAGGCGAAATTTATCCCCTTTCTTCAAACAGATATGCTGGCTACTTATGAGGAAGTAAAGCAGCGAAGTCAGGACCAACAGGCCATATTAATCGATTCACGGGCCAAAGAACGTTACTTAGGGATTGTAGAACCGTTAGATCGCATTGGTGGTCATATTCCAGGTGCACTCAATTACGATTGGTCAGAAGGTTTGAAGAATGGAAGATGGAAATCATTAGAGGCCCAAAAACAGAGATTCGACTCGCTTGATTCAGAGGATGAAGTGATTGTTTACTGTGGTTCAGGAGTGACCGCAACCCCTAATGTCCTCGCTTTAATGGAAAGTGGCTTTAAAAAAGTAAAGCTGTATGCGGGCAGCTATTCAGATTGGGTTTCTTACCCAGAAAATCCTGTCGTCACAACAAATAAAGACTAGGCTATAATAACTTTTTGCGCTTTTGTTCTAACTCATCCTTCTTAAGACGTAAGTGGTCATTTATGGTATAATCATTATTTAGTATGCTGAAAAGGGGTCCTCACAATTGAAACATCATTTGTTGTTAGTGGATGGAATGGCACTATTGTTTCGAGCGTTCTATGCTACAGCTGTGCGGCGAAATTTTATGGTTAACAGTCAAGGGATGCCAACGAACGCGGTTCAAGGCTACTTAAAGCACTTATTTGCAGCGGTTGATCATGTGCAACCGACACATATTGCGATTTGTTGGGATATGGGGAGTGTCACATTTCGGAATGAGATGTATACAGAGTATAAAGCAAATAGGCAAGCACCACCTGTTGAAATGGTTCCGCAATTTGATCTAGCAAAAGATGTGACAACAGCGTTAGGAATTTTGAATATCGGTGTTAAAGGCTATGAAGCCGATGATTGTATAGGTACTCTTTGTCATGAATTAAAGCAAGATGAAGAGCTAGTTTTGACTGTATTAACAGGTGATCGTGATCTCCTACAGATTGTTGATGATAAAGTAACTGTTTTATTGCTGCAAAAGGGAATTGGCAATTATCTTCATTATTCCAGAGATGCTTATGTCGATGAATTTCAATTAGAGCCTAAACAATTAATCGATGTCAAGGCTTTGATGGGGGATCCCAGTGATGGGTATCCTGGTGTTAAGGGAATTGGTGAAAAAACGGCTTATAAGCTAATGAGAGAGTATGAAACAATTGAAGGTTTATTCACAAATTTAGATCTATTGACACCAACGATTCGAAAAAAATTGGAACAAGACGAGGAAATGCTATACCTCTCTAGAAAGCTGGCAACCATTCATTGTCATGTGCCATTAGACTTTTATTTAGATCAGGCTAAGTGGCAAGTACACCCAACTAAAACAATGAATGTCATAGAGCAATATGAATTAAAGAGTGTTCGGAATGCTTTATTAAAGCTTAATCAAACAACAGCACAAACAAGTTTGCCGCTTTGATAGGATAGTAAAAGGAGTAAGAACATTGATTGGAAGAAACGATCAGCTTGGAAATTACTTACTTCGTTTAGAGGAGAAAGGTTTTAAATTTGGGGAAGATGTTATTACTTTTTTTTATTTTGGCAAGCAATCGACAGGTTCATCGGATTATTTAGCAATATTATCCATTGAATTCACACTGAAATGTCAGAAGCGTTTTGATTCAAGCTTTTATTTATCTTTTCTTGAAAGATTGCAGGCACATAATATTACCACCAAAAAACAAGCATATGCACTTGCAAAACAGTTAGGATTATTAGCGGTCCAAGAGACGTAAATCTTGGAGCGCTATTGATTTAGATGAATGGCTTTCCTTGCGAGAAGATCAGCTTGTTTATTTTCTTTCGATGGGATCCACTTAATAAAAAACAGTTCAAATTCTGTAATTGTATGTAGTATTTCGCTTAAAAATGGTTGATATTTTTTATTACGAACAAATTGTTTTTCAACAGCTTGAACAACCGCTGATGAATCTGACCTGACGGAAACGATCGAAGCTCCTGCTTTAACGCAAATATCTAATGCTTTTAATAAAGCATGAAATTCTGCTTCATGATTTTCCATTTCTCCAAGTGGAAAAGAATATGATTCGGTACTACCCTCGTTTTTAATGAAAATGCCAGCACCAGATGGACCCGGATTACCAGCACTTGCACCGTCAATATACACCTCTAACAAATCTTGATCACTCCTACGATTAATTTTCTGGAAGAACGGGAACGCTTTTATTAAGAAGAATTTGTGAATAGGATGTTGACTCCATGAAAGTAAAAGTAAAATTCACTTATAAAACTGATCCTAAGATTGTGATTCCGATGGAGTCTGATTGGTTTAATCAGGAAATAGTTGAAAAATTCCTTAGGGACTTACAACATACCGGAAGAGCCCATGATATTATTATTATGGACGAAATGGAGAGAGAATGGAATCAAAAGCAATTCACGAAATTACAAAAAAAGCTGGATGAAGAGCCGACTGAACCAGTCGTTTATTTTGATGGTGGCTATAACAGAGATGTAAGAAAAGCGGGAATTGGAATTGTCATTTATTATAAAAAAGGAAGCACTGCATATAGAGATCGAATGAATGTACTGTTGGAGGAATTAGAGAATAATAATGAGGCTGAATACGCAGCACTTTACAATTCACTACTCTTAATAGAAGAAATTGGTTTTAAACATGTACCCATTTTGTTTAAAGGGGATGCACAAGGTGTGATCAAGCAACTTGAGGGAGAATGGCCATGCTATGAAGAAACGTTCAATAAATGGCTGGATCGAATAGAGAAGAAAATCAATATGTTGGGATTAAAAGCGAAGTTTGAGATTATCCCTCGAAAAGAAAATAAAGAAGCAGATATGCTTGCAACGCAAGCATTAGAGTATAAAAACATACGCAGTCATACGGAAATAGATGCGGAAAGTTAAAGGATTGATTGAATGCAACGTATAGAGCTACTAAAAGAAATGAATGATGTAATGGAAACCTATTGCGAAGGCTGTTTTCTAAAGAGTCATTTTAGACAAACATACGGAAAAAATTATGCCCATCGATTTTGCATACAAAATTGCACCGTGGGCGAGGAGTTACAAAAAATAGGTCAAGTTTTAATTAGTAAACAATAAAAGGCTGGAGAAAAACTCCAGCCCTAAAATTTATATGTTATGATAATTTAGCTACATTAGCTGCTTGAGGTCCGCGATTTCCTTCTACGATTTCAAAAGAAACTTCTTCGCCTTCCTCTAGTGATTTGAAACCTTCTCCTTGAATTGCAGTGAAATGTACGAAAATATCTTCTCCGCCTTCAACTTCAATAAAACCGTAGCCTTTTTCGTTGTTAAACCATTTTACTTTACCGTTTTGCATGTACCTTTTTCCTCCTAGACTTCAGCACTATTGTGCTTTGAAAAAATATTATCATCAAAAAAATATAAAAAAACCATATTAAATTAGATGATATTTTCACTATACACTTAATTTGTAGTAGAGTCAAGGAACAAAAGAATATAGCAGTTAAATGATTAAATATCTCTATTTGTATTCCTAACTTGTTAATACGAACACATTATAGTACACTTTTATTGAATGAATGGAGATATAGGAGGGATTTTATTGCCAACTCCCAGTATGGAAGATTATATAGAACAAATATTTTTGTTAATTGAAAATAAAGGTTATGCAAGAGTATCTGATATAGCAGAGGCACTGGAAGTCCATCCGTCTTCTGTGACAAAGATGGTGCAGAAACTCGATCGTGGAAACTACTTAGTATATGAGAAGTACCGTGGGTTAATTTTAACCTCTAAAGGAAAAAAGGTTGGCAAGCGCTTGGTTGAACGTCATGATTTGCTTGAAGATTTTTTGCGAATTATTGGTGTGAAAGAAGAGAACATCTATCATGATGTTGAGGGGATTGAACATCATTTAAGTTGGAATTCAATCGATCGAATCGGGGATTTAGTTCACTTTTTTGAAAAAAATCCTGATCAAGCCAAGGAATTGAGAGTTCTCCAACAAGCGAATGATCAAGACATTGACAAAGAACCGATATAACTGGTTCTTTTTTCGTTTAAGTTAAGAGGAGAATTGTGGCTTAAATGAATAGACTTGTAAACGTGTAATCTCAAGGAGTATGGGTATGTTCTTGGATTTTAACTTTTGAATGGATGATGAATATGAATATTTTTTCGGCTGAAAGCATCACAAAAACATATGGGGAAAAACATTTATTTAGAGATATTACATTCCATATTGAAGAAAAAGAAAAGATTGGCATTATTGGCATCAATGGAACAGGGAAATCTAGCTTATTAAAGTTAATCGCAGGGCTGGACGATCCTGATGCAGGTTTTTTTGACCATCCTAAAGCTTATTCAATTGCTTATTTATCGCAGAATCCAGAGATGGATGGAAATTTAACTGTATTAGATCAAGTATTTCAAAGTAATGCTCCTGAAATTCAATTAATGAATGCCTATGAGCACACACTGATTGAATTAGAAGAAGCCACAGATAGTAGCCAATTACAAAATAAATTATTGGAACTGCAAAAAAGAATGGATGCGGAAAATGGTTGGAGTGCTAGTACGAATGCAAAAGCCATTTTAATGCGACTAGGTATTCAAGATCTAACACAATCGATTGGTTCATTATCAGGCGGACAAAAAAAACGTGTTGCACTAGCACAGGTATTAATAGAGCGCCCTGACTTATTATTATTAGATGAACCTACTAATCATCTTGATTATGAATCGATTATTTGGCTAGAAACTTATTTAAATAATTACCCTAATGCTGTGATAACTGTAACGCATGATCGCTACTTTTTAGATCAAGTAGCCACACGTATACTAGAAATTGATCAAGGTCGTTTATTCTCTTATACAGGGAATTATGCTTCCTTTCTTGAAGCAAAAGCGCTAAGAGAAGAACAAGAGGCGCAAATAGCCGGAAAGAAGAAAAATTTATATAGACAAGAGCTTGCTTGGATGAGGCAGGGAGCAAAGGCAAGATCGACAAAACAGAAGGCCAGAATCCAACGCTTCGAAAAACTTGAACAGGAAATTGGCAGCAAGGGTAAGAATGATGAGTTGAATCTTACCATAGAAGGAAGTCGATTGGGGAAGCAGGTTTTTGAATTAAAAAATGCTAGTAAGGCTTTTTCAAATCAGCAAATCCTTGATGATTTTCAATTGTTAGTAAATCGTGGCGACCGCATAGGGATTGTTGGAAAAAATGGTAGCGGGAAATCAACATTTTTAAATATATTAGCAGGTCAAGTCCCCTTAGATCATGGTGAATTTATTGTTGGACAAACAGTAAAATTTGCTTACTATACACAGGAAAATGAACCTATCCCAAAAGATCAACGAATGATTGCTTATATTCGAGAAGAAGGAGAAACAGTGGAGACAAGGAATGGGGAAGTTGTTTCTGCTACTCAAATGCTAGAACGATTTCTTTTCCCCACACAGACTCATGGAACATGGATTAGCCGCCTGTCTGGTGGCGAAAGACGACGTTTGTTTCTATTAAAACTGCTTATGGGAAAACCAAATGTACTTCTATTAGATGAACCTACCAATGATCTTGATACAGAAACGCTAACGGTCCTTGAAAACTATATAGAAGAGTTTCCAGGGGTAGTTATCTCTGTTTCTCATGATCGCTACTTTCTTGATAAAACAGCGAACCAATTGCTCATTTTTGAGGGGAATGGAAAGGTTGTCCCTTATACAGGAACATACACTGAATACATTCAAGAATCTCAATCCCGTGTTCAGGAAGAGAAAAAGCAGCAAGCAAACAAAAAGCAATTAAAGGTCATTAAAGAAGAGATAAAAAAAGAAAACAAAAAGAAAATGACTTACAAAGAAAAAATGGAATGGGAAAGCATTGAAAATCACATAATGGAAGTCGAGCTAAAAATAGAACAAATGCAATCTGAATTAAATGAAGTAGGAAGCAATTATGAAAAAGCAGAAGAGTTATCCAGGGAAATAACGGAAACAAATAGTCAATTGGAGGATCTCATTGCACGCTGGACTTATTTGTCTGAGTTAGATGAATAATCGGGAGTTTAAAGCTAGATGAAACTATCTGTGCTTTTTCTAAAAACATCCCGATTGGAATATTAGAGAGTGTGAATCTGATGTGATACAATGATGTCAAATCTCATTGAAAAATGATGCATCATTCTGAAAGGGGGAAGTGTATTGAATATTAAATCGATCGAACCAACGCCTAGCCCAAATACAATGAAAATTAATCTAGATGAGGAATTACCTGCTGGGAAGAGTAATAATTATAAGAAAGAGCACGCTCGCGAGGCTCCACCTTTAATAAGAAATATATTAGAAATTGAAGGTGTAAAGGGTCTTTACCATGTAGCGGATTTCCTTGCAGTGGAGCGGAATGGAAAGTTTAGTTGGGAAGAAGTACTGCCACAAGTTAGAGCGGTTTTTGGAGAAAAAAATGTCGGGACATCCGCTCAAATGGAAGAGGCGGATGAACATTTTGGGGAAGTAAACGTCCAGATTCAAACATTCAAAGAAATTCCCTTGCAAATAAAATTAGTAACGAGCGAAGAAGAAAAACGCTTTGGTTTACCGGACCGCTTTTTAAAGGCAATGCAGGCAACGCAAAAAGAAGACGATAATTATATTATGTTAAGAAGATGGAAAGATATGGGAGTACGTTATGGGGATCTGGAGCAATTAGGGGAACAAATCGCGGAAGAAATGAATGCGGCTTATCCGGATGAACGATTGAAATCACTTGTTGAGCGTGCACATCGACCCATTACCGAATTACCTAAAAGAACATTAATAAAACTAACACCTGAGATGTTAGATGATCCAGACTGGCGTACACGATTCCAGCTTCTAGAACAAATGGAAGATCCAACATTGGAAGATCTGCCTGTTCTGGAAAAAGCTTTAGAAGATGAAAAATCCTCCATTCGCCGTCTTGCTGTTGTTTATTTAGGAATGATTGAAGATAAGCGCGTATTACCTTTGCTTTATAAAGGTTTACAGGACAAAACTGTCCCGGTTAGAAGAGCGGCTGGTGATTGTTTATCAGATTTAGGCTTCCCAGAAGCGATGAATGAGGCGAGCAAGGCACTTGCTGATAAAAGTCGAATTGTTCGTTGGAGAGCAGCGATGTTTCTCTATGAAGTGGGAGATGAAAGTGTGCTCCCTGCTTTAAAAGAAGCAGAGAACGACCCTGAATTCGAAGTTCAATTACAAATCAAAATGGCGATCGAACGTATAGAAGAAGGGCAGACTGCAAGAGGGTCGATTTGGAAACAAATGACAGAAGCAAGAAATAAGTGAACTCACTACAATGATGAGTGTATCCCGTTTGCTATAACATAGTTGATAGTAAAGAATAGGAGTGAATGAAGATGTCTATGGCATATGAAGAATATATGAAACAAATTGTTCAACCTATGAGAGCAGAATTAACGAATGCTCAATTTAAGGAATTATTATCAGAAGAAGATGTGATCAATTTTATGGAAAACGTGCAAGGAACCACACTAGTTGTGATCAATTCTGTTTGTGGTTGTGCAGCTGGTCTTGCAAGACCAGCCACGATCCATGCCGTATCATCAAGTGAAAAAAAACCTGATCATCTTGTAACAGTTTTTGCTGGGCAAGATCGTGAAGCAACTGTGAAAATGCGAGAATATATAAAGGACTATGAACCGTCTTCACCATCGATGGCTCTTTTTAAAGATAAAGAACTAGTTCATTTTATTCCCCGAGAAGATATTGAAGATTACGATGTTGAAACAATTGCGCAAAATCTGACCAATGCTTTTGCCAATTTATAAAGTGAAACTTCAATCAGTGGGGGGGACCTTATCCCCCCACTATGACTTCTTTAGAGTCTACTTGATTTGAATGCGTCATACGGATAGATTCCACCAGGATAAAGAAGTTCCCCTAATAGCAGACAGAGGAACCTCCTTAAATGAGATACTTTTTTTAAGATTTAGTAAGCAAAGAATATTGACTAGTGATATTATTTATTTTACTGTAAAGGTATACTCTCTTTGTATATCCGTTAAACAAACTTAGGGATGGCTTTATTAGTTTAAAAGATTAACCGGAATGGATGTAAGAGAACAATAGAATAGCTGTATATTAGTCACTTAGTTTCTATGTTGTTATGACATCGCTTACAGAGAAAATGGCTTTTAAAAATTAACGTGTATGGAGGTAACAGGATGAGCAATGTGAAAATCGGTATTATCGGTTGTGGAAATATAAGCAGTATCTACTGTCAAGCTGGCCAAAAGTTCGAGGGGCTAGAAATTCATGCTTGTGCAGATCTTGATTATTCTCGTGCTAAAGCACGTGCTGTGGAATTTAATATTCCGAAAGCTTATACAGTGGAACAACTATTAGCAGATCCCGAAATCGAAATTATTATTAATTTGACTATTCCTCAAGCTCACGCGGAAGTCTGCATTCAGGCACTTAAGGCAGGAAAACATGTGTATGTTGAAAAACCGCTTGCCATTACACTTGAAGACGGTAAAAGGATTCTAGAGATTGCGGAAGCAAAAAACTTAATGGTTGGTGGCGCACCTGATACCTTCCTTGGCGGAGGCATTCAAACATGCCGAAAGCTAATTGACGAAGGAGTGATCGGTGATGTGGTAGCGGCTACAGGCTTTATGATGTCACCAGGACATGAATCATGGCACCCAGACCCTGCTTTTTACTATCAATATGGCGGAGGCCCAATGCTTGATATGGGACCTTATTATATAACGGCTTTGATTAACTTAATCGGACCGATCCGTAGAGTGACAGGTTCTACAAGAATTACATACAAAGAAAGAACGATCACAAGTAAGCCAAAATATGGCAAAAAAATAAAAGTAGAAGTTCCAACACATGTAACAGGTTTGCTTGACTTTGAAAACGGAGCTATCGCTACGCTGATTACAAGTTTTGATGTTAAAGGTTCAACACTTCCGAATATTGAAATCTACGGATCAATGGGAAGTATTCTTGTTCCAGATCCTAATACTTTTGGTGGCCCCGTTCGTTTGAAGAGACAAGGTGATTCAGAATGGGAAGAAATCCCCTTAACACACGGATTTACAGAAAACAGTCGAGGCATAGGCGTAGCCGATATGGCAAAAGCATTGCAGAATGGTGGAAAACATAGGGCGAATGGCTTGTTAACACTTCATGTATTGGAAGTGATGCATGGGATCCATGAGGCTTCTGATAAAGGAGTCCATTATGAGCTTACGACAACATGTGAACAGCCAGAGGCATTGCCAATTGATTTTTAAAAAAATCCATGGAAAGAATGAAAGGAATGTGATGAATATGAGTAAGAAAGCTTTAATTGTGTGGGGTGGCTGGGATGGACATGAACCCGAACAAATAGCAGGCCTATTTAAAGCGATTTTGGAAAAGGAAAATTTTGCAGTGGAAGTCTCTAACACTTTAGATGCATATGCAGATGGGGAAAAGCTGAAAACATTTGACTTAATCGTCCCTCATTGGACAATGGGAAAAATCGAAAACCAATATGTTGGTAATGTTTCAGAGGCTGTCGTGAGTGGTGTAGGATTGGCAGGCTGCCACGGGGGAATGTGTGACTCTTTTCGAAATGATGTAGACTGGCAATTTATGACGGGCGGGAATTGGGTGGCACACCCCGGAAATGATGGGGTAGAGTACGAGGTGAATATAAAACATTCTTCCAGTCCTTTGTTAGAGGGAATGAGTGATTTCAAAGTAGTCAGTGAACAATATTATTTACATGTTGATCCTGCTGTTGAAGTATTAGCTACAACTCGATTTCCGGTAGTTGGTGGACCACACTCAACGAATAGGGCGGTTGATATACCTGTTGTATGGACAAAACGTTGGGGAGAAGGTCGCGTATTTTACAATTCACTTGGACATCACGCTGACATTATAGCAAGACATGAAGTAACAGAAATGATGCGAAGAGGATTTTTGTGGGCTGCTGAGGGAAAGAGTGCAGCAGAAAAATCTTCAAGAAAAATAAGTTTTTATTCTGGAATGGGAGACAGTCAATAAAGCGAGACTGCCTATCACTGGGAGGCCTTATCCTCCACTAATGATTAGCTTGCTGCACTGGAAAAAATATTCTGATAAAGAAGGGAATGGTGTAGGATGGCAGAAAAGAAACAAGTAAGAATCGGGATGGTTGGTTATAAGTTTATGGGAAAAGCTCACTCTCATGCCTACCGTGATGCTGCTTTTTATTTTGATCCGTCGGTGGAGCCTGTCTTGCAAGCGATATGTGGACGAAATGAAGAGAAAGTGAAGGAAGCCGCCGATCAGTTCGGCTGGAATTCTTATGAAACGGATTGGCGCGAACTAATCAAACGTGAAGATATTGATTTAATTGATATAGTAACCCCCAATCATAATCATGCTGAAATCGCCATCGCTGCTGCAGAAGCGGGGAAACATGTCTTTTGTGAAAAGCCATTAGCTCTTAATTTGGAACAATCACAGCGTATGCTAGAAGCGGTTGAGAAAAATAAGGTACTGCATATGATTAATCACAATTATCGATTTGCCCCTGCAATCCAGTTTGCAAAAAAATTGATTGAAGAGGGGCGCCTTGGCAGAATCTATCATATTCGTGCAACCTATTTACAAGATTGGATTATGGACCCACAATTCCCACTCGTTTGGCGCTTGAATAAGGATGTTTCTGGCTCAGGTTCACATGGTGACCTGGCCGCACATAGTATTGATCTTGCTAGATTCCTAGTAGGAGAATTTAAAGAAGTATCGGGCATTCTCGAGACATTCATTAAGCAACGTCCACTTGTAGAAGATAGCGATGGTTTAAGTGGTACCGCGTCAAGTGAAAAGGTGGGAGATGTGAATGTTGATGATGCCAGTGTCTTTATAGCACGGTTTGTTAATGGGGCTATCGGCACCTTTGAAGCCACTCGGTTTGCGGGCGGGAACCGAAATAGAAATCGATTTGAGATTAATGGTGAAAAAGGATCAATTCGTTGGGATGTGGAACATATGAATAATCTAGAGGTATATTTCCATGATGATGAGCCAGGACTCCAAGGTTTTCGAACGATTACGTGTACAGAGGAAACCCATCCTTTTGCAGGAGCTTATTGGCCAGCAGGTCATATTATCGGCTATGAACACACATTTATAAATCTTGTAGTGGAATTATTAAATGGAATAGATCGAGGCTGTAGTCCGTCACCAAACTTCTTTGACGGAGTAAAAAACCAAGCTGTTTTGGAAGCGGTTGAACAATCTTCACAAACAAAACAATGGATCAATATTCCAGATGTAATGCAACAGCTTGAAGCAGTAAAGAAGGAGTGAGAAGGAAAAATAGCTTTGGGCGAAAGCCCAAAGCCATTAGTCCGCTATTGCTAAATACACAAAGTAAGCAATCATAATAAAAGCGCCAATTGTAATTATTGAACTAGTCACAATCATAGCCTCCCTACATGACGTGATTTGAGATACATACATTATAACTGAATATAATTATTTTGCCATTTTTAATCATTTTGTCATCTTTTTTTAATAGCTTTATTAATAGAAAATAGTATAAAATAGATGTATATATAAAGAAGGGAATCGTTACTTATGAGAACTTGGATAAGAAAATCACTGATTATATTAGTTTCAGTTCTTACTTTCGGTGTCGTCACCCCTTCACATGCCTTTTGGTCGCAAAATCAGGAAGTAACAAAAACATTACAGCGTACTCCTAATTCAAGTTCAACTTCTGAAAATCGTCCATCTGAGCATGAGGTGCAAATCCCTGTTACTCTTTCAGAAAAAGTTCCAGAGGATGACATTGTTGGTTCATTAATTGGGAAAGCGGAACAACAAGCCATGCTAAAATTCGGCCCGAAAATTTCTACTGTCATTGAGTCTGAATTTAACGATGTAATTATGCCACGAATCAGTGAGGCCATTGAAATGACGGTAGCCCAATATCCAGGGGACGAACTTAAAAATCTAGCAATCACTGAGAAACCAGGAGGCGGAGTAAGCGAAAAAATCTTTAATATTTATCATGCCGAGACTGGTAAAGATCTGATTTTATTTCATGTCCGCAGAGACAAGCCCCCTTTAGCAGGCTATCAATTTAATTTTCATTACCATACTTATCATGATCAATTCCAGGCCCACTATACAATGGGAACGATTTACTGGAGCAAAGATACCCCTCCTAATTGGCACACCGTATAAGAAAGCAAGTTCGCTGATTTTAAAGCCGAACTTGCTTTCTTGCATTTTCCGTTTCTTCACATGAATGCCCATGATATAATAAGATATCGATAGATTTAAGTGGAAGTAGGAAATCGAAATGCGAAAATGGTTCATTATTCCCATTATGCTTTTGGCTATTTTTTTTATATCAGATAAAACTCGTGCCGATTATAAGGGAATATTATTGGGCGAAAGCGATTTATATTCAACATTACAACTTCGTGCCGGAGGTCTACTTAAGGAAATCGTTGTACTTCCCCAAAATGGTTACAACCACAATGAAGCAAAAGCAATCATTCATAGGCTGGATCGATTGCCAAAATCGATTTTGCAAAAAACAGTTCATCAACATATCAAAATAATCTTGTTTAATGGAAAACTAACAGATCATGATCGTGTCCCCTATCTTCAGGGGGAAATACCAAGAGGCTATACAGAACCGGTCGTTTGGGATGATGTTCCTGGAATAGGGGGCACTGAGCTTGTTTATGTGAAGATCGGTTATAGCGAAAGAGGAAAAGGACATGGATCTGTAAATTTAGAGTATCACGAGCTTGCTCATTCCTTAATGAATTTAGTGTATAATGATACAATAGTTTCTGATGAAATAAGTAATCTATGGTCTGTGGAGGCAGAATCGATTTTTCCTAGAAATCAATACTTTTTGAATTATAAAGAGGAATATTTCGCGGAATGCTTTGCCTATTACTTTTTTTCTCCTGAAACAAGAAAGGTTTTACAGCAAAAGGCCCCTAAGACATATGAATTTTTTAATAAGTTATAAGTAGTGAGGATGTGGATGGCTTGGAACAGTATTTGAATTTATGCAAGCAGGTATTAGATAAGGGTCAGGTTAAAGAAGATCGAACAGGAACGGGGACCGTTAGTGTTTTTGGACATCAAATGCGATTTGATTTACAAAAAGGGTTTCCATTATTAACAACAAAAAAGCTTCATACAAAATCCATTATTCATGAACTGTTGTGGTTTTTAGCTGGGGATACGAATGTGCATTACCTCCAGGAAAATGGTGTAAGAATTTGGAACGAATGGGCAGACGAGAACGGAGAATTAGGGCCAGTTTATGGGAAACAATGGCGTTCTTGGGAAGCGGCTGATGGTAGAACAATTGACCAAATTAAAGATGTTCTTGAACAGATCAAAACAACTCCTGACTCCCGAAGAATGATCGTCAATGCTTGGAATGTAGGAGAAATTAATCAAATGGCTTTGCCACCTTGCCATTGTTTATTTCAATTTTATGTGGCGGATGGAAAGCTTTCATGTCAGCTTTACCAAAGATCTGCAGATATCTTTCTTGGCGTACCTTTTAATATTGCTTCATATGCATTGCTGACAATGATGATGGCGCATGTTACAGGTTTACAACCAGGAGAATTTATTCACACTTTTGGAGATGCCCATATCTATTCAAATCATTTTGAGCAAATTAAATTACAGTTACAGCGAGATCCTCGGCCATTGCCAGAGTTGAAAATAAACCCTGAAGTAACTGATTTGTTCCAGTTTAAATATGAAGATTTCTCACTTGAGGGTTATGATCCCCACCCAGCTATTAAGGGAGTGGTCAGTATATGATCTCCTTTCTATGGGCTGAAGATGAAAATCGCCTTATTGGCAAGGATAATCAGCTGCCTTGGCGACTTCCAGCCGACTTGCAATATTTTAAAGAAACGACAATGGGACATCCAATTGTAATGGGAAGAAAAACGTATGAATCAATTGGAAAACCGCTGCCTGGAAGGACAAATATTGTAATGACGAGAAATCCTTCATTTACAGCAGATGGATGTGAGATCTTCCGTTCCAAAGAAGAATTTTTATCATGGGCTGATAAAGTAAATGAAGAAATATTTGTGATTGGTGGAGCGGAAGTATATCGTCTATTTATTGAAGAGGTTGATCAGTTATATGTAACAAAAATATTTGATCAGTTTGAAGGGGACGAATATTTTCCGAGAATTAACTGGGAGGCATGGCAACTCGTCTCAAAAAAGATAGGACGAAAAGATGAAAAAAACCCTTATGATTATGAATTTAGATTATTTAAACGTAAATAAAGGAAGAAAAATTTCCTAAAACTATTATGTTAGCTTGGAGCATGCCTCCAAGCTTTTTTCTGTCTATATGTCTTCATTATCAATATTTAATTATGTTCCCAATTACTCATGGGTTGAATATGGTAATACAGTAAAGATGTTTACAACAATATGAATGCGATTACAATATAGGGTGAATTTTTTAGAAGGATTGTGTAGGTTGAACTTTCTAGTGAAGAAAATGAAAGGATCTCTAAAGAAACAAAGATTTAGAACTATCTTTAATTGAAAGGGAATCTCGCTAAGAACAATAGGGAGGGTTATGAATTGAAAAAGAGATGGAGTCTTTTATTATTTGTGGGTTTGCTAGGAATAGTAACGTTGATTGTTTCAGGATGTAGTTCATCTACAAAAGGGAACCCAGATTCTAGTTCAAAAAAAATCCAATTAACGATGGCGGCATGGGGAAACCCAGCTGAAATTAAAGTGTATCAACGTGGACTTGATGAATACGAAAAGACACATAAAAATGTAAGTATTAAATTAATTCCTGTACCTAGTGATAATTATGAACAAAAGCTTCTGACACAATTATCTGGTGGGCAAGCGCATGATATTTTTTATGTCGGTTCTGAGACGATGCCAAAGTTGGTTGAAACTGGAAAAATTGCAGAATTAACCGAGTTTCTTGAAAGTGACGAAAGCTATGTAAAAGCCGATGAATTTGCAGATGGTTTATGGGGAGCAGCAAGACAAAACGATAAGATTTATGGAGTTTCTGTTGATAATAATCCTTACCTCATGTACTACAATAAAAAAGTTTTAAAAGAAGCCGGTATCGAAAAAACACCACAGGATCATTTTGAAGAGGGAACTTGGAATTGGGATACATTTGCGGAGATGACAGATAAGCTTGTTGAGGCTGGAAAACGTGGGTTTGTAGCTGAAAACAATAGTGGTCATTTATTCTCTTGGGTTTGGTCAAATGGTGGAAATTTATTTGATGAAGATGGAAATTATATTTTAGAAGAAAATGTGCAAGCACAAGAAACCTTTAAATATCTTGAGAAATTGGTGAAAGGCGGAAATATAACCTATTCTGGCTCATTACCGAAAGGGCAGGGTGCGGATGCAATGTTTATGTCAAATCAGGTGGGCTTTGTTGCGGCAGGCCGCTGGTTAACACCGATGTTTAGTGAGAATAAAGCATTGGAATTCGATTATATTCCATGGCCAACAAATACGGGAAATGAAATGGAACCTGCGGCTATTGCGATTGCTTATATGTCTGTTTCGAAAGAATCGAAGCATATGGATGAAGCGATGAAGTTTTTATCTTATTATACTTCTGCTGAAGGGCAGAAGGCTCGACTTGCTGATAATGGCAATGCTGTTCCGTCTGTAAATGGTGTTGATGAGCTCATTACAGATGATGCGATTCCAGAACACGCTGATTATTTAATCGAAGCTAGAAACATCGGAAAAGTTGAAGACCAACAAGTCATGATTCCGGGAATGGAAAGTGAAATAAAGGATCTAATGGACCTTATGTACCTTGGAAAGCAAGATGCTGAAAAAACAATAGAAGCAGTGTCAAAAAAGGCGAAAGAAATGATTGATGAACATCGGGGGAAATAAAGATAGCGATGAAAATTAAAAAGTGAGTCCAAAGAGGCTCACTTTTTAAATAGAGTTTAATTGTGAATATTAAACATAGAACAAAACGCAAAAGTACATAAATGCACTTCCAGCAATAACAAATAAATGCCAAATTGCATGTGAGTATGGTAAATTTCTCCAAATATAGAAGATGGCTCCGACTGAATAAAAGATTCCGCCTGTTAGTAACAAGTAAAATCCGGCCGGGCTTAGACTTGTATATAATGGTTTAATTGCAATAATGATCAACCAACCCATAAGCAGATAAAATACTGTGGATAGAACTCTAAATTTATTTACTAGGAAGCATTTTAACGTAATCCCAGCAATAGCCAGCCCCCAAATAATTCCAAATAAGGTCCAACCTAAACTTCCATTTAAAGAAACGAGAGTAAGTGGTGTACATGTTCCAGCAATCAAAACATAAATAGCTGAATGGTCTAGGATGGCAAATACATTTTTAGTCTTAGAGGGCTTGAAACTATGAAGCATTGTAGAAAATAGGTAAAGTAAAATCATTGAAACGCCAAAAATGGTGAAACTCACCACATGCATAGCATTTCCATTATTAACAGCGGAAACAATTAAAATGACTAGAGCTGGAATACTTAAAAGAAAGCCGATTCCGTGTGTGATCGCATTCGCTAGCTCTTCTTTCCAATTAAAAGTTGCCCCGTCTGTGTAGTATGAGGTTTCCATCGTCATTCCTCCATTCTTTTTCATCATAGTGGTTTCTAAGGACAATAGCAATTATTATTTTCGAATAGAGCATTTTTATTCTGTCGTTTCATGTCCTAAACCTGTATAATTAAGATAACGATCATGAGGATGTGAAGCATTGAAAAAAATTAAAATTGTAACAGATTCAACGTCTGACTTAACAGTCGAAGAGATTGAATATTTAAATATACATGTGATTCCTTTATCAATTTTTATTAATGAAGGGACATATACTGATGGAGTAGACATCACTCCAGAAATGTTCATGATTAAAATGAAGATGGCCCAAGAGCTACCTAAAAGCTCCCAGCCGTCCGTTGGTGAATTTATTAAGCTTTATGATGAACTTGGAAAAGATGGCAGTGAGATTATTTCTATTCATATGACTGGTCATATGAGTGGGACTGTAGAAACAGCCAAATCTGCTGCGCAAATGTCCAATTCTAAAGTAAAAGTAATTGATTCTAAATTTATTTCCAAAGCTTTGGCTTTTCAAGTGAGAGAAGCTGCTAGACTTTCTCATTTAGGGCATAGTCTAGAAGAAATTCTAGTAAAATTAAAAAAGATTCGTGAAAATACGAAACTATATGTGGCCGTGAATACTTTAGAAAACTTAGCAAAAGGCGGAAGAATTGGAAAGGGTAAGGCAATGATTGGTTCATTGTTAAATATTAAACCGATCGCTCGCTTAGATAATGGTGCGTACACCCCCGTCACCAAAGTTAGAAGTAAATCGCAAATATTGGATTTTTTAATAAAGCAGTTTATGGAAGAGAGTAAAGGGAAAAGCATTAATAGTATCGGCATTTCCCATGCTGACGGCTTGGAGCTTGCTATGAAAATGAAAGAGAAGATCGAAGAAATCACAGGCTTTCCCAAAGTTGAAATTGATTATACGACGCCGGTTATAAGTACCCATACAGGTCCTGGAGCTATAGGATTTATGTATTATTTTGATTAACATTATTTAATCGGAACGATCTAAAATTAGATCGTTTTTTTAAGGTCAAGGAAACTATAAAATTGTCGCTTGCGGATAAATTGCTTATCTTGCAGTTGGTGTCTAGCTCCAGACGCCATCGGCTCGAGGTCAAATAACCTGAGCCAATGAAAGGCAAACAACGCCTTTCTTTGTCTCAGAACATTTGCTTGTCGCCGATAGGCGGGCGCCTTGCGCTTTTCTTGTTGATAATCGGATAGGATTCTGACCATTTTTTTCATTCAATATAGGATATGGTTATTTGCTAAATATGTTCGTATGTTATAATAAAATTTGATTTTATTTAGGGGGATGTAAAACAATGAAGAAATCTTTTATATTGCTATTCTGCATTATGTTTGTACTTTCCGGTTGCTCAACCCCCTATAAAGAGCAAAAAGTACTTAAGCTTGAACACGAATATAAACAGATGCCACCAGAGGATTTTTTACCGAAAGATCTTACGATTGTCTCAATAGGGGATTCATTAACACAGGGAGTTGGGGATATAAAAGAATTAGGTGGTTATATTCCCTATTTAAAAGAAAAATTAGAAGGTCAAAAAGATATAAGAACAGCAGACTTCGTAAATTTTGGTATAAAAGGAAATCGATCCGATCAGCTGTTAGAGCGACTAGACCAGCCAAAAGTACAATCGTCCATTCAGAATGCTGATGTTGTCATCATCACAATTGGTGGAAATGATGTTATGAAAGTTTTTAAGCAAAACCTTGCTCATTTAAAAGTAGAAACATTTCTTCAAGAGGAAAAGTATTATCAAGAACGATTGACCGATATCATTGAGACTGTTTCTTCTTATAATAAGCAGACGGAAATTATTCTCATGGGGATTTACAATCCTTTTATGAGGTGGTTTGCTGATATTAAAGAAATGGATCAAATCATTTCAACTTGGAATGATACAAGTTCACAAGTTGTGGATCAATTTGAACATGCTTATTTTGTGCCTGTAGCCGATATTTTTAATAATTATGAAGAAGATCTTTTATATACAGATTATTTCCATCCTAATAATAAGGGATATGAATTAATTGCTAATCGATTTTATACTTATTTTAATGAACACAGCATTATTGAAAAGATCTTTGAAAATGGCTAAATGTTAGGAGTAGTGATGATATGAAAAAGAAGAATATTTGGAAAGTCCTGTTTTTTGCTCTTTTAGCAATAAATATTCTTTTCTTTTTCGTTATAGGTATTTTTTTATTTCTTGCTGGGGAAGAACAACCCATTCCAGAATCACAAACTGACTCGAAGCAAATGTCAGAGTTTTTGATCCAGACAAATAAAGATGATCTAAATGAATTAATTAATTACTATATCGAAAAAGAAAATCTAAATGGTCCGATTGATTACTCGGTTGTCTTATCAGATGTAGTGGAATTAAATGGGGAACTGAATGTATTCACAAGTACACTGCAACTAAAAATGACCTTCGAGGCCAAAGCTTTGGAGAATGGTGATTTACTTCTTGAACAAAAATCACTTTCTCTTGGTGGAATCCGTCTCCCGGTTTCTGAGGTTCTTAAAATTATCCGAAGCGCCTATAAGTTACCAGAATGGGTGATTATTCAGCCAAATGATAAGCAAATATATGTATCTTTACAAAGCATGCGATTAAATAATGATATCCAAGTACGAGCAGAAAAATTTGATCTGACCGAAAATGAAATTGTGATGAAAATGTTAGTGCCTGTTGAATAGTTACTATTAGGTCATTCACTCACTTGTTTTTTTATCCTTCTAGGCAAACACACAAACCGCCCACCCATCGATTACATATGCTATAAGCGTAAGACAAAAGAATCAAGGAGTGGATTGTTATGTATTATGGCGGATATGATGGATGCTGCGATGGCGGCTATCCGGCATATGGTGGTTATGGCGGTGGTTGCGGCTATCCTGCAAGAGGTGGCTTTGCGCTGATTGTTGTCTTATTTATTTTGTTGATTATCATCGGCGCTTGCTGGTGCTTTCCGAACTAGATAGATGCAGGAGCTGTCCGAAAAGCCTATTTAAGGTGAAATTTGCCCAATTTACAAACCCGAGAATGTTGATAAAACAGCATTCTCGGGTTTTATTTTTTTAAAAAATAAGAAAGTATAAAATTTTTATTAAGATTGCTTTAAGGCTAGGCAGTTGTTGTCTAGCTCCAGGCGCCATCGGCGTTGCGACGTACAGGATGTACTAGTGCAGACGAAGCGACAGGACGTCGCGTTTGAGTCTGCCGCCAGAACGGGCGCGAACTTATCCGATGTTCTGCCTGAGCTAATGTATCCAAGCGGTTTTCACCTTTTGCAGATGAGCATTCATGCATGATTACTAACTGCGTGCATACATTATATTAATATTCCATGCGAATAAGGATATTTGCGTAGCTGTTTTAATCCGCTATACTGATTAAATAAAGAAACTCCATTTAGTGAATGTGTTTCATCCATGAATGTGAGTGGACATCCACACAATCAGAAAGGCGGTATCATATGATGGAAAAATCCTTTTATCATTTTTTAATGAAATTTCGTCAGCATACAACTAGTGATGAGATTAGTCAATTTGCTAATAATGCTTATCAGGACCATAGCTTTCCAATGCACTCTAAAAATTATCAAGAGCTTAGCAATTATTTAGAATTACAAGTAGATTATTTACCAACCGTTTCTCTTTTTGACCAGGTCTGGGAGTTATATGTAGAGTCCGAGAATAAAAAATAGCGAAATTCAAGTGGATAGGAGATTCAGAAGGGAGCGAAAAGGATTGGAAGAGATGGAGGTTATTATAGATACGGAAGAAATAGCTGAATTTTTCTATCATGAATTGCTAAAAAGAGGATATACACCTGGTGATAAGGAAGTCTTGGAATTAGCCGATATTATGTTCGATTATTTAATCGATAAAAGAATTATTGATGAAGAAAGTGAAAATTGAATAGTTGGAAAACTCCACCCCTACTTGTACTTACAATCTAAGTTGCATGGTAGACAAGAAAGAATTAAAATGAGAATAAGATAGGAGGTGGCGTGATTTGAGTATTCATATTGGGGCAAAAAAAGGTGAAATTGCAGATACGGTATTACTACCAGGTGATCCTTTACGGGCAAAGTATATTGCAGAAACCTTTTTAGATGACGTGAAATGCTATAATGAAGTAAGAAATATGTTTGGCTACACCGGTACATATAACGGCAAAAGAATATCTGTTCAAGGAACAGGGATGGGAGTCCCATCTATTTCAATTTATATTGAAGAATTAATGCAGGAATATGGTGTAAAGAATCTTATTCGAGTTGGAACATGTGGAGCGATCCAAAAGGATGTGCAAGTCCGTGATGTTATTTTGGCTATGACAGCATCAACGGATTCCCAGATGAATCGTTTGACTTTTGGGGGTGTCAGCTATGCCCCAACTGCTTCATTTTCTTTATTGAAGGCAGCATATGAGCAAACTATTGAGCAAGGGTTAAATGTGAAAGTGGGAAATGTATTTACAGCTGATTTATTTTACAACGATAATGCCGAACATGAAAAGTGGGCAAAATATGGCATTTTAGCGATCGAAATGGAAACAGCTGCTCTTTATACTCTTGCTGCAAAATATGCTAGAAATGCTTTGTCTGTACTCACAGTGAGCGATCATATTTTAACAGGGGAAGCTACATCGTCAGAAGAAAGGCAAACCACATTTAATGATATGATTCATGTAGCTCTTAAAACGGCGGTAAACTGAGACGGAAGCAGTGAGAGTCTTACGGACAATTAAGCCGATATAAAATAAAATGGAATTTGACAAATTCGTGAAAAGCTAAGTTCTTACACTATAAGAACTTAGCTTTTTTCTGCTTCAAAGAAATGTTGCTGATCTAAGATCAAGTATAGAGTGATTTCACTTATAATAGTCCTAAATAATGCAAAGATTGTCCCTTAGCGAATGAGGACCTCTGTCAAAAGATAAACTTAGTTGATTGGAGTGAAAGGCAGCGACTCCTGGGGGATTAGGCGTGACAAGTAAGCTCCTCAGGAGCGCTGCGACGATGAAACTCACTGCACGCCCCCTGGAAAGTGGGCTCTCATATTGTATTTTATATTGACAGAATGGATACTTATAAAAAGGAAATTATAAGATTGGTTCAATTATGCAATTTATTGTTAATCTGATTAAGGTGGTGGCTATCATGTTTTTGAAAAATTCGAATAAAACTATCTACACCAAATTTTCTTTTTCCAGAACCAATAGTAAAACGATCTTTACTATCTATTGGTTCAAGACTTGAGCATAATTGTTGTCTAGTATCTATAAAATTATCAATTATTTCATAGACGGACGAATCTTTTAATTTTTCTAGTCCTTCGTTATTATGAGTATCATGATCAGGGAATTCTCTTAAATTTGCTTTGTCTTCCATAAAAGGAACCATATTCTCTAGATTAAACTTGTCCCAATGATAAAGATGGGCGACTATTTCTCTAATAGACCATTTACCAGGTTGTATTGGCTTACATAATTCCTCCTCATCAACTTGTTTTAACTCAGTAATTTCAGTAATCATATTTTTAAATGCACTTATTTCTTTTTTTGCAGCCATTAGATATGATTGACCTCCTTTAAAAATTTATAGGTTCACTCTATCATATGGTTATAAAAAAACAACTAAATGATTGATTAAATGATACGAATAGCAGTAGCTTCTTTCATAATTTAGCAAAAACTGTTAGAATAAAGAGGTTGTAATGTTAAAAATAAAGAACTGCCTGAATTTAATTGGAAGATGAAAGTGGTGAGCAGAGTGGAAGATGAAAATCAGACAAAAGATCATTCTCCCGAACATAATAGCTATATTCATATGAAGAAATTTAAATTTATTATGCTTATATTCGTGTTGATTTTCGCTACGTCGGGTGTAACGCTATTAGCACTATCATTAGGTGGAGAAAGCCCTGCTAATGTGATTATCCAAGAAAGAAAAGAATTTAATAAGTTATATCAAGCATACGATGAGTTAGATAAGAACTATTTCGAGGAAGTCAATTCAGAAGATCTCATTAATGGGGCAATTGATGGTATGGTGAATGCGTTAGGAGATCCGTACTCTGATTATATGACACAGGAAGAAAATGATCAATTTGAAGAAAGTATCACCTCTTCTTTTGAAGGAATTGGTGCGGAAATTCAGGAGAGAGAGGGAAATATTGTTGTCGTTTCTCCAATCAAAGATTCTCCTGCGGAAAAAGCCGGCATTCAACCCAATGATAAGATTATTAAAGTAGACGATAAAAATATTCAGGGAATGAGTTCAAATGAGGCTGTTTTATTAATTCGTGGTAAGAAAGGCTCAAAGGTAGACCTCACTATTTTAAGGGGAGAGAAGGACAATGAAATTAAGCTCACCCTTACAAGAGATGAAATTCCAATCAACACTGTATATGCTGAAATGCTAGATGATGGAGTTGCTAAAATTCAGATCACAAGTTTCTCACAGCATACAAATGAGGAATTAGAGGAAGCCTTGAACGAAATGAATGATAAAGGCATGAACTCTCTAATCATTGATTTAAGAAGGAATCCTGGTGGTTTGTTGGATCAAGCGATCTCTTTATCTGAGCTTTTTGTACCAAAAGGGCAAAAAATTGTCCAAGTAGAAGATCGAAATGGTGCAATGGAAGAAACTATTGCTCAAACAGCGGATAAAATTGATGTACCAACTGTCATGTTAATTGATGAGGGGAGTGCCAGTGCCTCAGAAATATTAGCGGCTGCTGCTAGCGAAACGGCTAATATCCCTTTAATTGGAGTGGACTCCTTTGGAAAAGGAACGGTTCAAACACAGAAAAAGTTTTCAGACGGATCGAATGTAAAATATACAATTGCCAAGTGGTTAACACCAAATGGAAATTGGATTCATGATGAAGGCATCAAGCCTGATTATGAAGTGAAACTTCCAGAATATGCGAATTTGCCTTATATTAGTCCGGATGATGAATGGAAGGTTTCTTCAACCTCTGAGGAAGTAAAAGCAGCTGAGGAAATGCTAAAAGTATTAGGTTATGATCCAGGAAAAGTAGATGGCTTTTTTGATGATAAAACGAAGAAAGCCATAGAAAAATTCCAAAAAGATGAAAAACTAAAAACTACAGGGGTGCTTTCAGGCGATACAACCGTAAAATTAATGACAAATCTAAGCGAACACCTTGTAAAAGAAGACCCCCAAGTGAAAAAAGCGGTTGAAGTATTAATGAAAGATAAACAGAAAAAAAAGGCGTCTTAATATAGAAGAAATAAAAAACGAAGCGAGCACCTACAAAGCAATGTGGGGTGGCAGCTTCGTTTTTTTTGTATAAAATTCTAAAAAAAGGTGATTTACTAGTGATTCTCCCCGAATTTTATAAAGGTTCTTTCATCCTCGATCAAGCCGCAAGAGCCACACTGAACTCTTTTTTCTGGCCCTTGGTATTTCGCGTGAAAAGGTCCTGGGTCCATTCCATGATAATCCTCTATGACCTCTCCTGATTGGGGATCTAAGCGAACAGCAGTGACAACTTGATCAATAATATTAAAGCGAGCACGATTCGTTTTGCAATTAGGACAACAGTAAGGATTTGTCATTGTAAGCCTCCTTTAATGTGAATATCCTTAGCTTAACCGAAACGACGGAATAATATCGATATTAAGGTTCACAGCATAAGAGAGGGCAGAATTAGTGCATGAAAGAAGTGAATAGGAGGAGTCGTTAAAATGTTAAAGATGACATCGCTTTGTAATAAATGTTATATAATCGCTGGTCGCAAAAGTTGTCAATATTAATTTTATACCAGTTTTTGGAGATGTCCCCGAAATATAGGTATAGATGGAAATGATTGCCAATTAGAGGAATGGTTTAAAACTCGTTTATTTTTATAGCTATTTTAAGAGATATACAAATGAAAAGCGATAATCAAGTGACCATTCTACTAACTGGGATTTTCTCCCTTAAATATTACGTAGAATCATATGATAATATACTTGTGCAAGCGAAAAAATAGAATTAAAGGGGAGAAACGAAAATGAAAAAAGATATAAAGAAAGTTATTCTATCTACGGTGGCAGCAACAGCTTTAATGGCATTGCCTTTTGCAGGAAATGCTGATGCAGCTTCTAATACAGAGCAAAGTCCATCTCAAAGTCCTTATAAAGTATTCTATTATAATGGCAAAGCATCAAATAATGGTGATTGGTGCAAATATGTGTTTAATTTTGATTGGAAACAAAAAAATGAGCAAGACGCTCAAAAGCAGAACGATCAAAAAGAGCAAAAACCAGAAGCAAATGAGGACAAACAAGATACAAATCAAAGTAAACCACCTGTTAATGTTGAACAACCTGAACAGCAACCGACACAACCAGAGCAAAAACCATCAGAATCGCAAAATAATAACCAAACAACTGAATCTACCACTACATTAAATGAGTTTGAACAACAAGTAGTAGATTTAACAAACCAAGAAAGAGCGAAAAATGGATTATCAGCATTGAAAGTAGATACAACACTAAGTAAAGTGGCTAGAGAAAAATCAAGAGATATGTCAGCAAATAATTATTTTGATCATAATAGCCCAACTTACGGATCTCCGTTTGATATGATGAAGCAATATGGTGTTGATTATCGTTCAGCTGGAGAAAATATTGCGATGGGTCAACGTTCCCCACAGGAAGTCGTTGATGGTTGGATGAACAGCCCAGGACATCGTGCTAATATCTTGAACGAAAGCTATACTCATATTGGTGTTGGTTATATTTCTAATGGAAACTATTGGACTCAAGAATTTATTGGAAAATAAGAATTGAAACAGCTGCATATAAAATCCAGCCATCTAGTCCAAAGATGGCTGGATTTTTTTCTTTGTTTCGGAAACTA
>NZ_JADIJK010000022.1 GCF_017355205.1 Bacillus sp. SD088
ATTAAATTTATAAACAGCCATTGAAACCTAAAACATTCCAATGGCTGTTTAGCTTATTTAAAGTGTTTTCCGTCTAGTTGTTTATTAATAATCTCAAGAGCCCAACGAACGAGTTCATCGTGGTCTAATTCCTCTTCATCTGTCCAAATACATGGGGGTAATAGCTTCGCTTCCACTTCCTACATTATTTCTTCAGGTAAATACACATGAAAGAAATACCTTGCTATACGAAGTTCTACTTCCTCGGGAATCATTTTGTTGCCGCCAATCCGTTACGTTCTCTCATGGATACTGTACCGTCAATCAGTATGTTATAGGAATCATGGATAATTCTGTCTAGAATGGCGTCTGCCAGCGTACCTTCGCCAATTTTATCATGCCATCCTCTAGGATCGAATTGAGAACAAAATATGGTGGAACCGTGCTGATGGCGTGCTTCTACGATTTCAAGAAGATCTCTTGCTTCCGTCTCTTTTAACGGAGTTAATAGCCACTCATCTAAGATGAGTAAGTTGACATTCTTATACTTTTTCATTACCTTTCTGTATGTTCCTTCTCCTCTAGCGATTGCCAATTCATCCAGGAGGTCAGGTAATCGAATATATTTCACTTTATAGAATTGACGACACGCAGCTATGCCAAATGCACAGGCTAAGTATGTCTTACCATTTCCTGAAGCACCCATTAATATAATGTTGTGATGCTCTTCAATATAATTACCAGTTGCTAACCGCAAAATTTGCGCCTTATCTAGCTTTCTATCCGGATGATATTCAATATCTTCGATACATGCCTGTGTGTCCCGTAATTCTGCTTGTTTGATTAGGCGATCAAGTTTATTGTTTTGCCTTCTGGACCATTCAATATCAACCAGTAATCCAAATCGATCTTCAAAAGATAGTTCTTGATATTCCGGATTTCTCAATTGCTCTCTAAATGTTTCTGCCATCGCAGACATTCTCATTTCATTTAATTTCGTTAAGGTGTTATCAGTTGTCATTATTTATTCCCTCCGTAGTAAGCAGCGCCACGAGTAAAACCGTAAGCGTTATCATTTTTTGTGTATTCATTTGTTTGCTTGTTTCCTCTAATGGCAATTTATCATGCCCTGTTTTTAGGATGGTTTGTATGCTTTTTAGTTTTGGTCGTGGTGTATAAGACAATACTCTTTCACACGCCTTCTCTATGTGTTCGATAGAGTATTTATCTGCCAGTTTCATTAATGCATAGGTGGATTTCAATCCCTGCTTTTCCGTAGGATAAGATTCTAGGATTCTTTCAATGGTTAATAAGGTGGAAGGGCCAGTTGTGGCACCCCACTCTAATATAAAATCCTTATCGAATGACGCATACTTTCTATGATCCCTAGGCATATGATTAGGAATCGTACTGAAATCCCCACCTGACTTATTTGACCTTTTGTGTGAAGCAATCCGGATATTCTTATAAATTACTTCAATTATATTTCTCGTTACTCGAACGTCTACCGTACATTTGATATAATCATAGGGAACAGAATAATAGTTATTATCAATTTTCACATGATAGTCAGGCTGGACAACGGTCTTTGCCCAGCTCGCAATCTCGTATTGTGAATGAGGCAGGGGAATCAATGCGAATTTTTCTTCTTCTAAGAACGCTTCCTGCCTATTCCCTTTTTTCTTTTGGAAAGGTTTTGTATTCACCACATCTAATTTCTCTTTAATTGCTTTGTTTAGCTCAGTCAAAGAAAAGAACTTTTCATTGCGAAGGGAAGCAATAATCCAAGTTGATATATGACCAACATTACCTTCTACACTTGCTTTATCCTTGGGATGACGTACACGTGCTGGGATAATAGTAGTCTGGTAATACTCAGCCATTTCCTGATAGCTTTGATTAATAATTGGATCAGTACGAGAAGACTTTGTCACTCCAGTCTTTAAGTTATCGGGAACAATAATTCTTGTAACTCCCCCACAAAATTCAAAAGCATGGATATGAGCCGTAATCCAACTCTCTATATCCATAGATAAGAACCCTTCCACATAAGCATATTGACTACATGGCAATATAGAAACAAAGATATAAACAGGAATCTCTTCTCCTGTTAGATTGTTCGTGAGATGCATGGTTTTACCTGCCCAGTCCACTTCCATTTGTTCCCCAGGTTTTCTTTTAATGCGCATTGTTGCCTTGGTTTTCCTTGCATAATCGTTGTAAAACCTACAGAACTGGCGATAACTATAAGGAATTTCATCGCTTGCCCTGCACTGTAAAGAGTACTCGTCCCATAAAAGGGAGAGTGTAACCCCAGATTTTGCCAATTCCTTGTGAACATACTCGCCATCAGGCTTTCGACGATGGTCCGAAGGAACCTTTTTCTCAGGAAATAAAATCATTTGTAGATCTAGATCAGTCATGTCCTTTTCAAGTGGCCACTGAATATTCTTCTCTTCTGCTCTTCGGATCACTTCTCTAATCGTGTTCCTTGAATGACCACAGCTTGAAGCTATCCCCCTTTGTGTGACTTCCTGTGCATGAAGCCTTAAAATTTCTCGATACTTAACCACAAAAAAACCTCCTATACAATAAATTTGCACATATGTGCTCCTTCATTATATAGGAGGGTGGGTCAGTGATGTCTTGGTTGGGTCAAATTCATGTCCGAGGTGGGTCAAAAAGATGGCATCACTGGGTCAATTTGATGGCTGTAAACATTAAAGAATTTACTATAAGTATAACAGAACCCACCACGCATTTTCATATGCGATCTACGGTGGGTTATTTTGTTAAATGATTTAGAAAACCTTATTCAACATAGAATAAGGCTCTCTACACTCTTTCAACGACTAGATTTTCAACACCTTGATAATGGAAGGTAAAATAATCCTTACGTTCCCTCAACTCATGTAAATTCAAGTCAAATTGAAATGGGAAAAACAAGGGATGACTTGTAATTGTATTTACATACAATGATTCACTATCCAAGACAAACAAGACGGTTTCAAATAACAAGATTTGCAATAACGGAGTTGAAATGGAAACCTTATCGTTTTGTATATATGATCTATTCTCGCTTGGCAGAATAATCTCCCAAGCTTTCAAACTGGATATAACAGCACTAGTAGCAACTTCTACTCTTCTTCGGTTGCCATAAGAATCTTTCATTCGTTTACCAATGGACATGCTAGATACTGTATCCTGTAATTGAAATAAACGACCAAATTCATTTACTACTTCTTTAAAAAATGGATAAGCAATAATCGTCATGCACCAATTGGCAAATAATCGTTCCCCTATGCTAAAGTCATTAAAATCGATTAACACTTCATCTCTGATAGTTGTAATATGATGAGGAACGTTATACCAAATTTTCATTAGCATCGTAATCACATTCTTACGTGACTTTGCACCTGTAATATCTTCGCGTAGATAACCATCAAGGACGGCATACATATCTTTCTTTGAAAGCTTTCTGGATTGCTTTGCAGTGTAATCTAAATGATGTAGTAAAACTTTTTGATCAAATCCTACTGGTTTGGTCAATTCAACCCACTTCCCTTAATTGGTTCAACTTTAACAAATGGAACAATTACCTCTTCGATACTAATTCCACCATGTGTAACAATTTCCTGCCCCTTAGGTACGAAAGCTTGTCCGTATTTTGCTAAGAGTACATGATAATCTTCAGGTAATCCGATATTGGGCCATTTTATTGCTGGTAATTGATTTGCTGAATCATCGTAAATCGTACGGTCGTTGTAGATTCGGACCCGTTCTCCTTTTTGATCAACTAACACTCCTTCAGATATCCGTCCAATACCTGTTGCATTGGTATTGCCATGATCTGATGTAATGTAGATCGTAAATCCAGCTTGGTGTAAATCAGACAGTAAATTTTCAAGATAATTTGATTCTAACCACAATTGTAATTGTGATAGGACGCTTTTTTCACCAAGTACGGCATGATGAGTAAATTGATCAATCACATCTACAACAGCTCCGTACACTTTCGTAGCTTTTCTTGATAAACCTTTTATCTTGGTCCGATCGTAAGCTTCCGCTCCTAACCCTTTTTGATAGGTGACATATTGTTTTAAAACACCATTTTCTTCCCAAAACGCCTTCCAGCCCTTTTCCTCAGAAGATGTTGTTGTAATATATTTACCGAATGTTAATGGCGTATTTCCGGTAAAAATCGCTTGCCGAGACACAGATGTTAAGGTTGGAACCCAGGCAAACACACCATCTTCATCAAAGGAAAAATCTTTCCCTTTTAAATACTTCCTTACAATCATCCATTCAAAATAACTCATTCCATCTAATACTAATAACGCCACTTTTTCATTAACATTTTTATCATTATTTATTACATGGGCAATATGATGAACCAGTTTCGGCTTCGGATACGGTGGTAAGCTGGTTAAAGAATGATAATGCTTCATCATCCAATCCTCAAAAAATTGATTAACTTTATTGATCAATTCATCCTGCGTTTTTCCAATACTTATCGACGAATGCTTGAATTCAGCTAGATATTCCATGATATTTATCCAGTCTTTATACCTTTTAGCATTGGCGAGTTTGCTAATTATTTCTCCATAAAGATAATCCAGTTTCCCTTCTACATCTTCTCCTGATTCTTTCGCTTCAATACCTGGTCTCATCCAATCTGGAAAATTGGAAGCATCTATCCCTTTTACTTTCTGCAACGTTCCATCCAAAAATAAATCATTTATCATGCGACGTACATCACCATCAGCTAACGGGCTGCTGTATTCAATGGCAAAAGAATCATTAATTTGGCCTTTCTTGAAACTAGAAACCTTCATAACTAGACTCTTCCACTTTTCTTCTAGATATTGATAGAAAAATGAAGACGTTCCTATCATATTCTTTAATGGTATATTTTTAAAAGCATGAACTTGATTCCACTTGTTATATAAAAATTGCCTGACCACTTCAGGAATATCTTTCTTTTGATAATGGATAGAAAGCAGTATTTTATATAATCCTATTTCTCCATCAATGATTTCATAAGGAATTTTATAAAAGCTTTTGATAATAAAAGCCAATGTATCTTGTTCCGATGAGGTTCCTTGATAGGCATGATGAAGTCGATACAACTCATCGAAGTCCTCTCGATTCATATTCCGAATAATATTTGCAGAGAACATAGGAAATATCGTTTGAATATCGATTTTTATTTTCAATGCTTTTTTGTCAAATTCATAAGGGAAGAAAATGTCTTTATTGGCAAAGACGATAAGTTTTACGTTCTTTTCATTGCCACGAATTTTTTGTTCATAGATATAACGAAAGGTCATGCTGTCTTCATATCTTAGAACATGATAACCACTTTCAACTAGATCATTTATGATAACTTCTTCGTTTAGTAAAAGGTCAAAATCGTAAACAAAAAGAAAAGAATTGCTTTGATTCTTAAATTTTCTTAATATGATATCCCGCCAATTCGACATCTCTTAATCCCTCCTATAAACCTAAACGAATACAAGCATTATTATAATACATTAACAATTTATCATCTTCTTGAATCACTTTCTCTGGAATACGTTCACCAATTTTAACGATACTCTCGAAATCTTTATCACTGTAGGCTTTTTTAAATCCTGCACGTATCGCTTCTGTTCGAAAGGTTTTTAGTTTCTTTTTGTTCCCTTCCAATTCCTGTAAATAGCCATCATATTCTCGTAATAATGCTTTCTCACGGAGTTTCTCCAAGTCCGCTTGTTTATTTGGATCTGGTACATACCAACGATGCATTGCTTTTTCAACCACGGTTGTGTCAGTTGGTTCCAGACCACGTAAATCTTTGTATGTTCTTCTTAGATAGGTAAGAATTTGATTTGAAACGGGACCATCTCCGTCATATCTTAAGAAGTTTTGATTTAGTAAATCATCTAGTTCAGGAAGCATTTCGTGTTTTGCTATGTGTTGTAATTCTTTCATAAAACTTGGATGGATGTCTTGTCTGGTTTGGGGCTTTTTCATTAATTGTTGACGAAGCCATTCGATTGCACTGTTTTCATCAGAAACAAATAAGCTTAATTGAGAGAATTCCTTAACCAACGTCCGTTTCTTGTCATATTCAGCTACCTGACTTTCTAAAAACACCATTCCGTCACGCATTGGAAAACGTTGTGCTGCCTCGGCTTGGAACTCAGCAGATGATAATGGTACTGGTAATCCATTTTGAACATGATAGGCGACCATACGATCAAACAGGATACGAGGTGTCCTTTCCTGGATGACTACTGCCTCACCTTTACTTCCTGAAAATTTCGGCAATTGCTCTAGATGTTGCGTAACAAAGGACCAAGCAGACTCTTCTGTATTTTGTTGCTGTTTGATTTTTTCTATATTCTCTTGTTTTGGTTTATAAGCAGATATAACTAAATCTTGTTTAACTGCGGTTGTAGTAGTAACTGCTTTAAAGCTACCTTGTTTCTTATCAAGCGCAGAAACATTGGCGATAATAAATCCCGCTTTTTGAATAGACTCTTGAATAGCATTCCAAATTGAAGCCTTAGAATTACTAAACTCTACAGTTATCCAGTGACCCGGTTTTAATATACGATAATAATTATTAAAACTTTTCTCCATCAGACTTTGATATTCGTATATCTTTTTCCCTTGAACGGAATTTATAATTGCTTCGGATTGATTATTTGTTACAACTTTTATCCATGATTCCCAAATATAATTTAGTTCTGAGTAATTTATATTTGCCCCAAATGGAGGATCTGTAAAAATATAATCTATACTATTGTCATTTATTTTTACTGCATTAGCAGATTGAAGAGAAATGATATTATTGTGTTTGTGACCATTAAGTGCTTTATAAAAATCATTAATTTTTCCTTTTATAACATTAAAAACATTGCTCTCAGCATTTAATGAAGAAACATATAAAGTACCATTTAATACTCCATTTCCTCTATTGCCTAGGTTATAACGAACTAATCTTGAAGTGAGGGTAGATACAACTGACTGCAGTACCAATTTACCTATATTTCTAAATCCATCCATTTTTTGAATGTTATCATTAATTATTGATAAAATAAAAAGATTTCGTCTCGTATAAAAGTGTTGGATATTTTGAAATCCATGGCTTACAAGTGGCTGATTTGTATTTTTACCGATAGGAAGTTTAACTTTAGGATACCATGCAGGAATAGTAAGATTTTTTATGTGATTAATGACTTCCTTATCATTTTCATCTATCCTTTTAAAATATCGTTTTTTATTATATGTATAATGTATGCCCACAGGTATTTGCTCTGTTTGTTCGATTGTTTTATTTAAATCCGGGTCAAAAAAACTTATCTTCTTACGTTCTAAGACATTTTTAGATAATTCCGCCTCACAATGTGGGCAATTAAACTTATCTAGTACTTTATTCCCCTGTGAATTTAATGCAACATCATAGAAAACAAGTTCATCAGAGCAAGAAGGACAATAAAACACATCGCTCCATATAACGTAATTAATTATACCTTTAAATACTTTATCACCAATTCTATGGTTTGTCTCGTAGACCCAATGATAATCTTGTTCAATATTTGAAATTATTTTAAGAAATTCCTCTTTAAATGTATCCATATTTAATTTAGTGTTATAATTATGTGAAATAAAAGTAGCTGCAGATGATAAATCATTTAATATAGCATTTCTTTTACCTAGCTTTGAAACATAGTTTCCATTTTTGTCGAAAATATCTTTACCATTAAGAGTATACCCCATAGCAAGTATATCCTCTTCATTATCACACCTAGATGCTGCGACACCTGTCATACCAGTCCCACAAAAAGCATCTAGAATAATATCTCCTGGATCTGTATAGTGAAGTAAGTATCTCATTATAGCCTTATGGGGAACTTTTGTATGGTAACTATGTGCCAAATAAATTGGATCAGTTTTTCCTTCACTAACATCAGCAGCAAACGGTTCCCTATGATAATTCTCATATAAATCTCTATCATATTTTGTAACCTTCTCCTTCTCCCACTCCTCAATAAAATCATTCATCCAAGGATTAGGACAAGCCGTATAATAAGGAGGATCTGACAATGCAATAATATCCTCATCTTCCCCAATAGGAAAACCTTCAATTTTCTTCAGTTCCGGTAGTTTTTTTCTAAGTTCTTCACGAAAATATTCTCTTCGTTCTTCATCATTTTTAAAAGTCATACCTAAGCAGACAACAGGTTCGTTATCTGCTTGGGACTTTTTTTCATCAAATGACAATTGTGTTGATTCTTTATCCACAGTTCCTTCCTCCTCTTACTTCTTAACCGTTAAACGTACTCGACTCTCATCATTTTTCCCAACCATTGCTCTAAGTAGTTTCTCAAAATTATGTTTTGCTTCCTGTATCGTGATCGGATTGCCATCTCCAACAACTTTGACTAATTGCTCTACGTCAATTTTCTCCTGATGAATTCCTTTTAACACAATATTAATTACTTTTATTAATTCAACAGAGATTGGCAATTGAAATGCTTGATTTTCTATAAATGATTGAATGAGTTGTTTTTGATTTCCTTCTAATAGTTCTATACTTTCTTTTACAACCGGATCATTAAAGTTTGTTAACAATGTATCTGTCCATTTCGTAAGGATGGAATCTAGTTCTTCATCTAATTCTTCTATCGATACCTTTTCCCTATTCAATTCCTCTCTAGGATTGAAATGGCAGTTAGGACATTCTGGACGATGTTCTAATTTGTCGGCTGTTAAATGATAACAATCCTTTAATGACTGAATTTTTCCTTTCCAATCATCAAAGACATTACTTGTTCGAAACAATTCAATTCTGGTTGACAATAACTGAATAGCATCATGTCTATCATCCTCTAGTAAACCTGCTTTTTTCCTGTTTTCCGTTGCATTTAACCTATTTCGTTGATGTAATCCGAGATAATGATCGATATATTCTTTTTTCAAACGTTCTAAATCAGCAACTTCACGAGAACAATCTTCATCATTTTTCAATGCAATACTTAAATTATCAAGTGCAATATCGATATTGTTAATCCATTCCTTGCTCGGAGAAACAATGTATCTTGCTTTTGTTAAGTAATCCGCGACTTTCGTGTACTCAATTAATCGTTTCTGCAAACTTTCTAGTTTGTTGATGAGTTCTAAATGGCCTTTTTCCTGCTCAATTCGAGCTACATCATATTTCAAGTTCACCATTTTGGCTCTAGTATTATATACTTGAAGACCTTGTAAAAACTCATTTAAACTGTTTAGTTGGTCTGTATATTCTTCTATTTCTTCAGGTGTAAATAACGGGCCATCCCATTTTTGAAATTTCCCCCGTAAATTTGCTAACATCTCAACCGTCCGGCTTGTTTCTCTTTTTGCTCCGGAAATTATTTGCAAAATAACTCGATCGACAGACTCTGTATCTGAAAAGTCAACTTTGAACGTATCAAACATATCCGCTAAGCCCTGAATTTCTGGAATCGGCAGACCACTTGGCTTTTTGATGTGGCTAAAATAAGTAATATCTTCTACAGGTAATCGAACAAAGTCAGAGAAGTTCATTGCTTCATATGTTGTCCCATCGATTGTTACCACTATTTCGCCACTTTGAATGAGCGCGCCAAGGACAACGACAAGTAATTCCGGTTCCATATCAAATTTTCTGGTAAGACGCTGGTCTGGAGTACCTTGGACAGTATTAATTACTTCAATCAATTCATTCTGATTTAATACTTGTCCTCTTTCCTTCTGATTCAACAAATCAACAACCCAATTTGCATACGCAGATTTCCTTGTAGTAGGTTTGCCATTTTGATCAAGTAGAATGAGACCGTCAAGTATTGCTTCACCTTGTGCTTTTCTTTTACCATTTAAATAATCTAGGGCATCTTCTACATACGTATGCATATTCCCTTTCGTTAAAAAGGAACGGTCTATTTTTCTAAATACTGGATATTCACTATACTTTACTTCAAACCTTTGAGTTAACAAATCCTGAGAAACGGAATCAATTAAATCGACTAATGTATCTGGGTTCGATGGTAAGAAAATCCCATGGTCTAGTACACTAGCACTTTTCCCTTTATATACCACTTCGTAAGCATCTACAAAATGCTCCTTAATCCACTTAACTAGTTTTCTTTGGTATTCTGAAATCTTAGGGTGATATAGTTTCTTATTTGTTGTTGTATAATTGTACATTTCTGTTGCTCCGCCATATAAACGTAGCAATTTAATAAATTCATCATTCTTTTTCTTTAGCCTAAAGAATACTTCATCTTCTTTTTCTTCGTCTTTATACTTCGGCTCATCGAATGCTTGAAGCATGTAAATGTAAAAATCTCGTTCAGGTTGTGCAGTAGAGCGTTCGTTTGGTGCACCGAAGAATAAATAACCTTGACGTTTGACACGACGGTCCATCCAAGGAATCTCGTGTAACCAGATTTTATAGCCATGCACATATGTATTATCTGATACTTCTGTAGCATTTTTTAATACATCAAAGTAATAACTGTCTAACTTACTGTTATCTAACATTTCACCACGTTGACTAATCAATTCATCAACAGGTATAGCCTCATCAATATTGATATAATATTGACCATTCTCATCATTCAACGAGATAAATTGAAAACTTGCTGCATTACGCAAATCTCTCATCGCCGCATCAATCGTTGTTTTCAAGAATTCAGCTACGTCTTCATCAAAATCTAACAATGTTGGATAGCTAATAAAAAGCTTATCACGCATTGCTTCAGATGTCAGACCGATTGGCGTGTTAAGATCATCTGTTGTTAGGCGAAATATAGCCAAAGCATCGACCATCTTTTCAGCCATCGCTTTGTACTGACGCTTCACTCCACTTTGAATGGTTCCTTTTAGTGTATTCACCTTATCCATAATTACTTTTACGCGATCATTCGATCGTAGTGAAGAGTCCTCTATGATATAATTCCAGTAATTGTCAAAGGAAATAAAACCAGTAGCATCCTCTGGGACTTCTTTTGGGATTAATTTCTTTATTTCATCACTTATCGTTTTCAAAGCAACACGTTTTTCAGCGATATTTACCCTTTCAAACATTTCAAGATATGCTGGATGTATCGGGAACATATTCACATATGTTT
The DNA here is from genome assembly GCF_017355205.1 of Bacillus sp. SD088. Classification (GTDB taxonomy): domain Bacteria; phylum Bacillota; class Bacilli; order Bacillales; family Bacillaceae_C; genus Lederbergia. The sequence continues at coordinate 11,121 of NZ_JADIJK010000022.1, forward strand.
CAATTTCTTCAGATAGACCATTATACATCTTTGTAAATTTGCTTAAGTGCTCCCTTATTAATGCTTTTTGTTCCTCATTTTTATTTAATAAACGTTTGGAGACAACAAACGCAATATCTTCACGAACAATCCGTGTTTCTTTAAATCGTTCTTTTACTCTTCTTAATGAATCTGCAACAAAACGGAAATGGGGATTATCAAATAGCATTTCCTGTACGCCAGAAATAAATCGAAAGCGGGAATTACTACAAACTTCCCCTACTTCTCTTAAAAAACCGAGATCCAATGTTAATTGCATTTCATTTCTACTACGTAAATAATCTAATAACTCATCAATAACTAAGAGTAATCCTTGATCTGGATATTCTTCATGGAATAGATCCATCATTTCGTATAACATATCTTTATTGTTCGTAACTTGATCAGCAGGTGGGAATGTATAATCAATCCCCATTCTTTCTAGTCCTTTCTCCAAGTGTTGGCAAATAATATCGCGTAAAGACATTGTAACGGCGCCAAACTCTGCACGAATCACTTTAAATTTACCTTCAATTTCTTTCGCTTTTTCAGCTACCTTTTCATAACGAAGATACTGGCTAGATTCAGGTAACTCTGCTATAGTAGAAACAACACTCATTAAGTGTGATTTACCTGATCCATAGTTTCCAACAATCAGCATTCCACGGTTATCAACCATACGTTCAAACTGGAGATTTTCAAAGATATCATCCATTAACTTATCTGCCATATGATCAGAAATAACATATGATTGCAATAGTGAAATTGCCTTTTCTTTATCATCAGCCTCTCTTAATTGAATAACCGATTCAATAGGCTCAAATGAAATTAAATCATTATAATAAAGCATCTCAATTTCCTCACTTTACTTTATATATACTTTTCCTTCAAAATTATCACTAACAAAATACTCGGGATGTCCATACTCTGCATAAATTAATTGGCCACCTACATATCTACCAGGCCATTCAACAATCAATTTGTATGCTTTACTTAGATTTTCTAGTAGACGAATTGGATTTATTTGTAATATAGGATCAAATAAAATATCAATATGTTGTAAGATGTAAATATTTTCTTTGCTCTTTAGAACTTTCTCCAAAAGCTCATCAATATACATTGGGTATTCCTGTTTCGTAATACTAATTAGGCTTTCACTTAGCACATGATTTACATTTATTTTTTCATAATCATCAAGCAAAGGAATTCTCGAGTGAAATTGCTCATTCCGATCAACTATAAAAATCAACTTATGATACCAGCTATCAATCTGGCTAATATCATTTTTCAAACTATGTATATTCATGTCAAAACATCCTTTTTGAATGCTAAAATGATATTTTCTAATTAATTATATATAATCCCAATTTCCTAGTGCAAATTTCCTTTATTTTGTATAAATAGCTATACTTATTCTAAGTATATCGTAATTTTAACATCCCTTAAACAAATAGAGTGTAGATTTTAATAAACTACACCCTAAGAATTATTATATATGAAAATAACCAACATTTTCATCGGGATTAATGTTCAATAACAACCTCCTATCCAACAACTGATTTCCCCATTCACAAGACGTTTCTGATACGTAAGAACAAGCATGGCATGCTGCACCATTTGCTGTTGAATGATACTTAAATTGTCCTTCCGAACAGTTCGGATCCGAAGAGCAATACATCATACGTTCCATTGCACGAATAAAAATTGGATATAATTTATCAGGATCGGCTTGTTCAATTAATCCACCAAGACTTCCCTCCGAATCCCCGGAAGCAGTATAGATTAATACTCCTTGCATCACATCGCTACAATAGATTCTTTCCTTTAAGGCAGTTGTGGAATAACCAGAGTATGCAGCTAATTCTTTTATTAAGGCATGACTAAATGTATGAAGAAGCAAATGCCTACTCTTAATTGGTAAAGTAGCATAGCCTAGTTGGTCTCTTTGCCGGTTAAATCGTATAATCGTATCTTCTGTATATTTAGAATGGTTTGTAGTTCTCTCCCAGTCTTTTAGACTATTTTCATCAAACTGAAAGAAAATTTCTTTTCCATTATTTCGAATCCCTGGTAACCAATTTGTATTTTTATTCTTCATGATGGGAATCAAATCTTTTTTCTCACTTACTTCAAATCGATCCAAGTATTCAATTCGTGTAAATCCTTGTAAAACTTGAATTTCCGGAAGTGACTCGATTTTATGGATGGATGAGAAATAAGGTTTCATTCCCTCGTGGACATCTACCACGTTTGATTTATAACCCGTGTGATGTGAATCATCAATTTCTCCTTGAATCAATGTATTCCATTCTTGTTTACGAATCGATTCATACGTTATTTCTTCATCATATTCCCCATCGAGTATCTTTTTAATTTTTTCTATATCTGATTCATTGAAGTCCAACACTTCCATTATATTTGAAAGCTTTTCTTCTCCCTTTTCCCTTGCTTTCTGTAGTGACATCTTATTTTCATTCACTGCTTCAACAAGAGGGTCAACATTTTGTTCGGAAAGTGGAATTTGTAAGAAACTAGTTACAGCAGGTGAATAAATATTTGATGCTCCACGTAGATATGTTTCCATTGTTTCTGTACAAGCTTCGGTATTCCCTATCCACGGACGCTCTCCTGAACATGTTTTTATAATCGGTTGAAGTGCTCCTTTTTTCATAATCGGTCCTAATGATTGCTTTTCCTTACATTTAACACACTGCACACTTAAATCAGATAATGATCCACTATCTCCATGTCGTATGAATTTTAGAACAGGTTTATCACTCGTACATGCTTTATTTTTATGAACTCATTCCATATACGGAAAATCTTGTATATGTCCATGATTACATGCCACAATAAATCTACTAGGATATAATTCTACTTCTTCTCCCTCTTGTTTACAAAAATGACAATGTTTATTTTTAAAATCTGTCATCATATTACATTTCGGACATATTTTCCATTTCGGAAATTCTCTTGCTCTCACCTTTACTGAGCCCGGTCTCTCATTCAGTAATTTAATATGATTGATGTTATGACCGAGCGCTCTAATAATCCGTTCATCTTTTTCTTGAGGTGTATACCGTGTATCCCATAAATCAGCAGCCATGACCATTACACTTTGATCCATCATATCTACAATGGATCCTGGACCAAAATGATAAAGGAGCTGTGACGGACGTAAGGATCCCATATCTTTACTCATCTTCTAACCACATCTCTTCCACTTTTATCTCGCCTTCTACATTTCTTAAAGACATCATTGCAGGCCTAGATTCTTTTGTTTTGGGTTTCTCTTGAAATTGCTTAAGCAAATGATCTTTAGAATATTGATCTTTTCGATAACTAAGTTGTTCATTATACTTATTAGCCATATTCCCCCACCAAGAAATGAATTCGGTCAGTGTGTTTTCCGCTTCTTCGTATTCCCAATTGTTTGTTTTATTAATTCTCGAATGAAACCGATGTTTTAATTCCTCTACTTGTTGTGAATAATGAAACTTATTAGCACTTTTTTCTTTGCTGATATCAATAAGTGATTGTCTATGAAATCCTATAAATGCTCCTGTTAATCCTTTCTTCCGACTGCCCATTGAAAATGGCGTAACACTCATTGCTTCGACATTACGATAGATAGATTGATGATAGGCTCTAAATCTCTCAAAGTGTGATAGATCGCGTGAACGCATAGAGTTAAATATCGTTAATACTAATCCTGGAAACTCCCTACCTACACGACTGGTAGCTTGAATATACTCTGAAGTGGTTTTCGGTTGGCCATGCATGAGCATAATTCCTAATCGATTAATATCAACACCAACAGATATCATATTGGTTGCAAGTACTGCATCTAGAGCTCCTTTTTCTTTCATCGTTTTTTCCATTTTAGATAGTAATTCAGGTATTTCTTTAGCCTTTTTTCTACTCGTCATTTCTTCCACATATAATTCATGTGGAAATGCTTTGTCACTATCTAACATGTCTAACCTAGTAGGAATTTCATTTTTAAAAGTAGTCAACATTCCAGATAATTCTTTCACTGTATTAAAATACCCTAACATTGTCCAGTAAGGATCCATATACTCTGATTCACCTGAACGTGTAATCGTAGTCAAGGCTGCGTACGTTTGTATAGATTGGATTTTACCACTTACTCCTGGTGCACAAATACCAACATATAATCGTCCTGGCTGGTCAGTAGTATTGACAGAGTAGGAAACAAAGTTATCATCCGACTTCTGAACTGCTAAGGGAAATTGTGTTACATCTCTTCCATATAAAGCTCTGACTTGAGCCTCTGCACCACGAATCGTAGCTGTTGACGCAATAATCTTTGGACCTTTTCCATCTTGTTGACAAAGTAAATCAACAGCTACCTCATATAATCCTGTTAGTGATCCAAGAGGTCCTGATATCAAATGAAGTTCATCCTGAATAATCAATTCGGGTGGTTTTAAACGATTTATACTTTCCCATCCACGTTTTGATTCTTTGTCTTCATATCTAAAGCCATGTTCTGGGTGATAAAAGTTCTTTTGGCCAAAAAGTTCATACATATTATTTTTCCAAGGAAGTTGCGCTATTTTATCTACCGTACCAATGATTATGGTCGGTACTTGTTTGTATATTTCTTCATCAACTGTATAAACTGGGAGTCCTTGTTCCCCATGGAATTCACACAGAGGATGGTGACATCTGATTCTTTGCATTTTTTCCGTGATTTCATAATCATCTGTCGTTAATGTTGTTCCACACCATGGACAAGAGTTAAGCTGCATCGGATTTCCTTTTAATACTTCTTTTCCTTGTTTTAATTCTTCTAATTTCTCACTAGCTTCTTTTAGTCGATTGGGAGAGGAGTCACTTCCAATCCATAATCCAATACTAAAAGGAACTGTACCGTAAAGATGCGGCTTTTCAGCTTGTAACCGTCAAGTACTTACGCACTCTTGGTGAAAAGATACTCGTAGAATCAATGCAATATTTTTGTGTTTTTTAAATTTGATATAAAACCCTGTTTTTTAGTACGGAAAAACCGGCTCTACCGTACATTATTCGTTTAATCATTTTCAAACGGTTTACATGGCCTTCGGTAATCCCATTATTCCACTCTTCTTGAACGCTCAATTTGACTGCCTGCAGATCTTGTCTGAGTCCGTTTATAAAGGATTTGACATGAGATAAATCGGATTCGTTATAATGATTCATCCAGTATTCCAGAGATTCAATGCTTTTTTCTGAAAACAAGTTACGGAAAGAACCGACAAGTTCATCGATAACTTTTAATTCAGGGAATACTTCAAGTAGTTTGGGATGTAATTGACGAAGGCATTCTATATGATTATTCTTTTCAAAGTCCCAGATGATCTTAATGATTTTTTGGCGGAAGTAATACGATTTTGGTTCAAGATTTTTTGCATTCCTGCGTTCTTCCGCAATCATCGCATTTAAAGTAGAGAGTGATCCTGTATACCCTTTTGAACGACAAACTTTTTCAATTTGATGGTTCGTGTTCGACTGTTCTTTTAAAAGGAGCGAGTGAATAAGTGGACGGTATTTTTGATATGGACTTCCTCGTTTATTGCTTGGTTTTCCTTTTTGTCTCAGGTCTTTATAGACTGTTCCGCGTGAAATCTGGCATTTTTTCTGAATGGCTGTTACGGAATAGCCCTGTTCATACAAACGTTGAACTTGTTGAATTCGTTCCCATCTCTTTTCCTCGTTTTGAATTCTACGAGTTTCATCCTTTCGAGCTGGCACTATTGGCGTAGCTTTCTTAGAAGCCGACAGTTCCGGATTAGGGGGCTTCCATTTCAAAGGTACAATACTAGTAATCGTTTTCTTTATTGCTTCAAAAAGTTGATGAAGAATATGCCATCGATCACCTACTTGAGTTATAGATGAAGATGCCTCTGTAATGGCTTTCGCATAAGATTTAGAGCCATCTCGGGTAATTAGTGCAATATTCGAATGTGATTTCAACCACTCTGTCACGTCTTCCTGCTTGCGTGTTTTCAAAAGATCAATCGGCTTTTTTGTTATTAAATCAACAAAAATTGTTCCATAAGTCATCCTTTTTTTGAAAGCAAAATCATCAATACCGACGAAAGGGAGATGTTTCATTTTCGAATGAAACTGCCTCAACTCTGCGAAGCAATGTATCGTGACTAACAGGAATTTGAAGTGCCCTGCAGACTTTTTCCGCAGTAAGGCAATTAGTTGAAAAAGCTATTTTCTCAATCGCCTTTTCCAATCTATCAGTTTTTCTTTTATATGGCTGAAGCCACGACAGGCGCTCAGTAAAAATTGATTTTGGGCAATAAGGATTATCACAAAACCATTTATGAGTAAGGATTTGAAAATGAACATGGTGGTCCGAAATCGGTAAGTCATCAACATTCCGGCAGTATCGACTGTGGGCGCGAGTTGAGTAATTTTGACAAGAGGGGCAGATAGCTAAAGTTGAATCAATCTGAATAATAAAGAAGAGTTCACTTTCTGTTTGTTTTTCATAAATAATCTGTGCATTCTCATCCAAACAGGAAATCGGATCAACGATAGAAGTGCTCACTTTTATCAACTCCTTAGTATTTTACTAATCTATACCCAAAAACATAACTCTTCTAATCACCAAAAGTGCGTAAGAACCAGTCTAGTTTAGCAGTTACATTTGGTTAAAAAATTTAATCTCTTAATCACTATATTATAATGAGATGGATTAATGCTTTAATGAATTTTTCTATTGTTCAATTCAAAAATTAAAACTTTATTTATACCACTACCAGGCGCACTAAAAAAATCCACTTGATAAAAAAACGATCAAAATGGATTCTTAATTAGCAATTTCAAGCCTTTTCCTCGAAACAACATCTTATTTCTTCTTCCTTTTTGAAAAGAAAATATAGAATGTGAAAGTTACATATAAGAATAAGATGATAGTTGTAATTCTAGGAGAATTACCAACTTGAACTTGATGAATGATTTCTATTAGTGAATATAAAAGTATACTGATAACAATGAGTAAAATAAATATCGAACGCTTATTTCTTTTATCTTTCATGACATTTATCTCCCATATCACAAAATTGTCAATTGCGCTCGAAGCCAGAAATGCATCTTCCTTTATCTTGTAAGAGTATCGGGTACCCATGCTTCTTATAACCGATTACCATATGCCTCCCCTTCATCTCGGGTGGATCATATTCAGCAGCCACAATTATCGCGGGAGGTAAATTTGAGAGATCATCGATAGGAAAAGGTGATGTCAATACATGACTCGCGGCGCCTTTCCTATATTACTCGTGTCAGACAGCTGCCTAAGCATGAAATCAGCAAGATCCGCACGTGAGATCGTTAGAATGAAGGAACGCTGTTCAATAATCTCCCCACTTCTGTAATTGCCTGTCTGGTTGCCATTTGTCAATCTGGGGGGACGAACGATCGTCCAGTCGAGATTGCTGTTCTTTACAATCTGTTCCTTGACCTCATGGTCGGCAACTACATTACGGAGCAATTGAACAACGATGTATTTAATAAAGAAACCTAATCCCTTACGACCTTCCTTAACCCCTAGGAAGGACAAATAAATGAATCGGTTTACGTGTTGCTTCTTCATCGCTAACGTAATGTTGCCAACACCTTCAATCAGTGCCGGATCCCTTCGCAAAGGAGAAGAAGCGCCAAGCGCGCAAAATATCGCATTCTGCTCCTGTACAGCAAGTTCGACCGAGGCGTAGTCAGTCACATTTCCTTGAATGAACTTTAACTGTTCATGCTGAATCTGTAGCTTCGATGGATTACGCACAAATGCGGTCACATGATAGCCCTGCGCTAACGCCTGTTTGACCAGTTCATGTCCAGTAGCACCTGATGCGCCGAAAATTGTAATATTCATCATCTCACCCATACTTTCGTTTTGTTTATAGTACAAATCATATTGATCCTACTGGGGTTCGCCAACAAAACTTGGAAATCGTATGTTAAGAGCAAACATAAGCCACAAACATCTATGAGAAGCATATCATTTGCTTAATAAATAATGTTATAAGAGTATATTTCATATTTTGTTGTTGCAACAAATGTGGTTATACAAAGGGCTGACAGTGATTTACAAAAATAGTTACTCTGAATTATGCATATACTTACTTTACAGTGAGGAAATTTTCTAAAATGATTCTATCATTTTAGAAACTCTTTAAATTATCTTCATGTAGTGGTGAATTCTCTTCTTCACTCACAACACTAAATGGATTACCATCAGGATCAAAGAAATCAAACCCCTTCATGACAACGTAATCATGTATTTCAGTTGTTTTAACATCATTTCGTTTGAGGTGATTATATGCTGTTTGAATATCATCAACCACAAAATTATAATAGGCATTCTTTCTCTTCCCTTTAATTGTAAACTCAGTTGGTTGAGGCTTGTCAACTTTGATTAGAGCAAGTCCCTTAGTGTCTTTAGGAAAAATGTAATCTACACCATGATCTTCACCTTCTTCTCTCCACTCATCAACTTTTAAAACTCCTAAGTTCTTTTCGTACCATTTTTTCGAACGTTCCAAATTAGTTACTGGAATAAAAATACCGCCAATTTTAAACATAAATATCACCACTCCTTATTTTCAATTCATACATAAACGATTATAATAAGAGAAAAGTTACATTTTTTTATTATTTTTTGGCGGTGAGCAAATGGATTTACAAAAGTTAAACTTTGAAGAAATAACTTTAAAATTGTATCACTACTGCCAATCATTAACCTCCTCCAAATGGATTGCTGAAGATTTAACACAAGAAACTTTAATGAAATATATAATTATTTTAAAAAATGAGCCTCACAGACATATTAATATGACATTTCTTTATACAGTCGCCAGAAACCTTTTTATTGATCAAAAACGTAAAAACAAGGAAATTTCCATTGAACTTTATGATTATTATAATAGTTCGAAAGACTTTATTGAATGGGATAGCTTATTGGAAGTCCTATACAGTACTCTTCCATTTCGACAAGCAATGTTAATTACTTTGAAAGATGTCTTTCTGTATACTTCGAAAGAGATAGCAGAGATGCTAAGGGTTAGGGACCAGACGGTAAAAACAGCATTACACAGGGCAAGATTAAGATTAAAAGAGAACGACAGATCAAATGAAGAAACAATAATAAATGAATTTAATGATTCACGGCTAATAAAAGAACTTCTTTATTCCATTAAAAATGCCCAACCCTATAATATATTTTACTATTACCGATTATTGGAAACAGAAAATTATAAAGTATATTGCAATAAAACAATTACTAATCATGTCATTTTCTTATCTGATCCAGATGGTAACATTATACAAATACATCAAAACAATAAGTTGTAAAACTACAAATATAAGTACTGTTCTTTAACATAATCAGTAAACTTTTTACTCTGGCCAAAGAATATGTAGTTAATAACATCTTCTGGAGTAGGTATATAAGCAATTTCCTTTATGGTTTTGGTCTTTATGTCCTCAAACCCGCTTTTTGCTAACCTCGCATTTATTATGTTAAGGGTTTCTGTTCCATTAGAATTCGGTTCAATCCACCCTTTATAATAATCTCTAATGTCAGATATCCAATTGTATAGATAAAGTAACAATATTGTACCTTCGGGTTTTACTACCCTATTACCTTCTGGAAACCAACTTGTTGATCCTATCTTTGTATAAACGACATCAAAGTAATCTGTTGGAAAAGGAAACCCTAATCCATCTTTTGTATTTCCAACTACGTACCTTACATTGGGACTTTTATTTTTATTTGCGGTTTCAATAAAGCCTTCCGTCATATCGTATCCAACCACTTCTTCTGCATAATCAGACCAACTATTGGTATACTCTCCATGACCACAACCAACATCGAGTACTTTCCCGCTGCGGAGTATATTCCTTTACATCATGCTCAATTGCTACATTCCAAACCCCTGAACATATAACGGACATTTTTAATAAATTTCCAGGCCATCATACCTTTCCGTTTCAGTGCCCAGATTAAACAAGCCTGCTACCAAACCATGGTAACAGGCCGTCTTTCTCTTATAATTTTACTCGTTCACTATACATATCAATCAATCGCTGATTATGCCCATCAGCACCTTCAATATTTCCACTTAGGAAAATTGGTGGTTCAAAGCCATTTTCTGCCATATACTTTATGGATTCTGCAAAAATGGCATTTAAAATGGCTGAGCCAATAACAGTGGAACTAGGTGAAAAGTTCACCTTTACTTTGTCGTGTGACAATAGTGCATCTCCAACCGGAGCGTGATTATTGATTACCAGATCCACTGCATCGTACAAATATTCCCCGGATGTATGACGTGATGGTTGGCTAGATGAATATTCCTTTGAAGTAATTCCAATAACGAAGGCACCCTTTGCCTTGCCAATATGTGCCACATCGACAGGAACCGGATTTCTTCCCGAGGTCGAGATTACGATTAATACATCTTTCTCACGAATATCCTGTTGTTCCATAAATACCTTCGCATAATCGTTTTTTCTTTCCAATGCAGAAGAACGCAAAGCACCTTCATGAAGCATGAGCGGCTCATGCAAAATTGGATGGATGGGAACTAGGCCACCCGCACGATAATAGACTTCTTCAGTCAATATATGTGAATGCCCGCAACCGAATAAATGAACCACTCCACCATTTTGAATGACATCGGCTACTTTTTTGGCTGTGTTATTCATTGCCTCATATTCATTTTTTTCTACAGTAGCTAATAATTCATTGATTTTGTTAAAATATTGATTGATCATAATGTTCCCTTCACCTCGCTGATGATTTCGCGTACTTTGGATGGAATTGTCGCTTCCGTATCTTTATCAATCGTTGATCCAAAGATGTGTGGCATGAACAATTCGATGTCAATGTCTTTTACACCGGCAATAATATCCTTGATATTGCTTGCATCGATTCCTCCTGCAGGTTCTATTCCACGAATTCCTCTTTTAGCTGCTATTTTAGTCAAATGGATTAGCTCCTCCAAGTGCTGTGTACCCTTGATCGGCATCATTTTGATACTTTCTATTCCAAGTGCTACAGCTATTTCAATGAAATCCTCAACTCGGATAATTTTACCGGAATTAGCCATCTTTATTGTCCCAAGCTCGCCCGTTGGTTGAACAAGCGCATTGACTAACTGTTTTGGAATATTTTTCCCCTCCAAGTATCCTCTGGCATATGGGGAGGTTTCAAATGGCTGGTTGATATGACCCGGAATAGAAGCAACAGCGATACCCAATACTTTTTTCCAATTGGTTGTGTCTCCCCCACCGCCTAGGCCGATGCTCACCAGCTCGGTTACAGATTTTAATTCGGCAACTTTTTCTGCAGCCGCTTCTATCGATTCAAATTTGTCTGATACAATTCCCGGGACCACATAACCAGAACCAGCCTCCATTATTGCAGCAGCATTGTCACGGTCATTTGCTAAAAAGTTAAACAAAAACTTATCATAAAGTCTCTTTGTCAAAACCTTCACTCCTTACTTCTATCGCTTCTCTTTTATCATCTGGCACATATTCTCCAGAGCAATGTCAATTATATATTTTCCTTTTTCTTCGGTTGCAAGGCTGGCATCACCGAGGACAGCTGTTTTTGTGAATTCTTCCCAGGGCGTCGGCGTTGAGTCTGCATGCATCGGTATGTCCGGAATATCCGTAAGCGCCTTGTCCATGTCCACATGTTCCGGCGCCAAATAAAGCATGTAAGATGTTTCGATTTCACAGGCATGGAAGTATGTGTTGTGTGCTGAACCTTTTTCCCGGACTTCAGACGCGGCCTTGTTCATGCCAGGATAGAAGAAATAAAACACACGCATCTCGGGGCAAGATTCATACAATACACGTGCAGCTTCTTTCAATGCTGTTTGGTTCCCTAAATGCCCATTGACCATCGCAAATGTCCTGAACCCTTGTTTATAAAGGCTCTCACCAATATCAACAAGAAAAGCGATAAGAGAGTTGTTGCTTATATTAATACTCCCTGGGAAATTGCGTAGGCTCCATACTTGGCCATAAGGCAATGTCGGCAGTACCAAACCATTTACACGCTCCGCCAATTTTGCCGCCAACCGCTCGGCAAGCAAATTATCCGTTCCAAGTGGCAGATGGGGGCCATGTGCTTCCACAGCCCCAATTGGCAAAATGGCTACGTTGGATTGATTGATTTTTTCTTTTATATCAAAGGAATTCTCGTATTGGAAGTTCATTTCTCCTACACCACCATATTTCGTCAGAGTTTCATTCTTTATAAATGAAGTCACGCCAACCTAATTCCTGTAACACCAAAGACCTTATTTTTTAAACGCAAAGCTGCGTGCAGGGTTTTTGACGAAAAATTTATCAATTAACATCTCGCCGTCAAAGCCATTTTTATTTGCTTCGTCTATAAACCTCGGTACCCAGTTACCGATTATATTTTTTAATCCTAATCCATGATCGTAATGTTTGTAGTAGGATTTTCTAGCTGTATCTCCACTGACCAATATTTGGTCTTCATACCCTTTTTCTACTAAATTCAATATGCACTTGATGCGGGTACTTTCAGGGGCATATTTGATTTTTGAAATGCCATCAAAGGAAAGCAGTGCGCCTGTTTGTGCCATTTTTTCATGGTAATATGGATCTGGATTACGGTCCATGTGACCAAAACTGATATATTCTAAATTAACACCTTCACTTTTTAGTAACTCGACCTGCTCAAGTCCCATCGTCCCTGCTTCTGTATGGGAATGCAACGGAGCCTTGGTCTCATGATGTGCTCGCGCTACTGCACGCAATGTCTTTTCTTCCAAAGGGGTTATCCTGTTGTAACCTGTCCCAAACTTCACTTGGCCACCACGAATATTCGTACCTTCTAGTCCCTCTTCAATTTCGCGGATGACAAAATCAGCAAGCTCATTGATAGATTTGGCATCAATCCATTCATAATACCTGTTATAATCACCGACTACCTTTTTCACATGCTCAGGTATTTGGGCATCCCATAGAAAGCTCTTATTGAATCCTGCTGTGCCCACGATGGTTATCCCTGTTTCCTCGGCAATTTCTTTTACCGCTTGTACATCACGGCCATAATCGACTGCAGTTGCGTCGACAATTGCTTGACCCCCTAAATTTTTGAAATCCAGTACATCTTGCTTGGACTTTTCTTTATCATCTAAGAGCAGATCATCCGCTTCATGTTCTACCCAATATGGCGGGCGGCAGACAATATGTTCATGTGAATAGGTAAAGCCTAATTTCTTTGGATCTATATCACCATGCATTGTTCTAATAAAACTCATGTTCATCACTCCTGAATTGAACTTTTTTAATTGAAAGGGGAAAAGGGAGAATGGGCATCTCCCTATTCACTTTTATATTAGAAAAGTAGTTGTGCCAACCAACGGACGATTGGGCCTAAAACAAACATGTCTGAATCCGCTGCCCACATTGCCGTATCCGGAATGGTATCTGGCAATAGCATTTTCACCGTGATGAATTGCCCCCAAGCTACGACAGTAGAAGTAATGAAACCAGCTATGATGGCACCTCTGGCACCCCCAGTGGCATTACCAAATACACCTGCAGTCGCGGAGTGGAAGAACAATACAATCATTGTCGGAACAAATACGTAACCAACTGTATTTCCCAAAATAACCAACCAAATCAAGGCTCCGATGAATGATCCTAAAAAGCCTAGGATGACCGCGTTCGGTGCGAATGGGAATACAACCGGACTGTCTAACGCGGGTTTCGCACCAGGGACGATTTTAGTCGCTATACCTTTAAACGCTGGCACCATCTCGCCGATAAACATACGTACACCCAGTAATACAACTGCAATCCCTGCGGCAAAGGTGAACGACTGGATGATGGCGTACACGATAAAGTTCTGTTCTCCAGCGGCTTCGACCAACGCTTGCGATCCTGGTGTATCTTTAAAGGAAATGATGATCGCACCGATTAAAAACAGTAATCCCATTGTCAATGCCGTAATGACATTGGAATCTCTTAAAAATTCCAGACCTTTGGGCAGCTTGATTTTTTCAGAGTCATTTTCTTTATTACCAAGATACTTACCTGCAAGGGCACTTAGCAATGAAACAGAAGCGGATGTATGCCCTAATGCAATATTGTCATTGCCCATGATTTTACGCATGAAAGGCTGTGTCAATGCCGGTTGAATAGTCCAATATAATCCCATGAACACAGCCAGAAAGATGACGAGTTTCCCAAATGAAACATCACCGGCGGTCTGGATCACAATACCCGCAAAAATGGTCGTCGTCCAGAACATCATATGACCAGTTAAATAAATGAATTTAAGTCTAGTAAACCTGGCTAGTAAAACGTTAATGATAAATCCTAACGTCATTGCTAATGTGACAGCACTGCCATACTTCGCGTTAAACCCTTCTTGCCCCATGAAATTCCCGAGAGGCTCTTCCGAAAGGTTGAATACTTCCTTCCATAATGGCTCAAATACCGTAAGTGCATTAGTGATTACAGCTGCACCCGCACTAATGATTAGAAAACCAATGACAGCTTTAAAAGTTCCGCTGATTACTTGACTCGTACTTTTCTTTTGAAGCAGCAATCCTAAAAGGACGATGAATCCTAGCAAGATTGCTGCTTGTCCGAAAATATTCGTGGCAATCCAAAAAATGACATCCATTTCATATTCCTCCCAATACCTATTTAATCTGTGACATTTTCATCTATTGCCTTGTTTATCTCATCCATATCAAAATAGTTATTTACAATGAAGACCTTTGCACTATGGCCAACGAGACCTTCTGCAAGTTCGTTGCTGGTGATGATGTAATCCGCCTGCATACTTGAAGCTGTCGAGACATCTGTATGTTCGACATCTGCGCTAATCCCCTTATCTGCTAATGCCTGTTCCACATTCATTTTCAAAATCAAACTTGTTCCTTGTCCTAATCCGCATACAGTCAATACCTTAATCATGTTCATCGCTCCATTTCCAAAATGTTTTTTATATCTTCATAACTTGTAGCTGATCTCAATTTATCTACATTAACAGGGTCGTTTAATAAAGTTGTCAACTTTTGCAGTAAGATGAGGTGCTCATCACTTGATGATGCACCAAGACCGAATACAAGGTGTACCGGGTCATTTGCGGAATGCCCGAATACGACAGGCTTCTTTAGCTGTACAAGAGACACGGATGCTTCCTTCACCCCATCTTCGGGTCGCGCATGTGGTATCGCTATGCTGGGTGCCAATACGAAATAAGGGCCATTTTCCTTATATGAATTCCTCATCGCTTCAGTATATGATTTCTCTACAAGTCCCTCATCCACTAAGAGATTTCCGGCTGCTTCAATAGCACCTTCTGCATCGGCCACTTCCAGACCAATCTTTACGATGCTTTCTTCCAAAAACTTCATCAACTTCACTCACCTTATCATGCTGTTAATTTTGCACTGCACCGTATGTTTTAATAGGTTCGGCAATTTCATTTACATCTGTCGCATTCATTACTTGTTCTTTGTTTTTTTTGTCCGAAAATAGTTTCGTAAGCTGGGATAAAGCTTTTAAATGCTGTTCATTATCTTTTGAGGCTAAAACAACAATGACTTTTGCAGGTTTTCCCAATATATCGACTGGCTCTTCCAAATGCAGCATGCTCATTCCGGTTTTCACCACGCCATTATCCGGGTTGGCATGCGGAAGGGCAAAGTATTCCGATATGATGATATATGGGCCATTTGCTTCCACATTTTCAATCATCTTGAATATATATTCTTCTTGGATATATCCTTGTTTAAGTAATGGCTCTGCGGCAATGCTTATAGCCTTTTTCCAACTAGATACCTGTTTTCTTAATAAAATCCTATCCGGTGGTAGAAGTTCAGCGAGGTTTGGCTTTGGCGTTTCACTTTCCATATTGATCGGAGGATGCAAGTATCTTCTAAGTTTTTTGGATAGCGCTTTGTCATCTTCTATCACCGCATATCTTTTCACAATATCCATGATTGTCTCCACCGAGTAAATTTGCTTTTTCGGCGAATAGTTAAACAAGCTGTTCACCTTGATCAACAACTGCTCTTTGTCTTCATTATTTAAAACAGGGTTGATGACAAAGACTGGAACCCCTTTGTCTTCGAGCGCTATCGTGGATACAATGAAATCGACATCTAAATCCATTTTTTCATATTCTCTTAATGATGCTACTCCGGTAGTTTGGATATCCGAAAACAGCCCTTCCAGTTGGCTTTCCAGCAGCCGTGATGTGCCTAATCCATTCGTACATACAATAAGCATCCTTTTTACGGTTTGTTCAAGCATCAGACCTTCTTTTCGAAGCCACCCACTAAAATGCATCGCAATAAATGCGACTTCACTTTCTGCGATCGACTGACCAATCAAATCTTCAAAATGGTGCACGACCTTTTTTGTTAAATGAAAAACCTCAGGATAATTTTGTATGACCGAATCCCGCAATGCATTTTCAATTTCAATCCCATATTTTATTCGGTAGTATGCAGGCTTTAAATGTAGCAACAAATTTTGGATCAATTGTTGTGGCTCCTGAAACTCTATCGCAGCATACAGTTGAAAGTCTGAAACCATTTTCTCCACAACTTGCAATAATTCCTGCATCTCTTCGCTTTCTAATCTTGTACGAAGGTTGTAATTGACTTTCGCGCTTAAAAGAAACCTCGTGAAATAATGGACTTCATTATCCGGGATCGTCATATTCAATGACTCGGATAAATGTTTACATAGTAAATGGACGCCTGCATATTCATCCGTTGTTTCAATGACTTCCTTTTCAATGGGGTCTACCTCCACAAACTCCTTTTGAGAGATACGTCTTAAGAAAAAGAAAAACCAAATGACAATATTGTCCAAAACCTCATCCGTAAATTCAATCATAAATCGTTGTTCATAATCATGTATTAACTGACGTAATACGCCTATCAAATGTGTATTAAAAAGTGAATAAGGCTGCAATGCTTGATTCCTCTTGGGAGCATCTTGTAAATCGGATAGGGCATCATGCCAGCCTTCATGTGGGGTGACCATTGATAGATAATTGATTAACAACATTCTTATCTTATTTTCATTTCCCCTGATGACGTATCCTGTTTTTCGTTCTGTATGAATGCTCAACTGGTAAGCTTTGACTTCCTCCTTCAGCTTTTTAACATCCTCTAGGATTGTGTTCCTGCTTACTTGAAAGAGCTGCCTGATATCTTCTAAAAAACAAGCTTGGTCCGCTCCCGCGGCATGAATGAATATCCAAGCCTTCCTCTCTACAGGAGAGAATTCATAATAAGTCATTCCAGTGAAAAAATAGTTCCTTATTAGTTCTTTCCTAGTCGGCTCATCTATATACAAGCCCTGTCCTCTTACCTGTTTGATTTTGGCAAGGTGATGTTCCGCCAACCAATCATTAACTTTTTCAAGGTCACTGTAGATGGTGCGTCGCGACACATTTAGCAATGCGGCAAACGCCTGGACAGTAATATATGAATCCGCTTTCGAAAGCTTATTTAAAATTGCCATACTACGTTGATCCATCATTATCCTCCTAATCAATTGTTCATTTGTAGTATGCCTATATCTGAATTATAATAGGATTTCAGCCTTAAGATAAGACCAAGTAAACCACATAGAAGTGTGTAAAATTGTACTGATAAGCAGGCAGATTTAAATTTGGATATTCCTGTCTCCAAAATTTGTGAATACCTTTGTCTGTTCACTTATAAATTCTCCATAAATAAAAACCCGGAAGTATATCCGAGTTTTATTTTCAATTTACATTATATATTACCTCTCACTGCGTTAACGAATTCTACTGCTTTAATGTAATCTACTACGTTATATTCGGCTTCATGTGGTTTTTCAGCAAAAGCAAAGGAGACATTCCCTATTGTGGTTGGGTCCAATCTCCATGATTTACAAGAACTATGGTATTGAAGAATTCCAGTTTTATGATGGATATTATTACAATTCAAAGCAGTAACCCCACCGCCAGCCAGAATTTCGATTTTATCCCCGTAACTATGCTGCAATTCCGCTAATAATTCTACCCCACGCTCTGCAGTTGTATTTAATCCGCTGGTCAATACCCGCTTTACTCCCAAATCAATAAGTAATTCCATTGACCTAAAAGGATTTTTGACCCCATCAAATGCTCTGTGAAAAATTGCATCCTTATTACCTTTATGAATCACATCTATTATTTTGTTATTCTTTTCTTTATCAATATTCCTATTCTCATCTAAACACCCAAATGCCACGCCCTCAATATCATACTCCACCATAGATTCAATATCCGCAAGTATCGTGTCAAGTTCATGGTCATTATAATTAAATCCGCCCGGACGCGGCCTAGCCATGACTACAAGGGGAACATGACAAGATTCAACTGCCAACTTGATAGTCCCAAGAGATGGTGTTAATCCAAATAAATACATGGCATTGTTTAATTCTATTCGATCCGCTCCTGCTCTCTGTGCGATTAAAGCATCCTCTATACTGCCACAACATATTTCAGCGACTTTTTTCATTCTATTCTTCTCCCTTCCCCATTGTTTTGATCGACCTATTACACCATCTATCAGAAAAAGAAATGAATTTAACACTGTTCACCAGAGGTATAAACTGTCGCCTTGCTTCTCTCTTCAGGTGTCATCTTATTAGCTGCCCGTCGCGCTACGGCGAATTCAGGGTGTTGGGTATGGTCACCGCCTGCCTTATCCTGCAATACAGCGGTTGGGTAATCACAATATCTTAGCATTGTATTTTCTCGGCATTCTGCTTCTTCGAATGAAGATATTCCATAATCCTTGCCACGTTAATCCTCCTTGGTCTCTGTTCAACATTAAATCATCGGTATTATATTTAAGCAATTTTTATCATCTCGGAGTAGATCATATTCAGCAATTACAATTAATACGGGAGGTATATTTGAAAGATCATCGATAAGAAAAGGTGATGTCAATACATGACTCGCGGCGCCTTTCCTATATTACTCGTGTCAGACAGCTGCCTAAGCATGAAATCAGCAAGATCCGCACGTGAGATCGTTAGAATGAAGGAACGCTGTTCAATAATCTCCCCACTTCTGTAATTGCCTGTCTGGTTGCCATTTGTCAATCTGGGGGGACGAACGATCGTCCAGTCGAGATTGCTGTTCTTTACAATCTGTTCCTTGACCTCATGGTCGGCAACTACATTACGGAGCAATTGAACAACGATGTATTTAATAAAGAAACCTAATCCCTTACGACCTTCCTTAACCCCTAGGAAGGACAAATAAATGAATCGGTTTACGTGTTGCTTCTTCATCGCTAACGTAATGTTGCCAACACCTTCAATCAGTGCCGGATCCCTTCGCAAAGGAGAAGAAGCGCCAAGCGCGCAAAATACCGCATTCTGCTCCTGTACAGCACGTTCGACCGAGGCATAGTCAGTCACATTTCCTTGAATGAACTTTAACTGATCATGTTGAATTTGTAGCTTCGCCGGATTACGCACAAATGCGGTTACATGATGTCCCTGCTCTAACGCCTGTTTGACCAGTTCATGTCCAGTAGCACCTGATGCGCCGAAAATTACAATATTCATCATCTCACCCATTCTTTCGTTTTGTTTATAGTACAAATCATATTGATCTTACTGGGGTTCACCAACAAAACTCGGAAATCGTATGTTAAGAGTAAACATAAGTCACAAACATCTATGAGAAGCATATAATTTGCTTAATAAATAATGTTATAAGAGTATATTCCATATTTTGTTGTTGTAACAATGTGGTTATACAAGGGGCTGACAGTGTACAGTTTTAACGTTTTGCTGTTACAACCCCATATACGCTAATAACTGTTTCATGCTTGCCATGCGTATTCTATTAAGATTCCTCAATCGTCAAAAATTCCACTGTTCAACAATATGGCCCGTTTGAGGAACTGTTGCAATTTTAGAGTAATCTCTAGTTTTCATAGAATATCCTCCAAAAGTAATTAATAGTATCTATGACGATGCCTTTGCCTGGATTAAACAATAGTAATTCGTTACCTTAATACCTCTGTCTGTTCCTTTGTCATGAGTATATTTTTCGAACTGTCTTTGGACTTTTTCTAAGTACTGTTCTTTAACATAATCAGTAAACTTTTTACTCTGGCCAAAGAATATGTAGTTAATAACATCTTCTGGAGTAGGTATATAAGCAATCTCCTCTATGGTTTTGGTCTTTATGTCCTCAAACCCACTTTTAGCTAACCTCTCATTTATTATGTTAAGAGTTTCTGTTCCATTAGTATTCGGATCAATCCACCCTTTATAATAATCTCCAATGTCAGATATCCAATTATATAGATAAAGTAACAATATTGTACCTCCAGGTTTTACCACCCTATTTCCTTCTGGAAACCAGCTTGTTGGTCCTTTCTTTGTATAAACGACATCAAAGTAATCTGTTGGAAAAGGAAGCCCTAATCCATCTTTTGTATTTCCAATTACGTACCTTACATTGGGATTTTTATTTTTATTTGCGGTTTCAATAAAGCCTTCCGTCATATCATATCCAACAACTTCTTCTGCATAATCAGACCAACTATTGGTATACTCTCCATGACCACAACCAACATCCAATACTTTCCCGCCGCGGAGTGTCTTCCTTAACTCCTCAGTTAATATTTCTTCTGCTAATATTCCTTCATACTTAAAATTACAAGTGTACTCATATTTACCTAATTCAGCCGCAATATGATCCATTCTTTCCTTATAAGTTCCTGTAAAAAGGCAATTGGATAAGTCAGGAAACAAAGCTACCTCTCCCTTCAAAACAATTATTTTATCGTTATTTCCATCAATCTAGCAATAACCTTCTAGAAGATTAATATCGTTCTTGAAAGCTATCTAATGAATGCCCGCTGCCACATCCAATGTCCAAAACCCTTTTACCCGAAATATCACCAAATAAGTTAAGTTGATTTTCTGTTAAAGATAAGGGACCATATTCAGGCAGAGCAGTTCTTCCGAAAAAACGTTCTGCTGATTTTTCCCAGCCTTCCTTATTCATATTCAATATTTTAGTTGCTTCCATAAATACACTTCCTATTTCAAATTTTTTAAGTCCCCAAACCATTCATTCAATAACTTCAACAAAAATAGGCAATAACCCTTCTTGGATTATTGTCTATTTTGCAGTTGGCTTGAAAAATAATTAAGGTTGTTGCTACTCTTGTTCCCCCGCTCATCCCTAAATATCCTTTGCCAAGTCAAGCCTTTCAGCACTCCAATTTCATAGCTCGATGGCACGTTCTTTATTGTAAGATTCCTCAGAGGATGGGATTTGTTTGCGACCGTCCCAATACGTCCCGCTGTTAATAGAGCTGCTGTTAATAAGGTTTGCAAGATCGTTTCCCGATTGTTTGGTTGAGCGAATGCCAGGGTGAACAAAACGCATGAGCGGCATAATATTGTTCCACGTGAAACGTTGAAAGGGTTTATAATCCCTCGTTAGCTCTGAACCTTTGCCAGGCATCATGCCGGGATTAAATGCTACTACCAAGATTGAACGCTTGGCCTTGCGGATTCTATTTGTTAGCTCATAGGAAATTGATTGGAGTAGTAGATAAAATGAAAGAAGCCACGAAAACAATTATCATAGCTGGGGGAAACACAGGATTGGGTTTTGAAACGGAAAAAGCTATAGCTGTATCCTCAACAGATTGGCATGTCATCATCGCTTCACGAAATCAACAAAGGGGAAATGAAGCAGTTACTGTCCCCATTCACTTATATAAACCTATCCCCCATCACGAACCGTCGTTTTCCACTCACATTTCATAACTAATTGCTGGTCTTTCAATTCAGCTGAAAGATTTCCATTCATTTTTTCCATTAAACTTTTGGCAATGGATAATCCGAGCCCTGTTCCTTTTCCCTTTCTTGCTTGATCCGCTTTATAAAAGCGATCAAACATGTGAAAGAGATCTTCTTCCTTTAATTGCAGAGCTGGATTACTAATCGTAAGCTCAACGAATGAAGGGTTCCTTTTTAAGGTAATGGTTACATTGCCAGTAGAATGCTTTAAAGCGTTTGTAACTAGGTTTTCAATTACCCGCTTGACTGCAGAGACATCAGCCTCGACCCTTATCTCATCCTCCGGAATATTAATAGTCGGCTCTATATGCTTTTGATTGAATTCTTCATAAAAACCGACCAAAACCTCCAGGACCAAATCATTTAATTGAATGGATTCTATCTTTAATGGATAATCTGCTGACTCAATAATAGAGAGCTCAAAAAAGTCTTCTAGTAGAACTTTTAACCTTGATGCACCATTTTTTACAATCATGGTATACTCTTTTCTTATGTCAGCAGGGGTATTATCATCTTACAAAAATTGAATATACCCCAAGATTGAGGTCATCGGGGTACGGATATCATGTGAAATGCTTGAAATGGCTTGCTTTAACTCATTCTCTGTCCGTCTTCTTTGTGCAGTGGCCCTCTTCGTTTCATCTATTTGGATATTTATTTCCTTTGCTAATTTTTCCAAATCTTTATCATAATATCCGAGTCTGATTTTCATATCCGTTTTAGTTTGATGTCTCTCCTGTAGTTGTTCATTCACACTTCGTATTTCCTTTTTCAAGAAAATAAAGCGGATGAGAATAAATAATGCGATAAAAATTGAAAATATTGCTATATACACCATTTACCTCACCCGCTCATTTCTTTATTTTATTTCCTTTTTATAGAATAAGATGCTCCCCAATTGCTTTGTTCAGCAATCTTTGTAAGGATTTCATCCCCAGACATCCCTGGAAGCATAAGATCAAGGAGTAACATATCCCATTCCTGCTTTTCCAAGTACAGCATTGCTTCTGTACCAGAATATACAGGCTGCGGATGATAGCCATTCTTTCTTATGATGTTACATAATAATTGATTAATATCATCATTATCTTCTACTACTAAAATGTGGATTTGTTCACCCATACTTTACTCCACCTTCATTTTTGGGATTCGTTTGCCATATTATAGCGCATAACTTTCTTGCTAACTTCCCATTATGGAATATACCGTATTTTAGATGAATATCAGTATAAATAACTTTGTTCTATCCGGTTACTTTCCCAGGGAATTTCCCTTTTTGCTTGGCAGGCCTTTATTTATGGTACGGTTCCCCCCTCATAATCCTAAACCCGCGATACACCTGTTCCAACAACACCAATCTCATCAATTGATGTGGAAACGTCATTTTGGAGAACGAGAGGGCATAGTTGCTGCGATTTTGGACATCCTTACTCAAACCGAGAGACCCGCCAATGATGAAGGCGATTTTACTTTTGCCATAGGTGGCGAGATCGTCCATTTTTTTGGCAAGTTGTTCTGAGGTGAGCATGGCGCCGTTGATTTCTAGGGTGATAACGTAGGTGTCTTGGGACATATGTGAGAGGATACGCTCTCCTTCTTTGTACTTGACCGCTTCCATATCTGCTTCGCTTAAGTTTTCCGGTGCTTTTTCATCTGCGACTTCGATGACGTCTACTTTTGCATAGGCACTTAAGCGTTTTAGATATTCCTGGATGCCTTGTTTCAAGTATTTTTCTTTTAGTTTTCCAACGCTAATAATCGTAATTTTCATTAGGTTCGTTCCTTTGCTTTTCGATAAGGTTTTTTATCCGCTTTCTCTTCCCTCAAGTGTAGCAAAAAAGGACTTGCTTCCTACTCTCTTTCTAGCTAACATGGCCTGTCCCTTTACTCTTTATTTTTGCTGTCGAAAGTTCCCGTTTAAGAATGACAATGCTAGATTGCTTCTTGTACAGAAATCATCATTCCTTAAACCTAAAACTATTAATTAACTGTGCGAGCTGTTTTGGTGACTGGTCCATGTTGTTGGCAACCCATTGTTTTATAACGTAAATGCTGCCACTGATTAAATAAGTAATCACATATTCGGAAGTATTCGCATCTACTTCATCGCTGGTGATCTTACTTTGGATCAGAAAGGAACGGACGACATCCATTACACGTCTTTCAAAGGTATGGTCGGCATTTTCATTGAGAAGTACCTGGAACATTTCATACTTGGAAACGACATATTCCAGCAGCCTTTCTGTCAGCTGCAGTACTTCCTGTTCCTGCTCAACATTGTATTGATTTAAATACATATGTAGGTCTGTGATGATTTCTTCTTCTATTTGCGCAAGCAGGTCAAATTGGTCTTTGTAGTGTGCATAAAAAGTGGAACGGTTAATGTCGGCCCGTTCGCAGATTTCTTTAACGGTGATAGCAGAAATCGGTTTGGTCTTCAATAAAGTGATGAAACTATCCATTAAAACCTTTCGGGTGTACTTCTTTCGTCGATCGAGTTTTTTGTTCATTAAATTGTCACACTCACTTTTACTTTTCTTCAACACATCGATCCTATATGTTGGTTTTTACACTTTCAATACAAAACTGTCTGTTGTATCTCCAACACGGTGTCGTGTATAATGATATCGTGTTTGAATGGATAGAGCAAGAAAGGATGAACAAAGACAGAAATGACAGAACTTATTTTAAAATATAAAAAATCGATTGTCATCACCTTTGTCGTTCTGGCAATTGTTAGTGCGGTGGTGCAGTTTGGCGTTAGGACCAATTATGATATGGTTGACTATCTGTCCGATGATGCACCATCGATTAAATCCACGAATGTGATGGATGAAGAATTTAACGATGATGTGGCCAATACACGGGTCATGATAAAGGATGTCGACATCCAAGAAGCATTAGCATACAAACAGAAATTGGAAGACATTGCTGGTGTCTCTGGGGTGATGTGGCTCGATGATGTAATGGATATTACAACACCCATCGAAATGGAAAATAAAGATACCGTTGAGACGTACTATAAAGATGGCAATGCACTGTTTTCCTTTGAAATTGAAAGTGGAAAAGAAGTGGAAACGACAGATGCCGTCTATGAGTTGATTGGTAAGGATAATGCGATGTCAGGAGAAGCCCTGAATACGGCGAAATCGCAGCAATTAACAGGCGATGAGTCAATGAATGCAGCGTTAATTCTTGTACCAGTTATAATTTTGATTCTGCTGCTGTCCACTACGTCGTGGCTGGAGCCAGTGTTTTTTCTCATAACCATAGGCGTCTCCGTTCTGATTAATATGGGAACAAATATCTTTCTAGGTGAGGTTTCCTTTGTCACCCAAGCTGTAGCCCCGATTTTACAGCTGGCTGTGTCACTTGACTACGCCATCTTCCTGCTTCATAGCTTCACCGATTATCGGAAGACAGAGGAGACGCCAGCGGAAGCGATGAAGCTGGCAATGAAGCGATCTTTTCCGGCAATTGCAGCTAGTGCCTCAACAACAGTCTTTGGATTTACAGCTTTGATGTTTATGGATTTTGGGCTTGGTGCAGATTTAGGCTTGAACCTGCTGAAAGGAATTTTGCTAAGCTTCATCAGTGTGATGATCTTCCTCCCTGCTCTCACGTTGATGCTGTATAAATGGATTGATAAAACTAAGCATCGTGCCTTCTTGCCTAGTAAATATAATTTCGGGAAATATATCGTGAAGCTTCGTATTCCGGTCCTATTGATCGTGGCTATTCTCATTGTTCCGGCTTTCTTGGCACAAGGAAATACGGATTTCCTTTATGGAACTGGAGACAATCCTGCTGATACACGTGCCGGTCAGGATGAGCGTGCAATTGAAGCTGTGTTTGATAAATATACACCGATGGTTCTGTTAGTACCAAAAGGAGATCTGGCACGAGAAGAGCTACTAGTACAGGATCTTGGTGATCTCGATGAAGTGAAAAGTACAATTTCTTATGTGAATACTGTCGGGGCAGGTATACCGTCAGGGTATCTCGATGAATCGGTAACTGAATCATTCTTTTCGAAGCATTACAGTCGTATCACTTTAAATACGACAACGGATTCGGAGGGTGACGAGGCATTTGCTCTTGTCGAAAAGGTTAAACAAATTGCCACCGATTATTATGATGATGATTACCATGCTCTTGGGGAAAGCGTGACGATGTACGATATGAAGGATATTGTGGAAAAGGACAATACGTTAGTCAACGCACTTACAGTAATTTCGATTGCCATTGTTCTACTGATCACATTCCGGTCTATTTCCTTCCCTGTCGTTTTATTGCTGACGATCGAGACATCCGTATGGATTAACTTGGCCGTTCCGTACTTAACCGATTCACCACTTGTTTATATCGGGTATCTGATCATCAGTACGGTCCAGTTGGCAGCGACAGTCGACTATGGCATCTTATTTACCGAAAACTATACGCAACTCCGTAAAGACATGAGTGCATTGGCTGCCGTGAAGAAAACCATTGATGAAAAGACATTCTCCATTGGGGTGTCTGCGTCTATTCTATCCAGTGTTGGATTTATTTTGTCGGCGACATCATCAGATCCGATCGTCTCGTCCATTGGGCTTTTACTCGGACGCGGTGCGTTATTAGCCTTTATTTCCGTATTGATCTTCCTACCAGCACTGCTCGTCGTATTCGACCGTTTGCTTGAAAAAACAAGCTGGAAACCGAATTTTTATAAAAAGAATGAGGAGTGATATGATGCGTTTTAAACAAATAGCAGCCGTGATGATGGGAACCTTTTTGGTATTTGGCTCACTTCCTTTTTCAGTGTTAGCGAAAGAGAATGAGGATGCCTATACAACGAAGGATGAAGCCATATACGGCAAACTGGGGGCAAATGGAGCCCTACAGGATATGTATGTGGTCAATACATTTCATGACGCGAAGCCTGGCACCATCACAGATCATGGAGAATATACGGATGTTCAAAACTTGAGTAATTTATTGGATATCGAACAGCTGGATGATGGTAAGGTCCGTTTTCAGGTGGAAAAAGGGGATGATAATTTTTATTATCAAGGTGCCATCGATAACCGGCCACTGCCATGGAATATTGAAATCAGCTATATGCTGGATGGAAAAAAAGTGGACCCTAATGAATTGGCTGGGAAAAGTGGATCTTTAGAATTGCAGATTAAGACTTCTGGCAATGATGATGCAGACCCCGCGTTTTTCGAGAATTATATGATGCAAATCTCGCTGACGCTTGATCCAGTCAAGTTTGATCAGATTCAAGCTCCTGATGCAACCAAAGCGAAATCCGGTAAAGATACGATGCTAACCTTTACTGTTATGCCGAAAAAGGAAGAAACATTCATTGTATCTGCTGATGTGACGGATCTTGAAATGGACCCGATTAACATATCAGCAACACCGGCTACGATTCCTTTTGATGATCCGGATTTGGGAGACATGAAAGGGAATATGACATCCTTGGCCGACGCGATTAAAAAGATTAATGACGGGGTTGGCGATTTGAAGGGTGGCATTTCGGACTTGAATGGTGGTGCCACCGAACTGAGTAATGGTTCTAGTAGTTACCTGAATGGGATCAATCAGCTGAATCGATCATCCGGTGAACTGGTCGGCGGTTCCTCGGAAATCCAAAAGGCTCTACAGCAAGTGGCAGGTGCATTGCAAAGTGCTCCAAATGAGACTCCTGACACAGGTGATCTTAAACAATTACCAGAAGGCCTTCATGCATTAGCAGGTGGCTTAAACGAAACGGCTGATGGACTTGATGAATTGCGTGCTAACTATGATAAGGCCTATAGTAGTTTAGCTGAGGCGCTATACGCGATCCCGAATGGTAACATCACAGAAGATCAAATAGAGGAATTATTAACAAGTGATGTCGATCAGGAAGTTGTCAACCAATTATTAGAGTCTTATGAATCAGCTCAGAGAGCTAAAGGTACGTATGAGTCAGTGAAGCCCTTATTTGATGCAGTGACGGGAACATTGGATAACATTTCTGGTGCAGTACGAAAAATGGCAGACGAAGCCAACTCTACCGCATCTGCAGTGGAAAGTGGACTTAATAATATGGATGGTTTTGATGAACTAGAAAAATTGCAATCAGGCATATCAGACCTTGCATCACAGTATCAATCTTTCCATCAAGGATTAGCAGAATACACCAATGGCGTTAGCGATTTGGCAACCAACTATCAAGAGATTGATAAAGGTATCAAGGGACTTGGCAGTGGCACTGCTTCTCTTGAGGAAGGTGCCGGAGCTCTTCAGAACGGCACGGAAGAACTTGAAAAAGAAACCAGTGATTTGCCTAACGAAATGCAGTCCGAGATAGATAAAATGCTAGAGGAATATGATACATCTGACTTCGAGCCAATCTCGTTTGTGTCTGAAGAAAATAAAAAAGTCGATGTTGTACAATTCGCCCTGCAGACTGAATTGATTGAAATAGAAGAACCTGAAAGCATAAAAGAAACAAATTTAGAAAACAAAGGTCTTTGGGATCGGTTCTTGGATTTGTTCCGCTAAAAAGTGGAAGTAACTCCATTTCCTCCTAAAACATAGGGATGATGGCAGTTCGCAATACTTAATAAAGCGTGCCAGGTACTGAAACAATTTTGAATCGTTTCAGTACCTGGCATGCTTGTCTTTATAAGGCCCATTATAATCCGTCTAATGAAGTTAATTGGAAAGGGATCGCGGAGCTAGCTATATTTACGTATAAACCGATAATTCCTTCGTATCAATTATAAGGTTCGAAGCCTTTATAAAGTCAAATCCCAGAATACCGTCAATATCCATTCCATAATCCATATTCCCAATTTCAACTTCAAAGTTCTCTTGGCGAATGTTTCCAAAATGAATATGATCAAAAATTTTTACATATACGTACTCGACGCCACCGACTCCTCGAATCATATCTACAATATCGTTTTTTTCAGGTTCAACCCCAATTTCCCCTACTACATCCGCATTAAAAATAGTTCCCGCAGATCCTGTGTCTAATAAGACTTTATTAAGTTCTCTCTTATTCCCACGAAACTCTATCTCAAGACGAACAAATGGAAGACCATACTGAATATCGATTTTCATCTTAAACTCCTAATCCCTGCATATCTCTCACGTGCAACTAGGTTAGGGCGTGATGTATGAAAAAAGCAATATTCTCGATAAGGTTTTTCTTTTCGTAATTCATCATAACGCCGCATAGCCTCACTTGACTTTTCAAATCGATCAATAACTACTATTTCTTCAATATATCTTTTCCCTTCTTTTGAGTGCGCCTTCATGACTTCTAATACAACCCATTCATTTGGAAATCGTTTTTGTACTTCTAGCCAACGCATCTCATCCCTCCGTTCAGGTATGTTTGTCTACATTATACCACAGAAATTGAAGGCATTTTTTATAGTACGGGGGTGGACAATATGCCTATCAACCAGGAGAAGATTTGCTTAGTGACCTCAGTCATAGCAAACAGTAATATTCAAACCCAAAAAAGGCTGTCGATGCCTTAGCGAGGAACCACTATGGCGGAGGTGTTAGAATATGATCAAAGAGCCTTGATCCCGCTGCCTTTTTAAATCAGCGGGTTCTATTTGTGCAGACTCTGAGGAGTGATTTTGAATGGTTTCAGAATCTAACACAGATTCTTTAATTCGGCTCCATATGAACATGGACATCGTAAACCCCGTATTTCTCAATCATGACATTTTCTACACGGCTCGCTATATCATGGGCCTCATGAATATTTAAATTCTCATTCACCAGAATCGCAACATCGATGACTTCATTATTTCCATAATTTCTGCCCTTGATTTCCTGGATTCCCTTTACGCCATCGACCTTAACGATGACGTCGTGATAAAGTTGAATTTTATCTTCATCAAATCCATCGGAAAGCTCATGAGACGCTCCTTTAAAGATATCCCAAGCGGTTTTACAAATTAATAGCCCCACAATAATGGCTGTTACTGTATCAAGCCACGCCATATTGAATTGAGAACCGAAGATACCAATTGCGATCCCTATACTTACCCATGCATCGGAAAGATTGTCCTTTGCTGCTGCCATAACCGCTTTGCTATTAATTTTATTCGCTAATTTTTTATTGTAACGATAAATAAAATACATGGCTAATGCTGAAAAGACTCCTACATATCCTGCCAACATATCTGGTGCGACCTTTTCCTCTTGAAACATGGAGGTGATGGCATCCCGCAATACTTGTATGCCAACAGCTAACATAATAAAAGAAGCAATCATCGAGGAAATCGATTCACTTTTCCAATGACCATACCGATGATCCTGATCAGGTGGTCTTCTCGATAACTTGAGCCCAATGAGGACGGCAATAGAGGCAATAATATCGGTAGTATTATTTAAACCATCTGCTTTTAAAGCAGTGGAGTCACTCATATAGCCAAAAACTAATTTTAAGATGGAAAGGCAGATATAAGCCATGATGCTAACAATGGCTCCTCTTTCGCCTAATTTAAGATTTTTGTACTTTTGCTCATCCATCTTCGTCCCTCCCTCACCAAGCACTTGTATCCATCATACTGAATGAACTATGAGTGGGTCTATAGAAACCTTTTTACCTGACTCTATGTTAATGAGCAAAAGGCAAGTATGTTGCATCAAGGAAAAATCCCCTATATCACAATAAAGTTACCAAAAGGATTGCTTATCTTTTGTTCACTTTCTATTTATCCACAACCTGAATAGAGTTACCCACAGGAGGACATTTCATTTATTACACACAGGTTACGAACAAGTTATGCACAATAGTTATCCACATATGCACAGATCCTATCCACATTTCGTGATTAGAATATTAGTTCCCCACAAGATATGCTGCTACGTTTCGACAATATTCACAGGCTGTTGATAAATCTCCCTCTGTTTGTAGCTTGTCCATAATCGGTGCTGTTTCCCATTCATCAACAATCACATCTAAAGCTAATTCCACATGCCTTTCACAGCAATTCACCTTCATAAACGCCTATCCTTCTTGCTTTTACCACAACTTGCATTTTCTTACTTTTTGATTAGAATCTTTTTTTCATGCTTTACTTTTTGTATTTTAAACGCTTTTTTCGACAAAGTCACAGATCTAGGTTATCCCCAAGTGAGTATACTCAATCTTTTTTCTCACGAAAAAAAACGGGAAAGTATTCTTCACCTCCCCGTTTTACAGTTATCCACATTTACATTCGCGATTCATCTGTTAATTTAAGAGTGGCTTCGCTCAATTCACCACCTCTGTAATATTTCACCTCCATAGAATCTCCGACACTTTTCTGATTATAAAGGTGCTTTCGTAATTGAAGAATATCATCTACTTTTTCTCCATCAAGTTCAACAATAACGTCCAATTCTTTTAGACCTGCACTTTGTGCTGGAGAATTCGGTACAACTGATTCAATCATCACGCCTTCTTGAACGTCTTTAGGCAATTTTAATGTCTGCTCTTGATGATAAGCCGCCACTTCATTGACATTCCGTAATGTAACTCCCATTGAAGGACGTTTTACTTCGCCAAATTTCTCTAAATCCTCAATCACTGGGATCACATAGTTGATCGGGATGGAGAATCCAATTCCTTCTACAGCACTTTCAGCAATTTTCATGGAGTTAATGCCAACCACTTGGCCACCAATATTCACTAAAGCTCCTCCACTATTTCCTGGGTTAATCGCTGCATCCGTTTGAATAACCTCTGCCTGCCAATCAGGAATTCCATCCTGGTTAATATCAACCGGGACCGTTCGATTCACACCTGATATGATTCCTTGAGTAACTGATCCGGAGAATTGCAATCCAAGTGGATTTCCAATTGCAAGAACGGGCTCGCCAATCTTCAAAGCATCTGAATCACCGAATTCGGAAATCATTTCATCAGGAATATCTTTGGAGTCAACTTCTACAACGGCAAGGTCTGTCCAAACATCGCTTCCTCTTAATTCTGCTGGAAACTTTGTCCCATCTTCCAGCGTGACCTCTAATTGAGAAGCTCCTTCCACCACATGATGGTTCGTAACAATATAGACAGTGTCATCCGCTTTTTTATACATGACACCTGAACCGACTCCAGCTTCTTGGCCTTGGCCCTCAGTTCCAGACCAAAAACTAGAGGTTTGAATGTTCGTAATCCCGACAACCGCTTTCGCCGTTTTATCGACTGCAGATGTAACATCTGTTGTTACATCAAGGGAAACATTTTTTGACGGAGCATTTCCCTGATTACTTTGTCCGGATTCTACTTGCGCATGATCATTTGTATTACTCGTAACAGCAGGATAAATCAAAACCACTAATAGTGCACCAATAATGCCACCAACCAAGCCGATGAAAAAGCTTGATCCCTTCCCCCTTTTTCGATCTCGGTTTGTGCTGTGATCATCATAATACCCCACACACACCATTCCTTTCTATAAACTCTTCCATTTAGTTTGGCTTTTCTTTCTTATATTATAATCTAAAAGCGAAACTTTCAAAAAGGAATCGTCTCCGTTATGCTCGTTACCCTTTTTTGTTCTAACAATATCGGTGTCCCAGCTCAATCTATACTGTGAATTTTTAAAAAAGCCTTCCTATCTCGTTTAGGATAGAAAAGCTTTATGTAAATTCCTGATTACTCACGGGAAAAATCGCTTGGCAGTGCTTCTTGATAATTTCCATACACATCAACTGACTCCATAATCTGATCATCGATATAATGAAACCCCTCTATTACGCTTACTTTACTTTTTACATGCCGCACGTTAGCAAATATAATTCCGTTATTTGCCGTTAGACCCGATTTATTCGCCATACTCTCTGTTTATTAGCCATCGGTATGATGTTATTCGTCGTTAGAACACTTTTATTCGCCGTGACCATTTTTTCCTCGCCACAAGAAAAGCGTAAGGCGCCTTGCTCAGCCCCGACAAGCAAATGTTCTGAGACAAGAAAAGTCCGGTTTTGACTTTTATTGGCTCAGGTTATTTGACCTCGAGGGGCTAGGCGCTGGAGCTAGATCAAAACACTAGCCAAAATTTTATACTTTCTTATCTTTTTAAAAAAGTCCCCGCTAGTCGCAGATCGACTTGCGGGGTACTTTCACTAAACAGCTGTTAAACTTGTAGGCTTACTTGGGTCGGTATCAAATAATTTAAATTGGCTGCCAACAGGCATGTCCTTTTCTTCCAATGTTTGTTGAACACTCATCCTTGCTAGGTCCTTCATATTATTGTCCAAGCTTAGATGGGCTAAATAAATCGCCTTCGTGCGGTCGCCAATGCAATCGCACATCGCCAGTGCAGCATCTTCGTTGGAAACATGCCCGACATCACTCAAAATTCTCCGTTTGATATTCCAAGGATATCTTCCCATTCGTAACATCTGGACATCATGATTGCTTTCAAATACATACATGTCCGCGTTCTCAATCGTCCCTTTCATTCGATCACTCACATAGCCTGTATCGGTAATGAGAACAAGTTTTTTCTCTCCTAGATGAAAGCTATAGAACATCGGCTCTACCGCGTCATGGGAGACACCAAAGGATTCAATCTGTAATGCACCGAAGCTTTTCACTGTTTCCATTTCAAAATTGAATTTTTGATCGGTCGAAATCGTCCCTAATTGGCGCTCCATTGCATTCCATGTCTTTTCATTCGCATAGATTGGTAACTTATATTTACGTGCCATAATTCCGACCCCTTTTATATGATCGGAATGCTCATGTGTGACAAGGATCGCATCCAAATTGGCTGGGTCTCGTCCAATTTGCTGAAATAATTTATCCATTTGCTTTCCGCTTAATCCCGCATCTACCAGAATGGAATGGTCCTCTGTTTCTATATAAGTAGCATTTCCGGTACTCCCACTTGCCAGTACACTAAACTGCATTGACATTCCCTTCACTCCAATAACGTTTTCTCCTTGTCCGGCTTCCCTTGTATTACATTTCCCTCATACGCATTGACAAGCATGTCCATTCGTTCACCATCTTTTTCTACAATCACATGCCAAGTCGGTGTTAACACCTGTGTTGCTTCCATATTTACGAGTGTATAATAGCCGAGCTTTACCTTCCCGACGATTTTACTATCGGTTAAAGCCCCCCGATGATAAAGAGCTTCTATGGCTCGGATTGGTGCAAGCACTTCATCTTCTTCATCATTGATCGGTTCAATCGGATCTAGCATCGTTTGATCATAAGAAACAACGGCTCCATCATCATTAAGGTGGAAAGTTAATTGGGCACTCTGATTCATAAAGATAAATTTATCTTCTTCCGCCTCTTGAAAATAGATAATCGAATCATCCTCTTCATCATAACCCCAAAAAGCATATTGCTCCCCATTGACAACATTCTCTTGCACAAACTCATTTAAAGCTTCAGGGTCCTCAAAGCTTTCTAGTAAAAACGGCTTTGCTAACTGACTATGAATGGCCGTGCCATCATTCAATTGAATCTCCTGATCCTTCAAGTCCTTGAACATTTCTTTTGTGAAAGTCTTCGTGTTCGCACTTAAATAATGATCCATTACCGTTTCTTCTGATAGCTCGTCATATTCGACTCCATCCGCTTTCAAATTTTCTGCTAAAGTAGCTGTAGTATTTGTGCTCACTTCATATTGCTCTCTTTTGACCTGCAATTGTGTCAGAAGAAACACATCTAAGACGAGAAAAGCAATGATAAAGATGGCTTTAATTTTCCCCCAATCCATCTAGAGCCCCCCCATTTCTTCTTTCATGTCAAAAGGCATCCAAGTGCCGCCATATAAATAGTACCAAGTCGGTTCTAGCTCCACTACATCTTCATTTGTTGTATCTCTTGAAAGCCGATAGCCTAGCACTAGGTCCTGTAAAAGCTTCGGGTTCCGCTCCTTATCCGAAAGCAAATAATCAAGGACTTCATCTCCTGTAGGAAGTTCTATTCTTTCCTGGGGAGGCAATGGAATCATTAATGTAAAGTAAGGTCGTCTATATTCAGAAATTTCTTCGTCTCCCCAGGTTTGAGTAATCTGTGTCATCCCGTTCTCATTGAACACCGGATAATTACCAACATATAAACGGAAAACCAGCTTTTTTTCAAATACAGACATTTCATCATATCGATAATTATCTGTCCATCCCCCATGCTCATTTATAAAGTCAATACCTTGCTTCAAAATTTCCGCTTGGCTTTGCTCCACATGGCGGCCAGAATCCAGGCCTGGATTGACATATTTTAACACATTCGTGAAGGAATCCACGTTCATCAAGCTTGTATCATCGGTAAATTGCTCGCCACTAGGAATGTCATCACGTCGTACTTTACTTGGATTGCGGAAAAGCGCATTTTTAAATTCGCTAAGTTTAATCAGCTCAGGATAATACTTATATTTTCTCATTTCCATTTTATCTTTAGGAGCATAGAGCAGTCGCTGATCAGGCAAGGTTAACTCCTGATATTCCTGAAACTTTTCTATATCCTGCTCGGTTGCAGCAAACAGCCGCTCTAGGCGATCAAGATTAATATGACTTTCATATACCCGACTATCCTCGGTCGATATAAAATAAACCGATGGTCCTTCCTTGGATACCTGAGGGGATAAGATAACAATATGATCAAAGGAAGCATTTGGCGTAGGATCTTCCACTTGAATAATCCCTTTATACACTTCAAAAGGGACTTTACTTGGATAATCAACCACTATCCGGTCAGGGCCATTTTGCAATTCTTGAATTTGATTAGGCTCTTTAACCTGCCCATTGCCAATATCATAAAAATTCCATGTGCTTATTTCCATAATCGTTGATTGAACAAATTCTCTATTTTGTGTTCCATAATGCTTTTCAGCTTTATGATAAAGAATGCGATTGGGCTTAATAAGCTCTGAAATCTCTTTTTGTTCTGCAATCATGATACTATGAACATTTTTAGAGTCCAGAAATTCGTATTTAGGCTGATACGTCCATAAGCTCCACGTTAATCCAACACTTAAAATGACTAATAGAAACAACACTATTGATTTTAATGTCTCATATTTCACAACCAATCATCCCCTTGTACAGGGTCATATGGCAATGTAAAGATAATGGTCGTTCCTTTCCCCTCTTGGCTTTTCGCCCATATATCTCCGCCATGAACACCGATAATCTCCTTGGCAATCGCCAGGCCAAGCCCTGTACCACCGAGCTGCCTTGTCCTGGCACGATCAACGCGATAAAACCGTTCAAACACTTTATTTAAATTATCCTTTGGGATGCCGATCCCCTGGTCACTAATACTTACTTCAATATGATCATCCAGTACTTTAAGCCTGGAGGTAATGCTTCCCCCCTCAGGGGAATATTTCAATGCATTCGAGATAATATTATCAATCACTTGTGTAAGTTTATCTTCATCAATCTCTACAAATACTGATTCCTTCGGAAGAATACGTTTAAAATGAACATTCCTTTCCTTTGTCATTTCAAAACGATCAATGATCTGATTTAAGAAAGAACTAAAGTTGACCCAACCAGGATTGATGGTAAAATTACGGCTATCCATCCGTGATAAGTCAAGGAGATCATTCACCAATCGGATCATCCGCTCTGTCTCAGTACGTGTCACACTTAAAAAGCGTGGCCCCAATTCTTCATCCTTGATTGCTCCCTCTGATAATGCCTCTAAATAACTCTTCATCGTCGTTAATGGTGTCCGTAATTCATGGGAAACATTCGAAACAAATTCTCGCCGCTCTCTGTCCAGTTTCTCTTGTTCTGTTACATCATGCAACACAACAATTAAACCATTCACAAATCCGGTCTCTCGTTGAATAACAGACATATTCGCCCGTAAAATAAAATAGCTTTCTTTTGAACTATAATCTAGTACAATCGATTCCTGCTCAGCTAACAAATCATCAAAGCTATAATCCTCTTCCAATTCCAATAACTCTGTAATCGGTTGGGAAAGGACTGTTTCACGTGAAACAGTCAACATGTCGGCTGCTCGTTCATTGATCAAAATGACTCTTCCCTTACGATCTGTCGCAATGACCCCATCGGTCATATACGTTAGTACCGAGGATAATTTTCGCCGCTCTCCTTCTGTTGTTGCATGGGCTTCCTGTAATCCTTTTGTTAAATGGTTAAAGGATTGCGCCAATTGACCAATTTCATCATTGCCATATACACGAACCTTTCGGGAAAAGTTTCCCTTTGCCATCGCCGTCGCTTGCTTTTTCATATCTGCAATTGGTCTTGTAATCATTCGTGCTAATAAAATACCAAGTAGTGCTGTAATCAACATCGCAATGACTGTACCTGTAATAAAAATATTATTGATTTCATTTAGCTGTTCAAAAACAGTCTCAATTTTCGCGACCAAAAGGATAGCCCCGGCTACTTCTCCGTTGGTGATGATCGGCGAGGTTACGACCCAAATGCGGCCTTCCTCTTCCTTATCAAACTGGATTTTATCAAGATCTTCCCCAAGGGAAAGTGTTCGTTTGACCATCATATTTTGTATTTTCTGCCCAACCAGCCCTTGATTATCAGGTTCAGATGTACCAATGATGACACTGCGATTATTAATCACTTGAACTTCTTCTATATCTGTTGCCGTAAAGTCAAACAGAAGGTTCCTAATCTCGTCCTCAAGTGGTGGGACATCTTCCCCTGTGCGATCTTTATTGATCTCTTCTTTAATATTATATTCTAATAAAGGAAGCCGCCCTTTAATTCCACTTTGGAAATTCTCGACTAATTGATCCTCTAACTTTCCAACAAAATACACACCAATAATTTGCATCGCAATAAGAATTAAGAGTACATAGATCAGTACAAACTTAATGTGAATCGAACGAAAAAAACCAACTTTTCGCATGGATCCTACTCCTGATCAGGAGTTCGTAAATAATAACCGACTCCTCTTCTTGTGACGATCCACATTGGATGACTTGGATTGTCCTCTACCTTTTCACGCAAGCGTCTTACTGTCACATCCACCGTCCGAACATCACCAAAATAATCATAACCCCAAACAGTCTGGAGAAGATGTTCACGCGTCATCACTTGACCAATATGTTTCGCCAAATAATGGATTAATTCAAATTCACGATGCGTTAATTCAATCGTTTCCCCATTCTTTGTTACGACATACGCATCTGGATGAATGGTTAAAGCACCAACCGTAATTTCATTATTTCCCTCATCCTCGGAGCTTTGAACTTGCGTATGACGGCGTAAGTTTGCTTTCACACGTGCAATGAGCTCTCTCGCACTAAAGGGCTTTGTTACATAATCATCTGCCCCTAATTCCAAGCCCAATACTTTATCAATTTCCGAGTCCTTCGCTGTTAACATGATGATGGGCATATTATATTTCTTGCGCACTTCCCGACAGACTTCCATTCCATCGCGATTCGGAAGCATAATATCTAAAAGAATCATATCTGGCTTCATTTCTTCCACAAGTTGTAAAGCCTCATCCCCATCATAAGCACATTGAACAGTAAATCCTTCCTTCTTCAGATTAAACTGCAAAATATCGGCAATGGGTTTCTCATCATCGACGACCAATATCTTTTTATCCATCGCTTCTCATCTCCCTTTCATTATCTTCGTAATGGAATACAGACCCAGAAGAGGATCAGTCATTTCTGGGGTAAAATGTATAATTCTTAAGAAAAAGTCCCCTCTCATCAGCGTACTGGGACATGTAATAGTCAATTTTGATCCAACTTAATAATATTCTAGAGAATTCATTCAGATAAATTTCTAGATATCTCATCTATTTTACCATATGAAAAGAGACAGGTCCAAAGGAGTTCGTCACTCTTAAGGATCTGTCCCTGCCATTTTATTCCAAACGTTTTATAAATAACTTAATGGGTCCTTCAGGTTACCATCTTTATGAACTTCGAAGTGAAGATGAACACCTGTCGCAAATCCCGTGGCACCCATTATCCCTAATTCAGAACCCTTTTCTACCTTTTGTCCAGCTGATACGCTAATCGAATCCATATGCGCATAAACAGTCTGGAATCCATTTTGGTGATCAATGACCACTTTATTTCCGTATCCACCATCGTCCCAGCCTGCTGATACGACAACACCGTTATCCGCTGCCTTGATAGTGAGATTGTCAGAGCGCGCAATATCAATGCCTTTGTGGAGAGAACCCCAACGTTGGCCCATTTTACTAGAGACATACCCGCCATTGGTTGGCCAAGCAAATGTTCCTGAACCACGGTCAGGAACTACTTTCGTTCCTTTTTCAATCACTTCTTTTACTGGCTTTTTAATCTGTGTTTCTTTTTTTGTTTTCTTCTTCTTCTGACTCCCGTTTTCTTCTACAATCTGATATAAAAATCCACTTGTTCCATTTTTGCCTGCTTGCTTGGTTTTCGTTTCCCCTTTTGGCATCTCATCGTTTTCTATCACTTCTTTTTCAAATGGAACCGATTCTTCCTGATACAATTCTTTCTCTACTACAACATGAAGCAATGGCTTCGTTACAACAGTTTGTAGTTTTTGGCCAATTTGCAACACTGTATCCTCTGTAATGCCTTCATTTAGCTCCATTAATTCTTTCGTAGATAGATTATACTTGTTCGCAATTGACTCTAGTACTTCTCCCTCTTGAACCTCATGTTGTTTTTCTTCCAATGTACCCTTTTGCAGAAATTCTACTGCCTGCTTCTCTTCTAATATATCTTTTGGATCAACCACTACCTTTTGGAAGCTCGTAT
Source organism: Bacillus sp. SD088 (assembly GCF_017355205.1). Classification (GTDB taxonomy): domain Bacteria; phylum Bacillota; class Bacilli; order Bacillales; family Bacillaceae_C; genus Lederbergia. The sequence goes on from NZ_JADIJK010000022.1 coordinate 50,756, forward strand.
CCTCTTTTATCTTAATATCGGTAATCTTTGATTCATCTTTTTTAAGGTCAGCAGAGGCATCTTCGTTTTCTTGATACGCCTTCCACTCAGCCTCTGGCACATATTCCTGCTGAAAGCGTTCAATTACCTTGTTTGCTACCTCTTCATTTTTCACGTAAATAATTGCCTCATCCTTGACGGCGATAGCTGTTGAGATAGCTTGGATTTTCGCCTTTTCAGCTATTTTTTCCCGAATAGCGTCATCCTCTGATCCTGCTCGAAATACATCCTCTTCTATATATGTAAGGTCATTCGCTAGTTCAAGTTGATAGTCATTATACTTTTGTGTTTCTTCCTCAACCAGTTTATCTACTTCTGATTCTACGACAGCTTTGCTGGATACATTGCCAAGATACTCTTCATCCATATACACATGATAAATTGTATTTAAGTTTGTTTCCGCCTGTGCAGATGGTGTCCCACTCATGATAAGTGCTAGCACAGATATGGTCGCAATCAGATATGCTCCGACTATGTTTCTTCTTCTACCATGAAGATTCATTTTCCCCTTATTTCCTCCCTAGATCGTTTTCCACCTAATCTCTCTATCTAATGGTGTGTTTCTCTAGACCATTGAACACTACTCAAGTAGGTCAATAGTTTTATTACTCTTTTCGGGTTTACTTTACCATATAAATATTGGGAATAAAGGATATGTAAGACAATGTAATATAAATGTATAATTGATGTCACTTCTTGTAATACGATTGATTAAAAGAACTACGATAACGCTGTTCTTAAGCTATCTCCTGCTTCAAACAGAGTCAGAACCTATTACTACATTACATAACATTCATATTACAATTACTTTACAATGGATTAGTTTTACATGAGGAATGGTAAAAAAGGGTATAAAAAAAGCATTGCGAGAGGCTACGTCATCGCAATACTCCTTGAGGAAAAATGTAATGAATGGTTTTTATGTTATCATGAACCTTCCTACTTGGCAACAGTTTTCGACAAAATCACAGTAAATCTAATTTTATTACAGTCCTTTTTGGATAAAAGGAGAACAAGGACCTAGTGAATAGAGATGTAATTCATGCATGGCTCTTGTGCAAGCAGTATAAAACAAATTTCTTTCCATTTCCCTGCCATATTGCTGTTCTGAGGCATTGTAGAGAATAACCGCATCAAATTCGATTCCCTTCGCGAGGTAGGCAGGTAAAATAATCGTCCCTTTTTCGTATGCATTCGTTTCTTTTTTCATTAAGCGCACTTGGATCTGCTCTTGGAGCTGCTCATAAGCTTCCTGACTCTCCGCGGCTGTTTTACAAATGATTGCAATGGTCTCATGCCCTTTCTCCTGCAACTCTCCTACACGTTTCACGATTCCTTCATGTAAAGATTCAGGACTTTCTACCTTCGTGACCGTTGGCTCCTCACCATTCCGGTTAAAAGGTTCAATAAGCTCCCCACCCTCAATCATATTGCGCGTAAATTCTACAATTTGCTTAGTTGAACGATAGCTTTTTGTGAGAACGATCTTTTCTTCCCCCTCAAGCTCAGCATTCAATAATGTAGGGGCATGCATAGAATGAGCATAGATGGCTTGATTCATATCACCCAAAATCGTCATTTTACTATTGGGAAATTGTTGTCGTAAAAATTCAAACTGAAAGGGAGAATAATCTTGCGCCTCATCAATAAATAAATGGCGAATGAATGTGTTCGCCTTTCTTCCCTCTAGTTGATCTTGTAAATATAGATAAGGTGTCGCATCTTCATAAGGAATCACCCGCTGATCGATCTGGTTGATCGTATATGCACGAATCTGCCCCCAATCTTCAGTACCTGCCATTATATCTTCTGAAAGAAATTGACGATACAGAGATTCAATATGACATATCTTTAATCCCTTCAACTGGCGACGAATGGATTTTAAATGTTCACTGACAATCTTCTTCTTTAAAAATCGCTCTTCCTGTTCTATATCACCAAAAGCTTCTTCTTCCTTTTGTGTTTGGCGGAAGGCCTCTAAATAGTCCTCTTTATCTAAAAGCTCTGCTTCTTCTAAAACCCAATCCTTATCCCTTTCCTTTTTGGCAAAAGCGGACAAATCCTTTAGCAGTTTTTCTGCTGTGAGCTTTAGACGATTGGGAATCGAGATCTCTGGATCAAGAGAATAAAATAAATCGTGGATTTCTTCGCTCGAAAAAAGTACTTCCCCACGGAAATAAAGGGTTTTAAAAATGAGTCCTTGAGTGGACAGCTTTGCAACATATTCATCGATTAATTTTTTGTAACCAATACTGGTTTTTAAGCGAATCCCCTTTACACGCTGCTCGTATTCCGGTTCATCCATAGCAGTTAATGTATATTCAATTTGTGAATAGGCGTCTTCTACAGAGAAAGCTTTGCCAAATCGAGAATGAAGATATTGTTGATATGTCGTTTGGACCATATTGTCCTCGCCCAATTCTGGTAGTACAGTAGCAACATAGCTATTAAATAGTGGATTGGGAGAAAAAAGCATAATATTTTCCGATGTAAGAGTGTGGCGATAACGATAGAGTAAATAAGCGACACGTTGCATAGCTGCCGAGGTTTTTCCACTGCCGGCAACGCCTTGTACAACTAAATATCGGCTTTTTTCATTACGAATAATATGATTCTGCTCCCGTTGGATCGTCGCGACAATACTTTTCATTTGGGTATTGGCCGTTCCACCTAATACTTCCTGCAGCAATTGATCACCAATCGTTACACCTGTATCAAACATTCCCTTTAGCTTACTGCCCTTAATTATATATTGTCTCTTCAACTTCATATTTCCTTCGATTTCGCCAGATGGTGTGCGATAGGATGCCACTCCTGGTGAGTGGTCATAATAGAGACTGGAAATGGGAGCTCGCCAATCAAAGATTAAAAAGTCTTCATCTTTTTGATCCATTAAAGAAGTGATCCCAATATAAATCTGCTCAACTTCTGGCTCTCCTTCCTCATGAAAATCAATCCTGCCAAAATAAGGCGATTGATTCAATTGCAAAAGTTGCTGGACTTTTTTATAGGATTGCTTGTGATTTCGTTCTTGTTCGGCTAACAGTTCAGACTGCTGCTTAATGCTCGCAAAGGTCTCAATCACATCATCAGGATGATCTAAATTAATTGTGACATCCTTCCAAAAATCACGTCTAAGCTCAATAACCCCTTCCTTTAATCCGCCCATTTGTTCTTGGAGCTTTTCAAGCTTTGCTTTAATCACCTGTTGAATCATCTCAATGCGGGTTTGCTCCCTTTGCCACTCCTCATTCCGCTTCTCCACCAACAACACTCCTTTATTGAAATTATATGCTTGACATCCCATGTAACTTGTAGTAAAATATAAATTGGATACGTATATTTCACTTATATATAGTTTTGGCGCATTCTTTAATATAGCACATCTATGAGGAAATCTCAATCATTTTATGGAGATTCCCTTTTTAATGCAAAAAGCATCTTATCCATGAAATCGGATAGGATGCTTTTTCATTAAGCCCCAGATGGTACGGCTTCATCATCAAAACGCCGCTCTAAATTAACAAATTTATTATATTCTTTTACAAAGGCCAATTGAACCGTCCCAACTGGGCCATTCCGTTGCTTAGCAATAATAATTTCAATAATATTCTTGTTTTCTGATTCATGATCATAATAATCATCACGATAGAGGAAGGCGACAATATCGGCATCCTGCTCAATACTTCCTGATTCCCTGATATCTGACATCATCGGGCGCTTATCTTGACGTTGCTCTACTCCACGTGATAACTGAGATAAAGCGATCACTGGCACCTCTAATTCACGAGCAAGTCCCTTTAATTGACGAGATATCTCAGAAACTTCCTGTTGGCGATTTTCCTTTGAATTCCCACTCCCTTGAATCAATTGAAGATAATCGATTAAGATCATCCCAAGTCCATGCTCTTGTTTTAAACGGCGACATTTGGAGCGGATCTCACCAATTTTAATACCTGGAGTATCATCAATATAAATTCCTGAATTCGATAAACTCCCCATCGCCATGGTGAGTTTGCCCCAGTCTTCATTTGTAAGTGAACCAGTTCGAAGATTTTGTGCATCAATATTTCCCTCTGCACAAAGCATCCTCATCACAAGCTGTTCTGCTCCCATCTCAAGACTAAAGATCGCGACGTTTTCCTCTGTTTTCGTCCCAACATTTTGAGCAATATTCAAAGCAAAAGCCGTTTTCCCGACAGATGGGCGGGCCGCTACAATGATTAAATCATTGCGCTGGAAACCAGCAGTCATTCTGTCTAACTCCGCAAACCCAGTTGGAATACCGGTTGTATCTCCTTTTCGATTATGCAAAAGCTCAATATTATCATAAGCTTTGACTAGAACATCTTTTATATCTTGGAAGTCACCCGCATTTTTCCTTTGTGCCACTTCCATAATTTGTTTTTCCGCTTCATCTAAAAGAGCTTCAATTTCATCTTCTCGTGAATAGCCATCTTTCGCAATATTTGTTGCTGTTCGAATCAGACGCCGCAATAAAGATTTCTCTTCTACAATCCGGGCATAATAGCCAATATTGGCGGCGGTTGGAACAGAGACAGCCAATTCACTTAAATAAGAAATGCCCCCAACATCTTCTAGCGTTTTGGAAGCTGCTAATTCCTCTGAAACAGTGACCAAATCCACGGCCTTTCCTATTTCAGTTAGTTTCATCATACAATCAAAAATTTTCTGATGACCGCTCCGATAAAAATCCTCCGGCAACAGAATTTCAGTTGCAAGCATCATGGAAGAAGGCTCTAGAAAAATAGCTCCCAGAACAGCTTGTTCAGCTTCAATATTTTGCGGTGGTGTCCGATCTAAAAACAACTCACTCACGATGATTCCTCTCCCCTGCTAATTACAGTCTATCTATCATTATACTATTTTTCGACAAAAGAATCCTGCTCTCTCCCAATATTCTTTTTGGGAAATCTCTTCCATTTTACCAAATCCCTTATAAATACCGTGTTCAAAAAGGAGCAAGTTCGGCTATCAAGACAGACCTGCGCGTGTTGTGGTAACTTCGAGCTTCGACACAGGACATGTCAGTACTTAGTCGAAGATCCTTTCGTTCGCAGTCATTTTCACCGGACTTTTGAACAACCTCTATAACTCAGTTGAAACATTCTCTAATTTATATAAAACATGCCTTCCTAATGGATGATCGATTTCAAGTTTTGGATGATTAAATTCTTTTACTTTTCTCATACCAATTCTTTGCATAACCTTCTCCGAATCCTTATTTAGCAATGCCGTAAATGAATAAACCTCCGGTAGCTGCAAAGTGTGAAAGGCATAGTTCAGACAGGCCTTCGCACCTTCCATCGCATATCCCTTCTTCCAAAACGGAGAATTTAATCTCCAACCAATCTCAGTTGAACCATGGAAGTCGGTATCCATCTTGATCGTCAATAAACCAATAAAACCGAGAAATTCCCTCGTCTCCTTTAACTCAAGCGCCCATATTCCATATCCCTTTTCTTGAAAATGACTTTCGAACCTTTCTACCAATTGATCCGATTCCTCTCTTGTTATCGTGCTAGGGAAATAGCGCATCACCTGCAAATCCGCATTCATATGGGCAAATGGAATTTTATCTGCCTCTTGCCATCTTCTGAAACCTAATCTTTCTGATTCAAAGGTATATTCCATTTGCAATCTCCTGCCTTTGGAGCGACAAAACCGCCTCAATGGGCCTTGAGGCGGTTTTTCACGTAATTTTACTTTTCTTCTGAAACATGCACATCTAATGTGGCGGTCACATCTTGATGAAGCTTAACCTCAACTTTTGTAACACCCAATGAACGAATAGCATCTTCCAATAAAATTTTCCGTTTATCTACTTTAATATTATGCGTTTTTTTCAATTCAGCCGCAATTTGCTTGCTTGTGATGGAGCCAAATAGACGGCCTCCTTCACCTGATTTTGCTGTAAGCTCCACAGTTAACTCTTCCATTTTCGCCTTTAGCTGTTTCGCTTCCTCTAATTCTTGCTGAGCTTCTTTTTGTTCCTTTTTCTTTTGATTGTCTAGTGACTTCATATTTCCAGAAGTGGCCTCAGTAGCATAGCCATTTTTTATAAGGAAATTATGTGCATAGCCATCGGCGACATTTTTAACCTCGCCCTTTTTCCCTTTTCCTTTTACATCTTTTAGAAAAATAACTTTCATTCGTCTTGACTCCCTTCTAGATATTCATCAATGACTTGTTTTAGTTTTAATTCGGCTTCTACAACCTCATATCCTTCTAATTGGACAGCGGCATTGGATAAATGTCCTCCGCCCCCTAAGGACTCCATGATGATTTGCACATTGACTTCTCCTAAGGATCTTGCACTGATCCCAACAAGGCTTTCAGTCCGCTTAGAAATGACGAAAGAAGCTGTAACTTGATCCATCGATAGTAAAATATCCGCTGCTTGCGCGATGGTCACGGGGTTATAAATTTCATTTTCTTCCGCACTAGCGATAGCAATGCCGTCACGATATAACTCTGCTGTCTCAATCAATTTAGACCGCTTAATATACGTATTTATATCTTCCTTCAGGAAGCTTTGTACCATCACGGTATCGGCTCCTTGGGTCCGCAAATATGATGCAGCATCAAAGGTACGTGAACCAGTTCGAAGTGTAAAGCTCTTTGTATCAACAATAATACCAGATAATAGGGCTGTTGCTTCTAATGAATTTAATTTCTTCACTTTTGGTTGATATTCCAATAACTCTGTTACAAGCTCAGCTGTCGAGGAAGCATATGGTTCCATATAGACTAGCAAAGGCTTTTTAATAAAATCCTCGCTTCTGCGATGATGGTCCATAACCACAATTCGTTCGGTCTTCCCTAATAAACGCTCTTCAATCACAAGAGAAGGTTTATGTGTATCCACAACAACTAATAAAGTATGATCTGTTATTAATTCCATTGCTTCATCTGGACTGATGAGCTTTGAATACAGATCAGGATAATCCTTCATTTTCTCAATCAGTCTTTGAACAGAAATATCAATATTGTCAAAATCAACGACGATATAGCCATCAATCTGATTCAATTCTGCCGTTTTTCGAATTCCGATCGAAGCACCAATGGCATCCATGTCAGGGAATTTATGGCCCATGACAATCACTTGGTCACTTTCAACCATTAATTCCTTTAATGCATGGGAAATGACACGCGCTCGCACTCTTGTGCGTTTTTCCATCGGATTGGTCTTGCCGCCATAAAACTTTACCTTACCATTTGGCAGCTTAATCGCAACTTGGTCTCCCCCTCGGCCTAACGCCAAATCTAGACTGGATTGTGCGAGTTCTCCTAATTCAGGAAGTGAGTAATCTCCTACGCCTATCCCAATACTTAATGTCAGAGGGACATTTTCCTTACCGGTTGTTTCCCTCACTGTATCTAATATGGAAAATTTACCTGTTTCCAACTCGCGAAAAATCTTTTCATTTAATAAGATCACAAACCGATCAGATGATGTTCTTTTTAAAAAGATTCCATGTTCTAATGCCCAATCATTTATTAATGATGTAATAAGGTTACTTAAACCACTCCGAGCCTGGTCATCCATTCCTTGAGTCGCATCATCATAATTATCCATTACAATGACTCCGATGATATCTTTATCCTCCGCATACTGTCTTGCTAAAGCCATTTGTTCCGTCACATCAAAGAAGTAAAGTAATTTTTCTTCATGTTTCATCACGACACGGAATTTCTGATGACGAATCGTCACAATATCGCTCTCAATATCTTGCTTAATTAATGGAATAAGCTGCTCCCCTACTTCATATAAGGAACGACCTATAAGAGAAGTCTCATTAAAACAGGAGGCCATATAAGAATTGGACCACTCAATATAATAATCATCGTTAATGAGTATGATCCCAATTGGCATTTCTAACAAGGCTTCCTCTCCAACCTTTTTCACTCGATAAGAAAGGGTTTTGACATATTCCTCTCTTGCCTTCACCATCTTATTTTCCCAGAAGACAGCAAGCAAAAACAAGGCCAAGAGCATAAAAGCACCCGCTAGCGCAACCCATATGTTCGTCAAGCCAATATAAATAAGCAAAACAACTGCCACGGCCATGATGCCATATAGTGGATATAGCGATTTGCGCTCCTTTAAATAAAAAGGCATCCCTTCAGCTCCTTTAAAAAACTTGTTCCTACACTTTAGTATTCATACGCTGCCGCAAACTAAAACCTATATCAATTATACCTAACACACTTACAATTGAAAGCAAAAACGGTAAGAAAATCGTGGCAACAACCACCAAAATCGGTATGACTATCACCCATCTTTTCATATGGGCATAGTAAAAAACAAAAGATAATCCCTGAATCACTAATAAGAATTGAAGCAAAAAGGTTGCATTCAAAATCACCATTTGAAAGTACGAATTAGTGTCATCTGTAATGAACATCGAGCACAATAGGACAATTAAGTATATCCATACCATTGCTTTAGAGAAAGTTACATTACGAAAAGGACGAAATTTCGGAACTTGCACCTTTAAGCGCTTAACAATGGGAAAGTTCACAGCGATCAAAATCAGAACAGTAATAAACGCCCCACCAGCTAATATAGTAGGAGCCATTGAACCAATTAGATTCCCCATCCCCAATAACTGTTCCCTTAATTCTGTCGTTGGCGTTTGTCCCAAAGCTGTTAAGGTATCCATGTATTGATTCACAGTATTCTTAAACATTTGTTGATATTCATCAATGAAGTCTAATTGGAAGAATACCTTTGCTGCAACAAATACTAATAACAAACTAAACAAAAATCCTATGCTAGAAGCAATATAAATATTCCCTTTCTTCTCATTCTTCTGTATGCCATATCCCATTATTAATCCTGTAATCCCATATAAAATTGTAATGGTTACACCTAGAACGGATCCTATAAAGAAGGAAAGAATGAAAGCAAGAACAAAAAAAAGAAGCGAATATTTCGTTGGATGCTTAGCAGCATATAAAAGAAACGGCAAAACAAAAAACAATTGAAATAGAATTGCCGAAAATGGCACATAAATGGCTATTCCAAGCATAATCGAGAAAATCGCTAACAACATAGCCCCTTCTGTTATCATACGGGCATTTCCCACTTTGTCACCCCTCTTAATTCATATACCCTTCTATTTTACCGATGATTGCCATAACCTTCAACCTTGCCACCCTAGATTTAAAAAGAAATGAAGATCGACTTTCCGAAGGGATGTGAATGCGCTATCAATATTTACTCCACTATTATCGTTCTGCATATTCTTTAAAACAGTGATTTCAAAGAAAAGTATCCCTCTTTTAAGGTTTCCATAAGAAACACTAATTAATATCCATTAAGAAAAGCGCAAGGCGCCCGCCTATCGTCGACAAGCAAATGTCCTGAACCTAGAAAGGGTGTATTTTCCCTTTATAGGTTCAGGGTTATTTCATGGAACATCGGCTAAGTTCGCGACGTCCTGTCGCTCGTCTGCACTAGTACATCCTGTACGTCGCAACGCCGATGGGCTCGCTCCTGCGAGCCTCGAGCCGATGGCGCCTGAAGCTGGACAACAACTGCCCAGCCTTGAAGCAATCTTAAGAAAAATTTTATACTTTCTTATCTTTTTAAAAATAAAAAGAGCAGAAGGTTTTACCCTTACTGCCCTTTTACTTCTATCATCATTCTCCTAGTACAAATGGAAGCAATGCCATTTGACGAGCACGTTTGATTGCGATCGTTAATTTACGTTGATACTTAGCACTTGTTCCAGTTACGCGACGTGGAAGAATTTTCCCACGCTCAGAGACGAATTTTTTAAGAAGATCGATATCTTTATAGTCAATATGAGTAATCCCATTTGCTGTAAAGTAACAAACCTTCCGACGTTTACGTCCACCTCTACGTCCACCAGCCATCAAGATAACCTCCTTTTCATCCAAATTCTTGTCAAAGCAACTTCCTTTTAAAAGAAGCAGTTAAATGTATTTCATTTCATCGAATCAAGCTCTAAAACGGTAGATCATCATCCGAAATATCGATAGGTTCTCCATCATTTGAGAACGGATCATCATTGGATCGAGTAAAATTCTGGTTGTTACTCTGGTTAATGCGCTGACCCTGATTTGAACCATGAGAATAATTGGAGTTTCCCTGATCTCCTCCAAATTGGTTCCCACCAAAATCCCCTCTCCGGTCCGATGTTGAACTTTTAGGTTCAAGAAATTGCACATTGTCTGCTACAACTTCAGTGATATATACGCGTTTACCATCTTGTCCTTCAAAATTACGTGTTTGAATTCGCCCGTCTACACCAGCCAAGCTTCCCTTTTTCAAGAAATTAGCTGCATTTTCAGCTTGGCGACGCCATGTCACGCATTGAACAAAGTCAGCTTCCCGCTCACCTTGTTGGTTCGTAAAAGTACGGTTAACAGCTAGAGTAAATGTTGCAACGGCAACTCCATTGGGAGTATATCGCAAATCCGGATCCTTCGTTAAACGACCTACTAAGACAACTCGGTTCATCATCAGAATCAACCTCTTCCCGATTTACTTCTCTTTTTTTATAAATGTTCCACGTGAAACATTTTTATTTTTCATCTTTAACAACAATATGGCGAATGATATCACCGTTGATCTTCGCAAGTCGTTCAAATTCCTGAACAGCTTCAGGATTAGCATTTGCATGGATTAAGTGGTAAAGTCCTTCACGGAACTCCTCAATCTCATATGCAAGACGACGCTTGCCCCAATCTTTTGAATCGATGATTTCCGCACCATTTGAAGTAAGAACGCCATCAAAACGCTCAACAAGAGCCTTTTTAGCCTCTTCTTCAATATTCGGACGGATAATGTACATAATTTCGTACTTTTTCATCGTATAGTCACCTCCCTATGGTCTATGCGGCTCTTTTATCTGAAAAGCGGAAGCGTCTTGGTAGGATAAACGGCTAAAGACACGACGGCCTGTCGCAACATCGTTTTGACCTACGTCCTGTAGTCCTCCGTCAAGCAAATGTTCTTTCAACAAGGAAGTCTGTTTTTTGACTTCATTGGTGGAAGGTTATTTGCCCTCGATGGGCTAAGCGCTGCAGCTAATCTATGATAAAGAGCAAGGAGCAATTTGCATTACTCACAATAATTTATTCTATCACAATGGCGGACAGGTTGCAATATCCCCAGCCACAACCAATAAAAAAATCCGAATGAAGAAACATGATCATGTTCTTCACTCGAATTTTATGTAGCATTGAATGAATAATAACTCACTAATTTTACTTTTTCATTGTAAATTCATGGTCCCTTTTCCCAAATAATTTTTCCTCAATTCGATTATAGATTCCAATGATCCAATTAAAAATAGGTTCTAAATATCGACTCAAGGACATAATGATCATCGTGACAAGCAAAGCAATCACTGCACCTGCTAGTACATCTGTTGGGTAATGGACACCGATGTACAGTCGGGAAATTGCCATAAAGACAGCCATAAATAGCAGAATACTCCCCCACCTTTTCTGCCTCCAAAACAAGGCAATCGCTAATGCAAAAGCACCACCTGAATGATTACTTGGAAATGAAGGATCGGTCTCTAATTTATCGCTTAAAAAATTCACATCATGATTCACAAATGGTCGTGGCCTAAAATACATCCATTCAATTATTTTATTGACGCCAAGTGTGAAAATCGCAATCGTAAAAGCAAATAAAACAATTTGTCGATTTGTATTTTTATTTTTTGTTGGTACAAACCATAGAAAGATAAAAACGAGTCCAAAAAGAATTGGTCCAAATTTAGAAAAGTAAATAATGAACTGATCTAACCAATGACTTTGACCAGCAAGCTGATTGACTAATTTAAACAACTGATAATCGATATTCATGCTGTTCCCCTTCTCTAATAATCAAGAAATTTCTCATTTTGATTTTCCATTATACCATAGTGAGAAAAGGCATTGGGCATTTTCCATAAAAAAACTCGGTGAGTTTTATCCTCACCGAGTCTTTGTTAAAATTCTTCTTCATCCTCGTTTTCGTACGCTTCTAAAGAGGGATTATATAATCGATCGACATCTGGTTCTTCTGCAAATTCTGTTGCAAAGTCAGTATTTCTAAAAGCTGACTCATTCCCCTCTACAGCATCTTCATCAAAGAAATAGACAATACTTCCAAGTCCCGCAAGGCCAACTAAAGTATAGACAATTCGGGAAAGACCTGCAGCCTGTCCACCAAAGATCGCAGCGACTAAATCAAACTGGAATAAACCAATTAGCCCCCAATTTATGGCTCCTATAATGACTAATGCTAGCGCAATCCGCTTTAACGTTGTCATGTAAGCACACCTCTTTTATGCCAAATTGAATCAATTATTTGATTCCAGTTTATTATTTGTCTGGCGAGGTGGTTTTATACATAGATATTATCTCCTTGACTTTTCTTAGACAAAACGAAATTTATTATTGTCCAGCAACGTCACGTTTGGCAAAGAATATCCATGATAACAATAGAAAGACGACATAATACACAATCAAAATCGTTATAGAAAAGCCTAGAGACATTCCTTCTGCGATTGGCGATCCTCCATTTTCAAAATAAGGCTTCAAATTTGTATTTGAAAACAGAATGTATTTAGACCAACTATACTTAGAGAAGAAGGCGACAATCGAGTTACCTGTGAACATAAGGAATACGGCTACTCCAATCGCCAATGTTCCGTTGCGGAAAACCGCCGAAATCATGAATGCAAAGGTCGCCATCATAACTAGATTGACGATTTTGAAACCATAGCCGGAAGCAATCTCTTTAATAACATTTAAATGTGTAAAATCGGGATTATCAGAAAAGATGTCCGTTGGAACAATTATTTCGGGATTTAGTCCTTCCACCCCGAATATGAGCGCACCAATAATCCATGAGAAAATAAACACGAATAGTAATGTCAAAAGCGCAAACAATAACACCGATATATATTTAGACAACAGGATTTGCGTACGCGAAATAGGACGGATTAATAGCAGCTTAATCGTGCCCCATCTGAATTCCTGTGCAACAATTCCCGCTGCAACAATAATTGTAAATAGACTAACAAGCGAGAGAAGAAGTTCATTGTCCTTAACAAATTGCCAAGCACCGTATTGGGTCGGCTGAATGTCATTTTCTAGGTAATAGTTATTCTTGGCCACCCTGCTCATGTCCGGTCCGACAATAAAGGCGTCTTCATTTTCCTCAAGTTTTTTCTGGTATTCTTCGTTTTCTTTTTCCAGTTGTTTATTTTCATCTTGCATTACTTCACGCCAGTTATCTTGTTGGTATTTATCTTCAAGATCACCAACTGTCTTTGTCATCACACCTAAACCAATAATGATAACTGCCATAAAGATATACATAATCCATGTTGACTTGCGTATGTATACTTTGAATTCTTCGTTAAATACTAGTCTGAAAAATCTACTCAATGATGTTCTCCCCAATCAAATTAAAGAATTTATCTTCCAGGGAGTCGTTGGATATGTTGACCTGGTAGACATGAATGTCATTGGCAATGAGCGTCTTAACGACATTAGGCACATCCGATTTTTCACATTTGAAGATGATTTGGCCATCTCTGGTACTTGTCTCAAATTCAAATTCTCTTTTAAGCACCTGAAGTGTTTCATTGGTAGGTTCAGATTCAACCATGATTTGCTTGAGATGTTGGTCCTCATGGTCACGTACATATTCTGTTGCAATCAATTCACCATTTTTGATGATGCCGATCCGATCACACATGAGTTCTATTTCAGATAAAAGGTGGCTGGATATAATTACGGCAACCCCTTCTTCCTCAGCAAGCTTACGAATATATTGACGGATTTCACGGATACCGGCAGGATCAAGTCCGTTTGTCGGTTCATCAAGGATAAGTATGGAAGGTCTGTGAAGTAGAGCTTGAGCAATACCAAGTCGTTGCCGCATACCAAGTGAATATCTCCCCACTTTTTCCTTAATTGGCTTTTCCATACCGAGCAATTTGACGACTTCCCATATGCGCTCTTCTGTAATACCAGGGATCATTCGGGCAAAATGACGCAAATTCTGCAATCCACTCATAAATTGATAAAGTTCGGGATTTTCAACAATCGCACCAACATGACGCACAGCTTCATTGAAATCAGTCTTAATACTGCTGCCACAGATCCGAATGTCCCCTTTCGACAGCTTCATTAGACCAACGATCATGCGGATTGTCGTCGTCTTACCAGCACCATTTGGTCCAAGAAAACCAAACACTTCTCCTTTGTTGACAGTAAATGAAAGATTATTAATAATTTTCCTTTTTCCGATGGTTTTCTCTACATTGATTAATTCCATCGCTGTTTCAGCCATATACAGATTCCCCACTTTCTGTTCATTACATATACGTTTAAGAGGCAGCTAAAGTTTCAATTCACATAAAATTTAGTCACTATAGGAAACATAACCATTACTTCAAATCGTGAGACTTCATCTTATCTAGTTCCCTTTTTCTACTTTTTTTGAGAGTTTCTCTACCTGATGTCCAAATTGAAAGTAAAATAACTGTTCCTAACGTTAGGATAAACCAAAAATCTTTCTCACCAACTACTCCCCCTCCAAATCTCAGATACATCATTAAGGCAACAAAACATACTGGTAACACTGCACCCCAAAATGCCTTCTCTCTTGTTGATAGAAAATGCTGAACAACCAATGTTAAAATTGATAATAATGAATTAATAAGCCACCCCACTATAAGCGTTCCTTTTCTTTTTTATATTTTTCTATAATTAATTTCGCTTCTTCCAAATTAATCCGATCATCAATCGATAGCTGTTTAATGAATTTTATAAAATCCTCATTATCAGTAGCATCATTTAATTTTATTTTTTCAATCAATCTATCCAATTTAATCCTCACTGTTGGATAAGAAACTCCATAAATTTTTGCGATCTCTTTTAGAGAACCTGAATTCATCACAAATTTCTTAATGAATTCCACATCCTCCTCATCTAAAGATAAGATCCAATTTGGCACATCTTTAATATCCATTTAGTCACCTCTCCTCACTCAATGTATAAATTTACTTTAACATAAATATAATAAAAGTTAAAGTTTAGTTTAACTTTTATTAAAAATCGAGGATCTGACTATTGGTTACAAGCAAATAACCTGGTTAATAAAAGGCAAAAAACGCCTTTCATTTGAAAAATGAAGAACGTTTAATTTCTTATTGTCAAATTTCAAAAGGTGAACTAGTTGATTATAGTGGAAGGCGCAAACTCTTGGTGATTAGTGTGACAGGTGAGCTCTCACAATAGCGACCTATAACTAAAAGGGGGCTACGCGTACAAAAGAAGCTTCATTAACGGAGATTTGGTGCGTAGGAGGTTCTACGCGCACAAATGCAGCTTCATTAACGGAAATTTGGTGCGTAGGAGGTTCTACGTGCACAAATGCAGCTTCATTAACGGAAATTTGGTGCGTAGATGGTTCTACGTGCACAAATGCAGCTTCATTAACGGAAATTTGGTGCGTAGGAGGTTCTACGCGCACAAATGCAGCTTCATTAACGGAGATTTGGTGCGTAGATGGTTCTACGTGCACAAATGCAACTTCATTAACGGAGATTTGGTGCGTAGGAGGTTCTACGTGCACAAATGCAACTTCATTAACGGAATTTTGGTGCGTAGGAGGTTCTACGCGCACAAATGCAGCTTCATTAACGGAATTTTGGTGCGTAGGAGGTTCTACGCGCACAAATGCAGCTTCATTAACGGAATTTTGGTGCGTAGGAGGTTCTACGCGCACAAATGCAGCTTCATTAACGGAGATTTGGTGCGTAGGAGGGGCTATGCGCACAAAAACGGGTTGAGAGGCTATAAATCAAAGACTAAATACGCGCCTGTCCTGACGCTTCTTTGTGACACACCCTGGAGGCTCACTGCACGCCCCCGGAAAGCGCAACGATTTTACAAGGCTATATTATCATTTATATTGAACAGGGGCTTTTTTACAAAAGAAATTATGAAATGGACTCAAAGATTACCCAATAAAAAAAGAGTACCCGTTAGGATACCCTTATACATTAAATCGGAAATGAATAACATCCCCGTCTTTGACGAGGTACTCTTTTCCCTCAAGTCTTACTTTTCCAGCTTCTCTCGCTGCTGTCATAGAGCCCCCTGCTAATAAATCTTCGTAGGAAACTGTTTCTGCACGGATAAACCCTCTTTCAAAGTCGGTATGTATGACTCCTGCACATTGGGGAGCCTTCATTCCCTTTTTGAATGTCCATGCGCGCACTTCTTGAACTCCAGCAGTAAAGTAAGTAGCTAGACCTAAAAGATTATAGGTAGCACGAATCAATTTATCAAGGCCTGACTCATCAATTCCTAATTCTTCTAGGAACATCGCTTTTTCATCGTCATCTAGTTCAGCCATCTCTTCTTCAATTTGTGCACAAATTACAATCACTTCTGCTTGATCTTCTTTCGCAAACGCCTTTACTTTCTGCACATATTCATTATGTTCAGGATCTTGAATATCATCCTCATTCACATTGGCCACATATAAAACAGGCTTACTTGTCAAGAGATGAAGACCTTTGACAAGTTTCATTTGTTCCTCTGTAAACTCGATCGATCTAGCAGGTTTCTCTGCTTCAAATGCCTCTTTTAATTTGGATAGAGCTGCAAATTCTATAACGGCTTCTTTATCCTTTTGTTTCGCCAATTTTTCCACTCGACCAATTCGTTTGTCAACTGTTTCTAAATCGGCAAGAATTAATTCAAGATTGATCGTTTCTATATCGTCAATTGGGTCCACTTTGCCTGATACGTGGGTGATATCCTCACTGTCAAAGCAACGAACTACATGGCAAATAGCATCAACTTGACGAATATGGGAGAGAAACTTATTACCAAGTCCCTCGCCTTTACTTGCACCTTTCACGATCCCAGCTATATCCGTAAATTCAAAGGCAGTAGGTACAGTCTTTTTAGGTTGTACAAGCTCTGTTAATTTTTGTAAACGAATATCAGGAACCTCTACAATTCCAACATTCGGATCAATTGTACAAAATGGGTAATTGGCAGCTTCTGCCCCTGCCTTAGTAATTGCATTAAATAAGGTAGATTTCCCGACATTCGGTAAACCTACAATCCCTGCTGTAAGGGCCATTGTTGTCACTCCTCTTTTAACTTGTCCATTCTATCGACTACCATAAAGGTTGTCTTTACTATTTCATTCATTACCATTATAGAGAGTCCTTTTTTAAAAAACAATTTCATCATACATTATATGATTGACCAAGCTGTGTGAAAACGCTCGTCGACCAAGAGGACAGACAAGCGAGCTAAACAGCGCAGTAGGTATGTGTTTGTTCACAGTCTAAAGCATGAGGCTATTCCTCATGCTTTTCTACGATCTTTTTCATCTTTCTCATGAATTCGCGTCGAGGCAGCATAACACTATGGCCACATCCCTCACACTTTATGCGAATATCCATTCCCATCCGAATGATTTTCCAACGGTTGGTGCCACATGGATGTTGCTTTTTCATTTCCACTACATCATGAAGATTGAATTCTTTTTTTTCCAATTTCTTTCCCCCTGATGAATATTTTATAATATTTTAGCAAAAGTGTATTGAAATGAACAGCTTCCTTATGATTTTTCACTTTCAATGTATAGAAAGAATATCTCTTCCGTATAATGGTACTGATTGCGAAAAGCGGAAGGCGGTAGTTTAGGGGCGACAAGTAAATGTTCCCTTCCTAGGTGCAGCTCGATCCCCTACCGCCTGTAGCTAGACACACCTACATTGATTACCAAATCAATCCCAAGGAAAAGGAGCTACCGGCATGAGAGAAGAAGCTTTCCTCCATATATCCAAACAAAGGGAAATTCATATTCATCATACAGATCCACTGTCTACAAAATCTATTGCCGATGGGATGGTAGATTTACTTCCTCTTTATCAGCGTTCCCCGATTATCCTTGTATGTATTGGGACAGATCGTTCAACAGGTGATTCTTTAGGCCCTTTAACAGGCAGTTTTCTTCAAGAAGCTAACTTAACCCATTTCCATGTGTATGGGACATTGGATGAACCGGTCCATGCCGTAAACCTCCAGGAAAAGTTGGAAGCTATTCAAACTCAATACACCAATCCCTTTATAATTGGCATTGACGCCTGTTTAGGGAGAATGAAGAATATCGGAATGATTAAAGTTGGTGCGGGACCTGTTAAGCCTGGTGCAGGTGTAAAGAAGGAGCTACCTCATGTTGGTCATATGCATATGACAGGCATTGTTAATGTCAGTGGCTATATGGAATTCTTTGTTCTACAAAATACACGGCTTAACTTAGTCATGAATATGGCTAAACAACTGGCTTCAGCCATTATTCAGGCAGATCAGATCTATACTGAGCAAAAAGGCTCGTCATCCCGTCAATGGGATATGTCGGAGGAAAATTTATTATAACTCACTAGCTTTATTTTCCTCCCCTTTAATTAGTTTTTTTCTAATAAATGTAAAATTCTTTCTAAATCTTCTGCTGATAAAAATTCAATTTCAATTTTACCCTTTTTCTTGTTTCTCTTGATTGTAACGGTTGTTCCAAACTTTTCCCGTAAATTATTTTCACTTTCAACAAGGAAAACATCCTTTTTGGGTCTTTCCTTTTTTGTTTCACGTGGAACATTTTGGTTGATTTGCTGAACTAGTTGCTCAAGCTGCCTTACATTCAGTCCCTCTTTTACAGTCTTTTCCGCAATTGCTTCAATTTTTTCTTTTCTTTTTAGTCCTAATAAAGTGCGCCCATGTCCCATGGAAAGCTTCCCTTCCACAATATGGTTTTGAATATTTTCTGGCAAGCTTAAAAGGCGAATATGGTTGGCAATATATGGGCGGCTTTTCCCTAACCTTTTGGCCAAATCTTCTTGTGTAAAGTCTAGTTTTTCCATTAAGGTTTGATAAGCGAGCGCCTCTTCAATGGGCGTTAGATCTTCCCTTTGTAAATTTTCAAGTACAGCCAATTCCATCATTTGCTGATCTGTAAATTCTTTGACAACAGCCGGAATAGTTTTTAGCTTTGCTGCTTTAGAAGCGCGAAAACGGCGCTCCCCTACAACAATTTCATATCCCTTAATATTTTTACGAACAATAATCGGTTGTAATACACCATGTTGTTTGATCGATTCTTTTAATTCCGAAATTGCCTCTTCTGAAAATACCTTTCTAGGTTGATAAGGATTGGGCTTAATTTCCATTAATTCAATTTCTCGTACTGTTTCCTCTTCATTAACTTCTACATTTGTAAATAAAGCATTAATCCCTTTCCCAAGACCTTTAGCCATTTTCAGCCACTTCCTTTGCAAGATCTAAGTAAACCTCTGCTCCCCGTGATTTTGGGTCATATAGAATGATAGGTTCTCCATGACTCGGTGCTTCACTTAACCGAATATTACGTGGAATAATGGTTTGATATACTTTATTTTGGAAATACTTCTTCACTTCTTGAATGACCTGGAGTCCTAGATTTGTGCGTGCATCCAACATTGTTAACAACACGCCTTCAATCATCAATTCATTGTTTAAATGCTTTTGTACTAAACGGACTGTATTTAATAACTGACTCAAACCTTCTAAAGCATAATACTCACATTGAACAGGGATGATCACTGAATCGGATGCTGTTAAAGCATTTAATGTGAGTAATCCAAGGGATGGAGGACAATCAATTAAAATATAATCATATTCATCCTTTACTTGATCTACTGCTCTTTTCAATCGTACCTCTCTTGAAATAGTTGGTACTAATTCAACTTCAGCTCCCGCTAATTGAATCGTTGATGGGACTGCAAATAACCTTTCTACAGCTGTTTGCTTAATGACCGTCTTCATATCAACATCATCAACAAGCACGTCATAGACACATTGCTGTACATCCCCTTTATCAATTCCTGAACCACTGGTTGCATTCCCTTGTGGATCTATATCTATAAGTAAAACCTTTTTTCCTATATAGGCTAAACAAGCACCAAGATTAACTGAGGTGGTCGTTTTTCCGACGCCTCCCTTTTGGTTCGCTATGGAAATAATCTTTCCCAACGATTTCACCTGCCTTTTTCGTTCAAAATTGACTCATGTATTCTATTTTAACAAAAAACTCTACTAAAAACTCTTTGTAAGAAAAAAAGTTTTAAAAGAACAAAAGCGCAAGCGCCTGGTTAGCCCCGACAAGCAAATGTTCTGAGCCAATAAAAGTCCGTTTTTTATTGGCTCAGGTTATTAAGCGGAACATCAGCTAAGTTCGCGCCGTCCTGGCGCAACACCGATGGACTCACATCCTGCGAGCCTCGAGGGGCTAGGCGCTGGAGCCGGATACCGACCGCCATATAAACTAGTTAGCAACAAGCTAATTTTTTTATGACTTCGCTAAATCAAAAAAAAGAGAAACTTATTAGCTTCTCCGTTTACCTTAGTTTAGTAGGATTTCACTAAAAGAAAGTCCCCTTTACTTTTTAGCACCCTTTTTAGGGATTTTAATAGTTATTTGATAGTATTCGTCAAAATCTTCTTCCTCTGAATCTAAATTGATGCCACTATCTGTGACCATGGAAAGAGATTGACGGATTGTGTTAACCGCAATTCTCATATCTTTACTAATTGCTTTTCGCCTTGTTTTAGGTTTCTCTTTTTGTGTGAGCATTTTTACCACTTGCTCTTCCGTCTGTTTTACATTTAAATTTTTTTCGATCACCAAATTCATAACTTGGATCTGTTTTTCGACGTCCTTCAGTGGAATAAGTGCTCGAGCATGCCGCTCCGTGATTTTCTTCTGTAAAAGGCCTTCTTGAATTTCTTCTGGCAGCTTTAATAAACGTAATTTATTTGCTACAGTGGATTGTCCTTTTCCTAAGCGTTGAGCTAATGCTTCTTGTGTTAAATTATGAATATCTAATAACTTTCCATAGGCAATCGCCTCTTCAATGGGTGTCAATTCTTCACGCTGTAAATTTTCAATTAATGCAACAGAGGCTGTTTCTGTATCATTTAAATTTTTTATAATGGCAGGCACTTCTGCCCATTCAAGGCTCTGAATGGCTCGATAACGCCGCTCTCCTGCAATAATTTCAAACTGATCGTCTTCTATCTCTCTGACGACAATCGGTTGAATCATGCCATGTGTTCGTATTGTTCTTGCTAATTCTTCAATTTTTTCCTCATTAAAGATTGTTCTCGGCTGAAACCGATTTGGGACAATTTTTATCGTGGGGATATTTCGTACTTCTTCTTTTTCTTCTATTTCTTCGTCCATCTCTTCTTTATCTATTGGTAATTCTTTATCCCCCATACCAAACAAACGAGAAAAAGGATGCTTCATCCTTCGACACCACCTTATAGAAACTCCCTTACAGCTGATCCCCCATAAGCCAAGGCTGTATGGGTCTATTTCTTAGCAGCTTTTGAAGGGCTGTTATGAACGCTTTTTTCTCACATAAAGCGGACTTTAATCCTCCTTAATAAGGAGCACAGATTAATTTCGCAATTTCCTATTGGCAGGCTTAGTATGGCGACGTCCTGTCGCTTTGCCTGTACTAGTTCGCAACACCTTTGTGACCTGCCTGAATCAGCCCGGGATTTGACTTTCAATTAAATCCAGATAAATGTCACTATACCATATCATTCTATCTTTTTTGGACATTTCCTGCTTTCTTCCCCTATTCTAAAGGCATTTTATTTGGAGTTCCAGGTTTCCTTGGGTACTTTTTTGGTGTGGTTTTTATTTTATCAATCACAATAATGCTCCGCTCACTTTTTTCGATCGGTAATTCAAATGAATGGATAGCGATTGTTTTTCCCCCTAATTGTTTAATCGCTTTTTCTGCCACTTGGAGCTCCTCTTCCGCATTGGCTGCCTTCATTGCAACAAAGCGCCCGCCTTGTTTGACAAGCGGCAAACATAATTCGCTTAACACAGACATCCTTGCTACAGCTCTTGCCATTACCATATCATATTGAGCACGGAATGATTGATTTTGAGCAAAGGTCTCAGCTCGATCATGATAGAAATATGTATGTTCCAAATGTAGCTCTGCCGATAGATGCTCTAAAAAGCGTATTCTTTTTTGTAAAGAGTCAACAATCGTAATGTTCAGCTCGGGAAAACAAATTTTTAAAGGAATACTAGGAAAACCAGCTCCTGCCCCTACATCACAAATACGGATGGGCCCTTTAAAGTCCATAAAGAAAGCGGCACTAATCGAATCATAAAAATGCTTTAAGTAAACTTCCTCCCGATCTGTGATCGCCGTTAGATTCATTTTATCATTCCATTCAACCAATATTTCAAAATATTGCTCGAATTGATTAAGCTGAAGGGAATTTAGTTGAATCCCCTTTGACGCCAACATACTGACAAATTGATCCACATTCATATCAATTCATTCCTTATCTATTAGGCCTGATCCTAACACTAATTAAATTTATTTCCTATCTTTCAAGATATAGGCTGGAACGCACTGACCACCTGATGTGTTAGACGTTCCAACCTTTAATAGCTTTGTTATTGTGCCGCATTCTCTGCTATTTTTGCAATTTTCCCTTGTTCAATATAAACGAGCAAAATCGAAATATCAGAAGGATTGACTCCTGAAATACGCGAAGCTTGGGCAATGGATAACGGGCGAACCTTCATTAGTTTTTGCCGTGCTTCTGTCGCAATTCCATTAATGGCTTCATAATTAATCTGTTCTGGAATCTTCTTATTTTCTAACTTTTTTAGCTTTTCTACTTGCTGTAGTGATTTTTCAATATAGCCTTCATATTTAAGTTGAATTTCAACCTGTTCAATCACATGTTTTGGTAGCTCTTCTTCTAATGGTATCAATTCAATGACCTTTTGATAAGACATTTCTGGACGTTTGACCAAATCTGCTGCTCGAATACCATCTTTTAAAGGACTTCCGCCTGCTTCCTGAATCACGGCTTGTGTCTTTTCATTTGGTTTAATAATCGTTGAACGGAATCGTTTGATCTCCGCAGCAATCGCTGATTTCTTATTGATAAATGTTTCATAGCGCTCCTCAGGGATAAGACCAATTTGATGACCTAACTCTGTTAAACGGAGATCTGCGTTATCATGACGAAGCAATAGACGATACTCCGCTCTTGATGTCAGGAGTCTGTATGGCTCATTCGTTCCTTTTGTCACTAAATCATCAATAAGGACACCAATATAAGCGTCCGAGCGACTTAAAATGACCTCATCTTTTCCAAGCACCCGCCTTGCTGCGTTAATACCAGCCATAATTCCCTGAGCGGCCGCTTCTTCATATCCAGATGTCCCATTAATTTGACCAGCTGTATAAAGATTTTTAATCTTTTTTGTTTCTAATGTTGGCCACAATTGTGTTGGTACAAGGGCATCATACTCAATCGCATAGCCCGGACGCATCATTTTAGCATTTTCTAATCCAGGCACAGTTGTAATTAATTGATGCTGCACTTCCTCAGGAAGACTAGTAGATAAACCTTGGACATAGACTTCATTTGTATGTCTGCCTTCAGGTTCTAGGAAGATTTGATGTCTCGGTTTATCGTTAAAACGAACTACTTTATCCTCAATCGATGGGCAATAACGGGCACCCGTTCCCTTAATCATACCGGAAAACATTGGAGAACGATGCAAGTTTTCATCAATCAACTGATGCGTTTGTAAATTCGTATACGTTAGCCAGCATGGCAACTGATCTGTTATAAATTTCGTTGTTTCATAGCTAAAGGCTCGGGGTTCTTCATCCCCAGGTTGGATCTCTGTTTTACTATAATCAATGGTTTTGCTATTAATCCGTGGTGGTGTTCCTGTTTTAAAACGCTCCATTTCAAAACCAAGCTCTTGTAAATATTCTGCCAGTTTAATCGATGGCTTTTGATTATTTGGACCACTTGAATATTTCAATTCTCCTAAAATAATTTCACCACGTAGGAAAGTACCTGTCGTAATCACGACAGTTTTTCCTCGGAATATCGCACCTGTATGAGTGACAATCCCTTTACATACACCATCTTCCAAAACTAGCTCATCCACCATGGCTTGAAGCAAGGTAAGATTTGGTTCACTTTCTAATGTATTTTTCATTTCTTGTTGGTATAGCGTCTTATCTGCTTGTGCTCGTAAAGCTTGCACTGCCGGGCCTTTTCCTGTATTTAACATTCTCATTTGAATATATGTTTTATCTATATTTTTAGCCATTTCTCCGCCAAGTGCATCGATTTCTCGGACGACAACCCCTTTAGCTGGTCCCCCAATAGAAGGGTTGCAGGGCATGAATGCGATCATATCAAGATTCAGTGTCAGCATGAGTGTTTTTGCACCCATTCTGGCAGCCGCCAGACCCGCTTCACATCCGGCATGGCCTGCTCCGATCACAATGACATCATATTGGCCTGCCTCATAATGTTGCATATCATTTAATCCTCCTTAGTATTTGTGATTGATCTATTTTAACAGTAAACATTAAGTCTTAAAAATTTTATTCCCAACATAAGGCTGCTAGTTACTGGTCAAAACGGGCGCTAAATAGGCGCCTATGCTTTTCTTTTTGTCTAACTGCTAGCAAACTTTCGGTGCCTTCCTACGATAAGTCAACATCGGCTCATCCTTCGCCGTGTTTCCTTTATCTCGTCGAAAGTCTTTAAATTTGTATGTCGCTAAACAGGCGCCTTCGCTTTTCTTTTTGTCTAGCTCCGGCGCCTAGCGACTAGCAAATTTACGTCTTTCTCCTACGATAAGTCAACATCGGCTCATCCTTCGCCGTGTTTCCTTTATCTCGTCGAAAGTCTTTAAATGTGTACGTCGCTAAACAGGCGCCTTCGCTTTTCTTTATTTCCCTAAGCAAAATTGGGAGAAGAGTTGGTTGAGTAGGCTTTCTTCTACGGTGTCGCCGATGATTTCGCCTAGTAGGTCCCATGTACGCGTGAGATCAATTTGGATGATGTCAATCGGCGTGCCTATGTCAATCCCTGTCAGTACATCTTCGATTGCCTGTAATGCTTGGTTTAAGAGGGCGATATGACGACTGTTAGATACATACGTCATATCGCCTGCTTCTACATGCCCTTGGAAGAACATTTCCGCAATGGCTTGTTCTAATGTATCGATTCCTTCATCCTCTAATAAAGATGTAGTCACAAACGGATAATCATTTGCTAGTTTCCTTACCTCATCCAAATCGATTTTTTGTGGTAAGTCTGTTTTATTTGCAATCACAATGACGTCCATTCCTTCTACTGCTTTAAACAATTGCCGATCTTCTTCAGTAAAATCTTCTGCTGAATTTACAACGAATAATATTAGATCAGCCTTTTTTAATACTTGCCGCGATCTTTCTACACCCATTCTCTCGACGATATCCTCTGTTTCTCGAATCCCAGCGGTATCCACTAACCTCAAAGGAACGCCGCGAATATTGACATATTCCTCTATCACGTCTCTTGTCGTTCCCGGGATATCCGTCACAATCGCCTTGTTTTCCTGAACAAGACTATTTAGTAAAGAAGATTTTCCTACATTCGGTCTCCCGATAATGACAGTCGATAATCCTTCTCGTAGAATTTTCCCTTGATGTGAAGTTTGGAGAACACTCTGGAGCTGATCTCGAATATAGGTAGCCTTCTCTAACAATAATCGATGCGTCATTTCTTCGACATCATCGTATTCTGGATAATCAATGTTTACCTCCACATGAGCTACAACTTCCAAGATTTCTTGACGTAGCGTGGAGACTAATTGCGATAAGCGGCCTTCCATTTGACCTAATGCTACGTTCATCGCCCGATCTGTCTTTGCTCTTATTAAATCCATAACGGCCTCTGCTTGAGATAAATCGATCCGTCCATTTAAAAAGGCACGTTTTGTAAATTCTCCTGGTTCTGCCAATCTTGCCCCAGTCGTCAACACGAGCTCTAGGACACGATTAACCGATACGATTCCACCATGACAATTGATCTCTACAACATCTTCTCGTGTGAACGTCTTAGGTGCCTTCATCACACTAACCATGACTTCCTCTACCAATTCATTTGATTTTGGATCTACAATTGACCCATAATGAATTGTGTGGGAAGGTACTTCTGCTAGTTTCTTCTTCCCCCCTGCGGAGAATAGTTGATCGGCTATTTTGATCGCATCTTCCCCGCTTAGACGAACAATCGCAATTGCGCCCTCTCCCATTGGTGTGGAAATCGCTGCAATCGTATCAAACTCCATTTATCACACCTCTTTTCTACCTCTTACTTCTTTTAGAGGATGTTCAAAAGGTCCGATAAAAATGACACAGCGAATTTCCTCGTTGGCTTGCCTTTACGCTGCTCATGTATCTAAATGCATACATTCCGCTGCTCAGGGCTTCGCCGCCTCGAACTTCTTGGTCCTTTTTATCCTCCTTTTTGAACACGCACTTTATAAAAAAATCGCATATCCCATGCGCTACTCTTACTAAAAATGTTTTCCCCAAATAACTAGAATAGCAAATTTTTGTTATCCACAAAAGTTTTTTATTATTCGAACAAAAAACTATCCACAGAATAAAAAACACTCTATTCTTTATTTTAACTTATCCACATGTGAATAACAATAACCCGAATCACTAGAATCTATTTCCATTGCTGTCCACAATAAGATGAAAATATTCCTCCTTTTTCTAACATGATCTACCTCAGCAAAAAAAGACCTGGTACTATACCAAGTCTTTAAACTTCATTCCAAAAATCGCAACAAATCTCCATATATAATTTTGTCTGAGTCATTTAATTCCTGTTGGACAGCAGAAAAATAAGGTGAACAGAAATTTCTTTTTACTTTCTTGCCTGTTTCTTTTGCATAACATGTATGGTCGATATAAGAATATTGGTCTGTCGTAAAGGACCCATCCCTAAAGGCGACAAAGCGCTTTTGATCTTCCATAAGTAAACTTTTGCCAAATGATAAGGCCTCATCCGATTCTGATACTCCTAACAAATCGAAAATCGTAGACCGTAAATCAACTTGGCCCCCAACAGTCGTTATCTCTTGACCATCGATACCGGGAATATGAATCAATAAAGGCACCTTTTGTAATTCCATATCATCATTTGGTGTAATTTCATGGTCGAGCACCTCACCAAGTGAATCATAATAACTTTTAGAAATACCATAATGATCTCCAAACAACACAAAAATACTATTGTCATATATTTCTGATCCTTTTATTTCATCAAAAAATGTCTTAATGGCTTCATCTTCATATCGGACGGTTGTAAAATAACGATTCACCATTCCCTGATCTGTATCGGGTCCTGATATCAGCTGATCTTCAGGATCTAGCAAATAAGGGAAATGATTGGTTAACGTTAAAAATTTAGCATAATAAGGCTCTGGTAGTTCTGATAAATACGGAATCGATTGTTGGAAAAAGTCGATATCCTTTATACCATAATTGATGGAATTTTCCTCGGTCACCTCAAAATCCTTTTTAGAGAAAAACCGATCATAACCAAAGGATTCATAAGCAACTTCCCGATTCCAGAAAAAGGCATCATTCCCATGAAAACTGGCGGAATAGTAATCGTGTTCCTTTAAGACTTTTGGTAATGACGCGAAGTGATTGTTCGTTTTTCTTACAAAAACAGACCCTCCTGATAATGGATATAACCCATTATCTAAAATAAACTCCGCATCGGATGTCTTTCCTTGCGCGGTTTGATGATAAAAATTCGGAAAATAGAGGCTCTCCTCCTTCAATTGATTTAAATAAGGAGTAACTTCCTGCCCATCAATTTCCTGGTCAATTACGAATTCTTGAGTTGATTCCAAAAAGATGACAATCACATTTTTGCCGCTCGCTGCACCATGATATTCAGATACGGAATCTTGCCCTTGCCTACCCTTTACATAACTGGCAATTTCCTCTATTTCGCTACTATCGGCCAGCACACTTTTCATAGAGGATGTTGAGTTTTGGTAAATATCAAAAAGGTGATATGAATAAAGGCCTAAAGATTTGACAATTAACTCTTTATCATAGGATTGATTCCAAAAGCCAGAATGAAAAAAGCAGGAAGCAACAATTGGAACAATGACAGCAATCCCCAGCACACCTCGAACCACTCTTTTCCGAATAGTAAGAGCGTAATCCTTCAATACCTGCTGCTTTGCTAAAAAGATGAGCACAATGCAATCTAAGAATAAAAACACATCATAAAACTTGACCAATTCCAATGTACTTTGGCTTAAACCGCCTACATTTTTAAATTGAAACAGAACTGGCACCGTTACAAAATCAATGTAAAAGCGATAATAAAGTACATTCCCATATAATATGGCGGTTAAGAGAAAATAAATTGCTATACATATTTTGCTTCGATTTTTTTTGAACAAAAAGCCAAAACTGAAAATCACTAAAAGTGACGCTAATGTCGTCGCTTCTAATAAAAATGCTTCCCAAAAAGATTGGATATGAATATGAAAGCACCATTTATACAGAATTGAAATTTTGATCCATAAAAGTATCACCGCAATCAGGAATATCCAAAAATCTTTATTTTTTTCTGATGGGGCTTTCTGAATCATGTATGTCACCATCCATTTCTATCCAATTCATTACAACTATCTTATCATCATCTCTAAGTGAAAAAAAGAACATCCGCTAACATATTAGCAGATGTTCCCTCTTGAGCGGTTCAATAATTTGGTTTAATGACAATATGACGATTAGGCTCATGGCCATCAGAAACTGTCTGGACTTTTTTATGTCCCGCTAATGCTGTATGAATAATTTTCCGTTCAAAATTAGGCATAGGTTCAAGTTTTACAGGCTTTTGTATTTGAATGGCCTTTGAAGCAAGACGTTCAGCCAATTGAATCAATGTTTGTTCCCTTCGATCCCGATAATTTTCAGGGTTCAAAATTACCGTAATATAAGGATCTGCATGGCGGTTTGCGACAAGCTGGGCTAAATATTGCAATGAATTGATCGTTTGTCCTCTTTTTCCGATCAAAAGTCCCATTTTTTCACCTGTTATTTGCAAAATAACATATCTTTCACCTTTTTGTTCTACTTCAATTTCAGCTGATATCCCCATACTCGTTAAAATCATTTTTACATAATCAACGGTTGTTTCAATCGCTGTCGGTTTTACTTTTACTTTTATAATCGCTGGTTTTGCACCAAATAAACCAAGTAATCCCCTTTTTCCTTCGTCCACAATGGTGATTTCTGTCCGATCTTTTGTTGTATTTAATTGAGCCAATGCGGATCCTACTGCTTCTTCAACGGTTTGTCCAGTAGCAGTGATTTCTCTCACTTTTTAGCTCCCCTCACCTTTCCTTTATTGGTATTCGTTAGGTTATTAGTCTGGATTGCTGGTGGTTTAATAAAATACGTTTGTACGATCATAAATATATTCCCGACCACCCAGTATAAAGCTAAAGCTGCTGGGAAATTAATCGCAAAAATTAAAATCATTACCGGCATGATATAAAGCATCATTTGCATCTGCGGATTTGCACTACCAGTTCCAGCCATCATAATCTTTTGTTGCAAGAAGGTTGTAATTCCAGCAATAATCGGTAATAGGTATAGTGGGTCCGGAGCTCCCAAATCAAACCAAAGGAAATCCCCACCTTCCGATATTCCTCTTGTCCGAATAATCGCCTGGTAAAATCCGATTAAAATTGGCATTTGAATTAGAAGCGGAAAACAGCCTGCCAATGGATTCACCTTATTCGTTTGAAAAAGCTTCATTGTTTCCTCTTGTAACTTCTGTTGTGTCTTTTGGTCTTTGGAACTATATTTTTCCTTCAACTTCTGCATTTCTGGTTGAATCGCTTGCATTGCTTTTGAATTTTTCGTTTGTTTAATCATTAAAGGTAGAATCGCCAGACGAATTAGTATGGTTACAACAATAATAGCTAGTCCATAACTATTCCCAAAAAGTTCCGCAAAAAAAGTAATCACACTTGATAAGGGATAAACAATATATTTACTCCAAAATCCCGTACTTTCTGCTGTAATATAATCAGGGTTATCGATAGTAGAGCACCCTGTTGCCAGCAACACAACCAATAACAGTACTGACATCCATAATATTCTCTTTTTCAAGCCTAATATCCTCCTGTTTTCGTTAAGCATTCATCTATACAAATGTTCTTTGGCTATTTTACCATTTTTATAAGCATAAGTTGTGAAAAAATGGGTATTTTTATTTATTTTTCTAACCTTTCTAGAACTTTTCCAAGCCTCAGTACATGTTGTAAGCTTTTTTTAGCCTGATGAAAGTCCATTTCTGCTACTGGCTTTCTTGCAATAATCACATAATCATTTCCTGTTTTTATCTGTGGGCTAAATTCATGAAACACTTGCCTTATATAACGCTTTATTTCATTTCTCTTTACCGCATTGCCAACCTTTTTACTTACAGAGAGGCCTATTCTGAAATTTTCTTGCTCTTCTTTTTTTAATATATACACAACAAACTGTCGATTAGCTACTGACTTGCCTTTTCTAAAAACAGCCTGGAAATCATCATTTTTTTTGATTCTGAATCCCTTTTTCATTCCTTCACCCACAGTATCTGTCTTTTCAAGTTAATGTATCGATCCTTGCTTCATTCTTAGATAGAGCTAGAATCTAAAAAAAGACCACTGAGACGTTTCAGTGGTCTACGCTGATAACACTTTTCTTCCTTTACGACGACGAGCAGCTAAAATTCTACGACCATTTTTCGTGCTCATACGTTGACGGAATCCGTGTACTTTGCTTCTTTTTCTTTTATTTGGTTGAAATGTTCTTTTCATTCATGACACCTCCTCGAGGTTAAAGAGGATGTTTAAAAAGTCCGGTAAAAATGACACTGCGAGATAATGGATCTCCAACTTCCGAAATCACCAACAACACGCGTAAGTTCGCTGACTCGTTTTTCCGTTACTCAAAACTACGCCGCCTCGAACTTCTTGGTCCTTTTTATCCTCCTTTTTCAACACACACTTAAAAAATTTCGCTATCAGACATACTAAATAAGTATAAATAGATGACCTTTTATTGTCAAGAGGGCAACAAAAAGTTCAACATAAAGGCATTGTTTAAGAGGTATTCCAGATTTTTTAAAAATTATATTTGATAGACAATCTTACTTTATCCCCAGCGTTATCTTTGGTCATTTTTTCCCTCTTTTTTCGAATGTGGATAATTTCGACACGTTTTTTATTATCCACAACAGATATCGACAAGTTTTTCACAAACCAACGGCCTGTGGGTAACTTTCATCCACTTATGTTGTGCTTTGTGGATACTTCTTCCTACACATTGATTAGTTCATGTTTATTTGATATGATTATGTTGTTTTCACTCTGGATACATTTTTATTGTTTATTACATTATCCACAGTTGTGGATATCTTGTGGATATATTATCCACCCCTTCTGAATAAACTTGTCCACAATGAGTGGAAGATGTCGAAAACCGCTTTTCTTCTTATATATACATTTACCCACATTCATAGCAATGTATATTTATACTTAAACCTAAAATTTAAGGTACGCAGTTATATAACAGCAGTGTTGACCTATTGCAAGGGAGGTAGAAAGTTGGAAAACATAGCCGAGCTTTGGGATCAGGTTTTATTAAGTATTGAAAAAAAAGTAAGCAAACCAAGTTTTGATACATGGTTGCGACTTACGAAAGCTCACAAGCTCCAAGGGGATACAATGATTGTGACGGCGCCTAATGAATTTGCAAGAGATTGGCTAGAAGGTCATTACACAGAATTATTGGCTGGTCTCCTCTATGAAATTATCGGTGAAGAATTATATGTGAAATTCATTATCCCTCCTGATCAAGAGGAAGAAAGCAAACAAGCTCCCAAGATTCAAAAGGTGGAGAAGAAAGAGTCTGTTGATGTCTATCAAAATATGCTGAATCCCAAATATACGTTTGAAACTTTTGTCATTGGTGCCGGAAATCGCTTTGCTCACGCCGCTTCATTAGCTGTAGCAGAAGCACCAGCAAAGGCCTACAATCCTTTGTTTATCTATGGTGGTGTTGGAATGGGGAAAACCCATCTTATGCACGCAATTGGGCATTATATTGTCGAACATAAACCAGACGCCAAAATTGTTTATCTCTCATCAGAAAAATTTACAAACGAATTTATTAATGCAATTCGTGACAATAAAGCGGTCGATTTTCGCAATAAATACCGTAGTGTCGATATTCTATTAATAGATGATATTCAATTCCTTGCCGGAAAAGAATCAACACAGGAAGAATTTTTCCATACATTCAATACTCTTCATGAAGAGAGTAAGCAAATTGTCATTGCAAGTGATCGGCCGCCAAAGGAAATTCCAACCCTAGAGGATCGATTACGTTCCCGTTTTGAATGGGGATTAATCACTGATATTACCCCACCAGATTTAGAAACAAGGATCGCTATTTTACGAAAAAAGGCGAAAGCAGATGGAT
This sequence comes from Bacillus sp. SD088, assembly GCF_017355205.1. GTDB lineage: Bacteria > Bacillota > Bacilli > Bacillales > Bacillaceae_C > Lederbergia. The sequence continues at coordinate 83,290 of NZ_JADIJK010000022.1, forward strand.
TAGATATTCCCAACGAAGTCATGCTCTATATTGCGAACCAGATAGACACGAATATAAGGGAATTAGAAGGAGCCCTTATTCGCGTTGTCGCTTTTTCTTCTCTTATTAACAAAGATATTAATGCTGATTTAGCTGCAGAAGCTCTAAAAAGTATTATTCCTGGAGCTAAACAAAGGGAAATTACAATTCTTGATATCCAAAAAATGATTGGTGCCGAATATAATGTTAAGCTTGAAGATTTCAAGGCAAAGAAAAGAACAAAGTCAATTGCTTTTCCTAGACAAATTGCCATGTACTTATCTAGAGAGCTTACAGATTTCTCCCTGCCTAAAATTGGAGAGGAATTTGGTGGTAGAGATCATACTACTGTAATTCACGCACATGAAAAAATTTCCAAGCTTGTAGAATCAGATTCTAATTTTAAAAGTAAACTAGAGGAAATTCAGGCTTCATTAAAGAATTCATAATGGGGATGTTGTGTATAACTATCTTTCTTTCGTACACAACCTTTCCACATGTGAATAACCGATGAAATCTAGTCATACACAGACTTATCCACATATTCACAGGTACTATTACTATTATTACTATTTTTTTATTATTAATAATTAATATTATGTCCTTAAAATTTTTGATGACTGGGAGGCAAAGCATGAAGTTTATCATTCAACGTAACCGACTAATCGATAGTGTTCAAGATGTAACAAAAGCCGTATCTTCAAGAACAACGATCCCGATATTAACGGGGATCAAAATGATTGCAACAGAAGAGGGGCTAACTTTTACAGGAAGTGACTCTGATATTTCCATTGAATCTTTTATTCCAAAAGAGGAAAACGGGGATGAAATTGTCGAAATACAAGAAACAGGTGGAATTGTTTTAAATGCAAAGTTTTTTTCAGAAATCGTTCGTAAATTACCTATGGATACAGTCGAATTTGAAGTATCTAATCATCAACAAACAATTATTCGTTCAGGATCAGCGGAATTTAATTTAAATGGTTTAGATCCAGATGAATATCCATACTTACCACAAATACCTGAAGAACATATTTTTTCTTTACCAGCTGATTTGTTAAAAACCCTAATCAGACAAACGGTTTTTGCTGTGTCCACCTCAGAAACACGTCCGATCTTGACAGGTGTAAACTGGTTAGTGGAGAAAAATACTTTAAGGTGCACAGCAACAGATAGCCATCGTCTTGCGATGAGGACTGCGCCAATAGAGGGAGCAGGAGAGAATTCATTTCAAGCAGTCATCCCTGGAAAAAGTTTAGTAGAATTAAGTAAAATTTTAGATGGCTCTAACGATTTGGTTGATATTGTGATCACAGATAATCAGGTCTTATTTAAATTTAAAAATCTATTATTCTTTTCTCGTTTGTTGGAAGGTAATTATCCAGACACATCTAAATTGATTCCAACAGAGTATAAAACTGAATTGATTTTGCCTTCTAAAGACTTCCTACATGCAATTGATCGTGCTTCTTTATTAACAAGAAGTGACCGGAATAATGTCGTGAAATTAACGACGATGGAGGGGAAGAAGATTGAAATATCGTCTACCACACCTGAAATCGGAACGGTTGTTGAGCAGATCAATACGGAGTCAATTGAGGGAGAAGAGCTCAAAATCTCATTTAGTGCAAAATATATGATGGATGCCTTAAAAGCGGTAGAAGGAACAGACATCAAAATTAGATTTACAGGGGCTATGCGTCCCTTCATCATTCAAGCTGTACACGATGATACGATTTTACAATTGAATATGCCTGTTAGGACATTTTAATATTTTTCAATAATCCTGCCACTTGGCGGGATTTTCCTTTTGCATAATCAGAACTGCATTACCATAGGACCTATGTTTCCAGCTATTCTTCTGACTTTCCTTTGTCTTCTCGCATTTCTTTTAGTAAAATAAAAGGAGTGATTATTCGGAAATGAGTGAGCGAAATGGAAAATGAAGTGAAGATTGATACTGACACGATCACCTTAGGCCAATTTCTAAAGCTAACAGATCTAATTTCTTCGGGCGGAATGGCGGAATGGTTCTTAAGTGAGTATGAGGTTTGGGTTAATGGAGAGCAGGACCAACGGCGAGGGCGTAAACTGAGAATTCATGATAGAATAGAGATTAAAGGGATCGGCATCTTTACAATTGTTTAAGAGGTTTACTACCTTCCTTCAAAAAGGGAGATTTATGCCGGAAACTGGTTGTTCTCGCTTTTTACAAAGGATGGGGAAATAAAATGCTTCCTTAGGATCGCTTCTGAACTTGGTGTAGGAGCTATTCAGCTTCCGGTGCCGCGCTTTTCTTAGTTAAAGGATGTTGCCTTTCATGTATATTGAAGAGTTGGAATTAGTTAATTATAGGAATTATGAGAGCCTTCAGCTGAATTTTGAAAATAATGTTAATGTGATTTTAGGAGAGAATGCTCAAGGGAAAACAAATATGATGGAATCGATCTATGTATTAGGAATGGCAAAATCCCATCGTACCTCAAATGATAAAGATTTGATCCGTTGGGACTCAGAGTATGCTAAAATAGAGGGTAGGATAGAAAAACGTCATGGAACTGTTCCTCTAGAACTAACGATTTCTAAAAAAGGGAAAAAAGCCAAATTTAATCATATTGAACAGAAGAAATTAAGCCGTTATATTGGAAATATGAATATTGTCATGTTTGCGCCTGAAGATCTCCACCTTGTTAAGGGGAGCCCACAAATAAGGCGTCGTTTTATTGATATGGAAATTGGCCAAGTTTCTCCAGTTTATTTACATGATATGAATCGTTTTCAAAAGGTATTACAACAACGAAATCATTTTCTAAAACAATTGCAAGCAAGAAAGAATGATGATAAAACATTTTTACATGTTTTGAATGAACAATTTGCAGAAGTAGCAATCAAAGTCATGCTAAAACGCTTTGAGTTTATTCGTATGCTAGAAAAATGGGCACAACCGATCCATGAAGGAATATCACAAGGAAAAGAAAAGCTTGAAATTCGCTATAAACCATCCATTGAGGTATCGAATGAAGTAGATTGGTCAAAGATGATAAAAGGATTAGAGGAAAAGTTTGCCTCTTTAGAACAAAGAGAGATTGACCGGGGAATTACTTTAATTGGTCCCCATCGGGATGAGATTGGTTTTCTTGTGAATGGACGGGATGTTCAAACATTTGGTTCCCAAGGACAGCAGCGAACAACCGCTCTTTCAGTGAAATTAGCTGAAATTGACTTGATTCATTCTGAAATTGGTGAATATCCCATTCTCCTTCTTGATGATGTTTTATCAGAATTGGATGATTATCGCAGAACTCATCTTCTCAATACAATTGAGGGAAGAATTCAAACTTTTGTTACGACCACAACAGTAGATGGCATTGACCATCAAACCTTAAGGGACGCAACTACCTTCATGGTGCGAAATGGCGAAATTGAAAGAGAGAAATGAGGTGAAGGAATGTATGTTCATGCTGGAGAAGATATTATGATTCGATCGAATGAGATCATTGCGATTTTGGAAAAGGAGACAGTTGAATATTCTGTTGAAATCCAAAAGTTTTTGCAGCATAAAGAAGATTTAATTATTAATCTAGCCAATGGAGATTTTAAATCTTTGATCATTACAGAACCTCATATTTATTTCTCTCCTATAGCCTCATCAACTTTACAAAAGCGGTTGTTGGATATGCAGGACCATGGGTTAATGATATAAATGTTTTGTCAGGTAAGGGGTGTTCAAAAAGTATAGGGAAAATAGCAGGCGACTTTCATAACAGAATGCGCTAGTGTCGGCATCACAACAAATATTTATGATGGGTCGAGTAATCATAGTCCTAACTCGTTGCGATTTAAGCCGATCCTTCTCTTTTTGTCCTCCTTTTTGAACAGATATCAATAGGCAAAATTGATTGAAAGAGCAGGTGAGTTTTTTGACAATGGACCACAAAGAAGTTCAAAATCAATTATACGATGAGCATCAAATACAAGTGCTTGAGGGCTTGGAGGCTGTTCGAAAACGGCCAGGAATGTATATAGGCTCTACTAGTTCAAAAGGACTTCATCATCTAGTATGGGAAATTGTAGACAATAGTATCGACGAGGCCTTGGCGGGCTATTGTGATGAAATTAATCTAGTAATTGAAAAAGATAATAGTATAACCGTAACGGATAATGGCCGTGGAATTCCAGTTGGGATTCAGGAAAAAATGGGAAGACCAGCCGTCGAGGTTATTTTAACGGTTCTTCATGCTGGAGGGAAATTTGGTGGAGGTGGATATAAAGTATCCGGTGGACTCCATGGGGTAGGAGCTTCTGTTGTAAATGCTCTATCATCTGTGCTTGAAGTATATGTCCATTTGAATGGAAAAATTCATTATCAAAAATATGAGCGGGGTGTACCTGCTTGCGATTTGAAGGTGATCGGCGAGACAGACCATACGGGAACGATTATTCGTTTCTCCCCAGATCCTGAAATTTTTAAAGAAACAACTGAATATGACTTTGATACATTAGCTACTCGTACAAGAGAATTAGCTTTTCTAAATAAAGGATTAAAATTAACCATTGAAGATAAGCGTGAAGAAGGCAAAAAAAGTGAATATCATTATGAGGGCGGCATTAAATCATATGTTGAGTATCTGAATCATTCTAAAGAAGTCCTTCATGAAGAGCCTGTTTATATCGAAGGCGAAAGAGATGAAATCATCGTGGAAGTGGCACTTCAATATAACGATGGATTTGCCAGCAGTCTCTATTCATTTGCCAATAATATCCACACATATGAAGGTGGTACTCACGAATTTGGTTTTAAAACAGCCTTGACGAGAGTCATTAATGATTATGCAAGACGAAATAATATATTCAAAGATAATGATAGCAATCTTTCGGGAGAGGATGTTCGTGAAGGACTAACAGCTATTATTTCGATTAAACATCCTGAACCCCAATTTGAAGGTCAAACGAAAACAAAACTAGGGAATTCAGAGGTCCGTCAGATTACTGACGCTCTCTTTTCTGAGCATTTTGCGAAAGTTTTATTAGAAAACCCCGTACTTGCTCGAAAAATTGTCGACAAAGGCTTAATGGCTGCAAGAGCACGTGATGCAGCGAAAAAAGCACGTGACCTAACGAGAAGAAAAAGTGCTTTAGAAATCTCTAATCTCCCTGGAAAGCTATCAGACTGCTCTTCACGAGACCCAAAAATTAGTGAATTGTATATTGTTGAGGGTGATTCAGCTGGAGGATCTGCCAAACAGGGACGGGATCGCCATTTCCAAGCTATTTTGCCTTTAAGAGGGAAAATCCTCAATGTCGAAAAGGCCCGATTGGATCGAATCCTTTCCAATAATGAAATTCGGACCATTATTACGGCTCTTGGCACAGGGATTGGCGAAGAGTTTGATATTGCTAAGGCCCGTTATCATAAAGTGGTCATTATGACAGATGCGGATGTGGATGGAGCTCATATACGAACATTATTATTGACATTTTTCTATCGATTTATGAGGCCTTTGGTTGAAGCGGGGTATGTGTATATTGCTCAGCCACCATTATTTAAAATTTCCCAAGGGAAAAAGGACCACTACGTTTATTCAGATAAAGAATTGGATGAAAAGCTAGTAGAATTGCCAGAGGCCCCAAAACCAGGGATTCAGCGTTATAAAGGTCTTGGAGAGATGAATCCAGAACAATTATGGGAAACAACTATGAATCCAGAAGGCAGAACAATGCTACAAGTTAGTCTAGAAGATGCAATTGATGCAGATAGAACCTTTGATATGCTTATGGGGGAAAAAGTCGAACCGCGTCGAGTGTTTATTGAAGAAAATGCATTATATGTGAAAAACTTAGATATTTAAAAACGAAGTGAGAGGAGGGTGTTCCTATTATGGAGGAATCGAATGTAAGAGAAATTAATTTAAGTCAGGAGATGCGTACCTCATTCCTGGATTATGCGATGAGTGTCATTGTGTCTCGAGCGCTCCCAGACGTTCGTGATGGCTTAAAACCTGTCCATCGTCGTATCCTCTATGCAATGAATGATCTTGGAATGACGAGTGATAAGGCTTTTAAAAAATCAGCAAGAATTGTCGGAGAAGTGATCGGGAAGTATCACCCGCACGGTGATTCAGCTGTCTATGAGACGATGGTTCGGATGGCCCAAGATTTTAGTTATCGCTATATGCTTGTCGATGGACACGGGAATTTCGGATCTGTTGATGGTGACTCAGCGGCAGCCATGCGTTATACAGAAGCAAGAATGTCGAAAATTTCGATGGAACTTGTTCGCGATATCACAAAAGATACGATTGACTATAAGGACAACTATGATGGATCTGAAAGAGAACCTGAAGTATTACCATCTCGTTTTCCTAATTTATTAGTGAACGGTACATCAGGGATTGCGGTCGGAATGGCGACGAATATTCCACCACATCAACTAGGAGAAGTTATTAATGCGATCTTGGCTTTAAGTAAGGAACCTGAAATTTCTATTCAGGAGCTAATGGAATATATTCCAGGTCCAGATTTTCCAACAGCCGGTATGATTATAGGCAGAAGCGGTATTAGAAGGGCTTATGAAACAGGGCGAGGCTCGATTATTATTCGAGCAAAGGTAGATGTTGAGACGAAACAAAATGGAAGAGAAACGATTATCGTTCATGAACTACCTTTCCAAGTGAATAAAGCAAGACTAATTGAAAGAATTGCAGAATTGGTCCGCGATAAAAAAATAGATGGCATTACAGAATTAAATGATGAATCTGACCGTAACGGAATGAGAATCGTCATGGAAGTTCGTAGGGATGCAAATGCAGAGGTTATTTTAAATAATTTATATAAAATGACGGCCATGCAAACGAGCTTTGGTATCAACATGCTTGCACTGGTAAATGGCGAACCAAAGGTTTTAAATCTTAAACAATGCCTTACCTATTATCTCGAACACCAACAAGTCATCATTCGCAGAAGAACTGAATTTGAATTACGCAAAGCAGAAGCGAGAGCCCATATTTTAGAAGGACTCCGAATTGCCCTTGATCATATTGATGCGATTATTAGCTTAATTCGTGGCTCTAAGACAACTGATATTGCACGAGCTGGCTTAATGGAGCAATTCGATTTATCTGAAAAGCAAGCACAAGCTATTTTGGATATGCGTTTACAGCGTTTGACTGGTTTAGAGCGGGAGAAAATTGAAGAAGAATATCAAAATTTACTTTCCCTGATTTCTGAACTTAAAGCAATTCTAGCAGATGAAGAAAAAGTGCTAGAAATTATTAGGGAAGAACTACTCGAAATTAAGGAACGTTTTGACGATGGCCGCAGAACAGAAATCATTTCAGGTGGCATTGAGCAAATCGAGGATGAAGATCTTATTCCTAGAGAAAATATTGTTGTCACCCTTACTCATAATGGTTATATTAAACGATTGCCAATCACAACATATCGTAGTCAAAGACGAGGCGGACGTGGAGTACAAGGAATGGGAACAAATGAGAATGACTTTGTTCAACATTTAATTACTAGTTCAACTCATGACACCATCCTCTTTTTTACCAATAAAGGAAAGGTATACCGTGCGAAAGGTTACGAAATACCTGAATTTAGTCGGACAGCGAAAGGTTTGCCGATTATTAATCTTTTAGGCATTGAAAAGGATGAATGGGTTAATACAGTGATCTGTGTGGAAGAATTCCTTGAAGATTGGTATTTATTCTTTGCCACGAAACAAGGAGTGATCAAGCGCACACCTCTTTCAGCCTTTGCTAATATTAGAACAAATGGGTTAATTGCTCTTGGTTTAAGAGAAAATGATGAACTAATTTCTGTACAATTAACCGATGGAAATAAAGATATTGTTGTTGGGACCAAGAAGGGCTTGCTTATTCGGTTTAACGAAGTAGATGTTAGATCGATGGGGAGAACAGCAACAGGGGTAAAAGGTATTACATTAGCAGGTGACGATGAAACAGTTGGTATGGAAATACTAGAAGAACATGAAGATGTTTTGGTCGTAACCAAAAATGGTTTTGGTAAACGTACTCCAGCAGCAGAATACCGGATTCAAAGCCGTGGTGGAAAAGGGTTAATTACTTGTAAAATCACCGAGCGTACTGGAACGGTAGTTGCAGTAGAAACTGTTCAAGGTGACGAGGACATTATGATCATCACGAATAGTGGGGTCGTCATTCGAATGGATGTTCAGGATATCTCTATAATTGGCAGAAACACACAAGGGGTTAAACTAATGACTCTTGGAGATGATTCTTCTGTTTCAACCGTTGCAAAGGTTGAAAAGGAAGAAGTAATAGAGGAAGAAGTGGAAAATGAAGAACTTCCTGAATCGCCAAATGAAGAATAAGAGAAGGGCGCCAATTTTTTGGCGCCTTTATTCATGGCTAAAAATATTAAATTTGGAGCCGAAAGAAGTAGTAAAGAGACTTTTTCTAAATTTGCCAACTTGGAAGTGATGAGATGAATGTAACGGTGGAAGAGCTAAGGGAGGATACATCGTGCAGAAAGATGTGTACGGGCGTTCCAATTATCCACTTATACCCGCTAATACAGAATTAAAAAAAGCATATCGAGGTTTTGAAGGCCTTTTCAATAGAGAAAATTGAAGTTCAATACCAACTAGGGAGCAAAAGCGAAAAGGAAATCAATAGAGATGCAGAATATAATGTAAAGAATATGGATAGTTCTGTTCATTTTACACGTGAATATGAGGGAACGGTTCAGCAGTTTAGGAAGGAATTCCAGCTCTGGCAAACAGGTTTACCAATTAACATCTCAAATGTACGTGCCTTGCTTATCCCGTTATTGACGATAGCTTTAGAAGATAAGAAATGGATTTATTCTATCCATCATTTATCACAGGCAGAAGAGTATATGTATCATCACCCTATAGCCGTTAGTATTCTTTCTGGATGGATAGCAAAGAGAATGGGGTATAGCCAAGGACAGATATTTCAAGTTGCACTAGCTGGTCTTTTAGCTGATTGTGGAATGGCAAAAATTGATACAAATCTTTTTATGAACACTAGAACGCTGAATAATTCAGAGTGGAGAAAAATTAAGGAACATCCGCTTTATAGCTACCAGATGATTAAAAATATATCTATTTTAAAACCAGAAACAAAGCTTGCGATTGTTCAGCATCATGAAAGATTAGATGGAACTGGGTACCCAAGTGGAAAAAAGGGAAATTCCGTATCCATGATGTCTCAAATTATAGCTATAGCTGATATTTATCATGCGATGACGTCTAAAAGATTATTTAAAAACCAAGAATCCCCTTTTAAAACACTCGAGTTAATGAAAATTGATCAATTTGGAAAATTACATATTACAATTTTAAAGGAACTTATATCCACTATTGCAAATTTGCCAATTGGCACAACTATCCGTCTATCAAATGGTCAACAAGCGAAGGCTGTATTCGCTAAAACCGATGCCAAATTACGACCGCTTGTAAGTATAGGAGAAACTGGGGAGATTATTGATCTTGAAAAAAACAGAAATCTTTATATTGAGTGTATAGTAAAAGACAATTAGAAGACTTTCAATACTTACTAATGAAAGAAAGATATTAGTAAGTATATTTTTTTGAAAAAACTCTTGCAATCAAATGAAAAACTTGGTATATTAGAACATGTCCTTGAGAGGACAAAACAAAAAATAAAAAAAACATTGACAATGACTTTGATTAATGTTATTATATAAAAGTCGCCTTTGAGGCGATGGGGAATTTGATCTTTGAAAACTGAACGAAACGAACGTCAATAAATATTGGATAAATGGTTTTAAACCATTGCCAGCAATTGAGTAGGAATGTAACTCAAATGTTCAAAGGTTA
>NZ_JADIJK010000023.1 GCF_017355205.1 Bacillus sp. SD088
CCCAAAAGCTCTCTTCTCATTTTTTATACACTCCTTTAGCCATTCCCATTCTCCAGATGGAAAATCGAGTGAATTTTGAAGCTCATCCCGATTATTTCGCATCGTTTCTTTTCGAGTTTTTTTATCCTTTGTTCCAAAAATTCAATATTTTCTCATTGCTATCTCCTCTGTATTAAAGTTATTAAAAGATAAATTAATAAGCTCTAGTTCAACTTCATTTAATAGTTGTTTACGATACAACTCTGTCATTAAACATTTAGTACTATTTTTTTCCATTTATTTAGACCTTGTGATGCCCCACGGAAGAAACTCTTGAAACGACTCAAATCAATGCTGACATTATCAGCACGGTAAATGGGGGCGACCTTGAAAGAACACAAAGTATTTCAAAGTATGTCACGGAAGGGAAACTGTCTGGACAACGCTCCTATGGAGAATTTCTTTGGTTTATTGAAACAGGAAATGTATGATGGCGAATCACCACACACATATGAGGAGCTCAAACGGACTATTGAAGCTATAACGAGTTCTACAACAACAAATGGATAAAACAGAAGTTGACTGGCATGAGCTCGATTCAATACCGTCTTCATACCAGTCAGTTAGCTGCATAATAAATGTTAAAAGTTTAATAAACCTATCATTTTTTGGACCTTAATCATAAAGATTACATAGATAACACACTAACATTGTAATACAGTCCAAGGTCCGTGATTTATACCTATTATGTTAGTATGATTTTCTTTTGTATGTCTATACCTTTATACAAGAAAAGCAGCTTTAACTCACTACGTGGAGAATTGATTCAGTTCAGTCTCCTACACATATTTTATTTTGTTTCAAAAAATATTACTGTCATTTCTCTATCAATTTTCTTTTCGCCAAATAAAAAGCTCCCTTAATCGCTGAATAACCTTCTATTCCCGGAGTAACAATATATTCATCAATATTATCTTCAAGTTGCGAAAAGGATAAATAATGATTATTGAATTGTTGCACATATTTTAAAATGACCGGTAGCAGTTGCCTTTGCTTCATAACTCCACCACCAAGAATAATCTTTTCAGGTGAAAGAGTTAGAATATAGGTCATTAACGCTTGTGCTATGTAATAACCTTCTATTTCCCAAACGTCATCATTTTCTTCTAGTAAAACCGCCTTTTGATTCCAACGCTTTTCAATTGCTGGGCCAGATGCCATTCCTTCTAAACAATCTTTATGGAATGGACAACACCCAGCATATGAATCTTGTGGATGTCGTCTAACTATGACATGTCCCATTTCTGAGTGACTTAGTCCCTGAAGCATTTGCCCATCTACAATTGCCCCCACACCAATTCCTGTACCAATCGTCACGTAAATACTATTCTTCACATTTTGGGAAGCACCAAACTTCGCCTCCCCTACTGCAGCAATATTCACATCTGTATTAAAAACGATTGGAATGGAAAGGAATTCTTGTAAATAACCAAGCATATTAAAGTTTCTCCAATATTGTTTAGGTGTTGTTGTAATACACCCATATTTTGAAGAATTACGATTAATATCTGCAGGACCAAACGTACCAATAGCCATTGATTTAATCTCATATTGATTAAAAAATGCCTTTACTTCCCCCATCGTCTCGGTTGGAGTAGTTGTTGGTATTTCTATGATATCTATTACATTATAATCTATGTCCCCAATAGCACAGACAAATTTAGTTCCTCCTGCTTCGATTGCTGCGAGCACCTAATATCCCCCCCTTTACTTAGATTTATCCATTTTTTGAATGAATAGGATATCATGAATCCATTAAGACTACACCATTAAAAATCTGAGTATCCTACTCTCTCATTTACTGAAACTGGCTCATATATATCACTTGTTCCAGCTGATTGGTACCAGTATACCGTTGTAGCATAGATGCATACATTATTATTTTCCCACCTATTATCCTTATACTTTTCAATAAAACCTTCAAAAGATTCGTTAAATGGGATATTATCACAAACATGAAATCTATTTACCGATGTATGTCCATTTGCATCTATCTCTATAAAAGGCTGACAAGCAAAAGCACTGTCGAACATTGGAAAGGGAGGCTCTGCTGCCCATGCGTATCCAATATAATCTTCACTACCAGTACCAAAGGTAGATGGGAATTTTTCTCCATCAATAAAGAACTTTTCATCACCTTCTCCCCACCACCAATCAATCGTTTTCCGATCCCAACGCCCGTACCACCAGGTATCAGCGCTTTGTTCTGGTTCTTCCCAAGTATTATATACATGCAAATGAACACCACAGTAGCGGCCTTTTCCTTTTACCAGTAGTAAAGGCCAATCTGGCCAACGATCTCCACCTTCCGTAAAACGCCCTTTGTTTAAGTACTGAAAGTCGTCTCTGTGCCATTTTGCATGAAAACGCAATAAGTTTTTTGTTTTTGATTTTGGTAAATCGATATAATTTATTTCAAAATTGACTGTTTGCGAAACAGTCCCATCGTTTGCTATTTCAATATTTGCACCTTCTGAAAATGGCATATACCAATTACTATAGAAGCTGGATTCATGCATTCCTAACGGTAGAGAGCTATATGTATTTACTCCTGGAGCACTTCCAAAGAAATCTCCCAATGGAGCCCATACTGACGGTGACTGTTCTCCATCCCATTCCATAGATATTACTAATTCACGTAAGATTCTTTTTTTATCCACTTCGCCCATTGTTTCTATATCTATATTTGCACGAATCATCGTTATGGCGCCCGATATATGTTTGTTAAATATGACTGCTTTTTCTCCTGGAGGAACAGTTACCTTTACCCGTTGTTGGTTCTCATTTTCATATCTGTTGACCGACGCTCTACCCCTCAAATATAAAATTCTATCTGCCTCAGCAAGAGCAATTGCAGCTTCTTTATCAAACTCCCCGTTGAATGATGGAACCCGTACCTCCTTTGGAAATTGTGTATATGTGAAATGGTAATAGTTACCCCAGTCTTTATCTAAAACAATCTTACAACTTTTTTGAAATGGGATAGGAATATAACTATTTCTCCCTCGGGAAAGCGTTGGATTCAAGCTAGGAAAATTTAATAATTCATCTCCAAAACTGTCAAAGTAATCTTTAAATGGTTTATCCAAAACAGATGTATTCTCCTCATCAATAAATATACGAATATGACCATCTCCAGGATGAGCAGACCAAACACGCCATATCACACCGGGTCCATCTAATTCTAATGCAACAATACTGTCTCCTTCTTTTCTGATATACCCACTTCCATCATCATTTGCGCCCCAATTTTCATATAGATTTGTTTCTTCACTATATTTTGAACTGCGGTCGTAACTTGAAAAGCTGCCCGACTTCTCACCAACCATCGGAGGCACTGATAAGGCGGATAAATCATATAATTTCTTCACAAGATCTCGGTAACTTAAACTAGTTGTTCCCATTTTTTATTCCATCCTCCTATATGCTTACAAATATTAAAGTCTTCTCCATAGTACTTTGGGTGTGTACAACCATAATTCTGAATTAATTAGCCGGTCCAAATGAGGCTATTCCAAATGCCTCAACATCAAATTGCAGGAAAAATCCTCCCCATTGTCACCAATGGGGAAGTAGTGGGTATTTAATTTAACTCGATGATATTTAGTTCCTTATCTCCAATCACACAAACAAGTTTGGATACCTACAGCTACAGCCTCCATTGCTGTAAGTATTCCTTAAACTTCCTCATTATTAGGAGTAGAAATGTAACTGTCAGTTAACTTTATTTCACCATCGCGAGAAAAAACAGAAATTTTTTCAGACACTTTGTCAGGATATATAAGACTTGTTAATGCATAGCCCCCTTCATTAATAAATAGTTCAATAGAAGAGGTATCAACAATAATGAGTAGATTTATATCACTAGTTTCCTCTAAGTTTAATTCTTGGGAAATCAGAAAATTATTAGAAAAACCAACTTCACCTGAATTGTTTCTATCCAACCTTAGATAATTATCTATTGCATTAATAGTAATAGTTGTAAATTGATTGGAAGTATGATAAATCACAACGCCATATTGTTTTGCATTTAAGTTTTCGATATTTAACTGAATATGCAGACTTGTTTCAATGCCTTCTAGCTTATATTCTACATCTCCTCGGACAACACTTTCACTAATATTCTTTGTTCTCTTAAAATATCGTTCTAAAGTGTTTACGGGGGTCTGAATTAACTTTAATCCAGCTTTTTCATCCCTTAAAGAAAGAGATCTTGGCAATGTCATCTGGCTTCTCCAACCTTCCGTTGGAACCTCATTGGCATATCTCCAATTACTCATCCAACCAAGATAAAGCCTTCTTCCATCCTCTTCGGGAATATCTGAAAAACTAACACCAGCATAATTATCTTTACCAAAATCCAGCCAACGAATGTCCCAATCATCAGCTTTAAATGCGGATCCATCAAAAGAACCTAGAAAATACTGAGTTCTTGAACCGTGATCATACTTAAGATTATCTCCTATACTAACAATCAACACCCATTTTTTTTCATCTTTATTTTCAACTGTTAATTCAAATAAGTCTGGGCATTCCCATACACCATCATGACATCCTATTCCTTCTCCAAACTCACTTTCAAAATGCCATTCTTTTAAATTGGAAGACGAATACAGTGAAACGGTTTGGCCTGTAGCCAAGACCATTATCCATTTTGCTTGTTCCTCAAGCCAAAATACCTTTGGGTCTCTAAAATCTATTTTTGAAGGATGTGTAAGTACTGGATTCCCTTGATATTTAATCCAAGTTCTGCCTTGGTCATGACTGTAGGCCAGGCTTTGAGTTTGGATAGGCGGTGTTCGATCATTATTATCTAAATGGTGTGTAAAAATGGCCACCATCCCTGGCTCCTCCGGAAAAAAACCCGAAGTATTATACCAATCAATGACTGCACTACCTGAAAAAATGGTACCAAGCTCGTCAGGATACAGGGCAATATCCAACTCCTCCCATTTAATTAAATCTTTACTAACAGCATGTCCCCAATGCATAGGCCCCCATATACTATCATTGGGATTATGTTGAAAAAACAAATGATATTCACCTTTGAAAAATACTAAACCATTTGGGTCATTCATCCAATTTTGTTTTGGAGAGAAGTGTAATACTGGTCTAAATCTTTCTAATTTAGCAATCTTCAATTCTTAATGTCCTCCTAGCCGTATATCATATCGATACTATTCTAATGTAATATTACTGATAGTTCTCTGCTGTGTAGCACAGAAGGTTATTAGTTTAAACCTCTTTTATTCGGTAAGAAGTCGTATAGAATTAAATTCAGCTGTACCATCAGATACAAAAAATCCAAATTTCCGTCCTTTATGATTATATAAACGTGCACCAAAAGCTATTTCATCATTTATATACATAACCATTACTGATTCTTCTATAAAAATCTTTAATTTATATGGTGTGTCTGGTAAAAGAGATATTGGACGCTCCATCTCAATAGCGTATGGAAACATCATTCCACCTGCTTCATGCATCCTCAACCCCGAGCGAAATTCAATCCTATTGAACCAAGGTTCAAAATTTAAATAGTATCCATCGGAGAATTGTTCATCTACTTGTAGTGCAATACCAAATCGTTTAGGATTTCCACTATATTTGATTGTCGCTTCTATACAACATAGATTAGGAATCTCACTTCCTATTAAACTGGAATAACCACCTTCTGAAATAACCGAGGCTGAATCCCCTGTTGTATTCCAATCACCACTTAAGGGTTTTAATTCAAATGATTCTGGACTTTGAACAACTGAGGCAACATTATCCGGAACAGTTACACCTAGGGTTCCATCGGATTTTTGGACGAGTTTATGTACCACCATAGCGCCTCCCCAATCCCATGTTTTATAATCGGAGCCTAAATCTGTTGGCGGATCAATTTTCCAATTATTTTCACGTCGGGTAGGATTCCATCCAAAAATATAACGATCATTACCATCTGATCCAGTTTTAGCAGCATAAAATGCACGTCCATCAAATGTATCAATGTCCGGACGTAACCATGGACCATTGAGTGAACGACTCATACGATAATAGGTATTAAATCCATCTGTATAACTAGAATATACGAGATAATACCAATCACCCATTTTAAATAAATCAGGACATTCATGTGCGGACTGATGAATTCTAGGTGCATAAAAAGGTTGGCGGTAATCCCAACTTACAAGATCATCTGAAGTACAAAGAGCAACACAACCATTACGTTCGGTTTTAGTATTTTCCCGAGCTGAAAGAATCATCCACCATTTATTTTCTTCATCATTCCAAAAAACATGCGGGTCTCGCCAGTCCGTTGAAGAATAAATATCTCCATCAGCTGTAAACTTATGCTCAGGAATATCAGTCCAATTTTCAAAATCGGTACTAATTGCATGCCGTGCATACTGTCTTTGTGGATTATCTTCAAATGTACAGTAAAACATATGGTAAACTCCATCTACATTAACTATAGAACCAGTACCACCGTGAATACCACTTGGTTTTTCTTTGAAATTAAGTAAATCGGATGTTGTTAGTCGATGCCAACCATATACAATATCACTTCCTTGATAATCTGAGTTCCAATTCTTCAAATAGAACATGTCAAATTGTTTTTTTTCATCATTATAATAAGGGATAACATCTCCTATTTTTGCATTATCTGCTGTATAAAATAATCTCATTTATTGTATACCTCCATTTTTTTGATAATTGAATTTCTACTGTATATTTCATTCAAAGTAATACCTAGAGAGGCTTAATTTTATTTCTCTATACTTAGGCGTGAAATAATTCCCGTCTAAAATTAGTTGTTGAAATTGTCCTCACTCCAACTCTTTTAATTTCTTATGAAACTCATCAAATCCTGTTTGTTTTAACTCTATCAATTCCTCCAATCCCATTTCATCTAATTTTTCAAGGTAATCATCCCATTCCTTATCTGCTCCACCTTTCATTATCCATTCAGCTTTTTTTCCTTCTGCATACGCCTTCAAATCTGTTTCAATTTGATTAACTCGATTTATAGATTCAGAATCTAAGAATACAGACGGATAATAGTAATCATCTGTAATATATGGGGCATATAAATTGCTAATGATTTCGAGGCGATTCGCCATATCACTTTGCATATCAACATATTTTCCATAATACTCTGCTAATACAGCGAATGAGCCGCGAATATTTTGTTTAGAACTTAATGATGAGTATGATTCCCCTTCTGGAATTTCTGAGTATCTTAAAGTATTTTCATCTGTTAATTCAAATATATTGAAGTTATTCGGATCGTCATAAGTACCAGCCATGTTTTGTATTGATTGAAGTGGTTCAAACATCATATCTAACCATTTTGCAGTAAGTGCTGGATTAGAATTCGTACTTGTGATCGCAGTAACTCCCATATCAAAAGAATAATAATTTTGTCTAGGAATACTAATAGTTCCATCTGGCCCTTCAAGAGCTGGTAAGGCAACATAATCTTCTGGATTACTAACCATAAATGCTTTATTCCAATCTAAAAACAAGCCAAATCGTCCACTCTGTGCTTTGGATAGATAGGTTCCACCCGATTGTGTAAAAGCCTCTGGATCTATCAGCCCTTTATCATAAAGTGTATGAAGCCAGTTAACCCCTTCTTTGAAATCCTCCTGGGCAAGTGAATAAATCACTTTCTTTTCGTTAGTAACCATATAATGATCCATATTATCTCCAGTTCCAAATGAACCTAACAAAATGCCTGGGTCCTGATTGACCTGATTAATTCGAAACGACATTGGAATAACATCATCTCTCCCTTCAGGTTTTTGTTCTTTAAATGCTCTTAAGACAGTTTCCAATTCTAAAGTTGTTGTAGGCACCTCTAAATTTAATTCATCT
Organism: Bacillus sp. SD088; assembly: GCF_017355205.1. GTDB lineage: Bacteria > Bacillota > Bacilli > Bacillales > Bacillaceae_C > Lederbergia. The sequence goes on from NZ_JADIJK010000023.1 coordinate 7,906, forward strand.
AGCCATTTTTTATTGATCCACGGAATAGCACCGATAACGTTATGAGCTTCTTTGTCAAGGGCTGTCTCTTCAATAAATGGAAGAGTGTATATATGACCGTCTGATGCAGTAATAGCTGCTTTTACTTCTGGTCTTTGTTCCAAGACTTTTTTAAGGTTTGGCATTGACTTGTCAATTAAATCCTCTAAGGGAATAAAAACTCCTTGTTTCGCATAGTTAAGAACATCATAATTTCCAATATACATATTTGTTACAACATCTGGTAAATCAGATTTTGATAACGCCAATTTCATTTTTTCTCCCCATTGTTCAGATGGATAAACTGTCCAATCTATATGGACGTTAGTTTCTTCCTCAATACGTTGAACAAGAATTTTTTCATTGAAATCCTGTGGAGAGTCTGAACCTGCATGAGTAAGTATATTGAGAGTTTCTGTTTTTTCCAAAGGGAAAGATATATCAGAAGCATCTACTGATATGGGTTCAGATTTTTCCTTCTCATTGTTGTTACACGCCACTAAAGTACCAATTGTGATAATTCCTACAGTTACAATGCCTAATAGCTTTAATAAAAGTGTTTTCATTTTTTCCTCCCCAATTTCAAATTGTATTTAACCTTTTACGGAGCCGATCATTATTCCTTTATCAAAATATTTGGCAAAGAAAGGATACATAATTAGCAATGGTAAGCTCGATATTACTATTGTTGAATATTTAAGTAATTCAGCCAGTTTAGCTGCATCTGCAGCACTTTCAGCATCATTTAACATTCCCGCTTGCATCGTATTTTGAACTAGGATGGACCTAATAACTAGTTGCAATGGATGTAACTTTTGGTCATCAAGATAAATCATTGCATCGAAGTAACTATTCCATTGTGCTACAAATTGATATAAGATTAGGACTGCAATGATCGGTTTACACACAGGTATCATAATTTTCAAAAAATATTGAAGCTCAGTCGCACCGTCCATTAGGGCAGCTTCTCTTAATTCTACTGGAACGCTTTGATAATAAACACGAGCCAAAATAATATTCCAAACATTAATTGCATTCGGGAGAATAACGGCCCAAGGTGTATTCATTAAATTTAAGTTTTCAATAAGTAGATAGGTTGGCATTAAACCACCAGTGAAAAACATTGTAATGATAAATAATACGGTGAAAAATCTTCTTCCCATAAAATCTTTACGTGAAAGTGGATATGCCGCCAACATTGTAACTGTGACAGATACAGCAGTAAAGCCGATTGAGTATATAGTCGAGTTCATAAATCCACGCCAAATCATGTCATCCCCAAGTACCCTTGTATAACCCTCAAGATTCCATTTTGTTATATTTAGAGAAATTCCTTGACTAGCGAGTGTAACAGGATCATTTAATGACGCAATTAACACATATATAAGTGGGCCAATAATAAGTAATACAAAAATAAAGAGTAGAAAGAATCCAAAATAGAGGATTGCTTTATCTTTTACAGTAAGAAATCTATCAGTGTTATCGATATTTTTCGTTTTTGCTTTCATTGCAATCCTCCTTTATAAACCTTCATTATTATTGAGCTTTGAAACAATGAAATTAACCATCAACAGCAGGATGACATTAATGATAGAGTTAAATAATTCAACAGCAGTGGAATATCCATAATCCCCCACTTGTATGCCAATCTTATAGACATAAGTAGGAATTATTTCACTAGTAGCACGGTTCAAGTCTGTCTGTAGAGCAAGTGCCTTCTCAAAACCAATACTCATTATATGACCTACTGAGAGAATAAACTGAATTACCATAATCGGTCTTAATGTAGGTAATTCGACGTGCCAAATTTGCTGTAAAAGACTCGCACCATCAATTCGTGCAGCCTCAATTAATTCTTTGCTAACATTGGCTAATACCGCAGTATAGATAATTGATGCCCATCCAGCTCCCTGCCATATTCCACTTGCTATATAAATTGTGCGAAACGCTGAACTTTCCGCCATGAAGTTTATCTCTGTACCCAAAAACTGATTTACAGGACCTACTGGAGAAAGGAATACGAAAACCATACCAGCGAGCACAATTACTGAAATAAAGTTTGGTGCGTAAATAAATAATTGAATCCTTTTTCGAAGACCAACATGCCGAACCCTAGATAGTAAAAGCGCCAATATAATAGGCGGAAAGAATCCCCATAAAAGACTATAGATGCTAAGCTTTAGCGTATTACCAAACAAACGCCAAAACTCGGTAGATGATAAAAAACGCTTAAAGTTATCTAATCCAACCCATTCACTACCAAAAAGTCCTTTAAGTCCACTGTAATTCTCGAATGCAAGTAATATACCTCCAATAGGAAGATATTTAAAAATAATAAGGAGGGTGAAAGCCGGCATCATAAATATTATGTATAGTTGCCAGTTCGCTATGAAGTATTTGCCGAAACTCGTAAACCAACTTTTTTTTGGTATAGTTCCTGCAATTCCGTTCCCAATATTTTGCTCATTTGTTTTCACATTCAATTCAATCCCTTTTAACAAATTTTTAAATGCAGACAATCTAAGGGCAATTAAATAACACTAGGCATTGTAAAGTTACTTACTTTATCAGCGTAATTGGTATTAATTTCGTGAAATCAAATAGTGATTTTTTCCAATTAAGCATTTCCTCTTTTAGTTTTGAACATTCGTATCCTCCTTAATGTTTCTTTTGTTCTTAATATTAATTCCCCTCGGAGTTCCCCAAAGATATTTAGGGATCCAAATTAGGTCAACCGCTTTCACATTGATTGATAGACATCCAAGCGAATTATCTTTATATTGATAATATACTATAATTTTTCATTATGTCAACCGCTTGATCTAAAATAAATAAAAAAGACAACATCTTTTTATCTTTCTATGTTGTCTCATTAATAACTAACTCAATTGGTAGAAAGGTTTCTAATACTTCATTAGTGTTTGGATTTTCAATAAGATTCATCAATTTTGAAACAGATGTTTTCGCGATGTCCTCGATAGGTTGTTTGATCGTTGTCAGTTGGGGCAATAATCTCATAACCGTTTCTGTACCATCATAACCAACAATTTTTAACTGGTCAGGCACATCGATACCTAATTCATTTGCTACCTTTAAACATGTAGCAGCAATGAGATCATCACTGGCGAAAATCCCATCCGCTTCAGGATGTTTTTTTAAAATTTGTTTTATAGACATTGCGGTATACTCTTCCTCAAACAAATCAATTAGTTCATATGTAATCGGATTTCCAACAAGGTCCTCATATGCTTTTCTTCTCATTTGTGTAGGTGTCTCTAATTCAACTGGTCCATTTATATGTATAATATTTCGACACCCTTGATCGATTAAGTGTTGCACAGCCATTTTTCCACCTGCATAATTATCAGAACCAACCACGGGGATAGTAGGAGACAAATAATGATCGATTGCAACAATTGGAAGTTTGGGCTGTTTGTATGCTTCCACACCCCTGTTATAGGTACATACAATAATCCCATCTACCTGGTGACCAATTAACATGCGAGCGTATGCCTTTTCCTTTTCCATTTGCATTAAACTATTACAAAGAATCACTTTATACCCCATTTCCGAGCAAATATTCTCAATATATAAAGCTAACTCGCTAAAGAAGGGATTATTAATAGTTGGTAATACTAAGCCAATAAAATTTGTTCTTTTCTTAAATAAAGATCTTGCAATATCATTTGGATAGTAATTCAAATCCTCAATTGCCTGTTCGACCTTTTGTCTAGTTTTATCGCTGATATATCCTCTATTATTTAATACACGTGATACTGTTGTTGGGGATACCCCCGCTCTTTTCGCAACATCCTCTAGTTTTACTTTCATAATGAGCTCCTTCATACTTTTCATTTAATCTAAATATAACATTCTATTAAGTAATTTTATTACTTCGGAAAGAACACAACCTCTGTATATCTCTAATATTATACATTCATTTGTCATCCGGTTTCATATATTTTATCATATTTTCATTATTAGTGCATCTGTTACTGATTTTTATAAAAGAGTAATTAGTTTTAATAAATTTTATGTGTCCTTTTATAACTTAAATAACACTTCTGACAAACTATTTTTCTTACTATTTATTTACGAAAGTTTCTATGTTGCATTACCTGTGATGTTAGTATAGTTCCATGGACACATCTTAGTTAAGTGATAAAATAATAACTAGGAGATGTGTGAAATGGATAACAAAAATACAGGCAAAAAATTTAATGAAGACTTTAAGAAGACAGTTGTTGATCTCTATCATTCTGGAAACTCAGTAAAAGACTTAAGCGGCGAATATGGTGTATCTGAAGTAACGATCTACAAATGGATTAAAGCTTATACCCCTGTTGAGGGATCCGAGGGTAAACCTGTCACCCCAAAGGAAGTTGCTGAAATTCAAAAGGAAAATCTTAAGCTTAAACAGGAGCTAGAAATCCTAAAAAGGGCTATGGCCATATTCGCGAAAAAGTAGACGATTCTGAGATTACCGAGTTTATTGAACAACAAAAGTCTGATTACCCTGTCCAAATCATGTGTGATGTATTAGCGATTCCAAGGAGTACTTATTATCAGTCTTGTCATAAGTCAGAGTCCAACCGTGATCGTGAAAACAAGGAATTAACGGAGAGAATAAAGTCCATTCATAAGGAAAGTCATGAGCGCTATGGAGCGCCTAAAATTCATCAAATCCTTAAAAAAGAAGGGTATACAGTAAGCCTTAAGCGAGTACAGCGCTTGATGAAAAAAGAAGGGATCCGTTCCATAACCAAGAAAAAGTTCCGGCCTCAGTTCAACAAAGGGAAAGTCATTGAAGGGACAAATCTTTTAAAACAGGATTTCTCTACAACGACGATCAATCAGAAATGGGTTGGCGATATTACCTATATCCATACTCTTCGAAATGGTTGGTGCTATTTAGCTTCTGTCATGGATTTACACACGGAGAAAATTATCGGTTATTCCTTCGGAAAATCAATGACCACCGAATTGGTTATGAAAGCTTTAAAAAATGCTTATGACACTCAGAAACCTGGTAAAGATTTAATCTTCCACACAGATTTGGGTTCGCAATATACAAGCGACAAATTTAAAAACTACGTTCAATCTCTTAATATACAACAATCCTTTAGCCGAAAAGGATGTCCTTATGATAATGCCTGTATCGAGTCATTCCATGCCGTTCTAAAAAAAGAAGAAGTAAACCAAGTACAATATTTGGACTATGAATCTGCTAGACTTGCTTTATTTAAATACATTGAAGGCTGGTATAACCACAAAAGAATCCATGGAAGCATAAGTTACAAGACGCCCCAAGAATTAGAAGATCAAATAAGGGGCATAGCGTAACCACTAAACTTGCTTCGAAGTCACGGCTTTACATGGAGTGGCAGGCATGATAGCCTCATTCGGCGATGCCAGCAAAAGGAAAAGCTGGCTTCCTGGCAGGAGAATTATGCCTGCAGAGGCTCCTTGTCAAGCCTTCACGGGCTAACTTAAAATCACCGAAAGAACGCATGATCTCTTAACTTTTTTGTGTCTAAAATATTGACTCAAATCCATATTTTACTAATTTCGCTTTATACGCCTTATTATTCTTAGCTATATATTTTTCAAATCTGTTCACAAACTCCTCTGGATTAGCTATCAATAATATCTCGCCTTGGAAATTTTCTTTTAATTTTCTTTTCCTTACTTCTGAAAGCGATGAACGTGCCTTAACACGAAGATTATAATCATCAATCTTTTCTTCTTCTTCAACTATAAATTCATTAGCCATCAAGGCAAACTGACAAAAAACAGGACGATATTCATCTATTGTCTTGTGAACGGTTATTGAATCAGCATCGGCTTTTGCTACTAACTTGTCGGTGTCATGCTTGAAAATTTGAATTTCTAAATCCCTCATATGTAGTCCTGCTTCGTATTTATCTCCAATTCCCTTTTTATTATCTTTCTTTTCCCGATCGATAAAATACTTGAAGTTATTCATATAAATATTTCCCGATCGCAAATCTTCAAGATACTTTTTTTCATTGTGTTTAAATAAACACACCACCATATTTTCTAACATACCACCATAATCACTTAAATATTTAGCCAACAAATCTCCTCTTTTCTCCCTATTAATTTAATTTTACATACTTTATTTTATAATTTGGTCCTAATATGGCACACGCTTGTTTTGGAATCGCGCCCGATTATGGATTTTCTTTTCTGTCTTTATTCCTTATTGCCTCTATAGTCTCAGGTATATTGACAAAGACTATTATACCGACTATCATTACTAAAAAAGTGTCTGAACTTATTACTTTCGTTAAGAAAAGCAAAATCATAACAACGAGTACGAATATCCGCCAGTAAAAAAGAAATTTCTTCTTCATCGAAACACCCCCAGTTTACTTCACTAAAGGCTCCAATTGTGATTTAGGCGCAATTGCTTTTAAAGCAATCGCGCCCTATAGTGGAATAACTAAGATTCTACAGATAAACACCATTTCACTCTTTACTTCAGTAATCATTCAGAGACTTTTTTTACCAGGTACACTGAGTCTTTCAAAACTGAAAATCCATTTTTTTGATAAAAATGATAAGCTGGGACAGTCTTTTCAGTAGCTAATGTTATATGCTTAATCTCTTCAGCCTTCAATATATTATTTATTAATGTAAGAAAGGTACTACCTGCTCCTTGATTTTGCTTTTTTCTCGAAACAAAAAATTCCTTAATAAAATATTCCCGCCCTTCCCACCAGTTAAAAACATAACCTAATGAGCAACCAATGAGCTCATCTTTTTCATCATAGAGAGCTAATGAAAGTGAGTTATTATTTTCAGTTAAATCTTTCATATATGCATTTAACTGTTTTTCATTATTCCATTTATCAAACCAAGGTTCATTTGAAAATACATCTAGAAATAGTTTTTTCATTTCCTCGACATCACATTTTTTTTAAGATACTTACCTTCATCTAGTTAAACCTCCTACATCCATTCATAAATATGTATTGTTAACCTTCTGTCCCATCTACACATAGCAAAGGCACTTTAATCGACAATCCCAAATTCTTTACTAATCTTCAGCAATCTGGCCCTTTAATGGAATAACTCTATTATCACTTAACAGGTTCCTAATCCACAAGAAAAACCGAAATCCCTTCTTTATTGATGTAGGATATTCCGGTTCATCTTTTTTCAAAACGCTTAAACTTCTTTCAAAACGGTGCGACATTTTATAAACAGTTCAACTTTATTTCAAAGCCACAAAAAGCTTTTTGATTGATATCTGCCGAACATCACGGATTGTCTTTACTGCCATTATTTACGATCAGAGGTTCTGACCACCCGATACTTCGATTCTCTGCCCATTAATCCAGCGGTTGTCCGATTCAAGAAGGTTAGCGACTGCGGGACCAATGTCATCGGGTACGCCGACTCGACCAAGGGCAGTCATCGCGGCAAACGTGTCATTGTAAGCAGGAATGTCGCGTACAGAACCTCCTAGAAAATCGGTTTCAATTGCTCCAGGTGCAATGGTATTAGCGGTGATACCTCGGTAGCCAAGTTCTTTGGCCAAATAGATGGTTAGAATCTCTACAGCGCCCTTTGCGGCAGAATAGGCAGAGAATCCAGGAAAAGAAACGCGAGTGAGACCCGATGAGAAGTTCACAATACGACCGCCATCTGCAAAAAGCGGCAGAAGGGCTTGAGTCAAGAAAAATACGCCTTTGACGTGCACATTAAACAGGTCGTCGAACTGAGCTTCTGTAGTTTCGGCATAGTCTACCATTTCTCCGTGGCCGGCATTATTCACCAGATGATTGAAAGTGTCGCTATCCCAGGTAGACCGAAGGGTTGAACGAACTGTCTCAACAAAGTCTGTAAAGCTGGCAATGTTTCCAACATCAAGCTGTAATGCTACTGCTTGACGACCCAGAGATTCGATCTCAGCAACAACAGACTTTGCTTCTTCTGCTTGGCTGCGATAGGTCAAGATGACATCACCCCCATGACGCGCAATACTGATGGCAGTATTGCGACCAAGTCCACGGCTACCACCTGTGACGATTGAGATGTTTTTCATTGTAACTTCATCCTTTCAAAACTCGTTTTTAATTACCTTGTTATCATAGATTATAAAGTTCACTTTAAGTCAAGGTTCTTTTTACTGAAACAGAAAGTGTATAATGAAACAGTGAAATATTTGATTTAATCATATCTTCCTCATTTTTTATAGCGTAAATTAGGATTTTTTATTTGATATGCTAAAAAATTAGTTAATGTTCACTTTAATAGGAGGAGATGAGTTTTACATATGTTAACCATAGGGGAAGTTACTGAATTGACAGGAATAGCGGCTCCCACACTTCGATATTACGAAAAGGAGGGACTGCTTCCACATGTGAAGAGAAATGAAAATGGGAAGCGGTTATATGACGAAGGTGATTTAAGCTGGATTCAATTTGTTACGGCTCTTAGAGCGACAGGAATGCCGATTGCTCAAATTCAGAAGTATGTATACTTGTATAAAGAAGGGGAATCGACGATTTCGGAACGAAAAATGATGATGCTCCATCATAAAAAGGAAATTGAGAAAAGCATAAGAGACCTATATTTTAACTTGGATAAAATAAACTATAAACTTGCTCTTTATGATGTAATAGAATCTCAGATTGAACGAACGAACATCAAATTTTGACTCTGCCAAATATAAAATCCTAAATTAGCGACTTTGTATTTGACTTAAACATACATTTCTAAATAGCTATACCTATAACGTCAATTACAGACCGATTCCTGATTAGGAGTGTACAAGAGAATTTGGTAAAATATTAGTCATAAAGCATCCCTTTCTTTGGTTTGGTTATGGTGACTACATTTTACCAAAAAGGGATGCTTTCTTGTGCACTTCTGATAATTTTATTTTAGGTAAACCCACTTATATCAAGGGTTAATTAATGTTTTTTTACTGCGAAAGTTGAGATCTTAAAAAAGAAATATAGAAGAACTAGTTATGAATATTGAATTTCAACATTGTATTTCAAAATGCTCACCTAATAATTTGGGATATTCATTTAGAAGCTCAAATCGTTTCAAATAGTAATGGTGGGTCTAGTTATTTATGTGAAAAATTGAAAGAGGCATTTTCGCAAACTTGTCATCCAATCAAAATATCAAACTTGCTTAGAATCTGAGAAGAACTGAGTAACCTTTTGTAAACTTTAACAAAAAAGTGTTGTAAAACATACTAACTCAAAAGATATTTGACTTCATACAGCGATTAATCGATGAATAGTTTAGTTACTATCTGGTTCTTTTTTGTTTTAATAAATAATGCCACAACCATACTAAGAATGCTGCTGTAGCCATACTTCCACCGACCACGCATGTGCCCAGCCATTCCCAACGTTCCCATGCTACTACACCACCTGCTGAGCCAAGAGCCCCCCCTATGAATGAACTAACCATATATACAGTGTTCAATCTACCTTTTGCCTCAGCAGACAAACTATAAATGCGAGTCTGATTTGAGATATGGGCACCCTGATAACCCAAATCTAACAGAACAATTCCAACAATTAGCCCCCAATGCCAGGTTCCAAACAATCCAAATAATACATACGACAACAATACGATTACGGTCATCAAACCGACCATCATTTTGGGACTGAATCGATCGCTTAATTTACCGACCACAGACGCTGTCACAACTCCGACCACACCGATCAAACTAAATATCCCGACCATGGAACTACCATACTGATAATGTGGGCCTTCTAAAAAGAAAGTTAACGAAGTCCAAAAGGCACTGAACGAGCCAAACATCAATGCACTTATCAAGGCTGCTTCACGAAGTGTACGCTCTTGTACGATCAATTTTCTGATAGAACGTAGTAATTCCAAATAGGATAATTTTACCTTAGGCTTAAGAGAAGGCAAATAACGGTATAAAATATATGTCAATATAAACATCAGCAAAGATGCAAAACCAAACATAACGCGCCAGCTAAATATCTCCCCGATAAAACCAGCCACTGCTCTTGCCAGCAAGATGCCAATTAAGAGACCACTCATCACACTTCCAATTACTTTCCCTCGCTGATAAGGAGATGCAAGTTCTGCCGCAAACGGCACAATAATTTGTGGAGACACTGTGGTAAAGCCAACCATAAAGCTGGCTATATACACACTGTACAGATTTTGGGCAGTCGCTAAAAAGATCAGAGCCAGTCCAACCGCAAACAGAAGAGAAAGGATCAATTTTTTCTTTTCATAAATATCGCCAAGGGGGATAAACGTAAACATTCCGATCGCAAAACCAATCTGAGTATACGTAGAAATAACTCCTGATTGGTGATCATCAACGCCAAACGTTCGTCCCATTTCAGCTAATAAAGGTTGATTGTAGTATAGATTTGCAATCGTTAGTCCACATGAAACCGCCATTAAAAGGGTAAGTGTTGGACTAGGTTGTGCTTGTTGCAGAAAACGCCTCACTGGCCCTACTCCCTTCTATATAAAAATAACAATAAAAAACCTTTCGTCCCTTGGATATAGCAGTATTATGCTATATCCAAGGGACGAAAGGTATGTCTTCCGCGGTACCACCCTCATTTGCTTAGAACCTCACAATTCTAGCCTCACAAAGTAAAACCAATTTACTTTCAACACATCAACGGGTGTGACCGTTTGAAACTACTCACCGAACCACTCCATTTCATTCGGTTTCGTTCAACATTTCCGAGACGACTTCGCACGAGAGGTTAAGGCAAAGATTGCAACAAATACTTTGCTCTCTGAGCATAAGAGCTCCCATACTTATTTCTCTTCATTACTTTTATCAATATAAGAATTTTTTATAATCATACCATGACTTAATATTTTGTCAACCGACTTAATTATCTTGAGTTTCCGTAAAACGCAAATAATTATCACAACACTTTATGTAATAACTCACATTTCGCAGGTCAGAGGAACATTTCACCAAATTTTTTAATATTTTTTTAAAAACAAATGAGCTGAGTTTGTCAGTCGACAATCTTTCCCATTTTTTTTAGATTGTCGGCTTTACTCGACATCTTCTTGGTGGTCTTGCAGAAAATCCTATTATACATTCATTTTTTCCGGTTGGTTTGACACGAAATATTCATGTCATAGCCTGCCAGGCGAACAATTCTACATGTTTGTTCATCAATGTTGTCGGGTAAAAAGCGTATGGTATCTGAACCCTGTCTTATGACGATAACCCTTATGTCATGCAGTTGTTCGAGGAGCGCTTTGCCCGTTGGTTCAAATAGCTTTCGGTTTCCCGCCAGGATCAACGAATGCTTCTCATTCTTCATTTTCGATCGGATTCGGTATTCAAGGATGCTGTATATAAGCAGAGCCATTACATACACAATGCCTAGTGCCCCAATCCTCTCTGGCGTTTTAATGAAAACCGCATCAATCATCTGCGGCTCTTTCAGGAGACGGAATCGGGTTTCTGCAGCAGACTGGCCCTTGAGATTTTGAGTATATCGATATCCGGGAGTTTCTTCCGGTCCATTCTGTTGGTTATCAGGATAAAAGTGCTCGCCAGCTTAAGGTATGGTCAATTTTTTCGCGGTTTTCTATCAGAGAAACCAGCCGGACTCGGAAGACTGTGGCGGTTAGATTCTCCTCATCCTTCCTTGTCTGCCGCGGCGCTTCCGTTTCACGGGTTCTTCCTTTGATTCCACTTCGAGTTGATACTCATGCAGGCTTGTCTTATGTTTTTTCTCGAAAGCCTTCATTGCTTCCAACGCATCTTCTTGGCAATGAAATACGGTGTTGCTGAACTACTTCGACAGCGCTTTGGTAAATTCGTCATGTTGTTTTTGGACTTTCGCTGCCAGCCCTTTTGCCTTTTGGTTTTCCAAGTGGTCAAACCGTGACGACCCCACATCCAAGGTTAGAACCTGATCAGGCATAAAATGTCCCTCCACTTCGATATTTACTATAAAGTTCCATATCAAAGTGGCGTAACCCTTCAAAAAATTAGAAATTAAGACTTTCCACGTGCGAAATGTGAGTTAAAGAACTATAAGGTCTATGGTTTTATTTAGTATAGTTAATATACGTATCTCGGCTGTACCCCTAAAAAGGCCGTTTTGAAACTGAGCATAAAAAGTGATATTAATTACCACTCATATTGTTCCATCCTTAACATTATGCTCAACCTCTCCTTTAAAATTGATAATGTCATTATCCACAGACTGCTTCGAATTGTAAATAATCATTTTTGATTTTTTCATAGCACCTGTTAAGCAAGCTTAATACATTTTTTCTTTTTACCGTATACGAAATGGAAAGTAAGTCCATAAGCCTGAAAAACAAGTCCGAGGATTGTAACACCAATCCAACCGAACTGCCCCCATAAAGTTGTTCCTAACAGAGACCCCAGTGCGCCTCCTATAAAGTAAGAAAACATAAAAACAGTATTGTTTCTACTTGCATACTCAGTTCTAAGTTTTTGAACTCGCGTTTGATTGGATACTTGGCCAAACTGATTCCCGACATCCAGTAATACGATGGAAATTACTAATGCGACAATATTAGAACCTAAAAGCATTAAGATAAAGAAGCTGACAGATTGCATTGCATACCCAATAAAAACTATATTTTTTTCAGAAATCTTATCAGCCAGCCTCCCTGCAAATGGTGAACACATAGCCCCTGACAGTCCAATAAGGGCTAAGATCCCCGCTTCTTTACTTCCCCAATTGTAGGACGAACTACTTATATAGAAAATCAATGTAGACCAAAAAATAGAAAAGGTACCAAACATAAAGAAACCACTTATAACTGATTCTTGCAATATTTTTTGACTTTTAATTAAAAATGGAATACTTTTTAACGATGAAAAATATGATAGCCCCGAACTAATATTATGATCTTCTTTTGGTAAATTAAAATACAAGATCATAGATAAAATTAATATAACAATGAATCCTAATAAATAAATCATCTTCCAATTAGCATAACTTGCTACGAATCCTGAAACTGATCGTGATAACAAAATACCAGTTAGCAATCCACTTAATAGTTGGCCAGTTACTCTTCCCCGATTTTCTTTATAAACTAAACTGGCTCCGTAAGGAATGATTATTTGAGGGACGATAGAAAGTAGTCCGATTAAAAATGATGAAATGGCAAAAAGTAAAAAATTTGGTGAAAGAAAAGCCATAAGCAAAGATAATGTCGAAAGTAAAGACATTCTAATAATAAGTTTCTTCCTGTTTATCAAATCCCCAAGTGGTACCAAGAATAATAAACCAAGCGCATAACCTAATTGAGTAAGCATAGATAACACTCCGACCGAGCTAATCCCAATGCTAAATGTCTTTGCTGCGTGATTGGCAATCGGTTGGATATAATAAATATTTGCCACGACAGCACCACAAGTAACAGAAAGTAAGAAAAATAAGTTCTTGTTTACAGCTTTTTTCATAAAAGAACCTCCAAATTTAACACATTCATGTCTTTTAAAATTAAGAAAATGAGCATTGGCATTATGAAATAATGGCTAATTTATCGTCAATCCGTCATCAACAGAAATTTTTAACCTTTTATCGCATCTCCACTTTCTGACGCCAAAAAGTAATCACTTTCGCGACTACCTTCCGGAGTAGTTTTGGGGTGGAATTGGAGTAAATATCAAAACCTCTTGTGTTGTGACAGCAATTGCGTCAGTTGTTTTTAGTAAACCACTTGAAACCATATTTACGTTATATATCCGTGTTTTTTTTGGTAAGATTTCGAACTTCTCAGCAATGGGGCCATAAAATAACTGAAACTTTAATAATTCTCACAATCTATATTAACATCGATAATATGTGATGTATAATTCATTATAATGATGGTTTTAATGAATATATGTAATGAATAACAAGCTTAAGAAAGGGGTTATTATGAATGGAGTGGCAACAGTTTCATTATTTTAAAACCCTGGCACGCATCCAACACGTTACGCGTTCGGCGGAAGAACTATCCATTACCCAGTCTGCTCTTAGCCGTTCTATTGCTCGATTTGAAGATGAAATAGGTGTTCCATTATTCGAACGGCAAGGACGTTCAATTAGATTAAATGAATATGGACATATATTTCTTAAACGTGTAGATCGTATATTAAAAGAATTCAGTGAAGGCAAACAAGAAATTTACGATTTACTTGAGCCTGATCAGGGACAAGTATCGATTGGTTTTTTACATACTTTGAGTACAAATGTTATACCCGAACTAATTGCATCTTTTCGTACTCACTATCCAAAAATTACTTTTAAACTCGGACAAGGATCATCTCCGATTCTTCTTGAACAATTACAGTTAGGAGGGTACGATCTCTGTTTAGTTGCTCCTGCGAACATTAAATCTCCTATTCAATGGAAAGAACTATGGAGTGAAAGACTCTTTGTTACTGTTCCTAAAGAACACAAATTTGCAAACTTTAAAAGCATTACATTAGAAGAAATTGCAGATGAACCATTTATTCTTTTAAAAAAGGGGTATTCCCTTCGTACAACTATTGAGAGACTGTTTGAAGATATGGGGATTTCCCCTAAAATCACATTTGAAGGAGACGAAGCAGATACTGTAGTAGGTCTTGTTGCTGCAGGTTTGGGAATATCTATTTTACCGAATATGAAGGGGATAGACCAAAGTAAAATATCTCAATTAAGTATCGATTCGCCCCAATCTCGTAGGACTATTGGTCTTGCTGAAGTTCAAGGAAGATATTTATCACCTGCAACACGACAATTTAAACAATTTGTTTTTGACTACTTTGGTAAATCAGAATAAATGTTATTCTTCAACAAAGGGGGGCTTTTGTTGAAGAAGGAAATAAATATTTCTTGTTAAAAAAAAGGAATGTCTCCAAAATTAAGACATTGTCCAAAAAATTGACACAAAAGTCCTTAATACCTTGCAGAATGACTCAAAACTCCTTATAAACTTGTTAAAATCTCTTTTTAAACTAGACTAGGGTGACTTATTCAACTAAAGGGAGCGTTAATAATGCGAGTCATTATATTCCACAATCGGGCCATTTTCTTGAGTAACACATTTAAAGAAAATCGTTATGGAGTGAAGAAATTGTGATAATTTCCACTTAAACAAAAGGGGAGGTTAGTTGTGCGAAATGGTTTCTAGCTTAAATTGAGGATGGTCACATTTCTCTAGTAAAGGCTAGACAGTTCCTGTCGGAACTGAAGGATTATATCGAAGAATCAAATGAGGGGGTAACGCCCTGAAGGGTTCTCTCTTAGCCGAATAGCACTGGATTTAGTAAGAATGATAGTGTTATAAGCTCGGTGAAAAGGCGTGAGAAATTACCGCAGCAGTTCGGCTGCCGAAAGCCTACTCGATGGAGTGGTGTAGTTCATGATGCTTGAGTTGAATGAATATGGTGAGGATGCGAAAACTCCTAAAAGAAAAAGGGTAAGCTGATGAACTTCTGAATGTACGGGTCTATACCTGCAATACATAGAAATGTGTATATCACCAAATTGTGAGGTTAGCTGTGGGTGAGTAAGAATAACTAATATAAAAATCCATGATACGTTACAGGAGTATGAAGGCTAACAGGCTTACAGGAAGCACCTTAGTTCATTCCATAATAGATATAATTCAACATTGTAAGCTGATAACGTGGAGGGCTTACTCCCTGTGAAGCGTTGGCAAGGAAAGCAATAATGATATTATTTACTGTATAACTTGTCTTAATATCAGTGAAAGTGGTGGCACAGTACCAATGAAATGTCTAATCCACATGGAGGGATAGCCACCCTTTCCAATATATACTCACTTATGTACAACCTTATGAAATGGTGTTATTATTTCATAAGGTTGTTAATATAATAGGGACTATATTTTTAAAATATGGAAAAGGACTGAAATATTTATTTGCCGATGATAACTTATCAATATGATAACTACCCTACGGTCTTAGTTCAGAAGTTTAAAGAAACTAACCTTCAATTAAAACATAAGCTGTTAATTTAATTATATTGTATTTTTACATGATTTTAGAAATAAACATGGTGGCAATGCCAAAGTAAATAAGCAGGGACAGGATATCATTAATCGTTGTAATCAGTGGTCCCGATGCAACGGCAGGATCTGCTTTACACTTATACAATATAAGCGGAATTATCGTCCCAGCAAGGGTTCCGATAATCAAAGTTGACAAAAGGGAGAAACCGACAATAAACCCCAGCATCAAACTTCCTCTCCATACATAGGCAATTACCGTAATGATGATCGCACAAGTTATTCCAATAATAATCCCTACTAATAATTCTCTCCATAAAAGCTTAGAAGTCTTTTTCAGATCAAGTTGTTCTGATACAAGACCACGAACAACGACTGCAAGCGATTGTGTTCCTGTATTTCCAGTCATTCCAGCAATCATCGGCATGAAAAAGGCAAGAGCGACAACTGTTTCTAAAGTCTCTTCAAAGCTTTCCATAATTCCTCCAGAAATTAGCCCGATAAATAATAATAAAATAAGCCAAGGAAGTCTTTTTCCAGCTGCCACCATTGGTTTTGTATGAAAATTAATTTCCTTTCCAGATGCCGTAAGCTTCCCGATATCTTCATCTGCCTCTTGATGAATAACATCGATAATATCTTCTACTTGGATAATCCCAATTAATTGTTTACTTTTATTGACAACAGGAATGGAAACAAGATCCTTATCCCGAAATACCTTTGCTGCATCCTCCTGGTCTAAGTCGGTTGGAAAATAAACAATCTTTCTTTTCATAATCTTTGCAAGTATTTCTGTATTAGCTGCCGCAAGTAATTCCCGTACGGATAATACACCGGTTAATTGTTGCTTTTGAGCAATCATATAGACGTAGTGGATATTTTCTTTGTCTTGTGCCTGCTCTCGCAAATAACGTATTGCTTGCTCAACTGTTAAAGATTCTTGCAAAGCAACATACCCTTGTTCCATTAACGTTCCTGTTGTTTCATGTTCATAAATCGTAAGACTCATGTTAAGTACCTCCTTAAAGATGATCTCCCATAGGTGAGGGGATCTTATTTTCCGTTTTTATGCACAATTTACTTTCCGAGGGATTAGCCATCCCCATCACCTCCTTTCAAACACCCTAAGGGGGGAAAATCCTTAAAGACTTATCAAATCAAAATATACTTAGCACAACAGTCTCCAAATACATAAAAAACACCCCTCTACAAAGAAGGATGTTCAGCATTTGAAAATATAGTGAATAAACCCCCTTCGCAGAGCTTTAGCACTATGTGGCATAGGATATGCATCCAGCTACATTAAAAACCACCTTAAGTCGATGGTTCCTGTTGACCCATTGGAGTCTTTCGACATTTCTGGGCAGTAGCATGTCTCCACATAGGAGCCTCACCTAGCGAGGAATCCATATAAGATTATCATTACTGGTGTAGTCGTATCTTTTATCCAAGATGATCAAGGGAATAAATCATAATCACGCATAATCCAACGTTTTGGAATTCACCAAAAAAATCATAAACTAAAAACGAATGATTTTGGCTGCAATTAATATAACGAGTATTAAAACGATAAGAAACTGAATCCAGTAACCTTTTGTAGAAGGACCACTCTCCTTCCTTACCACCGATTTGGAGAGAATCAATTCCATTGTCCAGATGAGCCACAGTGCTAAAATACCTTTGACAACGTATAACGATGGGAATTTGAGTACGATTAACATTCCCAGCCCGGAAACGATCATAATCACATATAATAAGCGCAATATCATTTGCGTTATTTTTTTGCCCTTAGGTTTTCCTATTTTTAATAAAATAAATGCTAGGAAAAAAAGCAAAATGGTAATGCGCCACAAACCTGCATGTGATTGAAATAATAGGTCAAACATTTTATCATCTCCTTATATAATTATCTGCTATTCATTTTTGCAGTGTATACACCCTTCTGCCATTGCCATCATGTCATAAACCAAAAGATTCAATAATGATAATCATTCTCAATAAAGAGATGCGAGAACCCCCACACTTTTCAAAACGCCCACCTGGTAACGAAAGTGCAATGAATGCCGATATAATTCCTTATACTAGATTTTCTGGTTCTAAACGAAATGCAAACATTCAATTGCTTGATCAAAGATGTGTAATGTTTACCATGGAGGGAGTGGATACAGAATTCCAGTGTTGATCGTCTTCTCCGAGCTCCAGCACCGCGACAATACGTTCCTGCGGTCGAACCCCAAATAGCTTTCTCTGTTCCTGATTATAAATCCATTCCGGAATCATGCGGCGCGCGTGCCATGGTTTGGAATTGACCAATAATAGAAAGTTCTGGACCAAACAACATATCGCTGCGTAATCCTCTTCTTGCTTGTGGAGATCGGCTTCTTCTTTAGCTACAATTAATAGGAACGTAGTATCTCTAGATGAAGTTCGAAGTATGCCAGACGCCTCATTGCCTGTTACATAAATAAAACGCCACGGTTCTCGTAATCCATCGTTCGGTGCCCAGACGGCATCATTCAGCAATTCAAGAACGCTTTGTGAAGTGACTCGATAATTATCTGAATACAACCTATCTTCTCCACCTATGACGGTCCATTTCTGTTCCGCAGGTGTTCTTCTTTTTCGGGTTCTTGGTGTTTTTTCAAAGTATCCTATGTTTAAAATTCCGGCAAACCTTTCCCCTTCTCTCAAACCAATTTCCTTAAAAAATGATTTGCTTTGAATAATTTGCTCCGTGTACCACAGCATCCCTAAACCATGTTCCCAGCCTAACAGTTGGAAATTTTGCATGATGCTACAAACCGCAGCATAATTCTCATCACTCTGTCGCTGAGTAACGGCAGATTCTGCAATAAAGATCAAGTGAGCAGGGGTATCTGCTACCTTTTTCGTTAAAAAATCCACCATTTTGTTGAGACCAAGTTTGCCAAGTTTGCCTTCCTTTAATTTAACTGTCATGCTCTCGGCCAGCTTTTGACGTGACTCATACGTGCCGTAGTAAATACAACGCCACTTTGGCGTTTCCTCAGCTACGTACAAGCTAGCAGCCTTATGCAGCAAAGAAATGACTAGGTCTTTTTCTACCGGAGTTCCATTGAATTTCCGAATCGATCTACGTTCTCTTATCGTCTTAGAAATAATCAAATACAATTCCCCCAATAAATGTTGCCTTGTAAATTCGTTTTGCATGCCCATCAAAATAATGTCCTTGTCAAAACAGGGAAATATCTCGACCTTTAGCACCAAGGGCATCCCTGTATATTTAACGACTTAAGTTTGGAGTAGGCGCTAAAATGTGACCTAAAATAGGTAAATGACCGCGCTGGGTGATTCATGTCAAAAACATACGTTGTATGAGTAGGCACAACTGACATGATACGCCCCTTCCTCTAACGCCATTGGAACAAAGTAAAGAATAGTTCATAATTAAGTTCCAAACTTATTTAAGATATTCATCATCTACTCGTATTTTCTGCCTTTTGGTCAGTGACTTCTCCAAAGCAAGCACAACCAACGCTAATACAACCGTCATGGCCGCAAGAATAAAAGCATTGCTATAGGAAGAATCAGCATGTCCATTTAATATATTCCATTGTCCACTGTTAAGTTCAAGAAAACGACTAAACAATGCAGAACCAATTGCAGCGCCTAAAAAAATCATAAAGGTAAATAATCCTGTGCCAGTACCGGTCTCATTAGGCGGCAAAATTTCCGATATGCGATTGGTAAGGGCTGATTGGTTCGCAGTAAAGGCTATGCAAACAACAACCAGCAACACAGAAATCCAAATGGGAGAGGCTCCGACGATCGTAGAAAGAGCCAGAAAAGCAATGGTCATAATGGTAAAACTAAATTGATTCATAAACCGATTTCCTCGTTTGGCAATGATTGCTCCAATTTGCGATCCTAAAATGATCGTCATCATCCCTCCTGGAAATAAAACAAGACCAATCAAACTCGTTGACAATTCATTCACTTTTGAAAGCATTAAAGGAAGAATGAAAATCGTTGCCATGTAAGCAATGGCGTTTAATAAACCCATGAAAAGAACTAGACTAAACGAGACATTTTTTAATATGTCAATTTTAATAAACGGTTCGTTTGCACGTTGAGCTTGCCATACAAAAAGAACAAAAGAAACGACTGTAAGGATAAGTAGCCAAGCTGTTACATTAATTCCCATCAATAGGGATGTGATGGCCAGCATAAATAAAATGGCTCCCACCTTATCAAAACGACTGCCAGTCTTCACTTCCTCCTTCGGTGCATATTTAAGATAGAAAGGAAGAGTAATTAAACTGAAAAACGATATTAAAAATAAACTGCTCCATCCGAAAGAATCCGTTAAAAGCCCACCCATTATCGGACCAATTGCACTACCAAGTGACACCATGGCGAACACCATGCCAAGCGCATAACCCCGTTGATTTTCTGGAAAATACCGTGCAGCAGCTACTAAGCTTAACGTCGGAAGAGTTCCTCCTCCAATTCCTTGAAGGATTCGGGCAACGATAATGAATGAATAGTTTGGACTTATGAATCCAATCAAGGAGCCTGCCATAAAAATAGCCATTCCAATAACAAACAATCGACGAATCGGATACTTATCAGATAATTTTCCAATTGCCACAGCTGCAATGCCGTTGAACAAGCTAAAAATGACTGTAATCCAACTTACTTCAGAAGGTGTTAAAACAAATACTTTTCTAAATTCCGGAATTGCGACATTCATCATTGTTACATTCATTGCATTAAACAACACCATATAGCACATGGAATAAAGTAATAACTTTTGTTTTCTTGTCATTTTAATCCCTCGTATTTAAATTATTCTTTTAAAAATAAGCCTCTGTTCCTGAAATACAAACTTCAAGGGGGCAGAAACAACCACGAAGGAATTAAAAGTATATACTTTTTATGAATCATTATATCTCCCCTATTTTGTTCAATGTAAACCCTCCGTTCGTTTTTCAGGTCAATTTAAAGTCTTGAGATTTAGCCATGTCCCTTGGATTACTTAATATTGTTAACAAGTAAACTAAATATTTTATTGTAAATCAAACAAATTCTCCTTACCTCCCTTTATTTTTTATTAACATGTAAACAATATAATAGATAAGTGGGGTTTGTCAATTTCCTGGGATCATATTAAAGTGTGAGCATAGCCAGAAAAACAACTGAGCAAATGGGAATCCCACTGTAATATTCCGGAATTGATTGTCTATAATGAATATGGTATGTTAGTTTACTGGTAAACAAAATTTACGGAGGGATTACGTCTAAGGAGAAAAACTAGAACAATTGTTCAAGATAAGGTTGGCTCGGAGTAAGACAGAACCTATTATTTAAAATGTCCTGTTCTACTCACCGTCCTTCTCCAAATTGCATTCAACTTTGATTTTAAGTTGGTTATAGTAGAAGATAGTATTATAAAGAAGGGGATGATAAGTATAATGGATCCATCTGAGGGGCTTAAGCGATTGCTATACGAGCGCTTTCTCCATTTTACGCATTTATTTGAACAAATTTTCGCTAACGAGATTGATGAGTTCGTACATCTCGCACGGTTGCAAGGAATTACCTCATGGCCGAATAATATAACAAGTATTCACGTCATTAATTGCATCGGCAACAATGAGCCAATAAACAACACATCTATTGCTGAGAAAATGAATTTGTCCAAGGCGAGTATTTCAAAAATCACCACCTACCTAATTAAGGAAGGCTACATTAAACGAAGCCAAATGAACGATAACAAAAAAGAAGTATATTTTTCCCTTTCGTCAGAAGGCAGACAGATGTTTGAGGTGCATGCGATGATGCATGAAATGCTAGAGCGTAGATTTATTCGTGCATTTGACTCATTTTCCGATTCAGAGCTACAGGCTTTGCTAAAATTTTTTCAAACAATGATTGATCAAAAAGACAACATTCTGAAAGGGGACGAAAGATAATGGATTTACAACTTTACATCTAGTCAAAAACGGACCGTCCGGGCATATCCCATAGGGAAATGTAGGGAGAATCACATTCTTTTTTGGTGTCAACTTCGCCGGATATGTCCTTAAAGTAAAACGATATCTACCTAGTTAGAAGGTCATTAAGATTGTACTAAGATGAATGTCGAGCCGTGAAGGAAAAGAAATCAGGTCAGCTTTGCGGGCAAGGGGAAATTTTTATGCCAAGATTAGCCTGGCAATGTAGAAATAAAAACATCTATATTGCCAACGTATTCAATGCAATTGAGAACAAAAGACTCTGGGTTTAAAAATATGCTTTGCCGCAATTAGAATAAGCATTAGATTAAGGTCTTTGAACAGGTCTTTAACCTGAACAGTGATTTTAGTCACTAACATTTATGTGAAAACACACCAGTTTTAACCGATAATAGTTTTAGAGCGATATTTAATTCTAGAAGGGCGATAGTCCGATGGTATGCATAGGTTAAATGATAACCGCGACTTTTTAGTTCAAGTATTCAGTATTCACAAGGATTGAGACTACCACCTGTAAACCGACAAGCAGGCTAACGCCTATGGGATTCTTGCATGAATTTTTATGTTCAGAAAATTCGGTATTTTATTTTATGTCATATTTACTTCGGTATTCGAGAGGACTAATTTTATACATCTCTTTAAAAGCTGCTCCGAATTTACTCTGACTTTTATATCCCACTGCCGAAGCGATATCTCCAATACTTTCTTGAGTCTTAAGTAACATACAAGCCGCTTTCCTGATACGATACTCTTTCATATACACCCCGATAGAAACGCCGTATACGCCTTTAAAAGTAGCCTTTAATGCAGTAGGGCTGATGCAATATTGTCTTGCTAGTTCATCAATCGTAAATCTCTGTTCAAATTGTTCCGTCATCATTTTTTTAATCTGTTTGATAATGTCAACTTCTTGCCGGACATAAAATTTATTCTGCTGCTCTTTAGCAGTATCAAAATAATAAAGGTAAATTAAAATTTCCAGAACCTTCAGCCGGTAATAAGTATTTCTAGCCTCAAGAGGGATTGAATACATACCACTAAAGATATTTTGAATGTCCTCTTTCGCCTGTATAAAAAAGCATTCATCGTTTAAAAAAAAGCGGTTAACAAGATCTGGAACATCAATTGGAATATCAGGTAGATATTCCGATAGTTGACCTGTAAACTTATCCAAGTCAATCGTAATGTTTATACCTTTATAGTACTCTAATGGAAATTCAATACAATTACTGTGGTTGTTCATTGTATTCATGAACAAATCACCTTCTCCTATATATTGCAGACATCCATCCTTCATTTTACATTCAGCCCGTCCTTCATGACAGTGATTTAATTCCAAAATGTTTAGGTTTGGGTGAATTGTTGGCATATAGTGGCTTGCCTGAAAGTTAAAGATGATTACCTCAACACCGGGTATTACAGAATAGACAGATGCAGTACCTTGCCCCTTATCTGGATTCAGCTGATAAACAACATGGTGATTATTTTGTACTAAATTCATGTCTGTATTGATATGTGAAAAAAAAGATCCCTCCATATTATTCATTCCTTCCTCGGAACTAATATTTTTCCGCTAAATGATAATGTAAATATACACTACTTCAAAAAAACAAACACATAGACTTTTAGTACTAATCGAATAAATCAACGGTCCCTGTCTGTATTAATAAAATTTATTCCAATCGGCCAAAATTTTAGTCCAATCGGTCTCACCTTCCGAATTTTGTTGAAAATGAAAAATAGAGTCATTATACTTGTATTCAAATACAATCAAACAATCATTTGATTGTCTTATAATTTGATTGTATAAAAAATAATTGAAAGGAGCAATTGTTTTATGAAAAAAACCTATAAACTGCAAGATGTAGATTGTGGCAGTTGTGCGGCAAAGATCGAACATGGCATTCGCAAGCTGGATGATGTTACCGATGTGAAGGTAAATTTTATGGGTCAAAGAATGATTCTTGAGGCTCCGGATGATAAATTCGATGCCGTTCTTAAACAAGCTAAGAAGGTTATAAAGAAAATTGATTCGGATGTGTCGATAGAGGCTTAAGCTGATTTACACATTTCAACGTCGATTCGGTTCATAACGAATAGGAGAAATTATCCATATTCAAATTACACTATTTGAGTCAGTAGCGGTTTTAATGTTACAGCCGTTGCTGACTCAAATATGAGGAGGATACGAACATGTCAAAGAAAGAAAAAAAACGGTTGCTGCGTATCCTTATTGCATCTGTTGGTTTTGTAGCAGCACTGTTTTTAAAGTTAGATGGCATTGCTGAATTCCTGATGTATCTTGTCCCATATCTTATCGTTGGAGGAGACATCCTCTGGAAAGCAGCGAGGAATATTACTCGAGGACAGGTTTTCGACGAGAACTTCCTCATGTCAGTAGCCACGATTGGTGCCTTCTGCCTTGGCGAATATCCTGAAGGTATTGCTGTTATGTTGTTTTTTCAAGTGGGCGAGCTGTTCCAATCCTATGCCGTTTCAAAATCCCGTAAGTCAATATCCGAACTGATGGATATTCGCCCTGACTATGCCAATGTGCTAAGAAATGGGGAATTGATACGGGTTGACCCGGAAGAGGTGCAAATGAATGAGATCATTGTAGTGAAACCTGGAGAGCGAGTCCCTCTGGATGGGGTTGTAACGGAGGGTTTCTCCGCAATAGACACCTCAGCTCTAACAGGAGAGTCCGTTCCACGGGAAGTACAGACAGGAGAAGATGTGATTAGCGGTTGTATCAACCAAACCGGTAGATTGACCATTCAAGTAAACAAAGAATACGGCCAGTCTACAGTAGCCAAAATACTTGAATTAGTTGAAACTTCTTCCGACAAAAAGAGCAAAAGTGAAAATTTCATTACGAAATTTGCCCGATACTATACCCCATTCATTGTTTTAGCGGCAGTTATTTTGGCTATCATTCCACCACTTGTCACAGGTCAGCCATTCGATATGTGGATTGAAAGAGCCCTAATCTTTCTTGTCATTTCTTGTCCCTGTGCTTTGGTTATATCCGTGCCGCTCAGCTTTTTTGGCGGAATCGGCGGAGCATCCAAATCTGGCGTTTTAGTGAAGGGAAGCAACTATCTCGAGGCTTTAGCCAACACAGAGATGGTCGTGTTTGATAAAACCGGTACGCTAACAAAGGGGAACTTCGCTGTCAGTGAAATATATTCCGACAAAATGACCAGTCAGGAGTTGTTGGAATTGGCAGCATATGTAGAGGATTATTCCAACCATCCCATCGCGCAGAGTATCAAGAAGGCATTTGGAAGAGCGATTGATTCCTCCCGTATTAAGGATATCGAAGAAATCGCCGGTCATGGTGTGAAATCTGTAATTGATGGAAACGTCGTGTTGGCGGGAAACGCCAAACTCATGAAACGTGAACATATATTCTACAATGATAAGAAACTTGTTGGGACTGTAGTCCATCTAGCCGTTGACAATGAGTACATGGGATATATCCTTGTTGAGGACGAAATTAAACAGGACGCTCCCCACGCTATTACAGCTCTCAAATCGGCAGGAATCAAGCAGACCGTCATGCTAACTGGCGATGCCAATGAAGTGGGGAAAAAGGTTGCTACTACGCTTAGACTAGATAAAGCATATACAGAGCTATTGCCTGCGGATAAGGTTGAACATGTGGAAGAGTTAATGAAGCAGAAAAAGGCAAAAGGCAAACTGGCCTTTGTCGGTGATGGTATCAATGACGCCCCCGTTCTTGCACGCGCAGATATCGGTATCGCTATGGGTGGCCTGGGTTCAGATGCAGCAATTGAAGCTGCGGATGTCGTAATTATGACCGATGAGCCATCCAAAATCGCCACAGTGATGAAGATAAGCAAAAAAACACTCCGTATCGCCAAACAAAACATTGTTTTTGCTTTAGGGATCAAAGGATTTGTCCTGATTTTAGGAGCAATGGGGATGGCAACGATGTGGGGAGCTGTATTCGCTGATGTTGGAGTATCCGTCATAGCAATTCTTAACGCAATAAGGGCACTCAACGTTAAAAAATTTAACACGCCGATACAAGTATCTCAAAAACAAGAGGAAGGAAATCGGCAAGGGGCAATGGCATAGTAAAATGGGAGTGTTACCGGGAAGCTCAGTAAGTAATATTCCCGCCCCCCTTTATCGATTAATCTAAAGTCCTTTCAAGGGACAACTCATTTTAAAAAAATCATCTACCATTTGATGAACCAGACGAGCTTTTTCGCTGTCAGCAAGTGAATAGTAAACTTCTTTCCCAACTCGTTTGCTTTTGATTAATCCATGTAACTTTAACGATTTCAAGTGATGAGAAACGGATGCAGGGCTCATATCCAGAGCAGCTGAAATATTGTGTCCACACTCTTCGCAATGACAAAGTAACCAAAGGATTTGAAGACGCGAGCCGTCAGATAGCTGTTGGAAAATAGCAGCTCCATCCAAAAAAAATTGGACATCAGGCATTCGCTTTAAAACATAGCTTAAATTTTGATCATGATCGTGAAGCTTTTCCTTGTTTTTTATCGTCGCCACTCCTTTGATATAACATTCATTTGATTAAACAATCATTATACTAAAGTCTATGCATTACCTAGGCTCTTGTCAAGGGCATACTTTTGGACATTTAAATTTCTTTACCTAAGCATTTTCCGCTTAAAATCATGTATCTGGCCTTCTAACGATGATATACGAACTTCATATATGCTCACAATAACTCTTATGCAGTTTTCTAAGACTTCGTAATCTCTAAAACGAAATAATAGTTTATAAATGTTTGATAAAGTGGCTTAGCCAGATAACTAGTAGAAGAAATTCATCGGAAAGGAGAAGAGTAATACATGTATAAGTTGGTTTTGATTAGACATGGAGAAAGTAATTGGAACAAAAAGAATTTATTTACAGGTTGGATGGACGTAGACTTATCGGATAAAGGAGTTCAGGAATCTCATTATGCCGGCAGACTACTTAAGGAAAAACAATTCATATTTGATGTAGCCTACACCTCATACTTGAAGCGAGCTATAAAAACACTAGATTATGTGCTCGAGGAAATGAATTTGCTGTGGATACCTGTATACAAATCCTGGCAGCTTAATGAACGTCATTATGGTGCGCTTCAGGGTTTAAATAAAGTAACTACTGCTATACATTATGGCGAAGAACAGGTTAAATTATGGCGTAGAAGTTATGAGGTATTGCCTCCCGCCTTGACAAAGGACGATGAACGTTATCCAAGATATGATGTTAGATATCGTGACATTGATGACGAACATATTCCATTAACTGAAAGTCTCAAGGAAACAGCTTTTCGGGTCAAAGATTATTGGGATAAGGAAATTGCACCACAGATCAAAGCAGGAAAAAGTGTAATTATTGTTGCACACGGCAATAGCTTGCGGGCATTAATCAAAATTCTGGACAACCTCAGTTCGACGGAGGTTGTTGATTTGAATGTACCAACAGGTATTCCGCTAGTATATTCGTTAGATAAACAATTACGTCCCGTAGAGAGTTATAACCTTGGAAGCACAAAACTTATAGAGTAAGGTACAGCACAAGTTGTCAAAGCTAGGCAAAGTGATAAAATTAAGTTGGACTACACGACAGTGCCCGAATTTTCAAACCGCTTTTTGGATGGCTGAGGTATTCGTAGTAAGATGGTCAGTGTTACGAAGGATAATCATCTAAAACAGTTTAAGTAAATACCGTTACATGGAAACACTTCGCAGAGCGCTTACTAACTACTTGGACTTAAAGCTATTATCCTTGCCACTTTGTGTTATATCGTTCAAATCTTCCATGAGGGCACACCAGACGCTGTGAACAGCAATTGGTATTTGGCATTAGATGAAAAAGATTTGGGGTTCTATGGGATTATAATTAATAACAAATATATACTTTTTGCCCAACTGGCTTATGTTCAGTTGGGTTTTTTGTATCCAATAAATATTTTTGGCATTTCCTAAAAAATCTTGTTGAAGGTTATGAAAGGGGAAATCATCACCCACCTTTGCAGTTGCTAAGGGAGAGGAAATGCATGATAGAACCAGATCGTACTGAGTGGCAAGTTCGTTGCGCATTTAATGCTTTTTGTAAACGAGTAATAAAGAATGAGGCAATCAATAGCTACAACGATAGACGGCAACAACAATCTAAGGAGATGACGTTTTCGGATTTAACGCCACAAGAAAAAAATCAGCTTTACACCTTAGATAAGTACCTATGATGGAGAAGAAATACAGAGTTTTCAAGTGGCTGGAAAGAAAATTACTCCTAAATTACTTGCAGAAGCGATGCGTACTTTGCCAAAAGAAAAGCGTAAGAGCGTCCTATTATACTACTTTTTTGACAAATCAGATGCAGAAATAGCTGAACTACTCGATATTCCACGCAGCAGACAAGCTCTTTTGAACGGTTAAAACGGTTTTTGGAGGAACATGCAAATGACTGGGATGATTAATTTAAATACTGAAAACAATGAGCGTGGCTTATTGCCGTATCCAATTATTTTAGCTGCAAATAAGGGTGAGCCAGAAGCAATGAAAGTAGTTGTTCTACATTATGGAAGCTATATGACAAGCCTATCTATGCGTAAGCTCCGTGATGAACAAGGAAACACTTATTGGGGCATCGATGAAGATACGCGCAAACGCTTACGAGCGAAGCTTATGCAATCTGTTTTAGCTTTCAAAATTTGAATACAGAATGGTTAGGTTTTACCTTTCAATAATCATAAGTTTATTCTTTGACAAAGAAATCACGGAAGATAACGCCGTGCAGTATACGATAAAAAATCAGATACGTTCTGCTGATGATGAGCCACTTAATTCATACGCCATGACTTTCCTTAGAAACGAGCGATAATCTATGAGTCTAATGCAATCGTGGTGGATTGCTGGCGATAACCCATCAGTTAGGATAATGATACTCCCCTATCGTCATGGTTCGAGCGTTTGAAGCGTCGCAAACCATGAGTAGGGCTGGAAGAAATACTTGCAGGGGTGAAATTCCCGTGGAGCTGTACCAACAGCCGTCTGATTTTTATATTTTAGTTTTGTTTGATTAGAAAACTAACAAGTTATGGCAGTAGGACTTTTTCTTTTAGTGCAAGAGCCAAATTTACGCAACGTATTAGAATTAGTTTTATAGACGCGATATAATAATAGACAGATATCAAATAGCATATCCTAGTCTATGGAAAGGAGTTTATATGATCACAGTCACTAAAAAAGACTTGATAGCACTAGGTTATGGTCCTTCTTATTCAGCTGATATCATTAGAAAATGCAAAAAACTAATGATTTCAAAGGGCCACACGTATTATCAATCTAAAAAGTTGGATCGTGTTCCTAAAGAAGCTGTAGAGGAAGTATTAGGGATAACTTTAGACGTGTGATTTGTACTTCTTGCACTAATTGCGTAAGGAGTGAAATCATGACTAAAGATATCATCAAAAAGACAAAGAACGGAACTTATTATTTTAGGGCAAATTTAGGCTATCACCCCATCACTGGTAAGCAAATCCAGAAGTACCGTAGTGGTTTTAAGACCAAAAAAGAAGCAAGGGAAGAATATTCCAAATTACTATTATCAAAATCCGAAGATCTAGAAGAAAAGAAAAACGCCATTCCATTTCAGCAGTATGTTGAGGATATTTTTCTACCATGGTATAAAACCCAAGTAAAAGGAAGAACATACGATAATCGATTACCAACTGTCAGAAAACATTTTCCTTATTTTTATGACTTCTTGGTGACTGAGATTGCCCCACTCCATGTGCAAAACTGGCAATTAACGTTATCTAAAAACAAGTATGCTTCTTCTTATATTAGGAATGTACAGGGATTGTTTTCCATGGCAAATGGATCGAGCTGTTGTTTTAGGATTAGCTGAAAGTAATCCATCGAAAATTGTTGGAAATGTGAAAAAGACAAAGACAAAAATAGATTTTTGGACAAAAGAAGAATTCGAAAAAGTCATCTCTCTTTTTTATAAGGAAGACTACTATCAACATTTTTTATTTATCTCGTTATGGTTTTTATTTATGACAGGTATGCGGATTGGAGAAGCCACTGCAATTCAATGGGAAGATATTGATTTTGATGCTGGTGTGTTATCTATCGATAAAACACTTTACTATAAGAATTTGGATAACTATTCTTTTGTAGAACCAAAAACAAAGGCTAGTGTTCGTCATATTGCATTAGATGGAGATACATTAACGTTACTCCACGAATGGAAGGACGTGCAGCAATCTGTCGTTCAAACCAATTTTGTGATGAGCTATAATGGTATCCCCACACAAAAGCATACGTTAGCGAATGCCATTACACGTTTTTCAAAAAAAGCTGGGGTTCATCGAATTAGATTACATGCTTTAAGACACTCTCATGCTTCATTGCTTATTAGTATGGGCGAAAACCCATTAATCATTAAAGACCGCTTAGGACATGAAGATATTGAAACGACACTCGGCACCTACGGACATTTATATCCTAACAGCAACTTTGAAGTAGCCCATAAATTAGAAGGTATTATGTCTTACCAAACAGCAACACAAAATGAAGATACTTCACCTAAAAATCAATTCACTGCTCGTTACCTACGTAAAGGATTAAAAACAAATAATGCAATAACAATGCAATGAAAATAGAGTAAAGAGCCGAAACCCTTATGAATAAAGGGGTTTCAGCTCTCCTTCTACTACTCCCACTCCAAGTTTGCGGGTGACGCCAAAACACTGCTATAACAACGTTTATCGCACCTTCAAATTGTTTTGGCGGGGATTCTGGCGGAACTTATTTTTTTACTGCTTGATTCCCATTAAATGATATACTTGATTTTTCCGCTGTTCGTATATTAATGTTACCTGTCATCTCTTCCGCAATTAGTTCATCTACACCTGACCACATATGTGAATAATGCTTTAACGTAATTTCTGGACTCGAATGTCCCATACGCTTTGATAAAATCAAAACAGAAACGTTAAATTCATTAATGAGATAAGACGCATGCGAATGTCGGAGTCCTTTAGCTTGAATACGATGAACATCTGCAAGTTTTGCATAACGTTGAATAATTCTAGCAAGCGTCGATTTAATCATTGGCGCTCCATCATAACTAAAAACAAAATCGTCAATCCCTATTTTTGATTGTCGTTGTTTCCATTCTTGCAACACTTGTATCGTATCCTCATCCAAAGAGATGATCCGTTTACCATCCTCTGTTTTTGTATAATCTTTTCGTTTCCAATTGCTTTTATTTATTAAATACAGTGAGTGATGAACGCGAAGCCGTTTGTTTTTAAAATCTATATCATCCCACCACAAGGCCGTTCCTTCACTAACCCGTATCCCCGT
Organism: Bacillus sp. SD088; assembly: GCF_017355205.1. Lineage (GTDB taxonomy): Bacteria > Bacillota > Bacilli > Bacillales > Bacillaceae_C > Lederbergia. The sequence continues at coordinate 39,293 of NZ_JADIJK010000023.1, forward strand.
CATGAAATACGTCCACAACATCACAAAACATAAATGTTCATAAAAGTCATCCAGACAAATAACCGAGATAACTTTTTCAAATTCTTTCTTTGTCCAATATGGGACAACCGCTTTTCCTTTAGGGATAGCCTTCACCTTTTTAGACACGTTCACTTCTAGATATTGCATATCAACTGCCATATCCAGACTTTTACGAAACATACCAAATACCAAACTTGCATATGCTTGGGAATATCCAGCTCCTTTATCAGAAAGTAACCAGGTTCGATAACGTTGGACATCTTCTACTGCTAAAGAACGAAGCTCAATGTTTGAAAAACGATCTCTCATACTTTCTAAAGTTCGTTTGCGAACGTAAAAAGTACTTTCTTCCACCTCGGTTTCATAAGCTGGAATGTACACAGTGTCCATGAATTGACCATATGTCATGTGATAATTTCCATAACCATTTGCTTGATGGTATTCATTTTTCACCCGTACCAATTCTTTATAAGCTTGTAAAGCAGAAGTAAACTTTTTTCCTTGTTGATTTGTACGTCCCTTTTTACGAAGTCGCTTGCCAGTAATGCGATCCGTTCCTAACTCCGTTTCATAAAAGTATTGTCCATTGTTATCAATATAGACCCCTGCATATTTGGTTTTAGCCATGACTGTCTTCCTCCAATTCTAGTTCACACCCTAGAATCGATTCGACTGTCATTTTTGGTACACGCCCTAAGCGTTTATTATTATAAAATGGATACCCTTTTTGTACCATGATTTGTTTGGCTTGTCTAATAATTCGTATTGAAGTATATTTAGGATACCCAAGCTGAATTAAATCATCTTTTGTAATCAGTTCCTTCACTAATATATACCTCCTTTTTCATCAACAGAGAAATACATACTAGAAACAACGATTCACTAATCTACTTAAAAATCAGACGGCTGTTGGTGCAGCTCCACGGGAATTTCACCCCTGCAAGTATTTCTTCCAGCCCTACTCATAGTTTGCGACGCTTTGAACGCTCGAACCATGACGGTAGGGGAGTATCATTATCCTAACTAATGAGTTATCGCCAGCAATCCACCACGATTGCATTAGATTCATAGATTATCGCTCGTTTCTAACGAAAGTCGTGGCGTATGAATCAAGTGGCTCATCATCAGTAAAACGTATCTGATTTTTTATTTATACTGCATGGCGTTATCTTCCATGCTTTCTTTGTCAAAGATCAAATTATGATTAATGAAAGGGAAAACCTAACCATTATTTCATCAAATCTTGAAAGCTAAAACAGATTGCATAAGCTTCGCTCGTAAGTGTTCGCGTGTATCTTCATCGATGCCCCAATAAGTATTTCCTTGTTCATCACGGAGCTTACGCATAGATAAGCTTGTCATGTAGCTTCCATAATGCAAAACAACTACTTTCATTGCTTCTGGCTCACCCTTATTTGCAGCTAAAATAATTGGGTACGGCAATAAACCACGCTCGTTGTTTTCAATATTAGAATTAATCATCCCATTCATCTGCATGTTCCTCCAAAAATCGCTTTAACCGTTCAAAAGAGCTTGTCCGCCTATACTGAACTGTACTACGTGGAATGTCGAGTAGTTGACCAATTTCCACATCAGACAGTTGAAAAAAATAGTATAGTAGGACAGTGATACGCTTTTCCTTTGGCAAGGTACGCATGGCTTCAGCAAGTAATTTCGGAGTGATTTTCTTTCCAGCCACTTGAAAACTTTGTCCTTCTTCTCCTTCATATTGCTTATCTAAGGTATAGAGTTGATTTTCTTCTTGTGGGGTGAGATCAGAAAATGTCATCTCCTTTGCTTGTCGTTGTTTTCTTTCATTAAAAATATTGATTGCTTCATTCTTCAACACACGTTTACAAAAAGCATTAAATGCACAGCGAACTTGCCATTCGGTACGATCTGGTTCTATCATGCATATCCTCTCCCTTCGCAACCGCAAAGGTGGGTGATGATTTCCCCTTTCATAACCTTCAACAAGATTTTTTATAAAATGCCAAAAATATCAGTGATCTTATTTTTTTAAAAAATATAAGGCCCAACTGATAATCAACCAGTTGGGCATAAAAATTGATATTTGTACTAGATGCTGTTTGTTGTGACATTACTGCTATAATGGTTTCATAATTATCCAAGATGTTTTTGATATATCGTAGCTTAAAAAAAGCAAAATTAATGTCCCCTTATGAAATCCTTTTTTAAAGGGAGAAACGGAGGTTTAGATTTTTTTAATCTCCATTTGATAAATTCACTACATATAGTAAAGCCTTGTCCTCCTATATTACATACGATCATCAAACGCTTATCGCCAGCTTCGAATCGTTTCCAATATATTCTCTGTATAACTCCCTGCCCACTTTACGATTCTTTCCGCCAAACGGGGTAACAATAACAATAAAATGATTCCTGCTATGCAAGCTACTATAGCACGTGGTAATGTATTAATCGCAATCATCATCACGGTCATATCAAATAATCTATACAAATAAGGAGATAAAATCATAGCGATTGGCAGTAAATAACAGACAAAAGCAGCAATAAAAGTGAAGAAACCTAGAATAAATCTTGGAAAAATCATGATCCCCACAGTAAACCAATTTCTTTTGTCTGAAATTTCCTTTGTCAATTTATCTTGTGGATCCCATTTTAAGCTAGGGATATTTATATGCGCATATTTTTCTGCTATTTTTCGATCCAAATCCAGAAAAAAAGGAATCGTCCGAAAAACTCCTGCTAAAATCGGAATACCAACAACTGTAAAACTTACTCCAACGGAAAATGTTACGCTTATTAAATAAAAAGCGAAATATAAGAAGCCGATGAAAAACCAAAGGAACAAATACAGAAAGTTTTTAAAATTAAAGATAAGCATTTTCATACAGAAAACCACCTTTTCTTTTAATAATGAAGTAGCATTAGATTCCTCACTGTCCAATACTTATTTCATTATCCATACTTCACGTCATAAGGCATAGTGACATTTTGTCATTTGTTTTCATGACTGATATTCATAATGACTTGTAGTAAAATAGTGATAGTCACATCATTAAATAAGCGGGGTTCTCTTATGTATGACATCATCAAAAAGTGGTACTGGTATGACTGGATGGTATTTGCTGTTCGCTCCATTTGGTTACTCTCTGTCCTAATCGGCTTGTGGGAATTTCATAATATTTTATCATTTCCGTTTTGGATTCTGTTTGGATTGCCCTTCATTGTCTTTTCAATTCCATTTTTAATTCAGCAATTTTTTAGAAAATACTTCATACTTACGGAGATCATCATTTCTGGAAGCTATTGCATTTTTTTGACATTCCTTCTTCATGATGCATTATGGCAGTTTATCCCGATTGCTTTTGTGATAGGGTTTTACAGTATCCTAAGAGTCTATATTTGGTCCGGACCTTTAACTATTGTGGTCATTCCTTTTATCATCGGAATGGTAACCGATCAATCTTTGACCGACACTTTTCTTCGTTTAATATCGAATTATGGTGTAGCATTTGGACTTGGTTATGCTTTTCAATTACTTGTGACCAACCATAAGCAAAGCTTGATCATCCATAAGCAAAACAGTGTGCTTGAACAATATGTATACGAGGTGGAACAACTTACTCTGCAGGAGGAGCGTAATCGTTTATCGCGGGAGTTGCATGATACGGTCGGTCATACGTTTACCACGATGATCATGGGTATGGAGACAATCCATTCTTCGTTGGCGGATGAAAAGGTTGGACATAAACTGAACGTTTTACTGAACACGGCACGTGACGGTTTACAAGACATGCGAAAGCTTGTACATCAGTTGGAACCATCCGCAATGAATTTATCACTTGTTCAATATGTAAAACAGTTAATTGACAAATTTATGGAAAGTACGGATACGTCTGTTAAATTTCGATATTTTGGAGATGAATACAACTTATCAAAGGAAGTTAAATTAACGATTATTCGTTGCATTCAGGAAACATTAACGAACGCTGTTAGACATGGGCAAGCAAGTGAAATTAAAGTATCTTTATACTTCGACAGCTTGGAGCTACGCTTGCAAGTTGAAGACAATGGTGTATTGGAACAAGCGAAAAAAATTGAACTCGGCTTTGGCTTACGTGCGATGAAAGAAAGATTGCAGGCTTTGCAAGGAAATTTATCCATACATACAGACAATATGGAAGAAACGGTGATTATCTGTACTATTCCAAGAAACAGCGAAGCTAATACCGAGACGCTCAAGGTAATCTTAGTAGATGATCAACCTGGCATTTTGGATGGGTTGAAGACAACTTTGGAGAGTCACAATCAACTGCAAATTGTCGGTATTGCTGAATCTGGAGAAGATGCCTTATCATTAAGTAGCCTAAACCAGCCCGATATCGTGCTTATGGATGTAAATATGCCAAATATGAATGGAATAGAAGCCATGGAAGCGATAAAGGAGAAGAATCCCATGATCAAGATTGTGATTCTTTCATCTTTTGAGAATATCGATCAAGCGGTAGAGGCTCTGCAAAAAGGAGCAAATGGCTATTTACTTAAGTCTATTCAAGCAAAAGAGCTCATTGATACCCTTCGTTTCATTCACCGTGGAGATACCATTATCTACCATGAAATTGCTAATCAGGTGTTTGAAAAATTGAAGGAGCAAAATATTTCAGCTGGTAAACATGACAAAAATGATTATGGACTGACATCTCGAGAAATTGAAATTATTCACTATTTAGCCAAAGGTATGCGTTACAAGACCATTGCCGCTAGACTTTTTCTATCTGAAGGTACAGTTAGGAATTATGCTTCCGAAATGTACGCCAAACTTGGTGTAAACAATCGTGACCAAGCTGTAGAAAAGTGTATAGAAAATGGATTGATATCTCATTGATCTCTTTCAGGAATTTGGGTTCAGGCCGGGAGGAATATGGGAGTTATGTTAATGATCAATACGGTAGTAAATTTCCCCGAAAAGCATTAGCGCTAAACATAATGAAAGAAGATACTCGATTCACAGTATATGCACCAGTGAGAAACGGAACACGTAATGGAAAATGGACGGACGCAAGCACTAGCCAGAACAACCGGCAAGTCAGTTGATAGGCTGTATGTGCAGACTACAAGCTTCCTTACTCTAAGATAGATGAGCAAAGCTACGTACAAAGTGAGTCGTACTTTAGAACACCGTGGCGTCAAGACTTCGATCGCTTGAAAATAACGAACTATTCGTCGGTTATCGATCAGTGGTTTGAGTACCTCCCAATCATGCCACATTTGAATCACATGAAGTCAAGCAAGTTCCTTTATGATTAAAGTAGTGCTTTTGATAATTCATACTTCTGCAGATTGATTTCTAGAAAAAGTGAAAAAATTATTATAACATTTAAAAATCCGTATGCGAAATGCAGTTTGCATTATCACATACGGATTTTTTATCGCTGTTGAAAAGCTACTTTTACACCAAGCCAAATATAAATCAAACCTGCAAATTTTCCACTCCATTGTCCAAGTTTGGCAGTTCTCTTCATCAAACGGCCAATGAGTCGAACACTGATAGCAATCAAGGTAGTGTAAAGACAACTCATAATCACAAATATCAAACCTAGCAATAAGAATTGAACTATCGCAGTGCCCTTTTCAGGATGGACAAATTGAGGCAAAAAAGCTAAAAAGAAAATAGCCGTTTTTGGATTCAATACCTCTGCCAAAACGGCTTGTCTGTATGATTGAAGGTTTGATGACTTTGAGACGGAAGGAAGGTCTTGTTTATTGGGCTTTTCTGCAATAGCTTTAAGCCCCATATAAATCAAATAAACTGCCCCAGCATATTTGACAAGGTTAAATGCAGCAGCTGAAGTCATCAAAATAGCAGACAGCCCCAAAACAGCAAACATTGTATGTATGAAATCACCTGTTGCAATGCCTAGCCCTGTTAGAATCCCTGTTTTTCTGCCTCCTCGTATGGTGCTGGACAAAGTTAAAAGCACCGCAGGACCGGGTACCAAAAATAAACCTAAAACCACCACAAAAAATGTTCCTAATGTTGAAAACTCTATCATTTAAATATCGCTCCTTTTACTAGAATACTCATCACTTTAGTTATATCGCTAATATTTTCCCTGTATAGAGTTAGTGGGAAACAATCATCAGAATTGACGATAACTCATATGAAACCTCATCCCCCATTCCATTTTGGTCTAAATTCGCCAAAGAACGAAGACGAAGAGTGCTGATGAGGCTAAACTTGAAATAGTCCGAACATGGTTCCATGATGTCCATTTTAAATAATACTCTTTCCATAGCTCCAAACTTTCTGCATCTGTAGCTATTACATTGGTTAATGCATCATTTAGTGGAACATTATATACCGCCGTAACCAGCAAGCTTCCCAGAAGATAAAACAAACTACCAACAAATATATAAATGGCAATCGGTTCTTGCCAATTTAATAATGAAATAATCACAAGTAGGAAACAAACAAGAGATGTCCCCATAAATACTGTAAAGAATAGCCGATTTAGCACAACGCTATTTATGGACTGCATAGCCGAAATTCCCTGCTCTGGAGGGAGCCGATAGAGAGCCTTCATGACAAATGCCGAAAATGCAAAGAATAATCCTGCAATCAGCCCAGATCCTAATGATGCAGTAAAAATTAGAATAGGAAAGAGGTTTTCGATCATATTTCATCTTCCCTTTGTGCGTTTTCTCTAAGATTGATTGAAGGGCAATTCCTCATCATTTCGTGAACCAATTGTCTAGGGTTTTCACTTTCAAATACAACATGATCAAACTCACAACACTTCAATTGAAGTATGACGACTTCATTTTGGTTATGATAGGCTAAAAAGTATTTTTTATCTTCAATCATGAATATTCCAGCTTTATAGCCAAATGTCGTAATGCCTGTTTTCTTAATAGCTGCTGTCCATGGAAAATGAAATTTGCCCAACTGAATTTCTTCAATGGAGGTGTACGATATTTTAATCTCCTTCCTCAAAGTCAAAGCCGCTGTCCATCCTGAAATATTCAGTAATAACTCACGATCCCCCGCCACAACTTGAAAACTCATCTTATATCTCCTCCAATTTATATAACCAATTACCCATGGATTATTTAACCAGTGACTCGATGAAAGAAGTCACATAGAAGGCAATTCCTTTCGGGATAAATACGATGTTGCAAATAATAAGCAGAATACAATAAGGAATATGGATACAGTCATTGTGGTGAAAAAATGAGGTAACACATTCCCTGACGTTATAATGCTAACAGCTTGATTGGATAAATGCGCTGGATTTAAGACTTGGAATCCTCCCCCCAGCATAGTAACAGTCTTCAAAAAGATTAGAACAAAAATAGACAGCAATGCAATAGCCGGTGTTCTAGACAATAAAGCTCCTATAGTGATTACAAAGGCCAATATAAATAAACACCAAATGTAATAAACTCCCAACCCTGCTGCAATCCTAACCACGGAAACAGCTTGATATAAATAAAAAGTATAAAATACGGCTGACAGAAATCCGATGAATATGGAACCTGCTATCATAACTGCATGCCCCAATAACTTACTTAGCAAATATTCAACAAGTGTCGTATTGCGCGTCAGAATAAACGCTAACATGCCATTATTTTTATCTGCTGCGATGATCCCCATCGTCGCCATCACAATCACGATTAAGCCCAATTGGTCAAATTGATCCGTTAAGGCACTAGCTAATACTTCACCAGCAGTTAGCTCAGGTAATGTTATCGTCATACCATCAGGCAGCCCACCAGCCATTTTTAAAATTTCTGGTAAATAAAAAGACGATAACGGTTGCAAGATGCCCAAAAACATAAAAACAACGGGCAACCATAATAGTTTGTAACTTCTTTTTGCATCTAGCCACTCTTTTTGCAAAAGAACTGTGAAGCGATTCAAAATGACTTCACCATCCTTAAAAAGATTTCTTCCAAGCTTTCCTGTACCAATTCAAACTTTTGAATGGGTAGATGTAAATTTAAAATATTGCTTAACAGCCAGTTTCTCCCTTGCTCGATGTTTTTCACTCGAATTTTGGCTGCATTTCCTGTTAGCTCAATGGATTCAACTATGTCTTCGTTCACAAGCTGGTGTACCCAATCGCTTAACTGAGGCGCCTGAATATTAAAGATTGGCTTTTGAGTCTGTTCCATAATTTGTTGAATGGATCCGTTAACAAGTAATTGCCCTTTATTTATGATCAGCATCTTATCGCAAAGTTCTTCGGCATCATGCAAAATATGTGTTGAAAAAAGAATGGTCGATTTCTGTTTGATCACTTTAAGCAATTCTAATATATCCCTGCGTCCTAGTGGATCCAATGCCGAAACCGGTTCATCCATAATCAGTAATTTTGGTTGATGGATAAGTGCTTGTGCAATCCCTAACCTTTGTTTCATTCCTCCCGAATAGGTGCCAATAAGCTGATTTTCTACCTTACCCAGTCCAACCAGCTCCAGCAATTCGTTGATTCTTTGTTCCAAAATTTCCCTCTCTATATTTGAAAGGCCACCCATAAATGTAAGTAATTCTCTTCCCGTCATCCATGGATAAAAAGTAGGGTGTTGCGGTAAATACCCAATAAGTTTACGCATTTGATCATGGCGTTTTCCGTTAAGCAAGATTTGCCCACTTGTTAGTTTGTTTATATCTAAAATCATTTTAATAATCGTTGTTTTACCTGCTCCGTTAGGACCTAGAAGAGCCACACATTCTCCTTGATTAATATGAAAATTGATACTTTTAACGACTTCATGATCTCCGTAAATTTTTTGAAGTTGACTTACTTGAAGTAGGTGCATCTGTACGTTGCCTCCTTCCTAAGACAAAGTACAAAATTGGGCCGATTATGTTAACCAAAATAATAATCGCACCCCACAACCATTTATAATCTGTACTTTGATCTTTTTTTAATAAATCCCATAATGCCACAGAAAATAAGATCAGATGTAAGATTAAGATGGGTAAAATTACTGGTAACCATGCTCCAATTTCGTCAATTCCAATATGATAACCATAATGCACATGTATTCCCCCTTACTCTTTTGGTGGTTTTTGTGGGATAAACATACTTGCAAAAATTCTAGAGTTTCGTTCAGGTGTTAACTCGTTGTTGATCACTTTTCCAATCGCCTGATTAATGGACTGGATAAGCTCCTGAAATTCTTCATCTGACAGATGCAAAGGTACATACGCATAGCTAAACCCTTCTTGCTCATACTGTTCGGAGGACGTATTCGCCAAATAAGATGTCGCTAATTGAAGTAAATTACCGTGAAATACGGAAAAATGACGGATATGATCTTCCTGTGAGATCGATTCAATTTCGCTTTCAGGAATTTGCAAGTTATCCATTTTGACTGCGAATTTACGTTCCTCTGTTCCTTTCACCTTTTTCGTTTCAATGACTTCAATAAGGTTTGCTTTGAGTAAAAGATTGATATGACGATATAACGTAGCTTGAGGAACATCTCCAAGTATCTCCACAAGTTGAGCTATCGTCAGTGGTTTATTTAGCAACAATTGCTGTACAATTCGCATTCGCACAGGATGAAGAAGTAAATCGGCATTTCCTTTCATTGGATTACCTCCGGATTATTATCATTTTATAAAATGATAATAAGGAATCAAAACAAGATTGTCAACTACTTTTCATATTGACTCTATAACTACTTCCCCTTCGCAAGAAGGCACTTCAAATCCGTTTAAGTAAGAAGTTAAAGTATCTTCCGTGATAGGAAAAGCTGCATTTGCATCAAATCTTTTACTCCGTATATCCAACCGTTTGCGAATAATTTCAGGACTAACTTTCAAATAAATAAGTCTCCACTCACCACCAGCTTTTTCAATTAGCTGTTTGTATCCATCTCGTTTGGCTTTTTGCCAAAAACTAAAATCAATCACAACCTTTCGTTTATCCTGAATCAGACGTATCAATTGATTTTGAAGCCTTCTTTCAGCTTCAACTTGATAATCGCCATATTTCTCAGCAGGATAGTCTATTCCATAACGTCCATTAACCTTCCAAATCTCTTCATCAATCGAAAGACGTACAAACCCTTCTGTTTCCAAGCGTTGTGCGAATGTCGTCTTCCCTGAACCCGCTACACCACACATCATAATAATTAATGGCTTTGAAGTTATTTGTCTTAATATGTCCTTTATATTTTCTTCAAAATTCGACAATACTATCACTCCTAATAATTTCACCTTTTCTTCTATATAATCGGGTTCTTGTTCCTCTAAAGGATCAAAATCAATATTCGGATGACTATATGCTTTCACAAGTCCGTCATCTTTTAATCTATAAAAGGTTGTTTCTTTTTTATCTTCTTTATCATGAACATTACTGAAATCCTCCCATTAGTTATTATTAAATAGTTTGTTCTCACGCTTTAGATCATGTTGATATAAGGGATTATGCTTCCATGTTAAAAGCACTGTACCAGACAAAAAGGCTAATACTCCTACTATATAAGGGAAATAAGTGTTAATATCAAATAAAATCCCCCCTAATATAGGACCAACCACACTCCCTAGGCTTACATATGCATTATTCATACCCGCAATAAATCCTTGCTCATTTACTGCCAATTTGGATAACACTGTATTGATAACTGGACGCAGGATGGAAGTAGCGGTATAAAGGAAACAAGTCAGCAATAAGATACTCCAAAAGCGTGTGGTGAACAAGAGAAATAAAAAACTAATGCCACCCGCTATCATTGTTCCATTCATAACCCTCGATTCACCAAAAAGGGAAACAAATTTATTCGTTAATGACAGTTGAATTATAACACTTACAAATGCAGAAATTGTGATTACCAGCGCAATATCCTTTGCCGTATAGCCAAATTGTTTGTCAACAAACAGCCCAAAAATGGCTTCAAAAATATATAAGGCTACACTATAGAGAAATACCAAAAGCAATGGAACAACATAAGGTGCTCGAATGGAACGTAATAATTGCTGTACCATTGGTTGGGGGGAAACGCTGTCTTCTGCCGTCAACTGTGTCTTTTTCCCTAAGGTCTCAGGTAGTAAAAAAAATGACAGTAAAAAGGAAACAAAGGATATAGCAGACGCAAAATAAAAAGGTACATATAAACCATACGTTGTTAGAAAACCCCCAATTCCAGGTCCTATGACAAAACCAAATGATATAGAGGCATTAAGGAAACTTAACCCCTTAGCACGTTCTTCTTCTGTCGTTATATCAATAATACATGCCATAGCACTGGGAATTAAAAGTGATACTGCGATACCTGTTAAAAACCTCCCTAAAAATAGCAACCAAAAATGAACTGAAAAAGCAAAGACTAATTGAGATAAAGTGAGACAAATTAAACCAATCTCTATAATTCTTTTTCGACCATAGCGATCAGCAAAACGTCCAGCAATTGGAGATAAAAAAAGCTGAATAATACCGTATGTGGCTACTAGTAACCCCATCATTTGTCCGTTTGTTTTAAATTTATCCATAAAGTCGGGCAATATCGGGATAATTAACCCAAATGCAACCGTTGCGATAAATACACAAACCATTAAAAGAAAAAGAGTTTTTACTTTCCTCGGTTTAGATATCAAATCATCATTCACCTCTTTTTTTAGATTTTATTAAACTTTAATGTTAATAAAGCGTAAAATTCAAAGAAAACCTTCATAATATGTGCTCCCATTATTCTTGTAAAATAACACCCTCCGCTAGATTAAAATTAAATTTTTAAAACCATTAAATCTTCGTCAAAATACTTCCCGTTATCTTTTAAAGCGTTCTTTTCTACTCCATAAATTTTGAATCCAAAGGATCTATATAGATTCTTTGCAGGCTCATTATTGGATACCACTGTTAAATTAATTTGTTCCAAACCGATGCAATCTTTTGCCTTTTTTATCAGTTCAAGCAGGAGCAATTTCCCTAACCCTTGTCCTCGCATTTCTGGCTTCACAAACATTCCGAAAACATTCCCTTTGTGAGCAATTTTAAGACTACTTTCACGCATAAAAGTCACAATTCCCACTAATAAATTTCTATCCTCAAAAGCACCCAAGACAAATTTGTTATCGTTTGGTTTTAATCGTTCTGCTACAGTTTCAAGAGTGAATTTAGCCTCTCTCTCATAAGTTGAGCCAAATGCTTCAGGGTTGATTTTAAATGCACTTAAACGTAATTCTTGATATAACTGAGCATCAGACTCATTTAAAATTCGAATAGTCATTAGCTTCTCCTCATTTCTTTTTCTCCACTTAATAATCATATTACTTCTTAAACTGGCATAGATGCTATTTCAAATACTAAAGTGGACCCCAATGTAAAGACAATACTTTTTTAAAAAATAAGGTAGGTTAATAGATTGTGTCTTTGCCCTTTCACGATTAAAGCGAGTACTTGCCTCACTGAAAATGGGAACCACTTTTTCGATGTTAGAGCCAGCCTCAGTGACAGCTGCTTGCCATTGACCGCCGCGCTCGATTCTTAGCAGGCGATGGAAGGGGGGGGCGGGGCCCCACCAGCGAATGCTTAGAATCGATTTGTCCGTGTTACAATTTAAAGCAGAATCAGCCCCTTCAGGCTATTTTTTGGGTATCCTGCGTGGGCTCAATGAACACGGACAAAAGCAAGGTCAATGGTGGTGGACAACCGGCGATCCACCTACCCGAAATAAATAGATGCTGGTGTTTTATAGTTTAATGACTGATGGGGACGTTCGTGATTGTAAAAATCTATATAGTCCCTTATATTTTTCCTTGTTTCCCTTGGAGTCTCGTATTCTTTTAAGTACACCTCCTCGTACTTTATGTTTCGCCAAAAACGTTCGATAATGATATTATCCAGTGCACGACCCTTTTCATCCATGCTGATTTGAATATTCTTTTCATTTAACAGATTAATATATTTTAGACTAGTAAAATGGCTTATTTTAATGTTTTTGTGCCATTTGAATAACATCTTTAAATTTCACTTTTCCGCTGTAATTCATGACGCCGTTCACGTAAATTCTACTTGCCAAGTGGTTAATGATTGCAATGCTAGCTAGAAGAATGACGATGGTAATGCCCATCTCCGCATATCCCGCTTCGCCGGATACGATTCTTGAAAATGTCACAATCGGTGATGTAATTGGGATATAGGAGCTAACAACAACAAGTGTTGATGCAGGGTTAAAGATGGAGCTTATTCCGATAAAAAAAGCCACCATGATGCACATAATAATCGGGAAAGAAACTGAACCTAAGTCTTCCGTTCGGCTTACGACAGCACCGACTGCTGCATATCCAATCGCATATAATAGATAGCCGAGAATAAAATAAATGATAAAGGAAGCAACCACGATTCCGGTTAAATTGCTTAGATCAATATCAAAGCCGAAAAATGAAAATTGTTTCCCATCAATCCAACCTAAGGAGTAACTTGCAAGAAAGCCTAGAAGCATGATAACAATTTGCACTAGTCCCGTGACTAACTGTACAAGAATTTTTCCATACATCATATAGATCGGCTTTACTTTCGGTATCATGATTTCCATAACACGCGATGCCTTTTCGGCAGTAATGGTATTTGCAATCATTTGACCTTGACCGAGGATTAACAAATACATTAGGATAACGAAAATATAAACGATCCCCACTGTTCCAGTCGTATCTTTTAATGCTTTGTTTTCTACTGGAACGGGTGTTACCAGTTTAGCCGCAACCTCCGGGTTAACGTTCGAATCCGCAATTGTTTTATTGATGCCTACTTGTTGGATTTTTTGAGTTAGGATGGCCACTAGCTCTTGATCAGCAAAAGATTTATACGTGTACGTCAATGCGGGTAAACCGTTCTTTTCTTTCATTTCGATAATGCCATCGAGCTCCCCGTCTCTAACTTGTTTCTTTAATTGCGCCAGATCGCCTTCTTCTTGTAAAAACAGTTTTACCGAATTCAGGCCTTTATTTAGCTGATCGATATTTGTTTTGTAGGACGTTGGATTAATGAATGCGACTTCATCCTTTGGCCCGTTCGACGAAAAATGACTAAAGCCAAAAATCCCAAGTACAATTACAATTGTAATTAGATTACCGAAGATAAATGACTTCGAAGTCAATCCGTCTTTCAAATGAAACTTAAAAACGGTCATAAATTTCCCCATATTATCCCACCTTTTCAATAAAGATTTCATTTAATGTCGGCTCTAACATCCTGAAATTGCGAATGGGGATCGAGCGTTTCTCGAATCGGTTGAGAAGTTGAATCGCTTCTTTATCATTCGTCACTTTCACGACGATGTCCGCTTGTCCTTTTTCAAAAGGTATGTTCCAATCATGAAGTGCAGCTTCAACAGCTTCACTGTTCGAAATCGTTAAATTACGGAAGCCGTAATCTTGTTTAATTTGATCCAATCTCCCTTTAACGATCGCTTCTCCTTTTTTCATTAAACAAATATGCTCGCAAAAGCTTTCAATTTGCTCCATTCGATGACTCGACAGAATGACGGTTTTTCCTGCTTTTATTTGCTCTTCAATGATCAAGGATAACAGATTGGCATTTACTGGGTCTAAGCCACTGAATGGTTCGTCTAAAATAATCAATTCCGGATCGTGTAACAATGTTGCGATTAATTGAATTTTTTGCTGGTTTCCTTTTGATAATTCATTTGCTTTTTTTGTTTTATATTCGGTTATTTCAAGTTTTTCAAGCCAATGATCAATTGCCTCATCAACCTGTTTGCGGCTCATACCTTCAAGCTCACCAAAATAACGAAGTTGTGTGACAATCTTCGTTTTCGGATAAAGTCCCCTTTCTTCAGGAAGATAGCCGATTGAGACATTTGCCTGATCAAGCCTTTTTCCTTCCCACGTTATTTCCCCTCGATCCGGTGATAATAAGCATAGCAACATTTTAATTGTAGTTGTCTTGCCCGCTCCGTTTCTTCCAAGAAGTCCGAGTACCTCCCCCTTTTTCAAAGAGAAGCTAAGATTTTTAACAGCTTTCGTTTCCCCAAATGACTTACTTAATTGATAAATTTCTAACCCCATACATTGCACCTCTATTCTATTAATATTTTTTCTGATAATAAAAAGCTGCTTTCCCAACTTCTCATGCATCACATTTTCGTCATGAGTTCTGCTGAGCGATCTGAATAAGATTGCCGCATGTATCGTCGAAGACAGCTATTGTGACTTCCCCCATTTCTGTCGGTTCCATGGTAAACTTCACTCCAAGTTTCACTAATCGTTCGTAAAATTCATATCGAAATTTGGATTGTAATAATCACCAAAGCGTAACGCATCTTTTACCTTCCAAATCACACTGAATGGATGTTCCTCTTGCATATAACATAAATGATCAGATGTTTGATTACGATTATATGGATTAAATCCAAATAGAGTTATTTCCCCTTGATCAGGTTTTAAATGTCCAGCTAACAGCTTCATTAAGGTTGTTTCCCCCGTGCCCTTTCGCCCCCAAAGTCCAAGGATGATTGGATCACTCTCCAACAAATTCAAGCCATTTAATATTTTGGTTGAATCATAACTGTAATGAACCTTATTGACTTTTATCATGATTGTTCCTCCATTTACATCTGAAAGTTTCCTGCCGATGAATTCCTTTATAGTACGTTGGATTCATTTCTCCTCCACAGTTTTCACATTGAAACAGACTGACATTCACCGAAATGGTGTGTACACATTTCATTTGACTCAGGAACATCAATTGGACCATTAATCGAACTGTTAAGGTTCCTTATCTATTTTATACATTAGATGATCTGCAAAATTCATGAATAATTTGTGCTTTTATCTCTTTAATGGGAAACTTCTGCGGATAGGTAGATATCATCAGCATGCTGCCTTGAAGCACGGACGAAAAATATAGTGACCGTTTCCTCGGCTCATTTACTCCCATTCTTTCAAATATTTCACATTGAAACTCAAATTGCCTGGCATTTTCTTCAATAATGAGATAACTGTATTTTATCAACTCTTCATCAGCTTCTGGCTGAGTTTGCAAATGAAGATAGAACCGATGAACTTCCGGATTTTGATAAATGTTATCAATGGCGCCATTGACTATATATTCAAGCTGTTCACTAGCAGTCTCTAAAGTGGTTGCTTCTTCCATGACTTCAACCACTTCTCTGATTCTTGTCTCTACCATTTCAGCAAGCAGCTCTTCTTTTCCTTTGTAATAGTTATAGAGCAAACCTTTCGAAATCCCCCCTTGTTTAGCTATATCGCTTATAGAAGTAGCGTAATATCCCTGCTTCATAAATAACTCCATAGCCGCAGCTCTAATTTTTTCTTTGGATGCTTGGCGAATACGATTATTCTCTTCTGGTGTACGTGGCATTTTAACTTCATTCCTCCATAAAAGCAGTGATTGCCTGATTTAACACTTCAGAATGTGTCAGGGTCAAGATATGATCAGCATTTGGTATTTCAATAAAATTGATATTTGGAATTTTTCTAAAGTGTTCAAGAGCAAGAAAATTTTCAGGTAAATCCTTTTCGCCAATAATAAATAATGTTTTGGCAGTCAACTCTTCTAATCGGTCGATGGCAGGAGGATTGGGCCATATCATTTCAAAAGCAGGTCCACCCAACACTCGTTGAAACTGATCTTGAAGCATTTGCGTGGCAAGATTTCTTTGCGGACTATGGATAACGACTTGATACATTGGAGAATGCAGCATCAAATCTACCATCTTCTCCACATCCGGGGCAGCACCCATCACCTTTTGCATTATTTGCTCATATTCTGTGTAACCTTGAAATCCTGATAAAGCAGGAGCAATTAAAACAAGGTTTGTGACTTTTTCCGGATAAGTTAAAGCGAATTCAGTTGCAATTTGCCCACCAATGGAATGACCGATGATAGTTGGCTTATCAAGCTCAAGCTCATCTATAAAAAACCGCATATCTTCCACATAGTTAACTTGGTCTTTCGGAGTTGGTGATTGACCAACACCTCGACCATCAACAGAAATTACTTGATAATACTTAGCCAGTAGAGGTGCCAAGTAATTCCATTCCCGCAAATCAGTACCTCCGCCATGGATCATAACAACTGGATGTCCAGTACCATTAATCTCATAGTACAAATCCATTAAAATCCCCCATAAAATTTAAGTTTATCAACATTTTATCTTTGAATGAACATTTAGTCAATAAAAAATAACCATTTACTTTGCTATCTATACTTAGGAATTAGAAGATTTCAAATTACCCTTCATTAATTTACAAATGGATAAGAATATTGACGAGCTTTCAGATTGAATCCCTTACATAATCGCCGAACACCCTATGGTTCCTGAGCTGATCCATAATCAATTGGAAATCCTGTTTCTTTTATGCGAGCTAGTGCGTTTTCAAGATCATCAACTTCAATTGAAAAAATCAGGTACTGGTGTCCCGAATCCACCTTATGGAAAGAAACAGATTTAAACGTCTATTTTCTCATGCGAGCCATAGGTTAGGAGTAGAATTTGGAGCAGTGCTTATCCCTGTTGTAGATGCCACTTATAAAGATATGCCGGAAAAACAGGTTTCTCATGGCATCAGTATCACGCGATTGCTCAACAAGTAGGTGGAGCATTTGGAACTGCAGTGCGTGCCGCCAACTTACAGAGTCAATTAATTCATGGACCGATGCTCGATGTCGCATCACGGGCCAATGTGTTCAATTATACTTTCTGGTGAACAATCGGATGTACCACGTGTGCCATTATTCCGGGGGTTTTTCTTCCAGGGAACAGACGGAAATCGTGGTCTTTTTTTTGGATGAAAAGATTGATAAAAGGAACTAGTAGTGTTATTTTTATTTAATTAATGATCATAAAGCACTAATTCGGATTATCATGTAGAAAAATATATTTACTGAAACATAATAATTTTGGGAGTAGAAATTATTTGCGGGGTTTTCTGGTGAAATTATTACATTAACCCTAATGAATTGCTAACTTAACCACATTCTTTCTCATTAGAATGTGGATTTTTTATGACTGGTCGTCCCATATTTACAAGATAATTTACATAACTAAAAAACAAAAATATTAATATAAAGGGTTGAAACTATACACTGGTGTCGGTATAATCTATAATATAAAACGACATAAGTGTATAGTTTATTGTATACCCTTTGTCAATCATTATGGAGGTGGCTTTATGGCACCAAAAGTTAGCGAAGAATATAAAAAAGAGAGAAAAAGAGAATTGATAGAAGCAGCCAAGAAGGTGTTTATCGAGAAAGGATTTGTTCGCACATCTATGCAAGATATTATGGACAAAGCTAGAATATCCAGAGGTGCATTTTATAGTTACTTCGATAATATTGATCACGTTTTTATCGAAGTCTTAAAATATGATGACCAAAAAGACATTCAATATTTTGTACTATTTGATGAAGGTCCACTATGGCCACAATTAAAAAAATGGGTTAAAGAACAGCAATTTTATATTGAGGCAATTGAGCAAACACTGCTCTATGCAAAGGCGGAATTCTTTTTATCATCTAATTACGCAAACAATAAAGATAATTTCCCTTACGTTTCTGAACGCTACAATCGAACTACTAAAGCTATAGAAGAAGTATTAAACGAAGGTATGCGTAAAGGAGAATTTAGACCTCAACAACCTATTCGTTCTATTGCGAGGTATCTCATATCATTTATAAACGGTTTAATGTTGGACACGTATCAATTGGGACATGAACAAACAAAAGTAAAGAGTCAATTATCCGTCTTACTTTTCTCTTTAGAAAAATTAATTAATCCAAAATCCGCAAAATAAGGAGTGATCGTTATGTTGTTTGAATCATCAAGAGTGAGATTAAGAAAGATGACAAAGGAAGATACAGAACTTTATCACAAGTGGAGAAATGATATGGAAGTTATGCATTCCACCAACCCATCTTTAGATGTTTATCCGATGGAAGCAACTGAAGAATTTGTAGATAATGTTATTTTGGGGTCTCATACAGCCAAAAGCTACATTATGATTGAAAAAGGAAATGAAATTCCAATTGGCATTGTATCATTAATCAACATTGATTATAAAAATAGAAATGCTGAATGTATTATTGATATCGGGGAAAAGGAATATTGGGGAAAAGGCTATGGTTCAGAGGGTTTGAAATTACTGTTGGATTATGTTTTTTACGAAATGAACCTCCATCGAGTTTCCCTTAAAGTATTTTCATTTAATGATAGAGCTATTCGCTTGTACACTAAAATCGGTTTTCAGGAGGAAGGAAATAGTAGACAAAGTCTATTTAGAAATGGTGAATGGCATGACATCATTCATATGGGGCTTTTGCAAAATGAATACCTTGAAAAGCAAGTAAGAAATATATAAATATGATTATTTTTATCCTTTGTAAGGTGGGGTTATATGGAAGTACAAAGAAATGACAAGCAATTTAGTGTGATTCCTATTATGATATCTTTGTTGCTGGCGGGATTTATAGGTTTATTTTTCGAAACAGCCTTAAATATGGCTTTTAGTGATTTAATGCAGGTGTTTCAAATAAATGCATCTACCGTTCAGTGGTTAACAACGGGCTACCTTTTAACCATTGGCGTTTTAGTACCTATTTCGGCACTTCTAATCCAATGGTTTTCAACAAGAAAGCTATTTATAACTTCAGTAGTATTTTCTATTTTAGGTTCAATAAGTGCTGCAATTGCTCCAAATTTTAGTTTGTTATTAATAGGGAGAATGCTTCAAGCTATTGGTACAGGAATACTCCTTCCATTAATGTATAATGTTGTTTTAGTAATTATTCCTCCCAAAAAGAGGGGGACGGCTATGGGGTTAATAGGATTAGTAATGATGACATCCCTTGCACTTGGTCCTGCAATTTCTGGGCTGGTGGTTGAAACCCTAAGTTATCATTGGTTATTTTGGTTAGCAATTCCCTTCTATGTAATTGCCCTGTTGTGTAGTGTGTTCTATATGCAAAATGTTTCTACAATAACCAAGCCAAAAATCGATTTATTGTCTATTCTTCTATCTACAGTTGGGTTTGGGGGAATAGTATATGGTTTTAGTGGTGTAGGGCAAACAGAAGGTACATCAATTGCCATAGTGACTATAATCATTGGTATTTTATCATTATTACTATTCTCTATTAGACAGTTCTCTATTAAATCCCCTATTGTCAATTTGAAGGCTTTCAAACAGCCAATGTTTGCATTAGGTACTCTGACTGTGGTAATTAATATGATTATTATTTTAACAGCTAATCTTCTTCTACCTATTTATCTTCAAGACGGTATGGGCTACACCGCTTTGGTGGCAGGGCTAATTTTACTTCCTGGTGGAATCTTGAATGGGATTATGTCACCTATCACTGGTCGATTATTTGATCGATTTGGTCCAAGATGGTTAGTGATTTCTGGTTTTTTCATAGCCTTTGTTGTACTTTGGATTTTCTCCAATGTTGAATCGAGCACATCTATTGAAGTAATAATCACACAGTATATGTGTTTGATGCTTGGAACCTCAATGGTTATGATGCCAGTGCAAACTAATGGATTAAATCAATTGGATACAGAGCTATATCCACATGGTTCTGCAATAATAAATACAATGCAGCAAGTGGCAGGTGCCATTGGAACGGCTACAGCTGCAACAATGATGACAATGGGACAACAAAATTATTTATCTGGCATCACCGACCCGACAACACCTGAAAATATAGTGGTTTCTCTCACATCAGGAGTACAAAATGCTTTTATTTTTGCAATGGTGGTGTCGATTATTGGATTAGTTTTAGCATTCTTTATCAAACGTGTAAAAGTTGAGGACTGAACACAAAAACAGCATTACTCTAATCAAGAAGTAATGCTGTTTTTGTTTATTGTCTTAAAATATGTTGCAAAAGGAAAATGAAATAATGACATCTAATATGCTTAACCTACCAAATTTTAAAATTATTGATATGGATGAGAGTGAATTTGATTATAGATTCTTAGTTGAGACTATTTTACCGCCTCCCTCCTACTGCCCAAAATGTGGTACTGTTGCAAACTTATATAAGCACGGTAAAAAGAAGCAGTTATTTTTCGACCTACCAATGCACGCTAAACGTGTTGGAATTTATATAAAACGACAGCGTTATAAATGTCGAGAGTGCAATGAAACGTTTTTTGAAACTTTGTCTGATATGGATGTCAATCGTTCTGTTACTAATAGACTTATAGATTGGATTCAAGAAGCCAGTCTTGAAAAGAAATTCACCAGTATTGCAGACGATATAGGCATTGATGAAAAGACTGTACGAAACATCTTTAATGACTACGTTGCAGAACTTGAAGCACAAACAGATTTCAGAACTCCTAACTCGCTTGGTATTGATGAAGTCCATCTGCTAAAGAACTATCGTTGTGTCATCACAGATGTAGAAAACAAGTCAGTAATTGGCATTTTACGAAAACGTAATAAATATATCGTTATCAGTTACCTGTTAAAACTTCAAAACATTGATAAAATCGAACTTGTTGCAATGGATATGTGGAACCCTTATAAAAGTGCTGTTTATACAGTGATACCACATGCCAAAATCGTAATTAACAAGTTTCATGTTGTAAAATTAGCTAATGAAGCCTTAGAGAAAATCCGAAAAGCTAACCGTCAAAATGTCTCAGCCAAAGAACGCAGACAACTTATGAGAGATCGTTATGTGCTTCCTACAAGACGAAAAGACCATAACGACTTCGATGATCAAATAAAGTTGCAAGTATGGACTGATAAGTTCCCATTACTTGGTCAAGCATACGAACTTAAAGAGCATTTCTTTGACATCTATGAAGCTGAATCAATTGATGAAGCCTATAAACTGTACCAAAAATTTGCTGCATCAGATTTTGAACGGGATTTTTTCTTGATAACTTTTTCAACCCAAAGCCAAGTGCGGAAAGGAGTTATGCGTGTTTCTTTACTCCGAAACTTGAGTTATATACTATAAATTTTATAATGATTTCTCAAGTCATAAATATCATATTTTCTTATTTCTTTTGATTTATTGAACGATCATCCAGTTCATATCTTTCTCTAAAGTGAGTACATATTGTGAAATTTGCTCTCCCTTCGTCGTTTCATCCAGATACTTCACAGATACCCAGACTTGTATCTGGTGTCCTGATTTTTGGAATACTGGATTGATTAGTTCTGAAAATATATAGTTTTTCCTAATCGGTGGTAAGGCATTATCTTTCACATAATAAGCAAGTTCTTTATCAGTGGCGGTCGGATAAAACGTAAAGAATGTTTCCAAAAACTCTGTTACTTCATTTACAGTATCGGAATCAACTGTCCCATTACTTTCGGGCTGTTTTGGTTCATAATCAGATTTTTTCGGTAAGCTCCACAAGGTAGGGTTTTGAGTAATTACCAAGTTTCCTAACTTATCTTGATGAAGTAGAATACGATAGGTAGAGCGTACCCATTGGCTACTTTTATCCTCTGAAATTTTTTGTTCTACCGAATAAACAACAGCATAGGTATCCTCGTTTTCCTGCGATACTGACCAAATGTTTATATTACCTACACTAGAACTGGTAGGAATATCGTTCCTTACGGTATCTACATTTAAAGCTTGCAGTTCTTCTGTCAGATAATCAGTAAGTTTTTCTGTTCGTTCTTCCAATGATTCGGCTTCATTTTCCCACGTGTAATAGTCTTTCACAAAGTTTCTTGTAAAGCTTTCAATCGCAGTTGTATCTACCATATGGTTCTGCACAATTTCTCTTTCATGAATGGTATGTTGATCAATGGAGGTAAAGTTTTTATAGATTCCAAACGCTAGACTACTGATTAATAGAATCCATAAAAAAAGAACGGACTTTTTACGCTTTCCAACCGTTTTCACTTTTACCTTTTTCGATTTCTTTGGCTTTTCCTGTTTTTCTTTTTTACTAAAAGGGAGGTACATGCTATCCCATCCTTTCTATTGTTTAATACGTCCAGATCCAATCAGGTGCTTTTGCCAGTAAGAAGAAGTTAAATCTGCATAACCAATCGGATCTCCAGCATTATACAT
The DNA here is from genome assembly GCF_017355205.1 of Bacillus sp. SD088. Lineage (GTDB taxonomy): Bacteria > Bacillota > Bacilli > Bacillales > Bacillaceae_C > Lederbergia. The sequence goes on from NZ_JADIJK010000023.1 coordinate 62,347, forward strand.
CTGATTATTTCCAAGGTAGATTCCTACATGGGTGACATAGGTTCCTGCATTATATGTGGAATGAAAAAACACTAAATCCCCAGGCTTTGCTTCCGATAAAGGTATCGACTCGGTTGCGTCATACTGTTGCTGTGCTGTTCGAGGCAAGTTAATCCCTGCTTTTTGATAACTCCATTGTGTCAATCCACTACAATCGAATGAAGTCTTTGGATTATCACCACCAAAGACATAAGGGAACCCTTCATACTTTAAAGCTTCATTCATTACGATCTGAACTAATTCATCATCAAATTGCGGTGAGATAAAATATTGACTAACTAAATCGACATAAAACATATTGCCATAACGGTAACGCCAACCACCGTTTTTCTTTACAGCTATCGGATTCGAGTAAGTGACTTTGCTGCCACCTGAACGTTCCTTCGCAAAGTTTTCTGCAAGTTCAAAGTTGTACTGGGAACCTCTTTTCGCGACATAATCAATAAAAGCACCGCCATAGTTGTAGGCTTGAATAGCTGTATTGCCATCAACATCACTTCTTTCTGCAGAATGTAATAAATCTGAAAAGTATTTAGTTCCTTGTTGAATTGAAGCTTCGGTATCTAAAGTATTGGGTGGAAGTCCCAACGATTCACTACTCTGCATCACATCTTTTAATTTTCCACCACTCTCTACTTGGATAATGGCTAGTAAGGTAGAGACATACTCACTAATTCCATATTCTTGTGCATATTTTTCTACCATTGGCTGATGTTTTAACACATCTTTGGAGACCGATACATCATCTATATCATGGATGAAATCCCCGCTATCAGATGAATGTTCTTCATTTGATATAAAAATAGCTACAAATGCTAATAGCCCTAAAAAAGCAAGAAAACCTAATCCCCCAGCAATTAACATGACCTTTAATTTCATGACTTTCATCAGCGTTTCCTCCTAGTTGCATGGATTGGACGCTTAGTGATTTGTTTCTGGTTTGTACGTTTCAACGGTTTAGAGGGACGCTTGATGATTGTCCGACTATTTTTTGGTCGGGAAAGTTCTTCATTGGGAGATCGGTTTTCTTTTTTAACAGGTTGTTTGGGATTATCAGTAAAATGCTCTTTTCTGTCTGGACTCGATAACTGTCGTTGTAATTTGAATTGCTTCATATGCTCGCTTTTTGCGACAGGTCTTGTCTTTTCTTTTTGTTGAACAGTTGGGTTCTTTAATCTATTTTGATGTGCAGATTCATTGATATCATGCGTGACTGGTCGTTCATAACTAGCAGTCTTTCGAAAAGGGGTACGTTTTTTATCCAATGCTTGTCGCCTATCTGCAATCGTTTGACGATGTTTTGCTTGACGGTCTGCATGTGTTTTTTGTCTCTTTTCCTTTGCTTGCTTCATGCCTTCTTTAAAATCACGGGCTGGTTTTGTAAGCTGTTCTTTTCCTTGCATCACCGCATATTGAGCAGTAGTAGGTAAATCATGTAGTTGTTCTTTACGATGATCTATATTTGCACGGAATCGACTTTTCGCACCAAGCACTTTTCCTGTGACTTGACCTACTTTCTGACTTAAAGATGATGATTTCGTACGGTCAGTTGGCTGTTCTTTGTTATTTTTGGTAGTCGATGTTAACCGTTGTAATGGGCGTAGGGGAGAGAACGAACCTTTTGTTTGCTTTGACTTTCCAACCATTGCCCCGACCGTTGCTCCAGCAGTTGCCCCTGCAAGGGTGCGTCCGATTGTTCGCTGTAATCGACGACTACCTCGATTGAACATTCGATAAGGACGACGCATGACTTGACGTCCGACTTGTTGCGAATCATTACTTTGCAGTTTAAACATGCTCATAATGTCACCGAGTTTCATGTAAATCCCTGCAAACGTCACGATCTGCAAAAAGGCAATCAAGAAAAATGGAAAACTTGTTGTTAAACTGTAAAGCATGGATGAAATACTAAAAGCAACTGTAATAATGAGCGTGATACCAGCTCGAAGCATAATCACATTAAATAGCTTTATAATCGCTTGTTTTCCCATGCTTTCAAACGTTGGTATCATCGATAGTAAAAAACTAATCGGTAAAAACATCGCAAAAATGATAAATAGAATTTGCGAGAAGATCATAATCCCTGATAGAAGAAAGACAAAAATAGAGATTCCGATATTAAACAGAAACAAAAAGAAGACCATTCCTAAGCGTGGCGTGGTCTTCGTAATCGTTAAGTTTTTATTGTCGTGTTCTTCGATTTCTTTTTTGACGGCATCCTCACGGTCTTTTCCATTATTCGTATCAGGGCTGATAGAGATTAAATCATTTACACGTTCTTCCCCAATCACTTCTTTATCCGAATCATTAAATTGCAACAACATCCATGGCTGTTCGACTTGAATTGAAAACAGGTTATTCCGAATCATATCGACACTATCTTTTCCACGACTGTCTGAGCTTGGCATCATAATTTTGGTTCCCAAATCCAGACTTGCTTCACTAATGTCCGCTGAAAAGTCATTAATTTTAGCGATATACGTTGGCGCATAGGCGATAAAGGAAGCAGACAAAATAAACACCACTAAAAAATTTAGGATCGTACGAATCGCTTTGGTCGTTTCTCGTTTTATCAAACCTGTATAAGACACGTAAATTCCAATCACTAAAATGAAAAGAAGCAAGAAACCCACATAAAATCCCGAACTGCTGAAACCACTTGCCGTAATCCCGGCTAATGTTTGCATGTTTTTTCCGATGGCATCTGCCGTTTGTGAAATGAAATCAAGTGAATAAGCCTGTTGGATTAAATAGCCTGTCGCATTAGATAGATACAAGCTTATAATCCAGATAAAATTCGTGATTGTGTATAGGCCATACATCACTTGTTTTCCGATACCATCATTCCAATTCCATGGCAGCCAATCCCAACCTGTGTCTACATAAAAATCGAGTTGGTAATGATCAAGCGGATATTTAGAATATAGATTATCTTCTGACACCGTATCATCAACTAAGCCAGCTGCTTGAGCTAATGTTCCAAGTAAAAGAAGACATAGAAAAACGGCAGTACCAATAAGTACCACCGTCAAGACAATCTTTTTCAGTTTTTGTTTATTCAAATTAATCGCCACCTTTCTTCTCCTGTGTCGGTGGACGCGTGTCAAAAGCATGGAATAATTCTTCAAAGACAGGATGGACTTGAATAATTCCCACACGCCCATATAAGTCTTGAATTAAACATTGGCCGTTTTCCAGTTCCCGTAATCGCCTTTGATTCGATTCATCTTCCGCATCCACACCAAAGAATTGAAGGGTTTTCTTTATTTCTGTCATATCCCTGGAACGGAAAGCAAACTTGACGCCGATGTTATTTTTTAATTTTTCATCGGTTAAATCGTCGGCATTCTGGGTAACAAAGTAGACACCAGCATTCATTGCACGCCCTGCACGAACTAATTTATTTGAAAGTGTTTTTCCTTGTGCAACTTGTAGAAAGCTCCAAGCTTCGTCCAAATCAACAATTTTAAAAATGCTACGATCGGAATGTATAAAGTCTAATGCAAAAGTAGAAATGACAATCAGCATGGCGACACTTAATAATTCCATCGTCGTATATTCCTCAAAACTTGTTTCTGCGTCTGGTAACACTAAATCTGCCACTTGAATGATATTCAACTGTTTTTCTAAACTAATCGAATTTTCCACAGTACCATCCGAAAAGAGAAGGTGGGCAAAGTCATAGTCGGTAAAACTTTCGATATGGTCAGCAATTGGACCAGCTAATGGATTAGGATCACTTCTAAGTTCATGAATCACAAGAAGCAAACCACGTTCTTCCTGTTGACCAACAGCTCGAATCGCTCGTCGTAATACAGGGAATTTATCTCCATCCCGACTGGATATACCTGTGAGGAAAGTAAGAATATCAATCGCAAGACTTTCCGAGTCCTTTTTCTTTTTCATAATGACAAAAGGATCAAGTAATCCTTTGTTGGTATCGTCACTTGTTAAATTAACAATATTTATTTCGTGAGCAATTTCAGGTAACGTTTCTTTCCATTTCCCTCGTTCCGCCTTTGGATCAACAATGAGGGCTTGACCACCAAAGAGAACCGCATAATAGACAAGTAGATTATTGGAAAAAGATTTACCTCCACCAAGTGAGCCTAAGAAAGCAGAAGCTAAGGCATTCGTGACCGAACCTTTGACGCCTTGACTAGCAAGGCTAGGGTTGAGATAGACATTTCTTCCCGTATCTAAGTTGTAGCCAAAATATATTCCTTCTGTTTCTCCTAGCATTTGTGTTGCACCAAACCCAAGGCCTGCCAAAAAGCCAGAGGTCACGTACTGGATATAATCATTCATATACCGCTTACTAGCAGGGATAAATTCACTGTGTAAACCGATTATATCTCCAAATGGACGAACAAGTTTTACATTCAAATCATCATAAAAATCTTTTACCTCATTACAACGCTGTTTAAGTTCGTCCAAGTTAGGAGCAGACACGCGAATCACGTAGCTTAACTTATACATCGATTCTTTACTTTGGTCGAGCACATCTTCTAATTCATTTACCTGTTCCAGCGCGTCGATGACATTGCTGCCAGTTTCATTATCGGATTCCCAGGCATGATTATCCAAGTCTTTAAGTTCCTTTTTCTTGTTCCGAACGGTAGATAATGCTTTTTTATTCGTTACAATTTCTACGTTCATGGAAGTATCAATTGGAAAATCAAATTGTTGTTGTTGATAATAAAAGATTTCATCTGACGGAAATTCAAGGTCACCGACAATGGAATTTATCGTAAAGTAGGCCACATACGTGGTTTGTTCTTCCTGTTCAATTTTTAAATAACGTTGATTTTCCTCAATTAAACAACGAGTCGGTTTAATCAGATCATAACGCTTCACTAAAGTTTCCTTTTTTAACTTCTTAAGAGGTAGGGCATAATCGTACTCGTCATAAGCTATTCCAGTTTGGCCGTGAAGATGTTCAATCAGATAGCCAAAGTCATTTTTATCTAGAGGGCGTACCTTAAAACGTCTCGAAATTTTGTTTTGCAATAAAGATTCCATTTTAGAGAAACGTCTAATTTCTTCATGAGGCATCGAGACAAAATCTCCCATCAGGTGATGGTTTACATCAAGGACAAATGAAGAAAGTGAATTTTTGATGTTTTTCCCCATTGATTTCATACTGACTTCTTCTTCATTCAACAACAACTTAAAACCAATAAAGAAGCGGTAGTCGACTTGATGTTCGCCAATCATGGAGACAAGGGCTTCCGTTTGGTCGTCAATACGTTCATAAGCAACTTCTTGTAATCGCCCTGTCACTAGCTCCTTGCTTTGTTCCTGTACCGAGCGGATACTGCTTGCGGTACTGATCTGCAAAGCATGAATTTTACCGTCTTGATTTTGGGCAATCAATTGACGGAAATGGTCATGCACCTGTATTTTCTCATCCTCCGATAAAAAAGAATAATTATATGGCAACAGCTCATAATACGCGAAACATTCGCCGTCATGATTGAAAACAAGATTATTTTCAAGGTATTTAATCGGATAACGCATGGACTTCACTCCTAACAGCGGTGATATTTTCATTTACTTTCACACGTTGTAGTTTGATAGGTTTTCCTGCATACGTAACTTTAGGTCGAAACCAATATGTCAATGCAGACTTGAAAAAGCTATACGGTTTTTTACCATCGAATGTTTTTTGACTCATAAACCAAGTCAAACCAACTGGAATTCCAACATATTTTAATAACGCCCCATCAATCAAGGAGAGGGGAGGGAGGTTTCCAAGTAGCATGACAGATAAAAGAGAAAGCACAAACCATGACATTTGGTTAAAGGTCACTGGGAAAGGTAATCGAAAATCATTAATGGCATAAATCACTTTTTCGACTGACCAAATACGGGTATAACTTTTTAGTTTTTTCACATGAAATCATCCTTTCATCAATAGAAAAAGCAGCCTGTGCGATAACAAGCTGCTTCTCCATCTATTGGATATATTCAAACACACCATGAGACGTAACAAGAAAATTACCGCTGATTTCTAAGTCACGTCCAAAAGCTTCATAATCAATATAGTTTTGTAGATTGGCAGGAACTTCTCCAAGTGCTCCTGTTTCCTCTACGAAATACCTTGCGACATCCGCCATATTCTCACAATCAGGATAATACATAATATCATCTTGGTGCTCCAGCAATTCTTCTATACTATTAAACCAATAGCTTTGAACTTCGGAAAGAGAATCATAAAGAGGCGTACCCTCAATTTCTGCGACCATTGCACATAATCGGTTCACTTCTGAAATAGGTGTATATTCGCCAATTTCAAAGGGAAGTTCGTAATCGAAGATTGCATATTCTTCATACTCTCCATTCAAACCGATACGTTCTTTCACTTCCTCAAAATCAATAGGTGGTGAGAACCAAGCACCATTAACTTCCCCTTCATTATATTTACCAAGATTCGTTATAAAAACTTGCATTTCCATAAAAATTCACATCCTTTTCATTAAAAATAGCCATAAAAAAGCAGTAGCTTATTATCTGCTGATACACAAATGAGGCTTGTTAATCCTACCGCACTACCGTTTGGTCCACCATTTTTTTGTAGAACATAAGAAGACCACTTATCTTCCACAAAAAAACGGTACAATTTAAGACCCTATGATTCGATTAAATAGGTTTAACAACACGTCTTTCACACCAGCCGCATTAAAGACTAATCCTACTGCAACCAAAGCAATAATTAAAAAGCCAATTAGTTTGGAAAACTCCCGTTTAAAGCCTAAATAAATTCCAATTACGACAATCGCCATTAATACTAAAGATTGTGCATTACTTAAAAACCAATTGTATAAATTCTGGCCAAAGTTCATTTGATTTTCTCCCTTCATAAGTTAATCATTCGTTATCTGACTGTGGTTGAATCACTTTCCCTAAAGGAATGGTTTGTTGCATGAGTATTTTTTGATGGCGCTTGGATAACTCTGTCTGTTCCAACATATCCTTAATTACACTCGTTTGATTGAGTTCATCTATCTTTGTCGCTAGTTTCCAAGTGGGGGCGACTTGATGAGCTAGCCATCTGAGTGTCTTATCAAACGTATATGGTTCAGGTTTTGTCGTTAAAGAAATTTTTCTATTCACGCCTAAATCCAAAAATCGTTGCCATTCTTTATTCATTTTCCAACTACTGCGACGTTTTTCCTCGTCTTTATCGACAAAACGAATATATCGATTAATAATAGAAAAGGCGGTTCGCCCAGCATCTTCATACATCATTAAATCCACAACTGCATGGTATGCACGATCATTCTTTAATCGAATTTCAAAGCGATTTTTCACATCTGTATCTTCGAGAGATGTGCCATGCTTCACGTATTGTTCATAATCCTTTTCATACGCACAAAAGTACACGTCACTTTTTAAAGAGCCGATATATAACGTATTTCCCATGTCAGGCTTGTCTTCACTCTGCACAAGTTCACCAGAACGGTAACTTTTAAAACTACGAAAAACAGAGATACATTCTTCATTACGGCATTTATTCGTTAAAAACGGAATATCCAATACGCTTGTCTTATCGTTTATCGCAAGATCAATTCGTTTAAATACGCCACCAACACGAAACACTTCCATAAAAAAATCGAACCATGTTCGTTGCTGGGCTAATAAAAAGTTTTCAAATTGACGACATCCTTTCCCTTTAAGTTCGAGTAAACACCCTTTGTCTTCATCAGGAGAAACCATGACGACAATATCACCAAAAACGTATTGTTCCATATAGGAGTAAAACGCATAGTCCTCGTGTAACATGTATTCCATTTTGAGTTTTAAAATATCTTCAATGACAGGCTTCGGATTTGTCATTAAAAATCGAATCCGTACATAGTCAAATAAGATTTCCAAAGGAGCATCTGGATTAAATTGCTCTAAAATATCGAACAAGGCAACTTGCAGTGAATCGGAAGGAGTTACTTTTCCAGTTTCGATTTCACTAATATATTGTCTTGAAATTCCAATATGAACAGCCAGTTTATTTTGCGATACACCGTATTCCAGTCGTTTTTCCTTTAATTGTTGATACCAAGGTACTTGATTCATGTGCATTCCTCCAAACAAAAAAAAGATGTCAACTAAAAGTTAAAAGCTGACATCTTCTCCATATGCTCCAAACCGTTGCGCCATCAGGTGTTATTGGCTTTTGGAACAGTTTCTTATTGTTTTTCTACCCCCCTGTTAGAAACGGGGGGTAAAGCGTGGCTGTCGCCACGCAGGCTTTGCCCAGCACAGCGGCTTACGCTTCGCACGCCGCCGCACTGGGCAGCCTTCATTGAGCTAGTTTCTCTATCTCTTTTAAAAAGTCATGATTCTTTGGCACAAGTGGTGTGTAAAATTCGGTAATCACATTATCTCCTTTATCGACATACCCGCGTCCTTTAATTTGTTTTAGGAAAAATTGCTTTTGGACATCCGATCCAAACATCATGCCATACCCTAGTTCGGACATTCTTCCTAAAGCAACCCGAAAATTAAATTGATCACGAATCCCATCCCCTAAATATTTTGCATCTGGTCGCTGACAGGCGAGAATAAGAAAGAAGCCGGCTTGACGTCCTAACATGACAATCTGTTTTAGTTTCGTTAATACAGCCGTACTTTCTTTAGAAGCAAGCATTTCCATAAACGCAACGTATTCGTCAAAGACTAAAAAGTGGGGAGCTAAGCCCAAATAGGCATAATTTTCTCCTGTTTTATATCCTTGCATTTGTTTCATTTCTTCACTTCGAGCCATCATCGCTTCATAAAAATGGTCAATACATGCCATCATGTCTTCCTTTTTATAATATACATCAGGCATGACCGTATTTAGATCGGCTAAATCTGCATTTTTCGGATCTAAAATATATAACTTCGCATTGGTTTTTAACAGTGCTTCAATCAACGTAAGAATAAAATACGTTTTTCCACCACCTGTTCCGCCAGCAATCAACATATGTGGCAGCTGATCATATTCCCAATCCATCGATTTCATGAGCTTTAAACTACCGTTTTCCGCAATGACGTCATCAATTGAAATACGGTTCGCAATCATATCATAAAAAAGAACGTACTCTACATAGGAATCATGTAATTCCTTTGACACTAATTCACAATACAAGCCACTTTCCAACTTCTTTTCTAAATTTAAAAGTGGTTCTTGATATTTACCAAGCGTTATTTCCACTTGAATATGAATCATGCCTTTTTCATACCGATAATACATCTTTGGAAAACGACTAATTTTTTCTTTCGCCTTACTAGATGGGATATCTTTGAAAAATCCTTCATTCATCACTTGTTTTGTTTCATACCACTGATTGTCTAAAATCATCTTTGCGAGCTTTTGTCGATGCATCAATTGTTTTAGATGGTTATAACAATACCGATAATAAACAAAAGCACATATTGCCACTATGATCAAACTAATGATTAATGAAGTTAATCCATATATACTTACAAATTGAGTTTGAAATGGATCAAGTTCCCACGTTGTCGAAAGTAAAAATTTTACATGAAAAGGGATAAAGTAAACAAGCCATACACCAAACAATCCAAAGAAGATAAATTGAAAAAAGAGAGATGCGTCACTTGGTCGGATTCGCTTCCCTCTTTTTTGATAAAGTTTCATTATTTATCTTTGTTAGGTGTAGATTTTTGATTGTTAGTGCTTGGTGTCGCTGTTTTCCCCTTTAAAATCAAGTCATCTGCCTTGATATACCAATCAACATCTGCACCACGAAAAGTTGCATTTGCGACTGTATCTGCGACAGGATTAATTAGTTCCACTTCCGCATTATAATCAAAATCTTTTAATGGAACAGAAGCAGGGATACTCACTTGAATCATGCGACCTTGTTCACGAGATTTTAAATCATAGGTGCGTTCTTTTACTTCAGATGATACTGTACCATCTTCATTTTGTAAAAACACTTCCCGACGTAGTGACGAAAACTTTAATAATCCAAATGTCTTTTCTTTATCAATCACAATTCCTTCAGCTAATCTCATGTTTTTTCCTCCTTATGCTTTAATCATGTCGTCAGCATGTAAAATGTATTTTGTGAAACCACGATCACCAATTTTATAACCTTCAGCAGTGATTTTAGCATTAACCAACTTCACTTTTTCTTCATGTTCAAAGAATTTCTCTCCAGCTTCTTGTGGCAAGTTCACCTCAATATCATCTGCACGTTGAATATCAGAATACAAATTATAACTACGTGACAATGTTGTCATACGCCCATTTATACGGCGCTGTTCCACCTTACCTTCACCTGCATATTCTAAATTTCCAAACGTTTTTTCCATATTTGGAATAACATATTTTAGTTCCATTATTCATTTTCCTTTCTGTACATTATTTTATTTGATTAAAATCTTTACTATTTACCTTCTAGCAGTTGGAGAACGAATTGTAAATTGTTTCATGCAAAATAACCCTCCTTAGTGATTATCAAATAAAATTATTCTCAATGAACTGCGACGTGAAAAAAAATAAAATCAATAAAAGATATTGATTTTATTTAACAGATCCTTTTGAAAGATACAAATACATCATGACATTTGTAGTTTAAATATCATTTCCCATAAAAAAACACTCAGAATGTTTAACTTCTGAGTGTAATCAAATCAATATATAATTATTCAACAATCGCGCCCGTTTGCGGAAAGACCGCTTCGAAAACCTTATTAAAGTAAAACACCAGTTGCTTGACATTACATTACTCCACGATATCCTATATTTAAAAAACTTTTTTCATAACCAACCCAGTAAACGGTGTCTCCCCTAAAACAAAAGTGATTGTTTCCACTCGTTTAAAATGATTTTTATGATAAAAAGAAATTGCACCATTATTTTCTTCCCACACCGCAAGCCAAAGTGATCCTTTATCTAATTGTTTTGCTATTTCAATAGCTTTATTAAGCATTTGTTGTCCGAATCCTCGATGTTGGAATTCATCTAACACATAAATTCTCTCAATTTCTACACTGTCCTCATCGTAAATCTTACTTTGTTCCTTTTCCTTGTTTAATTTAAGATAACCAACTAAATTTTCATTATCAAACATAAGATAGAAAAGCGAATCAGGATTGGTCACTTGTTCCGTTAATGCTTTATGCGTCAATGTGTTCTGAATATACAAAGACATATCTTTCTCTGTATTATCTTCCCCATACGTATCCACAAACGTTTTTATAGAAATTTCCTTAAGTATTTCAATATCTTCTAATCTACATTTTTTAAAATTAATCAAAGCTTCTCTACCCCTTCATACCAATCTAAATTAATCTTACTAAACTAATGATTTTCCTCAACATAATGGCCTTATATGCAAGATGGGCGCTGCTCTCTATTAAGGAATAGAGCCCGATTACCGGAGACTTGAATCCAAGATAATTTGCGTATGTTCTTCGACTAAAGCCTCCGTTTATGTAAGACTTGATTTTGAGATATATTGGAATAGATCAATAATGTAAAATATCCGTATTACTAGTAGAGGTAAACATTTTAGCAATCGGTCTAAAATATACTGTATAATTAAATGTTTCCTATTGGACTTCTGCATCCCCCCATTGGAATCCCCTTATGATTAATGTGCTTTTTCAGATTCACAATAGCGTTACCTTGATAAACTTGTTCCATAATTTTTTCTATTTTTTCGCTTTCTTGTTTACTTACTATTTGCTTCATAAGCATTTTTTTGAACCATTGACTAATTTCCGTCGGAAAAACATTCCCAGCAATGGAAGAAAGACGATCATATCCATGTAATACTTTTTCTTCTAAATCCATTTCTCCACCAGCATAAAAGGACAAAACGTTATGCATACCTTTTTTTATTCGTTCAATTTTTTCTTTATTGCCAGCATCTTTTATTCCAACCACTAAGTTATTCTTACTTAATTGAATAATATTTTTTTCCGATAGATCAAATCCAGTTCTTTTTGGATTGTTATATAAAATTGTAGGTTTATTACTAAGGTGGATAATCCTCTCTGTATAAACAAATGCTTCTTGTTGAGTCGGTATAACATAAGGGGGATACCCAAGCATGATACCTGAGATTTTTGAATGACAAATCTTTTCGGCTAATTCCTCTGCTTCTTTCTGTCTAATTGAAGCTACACCAAATATAATTTCCATATTACTAATAAGTTCTTCTTCCAGTTCTAATCCGTTTATTATTTCAATTTTCTCTTGGAGGTTTAGACTATGCTGTTCTCCAGTAGTTCCCGAGACAAGAACAGATTTTACTCCTTGTTTATACAGGCCTTTTATATGGCTTATTGTTCCTTGAACATTTATAGACTCATCTTCAAAAAAAGCTGTTGGTACGGCAATATGAACTTTTTCGGTTAGCATTTTATTATCCCTCTTTTCCTTTTTATATACTTGTACTAAAGTGCCTGTTAGCAGAATAATCGATATCCACTGGGCTGCTTTCCCGCAATTGTTTAAAAATCGAATTCACGATATAAACATCTAAACTATAAGATAGAATTGATCACTTCGTTTTCCTAGCTTTCATCACTTCGGCTAATTGTCGAGAGTTTGAATCTTTTTCTTTATTTAGTTTATCAATAATATTGATATAGTCCTCTTCATTTCGATTTTGACTCAATTTAAAGGCTGCTTGAACTTCTTGCACTTTTACTTTAAATCCAACAATACCTTTAGTTTGGTTTTTGGTTTTTGGAGAGAAGTTCTCCCATAACGCTGCATTTTCACGGTGTTGTTCATACTTTTGCAATAGAGACTTTAGGTCTTCCAGCAATTCTTGTTCACTCATCAGACTAGCCGTTCCATATACATGGACAGCTTGATAATTCCATGTGGGGACATTTTCAGACTTGTACCACGAGGATGAAATATAAGCATGGGGCCCTTGATACATAACAAGAAGAGGATCATCCCCGAAAGTTTTCCACTGTGGATTCGCATAAGCGAAATGTCCAGTGAGATAGTAGTCATCCCCTTGTTTATGCAACTCCAAAGGTAAGTGAGTCGCTATAGGTTTTCCTTCTTCTGTCGTTACGATCGTGCCGAAAGAGTTCCTCTGAATAAAGTCTTTGATTTCAACAAAGTCTGTGACTCTAAAATGCTTTGGGATATACATCCTCATTCACCTCTCCACTTAATTATTAGAGCTTTTTAACCATTATTAAGTCCGTTTGTTCTTCATCCCCCATATAAAAAGAGTGCGCTCCCGTTTGAGTAAAACCCAGTCTCTTGTAAAAAGAAATGGCATTTTTATTTTTTTCCCATACGCCCAGCCAGATCTTCTTTTTATTCTGTTCCATAGCAATATCCATAGCTTTATTGAACAGGTATTTACCAAGGCCAAGCTTTTGAAATTTATTAATAATATAAATACGCTCAATCTCAAGGGCGTCATCATCCATTTCTTCAGTCTGGGCATCCCCGGTATTAACCTTTAAATATCCAGCGATCTTATCATTAAAAGAAACCAAAAAGAAATGGGATGAAGGATTGGATAGCTCATTTTCTACTTGGTTTATGTTAAAAGCCTCTTCCAAGTAAGCCTTCATATTTTCCGGAGAATTCTGATCCTCAAACGTCTCCTTAAATGTTTCATAACCAATTTCTTGAAGTTTTCGTGAATCTCCCAATGTACATCTTGTCATATTTATATTCATAAAAAACCTTTCGCTCCTCTCTACAATCAGTAACTTCTCTTGTTTCCTTTTTTTACGAATTCCCAGTCTTTTTCTATATTTCTTCTTACTCTTTCAAGAAGAGTAGGTAGCAATGCATCTTCAATTTCCAGTTTTTTACTGTAACAAAAGTACAACTGCACATTGCATAAGTAATAACGCCAATATAATATTTATTACTCGAAAATGTTTGAAATATGTCTTTTGGAATAATCCGCCAAAAAATATCCAAGTCAAGGTAGCAAGCGAACCTATTGCAGCAATGATCATTTCAAAAAACAAAAACAAACCCAACGATGAATAATAAGGCATAACATATCCTGTTAGAGAGGTAACCCCAAATAAAAATATCTTTACATTAACAATTTGTAGAACAAAACCAATCCAAAAAGAAGGCTGTTTCTCAGATGTTTTATTGTCAGGCTTGCTAATGGCAATCTGATATGCGAGCCACAATATATATATCACTCCTGCGTATGTAAGGACAGTAATTATTGGATTTATTAAGTTTTCTAATCCAAAAAGAAACAGGGCACATAATGCTTGCACAAAAAAATAACCTGCAAAGATCCCTAAAAATAAAGGTTTTCCTCTTTTCCATCCATAATTCGTCATTGTATTTAATGCTAGGATATTACCTGGTCCCGGTGTAAAGGCATTTATTATTACGTATATAACAAATGAAAATACTATTTGAACGCCCATATCAAAATTCACTCCACTCTTATATCAATGATTATAATCATTCATAATTATAGTGGTTCTTTTTGATATAGTATAATACCAAAATGATGTAGCCTGATATAGCCAATAACTATATCAGGATCATTATTTTGTAGATTTTTAGTTATAATTCTTGCGCAAATCTTTTCAATGCATCTAAATATATTTCACCAAGTCTCGTTAATGTGAGATCACTATGCTTAATTGTTCCAACACGTATGACTTCATCTACATTAAGAGGAACTGCAATAATTTCATCTCCATGAAGATATTTAGGGAAAACCCCTGAAGAAATGGTATAACCATTGAGACCAATCATGAAATTAACAATAGCTGCTCTGTCACTTACTTTAATACTTTTTTTTACACTTCTTGTGCTTAAAACTTCTTCAGAAAAGTAAAAAGAATTATATTCACCTTGCTCAAAAGAAAGGCATGGATAGTCATCTAATTCATCCAAATTAATAGATTCATTGTTGGCTAATGGATGTTTTTTACGAATAAATACATAAGGTTTTGTAGTAAATAGTTCCGAAAATGTTATATTTCTTTCTTTTAACAGTTTTAATAATATGGATTCATTATAATTACTTAAATAGATAATCCCTAACTCGCTCCGTAAATTCTTTACATCTTCAATGATTTCATAAGTTTTCGTTTCACGAAGGGTAAACTCATATTCAGACTTCCCAAATTCTTTTACAAGTTCCACAAAAGCATTGGCTGCAAAAGTATAGTGCTGGGTTGAAATACAAAAATGTTGCTTAGCTGGGTTTTCGCTTATGTATTTTTCTTCAAGCATGTTAAACTGCTGTAATACCTGTCTAGCATAACCTAGAAACCCAGCTCCTTCATTAGTAATAGTAACCCCTCTATTTGTTCTAATGAATAGAGTAATTTTAATTTCCTTCTCTAGTTCCTTAATCGCATTCGACAAACTTGGCTGGGAGATGAATAAACTTTTTGCTGCTTCATTCATAGATCCCTTACTTGCTACTTCTAATGCATACTTTAATTGTTGTAAATTCAAACTGAACGCCACCTTTTCAAAGCCCCAAATAATTACTCTAACAATAGAAAAAATCGAATCCCTAATTACATATTTTTAGCGTTTCACCACTTTTTTCTTTCCAACAGAATCTTATTTATCGTTTAGGTTCGTAACAATAAAACTTTGTTTCAAATCTACAGGAATGTCAGGAAGTCTTATTCCGTTAAATGGCCCGTTTACCGAATATCATACTCATATATAATTTAACATAAAAATAATACTTCATAAAATAAAATGTATAGCAAATATTACTGAGAAATTCAGCGTTAATTAGTACTAAGTTGTTTTTAACATATAGTTTATATATATTAATAAAGTCAAAACGGAAAGATTTATTGTATTTTACACAACTTATACTTCTTGTAAACAATCATTCACACACCAAAAGACAACCATGTTTTCCCTATTTTTATCATGTACCAATTTACCATGAGGAAAAAACAGAAAGTCTTCAATCTCTATCTCATTCAAATTAAAGTGATTGTCAATCCAATCCATTACTTTTGCTTCATTTTCTTCCAAAGAAATCACGCTCCTACTTGTTTTAGACAATTAAAAAGCATGACAGATAGAATTTGTCACACGTTAGTTTGGTTATATTTATAAAACTTCTGCAATACCAGCCATAATATATTCGGCACATGGTACAGCAATCGCATTTCCAATCGCTTTGTATCTCGCATAATCACTTATCGCTTCATCCTTATTTCCAAAAGCTGTCCAGCCCTCTGGTAATCCCATCAAACGTTCACATTCCAATGGAGTAAGTTGTCGGATATAACCATCTTGTTCTTTCCCCTCATACCAAAATGAAAAGATATTGACTGAACCAGCTAGTAAAGTTGGGAAAGGGTCATTTGTCCGTCCGAAACTTCCAATGAATCCTGATTTGTTTTTATCTTTTGCGGTACTTCGCATACGTCTTTCTTGAAAGGGACGGATGACGGGTATTTTCCTCCTTGCTTTTTCAAAAGATCCTAGACTGTCTTCGGTAGAGGATGGCCCGCTTTCTCTGCAAGACACATAAAATGATTGCAGTTTGCGGGTTTTAAATAATATTTCTCTGGCACGTATTTCAATACTCAAATATCTTCAAATAAACTTCCTAAGGTTAGTTTCATAGTTAAATATTACTTCTATAAAAAAACAGAAAAAACGCCATCTATCGGCTTATAACCGTTCAAATGACGTTAATTGAATTTAATACAATAATTTATTAGATGTAATTCATTCTAATATATCCTTATTAGATAAATAAATAGCCATGTAATCTTTAATAAATAATTGTTCTTTATTTTCTAGATTTTTTATCTGTAATCCGTTTATAAATAATTAACTTATAATCATGATAATAACCACAATAAACAAAAGAATTAGATATATCTTCGAAAAGATTATATCGGGTATTTTTTGCGCCCATGACCTTCCAATAGGTACACCAATAAATCCTCCGATGGTAAATCCAATAAGTGCAGGTAAGTATATAAACCCTAGATTTGACGAAGACATTTCTTCTATCTGCATCCCCATAATTAAATAAGTAATAGCCCCCACAATAGCAATTGGCAGACCTAATGGAGTAGCTAGTGCTACAGCATTAATCATACGCATTCCTTTGTTTCTGAGGTAAGGAATTGTCATGGTACTTCCACCAATACCTAACAAAGTGGAGATAAATCCAATGCCTATTCCGATAAAGGAAGCAGATCTTTGTTTAGGGAGAATAAATGTTTGTTTTTCAATTTCTGTTGTGAATGATTTTTTAAATAAGTTCGAAAGCAAAACATAAATTAATAAACCAATAAATGCAATCCTAAGGTAATCACTTTCAATGTAGACTGCTAGCAATCCCCCTAATAAGGATCCTATAGCAATATATCCTACTAACAATTTAAAGACTGACCAGATTACATTACCTTTTTTTGCATGATTATAAGTTGAATTAAATGAATTTATAATCATAACTGCTAATGAGGTTCCAATGGCAGTATGCATTAAGTAATCGCTAGGAATAGAATCCGGTAAAAATGCATATAAGATAGGAACTACTACAAATCCACCTCCAAAACCAAACATGCTCGATAGAATACCGATAACTATTCCAATTAACGAATACATTATAAATGAAAATTCCACTAAAAATCCTCTCTCTCTTGAACAAATTGAATTAGGGCGTCTATTCTCCGTCGTATATTTCCAATTTTACAATATTTTATATTAATTACACCAATAATTTGGAATTTTCAATACAAATTTCTACAGTTTTCTGGTAGTTTAAAAGGATTTTCCTTATTAAAACGATCATAAAACATAATTCCGTTTAAATGATCTATTTCATGCTGAATTACAATAGAAGAATAGCCTTTAAGTTTCAACACTATCTCTTCTCCCTTTATATTAAATCCTTTCACTTTAATTCTCTCATATCTAGGGACAAATCCTTTTATATCCCTATCAACTGAAAGGCAACCTTCACTCGGTGGTAGGTAAATCATAGAAATTGAATGACTGATTATTTTAGGATTAATAAGCATATATTCATGTTGGATACCTTTTTCATCTGTTAAAAAAGCAACGAACATCCGCTTATTCAAACCAATCTGATTTGCTGATAAGCCAACTCCTGCACGCAATTTATATTTTTCAGACAAATCGTGGTCTTGACTATTTTTCAAGAAATTCATCATACAAATTAATATTTCCTTATCTTCTTCTGAAGGAGGGATCATCACATCTTGTGTTGGTTGATGTAGAATTTCATTACCCTCCCTCACAATATCTTTCATGGTCAGCATATAATTCAAATGAAATTTACTCATAAATAAACAATTCATCTACCTTTACTTTTAATGTTTTTGATAATTTAAAAGCCAACTCCAGTGTAGGATCATATTTATCATTTTCTATACAATTTATTGCTTGCCTAACAACTCCACACTCCTTGGCAAGTTGTTCTTGCGTTATCCCCAGTTTTTTCGTATTTCTTTAATTTTATTTTTCAATGGTATCACCTATGTCAAAATAATTGGACATTACTATTTTAACAATTTTTCCTAGTGTGTCAATAGCCTTTAAATAATTCACTTAATTGTTCTAATTCAAATAGTAGTTTTTATTCAACTCCTTAAGTTTGTTTCACAACTAAAAATAACTTTTGGCGGAGAATAACCTTCAAAGAAAGTATTGGAGTACTGCTAATATTATAAATATTAATCTCACTCTCTAAAAAAACGAATACCCAAAAAACCCTAATATACAGCGACTTCAAAAAAAATAAAAAATAAAAAAGAGATACTGCTTTTACACAATATCCCTCATCTTTATCCGTTTCCTCTGGCGGAATCTTGGCGGAGAACCTATTCATTTTTAATCATTTCATCCATTTTACGTACCATTGAAATGCAGTCAAATCAACGTTTTCACTTCAAATGCCTCTAGTGAATTATTCCCACTCAATCGTAGCAGGTGGCTTACTCGTAATATCATAGACAACCCGATTGACATGGTCTACTTCGTTGACAATTCTGGTGGAGATGACTTCTAGGACGTCCCAAGGGATTCTTGCCCAGTCAGAGGTCATTCCATCAATAGAAGTGACGGCCCGAATACCGATGGTGTGGTCATAGGTTCTGGCATCGCCCATTACGCCGACGCTGCGAATATCCGGAAGGACGGTGAAATATTGCCAAATCTCTTGTTCCAATCCGGCCTTGCTGATTTCTTCGCGTAAAATATAGTCGGATTCTCGGACAATTTCTAGTTTTTCGTCTGTGACTTCTCCTAGAACGCGTATGCCCAATCCAGGTCCTGGGAATGGTTGTCTCCAGACGATTTCGTCGGGGATTCCTAATTCTGTTCCTAGTTTTCTTACTTCATCCTTAAAGAGCGTATTTAATGGCTCGATAAGCTGAAATTGCATATCTTCTGGTAAGCCACCTACATTATGATGGGATTTAATGGTTTGAGCTGTTGCTGTACCACTTTCAATGATATCTGTGTAAAGTGTTCCTTGCGCTAGGTATTCGATGCCTTCAAGTTTTGTTGCTTCATCATCAAAGACATAAATAAATTCATTCCCAATGATTTTCCGCTTTTTCTCAGGGTCTGTGACTCCTTCGAGCTTGCCAAGAAAACGATCTTTTGCATCGACCTTAATGACGTTCATATGAAAGCCTTCGCTAAATGTTTTCATGACACTTTCCGCTTCTTCCTTGCGTAAAAGTCCATGATCGACAAAGATACATGTTAATTGATCTCCAATCGCTTTATGGATTAAAACTGCGACAACAGAAGAATCAACACCACCACTTAGTGCACAGAGCACTTTTTTATCGCCGACGGTTTGGCGAATTTTCTCCATTTCAACGTCGATGAAGTTTTCCATGGACCAGTCGCCTTTACACCCACAAATTTCAAATACAAAGTTCTTTAAGATTTCATTGCCATGTACGGAATGACGAACTTCTGGATGGAACTGTACACCGTAGAATTGCTTGCCTTCATGGCTGATCGCCGCGATCGGGCAAGATGGATTTGTTCCAACAATTGAAAAGCCATTCGGTACATCCTTTACTAGATCTCCATGGCTCATCCAAACAGTCTGCTCTGTTGGTAAACCTTTAAATAGAGGACTTTCTTCTTTTATTTCTAGGGTAGCTTTTCCATACTCTCTTCCCTTTGCTCTTTCTACAGAGCCGCCAAATTGTACAGTCATTAACTGCATTCCATAACAGATCCCAAAAATCGGAATCCCGAGTTCAAATAAGCGCTCATCACATCCAAAAGCATTTTCACCATACACACTATTCGGTCCACCCGATAAGATAATGCCCTTCGGATTCATTGCTGAAATTTCTTCCGCTGTAATCGTGTGGGGATGCAATTCACTATACACCCCAAATTCCCGGATTCGTCTTGTGATTAATTGATTGTATTGACTGCCAAAATCAAGAACGACGATCATTTCCTGATTATGTAATTCAGATTTTCCTGCCATGTTAAATCCCTCCAATTCTTTCCTTTTCCTATTCTTTTATATGTTTTACGAGCTTGCTACTAGCATTACTGGAAAAAGCATCTTAAGCTATTGATCATATTTTTCCATGGAGGGATGAAGGAAACCCTCCTGATTTGAAGTTCCACTTTATCTTTTGACCTTCCATTCTGAAATATGTAAGACGATTGAAATGCTCCCTCGATTTTCGAAGGAGCATTTCAGCTCATCGCCCAGACTAGTAGATGCGTGATCTGTGTTATCTCATTTTATACTTGAAAACGGCCCATGGTCAACCTGTTGCTTTTTTTATTAAATTTTCCCATAATTCCTTGGTCGCATTCAGGTCGATTTGCTCGCTAGAAGGAGATTGGTAAACTAACTTTTCATAGTTCATTGTTAAGATCCCCATATCTTTCGTTTCATAATAGGCATCCACATATGCGGCAAAATCACGAAGGGTTTGGCCCTTTTCTCGTTTTACTCCCACCCTTGCTAGCTGTTTCAACAGTTTTTCATAAGCCTCTATCAATCGCTCTTGATCAAAGTTCTGCTTATATACATATAACCAATAATAAGGGATCCATTTTCTTCTTGTCATATATAATAAGAACCCGATGATCATCATAGCAATCAGTAGATAGATAAAATACTTTTGATATTCCTTTAAAGAAATGGTTTCTTTTTTTGCAGAACCCGGATTCTCCTGTTTCTTTTGTTGTACTTCTTCATTCTCATCTTCTTTAGGTTCTTCGTTTGCTTGTTCCTCAGGCTCTGAAGATTGTGGATCTGAAGAATCTGGTGATGTAACATTATCCTGTTCATCATATGCATAGCTCACGGTGTTTTGAAAACCAATGGTTGGTTCAAATGGAACCCAGCCTTCTGTTGGGAAAAAGACTTCTACCCAAGAGTGTGCATTATTATTTGTAACTTCATATTTTCCGTTTTCTGGCTTGTATTGCCCATGTGAATATCCTTTCGCCCACCGCGCGGGAATTCCTTCCGCTCGTAACATTGTCACCATGGACGTAGAAAAGTTATCACAATAGCCCAGCTTTGTCTCAAAGAGAAACTGATCAACATAATCCTGGTCCCTTTCTGGGACAGGAACCTCTGATTGATTGTACGTAAACTCGCCATTTTTAAAATACCGTTCGACTGCCTTCGCTTTATCAAACCAATTATCCTCATCACCCATAATCTCATGGGCAAGCTCTTTCACACGCTCAGGGAGTGAATCAGGTAATTGTATATAGGATTCCATCCATTCTTCCATCTGTGAATCAATAGTATCATGACTGACCTCACGCATTTGTTCCATACTAACATCCGTGTCCTGATATTCGACTGTATATTGCTCCAGTTCAACAGCTTTATTTTGCTCATTAAAAGATCGCAGCTTATTTAACCTGGCATCATATTGAAAAAAACCATTTTCATTTCCTTTTACTGTCGTAAATCCATATGGAATAAGGATATGCGGATAAGGGATTTTCATCGTAATATGGGCTTCTTGTATTTCTTTATGCTCATTATTCATAAGTGGATCAATAGGGATATACTCACCTGGCTGAATATTTTCATGAGAGCTTTGACCCTTCGATGTTTCCCAGCCTTTTCCCGTATAGATGTCCTTTGTTTCCACCCGCCAATATTGCTGTGTTGGCGCTTCTGCCTCAAATACTACTCGATCATCCGGAAGAAAAGGGCCGCCTAAACTTGAATCATCTTCCCCATATCCAATCCGTGACAGCTCATTATTTCTTGGCAAAACATTATCTGCCTGTGATTGAATAAACGGCACGGGATCAGGCCAAATCGGTCCCGCTTTTGGTGACATATAACCAATAAATACACTAATGCCAACCAGTATCACAAGCGGAAACGTCCACTTCCATTTTGCTTTGAATGGCATCTGGATCTTTTCCTTTTCAAGCAACCTTTTGAAAAAGAGGAGCCCAAGCAAGAAAAAACCGATTGAAACAATGCGGATAATTGCCCACTTTGCATCATATTTCGTAAAGGTATCCAGTACACTTATATAAAAAATTGTCATCATAAAGAAAACAAAGATATTCCTTTTTACTTCTACCCAATATTGAAACAGATAGGCAACAATCCAGATAAGAATATACAGAAGGCCTGTACGGAATAAATCCGATAAACCATCAAATTGTCTTGTTAACAGGAGTTTGATGTTATCTATACTATCTTGAAGAAAGATATAACTCCATCCACCGAAACCACTGCTCCCTTTTCCAAAAACAAGAAAGAGCAAACAATAGATAATGAGGAGTTTCAATAGAAAGCCAACCCATGGGCGAACTTGGAAAAAGTACAAACAAAGGGTAAGCAAAAGAAAATAAACAAAATAATGAACATGTCCCGTGTTGGTAATATATTCCATTGGCCGTAGCCATTCCCATAATAAGAAAAAACCTAAGCCATATAGGAGAAATAGATCGCTTTTTTGCTTAAGATTCATGCTTGCAACGCCTCCAGAAAGGCCGCACGAAACTGGCCTTCATAGAGGGTTTTTACGACAATCCCTCTCTGATTGGCAAGCGAAATATATTTTCCTTCATTTTGATTGGCTGGCGTATCCCGCTTTTTAATATTATAAACAATCGTACCACCACTTCTTCTTAACTCCCCACTTAATCCATCAATTAACTTTTTATTAACTGTTGAAGTAATGATCGCGAGCGTAGCAGTTGGCTGATAAGGAGCTAATTCTTTCTTCATTACTTGAACGAGTGGGGTCGTGCAATTTGGCAGGACTCGAGCAAGATGATCAAAGATTACACTCTCTTGCATAGCTTCTCCACGAATGGGGATATAGGTCACTTTTTCTCCAACCGAAAAAAAGCCAAGCTTCCCACCATGTTGAATAATTGTTTTCACTAGTGATGCAGCAAATTCAACCGCCGCCTCAAAGTGCTCCGTATTCACCCGATCGAAGACGATCATCAGGTCATTCGTTTGCCTTACCTCGAATTCTTTTGACATCATTGTATTTGTACGCGCCGTTGCCTTCCAGTCAATCCAAGAGACTCTGTCACCTGGTTGATATTGCCTCACACTGGAAACGAGAGAAGTATCCCTTTGAAATTGCATTGGGTTCACGGTACCCCCATGTTCAAAGCGACTTTCCAATGGTTTATAGATTAATTCCTCATATCGAGGATAAACTAAGACCCTTTGCTGATAATCAAACCATCTTTCTTTTTTGAATATGCCTAGCACATCTCCTGTGATGAGGCGAATTCCTTCCCACTTATATTCTCCTCTAGAGACTTTTAATGGATATTTTAGGTGGATCCTCGTTTTGAACCCAGGAAAAATCAATTGCTTATGCTGCTTGGATTGGATGCTGGCGGGTAGAATATCCTCGACCACTAGAAACAAAATCGGGAAAGGAATTTTTCTTTTAACTGTGATTTCAATTATAATCGTTTCACCCGCTTTTAAATGGCGCTTTGGCATCCTTCTTTCCATTTTAAAGCCATGCAAGGGATAACATAAAAGCAGGAAGGAGTATAGCGCAAACGGTAGAAAGCTATAAAAGATAAACCAACTGACAAACCCACCTTGAAACATCGCAAAAGCATAGGAGCTTCCTAGCAAAATAAGCAATAACACCAGTCTGAAGAAGGACTCAAATCGTCGCAGACGCTTCAATCTAGCTTTGAGCATCGTCAAACAGTCCTTTTTATAGGAACATCAGTATTCCTAATAATCTGGTCTAATACATCTTCTGAATCTGTTCCTTGGTATTTAGCTTCTGGCCTTAAGATTACACGATGGGAAAAAACATACGGCGTTAGATATTGAATATCATCCGGTATCACGTAATCTCTCCCGGCAATGAAGGCATGTGCTTGTGCAGCTTTCATTAAAGCAATAGAAGCACGTGGGCTTGCCCCTAAATAAACATCCTCATGTTCTCTCGTCTGTCTGGCCAATTCTACTATATAGTATTTTAATCCTTCTTCTACATAGACGTCTTTCACATATTTCTGCATTTCGATTAAGGTCTCAAGAGATACAACGGGGTCTAATGTTTCAATTGGAGTATGTCTTTGTGCTCTCGTCAACACTTCCACTTCCTCCGAATGGTCTGGATACCCCATTCTCATTTTTAATAAGAAACGATCAAGCTGAGCTTCGGGAAGTGGATAGGTTCCTTCATATTCAATCGGATTTTGTGTGGCCATCACAAAAAAAGGACTTTTCAATTGCAGAGTCGTCCCATCTACTGTGACACTCTTTTCCTCCATTCCTTCTAAAAGAGCGGATTGTGTTTTCGGTGAAGTACGATTAATCTCATCAGCCAAAATAATATTCCCCATAATCGGGCCTGGCCTGAAAATAAATTCCATATCTTTCTGATTATAGACGGATACCCCTAGAACATCTGATGGCAATAAATCGGGGGTAAATTGGATACGTTTGAATGTGGCATTTACGGATTTAGCCAAGGCGCGGACCATCATCGTCTTTCCAACCCCTGGTACATCCTCTAATAAAACATGCCCTTCTGCTAATAAAGCTACAAGACTCAAACGGGTAATATCGGTTTTCCCGATCATAACCTCTTCAATATTTCCAATAATTTTCTGAACTTGTTTTTGCATCATCTCACTATTCATCGGCAGCATACACCATCTCTCTATTATATTAAATCACTGGCCATTTTCTCATCTACTTATAGCAAGCTTACACCTTTCTATGGCTAGCTCTGGCTCCTAGCAAACTTACAACTTCTGATTGCGCACTTCGCCGTGTTGTCTAGCTACAGACGGCAGGAGCGAGAGACTCGCAGGATGCGAGTCCATCGGTGTTTCGACAGGACGTCGAGCCTTTAACCGATGTTCCGCAAAATAACCCTGAACCGCCGAAGGGAAAATTCACCCTTCTTTGATTCCGGAACAATTGCCTGTCGCTCCTAATCAGCCGTCTTTCGCATTTCACGTTTCCTTTATCTCGTCAGAAGTCTTTAAATTTAGGCCCACAAGATGTGGGTCAGAACGGCGTTGCGCCAGGACGGCGCGACTTTAGCCGTTCCTCCTTTATGAACAGGCGCTTTCGCTTTTCTTTGGCTAGCTTCAGCGCCTAACGACTAGCAAATTTACGCCTTCTTCCTACGATAAGTCAACATCGGCTCATCCTTCGCCGTGTTTCCTTTATCTCGTCAGAAGTCTTTAAATTTGTACGCCGTTGAACAGGCGCTTTCGCTTTTCTTTATTATAACAAAAAAGGCAGGTAAAAAGTTTTGAATTTTCCTCACTTTTTACTCTGCCTTTATGGTTTTGTGTATAATTTGTTAACGATTAATGCCAAAAGTCATCAAATATGTTAATCGGTAGGTGGCGCTTATGAGCCGATTTGCGATAGAGTGCTTCGATTGTATTTTTGGCCGTTTCTGGTACCTTCTTTCCTTCGAGGTAATCATCGATTTCTTCATATGAAACACCTAGTGCAACCTCGTCTGGAATTAAAGGGCGGTCATCTTCAAGATCTGCGGTAGGGATTTTCAGATACAAATGCTCTGGGCATCCAAGTTCCATAAGAATTTTACGGCCTTGGCGTTTATTCAAACGATAAATGGGCACTAAATCAGATCCTCCATCGCCGAATTTCGTGTAGAAGCCTGTTAGGGCTTCAGCGGAATGATCTGTTCCCAACACAATCGCATTAAAATGAGCAGCTACACTATACTGTGCTTTCATTCGCTCACGGGCTTTCTCATTCCCTTTCGTAAAATCACTTATGGAAATTCCTGCATCCTGAATCGCTTTTACACTCGCATTCACAGCAGCCTGAATATTTATCTCATACACTTGACTCGGTTGAATAAATGTCAGGGCATCCTCTACATCCTGCATATCCGCTTGTGCCCCATAAGGTAATTTTAAAGCAATAAATTGATATTTATTATCCTGACGCTCCTGATTCAATTCATCCACTGCCATTTGCGCAAGCTTACCAACAAGCGTAGAGTCTTGCCCGCCAGAAATACCTAATACAAAGCCATTAAAGAATCCATATTTATTCAAATAGGCTTTCATAAAATCAATGCTCTTGCGAATTTCTTCATTTGGATCAATGTTTGGGCTCACTTTTAATTCTTCAATAATTTTTTTCTGGAGTGTGTCCATGAAAAAACCTCCCTATCTTCACTGACTATCTGCAGAATGTTTAAATCGCCTTACTTCCTCTTTTACTTTCTTAATATTATCCATTTTGTTATCCCAACATTTTTGACTAAGATCAACTGGATATTCTTCAGGGTTTAAAGACCTTTTATATTCATCCCATAAGACCTGCAAAGCCTGCTTCGCATATGCTTGAATCTCCATAAGTTCCGGCAGTTGATAAACCCGTTCCCCGTTTTCAAAAATAACATGATGTAAATGAACGGCCTCGAAATCAGTTACATACTTGCTAATATACGTATGAATTGGATGAAACATTTTTAATCGCTCTTCCTCAGCAGGCTGTTCATCCCAAAGTGTAATATAATCCCCCTCCGATTTATGATTTAACCGATTTATAATCCGATAAACCTTTTTTCTCCCTGGTGTGGACACTTTGTCAGCATTGCTGGAAATTTTTATCGTATCTTCCATTTCTCCCTGATCATTTTCGATGGCGACTAATTTGTACACAGCACCCAGCGCAGGCTGGTCATATGCGGTAATCAGCTTTGTCCCTACTCCCCAAGAGTCAATTTTGGCTCCTTGGGCCTTCAAATGCAAAATCGTGTATTCATCGAGATCACTGGATGCAAAGATTTTCGCATCTTTCAGGCCTGCCTCATCTAACATTCTTCTTGCTTCTTTTGATAGAAAGGCCATATCACCACTATCTAAACGGATCCCCTTGAAATTAATTTTATCGCCGAATTCTTTTGCTACTTTAATCGCTGCAGGTACTCCTGACCGTAAAGTATCATACGTATCAACGAGAAAAATACATTCTTGATGGGTCTCAGCATATTTTTTAAACGCCGTATAATCATCATGATAGGCCTGCACCATCGCATGAGCATGTGTACCGGAAACAGGCAATCCAAAGATTTTTCCTGCCCTTACATTACTTGTGCCATTAAAGCCGCCAATAAACGCCGCTCTCGTTCCCCATATGGCAGCCTCTGTCTCCTGAGCTCTTCTTGTTCCGAATTCCAAAGCCAACTCATCATTAACTACTTGACGGATCCTTGAGGCTTTCGTGGCGATCAATGTTTGGTAATTCACAATGTTAAGTAACGCTGTCTCCACTAATTGAGCCTGCACCAACGGAGCTTCTACTTGTAGTATCGGTTCATTCTGAAAGACCACTTCCCCTTCTTTCATGGAACGAATGGTGCCTGTGAATCTTAATCCTTGTAAAAATTGGATAAAATCTTCTTTATATTGTAATTCATTTCGTAAATAGGCAATATCGGTATCACTAAATCTGAAATTCTCAATATATTGAACGATTTTCTCCAAGCCGGCAAAAATCGCATAGCCATTCGCAAAGGGTAATTTTCGAAAATACAGATCAAATACGGCTTTGCGGTTATGGATTCCATCCCGGAAGTACGTTTCCGCCATATTAATCTGGTATAGATCTGTATGTAATGTCAAACTGTCATCATCGTAATGATTATTCATATTCATTAGCTCCCTTTATTTAGGTCTAGCACCCAACTAGCAAACTTTTAGTACCTGCTTACATAAGGTTAACATCGACTCACTCTTTCGTGTCCAGCTCCAAGCAGTAGGGGCTCGAGGTCAAATAACCCTGAATCTCTGAAGGAAAAAACGCCCTTCTTAGGTTCAGGAACATTTGCTTGTCGTCCCTTACCAACCGTCTTCCGCTTTTCTAAGTAACCGTTGTTACTTTGGCTCCAAGTGTATTCGTAAAATGAGTAAGAGCCCACTTATGTCCTGCTTCGTTAAAGCTTGCCACAGCGTCAGAGTAAAGAACGATATCGAAACCATTATTATAAGCATCAATCGCCGTGTGTAGCACACAAATATCTGTGCAGACACCGACAATATGTACTTCTTCAATTCCACGTTCCCGCAGCTTTATTTCTAAATTCGTCCCTGCAAATGCACTATATCTCGTTTTATCCATATAGTAAACATTTGTGGCTTGTTTATTCTTCTTATACCAGTCTTGTAGAGAACCATAGAGCTCTCTTCCCGCTGTTCCGCTCACATTATGCTTGGGGAAAAGTTTTGTTTCTGGGTGATGAGAATCTCCTTGCTCATGTTTATCAATCGCTAAGACTATATATTCATTTGCATCGAAAAAATTTTCCGTCACCTGAACAATCGCCGCTTCAATATCTTGTCCCGGCTTCCCACAAGTTAGTTTTCCGTCTGGTGCAACAAAATCATACGTATAATCTACATTTAGTAAAGCACGTTTTTTCATACCAACGGCCTCCTTAGAAGATCGACAACTTCATCCGTATATTCTTCAATTTTAAGATCTGCTTCAATATCAGAATTTTGAAAGGCGCATGTTCTTAAGCCTACCTGCTTCGCGGGAATTAAATCAAGCGCCCGATCCCCAATTGCCCAATCTAATTGATATTTATTATGTATGTATCGATAAGCATCCACTTCAGGTTTACGAGGGAATCCATCATCATCTGGGCTAACAATCTCATCAAAGTACTGTGCAAGTCCCCATTTCTCCAACAGCTCTTTTGTCGACTCGCGCGTTCGATGTGTCACAATCACATTGATCTCTGCAGCTGATAAAACTTTCTCCACGCCAGCAAAAGGCTCACTGCCTGTCTCCGAACGTGCGTGATCCAACTCCTTAAAGCGATCGCGGTATTGTTCGGGAATACCGAAATGAGCAAAAGCTTCCTTTGACGTTCGTTTCAGCCATCGAAGGGCCTCCGCTTCATCCGCTACCTTCCCATGATACTCTTCATGCACCGTACAAAAACTCTCGAGAATCGCCGGATATGTATTAAAAATTGTTCCATCTAAATCCCACAGTAACCTCATCTTACCCCACCTATTTCCATTCTGTAATCTTAGATTACCATATTTCAGCCAAAAATATATTTTAATGTTGGCATTTTACTAAAAATATGAGAAAAGTAAAGTGAAATTTCTTTTGCTGGAGGCATACAGCCGATTCATTCGGGATTAATGTTTTTTCATTTTCAAAAGAAAGCTGGGACAAAAAAATGCTAAATTCCAAAGACGAACATTGCAATACATTAGCGTAGGAAATATACGAA
>NZ_JADIJK010000024.1 GCF_017355205.1 Bacillus sp. SD088
TTGCACTCGATTTACGAGCCAGCTCTCCCTTTTACGAGTTTCCCAACACAAAGCGGCCCACCATCATATGATGGTGGGCCACAAGCATATATTTCATTTTAAAAACTGGTCATTTTTTCCGCAGGATCAATTCGCTTCCGCACTTTTTGGGCGATGATGTCTTTATCAAAGTAACCGACGTTTAGGACGCCAATAATTTTTTCACCTGGTTGGATATTGAGTGCTTCACGAAATTGCGGGTCACGGATATGCTGCGGTGTTTTCCAGGCCATGCCTAAGTCTTTTTCCCATGCTAGCAGCTGTAAATTTTGAATCATGCAGCTTGCTGCAGCAAAGTTTTCTTCTGCTTGTTTCTGACGGGGGTCGTCGTCAATAACAACAACTAGAAATGCTGGAACAATGTTAAATTTATTACGAACTGAATCATGCATACTTCGCTCATGACAAGGTAGAATCGCTTTAATAAACGCGTCTCTTCTCTCGCCAGACACAAAGATAAACCGCCATGGTTCACGAAGTTTGTGGTTTGGTGCCCAGACAGCATCTTTCAATAATGATAGGACAAGATCTTGGCTGACTTCCTTATCAA
Source organism: Bacillus sp. SD088 (assembly GCF_017355205.1). GTDB lineage: Bacteria > Bacillota > Bacilli > Bacillales > Bacillaceae_C > Lederbergia. Next base: position 590 of record NZ_JADIJK010000024.1, read on the forward strand.
GATATCCGTTCTTTACGGAAGTTCTTTCCCGAATAATTTGAGCAATCGATGTAGTCGCTAACATTTTCAACCTCCAAAGATAATGATAATCATTTTCATTCATTTATCATACCATGATTCTTTTTTAAATCAAGAAACAACTAAAAAGAGCCTCGTTCTGAGACTCCTTCCCTCTAAAAATATCCATGGATCAATGGGACAGATTCGGGCTTTTCCTTGGAAAATCGATATGCATTCTGGATTCTCATTGCAACATCTTCAACCATTTCCTTATTGCTGTGAATGGTGGCAATAACCTCGTCCTTTGCAACCGTATCACCGATTTTTTTATGTAAAACGACACCAACGCTTAAATCGATCTTTGATTCTTTGGTTTCCCGACCTGCCCCTAACATCATAGCTGCGATCCCGATTTCCTCTGCAATAATTTCGGAAATAAAGCCAGATTCCTTAATTTTTACTGGAATTTGATACTTGGCTTCTGGTAGTTTTTGAAAGTCATCCACAACAGTGGGATCTCCACCTTGATCTTTTAAAAATTGTTTAAAAACTGATAAGGCCTTTCCATTTTCGATTACTTCCAGTAAATGCGCGCGCGCTTCTTCCTCTGTTTCTGCCGCACCTGCTAACAGGACCATTTTACTGCCTAAGACAAGACATAGCTCTTGTAAATCCGCCGGACCATTCCCCTGCAAGGTTTCAATGGCCTCTTTCATCTCAAGCGTATTTCCAACAGCAAAACCAAGGGGTTGACTCATATCCGATATCACAGCACTTGTTTTTCTCCCCACTTGGTTGCCAATTTCCACCATGGCTTTTGCCAAAGCTTCCGCATCTGCTAAGCTTTTCATAAAAGCACCTGAGCCGACTTTGACATCCAATACAATTGCGTCTGCACCCGCTGCAATTTTTTTACTCATAATGGAGCTCGCGATTAATGGGATTGAATTAACTGTCGCGGTTACATCACGTAAGCTGTAGATTTTTTTATCAGCTGGGGTTAAATTCCCCGACTGACCGACAACCGCAATCTTATTACGGTTCACTAGCTCCATAAACCTTTGTTCCGAGATTTCTACATGGAAACCGGGAATGGACTCTAATTTATCGATCGTTCCGCCTGTATGCCCCAATCCTCTACCAGACATTTTCGCAACTGGAACTCCTAGAGCTGCTACAAGTGGAGCTAAGATTAATGTCGTTGTATCTCCGACTCCTCCTGTTGAATGCTTATCGACTTTCACTCCACGAATATCTGCTAAGTCAATTGTATCGCCTGAGTCCACCATCGCCATGGTAAGTGTCGCGGTTTCTTCCGCTGTCATGCCTTGGAAATAAACGGCCATTAAAAACGCAGACATTTGATAATCAGGAATGCTCCCAGTCGTATATCCATCAATAACAAAGCGAATCTCTTCACTAGATAAAGATTCTCCATCCCTTTTCTTTGCTAAAATATCAACCATTCTCAATTCCATCACCCTTTCCTTCCTTTAATATTATTATTTCTGAAGGATATGTCAAAATCCTCCTATTCAATTAGCCTTAAAAGATCTATTACGTTTTTTCACAAATCACAAGTATGCTAGATATAAAGGCATAATGTCAGCTAATAGAATCAGCTGGGGGGGCTTGATTCCCAAAATTGCCTGGGACTAGATGAATTATTAGAATACGATGTATACGAGTGAGTGTGTAAACCTACAGCCGAATGAACTTCATTGTCTTATAGATGAACTTCTTATACAATGTCAATAACTGTAATTCACATAGTGATTAAGGGGAGAATATTCGTGAGGGCCATACTTATTGATGATGAACCATTAGCTTTGGAATATCTTGAATTCCAAATTAAAAAAATAAGCAATTTACAAATTGCGGGGAAATTTAACTATTTTAATCTGCAAAAGCATTCCTTATTACTTCAAGAGATTCAAGTTGTGTTTTTGGATATAGAAATGCCAAATACAAATGGGTTAGAGTTGGCGTCTCAGCTTTTAGAAATCAATTCATCCCTAATGGTCATTTTCGTCACAGCTCATCAAGAATATGCTTTACAAGCTTTCGAATTAAATGCACTAGACTACGTTATGAAACCGCTCCAATTAGATCGCCTGCAAAAAGCATTGGAACGGATCGAAGTAAATATTCGCGCTCAAACGAATGATCCCTTTTCCATCCGTACCTCCTTACAAATAAAAGTATGTGGTGAATTTTCCCTTTCTTTAGCTGAAAAAAAACTACCTAATTTAAAATGGCGAACATCTAAATCTCAAGAACTATTTCTCTATTTACTTCATAACTTTGGGAAATCTATTCATAAGACGGAACTACTGGAAATCCTGTGGCCAGAAATGGATGAGGATAAGGCTTATCCTCAGTTGTATACTGCGATCTATCACACAAGAAAAACACTGCATCCATTGAGGGAGCATTTGTCCATTAAAAATGAAACAGGGGGCTATATGCTGGTCATTCAAAATAGCTTCATTGATATTAACGAATGGGAAAAAACGGTACAAAGTGCTCTATCCATTGACTCCAAGTCGATTACGAAATATGAGGAAACGATGAATTTATATACAGGTTCTTACCTACAAGACTATGATTACATTTGGGCTGAGTCAGAGCGATACCGCTTGGATCAGTTATGGGTGAAGACTGCTACCCGAATAGCGGAGTGGTATGAAAACAATCAAGATCTGGAAGAAGCCGAAGCTTGGTATCTTAAAATTTGCGCTATAGCGCCAGAAGACGAACATTCCCATTTTGCATTAATGAAATTATATGCCCGTTTTAACTATGGGCTATTAATAGACCATCAATATAACCAATTGAAAAGGACTTTGGAGAATTTAGATCTCTCCATATCCCCTGTTATTCAGGAATGGTATGATCAATACCGTAATAAGAGAAAAACAGAGGCTGGAACCTAGCATGATGCCTAGAATACCCATACAAAAAGACGAAGCACGATACCTTTTCTCGCTTCGTCTTTCTGTTATTGTGCATATTTACAATGTTGAATCTCGTTCTCCGACTTCCTCCTTGTGATTTTGCTCTTTCAACAAGTCACGAATTTCTGATAGTAGTGCCACATCTGGTGCAATTTCTATTTCTTCTTCCACGACCGCTTCTTCCCTTTTCCTTCTCAGGCTTCCTATTAATTTGATAAATAGGAAGATAGAAGCAGCGATAATAATGAAGTCAACTACACTTTGAATAAAGACGCCATAAGCTACTTTCGCGTCTCCGATTAAGAAAAAGAGATTTTTAAAACTATGGCCGCCAAGCAGTGCGCCAACTAGCGGCATAATGATATCTTCAACCAAGGAGGAGACGATTTTCCCAAACGCGCCCCCTATCACAACCGCTACTGCTAAATCCATTACATTTCCTTGGATCGCAAATTTTTTAAATTCTTCCCACAAAATAATTGCCTCCCTTTTCATCACTATATTGTCTATGTATTTCGAGCGAAATTTCCTCAAAAAGCGTATCAGTTTTTCTTTAAAAGCTCAAGCTGGATTGCAAACAAAGGACCAATGTCCTATTCTTTATTTTTCCGCAAAATTCTACCATTTCAAGTTCGATTCTCTTTATAATAAAAAGAGGCATTGGATGAAGGAGGCTTTATGTATGGAAGATAAACAAAATAAGTATGAATGGGTGAAAACCCTGGTCATTGTTGTCGTAATTACGATCGCCATTCGTACATTCTTATTTACCCCTGTCTCAGTCGATGGTGCTTCGATGGAACCGACTCTGCATGATCGCGAAAAAATCATTGTCAGTAAAACAATCAATTGGATCGGAGACATCCATCGAGGGGATATCGTCATCATTAAAGACCCTGAAGAAAAAATAAACTATGTCAAAAGGGTGATTGGGCTCCCCGGTGAAACAATCGCAATGGAGAATGATCATTTGCAAATTAATGGCAAAGAAATAGATGAATCCTATTTAAATGAAGCAAAAAAGATTACAAATCAGCATGGCACCAAACTAACAGAGGACTTTGAGCCCGTTACCGTTCCAAAAAATCAATATTTTGTCATGGGCGATAATCGACCAAATAGTATGGATAGTCGTGGTGTAGCACCCTTTTCTTTAGGCTTTATCCCGGAGGACGAGATCATTGGGAAAAGTAAGTTAGTAATTTTCCCTTTTCAAAATATTCGCATGACACATTAATTGGGGACTGTCCCCCAACCCGGTAGCACGTTAACGCGTTGAGGGACAGTCCCCAACATTCTTTCAAAGAAAGGGAGTGATTGGAATCGTAACGGCTTTATATGTTTTTGGCATCATAGGAGTGGTGATAAGTTTGGTGGTCGGCTTTCTTTCTGGGAGCTTTTGGATGTTTCTGCTTGCGGTCGTAGGGGGTGCTATTTTTGCTATCATCCAATTTGCTTTAGCGAACGTACTAGAGAAACAAGAGACGATTCTTCAGTATTTACAGCAACAAAGTCACTTCCTGAGGAAACAGTGTGGAGCAGAGGTCAAAAAATGTCCCAATTGTCAATATGAATTTGATGCCGCATTAAGCTCTTGCCCGCATTGTGGATCAAGAAAAGCGTAAGGCCGCTACCTTCGACAAGTATATGTTATGAGAAAAGAAAGGCGTTCTTGACCTGACCTGAAATTTCTCTTCATCAGAATGATTATTTTCTTCTGTCAGGTCCGTCTCTCCTTGTGTAACTGATTGCTCGTTCTCGTCTTCTGAAGTTTCTCCAGCCATTACTTTAGCTTTGATAATAAAAAACTTCCTTTAGCTTCAGGGTTTTCCTAGCCTCCTCATCAAAGGTAACAGCAGACTTACTCTTTTTCTCACTTCCCCTCCCTTATATTCAGTGGCATACTTATGTATGCTAAAGAGTACTTTAAACTTACTCAATAATTTTAAACAAGGTTGGATAAGAAATACAAATTAGGTATAAATACTTATCCTTGAAATAAGAACTCATACCATGTTTTTGGATGTAGCGTCTATATAAAAGTTAATAACATGAGATTCACATTAAATGCTAAAGTCCTTTAAAATAATAGAGCAATCGATTATGAGGGATATCGGATTGATAGAAAACATTCTTTTTATGGAGAGAATGCATTAATATGCATTGTTTTGCCTACATACATCTTATACAATGTAATGAACCGAACATTCTTATTGGAATAAGGGGGGATGTATGTTGAAGGCCATTTTAATTGATATGATTGCGGGTGTAGGATTACATATGGGGAATGAATATTCATGATAGAATCTATTAAACCATCTAAATGGTCTTTCTTTATTATCATTTTTCTTATTATCATAACAGCTATTCGATTTTCCTGGATGAGCTTTTTAACTACACTTGACTATAAAGATTCCCCACATGCACATCATGGTGTACTCGATTTACGTGGATGGGATTTTAATGATAGAGAAACGCTTCAATTAAACGGAGAATGGGACTTTTATCCTTCTACATTCATAACATCATCTGAACAGTTAAATAAACCTGCAACTAGATTTATCACTGTACCAAGTAATTGGAATACATCGTTTGAAAAGGACGATTCCTTTCATTATGGAACGTACAGGCTCCGTATATTACTAGATGACAATGATGAAAAGTTTTGGGGGCTACTCATCAATCAAAAATACAATAATGCTTCCGCTATCTACGTGAATGGCCAGCTTATCGGTAAAGCTGGTCAGGTAGCCACTTCCGTAAAAAATTACAAAGGGAGTAATGTTCCCTTTACCGCTCCATTTAATTTAGATAACAATGAAATAGAGCTAATGATCCATGCTTCCAGCAACAAAAGTAGCGGCGGCATTATAAACCCCATTCATTTTGGATCAATGGATGCCATTCAGCATCGCAAATTATTATCAGAAGGGCTACAGCTTTTGCTTTGTGGTGTCTTATTATTACATAGTGTTTACGCTGCCATCTTATATTTCATTCGCTTTAAACCTAGGCAGGGTTTACTTTTTTTCTCCCTACTGCTTCTATGCACCATTATTAGTGTACTTAGCTCGGATGATAAATTATTATTTAGATGGATTCCAGTAGATTATGATTGGAGAACCAGAATTACCTTCTTATCCTATATCGGTGTTGGAGCATTTATCCCACACATTATTAACAAATTATTTCCTATAAACTCCAATAAGCAGTTATTAAGGTATTTCACTGCTTTTTGTATAATATACGCATTATTTATGCTAGTAGCACCACCAAGGACCATCATACTCTCAACCAGGGTACTGTTCTATGTCGTTTTCGCTTGTTCTATTATAATATCCATCTTAATCCTCCGAAAAGTAAAGATACCTAAAGAAGAGAGCATCTTTTTAATACTTGGTTGTCTCAGTATAGGCGTAAATATTATTTGGACCTTGATCCATAATTTCACAACAACCACAATGCATTATCCATTTGACCTTATCATTGCCCTACTTTGTTTTGCGGCCTTTTGGTTTAAACGCTTTTCACGGATCGCTTCTGATGCAAAACATTTAGCGGAAAAATTACAGTTGGAGAATCAACGTAAGGATGATTTCTTAGTCAATACCTCACATGAGCTAAGGAACCCATTACACGGTATTTCAAATGTTATTCAATCTCTTTTAGATGACAAAACAGCCCCTCTTCACAAAGAACATCGGAGACGTTTGTCCATTTTAGATAATGTGGCTAAAAGGATGTCCTTTATGTTAAATGATTTACTGGATGTGACAAGATTAAAGGAAAAGACAATTCCATTGCATATTGAAAAAATTTTTATCCAAACGGTGGTTGCTGGTGTAATCGATATGACGAAGTTAATGGCGGAAGGAAAGGCAGTTCAGCTGCGAATAGATATACCAGACTCGTTCCCTCCTGTAGCAGCAGATGAAACTCGCCTGATTCAAATCCTTTTTAATTTAATTCATAATGCAGTGAAATTTACGGACGAAGGAACCATTACGGTCCGAGCAACTATTCATCAGGAAATGGCTTATATAAAAATAGAGGATACTGGAATTGGAATTCAGGAAAAGGAAATGGCGCATATATTCAAGCCTTATGAACAAGCAACAGTCAATAAAGAAAGGGGCAGCGGTGGATTTGGTTTAGGATTAAGTATTTGCAAGCAATTAGTGCAATTGCAAAATGGGGATTTAACTGTTCAGTCTACTCCAGGAAAGGGTTCTGTTTTCACTTTTACACTCCCTTTATTTAAAGGGGCTCATAATGCCAAAATATCGACATCTCAAATCATCAAAGAAAACACTGAACTTGCTGCAACAATAACAGACAGCTTGCAGTCGAATAGCACTAAAAACGCGCAAGGAAAACAAAAAATTTTAATCGTGGATGATGATCCAATAAATGTAGGTATTCTCCAATCAATCCTTGCTGGGGAAGAAAATTGCCTAATTATAGGGGTAACTAGTGCAAAACAAGCCATTGAAAAGTTCCAAACAGAGTCCTATGATCTTGTCATTGCTGATGTGATGATGCCGCAAATATCCGGATATGAGTTAACACAACTAATTCGAAAAAGTTTTTCTATTTCGGAGCTACCCGTACTCTTATTAACTGCACGTACACGTACGGAAGATATATTAGCAGGTTTTCAGGCAGGAGCAAATGATTATGTGACGAAGCCTGTTGCTTCACTGGAATTAAAAGCAAGAGTTCAAGCCTTAATAAAATTGAAAGTTTCCATCGAAGAACATATCCGTATGGAAGGAGCTTGGCTACAATCACAAATTCAACCACACTTTATTTTCAATACCTTAAATTCCATTGCGGCCCTTGGAGAATTGGATATTTCCAAAATGCAACAACTTCTTGATGAATTTAATAATTATTTACGCTTGAGTTTTGATTTTCATAACGCGGATCCTGTTATTCCTCTAGAGCAGGAACTTTCCTTGGTGCGCTCTTACTTATATATTGAAAAAACAAGGTTTGGCAATCGATTGACGATCAAATGGAGGTTGGATACGAATGCTACTATTCTACTTCCCCCGTTATCGATACAACCTCTCGTTGAAAATGCTGTTAAACACGGTATCCTCAAACTTGCCGAAGGAGGGACAATTTCTATTGATATTATCGAGCACTCATCTGATATTGAGGTTTCCATCACGGATAATGGAGTAGGAATGACAGCTGAAAAAATTAATAGGCTTTTAACTCGAGAAAAAGCAAGTGAGCGAACAAGCGTGGGACTTCGAAACGTTCACTCTCGGTTGATGAAGCTTTATGGAAAAGGCCTAAGCGTCCAAAGTGAACTAGACCATGGAACAACGATTAGCTTTCGGATCCCTAAATAAAGAATGGAAGAAAAGCGGAAATGCCTTGGCCTGTCTCGACAAGCAAATCACCTGAGCTAAGTAAAATCCAGTTTTAATTTTTATTGGCTCAGGTGATTTAGTAGCACACTGACTAAGGACGCCACGTCCGCATCTTCTCCGATGTACTCATATCCTGCGAGCCTCTCAGGGCTAGACTACACATGCATCCGGTTCCAACAAAGCCCTAAAGGAAATTTTATAAATTCTTATCTTTGAACATGGCTCATTCATTATTTTCTATAACAGTAAAATTGATCGAATAAACTTTTGGATCAAACATTATACATTAGGAAATAAAGTAAATAATCAGCATAAGCTGTCGCTGTTTTATTTAATAGACCTCCGTCAAGTCCAGTTGGAAACCCGTGAAAAACTTGGAGGTAATAAGGCCTGTCCCTGCTTTCACGTCATGTTGCTCGTACATCCCATCTCCATTCAATGTATAGACAGTAATGGTGTCAAGCATCGGATTGACGATCCAATATTCCTTCACACCATAGTTCATATAAAGATTAAGCTTCGTGATTAGATCATGCGATTGATTGGATGGACTAAGAATTTCCACAAGCAAATCAGGTACGCCGACATATCTAGCATCCGTGAAGCCGCTTGGATCGCAAATAATCGTGATATCCGGAATCACAATTCTTGTACCATCCACCTTTTCGCTTTTCAATTCAATATCATAAGGGGCATAAAACAATTCACATGATTTTCCATCGAGAAATTCCTCAAATGCTCTCCCTAGCTTGCGTGAAACTCGTTGATGTTTCGTCGAAGGTGATGGAGACATGTAAATCACTCCATCGATATACTCTAGTAATGCTTCATTGTTTTCACGAATTTGCCAATACTCCTCCAATGAGTGGGGGCCATTCTGGTATACATGCATGTAAAGTCCCTCCAAACTTCATTTACTTGTAGTATATCATTTCCGCCTACTCTTCTCCTAAATCCACCCTTTTTCCTGCGCCCGCGCAATCGCTTCTATTTTATTCTTTGCCTCTAGTTTCTGTAGGACTTCAGACATATAATTTCGCACAGTACCAGCTGAGAGATATAATTGCCTGCTAATTTCCTTAGCTGTTTTTCCTTCAGCTGATAATCGTAGTATTTCTTGTTCTCTCTCTGTTAATGGATTATCTGCTTGGTACACATTGAGAATTAACTCCTGGTCGTATTCCCGTTTCCCTTGCATCACCTTACGAATTGAGTCCGCTAACTCATCAATCGAACCATCTTTTAATAAGTATCCATGGACCCCTGCCTTGATCGCTCGTTCAAAATACCCTGGGCGTGCAAAAGTTGTCAAGATCATCACCTTACACGGGGAAGATGACTGTTTTAACTCCTCTGCTACATCTAACCCGCTTTTGAGCGGCATTTCAATATCCATCAAACAAATATCTGGTCGTAATCGTTCTATCAAAAGCATTGCTTCCTTCCCATCCTTCGCTTGCCCCACCACGTCTAAATCATCTTCAAAATCTAAAAGTGTACCAAGTGCTCCCCTTAACATTCGTTGATCTTCTGCAATGACAATCCGGATCATAGCGTCATCTCCTCTTGCTTCAAAATAAGTGGCACCGTGATGTCCAATGTCATTCCTTTTTCCACTTTGAATTCTACTTGACCGTTTAGTAAAGACAATCGTTCCTTCATCCCCCGTAAACCATTACCTACCTTTATATTTTCAGTAGCCGTAATGCCATCATCCTGAACCCTGACTGAAAAAAAGCCATTTTCCTCTTGAAAATGCACGAGACAACTCTGAGCTTTACTATGTTTGACAATATTTGTACCTGCTTCACGCAGACACATTGCGATGATGTTTTGCACGAGTGGGGGAAGATGTGTAAATTGGGTCCCTCCTTTTTGTAAAAATCCAATCCCAGCTGCATGCAGAATCTGTTCCATGTGAATTAATTCTTCTGCAATCGTCAGCGCTCGCATTTCTGAAACCAGTTCTCTAACCTGGCGAAGGGCTGACCTAGAAGTGCCTTCCATTTCGCGCGCCTCCGCAATCGCCCGCTCTGGTTGTTTCTTCACCAATCTCTGGATGAGCTGACTCTGTAATGTAATCAAAGAAAGCGTGTGCCCCAATGTGTCATGAAGATCTCGAGCAATCCGGACGCGCTCTTCCCTTTTTACAAGCTCTTTAATTTTTTCATTGGCTTGATCCAATTCCTTTTCCAATTCCATCCGTTTATTCATGGAACGAATCCCAAACGGGGAGATCAGCATGACTGCAATAAACGGTAAAAAGGAGAGGGTTTCGATATGGGTTTCCTGAATAAACAACAGTATTAGAGTGCCAATAATCACAGAACTAAACGCAATTAAAGCCCGCTTAAACAAGATTTTATGTTCAAACCAACCAATAAAGTTTGATGGAAAAAAACCTAAGAATAAATTATAAGGACCATACCAAAGGCTTAGAATGACAATAATGGCTAATTGAATCGCTAACCAACAAACGTAGATTTTTACAGGAGGAAAACAAAAAAGCTGGCGATACGAGACCAAAAAAAGCAAAAGAAGGGTGTAGCCGATGAATAGCTTCCACCCTTTTTCATTTGAAATATAAAGTACGGGCATGAGTAAATAAACGAGAAAGATATAAGGGAAAAAGCCAAACTTTTTTGGGAATATGTGAATATTTTTCACTGACTACACCGCTTCCTGTTTCCTTCTTATATACGTTGATAATACCATGAATACAAGCAGATAGGCGGCCAAAATAGCAAAATTTCTAAATTCCGGTGCATGCCCGCGAATAATTTCCCAAGCGCCATTCCCAAAATGATAAGCTGGAAGCCATGCGCCAATTTTTTGAATGATATTTGGTAATATCTCCATTGGCATCCACATGCCGCCGGTAATCGCAAGCGCCATATACATAACGTTACTCACACCTATTGCCGTATCTACACGTCTCATCGTTCCGATCAAGATCCCCAGTGCTAAGAATGGCAAAGAGGCAAGTAAAATCCAGCCAGCACTAAAAATCCATTCCAACGCAGATAAACTGACACCGTTTAAAAGGACCCCTGTAATAAAAATGACAAGCACAGAGCAGATATGAACCATTGTCTGGCCGACCATTTTTGCCGAATAATAGACGAGGTCTGATAATGGGGTGACGCGAATAAAAGTCGTCCAGCCCTTTGAACGCTCTTCCACTAAACGGATGCCCATTGTCATAATCGAACTTCCCATTACACTGAAAGTGGTCATTGACATCAAGTAGTGAGCATTCCACTCATCTTGATCAGGAACACCGGTATTCACTACTTTTGTAAAAATAAAATAGAACACAATCGGCATGAGAAGTGACCAGAATAGATAATACGGATTTCTCAACATCCGCAGCATTTCAGCATGACATTGATACCTGAACATCTTCATCCTGTCTCCCCTTCCCTTCCCTGATTCACTAACTGTTCAAAGGCCTCTTCCAATCGTCCTTTTTCAACACGAACATCCCTCACCTCAAGCTGCTGGGCATAAATTTTTGCTAACACAGCATCTGTGTCGTCTGTTGAAATGACCATTCTTCCCTCTTGAACAAAACAGTCAGAAACAAAAGGTTCCTGGAGAAAAAGCTTCTTTGGAAAACGATCCTTGGTAATGAAGGAAACGGATTGCTTGGTTAATTGCTTCTTCATATCATCTGGTTTTCCATCTGCCATAATTCTGCCATTTTGAAATAAAATGATCCGATCGGCAATATCATCGGCCTCTTGTAAATAGTGCGTAGAAAAAAGAATCGTTTTGCCTTGTTTCTTTAAGGCCAAAATATTCTCCCAGAAAGCTTTTCTAGCCGCGATATCCATTCCCACCGTTGGTTCATCAAAAAACAGTAAATCTGGATTCCCAGCCAAGGCCAATGAAAAGGCGACTCTACGCTTCTGTCCACCCGATAATTTCTCAACCCGCTTTCTTAAATCAGCTTCTGCCAACCCTGTCATATCCATTAATGTTTCTAACGGAAGAGGACTCGGATAATAACTACGAAAAAGACGAAGAATTTCTCTCACCTTTAAGCCGTCCATTAAACTCACCTCTTGCAACATCACACCGATTCTTTCATGAACTGCCTTGGCTTTCGCATCCTGACCAAATAATCGAGCTGACCCTTCCGTAGGATTTAGCAATCCCAGCATCATCAAGATGGTCGTCGTCTTCCCCGCCCCATTTGGTCCAAGAATTGCCACAACCTCTCCCGGATAAATCGAGAAAGAAACATCATCCACCGCTCTCTTCCCTTTAAACGTCTTCGACAAATGCTCAATGCTCACTACAGCTTCCATCATTCCACCCCCAACATCTCTCCCCTTATCCTACCGCTCCAAACCTGGAAATTTCAGTTGATTATGTAATGGATTTGACATGACAATTGTCATTGTGGGGCCTGACCCCCGCTGTATTAAAGCGTTACCACGGTGGGGGTCAGGCCCCCGTTTATGAATTTTGAACAATTTTTTGCAGGTAGGAAGAGGTTAGTTTGTAGCCATTTTCGATTTTTTCAGCCAAAAAGCTGGCTCTTTCGAATAGGATGGACCGAATATGTTGAATTTCCCGGATGATTTTTTCCGAAACAGCTTCCTGTCTATCTAGTCTCTCGATCACCTCTTGATGGTGGGCATCTTGTTTTTCCATTTGCTGATTTATCGTCTGCTGTTTCGTTTCTTGCTTATCGATTTTGTTCATGGTTTCCTCGCGAAGTTCAAACAACTGATGTGATAATTTCTGTTCCGTCTCCTTAACTTGCATCTCTATTTGCTCCCCCGCCATAACAAGTTGATCCAGCCGCTGCATCATTTCCTTGTTTGATACATAGACCCTATCGATATGATCAGCGATTTCTCGATTCAGCTTTTCCTCCATGTCCACGCTATTTACCTGCTGTCCTTCTATTTTTTCTAAAAGCTCTAAAGCAAACTTTTCAGACGCTTCCCTCCGAACATTCATCTTCCTCAGTTCCTCAATTTGTCCGCCAACCTCTCTCCACTGCTGTTCATGTTTGCGATCTTGGTTTTGGTGTAACTGATTGAGTATTAGAAAAGCCTGATTGAATTCTTGATTGGCTCGCTTTTGTTCTTTTAAAAATTCCGTCCAACCATCATATTGATAACTTCCTTGATTTTTCGCTTGCACATCCATTGCCGTTTTATAAAGCGCTGGATGTTGATTCTTATTCATATATAATCCCATCTCGCATACCATCCCCTTGCCAATGAATTATAATATCGTATGCAAAGGGATAGGAAATTGTAAAAAATTGAAACTTTCTTTCCTTCTCCTCGTATAAACAGATTAAAACTATCTTCAGAGAGGAGATATTCACCATGTCCTCACGCCATTCTAATCTTATTGGCTATTTAGGCTGCTCGTTTATTCCTATAGGAATCGGCCTTTTAATCTTTTTAATCACTATCGGACAACTTGGGATCGGGATCGTACTGCTAATCGTTCTGCTCGTGATTTCCATTGCTTTTATGGCGCGCGCTTCTGAGATAGAAGACGCCAATCGGGAAAGATACAAAAATTATATAGCCAGCTTCCGTCCAGAAATAGAGGCATTTACAGAAACACAGGTCATTTCTCCTGACTCTCTGTTAACACGGATTGCATTGGACGAACAAGAAAAGAGAGTCTGTATTTGGTTACCAAATGATCCAACTATGAAACTACCTCAAAAAGAAATGACCTTTCAAGTGTTTTCCTATGAATTTGCTGACATTCAAGCTGTTGAAATGATTATAAATGAACACTACACTTTGGAAAAACGAACAGGAAGTGATCCTAGCATGGAGCCTGAAACCATTACTTCCCTGCAGCTACAGATAACGGCTGCTCATATGACCCATACACTAATTTTTTATGAAGCAACAATGAAGAATGGACATATTCAATTAAAACGAGGAACAAATGCTTATCAAAAACAATTTAAAACCTTAGAACAAGGCTTTTCCTTAATGAAAGAAGTGATCAGAGGGTCAGATACAACCGATCATCAAGATAATATGGAATTAATGAAAAAGGAAGCTCTCAAGCGATTTGTACAAGTGCTTGCCACCGTAAAGCTAAAGCGTCAAGCAGAAGATGCATTGGAACCTGGTAAAACGGATCTAACTAGTGAACCAGTGAATAAAGGATCCATTGATGATGCATATCCAAAAAAGACCGATGAAGAGGGCGATCTTTTCACCCTCAATACCCAAGAAGAGGAAACTATCCATAGCACTGACCAGCAACCAGAGGAAAATGATTCCTTCACTGACTTTGAAAAGTTTCTTGAAAGCAACAAGCAAAAACAGTTCTCTCACCGCAATAAGGATTCTTCCTAGAGGCTGGGACAAAATTAAAATGTTAAGCCCTCAAGACGAACAATGCATTACCTTAGCGGAGAAAATATACGTAGACTCCTGCGGGAAGTGAGAGTTCGGCAAGACCCCGGAAGGCAAAGCCTGAGGAGACTTGCCACTCGCCCGCGGAAAGCGAAGTATATTTCCGGAGCGGAGGTATCACCCTATTAGTTCGTTTTTTTCTTTGGTGAAAACATTTTTGTCCCAGCCTCTTTTCATAAAAACGGATCCTCCCTAAAAATTCCCACCTCTCCGCTTATGTCTCATTCATAAATGGCTATGCCACATAGACTGAAATGGAGATGAAAAAGTGGGGGTGAAAAAAATACAAACCATTAATCCGAAAGGAAGCAAAGTGGATCCTTCCAATCCTGATACCATTCCTAAGTTTGTCGATGACCTACCGATTCCATCTGTAGCTAGACCACTTAAAAACATCAAAGGCAAGTCTTACTATGAAATCACCATGAAGGAATGTAAACATCGGTTCCATAAGCTCATGCCAGCTACAACTGTTTGGGGCTATGATGGAATGTATCCCGGACCGACGATCCAAGTTAATCAAAATGAAACTATTTATGTGAAATGGAAAAATCAATTACCTTTGAAGCACTTTTTACCGATTGATCGAACCCTCCATGGATCAGCAGGTCCGCCTGAAGTACGGACAGTCACTCATTTACATGGTGCGAATGTGGCTTGGGAAAGTGATGGACATCCAGAAGCATGGTTTTCAAGAAACTTCGCGCAAACAGGCGAAACCTTTAAACGAAAAATTTATGAATATACCAATCGTCAGAACGGCGCTACCCTTTGGTATCATGATCACGCAATTGGCATTACAAGATTAAACGTATACGCGGGGCTTGCTGGCCTCTACATTATTCGTGATGCCATCGAGAAAAAACTAAAATTACCAAAAAATCGTTATGATTTGCCTCTTGTCATTCAAGACAAATCCTTTAAAAAGGATGGCTCCTTATTCTATCCAGAAAATACAGACCCACCCGCTCCTATCAATCCATCTGTTCAACCATTTTTTAATGGAGATACGATGGTCGTAAATGGGAAAATCTGGCCGCGGTTAAAAGTCGAGCCGCGGAAATATCGCTTCCGTATTTTAAATGCGTCAAATACGAATGCTTATACATTACGGATTGGGGATGAGCGCTCCTTTTACCAAATTGCAACAGATGGAGGACTTTTGCCAGAGCCAGTTGAGTTAACTACTCTTCCGATTGAACCTGCCGGACGGTCAGAAATCATTGTTGACTTTTCGAAGCTAAGGGGTAAAAAGTTGGTTATGCAAAACACGAACGACGAAGGGAATACAGGGGTCATTATGAGATTTGATGTTACATTGCCACTCAATCAAAAAGATACAAGCGAGATTCCCACAAGCTTGTTGCCAGATGATTCTACATTAGAGGAAAAATGTGCAGATAGGATTAGATTATTGACCCTTGATGCGATGCCAGATGAATACAATCGCCCGATGATGATGTTGGATAATCAAATGTGGCATGATCCCGTAACGGAGAAACCTGTTATCGGAGATACCGAAGTATGGCGATTTATTAACTTAATGAACTTTCCACATCCCATGCATATCCATCTTATCCAATTTAAAGTTTTACACAGAAGACCCTTTAATTTGGAGCGATTCCAGGAAGATGGCTATATTCAATACACGGGGCCACCAATCGAACCAGAACCATATGAAAAAGGCTGGATGGATACGGTTCGAGCGGATGTAGGTATGGTAACAAGTGTGATTATGAAATTCACGGAAAACCCGGGTGATTATGTATGGCACTGCCATATTTTAGAACATGAAGATTATGATATGATGCGACCGATGAAAGTGGTCGAAAGGGAATGAACAGGGACCTGCTAAGGTCCTTTTTCTCTGCAATTCACTCCCTAATTCTTTGATGCAATTGCGAGATGATAATAGGCTCTTAATCTGCATATATATTACACAAAAATGAAGCTAAGAGACATTGTGGGGCCTTTATTTGCCGTTGAGGTGGATTTATTCGCTGTTACGCCGTTTTTATTCGCCATCACATTGCTTTTATTCGTCATGACTCTGTCTTTATTCGCCATCATGCCGCTTTTATTCGCCGTTAAGGCTTTCAGACCCATCATTATATCGCTCAGATAAAATAATTTCAGCTATTGCCATAGCTTGATGGACTTTATAGCGGAACAAAAGCGCAAGCGCCCGTTTAGCGACGTACAAACTTTTTAGGGTTCTGACGAGATAAAGGAAACACCATGAGCTTGGAAAGCGAATGGATGTTGACTTATCGCAGGAAGAAACCGAAAGTTTGCTAGTCGCTGGGCGCTGGAGCTGGATGTCGAGCCGCAACGTAAACAGTTATCCACAGGCCAAGAATTTTATAGTTTCCTTAACAACAAAAAAAGCGACATAATGTCGCTTCACAATTGCTCTCCCCGCAAAATAGAATAGATCTTAATATCCCAATGTTTCCCTTTTGTGAACATTGCTTTGCGTAAAATCCCTTCAAAGCTCATTCCTGCTTTCTCCATTACTCGACTGGAACCAATATTTTCATCCAAGCAGCGTGCTTGAATTCGCATGAGATCCATTTCTTCAAACCCAAAGCGGATAACTTCTTTGGCTGCCTCTGTCATAATGCCCTTACCCCAGAAATCACGCGATAATACATAGCCGATTTCGGCGCTTCGATGTTTCGGTTTCCACCAAATAAAATCAATCGTTCCAATGATCTTCCCGGTTTCTTTCCACTCAATGCCCCATGGAGCCACTTGATTTTCAGCATATCTTTCCTTCGCAAACTCTAAAAATTGCTTCGTATCTGTAATGGTCTGATGACGATCCCATGTTACATATCGTGATACCTTTACATCCGACCCATAATAAAATACGTCTTCCACATCCGTATCCTTTAATTTCCTTAGACGCAATCGTTCAGTCTCTAAAACCGGCATTTCAAATATCTCTTGATCGCTCATCTCACTCACTCCTTTTTTGCATTTTCCTTATTATAAACGAGTCATTACCCTAAATCGATTGTATTTTTTAGTTTCTTCATATTTTATCCCAAGATATTTTTATCGGTATATTTGTATCACATCCGAGAAAATATATGGAATAAGGAGGAGGATTTCATTGAATCGACAAAGAGCTGAAGAAATTGTACAAACTGGAGATATTAAGCATGTCACCTACGAAGGTGAGCGTGTTTATATTCAACGAGTAGATGAACATAACGAGACAGCACGCATTTACCCTTTGGATGATCCTCAAAAAGAAATGGATGTTCCTCTCACCCAACTTGTTGAAAAACTGCTGTGATCATGGAGGCAAATACTATAGTTCAATCTTGACAAAGCCTTTTTCATCCCCTAAGATTAGGGCAATCGTATCAGTGGGAGGCGACCTCCCACTGCCTAATAAGTTATTGAACATTTTGGCCCCACGATTTCACTAACAAATTTTGGGGAATAAATAATACAACTAATTCCGACTAAACAAATAAGCATGATTGCATTACGGGACAGGAGGAGAAACAGAAATGGGTTTATTTATTCGTTCAGAACAGCAACAGGCATGGTTAAACAAATTGCAGGAGAAAGCAGAAAAGTTTAAAAGTCGAGCCACGCAAATTGATGAACAAGGCATCTTTCCAAAAGAAAGCATTCAAGATCTAGTTGATTTGGGCTACACAAAGATCACGTTACCAAAGGAATTTGGTGGAGAAGGTTTAAAAGTCTATGATATGGTGCTTTTTCAGGAAACCTTAGCAAGCTATGATTCTAACACCTCCCTTTCTATCGGCTGGCATCTGGGGACTGTCGGGGAAATCTATGAGAAAAAAGCTTGGACAACAGAAAACTTGGATTTTTTAGCAAAGGAAATTGTAAATGGAGCGATTACCAATCGATCGGTTAGTGAAGCGCAAACGGGGAGCCCGACACGCGGTGGCCGCCCAGGCACAAATGCGGTAAGACAAGAAAATGGCTGGGTTCTGAATGGCAGAAAGACGTTTACAACCGCCTCCCCTGTTTTAACGTATTTTTTAACCTCTGCTTGGATTGAAGAGAAACAGTCGATCGGTTTCTTTCTTCTTCATAAAGACTTACCAGGATTGTCCGTGGATGAAACATGGAATGTAATGTCGATGAGAGGAACAGGTAGTCATGATTTGGTTTTAGAGGATGTAAAAGTGGAAGATACCAAGCTTATTGAACTACCGGATAAGAAAAGCCCGGCAAAATTTGCTGGTTGGGCCTTGCATATTCCTGCTACGTATCTTGGAATTGCCCAAGCGGCCCGCGATTATGCTGTTCATTTCGCTAATCATCATGCACCAAACAGCTTGAAGGGACCAATCAGCCAACTACCAAATGTGCAGCAACATTTAGGGGAGATAGAATTAGAATTAACCCAGGCGCGTCATGTATTATATAGTGTCGCAGCAGCCTATGATGATGAATCACGAAGACCATACTTAACAAATGAAATTGCCATTGCCAAGCATACGGTCACCAATTCTGCGATCAACATTGTCGACCAAGCGATGCGTGTTGTCGGTGCGAAGAGTTTACAACTCACCAATCCATTGCAACGTTACTACCGTGATGTCCGCGCTGGCTTGCATAACCCACCAATGGACGATATGACAATTAAAAACTTAGCGATGACCGCTCTTCAAGAAGATGAAAAAGAGAGATAAAGTGAAACTTCATTCAGTGGGGGTTTTTTTCATCCCCCACTGAATGTTAAGGATCAAAGGCTAAATTCGCAACATTCTGTTGGCAGGCTTAAAGCACGACATCCTGTCGTTTCGCCCGCACTAGTACGTCCTGTACGTCGCAACGCCTTTGTGACCTGCGTCCTGCAGGCCCGAACCAATCGGGTATTTACTGGCAGTTGTCCCCCACTTACAATTCTCGTTTTCACCTCGAATTCTTGAAGTGGGAGTCTTACTGCCAGTTAATTCGGGATAAACCGAAGCAATGAAATTGGAAAAGGGGGTTATTTCTCCCTTTTCCTCTGTTTTTAAATCCCCTTTTGAAAAAAGAGTAATTGTAAACGCATCCATTATTACCAACAACTAGCGCGCTTTTTTCCTCTTAGCTAGTATTCTATTGGAGATGGGGATTAGTAGAAATTTGATGGATATCAAGAGCTTTTATAAGGGTATTTCTCATTTCCTTACGTTCAACAATTTTATCCAGCTGACCATTTTCAAAGTTAAACTCAGAAGTTTGAAAGTCAGATGGTAATTTTTCACCAATCGTTTGCTCAATCACACGACGGCCAGCAAAGCCAAAAGAAGCCTTCGGTTCAGCAATTGTAATATCCCCCTGCATTACAAAACTTGCAGAAACTCCACCGTAGGTTGGATCTGTAATGACCGAAATAAACAGACCTCCAGCTTTATCGAATCTAGAAAGAGCTACACTAACCTTCGCCAGTTGCATTAAGCTTAAAATTCCTTCCTCCATTCGCGCTCCTCCTGATGTTGAAAAAATAATAAGTGGACATTTTTTCTCTCTTGCTTTCTCTATCGCTTTTACTAACTTTTCTCCGACTACTCCGCCCATACTACCAGCATAAAAATCGAAGCTCATGGCTGCAATGACAACCGGAAATCCCCCTATTGTGGCTTCCCCCGTAATAACAGCATCTTTTAAACCTGAACTTTTTTTATTTCTCTCTAACTTATCTGAATAACCTGGGAATGATAAAGGGTCTGAAGCAATCAAATCTTGATCATATTCAGCAAAGGTTTCTTCATCAACTGTAAAATTAATTCGTTCATACGCATTTAGTCTAAAATGAAATCCACATGATATGCATACTTTCAAATTTTTTTGTAGTTCTTTTGAATACTGAATAACTCCACATTTTTTACACTTTGTCATAATCCCTTTTGGAATGGTCCGTTTAACATTTTCAGGAGGTATGACTGCATGCTTATTCTTTTTCTTAAAAAATTTACCGATCATAGGTTTGCTCCCTCGTATTATAAATTTTTTAATAAAATATAAACGCTGGTTCAATGTCAATATTCAATATATAAGACTCTCAGCTGATAAAATCCCTTTAATTGACAGAGTAACTCTCTTTTAGATACTAATTTAATAAAATTTGACTGACAGTTCCAAATGATTCTTGAGATGATACCCAAAGCTTTGTACTTTCATCTAAATGATTATGAATAAATTCTGCTCCTCTTTTCTTCAGATCAGCAATCGTGCAATTTCCATCTAATAAACTATTCTATTCTTTAATAGGAAGAAGTAATAGTTCCTGAACATCATCTCCTGCTTTAATCATGTTCCAATCATTTAATTTAGCTTCATACAGCCCAAAATAGATATACGGACCGATTGGCAAACCTTTTTTATAAGGTATAGTAGGTCGCGAATTCTTGACACGCTCAAACAATAAGGGGGAAATTTCATCTTCTACGTCTATTTCCTCAATTTTATTTTCATCAATATTATGAAAATAAGTTGACTCTGATGGAATAATTTCTACATCAACGCCTATTTCTTCTTTCGCTTCTCTAATAGCACATTCAAGAATATTTTCGCCAGGTTCTTGTCCACCCCCGACCCCACCAACTCTCAATGCAACGCCTTTGAGATCTTTAAGTAGACCATCAGTATTAAGTGTTAGGAGAAATTTATCCCCTTTTGTAATGATGACCCCTGCACAAAATGGTTGTTGATTTGTTATTTTTTTAATATTAACTTTCGATCCCATTGGTTCCCTCACTTTTAGCATCCCATCTTTTTAATCGCCAACATCGAATGATTATCCTGAATGATACCTGTATCTACGAAACCAAATGAAGCGTATAATGTTTTAGCTGTGAGATTACTTGTGTGATAAAAGAGAGCTACATATTCTGCTTCTCCATCTGGCATCGTTTCAATATCCATCAACATTTTTTCAAAGGCAAGTTTGCCATATCCTTTCCCCTGATAAGTCTTGTCGATCATAATATGCCAAATAAAATAGCTCGCCTTCTCGTAAAAAACTTCATTTTCAAATGATTCATGATCCAGCGTATCATAAATATACATCAAAAATCCCACCACGACTTCATCGGCATAAATGGCTAAGGGAGTCGCTGGTATCCCATCTGCGTTCAACATATGAGCGTCTGCAAAGCTTCTAAGGTTATTAGTTTCTATAAAATCTTTCTGGTTTTCTCCAACCTCAAGTGCTATTACTTCATCTATGTTGTCCCCATTTATTTCTCGTAATTCTATCATTCTTTTATTTCCTTTCCTAAGACAAGCCACTTCCATACATGGACCAAATATGAGCAGCTTCTATTACAAACTTCTTACACAATCATACCGTAAAATGATTGCTTGAAAAAGGGTAATTGTCAGAATTCTCCTTTCCTTTCCTATAAAAAAAGCCCAGATCCCCTGATAAAATAAGGATCTGGTTCTTTTTCTATTTCCGCTTTAAAATCAGCTCATCCACTTCAAAATCGATATCCTCGCCCTTGTAGGCGGGATCTGCTCGTTCAATAATGAGCGGAATCACTTCATTTGCAGATAGCTGGAATGGTCCTATATTTGTAAGGTTGTCCCCTGCCGCAACATGCGAATGCTCTCCGATCTGGATACGATATCGCGCCTTTGGATCAGCTTTTCCTGTTACAGTTAAGGTTACCTCTCCCTCTTGCTGACTAGCAAGATAGGCCGCCAGCTGGACAATTGTTTGTTTTGTAGAAAAATAAGAGCCTTCATCCTTGTAATTATGGCGAGAACTAAGATCTTGCTTATGAAGATTCCACTCTCCAGCTTTTTCCTCCACTGTAAGGTTGGGAATAAGTGTGGGCTTTGCACTTAATTCCACTTTAACAACAGGTAAAATCTCGTCATGAGGTTTACTGGATAAAGTAATCACAACATCATTGTTGTCAAATTGCCAGTTAAGTGGCTTTCCTGTTCCCTCTTCTAGCACTTGCTTTACATCTGTTGTCAGGCCTGGTAATCGGAGTTTTCCTTCTTCTGGCCAATCCATCACATATAAAAATAGCTCCTGATCTTTCGCCATTACTTCTCCCCAAGCTTGCGTTCCAAATAAGGTCGCAGATGAATCTAAGCAGGCATGCTGATGGCGTTTTAACCAGTCGCCGATTCCTTTTAATACATCTGCTTCATATTCCACAATCGAGCCATCCCCACGCGGCCCAATATTCAACAAGTAGTTCCCGCCATTCGCTCTTACCTTCACAAGGCTTTTCACAAGCTCTTGCACCTTTCCAGTAAGATCCTTTCTTTCTTGCCAGCTTCGATAGCCCCAAGTCGAATGGTAAATGGACGCTGGTGTCTGCCAAGCTCCATCGAGCGGAACAGAAGGCACTTCATTATCCCCTAATGTACGAAAATCCCCTTGATTATTCCAAATCCGGCTATTCACGGCAGCTTTTGGTTGATATTCGCGCACAATCTGCTTAAATCGCTTGCTTTGTTCAAGGGTAGGAGCCCCCATATCAAACCATAACTCGACTATCGCTCCATAGTTCGTTAAAAGCTCTTGTAATTGCTCTTCAATGATTTTGTCAATCGACTCAGGAATTTCATTGCAGTTATTATGATCAAACTCATGTCCCTGGTGCCAATCAACAAGAGAATAGTAGAGTCCCAGTTTTAATCCTTGTTTTTGGCATTCTTCCGCTAATAATTTTAAGGCATCTTTTCCAAATGGTGTACGATCAACAATATTATAATCGGTTGTTTCCGTCTTAAACATGGAAAATCCATCATGATGCTTTGTTGTCAAAACAATATAGCGCATGCCCGCATCCTTGGCAAGCTGACAAATTTCTTTTGGATTAAAATGTTCGGCTGTAAACTGCTTGGCCACCTCAAGATATTCCGCCTCTGAAATATTGGCCCACATTTGAATCTGCTCATTATATCCTTTTGTTTCAGGTTGTCCCTTCCAGACCCCGCCAATTTCTGAATACAGCCCCCAATGAATAAACATCCCATATTCTAACTGCTGCCAAGCCTCTACTCGTGAATCATTAATTGTGTGAATGTTTGCAGTAATCCCCTTCATACGTCATCCTCCTCTATAGTGACAGCGCTTTTACTTTTCTATCTTCTAACTTATTATATGGTGAGAGGAAGATATTTCAATCATTCCTCCTCTCCATATCTATTTTTCTTAGAAGCTGCCCTTCTACATATCAAATCCCATTGCAGATGAATACTCATCTGTTTCCCATTCTTGTGTTCTAGCTTTTTCATTTGCAACTTTTAAATTTTGAATCAATGTATTCAGATCAACCGATTGTTCATAGTGCCATTGCAGGGCTGCAGATGTGTAGAGCTCATTTAACTGCGCCACAGAAAATGTCTCTGTTTGTCTTCCCAGATAAAGAATATCCTCTTTTTCTAAAAAACGATCGATTTTTTTGCCAAGCAAATATTTTTCCCTTAAAGCGAGGCTTGGCGTCTTAATTTCATAGGCACGGTCAAATCGTCCCGCACGATTTATCAAAGCAGGGTCAATTCTCTCCGGGTAATTCGTCGTCCCAATTAGGAAAAGCCCTTCTTTGGATGTCGCTCCATCTAAAGCATTTAGAAAAACGGAACGTGCGGATTCTGGCATGGAATCAATATCTTCTATCACCAATACCATCGGGGCCATCTTGGCGACAATAGAAAATACCTCTTGAATCGAGTAACTAGAAGTGTATTCTGTAATCTGCCAGTAAGCCACAGGTGCATCAATACTTCCTGCGATCGACTTTACGAGAGTTGTTTTTCCATTGCCAGGAGGCCCGTATAGCAATATCCCTCGTTTATACGGAATATTGTACGTTTTGAAAAATTCCCCACTCTCATTGAAAAACTCGTCAATCGAGCGATATACCTCATTTTTCAAGTCTTCTTCTAAGAGGACATCCTCTCTGCTGACTTGCTGGGTAATCCATTCCTTCGTTCTCTCGACTCCATCCTCTGTATCGGTAAAAACCGTCACGCTTCCCTTCATAATCTCTTTTTGACGTTCATAGACGTAGGTCAAAAAGAGTAACAGAGCATGATCATTTTCAGCTAAAATAAACTCTCTCTCATAATCAGCATGACTTTGAAAAATAGGTAATTTTATTAGGCCGACCTGATGCTCGGGATAATAATAGACTGAGTTATTTAGAGAGGGTTTAATAACAAAGCCTTGTTGATCTCCATTTTGTTCATAGGTAATCATCCCTGTTTCGAGATAATCAAAAATATTTGCCACAAGCTGAGCTTTGCCAACTTCAATATCCTCCTGAAGCACAGACCAAATCTCTTCTTGTCCCTCACTGTCTAAAAATAACCTTAGAGTGTGACCTGCTTTTTCCCTCATCACCTGCAATATTTGCTTCAGCACATACCCATAATCATGATAATTCGGGAGAATCTCACGTGTATTTTCGAGCATGCGAATAATAAACGAACTTTCTTTCAAATGCATAATCTCCTTCAAGCTATTATTTGACCTCTCCTTAGAGTATAAAAAAATATGGGTTACGTAAAGAGCGAAATTGTTTTGGTTATGAAAAAGAAAGCTTTTCATCAACAATGGTTCGTCATTCAAAGCAAACTTCCACTCAATATCGCTGTTAGGTTAAGCTTAGAAGCTGTGTCAGTGTCTATTTCATGGTTTCAGGGGAAATCCATATATACTGGCTAATTTGTCTGGATTATTTTTGGTGATCGTGGAAGCAAAGCCTATACATAATAAAACCTGATCAGGATCTTGATCCCTAGGTAAATAAATCCCCATCCCTTCAGGCTCCCTAAATGGGAGATTATTTGCTATTCCAATCCATTGCTTATCCACAATTTCTCTGGTTTTCCAATCCATTGTAGTAATATGCGTATTGCCGTTGGGCTTTTGAGAGTCTCTTGTTCCGTAGTCATTTCCTTCTAATAAGTAGAGATAATTTCCGTACGATGCAAACCCTTGAAATGTCCCAAGTTTCGGCTGGGCCATCTTTGCAATCGGTTGAAAACGATGCTGCTTCACATCTGCTAATTGGTATAAAGCAAAATAGAATTTTCCGTTTTGGCGATATCTCATCGTTAGAAGCTGATGGGCATGATCAATATCCACCGTTGTATGATCGATATTTGGCAAAAAATCAAATTTTTCCAATATAGAAGCGTTTGGATTAATGGTTTTGCCATCCCTAAATGGAAATCTGGCAATTCTTGTACCCCAACCATTTTTTCCTGTGCCTGCAACAGCGTCGGTTTCCGTCCAAATATATACCTCATCATTGCTTGGTTCAACGCCAATGGAAACACCATGACCAAATCCTCGCAAATACATATGGCCAAGTTTATGACCCTTGATATCCAATTTCGTTAAAACCAAATCACCATTGCTTGCTCGCTCCGCTCCTCTTACAGCTGTCTTTTCGTCTGGAAATCGATATCCCTTTTCCATCACTTGCACAGTATAAATATGCTGATGCCGATCATCAAAACCGATCCCTTGAAGAACTGTGCTATTTTGCAAAGGCTTCTCCCGAAAAATTTCTAGCGCCTGTCCCTTTACATCAAATGGCTGGGTAAGAGGGATCTTCGCTTGCACCTGAGTAGGCTGGAAAAGATACACTAGCAATCCCAGCAGGACCAAGAACAGATTTTTAAGAAAAATGATGTTCACCCTTTCTGCTCAAACTATATGTATGTAGCTTTATCCTAGTAATGGAAAATATTCGCAGTGTGGTTCATCATTCGAGCAGATCATAATGAAGATTACAGCCGTATCCCCATATGAATGTTCGAGCAGTTCACTTTAAGCTCCTCTTTAAGTTCTTGATTTTAAAAGCATTTAAAACATATTTTAAAAAATAATTATTAATAAGGTGTCCTTTTGCGTCTATCGGATCTATATGGAGGATAGGAGGGATGCAAAATGGAGAAAATCATATTTGGAAAAGAATTAGCGAAAACAATTGGATTAAATGAAAGTATTGTAGTCGAGAAGCTCTACGAGCACGTTGAAAAAGCAGGAACCCCTTTAAATGGACAGGTGTGGATTGAACGTACTTATGAAGAATGGCAGGAGGATTTTCCCTTCTGGTCGATTTCCACCATTAAACGAATCTTTGCTTCTTTAAAAAAACAAGGCTTGATCCTAATAGAGCAACACGGCAAACACCGCTATGATCGCACTAATTGGTATGCTCTTAGTGAGAATGGGACCAATATTCTCCCTCGCCAAAAGCTCACGGCGAATAAGCAGGGGGTGACGACGAATAAGAGAGATGCGACGGCGAATAAATCTGAACTAACGACGAATAAAACGCTCGCAACGACGAGTAAACTTAAAAACACCTTTCAGGCAAGCTCTGAGATAAATACACCACAGATGAAGGTGGAGACCCAAGAGAAAATAGCACTTATTCAAAAACATCTAAAGAGACTGCATTTTTTCCCACTTCGCTCATCACAAAAAGAAGAATTGGCCTATGCTTGTAAAACCTTTTCGCTTAAAGAAATTTTACAAGCCTTAGAAACCACTGCGGAGCGTGCGATTTTCGCCTGGAAGTATGCTTATAAAGTTTTATTAACACAGCAAACATCCGTCCCAACCACAACGAAGCGAAAAATCATTCGGACAGAAAAAGTACCTGATTGGTTTCAGCAAGAAGTACAGACGAGCAAGAGCACTAAAAGAAAATGGGATCAAGAGACATTGGCAAGGAAACGGCGATTACAGGAGATTCAAAAAACATATCGACCACAGGGAAACACAGGACTCTGTTAAATCTTATGTTTTTTACATATTTTTACCGTTCTCACACAGACTACAGGTGGAGGTGATAGAAATGGCAAAGAGAACAGAGAGTCATTTGGAAGGATTAAATCCGGAGAAAAGGCCAAGCCGCAATGTGGGCTATCAGGAAGAAATGTCCCAAGAACCGCTGAGCACCAAACAGAAATTAAATAATAAAAAGCGAAAAAAGAATCAATAACAATACGGATTGTGCCATTTTCCAAACGATCCTTCCGACAGAGCAATAGGATCTCACTGGGCAGAGCATCGCTTTTGCTTGTTCTATCCACCTTAGAAGACATTGTTAGTGATACCAAGGAAAAGGCTGGGACATAATTAAAACATTGAGCACCAAGGACGAACAATGTACTGCCTTAGCGGAGGAAATATACGTAGACTCCGGGCGAGTGGCAAGTCTCCTCAGGCTTCGCCTCCCGGGGTCTTGCCGAACTATTTCCGGAGCGGAAGTATATACCCTCTAGCAGTTCGTTTTTTCTTGGTAAAAATACTTATGTCCCAGCCCCTCATCCTGAATTCGTTCATTTCAATATAAATTGTGCCTGGCTATGCCCTTCTTTCGTTTTCTTTACTTCGAGAATGGCTGGAAAGA
Source organism: Bacillus sp. SD088 (assembly GCF_017355205.1). Lineage (GTDB taxonomy): Bacteria > Bacillota > Bacilli > Bacillales > Bacillaceae_C > Lederbergia. Next base: position 28,726 of record NZ_JADIJK010000024.1, read on the forward strand.
TCGATTTAAGTTCTTGAACATGGGAAATGACCCCGATCATTCTCCCTAATTGTTGTAGGTCAACTAATGCATCAATGGCTTTATTGAGAGCTTCTTCATCTAAAGTACCGAAACCCTCATCAATGAACATCGTTTCGATTGAAATATTCCCTTGGAAGCTCTGAATAACATCCGACATCCCCAGAGCTAAACACAAAGAGGCATTGAATTTTTCACCACCGGATAATGTTTTCACATCACGCGTTTGCCCCGTATAAGCATCGTAAATATCAAGGGCTAAACCACTCTGTCTTCCATGAGATTCCTGGCGGTCGCTACGGATTAAATCGTACTGACCATTGGATAATTTTTTCAATCGTAAATTGGCTGCCTCAATAATTTGCTCTAAATAGTCAATTTGCAGGTAACGCTCAAAAGAAACCTTTTGCTGATTTTGACCACGAATGACATCAAATAAATCGGTTAAAACGGCTAGTTGCCGTTCACTTTCACGAACACGTTTCTCTGCTTCTGTAATCTTGTCTCGCAATTGGATGGCTTCCACATGAATTTTCTTCGAATGCTCCCACTGATTAAGAGCTGTTTCATATGCCTGCTTAAACTCTTCCAATTGTTGTTGCAATTGTTGTAAATTCACTTCTTCTTTATCTTGCAAACTGATCTCTAATTCCTTTACCTGCCCTTCGAGGAAGGATCGTGTTTGCTTAAATTGCTGAATCTCATTCTTTAATTCCGCGCGAGCCTCTTCAGACATCTTAGCAGAACGATAAAGCTCTTCTGTCGCAAATTCAGATTTTTGTAGCAAGGATTGGAATGTAGCTTCCATCTTCTTTCTCTTTGCTATTGTGTCCATTTGCTCCCGTTCAGTACTTTCCACATTACTTATTGCTTTTGTTTTCTTGTCTTGGATATTCTGGAGCTGCTGCTGCACTTGCTCCCAAGCCTGTTCTAAGGCTATTTTTTCCTTTTTCGTATTTTGCATTTGCGTTTCTAATTGCTTTAAAACACGTAATTCTTCTGGGATCGTTCGAATCCGCTCCATATAAAGCGTCTTTGTATTTTCTGCCTTCAACCGTTTTTCTTGATAAAGCTCCTCAAGCTCGTCTTTTTTCTTATCAAACTGCTTGAGCTCTTGTTGCTGTCCGTCCAAATCACTTTTCCATTTGGCAAGCAGCCGCTGGTCACTTTTTAACTTTTCAACCTCTTCACTTAAAACCTTTCCTTCCTTCTTTAATTGCTCCAATTTCATTGGCACTTCTTCTATAGTGAGATCAAGCACTTCGACATCATCTTGTCTATCTTGTAGCTGTTTCGTATTTGCAGTCCAATCAACTTTAAGCGCATGGTATTCATGTTCACAATGCTCCACCGTTTTTTTGAACGTTTCTAATTGCTCTTTTGAAATCATTCCCCCTTTGTCTGCCGCTTTCTTGGGATGCTCAAGACTTCCACAAACGGGGCAAGCCTCTCCATCATGCAAATGGCTTGCTAATACAAGGGCTTGTTGATTGAACCAATTTTTTTCTTGCTCCAAGTACTCCGATTTTTTCTGTTCAAAAACCTGCTTTTTCTGCTGTAATTCTTGATCCAAACTGGTTTGTTTAAGTGCATATTTATGATACTCATGTAAAACCTTCCACTGCTCACGTTTCTCTGCTAATAAGTCATTTTTCTCTGGATACTTGCTAACACGCTTCTCCAGCTCCATAATCTGCTGTTGCCATTTCTCTACGGTATCCGCTTTTTCCTTTCGCTTCTGCTTAATTGCTTCAAGCTGAGTATGCGCTTGACTGACTTGTTGCTCAAGCACTTGAATCTGTTGCTTGACTTGATCAATTTCTTTGACTGTCGGGAGATAATCCTGTAATCGTGTGAGTTCTCGTCGTAGCTGTTCCCTTTTCTCTTCTTTGCCTTCCTCCTGTTGATACTTTTTCAGTGTCTGCTGATAATCAGCCTCTATTTGCTTCTTTGCGTGTACAGCCTGTTCATAGGCTTTCCGCTTCTTCTCTTCCTCTTCTCGCCACTCCTTTACCTGCTGCTCATAGGGCTCGATCGTGCTAGCGCGCTCAGCTAATTCCCATTGTGTTTCCTTTTGCGCAAAAACAGGGAGCTGCTTAGCTAATTGTTGCAGCTGCTGGCGCTTGCTGGTAAGTTCCACAAATTTTTCATTCAATGCTTGAGCTTGATAAAATTCAGCCTGTTTTTCTGTATGTCGTTTGTACGCTTGTTCATATTGTTGATGATCTTGGAGTTTTTTTTCTTGATAATAGGCAACCTCATCTTCCAGTCCTTGTAAAATTTGCTGAGTATTGTAATGATCTTGGGAGATCACTTGAAAAAATAAGGATCCCTCTCTAACAGGAAGTGTCGCTTGGACATTTTGAATCAATGACGCTTTGACTCTTTCCTCTTGCTGAAACATCTCCTCCACTCGTTTTTTCCGATTTCGCAGTTTTTCCCCAATTTGCTGGTAACGATCGGTCTTAAAAAGGCGTCGTAAAATATCTTCTTTGTTTTCCGTTTGCGAGGTTAATAGTTTCCGGAATTCACCTTGTGGGAGCATAACAATCTGCTTAAATTGCGCTTGTGTGAGCCCTAATAGAGACTCGACCTTTTTATCGATCTCAGAAACGATTTGCCGATCCACACAGGGAACTTCCCTGTCGTCTTCCATTTCAAAAAACTCGTAACGCTCACCGGTTTTGGTCTTATTTCCCTGTTTGACATGACCTAATTGCCGTAAAATTCGATATGTACGGTGGTGAAGCTCAAATATTAATTCAACCGCGGTATGGATATCATCCTCTGCAAAATGACTTCGCAGCATGGTTTGATTTTCCCGATCCTGTCCACTTGCACTTCCGTATAAAGCAAAGCAAATCCCATCAAAAATTGTCGTTTTCCCAGCACCAGTATTGCCAGAAATTACAAAGATGGACTGCTCCTTTAGCTTTGTAAAATCAATAATTTCCGTATCTTTATACGGGCCAAAAGCGGTCAGTCTTAACGTTAATGGGCGCATCCTTCCTTCCCTCCTTTTCCCTTAATTTGACACAAATTCCCTTTCCGTTTGGGGAGACGTTTCGTTTTCATCTTGTAATAATTCATCCATAATCTCTTTAAAAATTCTTTCCGTTTCTTCCGTTGCTTTCTCCCCTTTCACTTGTTCGTAAAAAGATTGAAAAAGCTCAAAATCACTCATCTTACTACGTGTCTGTTTCGTAGCTGAAACGGCTTGGGTAACTATCTGCTTTCTTTCAACATGCATGGCATTAGGATAAACGGAGCGAATTTTTTCCATTGGTGATAGAATCGGCGTCTCATCTAATAAGCGAACAAATACATAGTCATCACAGATAGGATGGGCTAATAGTTCAGACAGCGTGGCTTCAACTGTTCGCAAATCTCTTTTCGGTGTAAATGCTTTTTTCGTAATCGTTACTTCTCCATCCTGATCAAGCTCTACGATGGAATACCCTTTTCGGTGATGTTCCTCGGAAACCGAGTATTTTAAAATCGAGCCTGCATACCGAATCTTTTCATCCATAACATAATGCGCTTGGTGTAAATGTCCGAGTGCTGTATAGTGAAAATCGGAAAAAAGCTGTGCATCAACATGCTCTGCACCGCCAATGGAAAGCGGCCGTTCGGAATCACTTGTATTTTCTTGCTCCTCCCCAAATGGAGTAACAAAGGCATGTCCAATGAGCACATGACGAGCTCTAGGATCAAGTTCTGATTTTATTTCCGTAATGATTTTACGTGCTGCATCTTGATGAGTCCGTACCTCTTCATCATCAAATACATTTCGGACCATGCTTGGATCACAGTATGGGACAAGATGGAAATGTACAGGCCCAAAAGCGTCTTGAAGCATAACAGGATGCATTTCTTTCGTTAAGCGTCCTGACATATGTAACCCGTTTTGTTCCATAATTTTACTTCCAAAATGTAGGCGGCTTGGACTATCATGATTTCCGGCAATCGCCAATACAGGAATTTTCAATTGTAAAACGATTGCCTCCAACACTTCATCTAAAAGCTGAACAGCTTCCGTTGGCGGCACTGCACGATCATACAAATCCCCCGCAACAATCACGACATCTGGTTGCTCTTGCTTAATATCTTGTATAAACTGCTGTAAAACGAATCGTTGGTCTTCTGTCATATAGACACCTTGAACTAATTTCCCTAAATGCCAATCCGCTGTATGGAAGATTTTCACTTCTGACCACTCCTCGTAAACTATTATTCTAAAATCTATTTCTATTATTATAACGTATTTCCTAACAACTTAACGGAACATTCGACAACCATTCCCCTATTGCAACAAAAATAAGACAAGTTATAATAATAAGTAATAGAGGGAGGTGAATTTGAAAATGGAAGAATCTGCTTTAAAGGAAATCTTACATGCGCTTGAATTCCATTCAACACGCATGGAGCAAAAAATGGAACGACTTGAGGGACAATTCAGTGAGTTTGAAGCGAGACTCGAGCGACTTGAAAGGAAAATTGATTCCAGTACATCCATTTTACCGAAACAACGAAAAATGTTGATTTACTTTTAATTCTGCAAAGAGGAGAATATAACCGCAAAGAATTCTACCCACCCTTTTCCTCCACCAATTCTACAGCATTCGACATCCACAACCACTATTCAATCTTTATCCATACAGTTTGATTTTCAGAAAAATCCCTAACATGGGAACCATTAAAAAAATTAAGGAGCCTTAAGTTTGTTTGGGCATAAGTGAAGCCTCAAGCAATGGGAAAGTCTCATTCCTCACTGCTTGGGGCTTCACTTTACCTAAGGATAGCGACCCCTACCCTTTTTTATCTGTTTTATCTGGATGTATATCAATGGAACGTCGTTTGACTTCAGATTCTAGTTGTTTTATAAAATTAGGATCTAATCCTAATTTTTTTGCACTGAGGTAAGCATCAATTAGTTTTTGATCTGATAATCTTTTCATGTCGATTAAATTGTTTTTATACTCCTTTCTGTAACACAATCTGAAACAGATTAATCTAGTGAACGTTTTCAATGCAAGTTTTTAATCCTTTTTCACCATACTCAAATAACCTAGCCCCAAAGAAAGGGACTTTTCTCCTTTCTTTGGGGCTAGGTTATAAAGTGAAACTTCATTCAGTGGGTTTTTTTTTCATCCCCCACTGAATGTTAAGGATCAAAGGCTAAATTCGCAACATCCTGTTGGCAGGCTTAAAGCACGACATCCTGTCGTTTCGCCCGCACTAGTACGTCCTGTACGTCGCAACGCCTTTGTGACCTGCGTCCTGCAGGCCCGAACCAATCGGGTATTCACTGGCAGTTGTCCCCCACTTACAATTCTCGTTTTCACCTCGAATTCTTGAAGTGGGGGGGCTTACTGCCAGTTAATGCGGGATAAATATGCCACCCTAACGCTAAGGCTAGGAACACACTTCGAAGTCTTATCCATAAAAAAAAAGAGGACCTCGGATCGTCCTCAACGGTTAGATCCTCGGTCCTCTTCCATTATTGATTATAGTTTAACAACGTTAGCAGCTTGGTCGCCACGGTTGCCTTGAGTAATATCAAAGCTTACTTTTTGACCTTCTTCAAGAGTTTTGAAGCCTTCACCAGTGATTGCTGAGAAATGAACGAATACGTCTTCTCCGCCTTCAACTTCGATAAAGCCAAAACCTTTTTCTGCGTTAAACCATTTAACTGTACCTTGATTCATGTATGAATACCTCCAAAAATTTGTTACTTAATAACGATGTAAACAAAAATTCACATGCTTTCACGGAATAACTAAGTAAATAATATAATCCCGTGAAAACATGTGAATTATAAGATTTAATACATATTAAGTGTAAAGTTATTGTAGCACAGGTAGTTCTTCATAGCAAGCATTTGTTCAAGTATTTTTAAATTAACATTGTAAACGCTCTCCTATCTTTTGAAAGAAATGGTTTTTCTTTGACACATTTATTCCTGTATGGTATTACATTAAGTAGTTAGCACTCTCGTGTTTAGAGTGCCAATCTTAGCAAAGAAGGAGAATTTTTATGGAAAAGAAGCTATTTCAAGCAGAATCAAAGCGTTTATTAGACATGATGATCCATTCGATCTATTCAAACAAGGAAATTTTTCTACGAGAATTAATCTCCAACTCTAGTGATGCCATCGATAAAATTTATTATCGTACTCTTACCGATGATGCTTTAATCTTTGATCAAGATGATTACTACATACAGCTTTCCGTTGACAAGGATAACCGAATTTTGAAAGTAGAAGATACGGGGATCGGGATGACAAAGGAAGAATTAGAGGAAAATCTTGGGACGATTGCGCAAAGTGGCTCTCTGGCTTTTAAGAGCGAGAATGAAATAAAAGATGGTCATGATATTATTGGCCAATTTGGTGTAGGTTTCTACTCTGCTTTTATGGTAGCGGATCAAGTCACCGTGATTAGTAAAGCTCTAGGCAGCGAAGAAGCGTATAAATGGGAATCTTCAGGAGCTGATGGATATACAATTGAACCTACCACAAAGGAAACAGTTGGAACGGAAATCATCCTAACCATTAAAGAAAATGCCGAAGAAGAAAATTATGATGAGTTTTTAGAAGAATCTCGAATCCAGTCGATTATTAAGAAATACTCTGATTTCATCCGCTATCCGATTAAAATGAATGTAACAGAAAGTAAATTAAAGGAAGGCACAGAGGATGAATACGAACAAATTATAGAAGAGAAAACGCTTAATAGCATGGTGCCGATTTGGCGTAAAAATAAAAGCGAATTAACAGACGAAGACTATAACAATTTTTACGCTGAAAAACGATATGGTTTTGATCAGCCTTTGGCTCATATTCATACAAGTGTCGATGGAGCGATCCGCTATAATGCGATTCTCTATATTCCAGAAAAAATGCCATTTGACTATTATTCCAAGGAATTTGAAAAGGGATTGGAATTGTATTCCAGCGGAGTCCTGATTATGGATAAGTGTCCAGATCTGCTTCCTGATTATTTTAGCTTTGTCAAAGGAATGGTGGATTCTGAAGATCTATCACTCAACATTTCTCGTGAGATTTTGCAGCAGGATCGTCAATTAAAAAGAATTGCCAATAATATTGAAAAGAAAATCAAAAGTGAATTACAAAGCATGCTAAAAAATGATCGTGAAAAATATGAAACTTTCTATGAAGCATTTGGTAGACAGTTGAAGTTTGGCGTATATAGCGATTATGGCATGCATAAGGAAGTTTTACAGGATCTGCTGATGTTCTCCTCTTCCAAAGAAAACAAGCTTGTAACGCTGGATGAATATGTATCCAGAATGCCTGAGGAGCAGAAGTATATTTATTATGCATCAGGAGATTCGATCGATCGCATCGAGAAGCTACCACAGACCGAGCTTCTTCTAGAAAAGGGCTATGAAATTTTGTATTTCACAGAAGATGTAGATGAATTTGCGATTAAAATGGTCATGAATTACAAGGAAAAGGAATTCCGTTCTGTTGCAAGCGGAGATTTAGGTCTTGACGATCAAGAGAAAGAGGAAAAAGAAGCTTCTGAAGAAACAGAAGAGAACAAGGAGCTATTCGAGTCGTTGAAAGATATTTTATCCGGAAAAGTGACAGATGTGCGTGCATCCAAACGCTTGCGGTCCCACCCTGTTTGTCTCGCAACAGATGGCGAAATTACCATCGAGATGGAAAAGATCCTACAAGCAATGCCGGATAATCAAAACGTCCAAGCAGACAAAATTTTGGAAATCAACACGAATCATCAAGTGTTCCAATCTTTAAAATCTGCCTTTGCAACAGACAAAGAAAAACTAAACCTTTACACCAACCTTTTATATAACCAAGCACTCCTTATCGAAGGACTGCCTGTACAAGACCCAGTCGACTTCACCAATGATATTTGTAAAGTGATGGTCTAAGGAGCCTGGCACACCTCGAATTTTGTCGAATGACTTTTTAAAAGCGAGCCCTATTTAGCTGGGGTTCGCTTTTTCTTTTTTAAAAATGAGCAAGATTCTCGCTTGAAATATGTTACCATTAGGAAAAGGTCAATTGTTTAAGGGGGACATTTTCAAACACCAATGACACTGATATATGAAATTGGAATGCTGATTTTTGCACTTATTTCCATTTCGACCATTTGGCTTCATACTAGCTCGAATCATTGGGTTTCTTGGGGAGTATGGTTCGTGTTCTTTATTGATTTCTTATATCGCTTTTTTCGATCTGAAAGCAAATGGACGTTTTTGAGAAAAAATCCATTTTTAATTATTGCGATTATTCCTTTAGATAATATCTTTCAATTAGCTCGAATTACTCGATTGTTGCACTTCATGCGGTTGAAGGTGATTACCAAGCATTTTACTTCTCCCTTTTTAGAAAAGTTAAAGGCAAAACGAATGATGTCCGTTATTCCGATTGGATTCTCACTCGTCTTTTTACTCGTGATTCCGTTATACTATGTAGAACCAAGCATTGCGACATATAAACAAGCTTTCTGGGGAAGCATTTCCTCCCTGATTTTCTTTGGATCGAGCGAAATTGAACCTACTACGGTTTGGGGACATATTATCGTGATTTTACTTACATTATTCGGGATTTTGATGCATGGCGTGATCATTAGTTATCTATTATCCATCCTCACTGAAAGTCGTTTAGTGAAAAATGTCATACAAAGATATAAAGATGTTTAGTAAAGGAGTTGAACGTTTATCGTGAAAAAAGTTTTATTAACTGGGTTTGATCCTTTCGGAACAGATGTGATCAACCCAGCTTCTGAGGCCATGAAACAATTAAATGGATTAATCCTTGACGACTTAGAACTCATTGCTGTAGAAGTCCCAACCGTTTTCCATACATCACGAGAAGTCGCCGTACAAGCGATTGAATTTTTTCAGCCTGATGTCGTGATTTGTGTTGGACAGGCAGGTGGGCGCTCTCAGATTACACCAGAACGAATTGCGATTAACCTAGCTGACGCACGGATTGCGGATAATGAAGGTCAGCAGCCAATAGATGAACCCATTATTGAAAATGGTCCCACTGCCTACTGGAGCACTTTGCCCGTGAAGCGAATAGTTAAGCAAATGCAGAAAATGGGGATTCCAGCGAGCGTTTCCCATACAGCAGGCACCTTTGTCTGTAATCACCTATTCTATGGAGTAATGCATTATCTCCATGAACATGCTCCACATATTCGCGGCGGATTCATTCATATTCCATTTATTCCAAAACAAACTGTAGATACATCCGCCCCCAGTATGAGCTTAAACCTAATAATCCAGGCCCTAAAAATAGCTGCCATCACAGCAGCTTTTGAACATGAAGACATCCATGAAATTGGCGGAACGATTCATTAGTGGTGCCTGGCACGCCCCGGATTTTGTCGAATAATGATTTTTTAAAAAAGGAAAGTGAGGCCAGTATATATGGGTAAGGAGAATCGGCCCAAATTCACGTTACCTATCACGAAATGGGAACAGACCCTTAATATTGTGACCATTATCGTTTTTATAAGTATGATGGTATATTTGATTTATCATTGGCAACTTTTACCAGATCAAGTGCCTGCTCATTATAATGCAGCGGGTGTGGTGGATCGTTGGGGAAGCAAAGGAGAAATGCTGATACTCCCTATCATTGGGATTGTGATGTGGATCGGCATGACCATTTTAGAACGATATCCACATGTTTATAACTATATGGTTCCCATCACAAAGGAGAATGCCCCTGCTCAATATACGAATGCCCGGCTTATGATCAATGTCTTGAAAAATGGAATTCTGCTCTCCTTCTCCTTTCTCACTTGGGAAGGGATAAAAATTGCATTGAACCATCAAACTGGTTTAGGTATTTGGTTCCCGCTTATCTTTTTAGGCCTCATTTTTGCTTCAATGGCCTATTTTATCGTCCGTTCGTTTCGCTTGCGAAAAAAGGAAAAGCAATGAGCTTGACCGAATAAGACGTCTGTCAGCTGATTTCCGTGTTTAAGACGGAAATCAGCAAGTTCGAAGAAAATGGTTTTATTTCCGATTTTTCATATCATCTATATGATATTCTGTCAGCGGACCGATAAATTTTCGATATCGTTCCAACTTAAATGCTTCTAATTCCTCTGGGGACATCTCTTTAATGACTTCACTCACCCGATCCTTCTCCTCTTTGTGTCTCTTTTCACTCTCAATCACCAAACGTTTCAATGTGAATACCTCCTTATAAAGTGAAACTTTATTAGCGGGATTATTTACCCACGCTTGCAAATACACACGAAAAACCCCATCTGCATTGGATAACAGACGGGGTCTTGAGACCGACCTTATCATCCAAAGCAAAAAATATCACTTTGCTGGTATTAGCACCTTGCTTATTGCAGGTTGCTGTGACGTCGTAGAGCCAGATCTCTCAGCCACTCTTGATAACTATTCAATTTAATCTTATTCTATGAAGAATTGGTAAAATTTTCAAGAAAAAAGCAAGTCTCTTTTTAACAACTTTGTGAAGGATCTATTCAAAATTGCTCTGCTCTCTGTATGCATAAAAAAGGCATATCAGCTTGAAACAAATCGCCATTCTCCTGTTCGCTCAAAATTTGGCCTATCTCCAATTTTGCCAATTGTTTCTTCAAACGAGTAAGGGCTTGTCTGTAAACGGCTGCAGGCACCTTTCCCCCATGACCTCGTGAAGCAAATACATCGGTTAGCTCAGCTCTTTCTACAGGCTTTCCTTCCAAGCGATTCAGTAAAAACCGTTTTAACATGATCGCTTGCTGAATCGTAAGTGATACTTCTTTCCTCTGAAAAATGACCGACTGTTGATCATCAGAAAAATATAAAACCAAGGTAGGCTTCTCCTCTGCTGCAACCATTAGCTTCTCACATTCTTCCTTCGAAGCACCCTTCAATCCATGCTCAGATAGAACTGTAAAGGCATGGTTTTGCAGGTAAACCTCCTGCTGACGAATATTCTCTTGAAGAGGAGGAAGTTCCGAATGAGCCAAAAATGCCCTATCCATGTTTTCTTCCACTTTTCTTGTCATCGCCTCTGTTTCAGTTGCTACTTTTAAAGTGCTGTTCTGTAAATAAAGCAGGACCTGATACTGCTGTTGTTTTGATAAGCTGAATGGCGAATCGACAGCTTGTTCATGACTTTTCAGGGCATTATTAAAATGAACAGCAGCTGTAATAAAAAAGTTTTTCCTATAGGCATGCATCCCGAGACGATAGTATGCTGCTGTATTGCCCCGATCATATTTCAGCACCTTCGTTAATGATTTTTGGTCATCAACAAGATCTCTTTTATAATATGTTTTCGTATATGCTCCAAAAAGAAGCAAATGAGCAATAAGAGCTCTTTGCACTTCTTTTGCATCATAAGGATTTTCATCTTTTTTTTGCCGAGCAAGCCTTTGTAACAATTCTTCCTCGACTCCGATGAGCGCAGAAAGAGACACACTTTTCTCTTCATCCACAGAAACCTGAAGTTCTTCTCTTAAAGTCAATAGTTCCTCTAATGACATGTTCCGCATTTTTTTATTCCATCCCCTTCAGTTCTTCTTCTTTTATCATACTCTTTTTAGGCATATTTTTCAGTTCCATCCTATATAAAAGAACATCGATTCTTTTTTTACATAAAATAAGGATATAGAATATAAGGGACCAAATTGACAAACCTTGCTGACATCGCGGTTTTCGTATATTCTCTATTATGTCACAGGAAGGAAAGGATTCGTATGTTCCCTTGGAATTTACTCCCTTTTAACCAGAATCAAGATAAGGCTCCTCCTTTTGAAATCGGCAAAAACAATGTAGACGATTATGTGCAAAAGGTGATGTCCCAAGCCTTTTCGGCTTTCGATCAGGATGCAACGAATTCAAATGATTGGGTAGGATCGCTTCTTAAGCAGTTGCCCTCTTCCTCAGGTTCTTCGTCATCAAATGGTGTAAAGCTTTTTGAATCCTTTCAATTTATCTTTATTCATATCTCTGTTCCAGACGAAAAAACGTTAGAAAGATGGAAGGTGTACCATACAACCAATCAACTAATCATTGAGGATTCAGAAGTCGCCCAAAACACCAAAACAATCACCTTACCCGCCCTTGTGAATAAAAAGAAGACAACTGCCGTTTATAAAAATGGCATTTTAGAAGTCATTCTAGAAAAGAAGACGGATATGCAGTATACAGAAGTGGGAGTGTCAAAAGAGTAAATCTTAAAATTTTTCAGTTCCCCACTTCTTGCAAATTTTGGATATATACCGGACAAGCTCTCGATTCATAAATCCTTATCCCGTAAAGGACGAAATGAAATCGTTATCACAAAATATTACGAATATACCTTTGTTCAAGCTCATATTTTCATGTTATAATGTACGAATATTCTAGTTTATTAGCAAGGGAAGTGGACGGAGCATGAGTGAAACGAAATTGAAAACAAATACTGTGAATGTGGAAGATATCCTCATTGCTTACCAACAATTAAAAGACGTTGTGGCACATACGCCTTTGCAAAAAAGTGAGCGTTTATCTGAGAAATATGACTGCCATGTTTACTTGAAAAGGGAAGATATGCAACATGTGCGCTCGTTCAAACTACGAGGCGCTTTTTATAAAATAAAACGAATTGAAGAAGAGGCAAAGGAAAAAGGGGTCGTGTGTGCTAGTGCCGGCAATCATGCCCAAGGAGTTGCTTTTTCTTGTTCTCATCTTGGCATTTCCGGGACCATCTTCATGCCGCAAACGACTCCAAATCAAAAGATTGATCAGGTAAAAATGTTTGGCCGTGAATTTGTCGAAATTGTCCTTGTTGGCGATACCTTTGATGATACTTCTAAAAGTGCTTTGGAATATTCCAACAAGGAGGATAAAATTTTTATCCACCCATTTGATGACTATGATATCATCGCTGGCCAAGGAACAGTGGCGGTTGAAATCATGAATGATTTAGAAGAGCCTGTTGATTTTGTCTTTTCCAGCATTGGTGGAGGAGGCTTAATATCTGGCTTGAGCTCCTATATTAAAAATTTATCTCCCCATACCCATATGATTGGTGTGGAGCCTGCTGGAGCAGCAAGTATGAAAGCAGCCATTAACAATAAAGGCATTATCCCACTTGCTTCCGTCGATAAGTTTGTGGACGGCGCTGCTGTTGGTTGTGTAGGGCAAAAGACCTTTGAAATCTGTAGCCAATACGTGGACGATATTATTCCTGTTCCAGAGGGTAAGGTATGTACGACAATTTTAGATCTTTATAACAAGTATGCCATCATTGCTGAACCTGCTGGCGCCCTTCCCATCGCGGCATTGGATTTTTATAAAGAAGAAATCAAAGGAAAATCAGTCATCTGTGTCGTAAGTGGAGGCAACAACGATATCGGTCGAATGCAAGAAATCAAAGAAAAATCGTTATTATATGAAGGACTTCTTCATTACTTCATCGTCAACTTCCCACAACGAGCTGGAGCCTTACGTGAGTTTCTCGATGATGTCCTTGGTCCTGAAGATGATATTATCCATTTCGAATACACGAGGAAAAACAACAAAGAAAGTGGTCCGGGATTAGTCGGGATTGAATTAAAAAGGCCAGAGGACCATGCCGGCTTGGTAGAACGTATGCAACAAAGAGGCTTTCCATATACAGAAGTGAATGAAGATAGTACGCTATTCAATCTTCTTATTTAATTCAAAACTTGGGGCGTTTGGCCTCAAGTTTTTTGGTGTACGTAAAATTGCATCGCAATTGCGTGACATCGTCTATCGACTAGAGGTACGATGAACCTACCTAAAATGCAAAGAGGGATCTATCTTGAAAAAAATCTATAGTGACATTATTCAATATCGAGGGACTCATTATGACTTTGGTGTTCTACAAGGAGAAAAAATAAAGGGCTCTCTCACAATCAAAAACCGGGAACAACAATGGAAAGTTCGAAAACCTCGCTTTACTATAAATGTGGAAGAAGTCAAGCAAGCGATTCTTCCTTTTGCACCAGGAGTTTGGGAGGAATTATTGGGGTTGCATGCGGCGTTGGAATGGCCAATGGAACGTGTTCTGGCTGAGTTTGGCGGCTATCGTTTGGATTATGTAAAATCAGGGTGTTCCATTTTAACAGGCGAGAACTATCTCATTCGTAATTATGATTATCACCCTAAAACATATGAAGGCCGTTATACAGTATTCCAACCATCGGATCAAGGCTATGCGATAATTGGCCCCAGTCAAAGAGTGACCGGACGCATGGATGGGATGAACGAAAAAGGACTAGCCATGGGCTATAATTTTATGAATCGGAAAAAGCCGGCAGATGGATTCATATGTTGTATGATCGGGAGACTGATTTTAGAATCGTGTGCCTCCGTGGAAGAGGCTGTTGATCTATTAAAAGAAATCCCCCATCGTCATTCCTTCAGCTATACCGTATTTGATATAAGTGGGGAAACCTATATCGTGGAAGCGACGCCTCGACGGATTGAAGTTCGCCAGGCTAAAATGTGTACCAATCATTTTGAGATTCTAACAGACGAAAATCGCCATCATCTTGTCGATTCTAAACGGCGATTAGAAGCGATGAACACGAAGTATGCAGCACTTTCTGACGCAGAGTCTGCTTTCCGTTTTATGAATGATCGCAACCAAGGTGTTTTTTCCGAATTATATAGTAGCTGGGCTGGAACGATCCACACTTCCGGTTATTTGCCTCGAGAAATGAAAGCATGGATCGCCTTAGGCGGAGATCAAGATCCGATTGAGTTTGACTTTTCTAAGTGGCTAAACGGAGAAGATCTTACTTTGGAAAAATTAACAGGTGAAGTCGACACCGATATCCCATTCGTTCATATGGACGAAGGAGCGCACTGGTCACGGAAGAGATAAAGTGAAACTTCATTTAGTGGGGGTTTTTTTCATCCCCCACTGAATGTTAAGGATCAAAGGCTAAATTCGCAACATCCTGTTGGCAGGCTTAAAGCACGACATCCTGTCGTTTCGCCCGCACTAGTACGTCCTGTACGTCGCAACGCCTTTGTGACCTGCGTCCTGCAGGCCCGAACCAATCGGGTATTTACTGGCAGTTATCCCCCACTTAGAATTTTCGTTTTCACCTCGAATTCTTGAAGTGGGGGTCTTACTGCCAGTTAATTCGGGATAAATTTTAATGCAGGGATTTTTCGCTATGCGGGAGTAAAAAGACTAATTGCAGGGTGCAATTAGTCTTTTTACATTTATTCATATCTTAGTGCGTCAATCGGGCTTAATTTGGATGCTTTGTTGGCTGGTAAGATGCCAAAGACGATGCCAATGAAGGCGGAGAACCCAACACCGATGATGACGACGATTGGACTGACCATAGCATTGATTGGGGACAATAATGTAATTAAACCTGTCCCCGCACTCGCCAAGCCGATTCCGATCAATCCACCTAATGAAGTGAGAGTGATCGATTCAATTAAAAACTGAAATAAAATCTTTCCTCTTGTCGCTCCCAACGCCTTGCGCAGACCAATTTCTCTTGTCCGCTCCGTTACGGAGACGAGCATAATATTCATTACGCCAATTCCGCCAACCAATAGCGAAATGCCGGCAATACTGCCAATAAAGATCGTCATAATTAAAATTACCTGATTAAATTCGTCCTCATACTCTGACATATCATAGGTGTTATATTGTCCTTGTTCAAGCCCTTTGCTTTCCGTTAAGGTCTCAGCTGCTAATCTCCCTGCCTCACCCATTACTTCTGGGCTTTCGGCAATAACAGAGAGACTTTCGATCTCATTACTCCCAAACATTGTAGAAACCACCGCACGCGGCATTAACATTTCTCCAGCTTCATTCCATTGAAATTGCTCAGGTATGGGTGATTTATAGACACCAATAATTTTAAACGGATTTCCATCTAGATCAATAATTTCTCCAATCGGATTTTCATTCTCTTTGAAAAAATTCTTCCTGGCGGCTTTATCGATCATCACCACTCGATTCATGCCATCATTGTCTCGAGCATTGATTGGTCTCCCTTCCAAGATTTCAATACTTTGTGCTCGGAAGTATTCTGGACCAACACCGGTAATTTCTGGGCTCCCTGTCTTATCATTATAACTAAGTGTACCCCCTGCATAGTTGGTCCCAATTGCCGCTTTGACGCCCGGAACTGCCTGAAGAACTTCTAAATCTTCAGCGAATAATTCAGGCTCTTGCCATGACCATTCCCCACTTACCTCTTCCTCTTCTGTTGGAACATATTCATACCATAACTCAATAACATTTTCATCGACGGCAAATAATTCATCTGTCAAATTATCTTGCGCTCCTTGACCAAGCGCCACAATCGTAATGACGGCAGCCACGCCAATAATAATCCCAAGCATCGTTAATAAAGCACGGACTTTATGATTCCAGATCGAAGAAAAGGCAATCTTGAAGCTTTCTAAAAAATTCATGATGTCATCCTCCGATCATCCGTAATCAGGCCATCCCTTAACGTAATGACCCGATTGGCATATGCCGCCACCTCTTCTTCATGGGTAACAAGGATCACGGTCTTACCTTCTTGATTCAATTGCACAAAAAGCTCCATAATCTGCTTACTTGTTTTAGAATCGAGAGCACCTGTTGGTTCATCTGCCATAATCACGGATGGGTTATTGACTAGGGCTCGAGCAATCGCTACCCTTTGTTTTTGTCCACCTGATAATTCGTTTGGCAAATGTTTTACACGATCGCCAAGTCCGACTTTTTCTAACATTTGCTGTGCTCTTTCCTTACGCTCCCGTTTTGAAACACCAGCATACACTAGCGGTGTTTCCACATTTTTCATCGCATTAAGGCGCGGAAGCAGAAAAAACTGTTGAAATACAAAGCCGATATGACGATTACGTAATGCAGCTAATTGTTTTTCCCGAAAGGCGCTAATTTTTTCATTGTTTAATTGATAATCCCCCGCTGTAGGGTAATCAAGGAAACCAATAATGTTCATTAACGTGGATTTCCCCGAACCGGATGGACCCATAATCGCAACAAATTCACCATCTTCAATCGAAAGATCAATCCCATGCAGGACAGGTACTTTCAAAGAACCATTCCCATATACCTTTGTAATCTTACTCAACTTCATCATAGGATGTCACTTCCATTCCATCGTACAATCCAGGATCTGGGGAGGTCACAACCAATTCACCCTTTGTCACACCTTCCGTGATCTCAATGAATTCATCATTCATTTTTCCTGTCTCGATTTCGCGGCGTTGTAGCACTCCATCCACTAGAACATAAATGACTTCAAGCATTTCTCCGCTACTTTCCTCGCCCTCTTCCATTGCTTCCTCTTCCACTATCGCCATATGAGGAACGGCTAAAGATTTTTCCCCGCCACCCATTTCAACTTCTAACGACACGTGAAAGCCTTGGCGCAGTTCAGATGTATCATCTTTAATTGCGACTTTAAACGGATAGGTCGTAACGTCTCCGCCACCGCCCATATCATAATCTTCTGCTCCACCGCCATCGTCTGACGGAAATTGGGAGACAGATTCAACGACACCCTTCCATTCACGATCTTTAAACACTTTTGGACGAATGATCACTGCTTGGTCTTTTTCGATCTTCACTGCGTCAAATTCATTCATCGTCCCAATGACTTTGTAAGGATCGCTAGAAATAATATGAACGACAGGCTCATTGGCCCCTTCTTCCGTCTTTTCAATATTTTCGTTTATTTTTACAACAATGCCATCGATTTTACTTACTACGGTCATCTCTTTGATTTGTGCATCAAGTTCATTAATCGTTTCTTGTGCCGTTTCAATCTCTTCTTTTGTGCCTTCATGATCCATCTCGGCTTGGACTCTTTCATTTTGCAGTTGATTAACATCATCTTGCGTCACAATCTCTTCCATTACTTCCGCTTCTGGATCTACTTTTCGACCAACCTTTTGCTTTGCATCTCTAATTTTCTTATCTAATTCTGCCATTTGATTGATCTCGATTTGTGATCTTCTCTTGATTAAATCTCGATCACGAACCGCTTTATCAAATTCACGTTTTAATTTAGAAGAATCATAGAGAAATAGCGGATCTCCGGCTTTCACCTTTTTATTTTCTTCTACCTTAAATTCCTGAATTTCACCATTCTCGGGTTCTAAATATATCTTTTGTTCACTTTCAGGAACAATTTTTCCGGTAACTAAAATACTTTCCGTTAATTCTTGTTCACTCGCTTTTTGTACGGTTAAAGACACATCTTCCATGTCCTCTACCCCATCAACCATTTTTGCCCCAATGTTCATCACAAAAGCGGCTCCGCCCCCCAAGATGATCAAAACCCCAACGATAATACTAATCCAAATCCATACCTTCTTTTTCAAAACAGATCCCCCTTAGATTCTCCCTATTAAAAATACATATTTTAGCTCTATATACTATAACGTAAAAAATGACAGAAAAGTTTCCCTTTTATTAAATATATTTACAAAAGATGACATTCTTCTAACATTATTGACGTCAACCAGGATTGTACTCCTACAAAATATCGGTAAATTATTTATTTTATTCAAATATAATAGATTGAGATAACCTACTTGGAACGTAAACCTTACCATTACCTTAATTTCCAGCGGCATTTGTTCAACTTCTGGTAAGCTAGATAAGAAAAGCGCAAGCGCCTTGCTCTAGGAAGAAAGGCTAAATTCGCGCCGTCCTGGCGCAACACCTTTCTGACCAACATCCTGTTGGCCTGAGATAAAGGATACACGGCGTAGAATGAGCCGATGTTGACTTATCGTAGGAAGAAGCTGAAAGTTTGCTAGTCGCTAGGCGCTGGAGCTGGATGTCGACCGGGATATAAGCTAGTTATCCACAAGCAACAATTTTATAGTACGCTAGCAATAAAAAAAGGCAGCCTCCTTTTAGAGACTACCTTTTGATAAACTTTATTTCTTAACATCAGTCGATTTACTGTTTTCCTCTACCTTTTCAGGATGTTGTGTATAGAATTTCCGACCGAGCCATGTTTGGAAAATCATAAAAATACCACCAACCACCCAATAGAGTGGTAAGGCTGCAGGTGCTGAAAAAGAAATAAACATGATCATAATCGGTGAAATATAAGCAAACATTTGCATCTGCTTTTTCTGTGCTTCTGGAACTGTCGCCATCGACACTTTCGCTTGAACAAAATAAACAAGTCCTGCAATTAACATCATGATTCGATCTGGGCTTCCTAGATCAAACCAGAGGAAGGAGTGATTCGCAATATCTTCTGAGCTCCGAATAGCCCAATACAGCCCCATCAAAATAGGCATTTGAATGATCATAGGCAGACAACCTACACCAAGCGGATTGACATTATGCTTCGTATAAAGTCCCATCATTTCTTGTTGAATTTTCTTCTGCTCTTCTGGGTCTTTTGTTGCTTTTAATCGTTTTTGAATCTCATCCATTTCTGGTTTAATTATATCCATTTTCACCTTCATTTCTTGCTGTTTCTTATACGTATTTAACATAAATGGCAGCAAGACCAAACGGATAATTAACGTAATAGCAATGACCGCTAGTCCAAATTCTCCCCAGAGGGCAGAACCAATTTCATGAATTCCCCAAGCAAGTGGGCGGACAAATGTATTATAAAAAAAGCCTGTTTCGTTTTCTACTCCTGAACAACCACCAAGCATTAAAGTGGCGATCACAAGCAAAGAAAGTAAAATTGTATTTTTTTTCAATTCGAGTTCACCCTTCTATTTTAGGCCAACAGGACGTTGGTCAAAACGGCGTTGCCACAGGAAGTGACGCCTTTAGCCGTTTATCCTTAGTTCATCCATTTGACCCTTACTTATTGAACAAACATTTTATGATGTTTACCCTCTAAATAGAAAAGTGATGATCATCGGAATCATCTGGTGATTCTTGCCTTCTCACCGTTTTCATTAATTGAAAGCGCCGGAAACGCGGTCTTTCATCCTGGATCGTGGGCATGGTAAAAATGTTCAATTGAACAGATTCACTAGCTCGTCCATTTGCATGAACGGAACGAGAAAGCATAATTAATTGCCAGCTTAGAATCCAGATAATCGCGATGGTAAGCGGCAAAATCCACTCAGCATAGGACTCTTGAAATAATAAATCATACATAGCTAACACCCAATTTCTTCATCCAATTTAGCACCTCAATAAGGAACTTACAGTGTCACAATACTAAAAGTATAGTAGTTATTTGGAAGAATGTAAAAGGGTTTATTTACAAATTGCTAAAAATAGAGAGGAAAATACTGATCATCTAAGATTCGGTATTTTTTAACAAGGAAAAAAATGTACTAAAAGCGGAGCAATTGCTGAAAGAATATCTGTCATGGATGTTCAATGTCCACAAAAACCCGAGCTATACATTCAAACCTTTTCTCATGAATTACCTTATGCCATAATTGGCGACTCTTTTTCCTAATCAAACGTTTGATTAATTATATTTATCTTTAAAAAAGGATAGATATAACTAGGGATTATCCCTTGTCCATCTATCCTTTTGGTAATATTTGATTAAAAAGAGTGATAGCTTACTCTTTTGCAAACCCAACAAATTTGTCTACAACGACATCTAAAAAGCCGAGAGTTGGTTCATCTACTAGTCGTTCTGATTTATCATCAAATTTCTGTGTCGCAAAATTAATAAGGATTTCATTGCCGCTTGGCGGAAGTAAACGAGCCTGAAGGCCTGAAAGTATGTCGCGTAAGTGAAGCTGTGCACGAAGTGTTCCAGCCATACCAATACTGACGCCCGCAGCCATCACTGGTTTATCAATGAAAACCTTATCGACTCTTGACGCCCAATCGATTGCATTCTTTAGCACTCCAGGGATCGACCAGTTGTATTCTGGTGTGATGATAATAACCCCGTCTGCATCCGCAATGGACTGCTTGAATTTCTTCACAGTCTCTGGTGGATTATTTTCCTCGTCTTGCTCATAATGTGGTAAAGAACGAATATCAGCAATGTCAATATTCATTTTTCCACGGTAACGATCTTGCATTGTTTTTGCTAGTTGCATGTTATAAGAGTCTTTGCGAAGACTTCCTACAATAATAAGAATATCCATAAAAATCTATGTCCTCCTAAATATTATTCATCACCTTGGTGATCAGTTTCTGGAGCTCGTGAACCTCCTCGTTTGTCATGCCCTTCGTTAAAGTTTCACGCATGTTGCGGTGTACATCTATAACTGCATGAGAAAGCTGTTTGCCCTCCTCCGTTAAATGAATCTTAAAACTGCGTTTATCCTTTGGGTCATCGACTTTTTTTATATATCCCTTTCCCTCCAAGCTCGCAATCATACGTGCGATGCCGGCTTTGTTATTAAGTGCTGACACAAGCTCATTCGACGAGACGCCATCTTGATTCCAGAGAATCATCATAATTAGATTCTGCTCTGGAGCAAGGTTGAAGGGCTCCAGTTGCTTCCTTACATAACTCGTGATCGCCAAATCTGCACTATGAATTAGTATCCCAATATGATCGTTCAAGTTCAATAGAGCAGGAACCTCCTTCAACTTGTTGACTAGACAACATTGACATATCAACTACTATATCTTGAATGATTTTTTTGTCAAATCTCCCTCTTTTAAAAATAGAGTCATAATGCTTTTTGAAAAAGCTTTGATACCTTCCTCCTTTGCCTGAATAACCTTTTCATGGTAAAAATAACATAACATTATTTGGCAATTGACCAAGTGCTAGGGAGAGAGAAATGGAATCTAAACTAATTATTATGCGCAGAAACTCTGGGAGTGGAAAAACGACAACGGCGAAAAAGCTACAAAATGATTTAGGGCATGGAACGCTTTTGGTTTCACAGGACGTCGTTCGCCGTGAGATGTTGAAGGTTCACGATAGAGATGGAAACCTTTCTATTGATTTAATTCGTCAAATAGCTGAATATGGTAAAGATAAAGTGAACCTTCAATCAGTGGGGGTTTTCTTTCATCCCCCACTGATTGTTAGTTGAACTAATCGGGCTTTTACGGGCAGTGTATCCCCATCTATGCTTCTCCGTATTCTCTAAAGCCTTGAGGTGGGGGTATTACTGCCCGTTAATGCGGGATAAATGCGAATTTGTGATTGTGGAAGGCATCTTGTATAGAAGTCGTTACGGTAAGATGCTGAACGACTTAATCCAGTTCTATAATCAAAGGTGCTATACTTATTATTTTGATTTATCCTTTGAGGAAACAGTTCTGCGCCATAATGCTAGTTCGAAAAGGATGGAATTTGGAGAAGATCCTTTACACGCTTGGTGGAATCCACATGACTATCTTGGCGTGGATGGAGAAACACTATTCACGAACGATATGTCACAGAATGATATATTGAAATTGATTTTAAATCAACTGCAAACGTAAGATGCCGATTGGTTTGAATATACTATACCTCTAGAAGGAGAATGATCATATGGAAAACGAATCATATCAATCTGAAGAAATGGAACGATTTGCCAGAAGAGTTGAGTTTCTCGAGGATCCTGAAAGAAGAGGAGATATATCGCCAGCAGAGCTACTAAATCTTCTTCCAATTAAAAAGGATGATAATATCTTAGATTTAGGGGCAGGAGCAGGTTATTTTACAATTCCAACAGCTAAAGCCGTGGAAAGAGGAACTGTTTTTGCAGTCGATATTGATCCAAATATGTTAGAAGTGGTCCAATCCAAAGCAAAAAAGGAGCTTCTCTCAAATATCCAAACGCTAGAAGGAAGTGTTGACGCTATCCCGTTATCCGAGAATTCCATTGACTTTGTACTCGTTTCATTAGTTCTTCACGAGCTAAAGCCTTTATTACCTGCTTCACTTCAGGAGATAAAGCGTGTGTTGAAACCTGATGGCACTCTCGTATGTATGGAATTTGAAGCAGAGGAGATTCCTACACATCCACATCCAAGAATTTCTTCTGCCTCAATGACGCAAGAAATCAAAAAAGCAGGACTAGCAGTAACACAAAAGTTTTTTCCAACAGATAAAACATATATTATCACGGCTCAAAAATAGTGTGGAAGGAGGGTCAAAACGTGCCCTCCTTTATAGTCTGACTTGAGAACTCCTTCATACTAATGCTGCCTGGATATACTTGTATAATTCAGCATCAATCCCAAATTGCAACTGATTATCAGGATTTTCCGCATGGAATTTCTCAGCTTGCTTCTTTAAATCTTGATCATCTCCTGTGAATGAATACACAATGTCAGCCCATTTTTTTGCCAAGGCTTGTACCTTACTACTAGTAGGGGGTGTTCCCTTTTCTTTTTCCAATTGTATTTTTTTCACAATTATTCTAAATTCATCTTCTGCCTCTTTCAAAGAAGCTTTATCATATTGAGCATAATAATTTTTCATCATGTCTAACTGCTCTTTTGTAAAATATTTTTCTTGATATAATTTCATAGCTCCTAGTAGTTTTGTTACTTCATCTACAGACATTATTTTTTTACTACGAATCGTTTTTAATGCACTCTCTAATTCATATAACAGTTTTTGTTGAACTTGTATATCTCTTTTTATTCGGGTTATTTGCGTTTCGATAATATTGGTAGCAAACCCTTTTTCATTATTCATCATGACAGATTTTATCTCTTCTAAGGGTAACCCAATTTGTTTTAGAGCCAAGATTTGCTGTAATTTAGACAAATCGGCTTGTGTGTAGAGCCGATGTCCAGACTCTGTATATTGAGACGGAGAAAACAAATCAATTTGATCATAATACCTTAACGTTCTTATTGTTAAGCCTGTTAATGCTGCAAGCTCTCCTACTTTCCAGTATTCCTTCATCTATTTCACCCTTATAAAATGCCTTCGTATTATTATAAAAGTCCTTGAATTTCATTATAATGGAAATAATATGTCCTCCCACAAATTTGACAAGCTGTATCAATGGACTCTTTATTATGAATGACCTGTTCTAATTCATTCGCACTTAAAGAATGAAGCATCCCATAAAACATTTCTTTGGAACATCCACAGAAAAATTGGACAGGACTATAGCCGATCACTTTTACATCCTTAAATAGCCGACTTAGCTTTTCTTTGATATTGTCCTTGTTGTATTTTAAAAAATCCCAATTCATATTGACTGTATGTTCAACTTGATGAATAAGCTCAGTCGGAGCACCAGGAAGCAACTCCGCATATAATGCATGACTACATAAAATACGATTGTCATGTGCAAATTCAATATTTTCCCCTATATAGGTTTGAATTTGCTCACTCTGAATAAAATAATGAGAAATATCATCAACAATGTTTCGATATGGCATATCTGTTATGCCCGTGAATTGATTGAACCCCGCACCTTTTATCACACGAATCGTCCCTTTATGACCAATAAGGCGCTCAAGCGATATTTCATCAGTAGCTTCCAGCAATGCTTCATTGAGATAACCACAAACATTTCCTTTTGCATCCGCATCAGCAAAAACTTTATATTGCGGGTCACTCATTGTCATTTGGAGACTTATTCTCTGATCCCCTTTTAAGGTAGCCGACATTAAGCTCACAACGGAAATGGTTTTTCCTAATGTCAGCTTAAGAATTTTGTTTGTTTCTTTGTTCAGACTAAGAATATCATTTAGTAATTTTGTGTTATCCACGATAAATAAACGCACTTGTTTATCATAAATGAGTGTCTTAACAATAGTATTTTGCATATTTATGTTCCTTTCTCATATTCACTGTTAAGTACACTATAAAACATGACCTTACGTAAGGATCAAGTAGGAAGTTTTTAAATTGAAAAGGGATCAAGATTGTTTCATATCAACAATCTTGATCCCTTTTCAAGGAAATGTTTAGTTTTAAAAACTGTTCCTTATCTTCTCAATATTAGAAGTTGTACTTAACTTGTAAGATATGCGGGAAATTTTTCTTTCACAATTTTTTCCCAACCATCCTTCATATGGCCACGAATAGCTGTGTGTGGTTGGCCAAATTCAGTTACTCCCTCAGCATCCCAGCCCGAATGAACAAGGGTAAACTCTGTTTTGCCCCCTGCTAACTGTTGCAATTCAAATAACACATGCCAATCCTTTCCCCAATCAAAACCGACACGATTATGGGAAACAAGCTCTGTGACTTTGCAGGGGGAATCACCATACGGACCAGCATGAAGGACAAATTCCTTTCCTAAAATCGATTCAAATGTGCTTGGCATCCACCAGCCAGCAATGCCGTCAGACGTTGAAACAGCCTCCCAGACCTTTTCAATTGAGGCATCCACGATGATTGTTTTACGAATTTCAGGTAAATTTCCTTGTTTTCCCATCATTTTCTTACCTCCTATGTGAAACCTAGACATCTTTATTTTCTCTTACCTTCTGTTCAAAATACGGATCATTCCCCTACATTTATCCATAAGCTAACGAGGGAGTGCTGAACATGTTCAATAGACCTTTAAAGAAACAGGTATCTTACCCATTCTGCCCCCATCGTGTGGGACCAAACAAAAAGAGGCCAAGAAAAGTCTTTTTTTGATAACTAGGTCTTTCCCGCCTCACATACCTTTTATGCCACTATAATGATTTTAATGCCTCTTCAATTGGTGTATCTCCACCAATCATATCAAAGGCTTTTCCAATTGTATGATTATTCTCCAGTGAAGTAATAATGGTTGATGCAACATCCGCGCGGGAAATTTGTCCGCGTTCAAGATCAACCGCCACTTTTACCTTTCCAGTTCCGGGATCATTCGTTAGTCCCCCTGGACGGATAATTGTATAATCAAGACCACTGCTCTCTAACCAAACATCGGCATAATGTTTGGCAGCACTATAGTACGGCACAGCCCCCATCCATTTATCACGGTGATGAACGCCAATCGCACTCACAATTACAAAACGTTTTACTCCAGCTTGTTTAGCTGCCTCCATGGATTTGATGGCCCCGTCTAAATCAATCATCATGGTTTTATCAGCACCTGTATGGCCACCGGAGCCAGCTGTGAATACAATCGCATCCGCATCCTTTGCCGCATTGGCGATATCATTGATACTTCCTTCTAGATCAACAAGGGCTGCTTTGACTCCTTGCTTTTCAAATTCTGCCTTTTGCTCTTCTTTTCGAACCATCGCAATGGCATTATGCTCACTAGATTCATGTAGCTTCCTCACAACGTGTTGGCCTATTTGGCCATTTGCTCCTATGATCAGTACGTTCACAATCTCTCTTCCTTTCTTTATTGGATTTTCCACTTACTACTAATGTCTATACATACACTTTACAACCTAAAGTGACCTCTAGGTCAAACAATATGATTTCTTACCACTTTTTCCTTTAGAATAAAGAAAACCAAGAAGATCTAAAGTTCCCTTTACATTTTCTTGGTTTTCACCTTTTTATTCGCACCATGGGGGCAGAGACCGCTTTTTGTATTTAGCCACAGCTAAAGAGAGCGATACCCAGCTTGGTTAATCGCCCTCTCACATTACTGTTTGGCAGTCTGTGAGGCTAGATTATCTCGCAAAATAGCTCTAAATAAAAAATAAGCGTGCTCTTTATTTGAGTGACACGCTGCAACGAATTGTTTGGAAATTCGTGTTATATCTAATGATTTTGAACTAAGTCTACTTTTTCTAAATCAATGATAAAATTCCCGTTCATTAAGATATCCAGCCCTATAAGACCAGTAATTTATATTTTCGTTAAGCAAAAAGACATTTGATTGAATTAGCATTTCTATAAGCCGTCATTATGTTAAATGATGGATTGGTCCTTTTTGGAAAACTAGATTTAGATTCTACGGATTGTTATTAAGAAATATTAATATATCTAAAACCTCCCCATCTATTTAATCTTGGCAACAGGAAGCCATAATTCAACATCTACCTCCTCAGTCATGATCTGTTTCTCTACACCGATCTGAACCTCGGGTCCTACTTGTATTTTTAGACCTTCAATCTGTTCATAACCAGAGGAGGGAAACCATTCCCCATAGATGTATTTCCATTTTTCTCTAGACCAAGGAACTTTCATTTGGATTTTGGCCCATGTCATTGCTGGGACGATGAAGCGAGTGAACTCGTTTGGACAGGATTCCGTTGTGGCGACAGTCATATAATAATCATATTATTCCGATAAATTTTATTGAATCCTCGATGGAGGATATTCCAGGTTTACCCAACGACTATTTTGATAAGGTTGTCTCCATCTATGCACTTGGTTGGACTGTTAATTTAAAAAAGACATTGGGTAACATTTTTCGAAGTTTAAAACCAGGGGGCGAGTTTATATTTAGTTGGGAGCATCCTATCCATACGAAACTAGCTTATGAAAACGGTCAGTTTATTATAAATGGATCATTTTTAAAAGAAGGTCCTGAAACTGTGATTTGGCGTGATGTTCCTGTTGTTATGTATAGACGAAAGGTTAGTACCTTTGTGAATGAGTTGATAAATGCTGGGTTTGTTATTGAGAAAGTAATCGAAGAATCAAATATTCCACAGAATGATAAAAGTAACCCTGCACGTTGGTATTCTGGTGATAGAGCTAAAATAACTCCATCTACATTAATTGTTAAGTCTCGTAAAATATAGATGAGGAGGCTAACGAAAGTGAAATCTATAAATCTCGCTTTTGTTAGCTAGTTGAATATTGAAATCATACATGCTGGTTAATAACCATTGAGACTAACAGTAAGGAGAGCACTCCGTATAGCGCAAGAATACTGTCGTATACAAGAAAATACTCCCGCATAGAGATAGAATACTGTCGTATACAAAATAATTAAATCATGAGTCAAAAACGGCGAAGACATGCGAACGTTGCAACTTTAGCTCCCCATCCCAACACAAGGCTGATCCAGTCACATTTGCTTGAATGGAACCGATTATCGGAGTAACCCTGGAAATGAAATAAATTGCATCTCAAATTCCACGTTAGAATAAGAATAAAACGATAAAATCCCCAAAACGATCCAAAATAATTGAATGATACACCCAACAATGTTGCATATAAATCCCGCGATTGCAAGTCCTTTGCCACTCTCATTTGTTCTCTCAATTTCCTTTACAGCTATTCCTGAAAAGATCATCCCGATAATACCGAGTACCAGGCCGATCGCAGGTAGTACAATGGAAAGAATTCCAAGCGTTAATGAAACGACAGACTTGTTATTTGTTCGAAGCTTTTCACTCATACCCCACACCCCAAGATGAATTGTCAGTATTTTCTTTCTTATACTGTAACATATATTCAATAAGGTGAAAAACTAAATTTATGACACCATCACTTCGGCGCCCGAAATCCCGCTTCCACCGCTTCCTCTTCCGTACAAAACATCACTTCTTCCTTTGTTTGTTCATACCAAGGCGAGTCTGGTGTGTGATAAATTTTCCCGGAAGAACCAATATTGCCTTTGATTTGGCAATCTTCGTCGGCGCTCGTTTGCGATTCTGATTCTGCAGATTCCGCATGAAACCCATCATCTCTCGCATAATTTTCCAATGACCAGATGCCGGCCTCTTTCTTCTGGGCTTTTTTCTGAGCTTTTTCAAACGGTGTTAAATACCTTGTGTTTGGTGGGTAGACATAGGCAACCCGTGCTAAGCCTTCTTCTAGAAGCTTTTCTTGAACACTTTCTCCATCGACATAGATATAAGCAAGAAGTCGACTATATTTATCAAATCTTTCCCCGACATCAAATTCAATCGTTAATTTGCCATTCTCAACCAGCTCTGCATTCCTTTTCTTTGCTTCCTCGCCAAACGGTTGTTTTCCCAGTCTAGGGTGACTAGTCTCTGGCGTATCAATCAATAGATAACGGACATTTTGCTCTTGCCCTTGGTAGATAATTTTAATCGTATCGCCGTCAATCACTTTCACCAATTCAACTGGGATTTGCTCGGTTGTTCCGGAGGTTCCAATTCCAGGTAAAATACCGCTTTTATCCACAAGGAAAAAGCCACTGCCAATCAACAAGAAAAAGGATAGGAATAAAGATCCCACCCGTTTCCAGGTGAATCCCTTTTTCCTAACCACTCGTGTCAAACTCCATAAAATAAAACCACATATTACAAACAATATAGCAAATACAATATCCATATTTATTCTCCTGATTCATTTAATCTACAGTGACGGATAACTCTTTTACAAGTATGGATGGGGCCCCGATTCCTCCTGGACTTATATAAAGGTCTGATCCCACCTCTTTAATCTCTTTCAAAAGTTCAAAAAAGTTACCGGCGATCGTCATTTGTTTCACTGGTGTCACGATTTTACCGTCTTTGATATAAAATCCATTGGCTGCAACCGAAAAATCACCGGAAATGGCGTTTGCTCCGGAATGTAAACCTGATAATTTCGTAATCAGTACAGCTTCTCGTCGCTCGGCTACAATAGCATCCTGTGTTTTTTCTCCCGCAGCAACAATAAAGTTGGATGGCGCAATCACAACAGTCCCTTTATAAGATGGCTTATACGCGTGCCCTGTCGTTTCCAGGCCTGCTTTTTTTGCGGTCTTGCGATTATGCAATAAAGTCTGCAGTTTTCCATTTTCAATCACCGTACAGGTCTTCGAGGCGACTCCTTCTCCGTCAAAATTCCGATTCGCAGGACCTCCTTCATAGAAAGGATCATCAATAATCGTTAGGTGTTTGGACGCGATAGTTTCTCCTACCTGATCTTTGAAGCGGGATTGACCTTTCTGAGCCACCTCAGCCGAAAAAGATGAAAGGAAAGTACCAAGTAATTGAACAGCCGCATCTTTTCTAAAAATAATCGGGTATTTTTTATTGGCAATCGATTGTTCTCCTAAATAAGAAAGAGCTTCTTCTGCCGCCTCTTTCGCGATTTCATCCGCAACTAAAGTATCGAAATCCTTCGTCATTTTTACGGTAAATCCACTTTTCGTTTCATCCCCATCTTTTACGACCACGGAGAACATAATTGCGAAGAAATTCTTTCGATCATGTAAAACTAGACCTTTACTATTGGCAAGTAGACGTTCGTTTGATTGCTCGATCATCCGACATGTATTGACCGAGTGAATCTTACTGTTGTAGCGAAGGATCTTTTCCTCAACTGCTTTTAAAAAAGCAATTTTATCCGCTGCCGAAATGGTCTCCATGGCTTCTGAATAGTGATCGATTTCTTCATATTCATCACTTCCCGCAAAGATTTCTTCCGGCTCTTCTTCTTCGGCTAATTCAGCATTTGCTTTGGCTTTTTCTAGCAAATAATCAATCGAATCCTCTTCGATTTTTTCTGTAAAGGCATAGCCCGTTCTTCCATCGTAGATTCCGCGGAAGGAAAGTCCACCTGTCCGTGATGTTTCATAGCGGTCGACTTCCCCTTGATAGATATCGCAGGAGAGCCCGACTGCCTGCTCATAATAAATTTCCATATCTTCAAAGCCAGCCAGCAAACCACTTACCATTACCTTTTCTTGGAATTTTTCAATTTTCATCGACTTACTCCCCCTTCGTCCCACCGACTGTGATTTCACTGACACGAATCATTGGTTGCCCTACATTCACTGGTAGACTTCCGCTGAGGGAACCGCACATTCCCGCACCATGAGCAAGATTATTGCCGACCATATCGACACGTTGCAGAGTTTTCGGACCATTTCCAATCAAGGTCGCACCTTTTACAGGCTGAGCAATCTTTCCATCCTTCACGATATATGCTTCATGTGTGGCGAAATTATAATCCCCTGTTGCAGGATTCACTTGCCCACCACCCATATATTTGGCATAAATTCCGAACTCAGTATTGGCAATGATTTCCTCTGGCGTCAACTTTCCTGGCGCAATATACGTATTCGTCATTCTTGAAGTAGGACTGAAACGATACGACTCTCTACGACTAGAGCCTGTTGGATTCATACCCATTCGGCGACCGTTTAGTTTATCAATCAAGTATCCTTTTAAAATACCATTTTCAATTAGGACATTTTTTCTCGTTTTTTCGCCCTCATCATCCATATTTAGGGAGCCCCATTCATTGGGGAGCGTACCATCATCAATGTAGGTGACAATGTCAGGGGCCACCTTTTCACCAATTCGATTAGCAAAAACAGAATTATTTTTCGCGACAGCAGTTGCTTCCAAGCCATGACCACAAGCCTCATGAAAAATGACGCCACCAAATTCATTATCAATAATGACAGGGAACTTACCGCTTGGACACTCTTCCGCATTCAACATCGTCACGGCGATTCTCGCGGCTTCCGTCGCATAATGTTTGAGATTCAAGTTTTCAATAAACTCAAAACCTTGATGCGCCCCAGGTCCGTAAAATCCCGGTTCCATTTGGGTACCATCTGAAGCGATCGCCTGAATCGCTAATCGCCCTCTTACTCGCTTATCCTCTACAAACTTTCCTTCCGAATTGGCAATCAACACATTTTGTTCATGATCTACGTATTGAATCGTCGCCTGAGAAATACTAGAATGGTAATTTTTCGCCAGATCATACGCTTGTTTCATCACTTCTACTTTGCGCTTCCCGTCTACTCCATCAGGCATCTGCTCAATTTTATGAAGAGGGGGCTGAATTTGTCTATGAAGGACTGGGGCTTGCTGATAGAAATCACCTTGCAAAGCTTGTGCTGCCTCTTTCGCTGTCTTTAACAAACCAGCTTTGGAAAAATCAGTCGTGTAGGCATACGCACTTTGTAAGCCATGAAATACTCGAATCCCCACACCTGCTTCTCTTCCTGATAAGCTGCGATCAATCTTTCCATCATGAAGCCTTAAGTTATTAGAATACCGATCCTCCGCAAACATCTCGGCAAAATCGCCACCTGTTGATAAAGCAGCAGCTAAAACCTCTTCTAGTATGGATTGTTGGATCATAACATGCTTTCCTCCTTTAGGAACCCGAAAATCTTCTATGTACCTAGTGTACTATCAATCTTATCATTGTACTACTATTCAAAGACATATTAAGAAAAGCGCAAGCGCCTTGATCAGCCCCGACAAGCAAATGTTCTGAGACAAGAAAAGTCCGGTTTTGACTTTTATTGGCTCAGGTTATTTAGCGGAACATCGGCTAAGGACGCCCGTCCTGTGGCAACGCCGATGGACTCGCATCCTGCAAGCCTCTCGAGGCTAGGCGCTGGAGCTAGATCAAAACACTAGCCAAAATATTATACTTTCTTATCTTTAAATAAGATGCCAAGACACCTAAACAAATTATGATTGCCTGGTGCTTAGCATTTTTATTAAAATGATAGATGATTTATCATTTTAAATGACATTGAAGCTTCAAAATCTCATCTTCTGGAAGACCAGTAGTTTCGATCACAAATGCTATATCCAAGCCTTTCTCTAAAAGGCGCCGGGCCATATCCTGCTTTCTTTTCTCTAATTCTCTTTTTCCTTGCTCTGCCTGTCGTCTCTCTTGTTCTACCTGCTGTTTCTCTTGTGTCATCCGTTGTTTCTCTTGTATTATCTGCTGTTTCCTTTGTTCCAGTTCATGTTGCACTTGTTCCAGCTCTTGTTGCTTTTGTTCAACCTCTCGTTGCTTTTGCTTAATCTCCCGCTGTCCTTGTTCGACCTCCTGTTGCCCTTGCTCAATCTTCCGTTGTAATGATTCCATACTACTTTTGAAGGCTTCCTCATCCATAACCCGCTTTAAACGCGATTCATAAGCTAGCCGCTGCTTTTGGTTGAGGCTTAATGCCGTCCAGCTTTCGAAAGCCGAGTATAGAAGCTCATCCTTCATAGCGATCTCCTCCAATTCCTTATAGATTTTATTATAGACCTTGTTCTGCCTACGATCGACCATCCCCAGCATCAGTAGCCACCTAGCTAGCACATCATTCCAAGGGTCGAGCTTATCACCTTGCCAATCCCTTATAAGTTTTGTCATTTCAATAAAGTGGAATTCCATTACATTCGTTAACTTGAATTGTTTTTCATCTTCATATAAATGGAACGAAGTATGAAAGCGATCTGTCTGCTCAAAGAGGTCAAAATTCAGGATATTGATGGTAATCACAGGTTGTAAAGTATGATAATCCATCCCTTTTTCAAGGGGATTTCGGTATACACCGGCCCAGTAATAGATAGAACGTTTGATCATATCATATTTATTTGTGAATTGGATTTCAACATGTATCTGTTCATCTGCATCTGTCACAACTAATAAATCTAGTCTCGACTGCTTATCATCGACATATTCACCACCTGCTTCCGTATTCGTAAATAGGATATCTTTGATTATACCCCTGCCTGTTTTTTGTAGGATCGAGTTCAAAAAGACAACCGTAATCTTCTTATTTTTTTCATTACCAAAAAGTTGCTTAAAGGCAAAATCGACTTTTAAGTCCATTAGTTTCCTGAGTGGTATTTTTTTAAGAAATCGCATTCGTGGATTTTTCTTTGCATAATCATTAGGCTTTTCTCGTAGTTGAATAAATGTGGGGGGATAAGTAGATTGTTCATAGCATAATGCTGGTTCTGCCATAAGAACACGTCCTTTATATTTGATGAGGACTGACGGGGAGTATATCTAAATAAAGTATAGCAGATCCTCAGGACACAAACAAGCGTTCTTTCGTTAACTTTTCGTTGCTGTACATGGTAGCTTCCACCAAGGAACTTTTATGTAATCTCCTATTCATCCCCTGTTCACAATCGTTCCTTATGCTTAAGTTAAGGAGGAGATAGTATGTTTAGGTTTTGGTTATTTTTACATTTTACAGGTCTTTCCATTTGGGTTGGGTCTTTGCTGGCAATTACCCTTATTTTAGTGATGATGAAAAAGCACCTAGGGTCGAAGGAACTTTCCACAATCGTGAAAAAGATAACAAGGATTGGCAATATACTGGTTCATCCAAGCGCTTTTTTTGTATTATTGAGTGGTGTTTTTATGATCATCTCAATGAATCTCAGTTCCAAGCCATTTTACCTTGCCTTTATGGAGCGAATTGGCGGCGTCACTGTGTTGCTTACCATCATAGGCGTAAGCCTCTTTGGACACAAACTTGCCAAAAAATTAACCCAGCTTGAGATGGACGGAGGAGTATTAAAACATACGCGAAGTATTAATAGCTATATCATGATGATGCTTCTATCCGTTTTACTTGTTTTCGCAGTGATTTTTGTTGTTAGCTTTCGTTTTTAATCCTTTATATGAGCAGGAGGGAAAAGTTTTCCTCACCTGCTTTCTCTACTTCTCAAAAGAATGATCCATTTCAAAATCATTTATCCACAGACTTATACACATAATCAACACAATTATAAAGGTAAATGTTTAATTTTTACACATTACCCACAAGGTTCGGGATACTTATCCACAAAATTGTGTATTTCCTGATATTAATGAGGTTTTTGACCCTTTTGGAAGAATTATTCACAAGTTTATCCACATATTTTGTTAGAAATAGAAGCCCTTTTTTATAACGATCATACTGATAAAACATAGCTAGATTTGCTCTTCCTATTCCCATGGCAACCGGATGATAAACTTCGTCCCTTTTCCAAGCTCACTCTTCACCTCTATCTCGCCTTTATGGAGATCGATGATTTTCTTTACGACAGATAATCCTAAACCGCTGCCCGATTGGGTCCGATTTCGCGATTTGTCGATCATATAAAAACGGTCAAAGATATGGGGAAGTTCCTCTTCTGGTATCCCTTTTCCCGTATCTAGAAGCGTGACAACAATTTGATTATCAATGACTGCCGAAATGGAAATCACCCCAGCTTCTCCTGTGAATTTAATACTATTGGTAAGAAGATTGGTCCAAACTTGTTGAAATAACTGTCGATCTGCTTTTACAACAAGCTCAGGAAGATCCAATTCCAGCTTGAGCTTTTTCTTATTCCACTCCCACTCGGTCAACAATACGACCTCGCGGATTTGCTCATCCAATCGGAATGGCTCTTTATGGATGGCTTTCACTTCTTTATCGAGTGAAGATAATAATAATAATTGTTTACTCAGTGAAGACAATCGACCGCTTTCCTTTTCAATGATTTCCAGGTACTGGTCTGCCTGTTCAGCAGTTACCGACTTCGTGCGAATTGCCTTTGTAAAACCGCGAATGGATGTTAAAGGAGACTGAATTTCATGAGACACATTGGACACAAACTCCTGACGCATATCATCTAACTTTTTCAAAGACACAGCCATTCGTTGAAAGTCGCGGGCAAGATCACCAATTTCATCTTTCCGATTGTGATCAAGCTGGATGTCATAATGCCCGCCAGCGATTCTTCTAGTAGCCTTCGTTAATTTTTTTATGGGCCGGACAAGAAAACCAGCAAAAATAGCAATCAATGCTAAACTAATCAAAAAAGTAAGGCCTAACAGAATACTAAAAACAATTCGCATTTCCCCAAATTGCTTTTCCACATTAGGGCGCACGAACAAGGCCTGAATTTCACCATCAACCTCCATGGGCACACCGATACTATTTTTTATATCATCTTTGAAAAATCCCGTCACAAATAGACTACTTTGAAATGCAGAAATCCCGTGATAAGTCTCGCCGTTTAATACTGATTGAATGTCTTCTTCCTCTATATCATAGTTACGGAATTCATCACCAAATTGAACGCCTTCCATTTCTTGATTCATCAAATATAATTGGAAATTCATATTGGCGACTCTTTTTAAATACTTATCCACAGGCATGTTATCGTCTGCATGCTCATATAAAAAGCTAATCTCTCGTGCCACTTCCAAAATTTTTTCCTCGTTAAAATCCTTCAACTTAATTTGATAGTAAAGATTCGAAAATAAAAAGGCAATCACGCCACTGATCAGAGCAATAAGAGCAAAAGTAAGAACAATTCGAACGTATAAAGTCTTCATTTTTTCATAGCCTCCAACTTATAACCAAGACCACGGACGGTGACAATTTTAAAATTATTTGTTAGATCACGAAATCGTTCTCGCAGGCGTTTGATATGGACATCAATTGTCCGATTATCCCCATCGAAGTCTTGCCCCCAGACTAAGTCCAAAAGTTGCTCTCGCGTATATGTACGATCAGGCTGACTTGCAAGCTGGGCTAGAAGTTGAAATTCCTTTAAAGGTAATACCAAGCGTTCTTCTCCTACTCTGACTTCATACTTATTCCGATCGATCACTGTCTCATGCAAGGTAATAATATTATCTGAAACCATTTGGTAACGCCTGAGTAAAGCCCGGATCCTAAATAATAACTCTTCCGGTTCAAACGGCTTTACGACATAATCATCTGTACCCGATAAAAAACCTTTCGCTTTATCTTCCATTTCTCCTCTAGCTGTTAATAAAATAACGGGAATATCGTAAAACTGGCGAATCTCTTCACATAATTCCCAACCATTTTTTCTGGGCATCATCACATCCACAACAGCTAGGTGAACTTGTTGTTCTTCGAGTAAAAGAGAGGCAGCCTCCCCATCCCCAGCTGCCAATACTTCAAAGCGTTCTTTCTGTAAATAAAAGCGCAATAGCTCGCGAATATGGGGATCATCATCTACAACTAAAATTCGGGTCTGCATTATACCCCACCCCTTTTTACTTTAACTTTACCGTATCTTTGTTAGGAAGCAAACCGATGATTATTTTTCTAAGCAGCTTGTGCTAAATTTGGATTTTTGCTAGAGAGAAACGGACAGAGTGTTTCTAACAACACTCTGTCTGTATAATCAGTCACTTATTCTTACCATGGGTTAGAATCAAAATAGATGGTAGGAAGATGCCTCTTATTAAGAAGGTATCTAAGAGAATTCCTAGCGCCATTGTAAATCCGAATAAGAACAGTTCTTGTAAAGGCTGTGTCATAAGTACAGCAAACGTGGCGGCAAGAATCAGACCTGCAGATGAGATGACGCCTCCTGTTACTGAAACACCTTTCGCCACCGCATCCTTCCAAGGCAGTTTTAACGCTTCTTCACGGATCCGAGAAACGAGCATAATATTATAATCAATCCCAAGGGCAACCATGAAGACAAAGGTATACACCGGCAATCGATAACTAATCGCGTCATATCCCAACCCATGCTTGAAAATCCACCAGCTGAAACCTAGGGAAGCAAAGTAGGATAATAGAATCGTTCCCATCATTAGAATCGGCATTAGAACAGATTTCGTTTGAAAGCCAAGAATGACGGTTAGTAATATGGTTACGAGTGAAAATAATACAATCATATCGCGTTGATTCATTGTGCGCACATCTAATTGCTGTGCCGTCTGTCCCGCGTAGTGCAGCTCCACATCAGAAGATGTAAAACCACTCTCTTCTAACATCTTTTCACTTGAATCAAGTAAATCCTGCACCGTATCCAAAGCCTCCACACTATATGGATTCTCCGCTAAGACCACTTGCAACTTTAGGGCCTGCTGCGAATCGGCCAGAAAATTCCGTGGTAAATCTTCAGGCTCTTTCGGCAGTTCTGTCGATAGACTTGGCGAAACAGAGTCTACCCCCTTATGTTTCTTCAGTAGACTTTCAAATTGATTCACTTGCTCGACCAACTCTTCATTTACTTTGATTTCTTTCGATGATTTTAAAATTATGGTGACAGGTGCTAGTTGCCCCGCAGGATAATTGTCTTCTAATAATTCAAATCCTTGCCGAGAAGGCATGTCCTCTGGAAAGGATTTTAGCAAGTTAAACGAGAACTTCATCGAGGTAAAATTGAAGATACCTACTAGTAAAACAATAAGCAGTAAGCCTCCCATAACAGCTGGGTGCTTTTTGACGAGCTGACTAATTTTATGCCAAATCCCCTTCTCTTTCTTCTCCTTCTTTTCCACTTTTGGTATAAATGGCCAGAAAGCTTTTCGCCCCATTAGGGCAAAAATACTTGGGATCAAAGTTAAGCCTGCCACTAAAATCACGACCACTGCAACCGAAAAAACAGGCGCAAAATGATTGTACGGTTGGAAGATGGTCGTAAATAGGGTAAGCATCGCTAAAAACACGGTCCCACCACTAAACACAATCGGTTCTGAGACATGATAAATTGCCTCCCCCATCGCATCATACTTCGATTCTTGCTTGCTTAATTCCTCACGATATCTTGAAAATACAAACAAACTATAATCGGTGAGAACCGCAAATAACAAGACAAGCATAATAGAATTTGCTGAACTATCCACGGTAAACCAATCATTTTTTCCAGCTAGACCCAAAATCCGATCGACTGCACCATAGACAATTCCCGCGATTACTAATGGTGTTAACGCCAATAACGGGGAGCGGTAAATCAAGATTAAAATAATAAAAATCAAGACCACCGTTGCTAACATTAAAACGAAATCCGCATTTCGAAATAGAGAGATCGTATCCGCCGAAATGCCCGCTGGACCCGTAATTTCAAATTGCAATTCATCTAGTCCAATTTCCTTTACCTTATCACGAATTTGATCCAGTGCGACTAACGTTTTGTCAGAATCCAAGTCAGGCTTCATAGAAAGATTAAATAAAAGTGTCGATCCATCTTCAGAAAACATTTGATCTTGAATATCCTTTGGAAATTGATGGTACGGTAACGCGCTTGATACATCCCGAGGTCGATCATTAGATGCTAACCATTCACTTAACTCTGTCAGTTTTTCTCGATCTTGATCTGTGATGTTGCCATCGCGATGGAATACAAGTAAAGCTGGTACCCCATCATCTGAAGGAAATTGTTCCTCCATGATTTGCTCGGCGATCTCTGAAGGCTGATTCTCCTTCACGCTCATTTCCTTACTACTTCCTGCATACTCCTTGGCTCCTGGCGCGATGACACTCAATATAGCCACGACAACAAGCCAAGCAAGCAGAGTGATTTTTGCCCCTTTAGAGCTACTTGCAAATTGAACAATTTTTCGAAACGGACGAAGCATGTCAACTCATCTCCTACTCTTTCTTTCTAGCTCGATTGTAAAAATCCAATATGAACGGGGTGTGAATGACAGATTACGAGTGAGCATCACCTATTCTCAGGCTTACAGTGATCTATTAGCCATCCCAATCAGTCTATTAGCCCTTATGATGATCCTATTAGTCATTAAGTCATTTCTATTAGCTGTCACGACAAGCCTATTAGCCGTCGCCCCTCTTTTATTAGCCATTGCATCAGTTTATTACTGTCCTAACGCACAGCCTATTTTTTAAAAATACCTTGACATTATTTTGATATCGTTATATGGTTAATTACATAAGTAACTAACCAATATGGTGGTGAAGTTGTGAAACAGTTAATGGACGATGGGCGGCCTATTTTTCTGCAAATAGCTGAACGGATCGAAGATGACATTATGGAAGGTGCACTTTTAGAAGAGCATCAAGTGCCTTCCACGA
Organism: Bacillus sp. SD088; assembly: GCF_017355205.1. Lineage (GTDB taxonomy): Bacteria > Bacillota > Bacilli > Bacillales > Bacillaceae_C > Lederbergia. Next base: position 67,993 of record NZ_JADIJK010000024.1, read on the forward strand.
ATCAATTTGCTACATTTTACAAAATCAATCCTGCAACAGCCGCAAAAGGCGTTAACTTATTGGTGGAGGAAGGGATTTTATACAAAAAGCGAGGGATTGGCATGTTCGTTGCAGAAGGAGCACATGCAAAAGTGATCGAAAAGCGAAAAGAACAATTTTACGAGCAGTATGTCGTCACCATGATTCAGGAAGCCAAAAAGTTAGGGATGACGATTGAACAGCTAACCGAGATGGTACAAAGAGGGGAGGAGCAAGCATGACAACAATTATTGACATCCAACACCTGATAAAAAATTATGAAGATAGCAAGGTTGTTGATGATATCAATCTTTCTATAGAGGAAAATAAAATTTATGGATTACTAGGAAGAAATGGGGCTGGGAAAACAACTTTAATGAAGCTGATTACGGCTCATATCTTTTCTACTAATGGGGACTTGCGCGTATTTGGTGAACAGCCTTATGAAAACCAAAAGGTCTTGGAGAAAATCTGTTTTATTAAGGAAAGTCAAAAGTATCCGGATAATTTTCGGGTCCGCGATGTAATAGAGGTTTCCGCCTCCCTTTTTCAAAATTGGGATCAGGCGTATGCTATGGAGCTCATAAAGGAATTTAATCTGCCGCTCAAGAAAAGAGTCAAGAAATTATCACGCGGTATGCATTCGGCAGTTGGCATCATAATTGGGCTTGCAAGCCGGGCACCTCTCACTATTTTTGATGAGCCTTATCTAGGCCTTGATGCCATTGCAAGAAAGATATTTTACGATCAATTAATTGAGGATTTCGGAAATCATCCTCGTACGATTATTCTATCTACTCATTTAATTGATGAGGTCAGTAACTTACTCGAGCATGTGATTGTCATTGATCAAGGGAAAATTCTCATTGATCGTGACTCTGATGAGTTACGTGGACTCGCATATGCGGTGACGGGCTTATCCGCTCAAGTTGAATCATTTATAAAAGGAAAAGACGTGATCCAGGAAGATAGAATGGGCGGGACGATGACAGCGACCTTAATCGGAGATGGAAAATCCCAAGCCACACAGTGGGGACTTGAGGTTTCACCTGTTTCCTTACAACAGCTTATTGTTTATTTAACGAAATCGAGACCTGAAGGGAGGATGTCTTCATGAGTATTCAACGAGCCTTAAAAATACACAGTCAAGATAGGGCATGGCTCTATATTGCGTTCATCATTTTAGGTGTAAGCTTTCTCTTCGGCTTGACAATTGGGCTTTTGATTCCAGGCGTTGAAAAAATAATGATCACAGGCTTTAGCTACATTCTCGTCTATATGTTTGTGATGGGAGTTGCTGGATTTAATCAAACCTTTGCCTATGCGATGGGGATGTCCGTACGGAGAACCGATTATTTTATTAGCTTTGGCTTAACAGGACTCCGTTCAAGCGTGCTATTTGCTATCCTCTATATTGTGCTTGGAATGGCCGAACATGTTACACAGGGCTGGGGAAACACTCTAATTTTTTTCAAATTCCCCTACCTCAATGATGGAAATATCCTTGAACAATTAGTCGTCTACTTTCTTGGCTTTGCAAATTTCTTTTTCTTAGGTCTCTTCATTGCCATTTTTACAAAAAGATTCGCTCTTAAAGGGTTCTTAATCCTTGGTCTTTCGTCCCTTTTTTCAATCACGCTCGCTGTACTATTAATCACTTATTATAAGGCGTGGGTGGATCTATTTCAGTGGTTCACACAACATACTGCTTTTCAATTGAGTATGTGGCTTATCCCATTATCACTTTTGTACGCGATCGTTTCCTTTCTGATTATCCGGAGAACGGCGGTTTAGATTTTTCTAATGAACCATTTAAAAAGCATGATTTTAATAATTTAAAAAGGAGATGTGCAGAATGAACAAATATCAAAAGCGCACTGTATATATTTCAGTTTTAGCATTAGCCTTTTTCTTAATGTTTTCTATAGTGACACAAAATTGGGGATTCTTTTTATGGAGTTTAGTACCTATTTTCCTGGTTTTAATGACTACCCTCTTCATCAAAAGTGACAAGAAAAACCAGAGGAATGAAAAGATTTAATTATCACGCTCCATAATTGTAAAATTTCGGATCTAATAATCCATATAGCAAGAGTATAGCTTTACGAGGTGCATGTTACGCAAGGATTTAGATGCATCCACCAGTAAAATCGGGGAATTGGTATAACAATTCCTCCGATGCCTAGGTTGTTTACCTGTCCCGTGGCGATCTTCATTAAGATCAATACGGGATAAACTTTAAATAGCTAAGCTAATCTGATTAAAAGTGAGAGGAGATTGTAACATGGGGATATTTATTGCAATTGCGCCCCTTGTAATTGTCGGCGGAATCGTAGTGTTTGTCATTAAAAGGCTCCAACATAAATATAATCAAGGTACCCTTGGAAAAAAAGAAACAAAAGGTGCTCAAAATTTATTGGTTAGTTTAATTCCAATGGGCATGCTCTTTGGTGCTGCTATTGGTATAGTCTTTGGTATGTTTTCCTCAATCTCTCTACCTACTACAATTAGTTTAGGGGCTGGAATTGGCTTCCTATTTGGATATTTCGCCTATGAATTTTATAGTAAGGAAGAAAACAATTATTCATAATCGCTAGCTGCTAAGCCTTATTCCTTATTATAGAGTGTGCCCATATCCGACGTATGGGCACACTCGATCTTTACTTTGAGACAGGAATTTCCACTTTCTCTTGATATTCTTTCATATAGTGCATCCCTTTAATGACTAAATGTTCCGGGGGATCTTCCGTTGTAAATACTAGAGTCCGTTCTTTCAAAATATCTCCATTTGCTTGTTTGCTTTCCTTTTGGTTAACCGTTGTTTGCAACGGGGTCACCCCTCCACCACTTTCGAGCAACACCCCCTCAAGCATGACATCTTCAGCAGTAGCGATCGTCACTTTTACTTGACTCTTTTCTCGATGAATGTGTAGTATATTCAAAGTTTCCCCGCCCATCTCAATAGATCCATTCCCAACCTCAGTAAGCGGAATTTTTTCGTTCAGTGGCTGATAGCCAACAAACTCCTTCATAACAAGCTGTAAAGACTCAAGTTCATCAGGAAGGGCATCATAACGCAATTCAAACTTGCTCCCCCTAAGGCTAGTAGTAATGCCACTGCCAAGTTGTTCAAGTGGCTGACCATTGGCGATTAATTCAATCCCTTCTAAGGCTAGTGGAACCCTATCAAAATTCTCAACCTTTAATCTTCCTTTAATCATCGTAATTGTTGGGGAAGCTATAATCGATTGAAATCTGACCTCTCCCTTATCTACCTTGACTGTCTTTTTCAATGGCTGTTTAAATTCTGCTCGGAAAGCTTTGTTTGGATTGTAAGTAAAGGTGATGTTTCTCTCAATCTGCTTTTCATTATCAAGAATCTCCCAAAAATGTAAAGTTAACTTTTTAGAAAAGGCATTGACAGGGTTAAAGGTTTGCATTCCTTTTATTTCTGTCTTACTGTCATTCAGCCAAGCCGTTCCACTAACAGTATAAGAATTCGTTAAAAAGCCGGTTATGCTGCGTAAATGTGGAAGATTTTCATTATCAAGCCCATCAGGATTTTTGATTGTATAATATAAAACCAATTGATTTTCATCGGCCATTACGCCATCTATATACAGCCGGCTCCCCTCTGTTAAATCAGTTGATTGGTCAATGATTTGCCCCACCCCTTGTTCATTTAAATTTTGTAACGTCCCTGTCATGACCTCATCAAAACCGATTAATTTTTTTCCATAAAAAGCGAATGCATTATAATGATAGCCAACGAAAAGGGTAAAAAATGCAAGCGCGGCTGCCACAAGCCAAACACGTGATTTCCGTCTCCTATTCGGGGTATGATCGAGTGCCTTTCTTAATCGATCTTCTAGCTCTTTAGGAGCGGTCACAGATTTCAGCTGATCTATTCCTTTCTCTAATTGTTTTTCAATCTTACTCATGCTTATCACCTCCATAATGCTCTCTTAACTTCTTCAAACCATTAAAAACTCGTGATTTGGCTGTTCCAACCGACACATTGGTCATCTCAGCAATGGTTTGGTAATCAAGGTCATGAAAATATTTTAATTGAATAGCTTCCTTTTGATGCCCATTAATATGATCCAGTAATTCCTCTATCACCATATATTGCTCTGACTGTTCATATGGATCCTTTGTTGAAAGCTGATTCTCCGCGACCATTGAAAAATCATCTGTCAACACAACCCGTTTTCTTTTTCGAATCATTGCTTTACAGGTATTCACTAAAATCGTTTTGCTCCAACCAAAAAATGCTTCATTCCTTTTTAATTGATTAATATTTTCATATACTTTCACGATCATTTCATCCATGGCCTCTAGGGCATCATGCTGATTTCCTGTATAGGTCAGGGCTAAACGATAATATGCATCTTTTTCAGTCATAATCAGTTCAACTAACGCATTCTTGCTTCCTCTCTTTGCTTTCTTCACCAGCCGGCTTACATTCATCTCTTCACCTCACTACGTATAAGAGTCGGTACAAGATAGAAAAGTTCATTTCTTTTAAAAATCACTACTCTTTACTATAACGAGTGATGCATAAAAAAACGACCTACTCAGGTATTTTCCCAAGTAAGTCGTTTTCTAAAAAGTTTCTTATTAAGCTTGTGCATTTTCATATTCAGTTATTTTATCTTCTAACTGCAAGGTTAAAGCAATTTCGTCCCAACCATTTAAAAGCATTTCCCGACGATAAGGATCTGTGGTAAAGGAATAGACAGCGCCATCTGCTGTTGTAATTGTTTCATCCTCTAAGGAAACAGTCACGGTTAATGACTTTTCTTTTCCAGCTGCTAAAAGTTCTTCAATCTGTTCAGCTGGCAGTTGGACTGCTAAGATGCCGTTTTTCAGACAATTATTATAAAATATATCCGCAAAGCTTGTGGCGATCACAACCCGGAATCCATAATCCCCAAGAGCCCATGGGGCATGCTCACGAGATGAGCCACAACCAAAGTTTTCACGGGCAACAAGGATTTCTGTTCCCTTGTATTCTGGTTTATTTAAAACAAACTCAGGCTTTTCCGTTCCATCATCATTGAAACGCCAGTGATAAAATAGATATTTTCCAAAACCAGTTCGCTCAATCCGTTTTAAAAATTGCTTTGGAATAATTTGGTCTGTATCAACATTGGCACGTTCAAGCGGTGCTAAAACACTTGTTACTTCTTTAATCGGCTTCATGCTGTCGCCCCCTCTTTTGTGAAGTTACGTACATCAACAAAATGGCCGGCAATCGCTGCAGCAGCTGCCATTGCTGGGCTGACAAGATGTGTACGAGAGCCATTTCCTTGACGTCCTTCAAAGTTACGGTTAGAGGTGGAAGCACAGCGTTTCCCTGCTGGAACTTGGTCCGCATTCATCGCTAGACACATACTACAACCAGTTTCACGCCATTCAAAACCTGCATCAAGGAATATTTGATCCAATCCTTCCTGCTCTGCCTGTAGCTTCACTGTTCTAGAACCAGGAACAACAATCGCATTGACGCTTTCCTTCACCTTTTTACCAGCAACAACCTTGGAAGCCGCTCGCAAATCTTCAAGTCTTGAGTTAGTACAAGAACCGATAAAGACATATTGGATCTCGATATCTTCGATTTTTGTACCACCTTGAAGACCCATATATTCCAACGCCTGTTCAATTTCCGCTTTTTCTGAATCACTTTTAGCATCTTCTGGTTTCGGCACTTGATTGGAAACCCCAACACCCATGGAAGGATTTGTGCCCCAAGTAACAAATGGTTCGATTTCAGATGCATCAATTTCAATTACTGCATCATATACAGCATCATCATCTGTTGCCAAATCGCGCCATTCGCGCTTCAATTCTTCGAACTTTTCACCACTTGGAACATGCTCACGTCCCTCTAGATAGGTAAAGGTCGTTTCATCTGGGCTAATCAAACCAGCTTTCGCTCCAGCCTCAATCGACATATTACAAACCGTCATCCGTTGTTCCATTGTTAAATTTCGAATGGCTTCCCCTGTATATTCAAAAATATGACCAGTTCCAACATTTACACCGTATTTAGCAATAATTGCTAAAATCAAATCTTTAGACGTTACGCCAGTACCAAGTTCTCCATTCACTTTGACTTGCATTGTTTTTGGTTTTTGTTGCCATAGTGTTTGTGTGGAAAGTACATGTTCCACTTCACTTGTGCCAATTCCAAACGCCAAAGCACCAAAAGCACCATGGGTCGAAGTATGACTATCCCCACAGACAATTGTTTTTCCCGGCTGCGTTAAACCAAGTTGAGGACCAATTACATGGACAATTCCTTGATCTGGATGTCCCATTCCGGCTAATGGAACACCGAAATCTGCACAGTTTCTTTCAAGAGTTGTCATTTGTTTTTTTGAAATAGGATCTGACACCACTTCATTTAAACGAGTGGGTACATTATGGTCCATGGTCGCATAAGTCAAATCAGGTCTTCTTACTTTACGTCCATTCAAGCGAAGGCCTTCAAAGGCTTGTGGAGAAGTAACTTCATGCACAAGATGAAGATCGATATATAGTAAATCAGGCTTCCCCTCTTCTCGATCAACAACATGTTTTTCCCAAATTTTCTCAATAATGGTCTTGCCCAATTTCCTCACCTCACCCTTCAAGTTCATTCACAATCTTTTCCGTCATAGCCGTTGTCGACAATACTTCTCTACCAATATTCTTAAATTCACTTGTACAATAACCTGCTTCAAGAATCTTTTGCACAGCTGCCTCGATCGTATCGGCTTCTTCTAACAAACCAAAGGAACTTCTGAGCATCATTGCTGCCGATAAAATCGCTCCGACTGGATTGGCAATATTTTGACCAGCGATATCAGGAGCTGATCCATGTACAGGCTCATACAGGCCAAAGCCATCAACCCGCAGGCTTGCTGATGGTAACATCCCGAGTGAACCTGTGATAACAGATGCTTCGTCACTTAAAATATCACCAAACATATTTTCCGTTACGATTACATCAAAGGTAGATGGGTACGTAATCAGTTTCATTGCAGCAGCATCCACGATCGTATGCTCATACTCTACCTCTGGATATCTCTTTGCCACTTCTTCTACAACTTTTCTCCATAGCTTACTTGATTCAAGCACATTGGCTTTATCTACAGAATTCAGCTTGCCACGTCGCTGCTTCGCTAATTCAAATGCATGCACAACGACACGCTCAATTTCTTCACGGCTATATTGTAGTGTATCTACTGCATTTTCGTCATCATGATGACTTGGTTCCCCGAAGTAAAGGCCACCCGTAAGCTCTCGGACAATCACCATATCCACGTCTTTTGCAACATCTTCCTTCAAAGGAGAAACCGCAAGTAAACTTTGATAAGCCTTAACAGGCCGAAGATTAACACTTAATTCAAAATGCTTCCGAATTTGTAGAAGTCCCTTTTCAGGTCGTAAATGGGATGGATTTTGGTCCCATTTTGGACCACCTACTGCTCCTAGCAAAATTGCATCACTTTCTTCACAAAGTTGAATTGTCGCGTCTGGTAAAGGTTGCCCTGCTTCATCAATTGCGCTCCCACCAATAAGGCCTTGTTTCCACTCAAATTCATGATTAAAGCGACGTCCGATTGTCTCCAAAACAGCAATTGCTGCATCTGTTACTTCTTTTCCTATTCCGTCACCACGTAATACCGCTATTTGCTTCTTCAAACCTCATAACCCCCAAACATAATTACAATAAGGTAAAACTACATTTCGACACAATTTATATACATGGATGCATCCCCACCGGACGTCCAATGACTATAGGCATAAACTTAATTTCGGGACGTGCCAGGCACCTCCCGAAATTAAGTTTATACTGACTTCATTAATTCTTTCATATGGGTTGATAGTAGACTGCGATTGACTGCATTTAGGTAGGCTTTTGCGGATGCTTCGAGTACATCTTGGACAGAGTCTCTCCCCGTCAATTCTTCACCTCGAAAAGAAAGATTTACCACAGCTTCTGCTAAAGCGTCTCTTCCTTCTCCGATCGAGGTAACCCGATAATCCAATACATGGACTTTTTCTCCAACGACCTTTTCAAGTGCATTGAAAATCGCCTCAACACTACCAGAGCCGCTTGTCGTTTCCTTTGCCACAGATTTATCAGGCTTTTTCACAATCACTATTGCAGATGGGTCTTTCTCTGACTCATACTGTATACCCACTCTTTCTAGATCAAATACAGAAGTATCAGACTCTTTCAACTGTTCATTTGTTAAAATCGTCCACAAATCGTCATTCGTCATTTCCTTTTTACGATCCGCTAAATGCTTGAATTCTTTAAAAGCACTGTCCAAGCTATCTTGATCTAACTCAAATCCAAGTAATTTAGCACGATCTTGAAACGCATGACGGCCAGAATGCTTACCCATTACTAGATTGTTTGATGTCTCTCCAATTAATTCAGGGGTAATAATTTCGTAGGTTGTTGGCTCTTTCAATACACCATCCTGATGAATGCCTGATTCATGAGCAAAAGCGTTTTTCCCTACAACGGCTTTATTCGCTTGTATATGCATACCAGTCAATTTACTAACAAGCTGACTAGTGCGTTTAATCTCATTTAGTGTTAAATCTGTTTTAATATCTTCATAGAAATCTTGCCTTGTATAGAGAGCAACCGCCACCTCTTCTAAAGCAACGTTCCCTGCTCTTTCACCAATGCCGTTAATCGTTCCTTCTACTTGGTCAGCTCCGTTTTCAATCGCAGCTAATGTATTGGCAACAGCCATCCCTAAATCATTATGACAATGAGCTGACAACTTGGCCTGTTCAATATTGGGAACATTTTCTTTCAAAAATTTAAACAAAGCCCCATATTCCTGGGGCGTAGCATAGCCTACTGTGTCAGGAATATTGACAACGGAAGCACCTGCTATGATTGCTTGCTCCACAATATGAGCTAAGAATTCACGATCTGAACGAAAGGCGTCTTCCGCAGACCATTGCACACGTGGAAAAAACTGCTTTGCATATTGAATGCTTTCTACAGCTGTAGTAACAACCTGTTCAGGTGTTTTCTTTAGCTTGTGTGTCATGTGAATTGGTGAAGTAGCAATGAAGATATGCAATCTTGGATTTTCAGCTACCTGCAAAGCTTCCCATGCTGCATCAATATCCGATTTTACGGTTCTAGCTAGACCTGTCACAGTCGAATTCTTGACTGTTGATGCAATTTGTCTGACCGATTCTAGATCCCCTGGGGATGCGGCGGGAAACCCCGCCTCAATAATGTCTACCCCAAGTCTTTCTAGTTGTTTCGCAATTTCAAGTTTTTCGATAGAATTCAGATTGACACCTGGAGATTGCTCTCCATCACGCAAAGTAGTATCATAGATGTCAATTTTTCGCACTTGATGCCACTTCCTTGGATTTCTTTTTACCTGCTTTCACAAATGGCATCATTTCGCGGAGTTCTTGACCTACCTTCTCAATCAAATGCTCATTTTCGCGACGATTAATGGCATTAAACTCTGGACGGTTCAATTGGTTTTCTAGGATCCAGCCTTTCGCAAACTTACCTGTTTGGATGTCATCTAGGATGTCTTTCATACGCTCTTTTGTAGCTGCATCGACAACACGCGGTCCAGATACAAAGTCTCCCCATTGTGCTGTATCAGAGATGGAGTAACGCATACCTGCAATACCATCTTCGTACATAAGATCAACAATCAATTTCAATTCGTGCAAGCACTCAAAGTAGGCAAGTTCTGGTTGATAACCAGCTTCTACAAGAGTTTCGAATCCAGCTTTGACAAGTGCAGTCGCTCCACCACAAAGTACCGCTTGTTCTCCGAAAAGGTCTGTTTCTGTTTCTTCTTTAAATGTTGTTTCAAGAACACCAGCTCGAGCAGCTCCAATTCCTTTTGTATAAGCTAGAGCAATATCTCTTGCTTTTCCAGTTGCATCTTGGTATACCGCAAACAATGCAGGTACTCCTGCTCCTTGTTCAAATGTACGACGAACAAGATGTCCAGGCCCCTTTGGAGCTGCAAGGAATACATCCACATTTGTTGGAGGTACGATTTGATTAAAATGAATATTAAAACCGTGAGCAAAAACTAATGATTTTCCTTCCGTAAGCTCAGGCTTCACTTCATTTTCATAAACATCGACTTGGCGCTCATCTGGAAGAAGAATCATAATAATATCCGCTTGAGCAGAAGCTTCGCGAACCGAATATACTTCATGACCATCTTCAACCGCTTGGTCAAAGGACTTTCCTGGTCTAACACCAACTACAACATTAAAGCCACTTTCCTTTAAATTAGTTGCATGCGCATGACCTTGTGATCCATACCCTAGAACTGCAATCTTCTTGCCTATTAGAATTTGTTCATCGATTTCGTTATTGTAATATACTTTTGCCATTTTTAATTCATCTCCTAGTTTTTATAATTGTAAGATAGATAGGTGTGTTGATTCTTGCTTTTGATATTCGCGGACAAAGGCTGTAACCCCTGTTCTAGATATATCTTTAATGCCATATGGCTTTAGCAACTCAATGAATGCTTCCACTTTATTAGGTTCTCCAGTTACTTGTACAGTGATATTATTTTGCCCCATATCTATTACTGTCGCTCTGAAAGGTTCAATAATGCTATACACCTCACTTCTAACAGGTGGTGGGCACTGTACTTTAATTAAAGCTAATTCTCTTGTCACGATGGATTTATCGGTAATATCTGAAACCTTCAGTACATCAATTTGTTTCTGTAATTGTTTCACTAACTGTTCCATTTTTGCCGGGTCATCAATTGGCACAATAAACGTGATTTTTGAAACAGTTGGATTTTCAGTAGGCCCCACCGTGATACTTTCAATATTAAATTGTCTTTTTGCAAATAATCCCGTGACTCGATTCAATACCCCACTATTATTATTGACTGTTACGGTAAGAACTCGTTTCGTCGTTTTCATTCTCCCACCCCAATCATTTCATGAAGTCCCTTTCCAGATGGAACCATTGGATAAACCAATTCCTCCTGAACCACACGGCAATCAATTAATGCAGGTCCTGGAAAATGAATGGCTTCTTCCAATACCTTTTTAGCTTCTTCAGCATTTGAACACCTATAGCCATTTATCCCATAAGCCTCTGCCAATTTGACAAAATCAGGCTGTTCAGGGATTAAAGAATGCGAATAACGTTTTCCATGAAACTTTTCTTGCCACTGACGAACCATTCCCAAACAAGCATTGTTGATAATGACAATCTTCACTGGCAAATTTAGTTCTTTTACAACGGACAATTCCTGTAACGTCATTTGGAATCCGCCATCCCCCGATATAGCGACAACTGTTTTATCGGGCGCTGCTAATTGTGCTCCAATTGCAGCGGGGAAACCAAAGCCCATTGTTCCTAGCCCTCCAGATGTTACCCATTTATGGGGATCATTGAAGACATAATATTGAGCTGCCCACATTTGGTGCTGCCCAACATCGGTTGTCACGATTGCCTCTCCATCTGTCAATTCATGAATCATTTCAATCACATGTGGTGATGAAAGGCTTCCTTCAGATGAACTAGGCTTTTTAAATGGATACTTTTCCTTATTTTCCTGCAATTGCTTCATCCACTCGGAAATATCAGGAAGATTGAATTCCATTCCCAGAAGTTCTTTCAACACAACCTTTGCGTCTCCAACAATTGGAACAGTTGTCGGTACATTTTTGCCAATTTCAGCAGGATCAATATCAATGTGAGCAATTGTTGCATTCGGAGCAAAGTGGTTAAGATTCCCAGTCAAGCGATCATCAAATCGTGCCCCAATATTAATCAGTAAGTCACAATCGGTAATCGCCATATTCGCCGTATACGTTCCATGCATGCCCCCCATCCCTAAAAATTGTTCATGGGTACCAGGAATTGTGCCTAAACCTAGTAGAGTATTGACAACAGGATAGCCCGTTTTTTCAACAAATGTTTGAAACTCTTTGTTTGCTTTTGCAAATAAGACCCCTGCCCCAGCTAAAATTAATGGCTTTTTCGCATTACTCATGAGAGTCGCAAGCTTTTGCAATTGTAAATAATTTGGTTTTGTTGTTGGTTGATATCCTGGTAGCTGTATACTTGCTTCTGGATATTCACCAGCCAACTGGGTGGCGATATCCCTCGGGATATCAATTAAAACAGGTCCCGGGCGACCAGTTGAAGCAATATGGAATGCTTCTTTCACAATACGTCCAATGTCCTTTAAATCTTTAACTTGGTAGCTATGCTTGGTAATCGGCATTGTAATCCCGACAATGTCTGATTCTTGGAAAGCATCTGTACCTAGTAGCGAGCTTGCAGTTTGGCCTGTGATCACTACAAGAGGCAATGAATCCATCATAGCATCTGCGATCCCTGTCACTAAATTAGTTGCTCCAGGACCAGATGTAGCGATGACTACTCCAGGTTTTCCAGTTACTCGCGCATATCCCTCTGCCGCGTGAATAGCTCCTTGTTCATGTCTTGTCAACACATGATTCATAGGATTTTTATGCAGGGCATCGTAGATTGGGAGTACGGCCCCTCCTGGATAACCAAAAATCACTTCAACATTCTCTTTTTGTAATGTCTCAATAAATAAATCTGCTCCGCTCTTCGTCTTTCCATTGGCTTCAGTGGCTGTATTTTGGTTATTTGCTTCCATTTGGATTCCCATACTCACTGCAAGCTTCATCCTTTCAAATTATCATTTTTTTAAACATATCATAAATCCGACCATTCATGCATAAAATTCACCGATTTGCGAAAAAATTCTAGCCATTTTAAGAAAATGCAATTGCTTGGCTCTTCCTCTGCACTCTTACATCTGTAGTCGTAACACTAATGAATTCATAGGCTTCTTCTAATTGCTATAAATAAAAAAAGTTTTCTCAGCCCACACAAAAGGAGAACCTTTTATGCAGGGATGAAAAAACTTCATGGTACCACCCTACTTTTCAGTGAAATTCACTGACTTAGGAGCGACGAATGCCACTCATTGATAACGAGAACTTGAAAATCCCCGTGTACCCATAATCACAATTGTTTTCCGGGTACCTGCTCCAAGGCGATGTCACAAATGGCTGCATTGTCGGTTTCCAGCAGTTCCGACTCTCTGGTAATGCAGTGGATCCATTCATTTTTACCTTTTCATTGCTTTTCGTTATTGTTCAAAAAGGAGTAAAGCCCTTTTTTGAACATACACTATATTTAAAATGTAGTCTTTACTCTTTCGCTTGTATTATTCTATATTTTCATAACTCCACCTGTGCTAGCAGAAGTGACTAATTTAGAATACCTAGCTAAATATCCCCTTTTAATCTTAGGTTCGAACGGCTTTAAGTTCGCTTGACGTTCTGCCAATACCTCTTCGTCGACATTCAATTGAATGGATCGGTTGGTGAGATCAATGACAATTTCATCTCCATCTTCCACTAAAGCAATCGGGCCGCCTTCAGCTGCCTCTGGAGAGATATGACCTATGGAAATCCCTCTCGATGCTCCGGAAAATCTTCCATCTGTAAGTAAGGCAACATCCTTATCAAGTCCTCTACCAGCTATTGCCGATGTTGGTGAGAGCATTTCCGGCATTCCAGGTCCACCTTTAGGGCCTTCATAGCGGATGACGACTACGTCTCCAGCTTTCACAGTGCCATTGTTGATGCCTTCTTGAGCAGCATCCTGTGACTCATACACAACCGCTTTTCCTGTAAAAGTTTTAATCGACGGATCAACAGCTCCTACTTTTATAACACCGCCATTTGGGGCGATATTTCCATATAAAATAGATAAGCCTCCTACAGGACTATATGGGTTATCTTTCGGTCTTATGACTGCAGGATTCTTAATTTCATGGTCTTTCACATTTTCATAAACTGTTTTTCCTGTTACAGTCATTCGATCTCTCTCGATTGCGCCAATTTCACATAGCTCACGAATAATTGCACTTATTCCACCAGCATCATGCACATCCTGCATCGTATAATCAGAAGCTGGAGCAATTTTTGCTAAGTAAGGAACCCGCTCAGCCACTTTATTAATTCTGGATAAGTCATAATCTAGACCTGCCTCATGAGCGATGGCCAATGTATGAAGAACCGTATTCGTTGAGCCCCCCATTGCCATATCAAGTGCAAAACAATCATCAATCGTTTGATCTGTGACCAGGTCACGCGGCTTTACATCTTCTTTCACCATCCGAATCAGATTCTTTGCCGCTTCTTTAATTAATTTGTGGCGTTCATTGGAGGTCGCTACAATCGTTCCATTACCTGGAACTGTTACACCAAGCATTTCCATCAAAGAATTCATGGAGTTGGCTGTAAACATTCCTGAACAAGATCCACAAGTTGGACACGCATTTTGTTCGATATCGAGAAGTTTGTCTTCTGACATTTTCCCTGCATGGAAGGCCCCTACACCTTCAAAAACAGAAGTCAATGTGAGTGGCTTCCCATCAGATGACATACCGCCTTCCATTGGTCCACCTGATACAAAGATAGATGGAACGTTGGTTCTAAATGCAGCCATCAACATGCCGGGAGTAATCTTATCACAGTTTGGAATATAAAATACACCGTCAAACCAGTGAGCATTAATGACCGTTTCTGCTGCATCTGCGATAATTTCTCGGCTTGGTAGAGAATAACGCATGCCTATATGTCCCATCGCAATCCCATCGTCTACACCAATCGTATTAAATTCAAATGGGACACCGCCTGCTTCCCAAATCGCTTCTTTTACGACTTCTGCAAAAATATTTAAATGCTTATGTCCTGGAATAATATCAATATATGAATTACAAACACCTATAAAGGGTTTCTCTAAATCTTTTGTTTTAAGACCTGTAGCATATAATAAACTTCTATGCGGGGCACGGTCAATCCCCTTTTTGATCATATCACTTCTCAATTTATTACATCTCCTGTTATGACAGTTTCTGAACAAAAGCACCTTGATGGACGTTAACAATGAATTTCAACTTAATTATTAACAAGTTGAAAATTTTATAATTGTCTTAGCCAACATTTAACGACTCGTCATGAATTTTGACACCATCTGTTACAGTTGATTCGCGAAAACTTTCTGACAAATCACTAGTGACTGGTCCTGGCTTTCCATCTCCCACAATACGACCATCCACTTTTGTAACAGGAATGACTTCTGCAGCCGTACCGGTTAAAAATACTTCATCAGCTGTGTACACTTCATGTCTTGTAAAAATGCCTTCGATCATTTCGTAACCCTTTGCTTGGGCTAATTCCATTATAGCATTTCTTGTAATTCCGACTAGTGCTCCCACATAGCCAGGCGGTGTTTTTAACTTTCCGTCTTTCACTATAAATATATTATCAGCCGATCCCTCTGCAACATAACCTTGGTCGTTTAACATCAGAGCTTCGGAAACACCGGCTAATGAGGCTTCAATTTTAACTAATACATTATTTAAATAGTTTAGTGATTTCACCATCGGACTTAAAGCATCAGATCGATTACGCCTTGTTGCAACTGTAATAATCTCAAGTCCGGTTTCATATAGTTCTTTAGGATAAATGCGTAATGGTTCAGCAATAACCAATACGGTTGGTTTCTCACATGTATAAGGATTTAAACCAAGATCTCCTACACCACGAGATACTACGAGGCGAATATAGCCATCATTGAGCTCATTTTGGCGGAGTGTTTTTACAACAATGTTAGTCATTTCCTCTTTTGAATACGGAATGGTTAACATGATGGACTTCGCCGAGTCATACAAACGTGTCAAATGTTCATCTAAGCGGAAGATATTTCCTGAATATGCACGAATTCCTTCAAAAATTCCATCTCCATAAAGGAATCCATGATCATATACAGACACAACGGCGGCTTCTTTTTTTACGAATTCTCCGTTGAGGAAGATCAATTGTTCACTCAAGTTATTCGCCCCTCTCTTCAGATATTTATTTTTCAGTTAGTTTTGATTTATTAAATTGTTCCTATAATACCGCGGTATTGGCGAAAGGTCAAGGGATTTTCAGAATGTTTTCCCTTTTAAAAACCGTCTCCTTCCCTATGAATCCGTTTTCAATGCGATCGCATCAACCACAAAAAAAAACGAAAAAAAAGAAAGATTTTTCGACATTTTTTCTGATATTTGTCTACATAAGAAAAGAGGCTGAGACAAAAGTGTTTTCACACAAGACAAAACCGAACTACTAGGTTCATATACCCGCTCCGGAAATATAACTTGCTTTCCGCGGGCGAGTAGCAAGCCTCCTTATCCGGGGTCTTGCTGAAATTTCAGTCCCCGCAGGGAGTATATGCTAAGGTATACATTGTTCGTCCTGAAGCTCAACGTTTTAATTATGCCCCAGCCTCGTTCTTATTGACTTTTAGTCTAATTTTAATAAGTGTTAACTTTTGAGCTTCCATTCCTGTTCCCAACGCATTTCAATTTGCTTACGCCATTGTTCCGCATCATGCATTAGCTTCATTGTCACATCTGGATATTCTGCCTGTAAATTCGTTTTTTCTCCAATGTCTTTCTCTAGATCTGATAAATGAACGTTATCTGTAGTTGGCGGTTCAAATTCTTCTAGTTGCCCATTAAGGACCAGCTTCCATTTGCCACTCCTCACAGCCGTCTGTGCGCCCATTTCCCAATAGATATTACGCTCAGGCGTTGCTCTCTCTGTAAGAACAGGCATAATGTCATCTCCGTCAATCTCAAGGTCTTCTAGTGAGCCCCCTGCAGCTTTAATCATGGTTGGGAAAACATCAATAGCACAGCAAGGCTCACTTATTACTTGCCCTCTTGGGATTTTTGCAGGCCAGTTCCAGATACCAGGAACGCGGATTCCTCCATCATAAAGACTAAATTTATGTCCTTTTAATTTTCCAGCTGAACCGCCATAGTATAAATCCTCTGTACCATCAAGCCAGTTACGCGATTCCCTTGAAGGCCCATTGTCACTTTGAAAAAAAATACAAGTGTTATCTAGAATGTCTTTCCGCTCTATTTCCGCAACAATATCACCTACACCATCATCCACAGCACTAAGCATCGCCGCCATCATTCTTCGATCCCATGGTAAATGAGCGAAACGTTCCGTATATTTTTCTGGAGCATGCATGGGATAATGTGGGGCATTGTACGCTACATACAGGAAGAAGGGCTCCTCTTCTCCGGCATTTCGGCGAATAAAATCAACTGCATGATCTGTAACTAAATTAGTAAAATAGTGCCCATCCTTATGAATCTCTTTCCCATTCTCCCAGAGATCGTGAATCGGATTGTCCGGCTGTCCCCAATAATAAATATGAGAATAATAGTCGATACAGCCTGCCATAAAGCCCATCCACTCATCAAACCCTTGGCTATCCGGGCGGCAATCTTCTCGAAGGCCTAGATGCCACTTACCATATAATCCGGTTCGGTATCCAAGGGCCTTTAATTCTGAGGAAATCGTAGGCACTTCCGGCAATAAACCACTAGTTTTTCTTTTTCCTCCGAGGATCGAACGAACGCCAGCATTACCGGGATAACGTCCGGTTAAAAGAGCGGCTCTTGATGGCGAGCATACAGGGCTTGCCGCATACCAATCTGTAAATCGAGCACCTGTATTCGCTAAACGATCAATATGAGGGGTCCGAATATCATTCGAACCCATACAAGACAAATCACCATACCCCTGATCATCGGTTATAAATATAATAAAATTTGGTCGCTTTTTACCCATAGCAGCTTAGATTCCCTCCTTGATTGTTGACTTTACTCATTATTCAACTTAGAGAAACGCCCAAAGGCTTGACTATACACATCCATATAATCATCCAAGCCCATTTTGTTTAACGTATCCACATATTTATCCCACTCAGTGAATGGAGTCTCACCGGTAATTAATTTTACTTTCATTTCATCGACATACGTTGTTAAATCGTTTCCAGTAGAAGCCAACAGATCGGATTCTTCCTGGGTATAAGTAAATTGCGGCCAAATTTCATTTGGAAAGTAATCACTTACCTTGGAAGTTGCATCTATTGCAGAAGGATAACTTGCTCCGCCTTTGGAAAACTTCTCTGTTTGTACAGTTGGCTGACCTGCCCCCGGCCATGCCAAATACTGTCCTACTGCTTCATCTAATGTCAAGCCTTGTGGATTAGAAACAATATCATCAACATATTGGTACTCATCTTCTCCAACCTTTGTAAAAGTTTCTCCTTCTTTTCCCATAAAGAATAGCTTCATTCCTTCCTCAGAGTACCAGTAGTCTACCCATTCCATCGTTTCCTCTGGATATTTATTTACATTGGTAATGACAAATGCTCCTGAATTGCGCAAAACTGGATTGAGGGATGATATTAATTGATCACCATGTGGTCCTTTTAATGCTTGCAAACCAATATAATCATCTTTTGTTTTTTGACCTATAGGTACAGGATTTGCAAAAATGAAGGCACCTACTGTATCATCTTCACCTTTGGCTGTTAGCTTGGAAGTATCCATTGTAAATATTTCCTTGTCAATTAATCCTTCCTTATAGAGCTTGGCGAGATATTCCAGCACTTCCTTGTATTGATCTGCAGTAGGTATGAATCGCAAATCATTTGTACTCTCATCTATATCAACCATTGGATGGGCACCCCCTCGATTACCTAGTCCCCAAAATCCTTTCAATGCATTTTCAATTGATGCAATTTCAGTTCCTGTTATAGGTATTTCGTCATTTTGTCCATTCTCATTGGCGTCTTTTTCTTTAAAATCCTTAAGCAGTTGATACAACTCGTCTGTCGTAGTAGGCTCATCTGCTCCAATCCTATCCATCCACTTCTTATTCAAAAATAGTTTTGCGCCATAATTTGCAGATTGAAAATCACTGACGAAAGGTAAAGAATATATATTTCCGTCAGCTTGGGTAATACCAGCCTTAACTTCAGGGTATTTCTCGAATAGCTTCACCAAGTTTGGGGCATGCTCCTCAATCAAATCATTTAAGGAGATAAAGATGCCATCGCTTCCACGTGCCGCAATATCAGAATTATTTAGTTGGGCACGATAAATTGCATCAGGGTAGTCTCCGCTAGCCAGCAATATGTTACGCTTTTCAACAAAATTCGTATCAGGCACTAACTCCCAATCTATATGAATACCAGATATTTTTTCATATTCCTTCCATACGAGCATATCCTTATAATCAGCATGTACAGGTGATCTAGAAACTAGCATCTTCAATGAAACATTTTCTCCCTCTGTTTGGACTTCTTTTTTAGAAGTATTTCCTTCTTTCCCAGAGCCTGCTGGGGCATCTGAACTACATGCGGTCATTATACCCATTAGAACTATCCCTATTACAATAAACAACCATACTTGTCTCTTCATTTTTTTACTCCCCCAATCAACAA
>NZ_JADIJK010000025.1 GCF_017355205.1 Bacillus sp. SD088
TGCTTTCCAACGGGCAATGGCCTCATCTATATAGTCAACCGGCTTTCTCCCTGCAATAATATTGGCGATCGCTTCATTAAAATCAGCTGCCAGATCTTTTGAACGCTCTTGGAAGGTTGGCGAATCAATCGTATAAGGATCCCCTGCATCCGTCCAGACTGATGGATATTGATCAACCGCTTTCTGAAATTCAGCATCATATTTTTCTTCTTCTGGAGTCCAGCCGTGAACATTAAATTCATCATCGTTTGCCCGGAATAACCAGTTATTTAATAAACTGATTTGTTCCTCATAGGTTTCTCCTTTTTCTGTTAATACAATTTCATCTTCTGCATTTTTCTCCCAAATCTCCCCTTCTGGTCCATCTTTCATAACCACAGTCCCTTCATCCGTAATCCACCAATCGAGCCATTCTAAAATTCGATAAATTTTCTCTTCATCCATTTGAGCGTTTAGAACAAGCTTACCTCTCCCTTGGACAGGCACGATTAGGCCAGATTCCCCATTAGGCCCTGTTGGTGGATATGGAATCATAACAAACTCCGCATTTGGATCAATCTTTTTTAATGCTTCTTCCCGTTTTTGAATCTCACCTGGACTAGCGATCTCCCAGCCAAGCTTATTACCCTCCACTAATGCCTCGATGTCACTTCCAATATTTGTGGCGAAATTATGATCAAATACTCCCTCTTCATAAGCTTTGCTTAAAAATGTTAATAATCCTTTCCATTCTTCGTTTTGTTCCTCTAGTTTTATGAGTCTGCCATCCTGTTCCTTCCATTCATAAGCAAGACCGTATGCAGCTTGAAGAAATGCATTTCTATTTTTCCCTAAACCAGTGGAGGTTCCAAATTCATTCGTAAAACCGACTGTATCGTCTTTTCCCGTTTCATTTGGATCTTGTTCGACAAAAGCTTTTGATATTTCGTAAAACTTCTCAATCGTAAATTCCTCTGGACTTGGAATCGATAACCCCAACTTGTCCAACCAATCTTTTCTAACCCACAGACTGTTACTATATTTCATCGTATATTTGGGAAAACCATATATTTTTCCTGGTTCATTAAATACTTCAACTGCTTCTTGTGGGAACTCACTTGCTAATTTTGGAAATTCTTTTAAATAGGGCTTGAGATCAACAAAAGCTCCTTGCTTTTGCCACTTCCTAAATTGAACCGGTTCATTGACCATGTAAATGTCAGGTAGATCCTTTGAGGCAGCCAAGCTATTTAATGTATTTTTATAATCATTGCCTCCTGGTACCCAACGGATATCTAAGTCAATATTAAATTTATCTTCAATATACTTGATCGTAGGATGGTCTTTGTCTTCCCATCCTCCCCCTTGCTGTACTGGTACAATCATGGAAATGGTCATTTTTTTGCTACCATCATCGACTTCTTTTCCACTTGGTTCTTTCCCGCCAGAAGAATTTTTCGAACAACCCGCCACTATGATAAGACCGAGAATAATGATAAAAAACAATGATAACTTTTTTTGCACTAGAAGCCCCCCTTATATAAAAAAGCGAAAAGACTATGAATATAGTTAAAATCAGAGGTCGTATTTTATTGCTTATCATAGTAGTAGATTTTATAGCCTCTCCATTGTATTTCTTATAGAAATATATTCAGCAAGGCTTGTTTAAGAACCCCATTTTGAACAAAGAGCGACCCAGAAGGCAATCCATCCTTATTAAAAAGCTGCACATTGAGTTTTTATTGCTTTTTTCCTATCAGTTATTACGTATTTTCTAGCCTAATCAATTAAAAATTTGCTTGACAACCGCTAAAAGTGAGTGTAATCTGTAAATCGTAATGATTTCGATTTAGGTTAAATAAGAAAGGGATGGATATATTAGAGAGATTCACTTTTGTACATATTTTGCTAAAGTATTAATTTAGCAATCTGTCAAAATACAGGTGAACAAACAGCTTCTTCTGATCTAACCTTAATCAGATAAGCCTTACTTTTATTATTAATTTTTTAACAAAGGAGAATCTATTTATGAATCGAAAGTGGCTTTATACTTTATTGCTCTCTCTTATTTCGGTGGTAACCCTCGTTGGATGCCAATCAAAAGATACCGCTGGGAAAGATACCGCTAGTAATGAGGAGAGTGAAATTTCTGTTATTACTTCCTTTCTACCTATGTATGAATTCACACAGCAGGTAGCTGGAGATCGGGCAGATGTACAACTTATGCTTTCAAATGGTCAAGATCCGCACCAATATGAGCCTAGTGCAAAAGATGTTGCGGCTGTCAATGAAGCAGATGTGTTTGTATACAGTAGTGAACAAATGGAGTTTTGGGTAGAAAGCTTATTAGATACCGTTGAAAATGAGGAGCTTGTTGTCGCTCGGACCGCAGATGGACTTGAGCATGAGGAACATGAACATGAACATGATCATGAACACGAACATGATGACCATGATCACGGGGAAGCAGATCATGATACTGCAGCAAGTATATCAATTGAAGGAAAAGCAGATCACTATCATACTGGTGGCGAGATTGAATTGACAGCTAATTTATCGGAAGATGTCGATTATGATCACTGGCATTGGTATCAAAGAGCTAACGCTGATGAGGAATGGGAAGTGATTTCGGGACAAGGTACGGAAACATTAACCCTTGAGGTGCCAGAAGAGAGCTTCGAAGTGCGCGCCGTACTTTACGATGAGGACCATAACACCTATGCAGAATCTGAACCTATCGAACTTACAATTGATAATCATGATGATCATGGCCATGGTGAAGAAAGTGATCATGCAACTGAAGAACATGACCATGGAGACCATGCTGAATCAGAAGGTTCTGAAGCAACAGAAACAGTAGAGATTGTTGGACTCGCGGATCATTATCATACGGGTGATATCGTGTCACTAGCTGCTGAGTTGGAAGAAGAAACCGATTATGATCACTGGCACTGGTTTATGAGAGAAGACGCGGATCAGGAATGGGAAGCTGTACCAGATCAGATGACCGATCATCTTGAATATCAAACAACCGGGGAAAGCTTCGAAGTACGAGCCGTGCTTTATGATGAAGACCATAACGCCTATGCAGAATCTGACCCCGTTTCGGTAGTCATTAACGATCACGGACATCATGATCCTCATATTTGGCTTGATCCGGTTTTGGCACAAGATCAAGTCCTTATCATTCGTGACGCCTTAATTGAGGCAGATCCTGATGGAAAAGAGATTTATGAAGAAAATGCCGAGAATTTTATAGAAGAACTACAGGCTTTAGATGAAGACTATCAGACCGCCTTTGAAGGAGCAGAAAACCGATCCTTTTTCGTACAGCACGAAGCATTTGGCTATCTCGCAGACCGCTATGATCTAGAACAAGTAGCCGTCGGTGGACTGTCTACTGAAGTCGAACCAAGCCCCTCTCGTATTGCCGAGATTACAAAATTAGTACAAGAACATGATGTACCAGTTATCTATTATCAGCAAGGAGCAAACTCCTCCATTGCTCAAACTGTCGCGGAAGAAACTGGAACCGATACAGCTGCACTATATGATTTAGAGGTACTTTCTGATGAGTTAAAAGAAGAAGATTTGGGATATATAGAAGCAATGCGTCATAACTTAGAGACATTACAAATCAGTATTCACTAGTAAACAAAAAGGAACAAGCTCTATAAAGTGAAACTTCAATCAGTGGGTCTTCTCACCCCAGTTGATGGAAATCTCAATTTATAGGGACTTGTTGCTTTTTCCTTGTATTGTAGGAAAGTATTAGGAAAGGTAGATAGAACATGTACTACATTAAAGTAGATGACCTTGCTTTTCATTATGAAAAGGAACCTGTATTAACAAATATATCTTTTGAAGTAAACCCCGGTGATTTTGTGATGCTGACAGGTGAAAATGGGGCAGCCAAAACTACCCTACTCCGCAACATCTTAGGCTTGCTTAAACCGACAACAGGCCAAGTCACATTACCGGACAAAAATTGCTTTGGAAACAAATTAACTGTTGGCTATGTGCCTCAGCAAGTTGCTTCCTTCAATGTTGGCTTTCCCAGCACCGTATTAGAACTCGTCAAGTCTGGTCGTTATCAAAAAAATAAATGGTTTAGAAAATTAGATAAAGCCGACAACGAACACGTCAGACGCTCCCTTGAATCGGTAGGCATGTGGAATATGCGTCATAGGAAAATTGGAGAATTATCAGGCGGGCAGAAACAACGGATATCGATTGCTCGTGTATTTGCCACCGATCCAGATTTATTTGTCTTGGACGAACCTACTACCGGAATGGATATCCATTCACGGGAAGAATTTTATAAGTTGTTGCGGCATAACAGCGAACAGCACAGCAAGGGAATCCTAATGGTCACACACGATCACGAAGAACTGCGGCATTATTGCAATAAACATATCGAACTCGTACGAAAGGAGGGATTGCCTTGGAGATGTTTTTCCATGGATTCATGCAAAGAGCTTTCCAAGCCTCATTTTTCATCTCTTTAATCGCACCTTTATTAGGGTTGTTTTTAATATTACGAAGGCAATCACTCATGGCAGATACCTTATCACACGTTTCCTTAGCTGGTGTGGCATTAGGGCTATTAATCAGTATTAATCCGACATGGACCAATATCTTAATGGTAGTTGTCATTGCTGTTTTGCTGGAATACTTGCGCATGCTCTACCGCAGCTATTCCGAGGTATCGATTGCAATCCTCATGTCAACGGGAATGGCCTTAGCCTTGTTTTTGATGAGTTTAAACCAAGGAAGTACCACTTTGAATATTAACCAATTCTTATTTGGGTCGATTGTAACAATTAGTACCGAGCAAGTTTGGATGCTGCTCCTGCTGACTATCCTCATTATCGGTTTGTATGCCATCTTCCGCAGAGCAATGTATGTTTTAACATTTGATGAGGATACGGCTTTTACGGCAGGCTTACCAACCAGGACCATGTCTATCCTATTTAATGTTTTAACTGGTGTTACCATCGCTATTATTATGCCAATTGTAGGTGCACTGCTCGTTTCGGCGATTATAATTTTACCTGCAGCCATCTCGATGCAAATAAGCAAAAGCTTTAATGGCACCATCTTGATCGGTATCCCCCTTGCTTTAATCGGTATGTTTAGTGGACTGGTCACTTCTTATGAGTACGGGACACCGCCTGGGGCAACGATAACATTAATCCTTGTCACTATATTCATCCTCACAATCGTCTTTAAGAAAATAAATAAAGGAAAACAAAAAGAAGCAACCAGCGAATAGACTAGAAGCTTTGCCTGCATGGCTATAAGCTCCTTCCCCTCTACTTTTGTCAGCCGCACAAAAAAATATCCTTCTAGCTTATTTGCGAGAAGGATATTTTTAAATCAGATTGTTGTTCCAATTATACCTCATATTCCCATTCGTCTTTTAAATGTAAATAAATAATCAATAGCATATTTTCTAATTCTTGTTTATCTTTATTTTGCCATTCTAATCCTAATTTAGGAAAGATGATTCCAGCAACTTGTTCAGTCAATTGTAACCGATCTTTGACGTCTAATTGTTTAAGGCGGTTTGCATATGTACGAACTAAATTCCAATCCTTCATTTCGATTGATTTTAAATTCCAAGTATCTATGGTCACACTTTCTTTGGTTAGACCTCTCTCCTGAATTTCCCTTTCAATCGCTGATTGCTTCTGTTTGGACTGACTACTTTCATCATAAACCACAATTGTTCCTGCTAGTAAATCCCCTAACCGTTTCTTTTTTGGATGAAAGAAAACCATTAAAAGTCCTACTAAATAATAAGGTAATGAATCAATCAGTAACAATAGATTACGAATGAAGCTAGATAAAAAAGTGATGCTTTGGCCATTCTCCTGTATGACTCTAATCCCCATGATCTTTTTTCCGATTGTTTTCCCTCCCCAAAAGAATTCAAGAATCATAAAATAGCCGTAATTGAGGAGAAACACACCGATTAATATAAAAGCAACAAGATAAGATTGAGCCGTTCCCATAAAAGCTATATCAGGAAAGGCGAACAATAAAAGAACGCTTATAAGCGTTATAATCATCATCACAAACATTAAAATAACGTTATCTATAATGAAAGCAACAGTTCTTGATCCTAATCCTGCTAGTTGAAATTGCAGGGATATATATTCAGGCGTTTTCACGCCGACTTTTTCTTGGTCCAACGAGATCCCTCCAAAGACTTTTTTTGTGAAAGTGTTTCTATTTAGATCAAAGATTATTATAATAAGAAGCATTGATCCAATTGATTGAGATAATAGGCAGGTGTCATAATGAATATTAAACAGTTTACGCAAAGGTATCGTGAAAACTGGAAAGAACTTGAACATTTAACAACTATAATTGGAAAAAGCAAAAAAAATGTGACCGCAAAATCTATGAAGCAATTTTACCAGCTATACCAAAAAGCTTCACAGAATCTCTCTTATAGCCAAACAAATTTCCCTAACGAAAAATTAACAGGCTATCTTAATGAGTTAGTCGCAAGAGCTCATAATGTGTTATATAAAGACCAAACGACGAGTGTGGGACAGTTCCGTCACTTTTTTACTACCACCTTTATTGGTCTATTACTAGAACAATGGAAAGCGATAGTAGTAGCTATGAGATTATTTGTTTTAGGCATGGCAGGAAGCTTTTTCTCTGTGATCGCTGACCCACTTCATATTTACACAATTTTACCGAATGATATTGTTCAATCGGTTGATCCTAACCAACTAGGAAGTAGTGATGGAACGGTTGATTCACCGACTATGTCAGCCTCGATTATGACGAATAATATTCAAGTTGCTTTTCTAGCTTTTGCAGGTGGCATAACGTTTGGTTTACTGACAGTATATGTAATGGTCTATAACGGTATTATTGTTGGCGCACTTGCCGGACTCTTTTGGGCACATGGAAAATCCTTCGATTTTTGGGCTTATATTGTTCCACATGGTATGATCGAATTAACCGCTATATTCATTGCCGGCGGAGCCGGTCTATTAATGGGTTATAAGCTATTTGTACCTGGTCAATATTCAAGAGGATTTCAACTAAAGACACAATCGATCCGCTCTGTACAACTGATTATTGGGACGATCCCGTTATTTATTATCGCCGGAGTAATAGAAGGTTTTATCACCCCGGCCGCGTTTTCCTTAGAAGTAAAATATTTTGTTGCTTTTCTCACGATTATTGGATTAATTCTATATGTTTTAATCGGAAAACAATTATTAAATCGTCACCAAGCTATAAGAGGTGTCGATTCATAATATCAATATAATGGGAAACAGCGGTTGTTGCTAAATATTCCCCCTTGGCCTCCATCATTTGGAGGCCTTGACTTTCCCATTTATTTTTCTCCTTTTGAATAAAAAGAATTTCTTGTTGGGCAATGCTTTTTTCCATTGCAATATCTGCATATGTTGGTTGCATTGTCGCCTTTTCTACCAATTGTTGATCTTCAATTCCAATCATAAAAAATAAATGGCGTCTACGCAGGCGTTTTAAATAGTTCAAAGCTGATTCTTCATGTAAAAACGTGCGAATATCACTAAATAGCAGAATAAGACTACGTTTTTTTTGCATTGTATCTAGAAAAGAGAACACTGTTCCATAGTTAGATTCAACAGCATCGACATGCAAATTGTAAATAGCATGGAGAATGGTTTGGAGATGCTCCATTCCTTTTGCAGCTGGAATATATTTTTTTACATCCTTTGAAAAAGCTAGGACAGAAACATAATCCCCCTTTTTTAAAGCAGCCGCGGCTACAGTTAAAGCTGCTTCCATAGTTTTTTCAAGCTTATTTCCCTTTTCAAGCTCCGCTCCCATGATCCGCCCACAATCAATCAAAATTGTAATATATTTCCCATGTTCTGGTTCATATTCATTTGTCATCAACTCATGAAGTTTCGCTGTTTGACGCCAATTAATTTTTCGTGGGTCATCTCCTACAACATAATTCCTAATTTGGGCGAAGTCCCCCATCCCACTCTGGAATCTTCTAATTTTTTCTCCATCGTATAATAAAAACTTCTGTGCATCTTCTAAAAAGGCTCTTGTCTCCGTTAAATCTGGGATGACTTTTATATGCTTTTCTAAATCGACAAGCATTTGCTTTTCCCATAATCCCCATGTACTCCGGTAGCGAAAATATAAATATTTCAGTTCGTAATTTCCTCTGACATGCGCCGTTGTTTCATATGTAACCTGATGAACGCTTCCTTTCTCACCCTTCCCTCTCACGGGGAAGGGACGTTGAAACGATAATGGTAAGCTATCAACAAAGGCATATGTAAAAGCATACTGAGTACGATTATTTATTTCGATGATCATCTCGTACGGTAGTCCTCGTTCTAATTCTTCTGTGACGATACGGTTGAAGTGAATTTGTTTCCGTTTAGGGATAAAAAAGAGGTCTATAAAGCTTAGTAACAGCACTAAAGCATTGAGTCCGATGACAAAACGCCAAGAAATCCCCCAAAAACTAAACAGCAATAACACTCCACTTAATATCCCATACACAATAAGTAATCGTTTCGATGGTAAAATACCCTTATCTTGGAACAGGAACCGACCCCACCAGCTCTTGGATGACTTGATCAATGGACGCTCCCTCCAATTCTATCTGTGGAGATAACTGTACTCGATGCCGTAAAGCTGGTTTTGCTACCATTTTTACATCATCGGGAGTAACATAATCTCTTCCCTCCAAATAAGCCCATGCCTTACTTGCTTTCCCGATAGAGATGGCTGCTCGTGTACTAGCCCCAAAACGAATCGATTCAACCTCCCGGGTCTTACGTACAATTTTCATAATATAATCGAGTACACTATCCCCTAATATAATCTGTTCAATTTCCTGTCTAATTTCCAAAAAGGAATCTAATTGCATTACAGCATCCACTGCTGTTTTTAACGGCGATTGTTCAAGCATTTGTTGAAGAACTGCTTTTTCTTCATCAAAAGAAGGAAAGTCAATGTAAAGTTTAAATAAAAAGCGATCTTGTTGGGCTTCTGGTAAAGGATAAGTTCCTTCGAATTCAATTGGATTCTGTGTCGCCACCACAAAAAAGACATCTGGTAATGCATAGGTTTCCCCTTGAATCGTTACTTGCTTTTCCTCCATCGCCTCTAATAAAGCAGCTTGTGTTTTCGCTGGTGTTCGATTAATCTCATCTGCCAAAAGGATATTGGTGAAAATCGGACCACGTATCGTTTCAAATTTTCCTTCTTGCAAATTGTAAATACTACTTCCCGTTATATCACTCGGCAAAAGGTCTGGTGTAAATTGAATTCGATTAAAACGACCATTTAACAATTCTGCTAACGTCCGAACGGTTTTCGTTTTTCCTGTCCCTGGAACACCTTCTAACAAGACATGGCCATCTGTAAGAATAGCAGATAAGAGTAGTCGTAAATTGGTTGTTTGTCCCATTATTTTTTCTTCGTATTTTTCTAATAAGGATGTTAATTCTGGTTTCATCCTTCCTCCACCTCTTTCCTTAAGCGATCAATGTTTTTTGACCAATATAGATATTCTTGGTTACTTATATCCTTTTTGGCTAAGACATATGTTAGTTTGCTTATAAATGTTGTAAGATCTGTACCAGGTATGTTTATATCCCTATATGCAAGATCATCAGAAATATCTGCCCAATCTTTTGCAGTAGATATTCCCCAACGTTCTTGCATCAATGTTCGGACATACTCTGTCTGTGTAAGCAAACTATCTTGATATAGTTTCCCTTTTAAATACCAAGAGGATAATGCTCGTAGCCTTTCATCACTAAAGCGAACAGATTCTTCTCTCAGAATGAAGGTAGGACCAAATCTTTTTCCTGTATACCATAACCATAATATCGCTAGAAATGTTCCTTGAATCATGATTAAAATAAACCATTGAGGGTAAGCATGCGCAGTAGTAAGTGGAGACTGGCTTCCATGTAAGTATTCATCAAATAATACTTCGTCTGGCGCAATATCATTCAACAATGAAATCATGATCGGAATATGGTCCGCAGTTAATATTTCTTCATTAGCTAGCCATTTCGGTGAATTCACGACATACAATTGCCCGTGGCCATAGGAGCGCTTTAAGCCTATCGCTCCTTCTTTGTCATGAAGAAGAATCTGATCAGCCGCTTCTGTTACAAGTCGTAAAGGATTGGTTATGACTGCTTGATGTTCGCTGCCATTTTGATCCGTGACAATGTCAATTTCATCTATTTTGTTCCCGTTTGTTGGCTCGGTCATCAGTTCAAAAAAATCATCAGGCGTTTCCGACATCAACAGAATGGAATTTCCAGCCTCCATATAAGCTTGGTATTCTTCCATCTCCGGACTGTCCGGCATGATAAAAGGTTCAATGATGATAAGCAACTGATTTTGATCCGCCATTGGTAATTGTTCTGAAGAATAGTGAAATCTTTCGACTGAATCAAACTCTTGATCTAAGTATGTATAAAATGCCTTCACTCCAGTTGGAGAGGGTGACTGGGAAACGAAGTCAGGATATTCTTTTTGGTTAGGTGTATAAAAGAGATAGCTTAAGACGACGAAAATAATGAGCAGAGCGGTCATCCATATCCATATTCGTTTTTGACTGGATTGTGGCTGCAATTCCTATTTCCCCCCTTTCTTTCAATCTTCTGAAGCGTGCTGTTTTTCTTCTAGACCAGCTAGAATATCTTTCTTATAATGCTCGTATTCTATTTCTTCAATTTGATGTTCACCATAGGTCACTTTATCGAAAAAATGAGCTAAACTGTAAAATTTTTGCGCCCATGCTGGATGGGTTCTTTTTAATTCTGCATAATATTCCCAATTGGTTTTCCAGATTTTCGCTTCAAGCCAACGACATTGATTGAAATATAAGAGTAAAGCTAAAAATAAATGGCGTGTAGCCTTCCTATAATCCCCAACTTCTTCTAGTTTTTTTGTTTCAGCTAGATGACGCTGATAAGACCATTCCATCTCAGATAAATTTTGTAATGGTTTTTGATGGCGAAACCTTCTTTTTCGTACACGAAGACGGATGAATAATGTGATGGTGATTGCTAATAGCAGAACAACAATCACAATAAGGGTAATAAGTAAAATGTTTGCTGATGTATCTATCGTTTCGATTGAAGGAAACAACTTTTCGAGTTGATCGATTAACCATTGCTTGGCTTTAGACCACCAAATTTGCAATATATTTTGCGTATCTTGGTTGTACACCTGATACTCTTTGCCATTCAGCACTTCTTCTAGATCTTGTCTCGCTTTCTCTGGATCTAACATATTTCCATCACCTAACCTATTCAGGTCCGTTATGGACGAACATTATATTCACTAATTAAACTTTTTAAATCTTCAGCTTCAAATCGTAATTTTAAATCATAATACATAACAGAATAGCCAACTGCAAAAATCATACTGGTAAATAAATTGACAACCCCAGTAATGAGGGTAACCAATACACTATTCCCTAAAATGATCGCAAATGAAAATTCAACCGAATAAGTAATACTGGAAATAATCAGGAAAAAAACAATATAGAGCCCAAATAGTGTCCATACGCGGCTTTTTGTCATTTTCCAAGATTTAGAGAATCCGAGTGGTTCTTCCCCAAGAATAACGGGACCAAAATAAAAACTCCATCTCGTCAGTAGATAGCCTACTCCAATAATCATTCCGAGTATCATTAGAAGGGCAAGGATCACACCAATAGCAGGATGAATGAATCCACTAAGGATTGCGACAGTACTAATGAAGATGATCGGAACAAAAATTAAGCCAAAAGAAATCAGTCCAAACAAAAAACTACTTGCCAATAAATAGCCGTAGCGAGGAAAAACCTTCTTCAACACTTGCCCCAATGTGAATGTTTCATTTTTGCGGATATGATTAATCATTAACATAATTGTTCCTAATGTCACTGGGTATAAAAAAATACTAATAAAACTTACTAGACTAATGCCAAGATCTGCCATTATATTAGCAGGTGTCTCTTCAAAACTCATAATGGTTTGCTCAAACCAGAACTCCCCTTCTCCAGTCCCTTTAAAAAATCCTGCACCTGTCACAAGTTTAATCAAGGCTTGCAATAAAAAAATAGGCCCCATAAAGAGTAAGAAAACGGTGAAAAATTGTGCAAAGTGCTTTTTTCCTAAACTGAATGAATGATCTAAAATTTTTCCAAATCCCTTAGGACTATTAAATTTAGTATCCAACGATATCCCCCTTATTACACTCTATAAAGTAATCATAAGCATTATTTTAACATTAATCGAACTTAAGAAGGGAAAGGTTTTTTATTTTTAGGGTAAAATTCCTGTTTTGAGAATGTTCAAAAAGTCCGGTCGTTTTATAGTCTCGAATATATAGAACAAAAGCGCAAGCGCCCGTTTAGGGACGTACAAACTTTTTAGGGTTCTGACGAGATACAGGAAACACGGCGAAGAATGAGCCGATGTTGACTTATCGTAGGAAGAAGCTGAAAGTTTGCTAGTCGCTGGGCGCTGGAGCTGGATGTCAAACCGCAACGTAAACAGTTATCCACAAGCGACAATTTTATAATTGCCTAAATAACAAAAAATCAGACAGGTTTTTGTTTTCCCCTGTCTGATTTTTTAATAGATAAGCTTACTCATCACCTATGATTTTAACCTCAGTTTCTAAGTCTACGCCAAATTTATCTTTCACTGTTTTTTGCACATATTGAATGAGCTTAATATAATCAGTCGATGTTGCATGATCGACATTGACAATGAAGCCCGCATGTTTCGTTGATACCTCAGCTCCGCCAATTCTAGTTCCTTGTAAGCCGCTGTCTTGAATTAGTTTTCCTGCATAGTGATTAGGCGGACGTTTAAAAACACTTCCACAAGAAGGATATTCTAGCGGTTGTTTTGATTCACGTAAAAATGTATTCTCATC
Source organism: Bacillus sp. SD088 (assembly GCF_017355205.1). Taxonomy (GTDB): domain Bacteria; phylum Bacillota; class Bacilli; order Bacillales; family Bacillaceae_C; genus Lederbergia. The sequence continues at coordinate 12,919 of NZ_JADIJK010000025.1, forward strand.
CATTTTCGCTTTAATGGCTGTTGGATTTCCCATTTTTAACTTGAATGTAGCGTCTACAATGATATATTTGTTCTTGGCAAATACACTATTTCGATAGGCAAAATCGAACTGATCTTGTCCGAGCGTTAAGATTTCCCCTGAAGGTGTCACCACTGTAGATTGGATGAGCACTTCCGAAATTTCTCCACCATACGCGCCCGCATTCATAATCAGAGCTCCACCAACTGTTCCTGGAATGCCACAAGCAAACTCGAGGCCAGATAATTGCGAATCAAGAGCGGCTCTTGACACATCAATAATACTAGCACCGCTGCCACAATAAATTTCTTCATCACTTATACTAATCTTGTTAAACTTCTCCAAACTTATCACTATTCCACGAATTCCTGTATCTCTTATAATTACATTTGTTCCTCTACCCAAAATCGTCAAAGGGGTTCCGTGTTGATCTGCATATTGGACAATCGCTTGTAATTCCTCAATTGTACAAGGTATAGCAAAAATATCACTATTCCCACCCGTTTTGATAAAGGTGTGGCTTGATAATGGTTCCGAGCATAAAAACTCAACCAATGGTAATTTTTTTTGTAAATCCTTCATCATATTCAAAATTTCTTCCATTTTATTCTGCCTCTTATAAATTATTTGCGAAAATTCACATCAAAAAAAGTGACCCGCTCGCAACGGTTCAAAATTCATTATACTAAAATGTCGAATTGATTGCAGTATAAAGTAAAACCTTATCCCAATCTGAAGGGGGCTTTCATCCCCGCACCTTCTTGGGCTATCCATTATCAACATATTCAGCACGCTTAAATCCGTTCTAAATAGGGATTTCACCTAAGTTCACATTTGTTTTGGGGCCTGTATTCCCAATAATCTAAGACCTTCTTCTAACACAATTATCATGGACTTAACAAGGGCCAAGCGGGTTGCAAGATAGTGATCATCATGCAAAATCTTAATATGGGCGTAATATTTATTAAAATCTTGAGATAGTTGGATTAAATACTTTGAGATTTCGAATGGTTCATTACGCATATAACTTTTTTCGACGATCGCAGGAAATAACATAAGCTGTTTGACAATCATCCAGCTTTCTTCTTCTAGTTTTCCTGTTATATCCTTAGTGTAATCTAAGCGATCCGCTTTTCTCAAGAGTGAACAGGCTCTTGCGTGAGTATATTGCACATAAGGACCTGTATTCCCTTCGAACTTTAACATTTCCTCAAGAGAAAACTCAATATTATTTTGTTTTTCGTGTTTTAAATCATGAAAAATAATCGCTCCTACTCCGACCATTTTCGCTACTTCTTCTTTCAATGGTAAATTTGGATTTTTTTCTTCAATATTTTTCTGGGCAAGTTGAATGGCTTCTTCCATTACTTTTTCTAATAACACCACTTTGCCTTTTCTAGTGGACATTTTTTTCCCATCCTTTAAAATAAAACCAAATGGGACATGAGCAATATTTTTAGCCCACGGGTGATTCATTTTTTCTAAGACACGGATTACTTGTTGAAAATGCAGACTTTGTTCCTGCCCCACTACATAGTAGGCTTTGTCAAAGTGGTAATGATCGTGACGATAAATAGCAGCAGTTAAATCCCTTGTCGCATATAAAGTGGCACCATCCGATTTCTGAATTAAGCACGGGGGTAAATTGAATTCTTTTAGATCGACAATCTGGGCGCCATCCGAGAGTTCGAGTAGCTGAAGCGAAGCTAGCTTGTTTACCGTTTCTTCCATTTTATCATTATAAAAGGCTTCTCCTTGATAAGAATCGAAACGAACATGTAACAAATCATAAATCTTAGTAAATGCATGAAGCGATTCCTCCCGAAACCATGACCATAGTTGAGAGGCTTCCTTATCACCATCTTCTAGTTTCTTAAACCACATTCTAGCCGCCTTTTCGAGTTGTGGGTCCTTCTCCGCTTCTTCATGAAACTTAACATATAAGGATAATAATTCCATGATCGGCTGTTGTTTCACCTGCTGCTCAATTCCCCATAGCTTATAAGCGACAATTAACTTTCCAAATTGCGTTCCCCAATCACCGAGATGATTAAGACGGATCGCTTTATACCCACACTTTTCGGCAATGTAAGCTAATGAATTTCCAATGACGGTTGATCTTAAATGCCCCATTGAAAAAGGCTTAGCAATATTGGGAGAGGAAAAATCCACTACTACGTTTTTTCCTTTTCCGAAGTTCCATGTGCCATAATTTCTTCCTTCTTGAATAATTTGTTTTAAAATATGCTTAACAACCGTCTCCTTATGGAGGAAAGCATTCACATAAGGACCTTTCGCCTCAATTTTGCTAAATAAAGGATCTGCTAACTTCTCAGATAATTCTCTAGCTATTTCTTGCGGAGATTTTCGCCACTTTTTGGCAAGAACAAAACACGGAAAAGCTAGATCACCTTGTTTTTCATATTTGGGAATTTCGATTAATTCTTCGATTTCTTCATAAGATAAAGTATCATCCAGTTGCTCTGTAATTTTCTTCGCATATTCTTTTGTAAAATATACCATTGCCACTTCACACTCCCCATTTTTAAAATAAAAAAACTCGTCTCTAAAATTAAGAGACGAGTTGAATCGCGGTACCACTCTGATTGTTCATATTGAACCTGCTTTTATGTTATAACGGAAATTCTCCGGCTAAACCCTACTATACCTTCAGGCCGCTCCTCAGAAGTGCGTTTCATGAACAAACAGACTGCTAGGCTTTCACCATCCCTAACTCGCTCATGCCGTATTGATCATTACTCTCTTCATCAAAGGATTTATCCCGAATCAACTGCCAGTTGATCCCCGATTAGTGAAACTTCAATCAGTAGGGGATGAAGAAAATCCCCACTGATTGAAGTTTCACTTTATTAATTAATTTTCGTTATTATAATGGATTATTTGTAGAAAAGCAACCTCTTTCCTCCCAAATTCCACCTCAATATTAATCAAGCAGATTTCCTAATTGGCTATAAATTTCTTTCATTTCTTCAAGACTCATTCGCACAAGACCACTCGTTGAAGGGGCCACAAAATCAATCACCCCAGGAATCGTTTGATCTGGCTGACTCCCCCATTCTGCTTTTCTTTTCCCTGAAAATTGTAAATAAACTCCTTTTCCTACGAAACAGACGATTTTCGGTCGATAAAAGCGAATTTTTTCTTCTAATAGGTCTTTCCCTTTTCGATATTCTTCCTTTGTAATTTCTGCAGCATTCCTCGTTGGTCTCGGAACAATATTTGTAAATCCATATCCTTGTGCAAAAAGGGCGTCCCCTTCACCTGGGAGGTATCTTCGTTCCGTAAGTCCTGCTTCAAATAGAAGCTTCCAAAACTTATTCGTCGGATTGGCATAGTGATGACCGGTTTCACTTGAACGAATACTAGGATTAAACCCAACAAACAGAAGTTTTAATCCTTTTTTCAGATGATCTGGTACAGGTTTTAGTGACACGATGCATCATTCCCTCCTTAAGATCGGTAAAGTGCAGCATCGAAAAGAGCCTCCTGATTTAATGATTTCAGATAAATCGATTTCTATTACCATATACCCTTTATTTCTTAATTGTTGATTGACTTTTTGATTAACAGGTAAGCTAAAGAGCCTTTTGCCTCCTATTGACAGAACATTTGTCCCAAGTGTAAATTGTTCATCTTCCGTTACTTCAATCAAATTATATTTTTCCTTTAACATCGCAATCGTATTTTCATCAAAAGCTTGAGGAAAATACAACGCTTCCTCATTAGACAAAATATTAAAGACACAATCTAAGTGTAAATACTGATCTTGAAACGGAATGGGAACGATATGATAATCAGGAAGAGCATTTTTTAAAAAGGATATCGCCTGTTTATTGGTACGACTGCTTACTCCGACATAAACAGTGATCCCGTCTATCATGACATCGCCACCTTCAATCCTCCCTTCCTGGATGTCCAGATAAGACAATTGATGATGGGTTAGGCTATTTTTTAATTCAATTTCTTCTCCCTGACGAATAGTTCTCGCCATTTTCGAGACACAAACTTGGTGACCAATGGTAAACCCAATATCCCTTGTAAAAACTTGTTCAGGGTATTCTTTTTTAGGTGGAATCACGAAAACTTCTACTCCACATTCACGTAAAGAAGTGATAAATTGACGATGTTGTTCTTCCGCAAGATGATGATCAATTTGCCGGTTATTATAATGCTTCTGAGTTTCGTTAATAATCTCGCGAATCGCCATATATTTTGGTTCACATAAAATGACTTTTTTTAATTCTCCATACTCATTGTTGCAAAATACATTCTCTCGTTTGTCTTTAATTGCCATCATTTTTCTCCTTGTTTTGGCGAATAGTGCATGTTTTCAACACTCGCCATAATGCAAAATAGTAACTAATCAGCTTATGGACTGGACTAGTTACTATCAGCGTTTTATCCCGAATTAACTGGCAGTAAGCCCCCCCACTTCAAGAATTCGAGTTTATACGAGAATTGTAAGTGGGGGACCAACTGCCAGTAAATACCCGATTGGTTCAACTAACATTCAGTGGGGGATAAAGCAAGCAGACTAAGTTCGCGACATCTTGTCGCAACGTCTGCACTAGCACATCCTAAGCATCGAAATCCCCACTGAATGAAGTTTCACCTTATTCTACTTTCATCACCCAATTTAACGGATCTGCTTCTTTTCCAGTTTGGATACCTGTTAAAGTATCATAGAGCTTTTTTGATACTTCTCCAGTTTCTCCATTATGGATGGTGATTTTAAGATCATGCCAGAAGAGCTCTCCAATTGGTGAAATAACGGCTGCTGTACCAGTACCAAAGGCTTCTTCTAGTTTACCTTCTTTATGCGCTTCGTAAACCTCTTCCATCGAAATCTTTCTCTCTACCGCAGGGATGTTCCAGTGCTTTAATAATTCTATAACAGATTTACGGGTAATCCCTTGTAAAATACTTCCATTTATTGCAGGTGTAATAATTTCTCCATCTATTTTAAAGAACACATTCATACTGCCGACTTCCTCAATATACTTATGTTCTTTCCCATCTAACCAAAGGACTTGTGAATAGCCTTCTCTTTCAGCTACTTCTTGCGCTTTCAAGGCACCTGCATAGTTGCCTGCTGTTTTAGCGTCGCCCGTTCCACCCTTCACAGCTCGCACATATTCGCTTTCCACCGCAATTTTTACCGGGTTCATTCCTTCTTTATAATAAGCACCCACCGGGGATAAAATAATCACAAATTGGTAAGTCTTGGAAGGTGCTACACCTAAATAAGGCTCAGTCGCAAAAACAAACGGACGAATATAAAGAGAAGTCCCTTCCTTCGTAGGAATCCAAGCCCGATCAACGGAAATGAGCTTTTTCAATGCCTCTAAAGCTACATTTTCATCGATCGCTGGAATACATAACCGTTGATTGGAGCGGTTCATGCGTTTCATATTTTCATCAGGTCTGAATAGCAATACATCTTGATTTTCTGTTACATACGCCTTTAATCCTTCAAAAATAGTTTGACCATAATGAAAGATCATCGCAGCAGGATCTAAAACAATTGGTTGATAAGGAACAATTCTAGCATCAAACCAGCCCTTGCCTTCCTCATAGTTCATCACAAACATATGATCCGTAAAATAACGACCAAAAGGCAATTGTGCATCGGTTGGCTTTTCTTTTTTCTCTTTGCTTAACTGTACTTTAATTTCTTGCATAGGGCGTTCTCCTTCTCTTTAATTTCGTATTTGTCCATTACCGTAAATAAAGAACTTACTCGACGTAAGGGCTTCTAATCCCATCGGGCCACGCGCATGTAATTTTTGCGTACTAATGCCTATTTCTGCACCGTAACCGAATTCGAATCCATCAGTAAATCGTGTAGAAGCATTATGATAGACAGCCGCTGCATCGACACTATTTAAAAATTGTGCAGCATGTTGATCCTGTCTAGTTATAATGGACTCTGAATGGTGGGTTCCATAATGATTGATATGATCAATCGCTTCTTGGACACTCGATACGACCTTCATACTGATTGATAAACCCAAGTATTCTGTCGTCCAATCCTCTTCTGCTGCCACAAGTATATTATGACACTTCTCTCTAATGATTTCATCACCGTAAATTTCTACGTTGTTATCTTGGAATCTTTGTACGAGCTCTACCCCGTATTCTTCAAACCATTTTTCATGAATTAACAAAGTTTCAATCGTATTACATACAGAAGGCCGTTGAATTTTCGCATTTAAAGCTACGTTCTTCGCCATTTCCCATTCAGCCGATTCATCAATAAAAACATGACAATTGCCCGCGCCTGTTTCAATCACCGGAACGGTTGATTCCCGGATGACTGTTTCGATTAATTGTTTACCACCTCTAGGGATTAGAACATCTAAATACTCATTTAAGCGGAATAGCTCTTTCGCTGTTTCCCTGCTTGTATCTTCCAATAATTGAACTGAATCTTGGGGTAATTGACTATTCTTTAACGCTTGATGAATCACTTTTACAAGCGCCATATTAGAGTATTTTGCAGAGGAACTTCCTCTTAAAATAACCGCATTACCTGTTTTTAAAGCTAATGTTGCTGCATCGATCGTGACATTTGGTCGTGCTTCATAGATCATACCGATCACCCCAACAGGGACACGTTTCTTATAGATGCGCAATCCATTCTCTTTTTCAATTTCTTCGATCGTTTCTCCAATCGGATCTTTAAGCTGGATTAAAAGCTCTATCGCTTGTGCCATCGCTTGGATACGTTCTTCATTTAACATGATCCGGTCCAATATAGCAGTGGAAATCCCATTCTCTTTCCCAAATTGTAAATCTTTTTCATTAGCTGTAAGTAATTCTTGTTGTGATGCTAATAATTCATCTGCAATAAACTTTAGTGCCTGATTTTTTTCCTCTGTGGTTACATTCACTAAAGCATAGCTTGCCTGCTTTGCTGCAAACCCCTTCGTTTTGACTTCGCTCATAAATATATTCCCCTTTCTTTTTAAAATTGTACCCAACGATTACGATGGATCACTTCTATGGTTGGTTTTATTTTCTTCTCTATCTGCCGCTTCTCAATCGTTCTCTTTAGGTCATCGGATGAATAGCTTACTTCTCCTTTTCCTAATAAACCGCTACTACCAAAAACTTCCACTACATCTCCCTTATGAAATGTTCCTTGTACTTTAGATACCCCTGCAGGTAAAAGACTTTTTCCTTTATGAAGGATCGCTTCTTCTGCACCTGAATCTACATAGATCCTACCTGATAAAGCCGAATGGAGCGCAATCCACTGGCGGTTGGTATTAATGGATGAAATAGAAGAATTGGAAATATAGGTTCCATCTCCATCGCCTTGTAAAATTGTCATCAATTTATTCGGTCCTGTTCCTTGGCCGATAAAAACAGGAACACCTAAGGAATGCGCGGTTTTTGCGGCTAGAAGCTTGGAACGCATGCCCCCAGTCCCTACTTTTGACCCTATTTCATCTACACCTTTCATGAGTTCATCAGGAATTCCCTCTAAGTAATTCAACCTTTTGGCATCTGGATGTATGCGGGGATTGGCTGTATAGATTCCATTGATATCTGTTAAGATTATTAGTTGATCGGCATGGAGAAAGCCACTAACAAGCGCCGATAGCATGTCATTATCTCCGAATGTTAATTCCTCAACCGCAACTGTATCATTTTCGTTAATAATCGGCAGAATCCCTCTATCAAGTAGTTCAGACAACGTTGCAAAAGCATTTCGATACCTTTCTCGATCACTGAAGTCTGATCTCGTTAATAGGATTTGCGCGGGAATAATCTCAAACTCTTTCAACTTTTCAATATATGATTGGATTAAAAGACTTTGACCGACAGCGGCAGCGGCCTGCTTCCCTTTTAAAGTCACAGGGCGACCTGGATAACCCAAACAAGCAAACCCAGCTGCTACTGCCCCGGAAGAGACGAGGATCACCTCATGCTTGGCTTCTCGTAATTTAGCAAGGGCATGGATATGATCATTAAATTTATCTTGATCAATTTCTCCTTTATCATTTGTTAAGGAACTACTTCCTATTTTGACCACAATACGTTGCTTTTTCATTTCAATCACCTATGCATATATAATATAAAAAAAGCTCACTCATCCTTAAAACATTAAGGACGAAAGAGCTTTTGACTTCCGCGGTACCACCATAATTGGATGCTTTCATAGCACCCCACTTTGCCTATAACGCTGAGGTTTGCGCCCATGTTTAACATGAGACTAAAAAGGCAGGTTCTGTGGGATGATTGTGGCGAAATCTTCCAGCTTGTAAATTTCACTCTCTTGCACATCAAAGACCACTTACTAATCCTTTTTTACGTTCAATGATTTGCTAACATTATGACGAAAATAACCAGAATTGTCAAGGGTCGAACAGACTACGTAAGCTGCCTAATCCTCTTTAAAATGCTGATTGCAGAAATTAAGAACGAGCTCTTCCTCCTCGTCTTCAAGAGCAAAGTCTAAAATGGTGTTTGAGTTTCTTTCCATAAATTCATAATGAAGAATGTTTTTTCCTTGACTGCCGTCAGCAAAAATCACTCTTAACAATAAACCATTTTCGGAAAATAATTCATCCTCTTCTGGTACTTCGATTTCCAAAAAGAACTCATATCTGATTCCTTCAAGAATGCCAGTTGGATCATGTAATGCTTCTACTGTATATCCAGTTATATTCATCATTCATACCTCTCTCATGTCTGTCTTTTCTTTAAGAAGATGCCGAACACAATCATTAATGATATAGCTAATCCAATATATACGAAAGTAGAGTATACGTCCATTATTTCAACAATTTTTGTCCAGGATTCCCCCACTGCTGCACCAATACTTACTAAAATAACATTCCAAATCAAAGTCCCAAGTACTGTCAATAGAAAGAATGGAACAAAATGCATTCGTGCCATTCCCGCGGGGATTGAAATTAAACTACGAACTAACGGGATAAATCGGCAGAAAAACACAGTCCATCCACCATGCTTTTGAAACCAGAGCTCTGCTTTTTGAATATCTTCCTTTTTTAAACGCAATAGATATCCCCAACGATCAATTATTTTTTCAATACGTTCGGGATTGACCAAATAACCAATTCCGTATAGGATCACAGCTCCAATCGCTGACCCTAAAGTGGCGAACCAAACGACCCCCATCAAGCTTAAACTGGAGGTGGTGGTCATAAACCCACCAAAGGTAAGGATTACTTCAGAAGGGATTGGTGGAAAAATATTTTCTATCGTAATTAAAAAGAGAATGCCAATATAACCGAATTCTTCCATAATCGTAATAATCCAATTATCCATATGAACACTCCTAAAGATTAAAAACTTGTCTATTTTATCATACAAGCATTTTCAGTTAAATATCACTGAAATTATAGCTGAAATTACACGTTCTGTCTTGTCTTAATAGGCGATGTATAAATATACATACCATTTTACTGTTCAAAAGAATAAATATAAGGGATCAGCAGGGATTATTTCCCAAAAGCCTTACACCTGGTACTAATACCGCTTGCAACTACTAGTACCAGGTCCTAACAATTTTAGTCAAACGCTATAATATCTGGAGTCGCCCACCTTTCGAAGTCTTCTCGGAACACTTTTTTAATATAATGTTATTTGCGCATAAAAAAACAAGCATCTAAATCGATGCTTGAACGATTCCTAGAAAGTTTAATAGACATTTGCACATTCTTCCCTATAAAACCAATGGAGTTACATCGCCCACAAGTGGTTGGTCATACCAAGGCTACCTATTGAAATATTTTCGTGCTTTCTTGGCGATATCCTCTGGATATTTATAGCTTAATGGTTCTTGATGTAACACTTGAAAAGAATTGATATCACTTGTATTTAGTCCTCCCAGAGTAAATCGAGGAATGATTCGAACATGGGGAGTTTGCAGTCCGTTTGGATCGATTGATAGATGTGTTAGCAAATTAAAGCTGGTAAATCCCTGTTCTGCAAACACTTTGAAAACCAATTTAAGACCAGTTGCAAAATCGCTCCAATCCTGTTTCGATATGTCAAACATCGATTGTTTATTTTGGAATATCGCTAGAAAATCATTATGCCCTTTTGGTGCAAAGGCGTGCATCCAAGCGATCTCGCCGGTTTCTCCAATCCATCTTTCTCCTAATTCCTTCTCAAGGCTACTTAGCTTTTCAAAATAATCGCAATCATTCACTTGCCTAAAGGCTTGGACTGCATTATTCACCTGTCGCTGATAATTCGTTGCTACTTTCGAAGCAATCACATGTAAATGCGGATGAAGAATACTCCCTCCTGAATGAGGTAAATAATTCCAATTTATCGATGCATATTTTATAGCAGGATCTGTTTTAGCTATTTTTCCAATATAAAGTTGGGCAGCAAAAAAAGCATTCTTAATCATATCAGTCGTGAACTCGTGCAGTTGAACATAGTGTTGACCCGAGAATAAGACAACACCATTCTGTTGACTGTAGGGAAACAAGTTTGGAAAAACGATCGCATCTCCTTGGATAATCCGTCCTTTATCAGCAATGTTTTTAGGAAAAAGGGGCGTCATTGTATAAATGTTCTCTGGACAGAACGGGCAGTTCTTTCCTCCTGTCAGTTTGGCCGCTTCAGAATAATCAGCTGGTGTGACGGAAAGTCCGGCATCAAAGATGATTCGCGATGTTTCACTTGTCAGTGGATCAAAGCGAACCTCCGTTTTACGGTTAATTGCTTCTCCTTTCCCATCATAAAATGAAAACAATTCTTCCTGTTTATTAAATTTTATTTCCATTTCACTCTCCCTCTCATTTTTCCATAAGAAATAAAGTTACCTCTAATCTCTACAATATAACAACTATTTTCAGTATTTTCAAATAAAACATTGATCGTTAGCGAGATGTGCAATTTAGCTTCAACGCTTTAATTTAATGAATACGAGCTTTTCCCATAAGCGCCATGAGATTAGTTGCTTCATAAGTAATAATCCTTTTACACCTTTTCCAATTGGATAGCGAAATTTATTCAGTTTTTGTTTTGTACAAAGATTTACAATCAGCAGAGCGACATTGCGTGGATCACCATAGCTTGAACTCCCACTTTCCAATTCAGCTTCAAGCGCTGTCATCATAGACGCATAGGGAGATGTAGAAAGCAAAGATGATTGAGCTACTCTCTTTCCCTTTGTCCAAATATTTGTTTGAAAAGATCCAGGTTCAATGAGAGCAACATCAATTCCAAATGATTTAACTTCTAATCTTAGGCTTTCTGACCAACCTTCAAGGGCATGTTTTGAGGCTACATAAGGAGACAGTCCAGGAAAAGCTATTTTCCCAGAAATGCTGCTCATATTTATAATCTTTCCATTTCCTTGTTTACGCATATAAGGGAGAACAGCTTGTGTAACTGCAATCGTACCAAAAAAATTCGTTTCAAATTGCTCTCTATATTCACGTAAACTGATTTCCTCAGCAAATCCACCTAAGGCAAAACCAGCATTATTAATGAGAACATCAATAGAAGGCAGATCAGAAAGAAAAGAGCTAAGCTTTTGTATGGATTGAGAATCCGTAATATCTAATGGAAAAAACTCAATAGAGCTATCATTCACGCCTTTTTGTTTACATAACTTTATTATGTTATCCTTGTTTTTCAAATCCCTCATGGTTGCCAGGATATGGAAATTCCTCTTTGCTAGCGCGATTGTCGTGATCAATCCAAAACCACTTGATGCCCCTGTAATCAGCACTGTTTTTTTATTCATCAGTCTATCTCCAACATAATAGGACAATGATCGCTCCCTATAATATCACAATGAATCTGAGCATCTACAAGGCTCGTTTTTAATCTTTCAGATGTAATAAAATAATCAATTCTCCAGCCGATATTTCTTTCCCTTACTTTGTTCATATAGGACCACCAGGTATAGGCCCCTGTTTGATCTGGGTAAAAATATCGAAATGTATCAATAAATCCATCCTCAAGAAAAAGGGTCATTTTTCCACGTTCTTCTACAGTGAAACCAGAATTTCCCTGATTTGATTTAGCATTCCGCAAATCTATTTCTCTGTGAGCCACATTTAAATCCCCACAAAGAATAAGTGGCTTAATTCGATCTAATTGTAAAAGATATAATCGCATCCTCTCTTCCCATTGTAGACGATAAGGAAGTCTAGCCAAGTCTCTTTGTGAATTGGGCGTATAAACATTAACAAGGAAAAAATCTTCGAATTCAAGTGTGATGATGCGCCCTTCCTCTTCTCCCTCTGCCTCACCTACTCCATATTTAACGGAAAGAGGTTCGATTTTTGTAAAAACTGCTGTTCCAGAATACCCCTTTTTACGTGCGTAATTCCAATATTGATGATAACCATCTAAATCTAATTCGATTTGCCCTGCTTGTAATTTCGTCTCCTGCACACAAAAAATATCCGCATCGACCTCATGGAAAAAATCCAAAAATCCTTTACGGACACACGCTCGTAATCCATTTACATTCCAAGATACAAGTTTCATTGTTTTTACCCCTTTAAAGTTTAAATTTTACCGGACTTTTTGAACACTCTCTTAAACATAATATTTTTATTGTGACATTTTTCTCTCTATCAAACAAGTGATCGGCTTGTTATAATGAGAAGATCGTGAAGAAAAGCGCAAGCGCCCTAATATAGGAAGAAAGACTAAATTCGCGCTGTCGGACTTGAATCCTACGAGCCTCTCGGGACTAGGCGCTGAAGGTAGATCCTAACACTAGCAAAATCTTATTCTTTTAGAAAGGACAGAGTATCATGGACGGAAAAACACATTTTATCGCGGGAGCTTTGATCGGATTTGGCGTTGCCCAGTATACCCATGTTGACTTGGTGACAACGGCTTCCTTTACCCTTTTGGGAGGATTTTCTGGCTTAGTGCCAGATTTAGATGTTTCAGGTGTTTTAGCTAGAAAGCTATCGATTAATAAAAAATGGGCAATTCTCGTTCTGGGGTTCATTGGTCTATATTTGATGTCCTCGAGTTTTTTAAACCCCAATACATATTGGTCAAAGAAACAAGGAATTTTACTAGGATCTGGCTTCCTCATTTTCCCGCCCCTTTTTATGAAGCAAAAATGGATGTTAACCTTAACAGGTATACTGGTTGGAGTGCTAGGTTTCTATTATAGTAGCGTATGGATGATCATGTTTGGGATCTATATTGGTATTGCTTCTCTTTTGCCACATCGTTCGCTGACTCACTCCCTTTTGGGTCTATTCTATTTTGCTACATTGGGCCATTACATGGAGAGAGAAGTCCTCGTAGAAGGACTGATGTTTGTTTGTACAGGAGCTTATGCAAGCCATCTTATTTTAGATATGAAGTGGATTCCAAAAAACCGAAAAGGTGTAAAACTATTTTTACCTTTTTCAAAAGTTGAGCTATAAAGCGAGACTGCTAATCTCTGAGAAACATTCCGCAAAAAGAAAGCCGCATTCGCTAAAGGAATGCGGCTTTTTACACAATGGTGTCCTTATTTTTTCAGTGCTTGAAGCTGTTCTTCTCTAATTTCCTTTGCCACCTCCACCATAACTTTTAAAGCAGCAATGGTTTCTTCTTCTTTTCTTGTTTTTAGCCCACAGTCTGGATTAATCCAAAATTGCTTCACTGGAATCGTAGCAAGAGCTCGATACACATTATTTTTTAACTCTTCTTTAGCCGGTACACGTGGACTATGAATATCGTAAACACCCAAACCAATTTCCTTATCATACGTATTTTCTTCAAATGTCGAAATGATTTCTCCGTGGCTCCTAGATGTTTCAATCGAAATCACATCAGCGTCTAGACGATTGATCGCATCATAGATATCACCAAAACTGGAATAACACATATGCGTATGAATTTGCGTACTATTTTTTACGGTTGCTGTTGCTAGTCTAAAAGCATGAACAGCGTGATTTAAATAGGCTTCCCAATTTATTCTCTTTAATGGAAGTCCCTCGCGCAAGGCTGGTTCATCCACCTGAATGATCGTGATATTATTTGCTTCTAATTCTTCAATTTCCGCACGGAGGGCAATAGCGATCTGGTTTAGCACCTCAAATTCAGAAATATCATCACGCGCAAATGACCAATTCAAAATTGTAACAGGACCTGTTAGCATTCCTTTTACATGCTTATCTGTCAATGATTGTGCGTAGACACTTTCTTTGACGGTCATTGGATTTTCGAAGGAAACATCTCCGAAAATAAGTGGAGGTTTAACACAACGCGACCCATAGGACTGTACCCAACCATATTTTGTCACTTGAAAACCATTTAACTTTTCACCAAAATACTCTACCATATCCGTACGCTCAAATTCACCGTGGACTAATACATCAAGGCCAATATCTTCTTGAATTTCAATCCATTTCTTTGTTTCTTTCTCAATAAATTGCTCGTAGTCTGCGGTGGGTAGCTCGCCTTTTCTCCAACGCAATCTTTGTTTACGAACTTCAGCAGTTTGTGGCAAGCTGCCGATTGTCGTAGTTGGTAATAATGGAAGTTGTAATGCCTCCTGCTGCTCTACAATTCTTTCTGAGAATGGAGATGTTCGATCTACTTGTCCTTGTTCCAAATTAGCATAATTCTGCGCATCCCCACGATAATCAGACTGGTTTAATCTTTGAATCGCTGTAGTACTTTCATTGATTTCTTGACTAATTTTCTCTTTTCCATTTTTAAGTCCATCGGAAAGTATCGCAATTTCTGTTAACTTTTCATCCGCAAACGACAAGCCTGTTTTAATGATGGGGTCTAAAGTTTGTTCTAGTTCCTTGGTTATCGGTACATGTAGCAATGAGCATGATGGCTGAAGGATGATCCGGTCCTTCTCGACAATTTGTTGAATGATTTCTAAAACTCCCCATGTTTGCTCTAAATCTTTTCGCCAAACGTTTCTTCCATCAATAACACCAGCAAACAGCACCTTATCTTGTGGAAAACCAAATTGACGAATAACTTCTAATGTATCCCCATGGACAAAATCAAGTCCAAAACCAGCAACAGGGAGATTAATCAACTCTTCGTAATGATGGATTGACTCAAAATATGTTTGCAAGGCAATGTTTAGATTCGGCACAGCCTCCGTGATCGCCTGATATGTCTGTTTAATAAGAGCAATTTCTTGTTCAGCTAGCTCTGTTACGAAAATAGGTTCATCGATTTGTACCCATTCTACCCCTTCTGCCTCTAACTCTTTTAAAATTTGAATATATAAAGGGAGAAATTCCTTTAACAGGGTGTTAAATTCTGTTTCTTTATACCCCTTACCAAGCTTCAAAAAGGAAATTGGTCCAAGAATGACTGGTTTCCCTTTAATCCCTAATTCCTCTTTTGCTTCTTTATAGAAATGAAGTGGGCGATTATCTACCAAAATCGGTTTCGCATTATCAAATTCTGGTACGATATAATGATAATTCGTATTGAACCATTTGGTCATCTCTGAAGCATATGCTTCCTTTGTTCCTCTCGCGATAGCAAAGTATGTGTCTAATGAAGAAGCAGATAAATCATTATTTTGAAAACGTTGAGGTACAATACCAAACATAAGGGCAGTGTCCAATACATGATCATATAAAGAGAAATCTCCTACTGGAATTAAGTCAATCCCTGATTCCTTCTGCTTTCTTAGTCCATTCAAACGGATCTCCTTCGTAGTGTCTAATAACTCTTGTTGGGAAATGCCTCCATTCCAATATTTTTCTAATGCCTTTTTCCATTCACGCTGCTCCCCAATTCTCGGATAGCCAATATTAGATGAATTTATTTGTGTCATGTCAATCTTCCTTCCAGTTTGTTTTTTTAGTGTGTGTTCAAAAAGTCCGATAAAGTGAACCTCCAATCAGTGGGGGTTTTCTTTCATCCCCCACCTATGCTTCTCCGTATTCTCTAAAGCCGGGGGTATTACTGCCCGTTAATGCGGGATAAAAAGGACCAAGTCGCCTAAAAGCGCTGACGTTCTGTCATCAACGCCGACATTTTTTGTGCTTTTTGAACAACCTCTTTAATGTAGTATTTCAACATTTTGCGTTTTTTCTTGAATATAGGTTGCTAATTCAACAGATAATTCGTATTGAATAAATGGAGTAATTAAATAGAATCCCTTAAAGTAATCATAGGCGACATCAATTAATTCTTTTGCAATGGCAAGCCCTTCTTGTTTGGCTCTCTGCGGATCTCCTTCTGTTTTGGCCATTCTGCCTCTAATATTGTCCGGAAGCTTGATACCAGGCACTTCGTTATGCAAAAATTCTGCATTTCTGGCTGAAACAAGTGGCATAATGCCGATATAAATAGGAGCTGTCATATGTTTGGTTGCTTCCCCTACTTCTATCATTTTTTCTGGAGAAAAGATTGGCTGCGTTAAAAAATAATCGGCACCATACTTTACTTTTTTCTCCATGCGCTCAACTGATTTCCCAAGATTACGAACATTCGGATTAAAGGCGGCTGCAACATGGAATTGGGTCCTTTGTTTAAGGGATTTTCCTGAAAAAGAAATGCCTTCATTAAATTGTTTGATCAGCTTGATCAATTCAAAAGAGGTTGCATCATAGACAGATGTTGCTCCAGGAAAGTCGCCAATTTTAGTCGGGTCACCAGTAATGGCCAATATATCACGAATTCCTGCTGTATGTAGCCCCATAAGATGTGATTGTAATCCGATTAAATTCCGGTCCCGACAAGTCACATGAACCAATGAATTTAGATCAACTTCCTTTTTAACTAGAGACGCCATTGTTGCATTACATATTCTGGGAGATGCTAATGAATTATCAGCTAATGTCAACCCATCCACTCCAGCTTCTTTTAAGGCGTGTGCCCCTCTGAAAAAAGGATTTGTATCTAGATGCTTTGGCGTGTCTAATTCCACAATAACGGATCGCTCCGTTTGAATTTTTTCAAATAAAGATGGTTCCTTTTCAACTTGTTGGTCTTGGATAAAAATCGGCTTTTGTTTGATTACTTGCTTCTCTTCAAGCGGCACTAAATGTTGGCGTCCTTTTACCAAAGCTTGGATATGCTCTGGTGTTGTTCCACAACAACCTCCAATTAATCGAACACCTTGATCACGGAAACGTCGAACAAATTCTGTGAAATAAGTTGGTTCGGTTTTGTACATAAATTTCCCATCTTCATATTCTGGCAAGCTTGCATTTGGATAGGCTGCTAAATAAGCCGATTTTGAAAGTGGAACAGACTCTAAGGCTCTGACCATATGATAAGGACCGAGACGGCAATTGATCCCAACAACATTGGCACCTAAATCATCAAGCTGTTTTAATGCCTCTTCAAGTGGTGTTCCATTTTGCAGTACGCCAGGCTCATGCATTGTGACGTTAGCTACGATCGGTACATTCGTTTCGTCACGAGCTATTTTTAAAACGGTCTTTATTTCTTCTAAATCATAATACGTCTCTAAGATAAGGCCATCTACACCCTCGAGTAGCAATGCATATAGTTGTTCTCGAAAACTGCGTTTTATTTCCTCTGTTACACTAGAATGTAATCCAGCTCCATGAATCCCCCCAATGGTTCCGAGTACAAATGTTTCTTTACTTGCTGCTTGTTTCGCAAGACGAACAGCGGCTCTGTTTATCTTCGTTACTTCCTCTTCTAAGCCATATCTTGAGAGTTTCAAATAATTAGCACTGTACGTATTCGTTTGGATTACGTCAGCACCAGCTTCAACATAGGCTTGGTGTAACTGCAATACTTCATTAGGGTGTGTAAGATTTAATTGATCAAAACAGCGATCAATCCCATAGCAATATAACAGTGTTCCTGCAGCGCCATCCCCGATTAAAATTTCTTTTTTGAGACGTTCTAATAATCCCAATAAACTACCCTCCCTATATATTTTGGAAAACTATTTAGAGTGGTGGCTCTTTTTGGTCGCATACAAATCGACATAGAGAGAGCAATCTGCTTACCTCTTATTCTTCCAAACAAAAAGAGCCTACTCCGATAAGAAGAAGGCCCTTTTTTATAAAAAGGATTCTTCTTATCTTTCAAGTTGTTTCCAACTTGTGGATTTAGCACCTTTCCATAAAATGGTGGTTGCTGAGGCGTCTTAGGGCCATTCCCTCGACCTCTCTTGATAAGAATGAAATCTTTATTTAATTTTCTTGTTTCACTCACCTGTTAGAATTAATTACTAACTATATTAACATTATATGGTTAGTTGGTTTAAAAAACAAGAGGAAATTAGGTTTTTTTCAAAAAGTTTTTATTACTCCTTTCTATTCATCATGAAAATCAAGACCTGAGTGGACCTCTTTCACATATCCTGAACGAATGACAAAGTCGCCAAATCGTTCTTTTTCTTTACGTTCCTTCGCAAAATGACTTATGATTGGCTCTAATTCACTTAATATTTCCTTCTCCCCAATATTTTCGCGGTACAGCTTATTTAAACGATCTCCTGTAAAACCGCCCCCTAAATAAACGTTATATTTTCCCGGGGCCTTCCCTACAAAACCAATTTCTGCTAAGGCTGGTCTTGAACAACCATTAGGGCAACCAGACATACGAATGACGATTTCCTCTTCACGGAGCCCTGCCTTATCTAATATTAAATCAATTTTATCAAGCAAGGAAGGTAAATATCGTTCCGATTCTGCCATTGCAAGGCCACATGTTGGAAAAGCAACACAGGCCATCGAATTTCTACGTAAAGCGGTATGATGCTCTCCGTCGGTTAATCCATATTGTTGAATAAATGCTTCGATTTCCGGTTTTAAAGCTTCTGATATGTTTCCAATGATTAAGTTTTGATTAGGAGTCAAGCGAAAATCTCCTGTGTGAATTTCAGCTATTTTTCTTAAGCCTGTCATCAATTTATAATGTTCCCAGTCCTTAATTCGGCCATTTTGAATAAAGAGAGTAAAATGCCACTGATCATTCAAACCTTTTACCCAGCCATAACGATCCCGATTGTGTTCAAACTGAAAGAATCTTGCTGGTTGTAACTCCCAACCTAGTCTTGAATGCAATTCCTCAATCAACCAAGGCATGCCGCGCTTATCAATTGTGTACTTAAATCGGGCATTTTTCCGAACAGACCGATTTCCATAATCTCGTTGAATGGTGACAATTTTTTCCGCAACATCAAGCACTTCTTCAGGCTTACAGAACCCAATCACTCTTCCTACTTGAGGATACGTTGCTTTATCCCCATGGGTGGAGCCCATTCCCCCACCAACACTTACGTTAAAGCCTTGAAGTTGTTGGTTTTCTACCACAGCAATAAAGCCAAGATCCTGGGAATAGACGTCCACATCATTAGAGGGCGGAACAGCAATACCTATTTTAAATTTCCGCGGTAAATAGGTAGGACCATAAATCGGTTCAACTTCTTCCGTATTCTTTGAAGTGTCAACGATTTTTTCGTTATCCAGCCATATTTCATGATAAGCCTTTGTCTGTGGAGAAAGGTATTGACTTAATTTATTCGCCCATTCGTATACTTCCATATGAATTTCTGAAGCATACGGGTTGGGACTACACATCACATTTCGATTAACATCTCCACAAGCCGCAAGTGTTTCCAATAAGGCTTCATGAATCTCTTTAAAAGCTTTTTTCATATTCCACTTTAAAATTCCATGCATCTGAAAGGATTGTCTTGTCGTGAGTTTCAGACTTCCATTCCCATATTTATTTGCTAATTTATCCATTACAAGCCATTGATTGGCTGATACAACTCCACCGGCTGCTCTAACTCGTACCATGAATTGATAAGCCGGCTCCAATTTTTGTTTCTGCCTTTCAATTCGAAGATCTCGATCATCTTGTAAGTAGCTTCCATGAAATTTCATTAAGCGATTATCATCATCAGGAATCCCTGCACTTATCTCATCTTTTAGCGTTTCGGCAAGTGATCCTCGCAAATAATTACTGTCGCTTTTAATCCGTTCCACATCGCTAGGTGGTCCATCTTGTGTAGGTGGCAAACGATCTTTTGTCAAGTGATCCTCTCTCCCTTCGGATTTTAATATACATCACGTTGGTAACGTTTTTCCTTTAACATTTGGGCAAGATATTCCTCTGCCTCCTCAGAGGTCATACTACCTTCCTCCTGACAAATCGTAAGAAGTGTTGTATGAACATCATGAGCCATATGTTTCTCATCACCACAAATATAAAGATAAGCCCCTTCTTTTAACCACTTAAATAGTTCTTGCTTTTTTTCAATCATCCGATGTTGCACATAGACTTTTTCTTCCGCATCGCGAGAAAAGGCTATATCCATCCTCGATAGAATGCCTGTTTTCAGCCATCTCTGCCAATCGATTTGATAGAGAAAATCTGTCACATAATGTTGATCTCCAAAGAACAGCCAACTTTTTCCTGTCGCTTCGATTGCTTCTCTCTCTTCAAGAAATGAACGATACGGAGCAATCCCTGTGCCAGGCCCAATCATAATAATTGGTCTACTCGGATCTTCCGGCAGGTGAAAATTAGGATTTTCATGAATATAGACCGGCAAATAATCACCTGGATGGACTCGTTCTGCACACTGGATGGAGCAAACACCATGGCGTGCACGATTATGGGCTTCATACCGGACTGCTCCAACAGTGAGATGGACTTCTTCCGGATTTGCTTCATAACTATTGGCAATCGAATATAAACGCGCTGGCATTTTCCTCAAAATAGCAACAAATTGATCAGCTGGTATGTCCGAAGGTGTAAAATCACGAATGACATCAACAAGATCTCGTCCTTCAATATACGCTTTAAGCTCCTGTTTATTTTCTGATTGCAGTAACTCCGTTAATCTTTCATTAGGATGAATCTGTGCTAACTTCTCTAGTAATGGTTTCGTCAGCACTGTCAGTTCGTAATGATGTGTTAATGCTTCATGAAGAGGACATGTCTCTCCTTTTTGGTTGAACGGGACAAGTTCATTTCGCTCCCATCCCATTTCTTCGATAATAAGATCAACAATTTCAGGAGTGTTTTCTGGGAAGATGCCTAAGCTATCTCCTGGTTTAAAGGAAAAACCGGATCCTTCAATCGATAATTCAAGATGTCGTGTTTCTTTATTTGACCCCCGTCCATTTAAGTTGATGTTCTCTAATACTTCTGCCTTAAAGGGATTTCTGCGTGAATACGTGGTACTCGTTCCAGGTAAAGCGGAAATTGGACTTAGGGATTGAGTTGTAGCACCCGCTCCTTCTCCCGTTTCATTTAAATATTTTACGACTGTTCCTAGCCATTCAGCTGCTGCGTCATCAAAATCTAAATCACAATCGACTCGTGGGGTTACTCTGTTCGCGCCTAGTTCCTCTAATCGTAGATCGATTTTTTTTGCCTGTTTCACAGAAAAACTCGTATGAACTATCTCCGAGAGAAAGGACTGAAAAAGATAAATCATTCAATTTTGGTGCTCTTCGACTAAATAAAAACTCGTAAAAAGAGATGGCATTATCTGGAGGATCCCCTTCCCCCTGAGTGCTAATAATAAGAAATAAATAAGATAACTTCTTTAACTTTGTCGATTTAAATTCATTCATAGAAGAAAGTGTTATTTTATATCCTTGACTTCCCAATGTTTCCGACAGCTCTCCTGCCAGCCTCTGACAATTCCCTGTTTGAGAACCATAAAGAATGGTTACTTCTTTGACGTTTGTTAGCTTCTGAGTTGTTGCTGCCTGCTTTACTTCTAATGCTGCATTTCCACTATACGCAGTTAAATATCCACTTAACCATAATTGTTGTCCTTCTGTTAAAGTCGGTAAAACCTGATTCAACACCTCAATCTGCTCCTGACTAAAAGGACTATTGATTGCTTGAAGTTGCAAAAAACATCCACCTCACACCATAAAATCAATCGTTCCCTATTTCAAGCGAACTTTTTCATTTTTTTCAATTTGTACTACATGTTGATCCTGTACAACTAATGTTATAGATCCATATTTCATCGTATTAAGATATTCTTTCACTACCTCAATCGCTGTTTCCAAATTTTCTTTCTGTTTACTCATTGGAATCACTCACCCTCTCTAAAAAAACTTTTTGCTTTTCCGTTGAGTTTCGATAATCTTTGTGTGTGATTTCTTTTAGTAACTGTCTTCTTCGGTCTATCTCTGTTACATGCTCTTTTACTATTCGCCGAGCAAGTGAAAGAAACTGAAGATAGTCCTTCATTGATTGATCATAGATTTCGCCAATCTCATCACGGATTGTTTTGGAAAGATACGGACTGGCACCATTTGTTGATACCGTAATGACCAATTCCCCTCTTGATAATTTTGCTGGAACATGGAAGTTTCCAGCTCCTTGTTGATCAACCACATTCAGTAACTGCTGATTGGAAACAGACATATTTACTTTTTGATTTACCTCCCTTTGGTCAGTGGCTGCGATTACTATAAAAGCATCTGTTAGGTCAGCTGGAAGAAATTCCCTTTTGCTCCACTTGATTTTCTGGGTTTCATAATAGGTATATAATGTAGGGTCAAGGGAAGGGCTTACGACTGTTACACTAGCATCCGCTTCTAATAAATCCATTACTTTCCTTAATGCAACGGAACCACCACCAATAACTACAGCTTGCTTACCTGATAATTGAAGCATGATCGGATAGAACCCCATTCTAGATCACCCACTGCTTTTCTTTATAATGAAGTAGTTCATTTATTCGTTCTGAGAGAATGTCCGGTACAGCTGGGTGATGACCTAATGTTTCGCAGAGAATTATTTGTTTAGATTCATCCTGCATTTGCTCAATTTTCCGCTGTATACCATTCATTAATAAGCCACTAAATAATAAATAGGGAAGAATGAATATTTGTTTTCTTTCCCCTTTTAGCAGACTCATTAATGCTTCATCAAATTTCGGACTTGCCCCATAAAGAAAACAAGTATGAATCTTGGGTACGTCGTGCATCTGTTCAAATTGTCTTGCAATTTCAGTTAAATCAGATTTGACCTCGGGATCACTACTCCCTCTGCCAACAATAAGGAGCGTTGAGTTTGTATGAGCCTCACTTTTTTGTTCTGTTAATTGATCATACAGGCATTCTATTAGTTTAGGATGAACCCCGAGCGGAGTTCCATACGTGAACTCAGTTTGAGGATAGAGTTCTTTCGCTTTTGCTAATGCGTACGGGATATCCCTTTTTGCGTGTACAGCTGTTAGTAGCAGGACGGGGACAACCGTTATATGAGTTGCTCCGCGTTTAACACAGTTTGCAATCCCTTCCGATATATTCGGTTTTACAAGCTCTAAGAAACAAATTTCTTGGAGCTTTACATTGATTTTTCTTTGGCATTGGTCGATAAAGTGGAGGGCTTCCTGCACCCCTTCTTTTGAACGACTGCCGTGGCTAATATAGAGGACAGCTTGCACAGACATCTTTCCTCCTTCTTATCCCATGACTGGTAATTGATTATAGGAGATGTTCAAAAAGTTCGGTAAAATTAACACTGCGAGATAAAGGATCTTCTACTAAAACCGCCCACGTCCTGTGGGCAACGTAAAAGTCAGCACATCCTGTGCAAGTCCGCTGCTCAAGGCCTACGCCGCCTCGAACTTTCGACGTACAGGAGGTGCTAGTGTCAGCGTTGCTTACAGGACGTCAGCGCCTTTAGCCGACTTGGTCCTTTTTACCCTCCCTTTTTGAACACGCACTCATAGGGCTGTAAAGTTTGTTCGAACCATCGAATACTTTCACGTAAACGAACGACTTCACCGACGATAATCATACTTGGATTCTTCATTTTCTCACTAACAGCTATCTCTTCTATTGTCGCAAGTGTTCCAGTTATTGTTTTTTGTATGTTGGTTGTACCCCAATAAATCATCGCCACTGGTGTATGAGGAGACCGCCCAGCCTTGATTAATTGATTACTAATAGTAGGCAGTTGGCGAACCCCCATATAAATAACGAGTGTATCTACGCCAAGGGCAAGATTTTTCCATTGTATCGTATCATCATTACCCGGCTTTGTATGACCAGTGATTACGGCAAAACTAGAGCTAAAATCACGATGAGTGACAGGGATTCCTGCATATGCGGGGGCCGCAATCCCAGAGGTAATCCCAGGAACAATTTCAAATGGGATTCCGTGTTCAGCCAAAGTTTGTGCTTCTTCAGCTCCCCTGCCAAAAATAAACGGATCTCCGCCTTTTAAGCGAGTCACAATCTTTCCTCTTTTGGCATATTCAACGAGCTGTTGATTGATTACTTCTTGTTTATTTTGATGAAATCCTGGGATTTTACCGACAAAAATCAGTTCCGTCCCTTTTTTTGCATGCAAAAGTAGTTCTTTGTTGATAAGGCGATCATACAAAATCACATCTGCCTTTTGAATACAATTGAGTCCTTTTACCGTGATCAGGTCTATATCTCCTGGACCTGCTCCGACAATATAAACCTTTCCCATCTTCGCTAAACCTCCTTTCCTCTCGTTAGAAAGACTTTCCAATAAAAAGTGTTAGAATAAGAGGGATTCATATTTTAGTAGACTCAACCCTTTAGCCATTATGACTTTTTTGCTTATAAACCCGATTAATGGTTACACCACTTTTTCTCGCAGCCCCGAAATTAAAACTTCAACAACTTCCGGGCGACTAAATGTGGATGGAAGCGATTCTCCGTTTCTTAATTTTTCTCTTACTTTTGTGCCAGATAGGATTTCATGGAAACTTGCATCATGTGGGCATGTTTTGGAAGTTGCCATGCTTTCACATTTTTCACAGAAAAAACTATGCTCAAAAAATAATAAAGTAATACCTAATTCCTCTTTGGAAAAATGACTAAATATTTTTTGCGCATCATAAGTACCATAATAATTGCCAACTCCGGCATGATCACGACCAACAATAAAATGTGTACACCCGAAGTTTTTCCTTACCATTGCATGGAACACAGCTTCTCTGGGACCTGCGTATCTCATGGCTGCGGAAAAAACGCCCAAAAATACGTGGTCCCTTGAATAATAGTGATCTAGTAAAACTTGATAGCTTTCCAAACGGACATCTGCTGGAATATCATCCTGCTTCGTCTCTCCTACAAGTGGTTGTAGAAAGAGGCCATCGACAATTTCTAATGCTGACTTTTGAATGTATTCATGTGCACGATGAACTGGATTTCTTGTCTGAAAACCGACAACAGTATTCCAACCTCGTTCACGAAATTGCTTGCGTGTTTCAACTGGATCATAAAGATAATCGGTAAATAGCCCCTTTTCACTTCGCTTAATAAGTATGATTTCCCCACCAATATAAATGGGATTTCGTTCAAATAGTTTCTTTACCCCAGGATGTTCACGATCAACTGTTTGATAGACAAGCTCAGCTTCCTTTTCCTTATCTGGTTGATAGATATCTGTTACTTGCACGACACCATAAACTATTTGATCTTTCTCAAGCCTTACGAATTGACCGATATTAATATCTTGAGCATTTTTTTCTGTTGTTGGTAGTGTAATTGGTATGGACCATGGCTCCCCTGTTAATAATCTCATGTCCGTTAAAACAGATTGATAATCCTGCTCACTTAGAAAACCACTTAGAGGGCTATATGCTCCTACACCTATTAACTCCAAATCACTTAAAGCGGTATCATCTAATTCAATTGCTTGTTTAATGTGAGAAAGATCATATGATGGCTCCCAACGGTTAATCAGCTTTCCGCCATGTGGTTGACTTAAACTCATTTTGACATCCTCCTAGCATGTTATTTTTCCCAGTGTCTTCATCCATAACCCTCCACTTCAAGACGATAAGACGTAAAAAAAGTCTAAGTGGGGAAACGGATGCTAATACCCCAATAAATCTCGCTCTATTCAGACTAAGTTCGTGACGACAACCTCTAAGTCTGTACTAGCACATCCTATGCGTCGAAAAAAACACTGATTGAAATCTCACTTTATTGATTATCATTTTTATTTAGGTGTAAACCACATTCCGTTTTACCTTGATCTACCCAACGCCCTGATCTTGAACCAGTTTCCATATCGCCTTGTATTGTGCATGGCCAACACCCAATGCTTGGATATCCTTGGTCATGGAGCGGATTATACTGTAATTGTTGGTCCTCCACATATTTCCAAATATCCTTCCACGACCAATGGATCAGTGGACAAATTTTTATCGATTGGAATGTTTCATCTTTGTTAATAAAGTTGGTATTTCTCCTAGTAGGGGATTGTTCCCTTCTTAGTCCAGATATCCAAGCCGTCGATTTTGATAATGTTTTCCTTAGTGGAAGAACTTTTCGCATATAACAGCAACGATCAGGTTGTCTTTTCCAGAGTTCATCTCCAAATTGGTCAGCTTGTTCTTCTACAGATAAATCTGGTTTAATCATTTCGATTCGGAGAAGTGGATACTTCTGCTTTATCGTTTCAATTAGCTCATACGTTTCTGGAAAATGGAGCCCAGTATCCAAAAATACAATTTTAGCTGTCGGGTTAACCTTTGAAATCAGATCAATTAGAACAATTCCTTCAATTCCAAAACTACAAGAATAAATAAGCTTTTCGTCATACATTTCATATGACCAATTTAGGACATTAAGTGCTCCTTTATATTGAGCATCCACAACAAACTCATCTGTTGGCTCAGCCCATGCTTCGTAAGTCAATAATTTTTTCACGGTTTCACCTCCATTAAATTTTAAACAGAAAGTGATATTTAAAATTATTGCCTCTATATTCATAGTCAGCAATCAGTAACTATATCATTTTTCCTATAGGTTAAGTGTGAATTAAGCACAAAGTTTTACCTTTGATTCTCTGATCCTATATATCCTTTGTTTTGCAAATATTTCACAATTAGTTCAACTGATTCTGCAACACCTAACTGATTCGTATCTAGAATAATTTCCGGATTTATTGGTTCTTCATACGGAGCATCTATACCAGTAAAATCTTTAATTTCTCCCTTACGAGCTTTCTGGTATAATCCTTTTGAATCTCTTGCTTCACATGTTTCTAAAGTTGCCTTTACATAGACTTCAATCATTTCATTTGCTTCAACCATTTCCCGAACTTGATCACGATCTGCTCGATAAGGAGAAATAAAAGCTGTTAAAGTAAACAATCCAGCATCAACTAGTAATTTCGATACTTCACCAATTCTCCTAATATTTTCTTTTCGATCTTCCTGCTTAAATCCCAGATCTTTGTTTAATCCGTGTCGAACATTATCGCCATCTAAACGATAAGTATGAATGCCCTTATTAAATAATTCCTTTTCTAAAGCTGAGGAGATTGTTGATTTCCCTGCTCCTGAAAGTCCAGTAAACCAAATAATTGCACTTTTATGATGTTTTAACTGTTGTCGATTTTCCTTAGACACTTCCGATTCATGCCAAATTATATTCATTATTCACTCTCCCATAACCAACAATAAATAATATTCGGGTTAGTCCTTTCTATAAAAAAAGGCATCTTTACAAACTGATCGAGACCAATTTATAAGGATGCCTTTAGTTGACTAATCAGCATAATTATTTTTTTAAATATTAAAGTTGTCATTCATATTACAGGGTGAAAAGGCGATTGTCAATAATTTTTTGAATTTATTTTTAAACTTATCATCTTACTTGGTTTTATGGCCTTGAAATGTGATAAAGGTCCAAAGATCAACTTTACCTTCTCATCTCCGCTTCTTTCTAATTCACATTCTATGAACACCCAATAATAAATGTGCCTGGTACAATTATGAGGTCAATTTAAAAGGTTTGTCAGACAGAAACTTAATATGTATTTGGATAATTTGCTGGTTCGGATTACACACTAAGGGACTTTTTCAGTGACCTTTCAAACTCACCCCTTTCTTAAGGACCTCTGTGTTTATAAATCCTTTTTTAAATAGTAATGCTTATGATCTCTCCCTACATTTTCTAAAGTCCCAAACACTGTATAACCATTTTTGACATAAAAGTCTAATGCTTGAAAACTCAAAGTATCTAACTTGACAAAGTCACATTTCTTATCTAAAGCTATATTCTCTGCTGTTATTAATAATTTAGTTCCAAATCCTAGTTTCCTTATATCTTCATCTACATATAAATTATAAATCTCTAACCAATTCCAGCAAATTGAACCGATTAATCCACCATGTACAATGCCGTTGTCATCCTTAATGAATAAACCAATATCTTCGTATCTGTCTTTCAAATCCTCTGAAAAGTGTTTTAAGTTAAATTTATAAAGCTCATCATCTATGTTGTTTAGATTTTCTATCCACTTCTTTAGTAATATAGAAACTCATAATTCATTTCTCCTTTTATACTCTTGTTTACTAATTCTAGATTGATTTGGAATTCCCCCTTTTAAATTTCAATATTTCGCTGACATGAGTCAAGTTTAAAAAGCCCAATTTCTCACTACTAAAAATTGAGAAATTGGACTTTTGTGTAGGGTTCAGGAAAATCACAATAGGCTTGGGCTTTTTATATTAAGGTATTACCAATTATATGGCTTTAGCTTGGTTTTTCTTAATTTGCTTGCTTCTTAATTGTCCACAAGCTGCGTCGATATCCGATCCTTGCTCATGACGAACGCCGCATTGAATGCCATTTTTCTTTAAAGTATCATAGAAGGCCATAATATCTTTTTGTTCGCTTCTTTCATATTGAATATGCTCATTTACGGGATTATAAGGAATAAGATTTACATATGTTAAATGACGTTTGTCTTGAAGTAATTTTGCCAATTGCTTAGCTTCTTCGACATGATCATTTACATCCTTTAATAAAATATATTCAATTGTCACCCTACGATTATTTCGTTCCAAATAGTAGTCTAAAGACGCCATTAATTTTTCAATCGGGAACGCTTTGTTAATCTTCATAATTTGTGTTCTCAACTCATCATTTGGTGCATGAAGTGACAAAGCTAAATTCACCTGTAAGTTTTCATCAGCAAATTCACGAATCTTATGGGCGAGACCACTTGTTGAGACTGTAATATGTCTTGCACCAATGGCTAGTCCTTTTGGATGATTAACTACACGTAAGAAGCTCATAAGATTTTGATAATTATCAAATGGTTCTCCGATCCCCATCACAACAATATGGCTAACTCGTTCATCTTTTCCTTTTGCATCAAGATGCTGTTGTACTTTCATAATTTGTTCAACAATTTCACCACTATTTAAATCCCTATTTTTCCTTAGCAACCCACTAGCACAGAAGCTACAGCCAATATTACAACCGACTTGGGTCGTGACACAAACAGACAAACCATAAGAAAAACTCATTAAAACTGTTTCGATTAAATTTCCATCTTGCATCTCAAATAAAAATTTAATCGTTCCATCCGCCGATTCTTGTTTAACCGATTGCTTCAATGTTTGTATTGTAAAATGCTCTTCCAATAATTGTAAGCATTCTTTATTAATATTCTTCATATCAGAAAAATCGGTGACTCTTTTGCTATATAACCAATCCCATATTTGTTCAGCACGATACTTTTTCTGTCCTTGCTCCAATAACCATTCCGTTAATTGATCGATCGTTAAACTGTAAATCGATTGTTTCACTATAAATACCTCTTTTCAAAAATTACATGTAGTTATTATAATACTAAGGTTTGGAAAAGGAAACAACCTTTCTATAAAGTAAAACTTTAATCAATGAGAATTTTTTTAAAAAAATCCTTTCCTATTAAAATAAACGATGCGGGTGTGACACCCGTATCGTTTATTTCCACTCATATGGAGTTTCCTGATAAACATAATAATTAAGCCAATTTGAAAAAAGTAAATAGCTATGTGAACGCCATGCGTGGAGAGGTTTTTTTGTATGATCGTTATTTGGATAATAGTTTTCCGGTGGATGTATGGAAATCCCTTTATTCAAATCCCTTTCATATTCTTCTGCTAGTGTGGTAGCGTCGTATTCTAAATGTCCTGTAACCATAATATTTTTCTCGTCTTTCGACATGATTAGAAACGGACCAGCTTCCCCTTTTGAAACGAGCAGTAACTCTGGATGTTCTTCAATTTCTAGCTGGCTTACACTTGTATTCCGCGAGTGTGGTGCTAGATATATGTCATCAAATCCTCGTACCAATTTTAATTTTGGATACAGAAGTTCATGTTCATAGATCCCCGAACATTTTTCCTTTAATTCGTATTTGTCGATGCCATAATGGTAGTATAAGGCTGCTTGCGCTCCCCAGCAAATATGCATAGTCGATGTGACCCGGCTTTTGGTCCACTCCATGATCTCCTTTAGCTCTTCCCAGTATGTCACCTCTTGAAAAGGTAAATGCTCAATAGGGGCGCCCGTGATAATCATCCCATCAAAATATTTATCTTTCACTTCCGAGAACGTTGTATAAAATTCGTCCAGATGTGTTTTACTCACCGTTTTTGATTGATGTGTAGCCATATGTAAAAAGGATACATTTAGTTGCAATGGTGTATTTCCTAATAGGCGTAATATCTGGACTTCGGTTTTTTGTTTTTCCGGCATCAAATTTAAGATTAAAATATTTAATGGACGGATATCTTGCGCAACGGCTCTGTCTTCATCCATGATAAATATTTTTTCTTCCTCTAATATTTCCCTAGCAGGCATTCTCCCTGGTATATTTATAGGCAATTCATATCCCCCCTAACTTAAAAACCTAATATGCATTATTATAGGGTTCACTTGCCATTTCGGCAAGTGAAGAAGAGTAAATTAATTTTTTAGTTTGCTTATTTTTGTTCATAAAAGATAAGTTTATTGCCAAAGGGATCATGGACGGTGAATTCTGTTGCCCCCCAAGGTGTTTTCTCCATCCCTGGACGTGCATAAGTATAGTTCTCTGCTAAAAGCTTTTGGTGGAACTCCTGGAGCTCTCGTACTCCTATTCTTAAACTTGTTCCAGGCGAAGCATCCCCATGATGTTCAGATAAATGGAGAATGCATGTCTGTTGTGATACTTGCATATACAAGGGAGCATTTTCGTCGAATCGATGCTGCCAATCTATTTTGAAACCTAAAAAGTCTACATAAAATTCTTTTAGCTTTTGTACATCAAAAACTCTTAAAATAGGAATGATTTCATTTGTCAATGAAAATTGAGCTTCCATTTTAGGTGTTCCTCCTTCATATTCGAGTATTGCCCTTTTTTAAAAAATAAGAAAGAAAATTTTTCTTAAGATTGCTTTAAGGCTAGGCAGTTGTTGTCCAGCTCCAGGCGCCATCGGCTCGAGGCTCGTAGGAGGCGAGTCCATCGGCGTTGCGACGTACAGGATGTACTAGTGCAGGCGAAGCGACAGGACGTCGCGGTTTGAGTCTGCCGCCAGGACGTGGCGACCTTAGCCGATGTTCCGAGAAATAACCTGAGCCAATAAAAGTCAAAACCGGACTTTTTTTGTCTTAGAACATTTGCTTGTCGGAGCTGACCAAGGCGCTTGCGCTTTTCTTAAGACCCAACTTCTTCGCGGATTTGGCTATGGAATAGGTCATAATAGAAACCTTGTTGTTGAAGCAATGTTGCATGGGTTCCTTTTTCAATTAACTGTCCTTGATTTAATACAAGAATTTGATCAGCATTTTGGATGGTATTCAGTCGATGAGCGATAACCACACTCGTTCTCCCTTCCATCAACCGCGTAAGTGCTTCTTGAATCTTCATTTCAGTAATCGTATCAATATTACTTGTCGCTTCATCTAAAATAAGCAAAGAAGGATTGGACAGCATTGCTCTTGCAATCGATAAAAGTTGTCTTTGACCTTGACTAATACCACTGCCATCCTGCTTAAGAATCGTATCGTATTGATTAGGTAATTTCATTATAAAAGAATGGGCATTCGCCATTTTTGCAGCCTCTTCCACTTCTTTATCAGATGCATCCAGTTTTCCATAGCGAATATTTTGCCGAATCGTTCCTTGGAAAAGATAAGAATCCTGTAGAACAAATCCCATATGACTGCGTAAATTATTTCTTTCGATTGTTTGGATATTCATACCATCAATGGAAATTTCTCCACTACTTGTTTCATAAAAACGGGCAAGCAAATTGATAATCGTTGTTTTTCCAGCCCCTGTTGGCCCAACAAGCGCAACCGTCTCACCAGGTTTAGCCTGAAAATTTATCTGTTGAACGGTTTGTTCTTCTCCTTCTGGCTCATACGAGAAGGACACATCTTTAAATTCGATCTCTCCATGAATATGATCAATTTTACGACTGGATTCACCGTCTTTTTCTTCCGGTTCATCCAGTATTTCGAACACTCTTTCTGCACCAGCTACGGCTGAAAGTAAAGTATTGAATTGATTAGCTAATTCGTTCAATGGGCGTGTGAACTGACGAGAGTATTCCGTAAAGACAACGATCGTCCCAATACTGACATATCCTTTAAGCGCTAAAATTCCACCTGCAGCCGCGATCACAGCAAAGTTTAAATTATTCAGCATGTTCATTAACTTTGGAATAAAACCGGAATACACTTGGGCCCAGTAACCAGCATTTCTTAATCGTTCGTTTTTTTCTGTAAATTCGGCTATAATCTTTTCTTCTTGAGAAAAAGTTTTCACAATCGTTTGTCCGGCAATCGTTTCTTGGATAAATCCATTTAAATCACCAAGATGCTTCTGCTGTTCTTTAAATAGCCTTCCTGTTCGGTTGGTGATCCATTTCATTCCAAAATACATAATCGGAACAACAAACATTGTAATCAACGTAAGTAAAGGACTTAATATTAACATAACCGTAATCGTACCGACGAGAGTCATAACACTAGAAGAAAGTTGAATCACAGACGTATTTAATGTTTGACTGACATTATCAATATCATTCGTCAATCGGCTCATTAAATCTCCATGTTGGCGTTTATCAAAAAACTTAATCGGTAATTTGTGTAACCGATTAAAAAGTTGTTCCCTCAATGTAAAGACGGTTTTTTGACCGATTCCAATCATCCAATAGTTTTGCATAAAGCTAGTGAGTGAAAAGAAAAAATAAACGCAAGCTATCATAACAAGAATAAAAAGCAAAGTATTTCCATTGTTTTCAGTAATGTATTTATCAATCGTTTTCCCAATTAAAAACGGTCCTAATAGGCCGAGCCCAGAACTTGCTAACACCGTAAACAAAACGAGGAATAATTGACCGCGATAAACATCAAGGTATCGCCAAATACGAATCAACGTTTTTTTCCAATTTTTAACTTTTTCAACCTTCAAGGGCTGGCCCATCTTCCTATTGGCCATCTGCTATCCCCCCTTTAGTAAATTGAGAATGATAGATTTTTTGATAAAGGGGTGACGTTCTCATTAACGTTTCATGATTCCCACATGCTACTAATTTCCCCTCGTCTAATAAAAGAATTTGATCAGTTTTCATAGCTGTAGTAATTTTTTGCGTAATAATAAAAATGGTTGAATCATATTTTTCCAGGGCACTTAATAATTTTGTCTCTGTTTTCATATCAAGAGCACTTGTACTATCATCTAAAAATAATAGTTTAGGTGTTCGCACTAAGGCTCTAGCGATGGACAGTCTTTGTTTTTGCCCCCCAGATAAATTGACCCCTTTCTGACCAACTTTTGTTTGATATCCTTTAGGTAATCTTTGAATTGTTTCATGTATTTGGGCATCCTTTGTACTTGTCATCATTTCTTCGTGCGATGCCTCTTCTTTCCCCCAAGCAATATTACTCTCAACAGAGCCTGTAAATAAAATCGATTCCTGAGGAACAAAACCAATTTGTTTTCTAAGTGAATGGAGGGTCATTTTTTTAATATCTTGACCATCAATCTTTATTTGACCTTCATCCACATCATAAAGTCTTGGTATTAGTTGAAAAAGTACTGATTTCCCTGCTCCTGTTGCCCCCATAACCGCAATCGTTTCACCAGCATTTGCTGTAAAAGATATATTCTGAAGCACATGCTGATCTGTCCCCGGATATTTAAAATAGACATTTTGGAATTCTACTTTTCCATTTTGGATTTTTCTATCGGATGAGGTCGATTCATCATCCTCCAAATCTACAGAGGTCGCTAGAACTTCTGTAATCCTCGCCGAAGAGGCAAAACCTCGAGAGAAAGCCATAATGATCCAAGATAGCATGGATAAAGCCATTGTGATTCGAAAACCATAATTGACCATCGCAACAACTTCACCCACATTCATCCTTGACTGATGGACATCTGTTGCTGCGAACCATAAAATGAATAAAATAGCTAGGTTCATAATAAATAAGAGAAGTGGACCAAGCAATTCCACAAGTCTCAATGTTTTTGCCGTTTGATTTCGTAAATCTTCGTTAGCTGTTCCAAAACGTTTCTCTTCAAATTTTCTTCTAATAAACGCTTTGATTAAGCGAATCGAGGTTAAATTTTCTTGCATGACATTGTTGACCTTATCCAGTTTATCTTGTACTAATCGAAATAACTTCCCCGTTTTTCTCATCACCCAAATTAACGCAAACACAAGAATAGGTATAGGTAGAACTAAAATAAGCGCTAACTTAGCATTGACAAAAAAGGCCATCGTTACCCCACCAATGATAAGCAAAGGGTTTCGCAAGGCAACGCGTAAACTCATAAACAACGTATTTTGAATTTGTGTAATATCATTTGTCAAACGAGTGATGAGGGAAGATGTTTGAAACTGAGCTAAATTATTGAATGAGAACGATTGCACCTTTTTAAACACTGAGGAGCGTACATCAAATCCAAATCCTTGACTAGCATGGGCAGAAAAAAAAGAATTGGTAATCCCAGCAATAAATCCAAGCAAGGACATTCCTACCATAATGCCTCCCCATTTCATCACAGCATTTAGATCTTGTTTTAATATTCCTTCATCGATAATATTGGCCATAAACATGGGATGCCATAATTCTACTACTAGTTCCACAAGCATCAGCATCCAGGCTATGCCCATAGCCCAACGATAAGGTTTTAAATATGAGGTCACTTTCTGCATTTGCATTCCCCCGGATCATTCGTAAGCCTAAATATATTTTCATTACCTATCTTAAAGTAAAAACAAGAAAAAGTCATCTGATCAAGCTGATTATTCAAAATCTTGCTAAAATATAATGGTTATGGAAATACCTCAAAAAATATGATTAAATATAGGAATTAACTTGTTTGGAAGGGAACATATATACAATGGAGAAATTAGAAAAAGCAACATTTGCAGGGGGATGCTTTTGGTGTATGGTTAAACCCTTTGATCAATGGGACGGCGTAGAGGGTATTGTTTCTGGTTACTCCGGAGGAACATTTGTAAATCCAACCTATGAGGATGTCAAATCAGGGGAAACAGGGCATTATGAAGTTGTGCAAATTACCTTCAATCCAAAACAAATGTCTTATGAGACATTACTTGAAATCTATTGGCAACAAATTGACCCAACTGACGCAGGCGGTCAATTTCATGATCGTGGCGACTCCTATCGAACAGCGATATTTTATCATAATGAAACACAAAAAATAGCTGCTGAAAAATCTAAAAACAAATTGGCTGCTAGTGGCAAATTCAACAAACCAATCATCACCCAAATCAAGCCAGCCCAAACATTCTACCCAGCCGAAGACTATCACCAAGACTTTTATAAAAAAAATAAAACAGACTACCAAACAGACAGAGAAAAATCAGGCCGCGACCAATTTATACAAAAACATTGGAAACCACGGGGTCAGTCCCCCGCCGCAGAAACGCGTTAACGTAACGGGGGACTGACCCCGTTAGGTGTCTCCGTTAAGTATTTTTAAAGGTTTTTCGGCGGGGCCTTCTAGGACTTCTCCTTTGTAGGTAAAGCGTGAGCCGTGGCATGGGCAGTCCCAAGTTTTGTCGCCGCTATTCCAATTTACTTCGCAGCCCATGTGGGTGCAGGTTGTGTCGACTACAAAGAGTTGGCCTTTTTCGTTTTTGTAGGCACCAGCTCGTTTGCCTTTGATGGCGATAGCTGCTCCTTCTCCTTCTTTTATATCTTTTAGTTCTTTATCGGGGACTTCTAGTTTGCCGCCCACTAATTGAGCGGCCACATTTACACTTTCTTTCAGGACCTTCTTTATGCTTGGATCGGCTTTAAATCTAAAAGGAGTGTATAGGTCTTTATAAGGATTATTTTGGTCGATAATTAAGTCTCTAATTAATTGAGCTGCAACATAACTGGTTGTCATTCCCCATTTGCGGAAACCAGTTGCAACAAATACATTACTTCCTTTTGATAGTTCCCCAATGTAAGGGACCTTATCTGGTGTGACAAGATCTTGTGCAGACCACCTGTAGGCAACCTCTTTAACTCCGAAATGTTCTTTGGCAAATTTTTCTAAGGCCTGATAATGTTCTGATTCATTTTCACCCTGCCCAGCTTTATGGCCATCTCCACCAAATAATAGCATTTCTTCTCCTTCTATCGTAACTGGACGAATAGAACGGGTGGGTTGCTCCGCACTGATGTACATGCCTTCGACAACAGGCTTTTCGGGCTTTGCGGCAATCACGTAAGATCGTTCTGGATAAAGACGTGCAAAAAATCCTTTGCTGTCAT
Source organism: Bacillus sp. SD088 (assembly GCF_017355205.1). Taxonomy (GTDB): domain Bacteria; phylum Bacillota; class Bacilli; order Bacillales; family Bacillaceae_C; genus Lederbergia. The sequence continues at coordinate 49,428 of NZ_JADIJK010000025.1, forward strand.
GAAAAGGGAAATGAGAAGTAGAAATCACAAAGTTGGCTTCCACCCTTTTTCCACTCTTAAAATGAATAATCGGTGAATCACTATCTTCCATATGCAAAGCAACGACATTTTCATATATTTTTACACCAAGCTTTTCCAATTGCTCAACCATCTTAGCTAAATAGTGAAGAGGATGAAAATGGGCTTGGTTTTTCATAAGGATTGCCTTTTTATAAGGCAAATCGATTGGAATTTGCTTAGTGATTCCGCCTTCAATCCCTAATTTTTGATAGGCATCGGCTTCTTTTTTTATTTTATCTACATAACTGTCTTCATTTGTATAGATAAATGCATCTGCTTTTTGAAAATGACATTGGACATCATGGGCTTTTATCCAGTCTTCCATTTGTTCTTTTGCCTTTTGATTAGCCTGATAATACAATTTAGCTTTCGCTTCCCCAAAATGTTGGATCAATTCATTATAGATTAAACCGTGTTGTGATGTAATTTTTGCTGTAGTATGCCCGGTTGTCCCATTAAATAAAGAATCTGCTTCAAATAAAGCAACCTGCAACCCCTCTTTCGCCAACATATACGCCGCTGTTATGCCTGTAATTCCACCACCAATAATTGCTACTTCTACCTTCATATCGTCTTCAAGGCTCGGAAATTTATGTACTTTTGTGGAACGAATCCACCATGACCCCGGGGATATTGGAAAGTTTGTTTTGTTGTTGGTCTCGCTCATCAGAGCACTCCTCCTCAGCTATTTCTATTATTATTGATAATTCCCCAAAAATCGTTTTATATGCACACCCTTTCCACGAATCCATCGCCAGAAATGAAAAAAGGGGATTGTCCATATACTACCAAAAGGACAATCCCCGTTTTACATTAACTTATAACAGGTAAAACTCTTACTTCTTTTTCCATTTCCGATTTACAAATCGGACAAATCGTTTTTTCATCATTAGAAAAGGCATCCCTCATCCAACATGAGCATTCTTCATTCGTACATGACCAAACAACCGTTTCTTTCTCCGGGGTTGGTTCCTTAGGTCCCCTTCTGTAAGCCATGGCAAGATCCCCTTTCACATTTATAATTATATTATACGCCATTAAGAACAATAAACCAAATCACCTTTGACAGCTCAGCACCCGCCATTAGGAATATTTTTGAGTAAGAAGCTGCTCAGATTTTTGTATAATGGATTGCAGTTTTTCCGCATTTTTCTTGTACATATGTTTTGCCTCTTGTGAATCAGTTTCAAGGGAAAATGACTCTAAATCAGCTTGGCATTTTTTCAAGGATGTTAATAGAGATTGCCTTGGTTTGGTTTCAGGAATTTGGATCTTATCATCATATATATCCACAGTTAACTGACCATATGTATCTACTTGACCTAAATAAACATTATCAAGGGCTACACCTAATTTTTCTAGCTCTGTATCAAGCCAAGATCTGTTTAGTCCTCTTGATGATAGACCCATATCAATTATTTTCCCTTCCATAATAACAGTCTGAGGCATTTTTTCTGGAGCGACTTCTAATTGAAGATCAGAGGGAGTGATAGGTTGCTTATCCTTTTTTAACATCACATTTAAATCCCCATTTGGTTCCAAAATGGCAAATTCCACATCCGCAACCTGAAAGGCGTCCTTTTTTCTTAAGAGCTGTAATAATTCTTCAACCGTATACTGTTCCTTAGATAGGTTTTCCTCTTGGATTTTCCCATTTTTTATGACAACAGTGGATGAACCTTCTATAAAGTTACGAACTTTTTTATTTTTTAGCCCGATAAGCCCTGCTATAAAAGGAATGGCTGCCCACACTAAAAGACTGTATACCCCATTTACGTAATGAGTTTCTAAGCCTGTAGATAATTCAGCGGCAATACTACCGATTGTAATCCCTGCAATATATTCAAAAAAGGATAGTTGCGATAATTGTTTTTTTCCTAACCACTTAGTTAATAAAAATAAGATAATGACCATAGATGAAGAACGAAGGATGGTTTCGAGCCAATTAGGAATATCCACTTCATGTTCCTCCTTTACGAATTTCTGTGTTGCTGTTCTTCAGCTTTCATAAATTCAATACGCTGTTGTAAATCAACAATGACTGAATTCATATCTTCCATACATTCATGAAAAATTCTTTTGGCTTCCTCGTCAGAGGTTATTTCAGCTAAACGACTAAATTCAGCTTGAATGGCTTTTGCGGACGCAAATGTTCCTTTTACATTAGCAAAGACAGTCATGTTCTTATCCTCCTGGTAATAGGAGGAACAGAGAAACTCTGTTCCTTTTTAATTATTGGTTATATTGCGGTTCTTCTTGCAAAATTTCTTGAACGCGTGGTTCCAGCGAATCAATAATCGTCTGAGTTTGCTGAGCGCATGATTTGTAAAGTTGTTTTGCTTGTTGATTGTCGGTATCTAATGCGAAGCCCTCAAAACTAGCCTGAGCTGTTTTTAATCCAGTTAATGTTTGTTGAACTTTTGTAATAACAGTCATATTTTTTTACCCCCTCAATCTTTTTTGGAACGTTCATATTATGTGATTTTTTGGGGATTCCATACATTGAAAAAATTGGGATTAGAAAAAAACAAATGATTTTGACATCTGAAATTATGCTAAAAAAACAGCATTGCCTATCTGGCAATGCTGTTTTTTTATTTCTTAAAAGATAAGAAAGCATAAAATTTTCCTTAAGATTGCTTTAAGGCTGGGCAGTTGTTGTCCAGCTCCAGGCGCCATCGGCTCGAGGTCAAATAACCTGAGCCAATGAAAGGCAAAGAACGCCTTTCTTTGGCTCAGAACATTTGCTTGTCGCCGATAGGCGGGCGCCTTGCGCTTTTCTTATTAGACACTTGGTTCTAAATCATGTTTTAGCTTATCTACTCTCTTTTTCACTTCATCTTCACTGAGATTATGTTCTTGAATATATAAATTTCTTGGGTGGACACGGCATTCAGCTGTGCAACTTCTCATATATTTATGTTCATTCTCCACTGAGCACAAAATTTGTTTATTACATTCAGGATTTGCACAGTTCACGTAACGCTCACATGGAGTGCCATCAAAATAGTCACGTCCAACAATAACATGTTCTTTTTGATTTACTGGAACAGAAATTCTCTGATCAAATACATAACATTGACCATCCCAAAGCTCGCCTTGAACTTCTGGATCCTTTCCATATGTGACAATGCCTCCATGCAGTTGGCCTACATCTTCAAAGCCTTCTTTCTTAAGCCATCCAGAGAACTTTTCACAACGGATTCCACCCGTACAATACGTAAGGATTTTTTTTCCTTGCAATTGTTCTTTATTTTCCCGAACCCAATCTGGCAATTCACGGAACGTTTTAATATCGGGACGGATAGCGCCACGAAAATGACCAAGATCATATTCATAGTCATTGCGAGCATCAAGGACAATGGCTTCTTCATCTTGCATTGCTTGGAAAAATTCAGCTGGCTCAAGGTATTTTCCAGTTACTTCATGTGGATTTATATCATCTTCCAACCGAAGTGTGACAAGTTCTGAACGGTGACGAACATGCATCTTTTTAAATGCATGTTCATTAGACTCGTCTATTTTAAAGACCATCGTTTCAAAACGAGGATCTTTTTTCATCTCATTCATATATGTTTCTGTTTGTTCCCATGTACCAGAAACAGTTCCATTCATTCCTTCACTAGCTACTAAAATTCGCCCCTTTAATCCAATACTCTTACAAAACTTTAAATGTCTTTTGGCAAATACATCTGGTTCTTCAATTTCAACATACTGATAGTACAACAATACTCGATAATTAGGTTTTTTTTCCACAAAAAATACCACCTATCCTGTTATATTTGCAAGATATAAACGTGTTTAGGAGGATTCAATTTCGGTTTCCCGAATAGATACACTTTACTCTTACCTTTTTATTTTACCGATTCTCAATAAGAAAATCAATGTCAACCTGCTGCTTGGACCATTATCTAACTTATTAATAATGTGAAAGTATTTTCAAGACTCCTAATTAAGTTTATAATAAATTATGTTATGAGTAGCAATACCTATTGGGAAAGCTTCAAATTCATTAATGAGCTAATATCCAGATACAATAGCAAGTCTTACAAAATCGATTCCAGAAAGGATGATGGGATGCTACAAAGCCAGATTGAAATCAAACAACATCATAAAAAGTTAAAAAGAAGAATTATATTTTGGCGTATTTTATTGGTCACGCTTGGCGCTGTCTTGATGGCGACTGCTTTAGAATTGTTTCTAGTTCCAAATAATATATTAGATGGTGGAATTACTGGGATATCCATTATTCTTTCGTATCTAACTGGCTGGAGAGTGGGATTTATACTCTTCTTATTAAATCTTCCCTTTATTTACCTCGGTTATAAACAAATTGGAAAAACATTTGCCTTAACGACCTTACATGGCATCTTTGTTTTATCTCTCACATCCGTGCTCTTACATAATGTATACGTCGTGACAAATGATCTTTTATTAGATACAGTTTTTGGTGGAATTGTTTTAGGTATGGGAGTTGGGATCGTTATTCGTTTTGGAGGCTGCCTTGATGGAACAGAAGTCTTATCGATCCTTCTTAATAATAAGATTCCATTTTCAGTTGGAGAAATTATTATGTTTTTTAATTTCTTCATTTTTACTTCTGCTGGTTTCATTTTTGGCTGGGAACGTGCGATGTATTCTATTATTACATACTTTATTGCTTTTAAAGTCATTGATGTCGTTGTAGAAGGATTAAATGAATCCAAGGCTGTATGGATTATCAGTGATCAAGCAAAAGAGATAGGAGAAACGATTTTAGCAAGACTAGGAAGAGGCGTAACCTATTTAAGCGGCGAGGGAGCCTATACAGGAGACGATAAAAAAGTGATCTTTTGTGTCATTACAAGACTTGAAGAATCGAAATTAAAATCAGTTATAGAAGATCATGATGAATCAGCCTTCCTTGCTATTGGGAATATTTCGGAAGTACGCGGAGGACATTTTCGTAAAAGACGTATCCACTAATGAAGTAGTGGAAGCACGTACATTAAGGAATCCGCTATTTTTTTAAAGATTAATTTTCTCCTGATCGCTATAGTGTTATTGATTGAAAGATGATAACATAATTATTTGAACATTAAACAGAGATTTAATGATGAAAGGACTTATAATCATGGAGAAATGGATCTACGGCATCCTTCTAATTCCTTTGCTCTTTTTATTCCCTCCATCTACATTGGCAGAAGATATACCTAAGCCAAGTGGTGATATTTATATTCAGGATTCTGCTGACTTATTACCAAAAAAAGCAAAGAAAGAGATAACAGAGCTTGGAACATATCTTGATAAACATCTTGGCGCACAGTTAAGTGTTCTAACCATTCCTTCTCTCCAAAACACATCCGTAAACGATTATGCTAAAGATGTGTTTCGCGAATACAAGCTTGGGGGTGAGGATAAACAGAATGGTGTTTTGTTACTATTCGCAGTTCAAGATCGAAAAATCTACATAGAAGTTGGAAAAGGTTTGGAAGAAACCTTTCCTCCCGGAAAAATTGGGGGAATTTTAGATGCCTATAGCCTGCCCTATTTGGAAAAGAATAATTTTCAAGTAGCTATAACAAATACATATAATCAGTTATTTAATGAAATCGCGATTAAATATGAGCTTGACAAGAGGGCTTCCGCAAAAGGATATGAATATGGACAAGGTGGACCATCCCTTCTCACTATTTCTATTTTTATACTTGTTTTCTTGGGAATTATTTTCTTGGACTTTAAATTTTTAGGTGGTGCCTTGTGCTTTGCTGTTCTTCGCATTTTAACCTCGCCCCTCAGGCGACGCAAAATTAAGAAAAAACAAGGTAGGCATCCTGCAAAAAGAGTAAAGGTAAGAGAACGAAGATAAAGCTATCCAGGCTGATTTGATCAGCAGGATAGCTTTTTCCTACATCTCACCTCTCATTCGTTTAATGACTTAAGTAATAACTTCTTTAGTAGCGGAAAGAGCAGTTCTGGCAAAGTTTCAATGGAAGGTGATACTAAACTGTAAGCCCCATAGATATTTTGGAAGACTTTTCGTTGTTCATCCGCTACTTCATTGACAGATAAATAAATATTAATGACTTCAATTCCTTTTTTTCGAGCATCTATTACGGCCATATGCGTGTCAATAATCCCATTTTGGTCATATCCGAAAGCGGCTGGTTCCCCATCAGAAAACACAATCAAAAACTTTTGCTTTTCTCCCCTACTTAATAATCTTTCGGTCATTATTCTAATCGCAAAACCATCCCTGTTGTCTTCTTCGGCTTTTAATTGCATAATTTCGGGGCCTGCTTTCTTTTTCAGTGAATTTGAAAAAGTAATGGGTTGAGAAAAATAATTAGGCTGTCTTTCTCTTGTCGCATCGTTCGCATCTTCCCAAAAACCCGTTATTTCGTGCGGCACACGAACAGATTTTAATGCTTCATGAAATAAGGTAATCCCCTTCTTTGTCTCCTCCATTTTATCTTGCATGGAGGCAGAGCAATCAATTAACAAACTAAAAACGGCATCTATTGCAGTTGATTTTTCTGTCTTTTTATAAAATAATCTTTTTTCATCATCTGTGAAAAAGTGTATTAATTTATTGTTCAGACGACCTATTTGTAAACGAGTGCGTGGCAGCTGCTTTTTATGTTCAAGCGTCATATCGATTGTTCGTTTTAATTTCTTTTGGTACAAAGTCATCGACTTTTTATATAGTAGATATTGATGAATCTCTTCATTTTTTGGAACTGTTGGCGAAAGAAAAATTGCCTCTGCATGGCGATTTTCTACTCCATATGGAGCATGAATAGAATCAGCCTTATCATTTTTCCTTCCTAGATTTTCCATATCGGAATAATCCTTGTATTGACTCTTCCCTGCTTTTCCTTTTACAATCGCAAGTGCTTGATCACCAGCTTCTCCCTCCCTCGCTTCATTTGCAAGGATGTCTGTTTGTGTACCTTGATCAAGATCAAATTGTAAAAAATTTTCTCCCGGTTCACTGGTTTCACGATGCCAGGTTTTCATCTCTTCCTTAAAAAACTCCTCATCGCCTGTTGCTTTTTCTTCCGATTGATCATTATTAATGAGCTTATCTTTTCTTAATAAATCTCGATAATCTACATGTTGACCCTCATCTTCATCATGATGAAGATGGAAATAATCATTTAATAAATCTCGTTGTACAACATCTTCTACTAATGTCACAATTTGCATACAGTTTTTCGCTACATCGTCTGTTGAGCCTGCATCAAACAAGCGTTCTAACTTTTCTCGATATAACACTATAACTGGGTCGATATTAGCATGGATTCCTGGGATTTCGAAAAGCGGCGTTTCCGTATTCCAAACGAGATAAGCAAGATTAAAAAGCACATCCGTAAACAAACTTCTCTCCATATTAACTTTCCACTGATTCTGAAAAAAACCTAAATAAAGCTTTCTTCGCTGACTAAATTCTCTTCTCATCCCCGGCCTTTTTCTTTTACAAATTTCTTCTATTCTTAAATCCTCAGCGAGCGAAAATAATTGTCTCGCAAAACGAGGAACGTTTGTGTACGTAGACCACTCCACAAATTTACGAATTACTTTTTGATCGGTAAAATGGTAATTTCCCAATGCCCGTAAATAAACGTCACTCTTCATCCCTAGAACCCTATCCTTTTCAGAACGATGATTCCAAAAATGACTTGCATATATTTTTTTGTCCGCAGTGTCTATATACGAATGAACACGGAGGTCAACTTCATATTCCTCATCTTTTACAAGGGTTTTGGCAAGATCAGATAATTCCATCATAAATAGAGAATCAATTTTCTCATCATTAAAATCGATGAAACGATACATTCCTTTCACTCCTTATACTAAGAAAAGCGCAAGCGCCTTGATCTAGGAAGAAAGGCTAAATTCGCACCGTCCTGGTGCAACGCCTTTCTGACCAACATCCTGTTGGCCTCCGACAAGCAAATGTTCTGAGACAAAAAAAGTCCGGTTTTGACTTTTATTGGCTCAGGTTATTAAGCGGAACATCGGCTAAGTTCGCGCCGTCCTGGCGGCAGACTCAAACCGCGACGTCCTGTCGCTTCGCCTGCACTAGTACATCCTGTACGTCGCAACGCCGATGGACTCGCATCCTGCGAGCCTCGAGGGGCTAGGCGCTAGAGCTGGATCTCAACGCTAGCCAAATTTTATACTTTCTTATCTTTTAAGAAAAGCGCGGCGCTGCTCTTTGACTTTCATTGGTTCAGATTATTATGCAGAACATCGGCTAAATCTGCGACGACTATAGCTTCGTCTGCACTAGGACATCCCTCGCCAATGAACTCCCTCCTGCCGATGGTGCCTGGAGCTAAACACACCACACTCAGTCCTTAAGCAATTTCCAAGAGAATTTTATATTTACTTTCCTTCGAACAATGTAGATGCAATATTCATGATCGCCGCTTTTTCTCTTTCTTCTTCAAGCTTATCAGCGATTCCACGTTGAATTGCTCTTAATGGAGGTAAATAGACTGATAAATCACAGGTATCGATCAAAGCGCGAATGGAAGCTGCTTCTTCTGGTACTTGCCCATTACGTACTTGTGTGATTAAATCCTCAGATAATATAACGAACTTATCTAATAACGTTGCATCCTCTAAGATACTTTCTGTCTTAAGCACCGTTTTTAATATATCTCCCTGAATATAAGGAACATCTAGAACAACGAATCTATTTTTTAACGCTTCATTTAAAGGAACCGTCCCGATATAGCCTTCATTAATAGCTGCTATCACGCCAAAACCTTTTTCGGCATGAATCGTCTTACCAGTAAACGGATTAAAGACAGATCGACGGTAATCTAGAATGCTGTTTAAAATCGGCAATGTTTCTGGCTTTGCCATATTGATTTCATCCACATATAATAAATGTCCATTTTTCATTGCTTTAACGACTGGACCAGGAACAAAATCAATCGTCTGTTTGCCATTCCTCTGATTAATCGTTTTAAACCCCAATAACGCTTCAGCATCTAAATCAACAGAACAATTAATGCTATGCATAGGTTGTTTGAAAATCTGTGATATGTTTTCCGCTAGCTTCGTTTTCCCAGAACCGGTAGGTCCTTTAAGCAGAATGTTTTTTCCTAATGCCACTGAAATGATGGCATCTGATAATAATTCGTTATCCTTCGATAAGAATTGGGTTATTTTATGGGGAGCTTCCTTCGTTTGCTGTGAAAACTGCTCATGCCGCTCCTTAATGACTTGCTCTATTGTTTGTGGCAAAGATAATGTATTCATAAATGATATCCTCTCTACAATATTAAAAACTCACATCTTCATATTTTAACAAAAATAAAGAAGACTTGCTCTTAAGCAAGTCTCAACTAAATATAAATATTCATTAATTTTGCTGTTCCTGTTGTTCCCAATCGTATACATAAAGGCCTCTTCCTACCTTGATAATATGATGATCTGTTTCACGAATTGTATTCATAAAGGTGGTCATATTTGCGATATTTGAATCTGAAGCCGTTTCAATCTTCTCTTTTAATTCTTTCCCTCGTACAGGCGCATTTGCTTCTTTTAATACTTCAATGGCAATTTCCCTTAATTTAGTCGTTTTACTTCTTCTTGAGGGGCGTCCTTTTCTTTTTCTAGGTATAGGGGCTGGAGTAGTTGTAGCATCATCCGCTTGACTAAATATCGGATTGTTCTTTTTAAGCTGTTTTTCATCGCTTAGATGTTCAGCTGGATCCTGTTCATCTAATTCTCTTAATCGATTAAAAATAAAACTTCTTTCCTCATGTAAATCTTCTAATATTCTTTTCTCTACATCGTTCATTTGTTCTAATCTAATTTTTAATGCATTTCTTTCATCAAACAACATTTATTCCCTCCCCAATCCCTATCTTATTCATCATTTTTTCATTATATCTTAGATTATGAGCAAAAGCGCTAAGAAAAGCAAGATGATTTAGAAAATTATATATCATGAAAAATTTTACTTTTTAAAAATTACGCCCCATTCATCATAGCCAACTGTCTGATGGGGATTCACTTAATGAAGCGCTTTATTTTTTTAAAAAATTTAGGCTAAACGCTTTCCTTTTCGTCCTAAAAAAGGTAAAATGTATTTTAACAATTGAATAATCCAATTTCACGAGGAGGTTTTACTAGCAATGAAAATTATGAGTAACGAACTGCTGGTCGCTGCCTATCGAGATGCAAAGAAAAACAAACATGAAAGTGAATGGATTAGATTACTCAAGTCAGAAATTAGAAAACGAGGGTTAAAGGCTTAACGTAAATATAAAACTATATATCTATAAAATTAGCGTGCCATTTTCCGGCACGCCTTTTAATTCTATATTGTAAAAAAACAAAAGAGCCGGCATTTTTGTCGGCTCTTTCTTAACGTACTTACTTATCCTTCTAGAAGAAGGTCTTCAGGATTTTCTAACAGTTTTTTAATAGTTACAAGGAAGCCTACAGCTTCTTTTCCATCAATGACTCTGTGATCATAGGAAAGAGCGACATACATCATTGGTCGATTTTCCATTCGTTCTGCATCAATTGCAACAGGTCTTGTTTGAATAGTATGCATTCCCAAAATCCCTACTTGCGTGCCATTTAAAATAGGAGTTGATAATAGAGAACCAAAGACACCACCATTTGTAATCGTAAATGTTCCACCAGATAGATCATTTAAGGTTAATTTATTATCTCTTGCCTTATTCGCAGCTGTTAAAATATCTGATTCGATTTCAGCAAAATTTTTGCGATCACAATCACGGATGACCGGAACCACTAGTCCTTCATCAGTCGAAACAGCAACACCAATGTCATAGAAATTTTTCATGATTAACTCATTACCGTCAAGTTCAGAGTTAACAGCTGGGTACTTTTTAAGGGCCGCTACAACAGCTTTTGTAAAAAATGACATAAAACCTAAGCGAACATCATGTTCTTTTACAAAATTATCTTTTTTACGTTTGCGTAAATTCATCACAGCTGTCATATCAATTTCATTGAAGGTAGTCAACATGGCTGTGTTTTGTTTTACTTCTAGCAAACGTTTGGCAATTGTTTGCCGACGTCTAGATAAACGAACCCTTTCAACCGGCTTTCCATCTTCTGGAGCGGCAGAAGATGCTGGCTTTGGTGCAGCTGCTGGAGCTTCTTCTTGCTTTGGCTGATTGGAATAGGACGAAACATCTTGTTTTCGAACACGTCCCATTGGATCAACAGTCGGCACTTGTGTAAGGTCAATGCCTTTTTCTCTCGCTAATTTTCGGGCTGCAGGAGAAGCAATAGTTCGTTCCTTCTTCTCTTCAGTCTCTTTTTCTGGTGTTGCTTCCGCTGTTTGTTCTTCAGTAACTTTTTCTTCTGGTTTTTCATTTGCTGAAGTATCCTTGTTATCAGCTTTGCTTTCTCCAGCTCCAACAATTGCGATAACTTCACCAACTTGAACAGTATCTCCTTCAGCTGCCTTTAATTCTTGCAAAGTTCCTGCTTCTTCAGAGATCACTTCAAGATTTACTTTATCCGTTTCAAGCTCGACAATATATTCTCCCTTATCTACATGATCGCCTGGTTGTTTCAACCACTGAGCGATTGTACCTTCCGTAATTGAATCTGCTAATTCAGGTACTTTAATTTCAGCCACTTTGAAATCCTCCTTATGATTACCATACATTTGTGTGATTTAGTTTTTGGTTAATGCTTCTCTAATGATACGTTTTTGTTCTTTTTTATGAACAGTCGGATCTCCTTCAGATGGGCTAGACCGTCTTCTACGACCAGTATATTTAACCTCGACATCGGTTGGAGCTAGCTTGCGCAAATATGGATCAGCATGTGACCATCCGCCCATATTTTTCGGTTCTTCCTGTACCCAAACAAGTTCTTTCGTATTAGGATATTGAGCAACTATTTCTTTAATCTTTTCAGATGGGAATGGATATAATTCTTCTACCCTTAAAATATGAAGCCAATCTAAATCCTGCTCATTTTCCAATCGCTCGGCCAAATCAATACTTATTTTCCCACTACAAAGAACAATTCTTTCTACAGCTTTTTTCTGTTGGCCAAGTCCGGCTTGTTCAATAACGGTTTGGAATCGACCTTTCACAAGGTCCTGTACCTCTGCCGATGCAAGTGGATGACGCAATAAATATTTCGGCGTCATAATCACAAGTGGTTTCACATTTTCTTTACCAAGGGAGCTTGCTTGTCTTCTAAGTAGATGGAAGTATTGCGCTGCACTTGAAAGATTGGCAACTGTCCAATTATTTTCCGCTGCACTTTGTAAAAATCTTTCCACTCTCCCACTTGAATGCTCTGGACCATTACCTTCATAACCATGAGGAAGAAGTAATACCAAACCTGATTTTTGACCCCATTTCGCTCTTCCAGACGAAATAAATTGGTCAAAATACACCTGCGCCATATTGGCAAAATCCCCAAATTGTGCTTCCCACAGGACAAGCGTCTCTGGTGCGAAGACATTATAACCATATTCAAACCCAACTACTCCCGCCTCTGTTAATGGACTGTTGTATACAGCAAAAGAAGCTTGTGCATCAGGAATATGATGCATTGGGATTAACTCTTGGCCATTTTCCTCATCATGCAGAACAAGATGTCGTTGCGCAAATGTTCCTCTTTGTGTATCCTGACCAGTAAAGCGAATTGGAGTGCCGTCTCTTAAAATCGTTGCAAACGCAAGTGATTCTGCGTGCGCCCAATCAATTTTCCCTTTACCAGAGAAAATGGTTTCTCTTCTTTTTAAGATCCTGCTTAATTTTTGAAAAACTTTAAAATCCTTTGGCCAATCTAGTAATGCCTCATTAATCAATTTCAAATCTGCTTCTGAGATTGGAGTTTGTTCATTTTGCAAAGCTTCCATGACCTTCTCAGGTGGGTTCATTGAAATATCGGGGTCATCCGTACTTTTTGCCGCCCCATCAAACTCATTTTGAAGTTTTTGAATAATCTTTTCGTCTATCTTTGTAACTTCTTCTTTCGAAAGAAGTCCTTTTTCTATTAAACGATCAGCATAAATTTCTTTTACCGTTGGATGCTTATGTACAATATTGTACATAATAGGATTCGTCACCATTGGTTCATCTGTTTCGTTATGGCCATAACGACGATAACCAACTAAATCGATTAGGAAGTCTTTATGAAACTTTTCGCGATATTTATAAGCCAAAATCCCTGCCGCTAATACAGCTTCTGGATCATCTGCATTCACATGAACAATTGGAATTTCAAAGCCCTTTGCAATATCGGACGCATATTTGGTGGATCGTGAATCCGAACTGTCCGTTGTAAATCCGATCATGTTATTGGCAATAATATGAATGGTTCCACCAGTGTCATAGCCCTTCAAATGACCCATATTTAATGTTTCTTGGCCAATGCCTTCTCCAGCAAACGCGGCATCCCCATGTACTGAAATTGCTAAGCTACTTGACATATCTTGTTTCGGGATCCCAGCTTGACTCCTATCTTCTTGAGCCGCACGTGTGTAACCGTCCACAACTGGACCCACAACTTCTAAGTGGCTAGGATTGTTAGCAAGGGTAATCCGTGTTTGAGTTGCACTCCCTCGTTTGACTCTTCTATCAGCACCAAGATGATATTTTACATCTCCTGTCCAGCCATACGTAATACCGATGGACCCTTCAGATGGGATCACGTCTTTATTCGGCGCATGTTGGAATTCGGAGAAAATTAATTTATAAGGTTTTTCCAAGATATGGGCCAGAACATTTAAACGTCCACGATGCGCCATACCAATATTGACTGCTTTCGTTCCTGTTTCCACTGTAGAGTTAATAATTTTGTCAATTAATGGAACAAGTGTGTCCAGTCCTTCAATAGAAAATCTTTTTTGACCAACGAATGTCCGATGGAGAAACCGTTCAAATCCTTCTACTTCTGCAAGACGGTGTAATACTTGGATTCGTTCTTCCTTGGTAAGAGAAGGATAAAAACGCTCAGATTCAATTTGCTTTTGAAGCCAATTTCTCTCTTCTGATTCATGAACATGACTGAATTCAAAAGCAATTTTCTTTGTATATACTTTTTTTAAATGGTCAATAGCCTCAAGTCCATCTTTTAAATCTGACGGTGCATTTGGAGAAATAAAAGATGGTGGAATTTTTTTAAGATCATTTTCCGTTAAATCAAATTGAGATGGCTCAATGTATCTCTCATCAATATCCCGATTTAAGGGCCGAATGTCCGCAGCTAAATGCCCATATGTACGAATATTATCAGCAAGCTTAATAGCACCCGCAATTTTACTATACATGTCAGGGCTTTCCGGAATTTGAAAAGAAATATCCACCTGACCTTTTGTTGTTCCGCTTGCTTCTTCAGCCTGCGGTGCACCCCATTGATCAAATAATGCCTTTAACTCTGGATCAATAATACTACTGGGATCATTGACATACTCATCGTAAATTTCCATTACATAACCAAGATTCGGACCTGAAAAATTCTGCCAGGGCGACGCTTGGTATGAAGAGTTTTTACTCATTTGTGATACGCCTCCACGATTGCAACCAAATTTATTTTGAAGAAATATAAAAAATATAAAACCCTATCATTATTCTAGCATTGAACCTACATAAATTAAAGGAAATTTGTCTGATTTATGAAGGTTTTAAAATAGATTGTTGAATAGAGTTTTAATAGAAAATTCAACCATATCAATCTTACTATTATTCCATAAAAATGCAACGATTTTGTTTGGTATTCTTTTCCTTCCAAATCTAGCTACTAAGTCCAGAATTTATTTCCTTAAAAAAACGTTTACCAGGATAAAAAGAAAAAAACCGTTAATAGTAAAATTATCATGATTGAAAGGATAAAACGATGGAAACAAATAACAAACAAGCAGCATTAAATAATAATCATACGAAACCCAATAAAAAGTTAGCCATTATGGCGATTGCTTCTATTCCGCTGATCATGACACTGGGGAATTCAATGTTAATTCCAATCCTACCTTTAATGGAAAAGGAACTTGATATCTCTAAATTTCAGTCTAGTTTGATCATAACGGTGTATTCCATTGTTTCTATATTTTTAATTCCGGTTGCGGGTTTTCTTTCCGATAAATATGGACGGAAGATTGTAATTATCCCATCGTTGATCTTAACGGGGATCGGAGGAATTATTTGTGGTTGGGCAGCTTGGCAACTCGATTCTGCCTTTACTTGGATTATTATTGGAAGGGTTTTTCAAGGGATTGGTGCATCGGGGGCATTTCCAATTGTTTTACCTTTAGTTGGTGATATCTGTAAGGAAGAGGCTGAGGCAAGTGCTTCCCTCGGCATCATTGAAACCTCTAATACGTTTGGAAAAGTACTAAGTCCAATCTTAGGAGCATTAATTGCGGGAATCACTTGGTTTATGCCTTTTTTTTCCATTCCAGTATTAAGCCTTCTTTCTTTATTATTAATTGTATTTTTTGTCAAGAAACCTAAAGGAGATGATCATGAACTTTCTTTTGGTCGTTTTACTAAAAATATAAAGGAGATATTTAGCCAGCATTGGAGATGGCTTATTGCTGTTTTTATGATTGGGGCTATTTTAATGTTTATTTTATTCGGCTTACTTTTTTATCTGTCTTCTATCTTGGAGGATAAATATCATTATGATGGGGTAAAAAAGGGATTCTTGCTTGCCATACCTCTAGCTGCCTTGTGTATAGCCTCTTTTATAGCTGGAAAGGTGATTAAAGATAATTTACAAAGGATGAAATGGATCACGTTTTTTGGCACGGTTTTAACAGCTATATCAATTGCTGCCACTATGTTCTCTGAAAAGTTTATTTACTTAATTGTTGTTTTTCTAATCTGTGGAATTGGAATTGGAGCTGCTTTACCTTGTCTGGATTCAATTTTGACGCAAAGTATTGAAAAAGAAATGCGTGGCACGATCACTGCTATTTTTAGTTCCATGCGCTTTCTAGGCGTTGCTGCAGGGCCACCGATCATTGCTTTGCTCATGAAAGGCAAAATACTTGATATGGTTATTGTATTAGGCGCCTTTAGTGTGATTGGAGCCTGGCTTTCCTTTAAAGCCATAAAACCTGAACAGGAAAAACAGGCCACCAAAGTGAAGCCTGTCTTAGAATGAACATCACTCCATAAGACCTCACTTCAAGGCTACGGATTCAAAAGAAACTAAGTGGGAAATTACAGCCGATAACACGCCGATAAGTCTTGAGCCATCAGTGCAAAATGGAAGCTCCACCACTATTGGCAGTCTCGATTTATAGGGTGAAAGCGGGTTTGGTGATCTTTGAGATAAATACAAAGGCAACGAGAGAAATCAGTACAGGCAGTACAACAGTATGCATGCCTAAAGGATTTGGCCAAAAGAGATGAAAACAGATATAAGTGCCCATCCCAGCAACCATTGAACTAATGGCGCCATATTTATTCGCATTTTTCCAATACAGCCCTAACACAATCGGCCAAATAAATACAGCCTCTAATCCGCCGAAAGAAAATAAATTTAGCCAAATTAAGAAATCTGGAGGCTGGATCGCTAAAAAGAAAACTGCCACTCCAATGATGGCTGTCATCCAGAGGCTGATTTTCTTGACTTTATTTATATTGGCGTTTGGATTAATAAAATTCAAATAAAGATCTTTGACTAATGCGGACGAAACCAATAACAATAAAGAATCTACAGTTGACATAATTGCCGCCATTGGGGCTGCTAACACAATACCAGCAGCCCATGGAGGCAATATTTCAAGAGTTAATAACGGCATCACTGTATCAGCATCTTCCAGGTCGGGAATGATAACCCTGGCAAACACACCCGCTAAATGCATTCCAAGCATAATCACCCCAGTGACAAAAGTTCCGATAATAATCGCCCGATGCATAGCATTCGAGTTTTTATAGGACATCGCTCTTACTGTCACTTGTGGAAGTCCTACAACGCCAACTCCTACTAATATCCAAAAGGATGATATGTATAATGGTGTTAAACTGCGATCTGCTCCATATGGGCTTAATAAATTAGGGTTCTCATTTCTTAACTCCGACATGATTGTGTCGATACCACCACCGGCAATAATGGCTGCAATCAGCAAAATAGCCGTTCCACCTAACATAATGATTCCTTGAATACTGTCAGTAATGGCAACAGCTCTAAATCCACCGATAACAACATAAACCAGAACAGAAACCGCAAAGATGACAAGAGCAGATAAATAAGATACTCCTATAACGGATTCAATCAACCTTGCTCCGCCCACCCACTGAGCGATCATCGCAGAAAATAAAAAAATAGTAATACTAACGGCAGATAAAATACTTACCCATTTGGATTGATAACGACTTTGTAAAAAATCGGTTATGGTAACAGCTTTATATTTTCTCGACATGATGGCAAATTTTTTGCCAAGGACCATTAAAACAAAATAACCTGTTACCACTTGAGACATAGCGAGTAATACCCAAGCCAATCCATAATGGTAAGCTGCTCCCGGTCCCCCCAAAAAACTACTGGCACTTCCATAAGTCGCCACCATCGTCATCGCTAACACAAAGCCGCCTAATTGTCGATTTCCCAAAAAGTATTCTTGGATGAAGGAATCAGAGGATTTTACAAATCTTGCTGCATAGAACCCCGCAATAAAAATAATGACAAGAAAGAGAAGAAGTGGTGTGATAACTTGGAGATTCAATTTTCATCCTCCTCTTCAAACGATAGTTCATGAAAAAATGTTTTTACGAAAAGAACTACTAATAAAAAAATAATGGCAAAACCTAGAATACAACTATAAAAAAACCAAGCTGGAAACCCTAATATGTACTGATAATCCTTTACTGGTTTATTTCCTAATCCATATGCAAAACCATACCACCAAAGGAAATGAAAGATCCCTAGTCCAACCCCGGTCCATGCTTCCCTTCGAGAAATACGCATCTGTTTATCGCTCAATTCAAGCTTTTTCACCAGGATTCTACTCCTTCCGATATTCCAAAATATAATTTAAAATTCTTGTTCCATTATATAGAAACTAATGGGCACACTCAACTTCTATGCAATCCCTCCTCCCCCCATCTAATGACATTGAAAAGGACGAATCCGCACATGGATTCGTCCTCAACTAAAAGCTAAGAAAAATTAATTTTTTCAGTAAAACCGCATTGGGTCTTTCTTAATCATCAACTTCTTTTGATATAATTTTCCCAGTGTTCGAATCAATTTTTAATTCGATTGGATCTTCTTCTGAATACAATTTGATTTCATATTCTGTATCATCAGAATCGAATTCTATTTCCGCTATGGTCCCTGGAGTATCTTTCAAGGCAATGGATACGGCTTCGTCCAATGTAATCTTTCCCTTTGTATTTGAACCGTTAACTACAGGGTCTTTATATGAAGCCGATTCATCGTTTGAAACCTTTGCATCATAATCGAATTCAAGGACCACTCCTGTTTGAGCATCAATCTCCAGCTCAGCTTGAGCATGGTCATCTACTGTTAATTCCACTTCATAGACAAAATGGCCATCCTCTTTATCAAGCTCTAAACTTTGGATTGTTCCATCTATTTCTTGTAAAGCTATATCACGTGCTTCCTCCCATGAAATCAAGCTTGTCTCTTTCGCTTTTTCATTTACTGGAATATTATTTGAGCGACTTAGATCTGATGGATTTGGGTTGGAAATCGCCGCAACCCCAATGGCACCACTTAAAATAACTGCAACTGCTACAAAAAGAATGAATAATTTTTTCCTCATTTTTTACTCTCCTTTCCTTGATCATGTGTTTATCATAACCATTTTAAATGTGGAAAGAAGAATAGGATGATGAGAATTTCATGAGAAATCGATTGATTGCTATTAATCATCCCATGTAGTGGTTTTTACCTCACCTGTGACAGCGTTAATTTGGATCGTTGCCTCCATACCGTCAGAACGTTCAATTTCAATAAAATAATAGCTAACTCCATTCTCTTCTTCAAAATCAATATCATCTACCTCACCTTCAACTTCATTAAGTGCAATTTCAAGCGCTTTTTCCTTTGTGATAATTACATTGGAATCTTCTGTTTTATTCTCATCCTCTTCTTTTTTTCCAGGAGTTTCTTTATCAGGTTTTGGATCTATTGCTTTCACCCTGTTAATCTCAAGGATGTCGCCTGATTGACGATCTACTTCGATTTCATATATCCCTGTTTTTAACTCGATTGTCACCAGGAACCCTTTAGTGGTACTCGTAACTTTTGTACTTTCTGCTTTATAAATATCATTGACAATATTCTCAGCATCCGCCTCTGTTATAGGTTCAACTGAGGTTTTATATTGAAACAATTGCCAAATTGCAAAAGTAAGTACACCTATACAAATAAGGATTATAAGGGGTTTTAAAGATTTTCTTCTCATCATGATCCTTCTCCATTTTTTTACTGTTTAGGAAATTATAAAATTGTAGCTTATGGATAAATGTTTACATTGCGATTGGTGTCTAGCTCCAGGCGCCATCGGCTCGAGGTCAAATAACCTGAGCCAATGAAAGGCAAAGGACGCCTTTCTTTGTCTCAGAACATTTGCTTGTCGCCGATAGGCGGGCGCCTTGCGCTTTTCTTGACATCATATCCTCTATTCATGAGAATTTAATGAGAATTATAGCGTCGCAAACAAAGCGCAAAAAAATTAATTGCTGGAAGCTACAGGCAAAAAGATTCGTACGCAAGTCCCTTGCCCTTCAATACTTTTCACATTAAGTGTCGCATTTATCGCATTGGCCATTTCCTTTGCTAACGGTAAACCTAATCCAAACCCACCTGATTTTCGAGTTCTCGCTTTATCCACTCGATAGAAACGATCGAATATCTTAGATAATTCCTCCGCTGGAATTCCAATGCCATGGTCCGAAATCTCAACCCAGCCATATTCTTTTGAATTCCCTACTTTTACTTCTACTGAACCTTCACTATACTTCAAAGCATTATCCATTAAAATATAGAAAAGCTGTTTAAGCTTTTGTAAATCTGACTGAACAACAATTGGTTGCTCAATTTGAAGAATAATATTGTGTTGAAAAGCAGTACGAAAAGATTGAACAGATTCTTTTATTACCTCATCTAAAGCAATATGCGTTATTTCCACTTTCCATTGTGTATCATTTTTTGCTAAGAATAAGAGCTGCTGAGTTAATTCTTTCATGCGTATCGCTTCTGAGTGTATAGCCTCTACAGATTCATCAAATATTTCTTCTCGCTCTTTACCACGTCGTTTTAATAAATTTGCATATGATTCAATAATGGTAAGCGGGGTTTTTAATTCATGAGAAGCATTCGAAACAAAGGCTTCTTGTTTCTCATAATTTTTCTCTAGTTGAAGAATCATTTCATTGAAGGTTTTTCCCATTTGATAAAGTTCATCATTAGACGTTTTTGGAAGATCAATGCGTTTGTATTGGTCACTCTCTCGTATTTCATTCATTGTACGAATTAAATTAGTAATTGGCCTCGTAATGAAATTTCCTAATAGACGTGAAGAGAAAATAACTGGGATTGCCGCTAAGATCGTAATAATAATGAGCACCCATTTTAAAGTGGATAAAATTTGGACAGAGGAGGAGAGATTTTCTGTTAATTGGAATTCTACCACCTCCCCTGTAGGTTCCCAGATTATCGGAATGGAAACAAACGCATAGACGATCTCATTATTTTTCACAATCTGATGTCGCTCTTTCCCTACGAATGTTATCGGGAGATCAATAAGCCGCTCTTGTTGTTTAGCTGTAGTGGCGGTTTCGGATGTTCCATCTTGTTTTACCACCCGGATCATACTGTTTACAGGGACGTAAGCCCTTAGGACATGTTGCGTTGTCTTACTTGATTCGGTTTGCTCCATCTCCCTAACAATATTTAAAGCCTGAAAAGTAGCCTTTTCTAACTCATTTTTTAAAATAAAATGATTGAATGTAAAATAAATAGAGCTATTGATCAAGACTAGGAGAAAGATGATCAGCACAGAGGTATATAAATTAATCTTACTTCTCAGTTTCATATCTTATCCTTCAATACATAACCGACGCCACGGATTGTGTGTATTAGTGAATGTTCATAAGGTTTGTCAATTTTATTTCGCAAATAGCGGATATATACATCCACTATATTGGTATCGCCATAATAGTCATATCCCCACACATTATTTAATAGCTGCTCCCTATTTAAAACAATTTTTTCATTCTTCATTAAGTAGGTAAGCAGATCAAATTCTCTTGGCGTCAGATCGATGGCAGCCTCCCCGCGAAAAACCTCCCTAGTTGACTCACTTAACTTTAAATCCCCAACCTGTAACCAATCTTCAATAGCAAGAGACGTGTTTTGTTTCTGGTTTAATCTTAAAGCAGCACGAATTCGGGCAAATAATTCCTCGATTTGGAAAGGTTTTGTTAAGTAATCATTAGCACCCAAATCTAACCCAGAGACTTTATCTTCAACAGAATCTTTTGCAGTTAGTAAAATTACAGGTATCGCTTGATCATGAGTCCTTATTCTACGTAATACTTCTATCCCACTTAAGCCAGGCAACATTACGTCTAACAGAATAAGATCCCATGATTGTTCACGTATCATCGTTAATCCTTCAAGTCCATCACGTGCCTTGGCGGTTTCATACCCCTCATACGTGAGTTCGAGTTCCAATAGACGAGCAATTTTCTCCTCGTCCTCAACAATTAGAATTTTACTTTTTAATTCCTCCATCATTCATCATCCCAATAATTGATTTTTATTTAGTTTACACTAGAGACATTTTTTTGAAAAGAAAAGCACTAAAAGAAAAAGGTTTGCCCAAATTTTGGACAAACCCTAGCCATTCCCTATTATGAGAGTAGTGCTTGGCATTCTTCCGCACATTTTAAACAAGCCGCTGCACACTTTTGACAATGATCATGGTTATGTTGTTTACATTCATTGCCACAATCTTTACAAATGGTTATACAAAGGGTCGCAAGTTCAGCTACATAAGGTGTCCCTCTCGTAATCGCTTGCTCAAAATAGGCACAAATATCGGCACATTCCCTGTCTAATCGAATGCATTCAACCATCATCTGCAAATCAACTTCTTTTAAACACGCCTGATAACAACTATTACATGCGAGAACACATTCATTTAAGGCGGTTAATACGGACTGGTACTCCTGAATCTGATTCATTTGGTCCCTCCTCCTTTATTTACTAATACTTCTATCCTTATTAGTCTTGATAAAACCCTTTTTCTTATTCTTTCTTAAAAAGGACGTTCAAAAAGGAAGGATCAAAGGCTAAATTCACGGTGGCAATCGTCATATCTGCACTAGCATATCCTGTGCGGCAAAAATTCCCACTGATTGAAGTTTCACTTTATACGCGAAATGCTTTAAGTTGTTCATTGATTTCTCTCGTTTGCGGATAAATCTCTTGATAGATGGCAAATAACTTTTTATATTTCTCTACATTTTCTTGGTTGGGGAGAACTTTCTTCTCTACCTTTAAAAATGTATCAGCACAATTTTTTAGTGATTTAAACCATTTACATCCAAAGGCGGCTATCATAGCAGCCCCCATGCCTGGCCCTTGCTCACTCGTTAATTTTACAATTTTTGCGTCAAAGATATCCGCTTGAATTTGCAGCCATTCATCACTTTTAGCCCCTCCGCCAATCGAGATAATTGTATCAATCTGTTTACCATTTTTTCGGAAGATATCGATTGACTCATTCAATGAAAAAGTAATGCCTTCTAACACAGCACGAACAAAATCTTTTCGCTGATGAGAACCGTCCATTCCAATAAAGCTGCCCCGTATCGCAGCGTCTCCATAAGGCGTTCTCTCTCCTACTATATATGGGGTAAAGAACAAGCCCTTCGATCCTACCGGTACCGTATGAAGATCTGCTAGCAAATCATCAAATGATATTGCTGGAGCAAATACGTCTTTGAACCAGCTTAAGCTGTATCCAGCTGCTAATGTGACGCCCATCGTATAATAGGCGTTAGGGGCGCCGTGGTTAAAATAATGAACCTTCCCTTGGAAATCTTTCTTATCACTTTCTTCATAAGACAACACAACACCAGAGGTACCGATACTGCACAGTGTCTGACCGTCTTCAAGTATTCCCGCTCCGACTGCGCCACAAGCATTATCAGCTCCCCCCGCAAACACGCGAGTGGAAGAGGATAAGCCTGTTGCCTTTGCCATTTCCGCTTGTATAGTTCCCACTTCATCAGAAGCTTCTATCAATGGTGGGCAAAGTGCTGGATCTATTCCAACTAAGTTACATATTTCTTCGCTCCACGCTTTCTCCCTTATATTCAACAAAAGCGTTCCAGCAGCATCCGAGTAATCCATATGAATGTGTCCAGTTAATTTATATCGTATATAATCCTTTGGAAGTACGAAGGTTGTCGCCTTCGCAAATATATCCGGCTCATGCTTCTTTACCCATAATATTTTCGGTAATGTAAACCCTTCTAAAGCGGGATTTTTTGTAATTGCAAGCAGACGGTCTTTGCCTACTTGTTCATAGATTTGCTGGCATTCAGCTGTTGTTCGCGTATCATTCCAGAGGATTGCAGGACGCAAAACCTCATTATTTTCATCTAGCAATACAAGTCCATGCATTTGACCAGAGAAGCTAATCCCTTCAATCTCCTCTATATCGCCAGTAAACTTCTGCAAGAGATCAGACAATCCCTTGATTGTCTGATCGACCCAATCCTCTGGATGTTGCTCACTAT
Organism: Bacillus sp. SD088; assembly: GCF_017355205.1. Taxonomy (GTDB): domain Bacteria; phylum Bacillota; class Bacilli; order Bacillales; family Bacillaceae_C; genus Lederbergia. Next base: position 73,223 of record NZ_JADIJK010000025.1, read on the forward strand.
AGCCTGTTTTTTCCTGATAAAGTGGATAAGGCTTGGAAACCTCTTCTACCACTTCACCCATTTGGTCCACTAATAAAATTTTCACAGCACTTGTGCCCAAATCAACACCGATCACATATTTCATCGTGTCACCTTCATCCCTCTATTACGTTTACTCACCAGCAAATGCTGTTAATAAATATTGATTAATCGTTGCTTTAATTTTTTCTAGACGTCCTGATTGATGCTGAATGTCCTTTAGTCCTAATGCATATTCTTCAAGTTGATGGAAATCAGTTTTTCCTTGAACGATATCAAGACCAATTCCCTCCTTAAAACTGCTATAGCGCTCTTCAATCACATGATCAAGCACCTTATCATCAACTAATTTTTGTGCGACTTTAAGTCCGACAGCAAATCCGTCCATCCCGGCAATATGAGCGTGGAATAAATCTTCCGGTTCGAAGGAACCACGTCGAACCTTTGCATCAAAGTTTAAACCACCCTTGCCTAGACCGCCATTTTTAATAATTTCGTACATAGCGAGAGTAGTAGAATAAAGATCAGTCGGAAACTCATCTGTATCCCATCCTAGTAACGGATGGCCTTGGTTTGCGTCTACTGAACCTAGCATTCCATGGATCCGAGCATAATGTAATTCATGCTCAAACGTATGACCTGCAAGTGTCGCATGGTTCGCTTCAATATTAAACTTAAAATCGTTTTGGAGACCGTAATTTTGTAAAAATGCATAGCCGCTTGCCACATCAAAATCATACTGGTGTGTAGTTGGTTCTTTTGGTTTTGGTTCAATAAGGAATTGACCGTTAAAACCAATTTCTTTAGCATAGTCTACAGCCATATGGAAGAAACGACCAAGATTATCCAGTTCAAGCTTCATATCTGTATTAAGAAGCGTTTCGTATCCCTCACGACCTCCCCAGAATACATAGTTCTCTGCCCCTAATTCTTGGGCAATTTCTAACCCTTTCTTCACCTTTGCTGCAGAGTAGGCAAATACATCCGCATGATTAGAAGAAGCAGCACCATGAATAAAGCGTGGATGTGTGAAATTATTAGCTGTATTCCAAAGCAATTTTGTTTTGCTATCTTTCATATAATCTTTCATCATGGAAACGATTGTATCTAAATTTTGGTACGTTTCCTTCAAGCTATTTCCTTCAGGAGCTATATCTACATCATGGAAACAAAAATAAGGAACAGTTAATTTTTCAAAGAACTCAAAGGCAGCTTCAAGACGAGCTTTGGCAAGATCCATTCCATCATATTGATCCCAAGGTCTTTGCATCGTCCCAACTCCAAATGGATCTGAACCATCTGCCACAAATGTATGCCAATAGGCTACTCCAAATCGCAAGTATTCCTCCATCGTTTTACCTGCAATGACTTCTTTTGAGTTATAAAATTTAAATGCATATGGATTCGTTGATTTCGGTCCTTCATAATTAATTTTACCAATGTTATTAAAATAGCTCATATTGAAACCTCCTTGAAATTTAAGTATCATGTAAATGTTTGCAATTGCATTATAACAATCATTCAGAAGTTTGTCTATCGGATAAACTAAGTGTATACTAATGATGATTAAAATCGAAAGAGTTGAAAAGTATGAAGAGTGAAAAGACTTGGAACCAACATGTCGTCAAAAAGGAAAATAAATTTTTAGTCTTTAAAACGATTATCCAATCCTCCCCTATTTCAAGAGCGGAAATTGCAACGAAAACTGGGCTTAATAAAGGAACGGTTTCTTCCCTTGTCCACGAGTTAATAGAAGAAGAGTTTATTTATGAATCAGGTCCAGGTGAATCAAGTGGTGGGAGAAGACCCGTTATGCTTCTCTTTAACAAAACCGCTGGCTATTCCATTGGAATTAACATTGGTGTCAATTATTTACTTGGTGTTTTAACTGATTTAACTGGGCATATCCATATAGAAAAACAGATAAAAATTCATTCCCAATCATTTGAAATATGGAAAGAGAAACTTTTTGCAATGATACGAGATTTAATCCACTCTACACCAAAAAGTCCTTATAGTATTATTGGCATAGGAGTAGGTGTCCCAGGAACAGTTAATAAATCTGGAAAAGTATTACTCGCCCCTAATCTATCCTGGAAAAATATTGAACTCCAATCCATATTGGAAGAAGAATTCAAAATCCCGACGATTATCGAAAATGAAGCCAACGCTGGTGCTTACGGAGAAAAAAAGTATGGTGTTGGCAAAGATTCAAAACATTTGATTTATGTAAGTGTTGGCATCGGTATCGGAGTAGGAATGATCTTAAATGGCCAGTTATATAAAGGCAATAAAGGCTTTTCTGGAGAACTTGGCCATATGTCGATTAATGTAAATGGGGATCTTTGTCGTTGTGGAAATAAAGGCTGTTGGGAACTATATGCCTCAGAACAGGCGCTTATTCAACAAGCAAAAACATTAAGCCTCCTTCCAGCTAACCAGACTGACCTTTCACTTGAATATATAGTAGAGCTTGCCGAAAGCGGTAATGAACATGCCATCTATTTATTTCATGAAATCGGGGAGTATCTGGGGGTAGGGATAAATAATATCATTAATATTTTTAATCCTCAGGAGATTGTCATCGGAAACCGAATGGCTAGTACAAAAAAATGGATTCAACCATCATTAGAAAAACAATTAGCTAACCGTATTCAATTCTTTCAAAAACATGATTTGCAAATTAAATTCTCGAAGCTTTCCTCCTACTCTGCCGCATTGGGAGCCGCAGCCTTTTCAACAGAAAACTTTTTAAAAGTGAAGAATAAGTAAAGAATAGAGCACGCGGAACATTCCCATCTACCCACGGAAAGCGAGTGGTATCATCATAAAGCCCCTTTTCTACATGCAGCATCCAAAAGCCAGTTCTATGACTTTTGGATGCTTCTTGCTTTTTTTGAATTTTTTTCTATGAACAACGGCCACTTTTTGGATATAATGATGTTTATGGCAATCAAATTAATTGCCAAATATTGTAGAAAAATGGCATGATTACCTTTGGACAATTTTAAACATGGTAATGGTTGCTATTCAGAATCAATCATGGTAATATCATTAAAGATACTACATTTTGTGTTTTAATAGCAAACACCATACTATATATTGATTTCAACAAATAAAGGCGCCTGTTAAGGCTTTAAAAGGGAATCCGGTGGAATTCCGGGACTGTCCCCGCAACTGTAAATGCGAACGAACGGATTCGCCACTGGTTCGACAAAACTCGAACTGGGAAGGCCCCAGTAGGATGAAGCATGAGTCAGGAGACCTACCTTTATTTGTCGGAGTTTCATTTCTTCGGGGAGCAAGAAGGTGAAGCGATAGTGAATATATGCCTTTCTTTCCTATCGTTTAATTCGCCTTTTTCTATGGCGAATTTTTTTATTTACTTCACCCTGTCCATAAGTTTTGCGTAGAATGCAACAAGAATATTTTACTCTTACACAAGGTGTACTACACCCCTCCCCAAAGATAGCTGAGTTTTTCTGATTTTATTCTATTGATAGAAAGGTGATTATCATTGACTACAATTATTTCAAAACAAGAAGAAACACTTCCTACCCACTTTAACCAGGAGCGAATCCAAGCATACATTCAAAAAGTTACTTCTATTCAATCCCAGGAATACATCGATAAAGTAATCCGAGCTATTGAAGCAAAAGCACAAATTAACACCGATGAGGTCACTTCCATCTTAATTAATGCCGCATTAGAAAATGTGGATGAAGTCAATACTGAATGGAGTTTCGAAGCAGCGAAAATCTATTTACACAAACTCTATAGACAAGCGAGATTTCATCGCGGATATGATCAGGAACAGAAATACGGTGATTTCTATTCCTTATTAAAACAGTTAACCGATAAGGGGATTTACACACCACAGCTTCTAGAAAAATATGAAAAGGCAGAAATTGAACGCATTTCCACTTTATTGGATCCTGAAAAAGATTTATTATTTGATTACATCGGTTTACACACGCTAGCAACGCGATATTTAGCAACAGATCATCAAAAAAATACATATGAGCTACCACAAGAGCGTTGGTTAGTGATCTCCATGCATTTGATGCAAGATGAGCCAAGGGAGAAACGATTTGCACTGATCGCAGAAGCTTACTGGGCTTTATCTAATCTCTACATGACTGTAGCAACCCCTACACTCGCAAATGCTGGACTTGCTCATGGCCAATTATCTAGTTGTTTTATTGACACAGTCGAAGACTCCCTTATTGGCATATACAATAGCAATACAGATGTCGCTCGTCTTTCGAAAGATGGCGGTGGTATTGGGGTCTATATGGGAAAAGTTAGAAGTCGAGGCTCATCCATAAAAGGTTTTAAAGGAGCATCCTCTGGTGTACTGCCATGGATTAAACAGTTAAACAATACAGCCGTTAGCGTGGACCAACTTGGTCGTAGAAAAGGTGCTATTGCCGTCTATCTAGATGTATGGCATGCTGATATTTTGTCATTTTTGGATTTAAAATTGAATAATGGTGATGAAAGGCAACGAGCACATGATATTTTTACCGGTGTATGTCTACCTGATCTTTTTATGGAGAAAGTAGAGAATCGTGAGGATTGGTTCTTATTTGATCCGCATGAGGTGAGAAATCTATTAGGCTTTTCTCTCGAAGATTATTATGATGAACAAAGAGGAAATGGTAGCTTTCGAGAAAAGTATGAGGAATGTATCCAACATCCACAATTAAAGAAAACGAAAATTCCTGCTATTCAAATCATGGTACGTATCATGAAATCTCAGCTTGAAACAGGCACACCTTTTATGTTTTATCGCGATGAAGTGAATCGAAAAAATCCAAATAAACATGCTGGAATGGTCTATTCAAGTAATCTATGTACAGAAATCATGCAAAATATGTCTCCTACTCTTCAATCAGAAGAAATTGTAGAAGATGGAACTATTATCACGTATAAAAAACCAGGGGATTTTGTCGTATGTAATCTTTCCTCTATTAATCTTGGCAGAACGGTTCAGTTGGATGATGATGAGCAAGAAGTTTTACAACGTCTCATTCCTATTCAGGTTCGGATGCTGGATAATGTCATTGATCTTAACACGATTGATGTTAAGCAAGCGATGATCACCAATAAAAAATATCGCGCGATTGGCTTAGGAACGTTTGGATGGCATCATATCTTGGCTCTGAAAAACCTGAAGTGGGAATCCAAGGAAGCTGTTGAATTTGCCGATCAATTATATGAACGTATTTCAAAGTTGACCATTCAAGCGAGCATTGACTTGGCAAAAGAAAAAGGTGCCTATCCAATGTTTGCGGGAAGTGACTGGCAAACTGGCCAGTATTTTCAACAGCGAGGCTATGAAAATGATGAAGAGTGGCGTTCCATTATGGATGAGGCCGCAACCTTCGGATTAAGAAATGGTTATTTAATGGCCGTTGCTCCAAACTCCAGTACTTCTGTTATTGCGGGTTCAACAGCTAGTATCGATCCAATTTTCAAACCTTTTTATTATGAAGAAAAGAAAGACTACAAATTACCATTCGTAGCACCTGACTTAAATCATCGTACGTATGATGTGTATCGACGCTCAGCTTATATTGTGGATCAACGATGGTCTATACAGCAAAATGCTGCTAGACAACATCATATTGATCAATCGATCTCTTTTAACTTCTATGTACCAAATAATATTAAGGCAAAAGTGTTGCTTGATTTACATTTACAAGCCTGGGATTCAGGTTTAAAAACCACTTACTATGTGCGCTCTACGGCTTCAGATATTGAGGAGTGTGAATGGTGCGAATCTTAATTTGTTATGCCAGCTATAGCGGTAATACAAAGGAAGTCGCTGAATTAATTAATCATAAGCTACAACAGGAAGGCATTTGTACGGAACAATATTGGATTGGTACAGGTAGAATTCCAGATCCAGCTGCATTCGATGCAATGCTTATCGGTACGTTTACATGGGATAGAGGCGGAACACCTGAAGAGATAAAAGAGTTTGTATACGAGATTGGCTATAAACCTCCCTCTGTGTTTGTCTTTGGAACAGGTGATACCCAATTTGGTGGAGATGACTTATTTTGCCATGCGGCTGTAAAATTGGCTAAATTCTATCACTCTCCCCTTCCCCCTTTGAAAATCGAACAAAGTCCTAGAGGATCACAAGAAGAAAAAGTGATCCGCTGGACGGAAGGAGTTATTAAACATTGTCCACTACACTTAGTAAAGTAAATATCCTTGATCCCATTCATCCAAACCGATCTACTGCCCTTTTCGGTGGGAAAGCCAGTGGGATTTTGAATTGGAATGATTTAAAGTATCCCCATTTCTATAAACATCGTGAGCAAATTCGCGCGCTCTTTTGGCGATCCAGCGAGGTTGATATGACTCATGATACGAAACAATTTCCGAATTTAACGATGACAGAACAAACAGCGTTCCTAAAAATTATTGGACTACTAGCTACGTTAGATGGACCACAAACGGATATGGCAGCTAGAATTGCTCAATATTCAACTGATCCTTCTGTTAAATCTGTGATGGCAACCATCGCTGATCAGGAAAGTGAACATAATCATAGCTACGCCTATGTTCTTTCCTCTGTAACAACTTTAGATAAACAAAACGAGTCCTTTGAAACTGGTCGAACGGATGAAGTGTTATTAGAGCGAAACACTCGTATTATGGAAGTCTATAATGAATTTGCTCAAAAGCCTACGATTGAAAATGTATTAAAAGCAATGGTATATACGTCATTACTGGAAGGTCTATTCTTTTATTCCGGCTTTGCCTTTTTTTATAACTTAGCTAGAGATCAAAAAATGGTTGGTACCTCTACGATGATCAGTTATATTAATCGGGATGAATTGCAGCATGGGCGTTTTATTAGTGATCTCTTTCGCGCCACCTTGGCGGAACATCCAGAACTTAACACAAATGAATTTACGGATTGGGTTTATGAACAATTTCGTCATTCAGTTGAACAGGAAACAAAGTGGAGTCATTACATTCTTGCCAATATTGATGGCATCGATTTAATGGAGATGGAAGGTTATATTAAATACCGAGCAAATAAAATGCTACGTTTGCTGGGCTTGAGTGAAATTTATCAAGATCATACGGAAAACCCAATGAAATGGATTCGGGCTTATGTTGATAACTTTGACGACACTAAGACAGATTTCTTTGAGCAAAAATCGAGACAGTACACAAAAACAAGTGATCTAAACGGATTTGATGAACTGTAAAGAACAAAAGCGAAAGCGCCCGTTTAGCGACGTACAAACTTTCATAGTAAGGATGAACAGCTAAAAACGCGCCGTCCTGGCGCAACGCTGTTCTGACCTACATCCTGTAGCCCTGAGATAAAGGATACACGGCGAAGAATGAGCCGATGTTGACTTACGCAAACAGAAGCTGAAAGTTTGCTAGTCGCTGGGCGCTGGAGCTAGACACCAACCGCAATGTAAACAATTATCCATTCCTAGCCACAAGAAAAGCACAAACGCTAGATTCAGCATTAACCAAAATTTATGCATTCCCATATTTTTAAAAATGAAAAAAACCTAACTCATGATTAGAGTTAGGTTTTTTTCATTATAGTTTCACAACGTTTTCAGCTTGTGGGCCACGTTGTCCTTCAACGATATCAAATTCAACTTGTTGACCTTCGTCAAGTGTTTTGAAGCCTTCCCCACCGATTGCACTATAATGAACGAATACATCATTTCCGCCTTCAACTTCGATGAAGCCAAAGCCTTTTTCACTGTTAAACCATTTTACTGTACCTGTTGCCATTCGTATAAAACCTCCAAAAAATTTTTAATATGTTCTTCATATTTACCAAGTAAATAAAAAATCACATATTATAATCAATACCCACTTTTAGGAGCAGATATTCATTATAACATGTGAATTTTAACTCCAAAATTAAACTGTGGCTGGTATCTGCCATAAAAATAGTTAGAATTATTAAACTTTCAATCAACAATGCTAAGCAATTTCATCATACATGAGGAAATTGGAAAAAGCAAGAAAATAGCGAAAAACTTTTTCGGCTTTTTTCGCCAAAATTCCTGCTTTTTCAGGGATTTACACCTCCTATCACCTAACAGCTAACTATCATTCTTATCTAGGTTCTGCTGTTTTCTTTGTCGTCTTTTTCCGCTTTGTTGTTTTCTTTTCCGGTTTTGATTTATCAATAGAGGCTTGCAATGCAGCCATCAAATCCGTAATATTTTCTGTCGTTTTTTCTGGTTTTGCGGTGACTGTTTTTTCCCCTTTTTGCTTTGTTTGGATAAGCTCCATGACTTTGTTTCGATATTCATCTTCGTATTTTTCAGGTGCAAATGGTGTGGTTAGTTGGTCAATTAATAAAATAGCTGTATCAATTTCCTTTTTAGATGCCTCATCTTCATTTGGTACATTTGGCACCTCGGTCACCTTTCTAACTTCATCAGGATAATGAATGGTCTCCATTAAAAGTGTTTTTTCATATACACGAATAACAGCTAATTGCTCTTTTGAGCGAATGATGATTTTAGCGATGCCAGCTTTTCCACTTTCTATTAGAGCTTTCCGTAAAAGACCGTATGCTTTTGCTCCACCGTCTGGGGACATGTAGTAGCTTCGGTTAAAATAAATCGGATCAATTTCATTTAAATGAATAAAATCGATGATCTCTACAGCCTTTTCTCCTTTTTCCCCTGCTAATGCTTTTAATTCGTCTTGCTCAACTACCACATACTCCCCTTTTGTTAATTCATACCCCTTTACAATATCATCCGTTTTTACTTTTTCCTCACATACTGGACAGATTTTCTCGTATTTTATTGGCGTATTACATTTATTATGAAGAGAACGAAATTTAATATCCTTATCTTCTGTCGCCGCATGTAATTTAATCGGAATATTCACGAGGCCAAAACTGATGCTTCCCTTCCACATTGTATGCATTCATACACCTTCTTCTTCGCTTTTTTAATAGCATTTGCATTTACGAAAAAAATTATCCCAAGTAACAATTGGGAAAAATCCATAGAAAGTTGGGTATGCTAATTTCAATAACAAACATAAATTGAAACTTCAATCAGTGAGGTTTTCTTCATTTCCACTGTTTGTTAGTTGAACAAATCGGGCTTTTACGGGCTGTTGATCTCCACATGTCATTCTAGTTTTTTCCACGAATTCTTAATGGAGAGCTTACAGCCAGTTAATGCGGGATAAAGGTGATTCTATGCTGAAACCAATGCTTCCTACCTTAGTTTTTGATCATCCAAAACATGGAAAATGGTTGTATGAAATAAAATATGACGGATTTCGCGGCATCCTTGATTGGCAAGAACATCAATGCTTTCTGTGGAGTCGTAATGGGAAAAATTTATTACCGCAATTTCCAGAGCTGACGGAGTATTTAGCCTCTCTTCAAGAACAATTGAAGCCATGGCTTCCTCTGAAAATAGACGGAGAATTAGTCGTGCTTGAAAATGATTATAAAGCTAATTTTTCACAACTGCAGATCCGTGGACGTTTAAAGACAAAAGGTAAAATCGGTGAGGCCTCCCAGCTTCGTCCTTGTCGGTTTTTAGCGTTTGATTTATTAGAAATGACTGGACAATCGACGACACAGATGGCTTATGACAGTCGAAAAAAACAACTATCCTCTCTTTTCAATCAGCTTGATCTTCCTTTATCTCCAGCTTATGAGGAGGATAAGCTACTTCAATTTATCCCTAATGAGGAAGACTTTGAACAGCTTGCAAATAAAATGTACGATTATAATAGTGAGGGCATTGTTGCAAAACAAAAGGGTAGTATATGGGAAGAAGGAAAAAGAAGTAGACACTGGATGAAAATCAAAAATTGGAACACAGTCTCTTGCTTTATCACTGGGTACGATGAAGAAAATCATTACTTTTATGTAGGAGTATTTGATGAGGAGCAATCCATGATCCCATTAGGTGTGTTTATAAATGGGTTAGATACCGAAACAAAAAATGCGCTTCGCGAAACGGTCTTAAACAATTCTCAGTCTCAAAAGGGTTCGCTTTTTATAATGGAGCCCGCTATCTGTCTAGATCTTTACTTTTTAGAATGGAAAGGGGCACAACTAAGAGAACCTTTTTTCAAGCAGTTACGCTTGGACCTTACACCTGATCAATGTTCATTTAATGAGTTTCTTATCAAGGATGCGGCCTTCCCAAGTGGAATTGATATCTCTCATCCTGAAAAAATCTTATGGAAAGAAAATCACGTGAAGAAAATTGATTTTTTACGCTATTTAAGAAAGATCTCTCCTTATCTCTTACCCTTTTTAGAAAATCGTTTATTAACCGTGATTCGAGCACCACATGGAGAGTTTGGTGAGTTTTTTTATCAAAAAAACAAGCCTAACAGTGCACCAGATTTCGTTGAATCGATTCCATATGACGATAATCAAATGATTGTTTGCAATCATTTAGAAACATTGATCTGGCTTGGAAATCAGCTAGCAATTGAGTATCATATTCCTTTTCAAACGATTAACGATCGCTTTGTCAGCGAAATTGTGATTGATTTAGACCCTCCTTCTCAGGAGGAATTTCAGCTGGCTGTACGAGCGGCACTCATTATCAATAGAGTATTGAATTCTTTTTCATTAACCGGCTTTGTGAAGTTTTCTGGAAATAAAGGCATGCAGGTGTATATTCCTTTACCTGAATCCAAATATACTTGGGATGAAACGCGAGTATTTACGGAATTCTTAGCAAAATTCCTTGTGGCCTATCATCCCCACTTATTTACCATTGAACGCTTGAAAAAAAATAGGCAAGGAAAGCTGTATGTTGACTTTATCCAACATGCCGAAGGAAAGACAATTATAGCTCCATATTCTGTTCGTTTACCTTCAAAAGGACTTGTAGCCGCTCCATTATATTGGCATGAAATAAACGAAAAATTAAATCCGAAAAGTTTTACGATCGATGAAGTAAGCAAAAGGGTCGAAACAATTGGGAATCCTTTTTCAACATTTTTCACTAGTAAAGAACAGCAACCCTTTGATCAAGTTCTCCAAATGATTCACAGGGATTCTCCTAATTTGTAAAATAAAGCACTAAACAAAAAATGCGTTCTTCTTCGTTTATTTGCCGATCAAATTTTATAATCGGTGTACTAGCTGAGAAGATGCGCTGCATACTGATGGGCATTAGTCCTTGAGAAACAGACATGATTTTTTTTCCATTCTTCTTAATCGAAAATGTATACACAGATTTTACAATCCGGTAATACTGGCCATCCGTTGTACGATATTCACGTTTCTCACTTTTGAGCATTCTCAGGGGATTTTTTTTTCCAGCCTCTAATAATTGCATACCTAAAGCATTCATTTGAACAAGCCAATACGTATTTTTCCGATGGTCTGTTACAGTAAAGAGCTGATCCTTCACTTTTCTCCCTTTTTTTATGGAGAAGGCACAAAATCCACTCCCAGTGAATAGCTTTCCCTGATACGCTGTAACAGGCGATGGCGCTAGCATAAGTAAAACTTCCCCTTCATTTCGAAAAATGGCTGGATTCGGAAGCTTATGACTTTTATAGGCAAAATAAATGTGACGCAGGGCATAATAAATTAGCATGACGAATAGTAAGATACCTGCGGTGTTCGTCGGAAAAAAACTTGTTATCTGTAGAGCTGGAAAGACGACAACCAAGAAAACAATCACGCATAAAATGCTTTGATGTATATATAATCTTGACATTCCAGAGTAATAATCCCTTATATTCATATGATTCACCTTTTATCCCGCATAAATGGGCAGTAATCTCCCCTACCTTGTGGCTTTTTCAGAGGAGTTTCACTTTATTGAATGTAATAACTACTATATGAAAACCGGGACAAGCTTATGACAAAATGCCGGCAATCAACAGAAAACAGCCCTTGATAAACGAATTATCAAGAGCTATTCGAGATTTTTCCATTATTTAATAATACGGAAAATAAATGGGATGCGATATGCTTGCCCATCGTAGGCTTTAACAGCAGCAATAATGGTAAAAATAGTTGCTGCTATTCCAACGATAGGAGCAAGAACAAAACCAATTAAAACAATCATTAAAATACCAGAAATAATCCCATAAACGGCGTAAGAGATGAAAAAGTTCAAATATTCTTTTCCATGATAATCAATAAAGGCTGATTCATCTTTTTTGATTAACCAAATAACTAAAGGACCGATAAATGCTGAGACAAAACTGATGATATAAATTACAGCTGCAAGCACTCTGTCATTATTATTGTTTTCCACCTTATTATCCATGTTAGTTTCCATTCTAATTCCTCCATTTCTAGCTTCTTATCTATTCTACGTATTAACTATAGTATAAGTTTCAAATATTTTCACCCTTTCCGTTAAAAAAAATGACGATTCGCTATATTTACTACTATGCAAATTTGAAATTTTTTTGTATGATGTCAGTATAAAGATTTACAATTTCATATCGCTCATAATTGAGGGAAGGCAAATGGTGCGCCACCAGTGATTAACTGGTTCTAGTGGGTTCGATTCCCACCCCGAAATTTTTTATGCAATTTTAAAAAATTTCGTGGGGCAGAATCGACTATTTAGGACTGCCCCAACTAGGAGGGGTCATGATGCTCAAAAAACGCGAGTTAACTGGGCATGAATGTCAAGTTCTTTATGAATTAATGACGCACCCGGATGTCTTCCCTTTCGTGCGTCAAAAAGCGTATTCCTTTGAGGAATTTTTATTTATTACCAAACAAACAATTGAAGCAGAAGATCAAGGTGAACTCATTTCTAGGACGATCTTAGATGAATGGGGAAATCCAATTGGCATCATTAATTTATTTGATATTCAGCATGGAGCTGGTTTTCTAGGCACTTGGCTTGGGAAAGCCTATCACGGCAAAGGATATAATTCATTGGTGAAGGAATTATTTTTACAACAATTGTTTTTTGAAAAAGCAATAGAAACGGTCTACATGAGAATCAAAACCGAAAATTACCGTTCGAAAAAAGCTGCCGAAAAATTACCTTATGTCTTAAAAGCAAATGAAACGAAACCTTTGGTTTTTCAGCAATTAAATCCAGGCTTTTATCTATATGATCTATATGAGATTCCAAAAGATTTATTCACCATGACTTATATGAGAAAAACAGATACACAAATCTCCCTACAACAATTGGAAGCATAGAACAAAAGCGCAAGCGCCTTGATCAGCCCCGACAAGCAAATGTTCCTGAACCTAGGAAGGGGATTTTTCCCTTCATAGGTTCAGGAACATTTGACCTCGAGGGGCTAGGCGCTGGAGCTGGATGAAACAAAAGCGCAAGGCGCCCGCCTATCGGCTTGAGCTAGACGACAAAACTCAAATTTAAACTTATCCACAAGCGACAATTTTATAGTTTCCG